>NZ_NITZ01000044.1 GCF_002632615.1 Xenorhabdus miraniensis
AGAACCAGCAGTGTTATTCTCATTTAGACCTAAAAGGGTGACTGTTAACTTTTTCATTTCTGGTTTCCTGACTTTATGATGACAAAACAAAAAGGCCACGCCGGAGCGCAGCCTTGAATTCAGTGTGTGGATTTGAGTAATTTATTTATCAATCCAGTCGAGGCAAAAGTTTTGGGGTTGCCCAGTTTTTTGCATTTGTTGCAGTAAAGCACCTAGCTTTTGTGCCTCGGAATTTTGATACGAAAATTCGTAATCATAAGGTCCACTTCCCTCATGATGTCCTAGTTGTGCCCTGCCAAGATTATAAGACTCATTATTAACCACCACCCGAAGTTCTTTATTTTGGAAGAGAGCTCCTACTTTTTGGTAACTATCCTCATCTTGTTTGGTGGATATATTAATATAAAGCGTGTTACTTTTTTCACCCCAACTGAATGAAGATATTTCCGTAATATCTATCTCATTATTTGAAGTTATATTTAAAGCGCCCATAGTACGCGGCCAACCAACTAGGCTATCTGATATATACCCCCAGCCTATATTCCCAAAATGACTAGATGTTTCAGTTCCTGATATAAGATTAAAAGACAACTTGCAATCCATCAGGCTCCAATCACAAGCCAACATATCTTCTTGTGTTGGCTGCCAATGATCTGGATTGTTTGGCGTATATTTTTCAATATAAGGATCGCCATCAGGTATACCAGCAAGGCGTATATATTCAACAGGAAAATTCCAGTCACTACGGTATAATTTATTACCTAAGTAGACTTGAATCATTGCCCACGGGTATGAGCCGACAGGTGCAACTGTGTCATTAATTTTGACTTTATATTGCTCAGGATCAAACGGGCATTGTTTATTTTCCAGCTTATTAACGTCAGACATAAGTCCCTCACTTTATTATTCGTTAAAGGTCATTTCATCCTATTGCTAACTAGCCAGTTAATATTACTTAGGTCAGGTTCTTATCTCAATTGAATAACCCATGACAGAATCAATACACATTAAAATATGGTCGTGCATTATAAAATCTGTTTATTGGTCGAGTGCATGATTCAGTGAGTTGTAAATTCGAAGTTTGATGCTGATAGTTTATTTACCGCTCGGCTTCTCTCTTACCAACCAATAGCGATCCATTTCTTCCGGTGTGGCTTTCTGGTCTTCGAACGCATCACTGATTTTCAAACCATCGGGTAATAGCGCCCATGCGACATAGAAATACCGGGGTTCAAACTCGTCGCCTATCCATCGATAAATGCCAGCGTATTCCCCTTCCCAAAAATGCACATAGCCAATATGCCAGCCATCGCAAGGATTGCAGACCAACACTTCTTTGCCATCCATATCAGGCGTGGGCTGTTCAGATGCAGGACGGATAACTAAGGATTCTGTGACTGGTGCAGACATTCATTCCCCCAGAAAGCAAAAAAACCCCGCCAAAGCGAGGTCTGAAAATTCGATAAGCTGTGTGACATTGCTATCACTCTTATCACAATAGCAGCATTTTTACGATCGTAAAGCTATTTTCAAAAGTTACTGCATAATTGGTGTGCGTTAATCCCCTGCGGTTCTAACTGGACGTATTTGTCTATTTCCAGTGAAACATCCAGCATCATTAACATACCTTCAATAACCCCCTCTGCCTTTTGTAGCCTTTTCCCGATATGGGTATCAGAACATTCATGATCCTGCGCTAATTGCATAAACGTCTTACCGAATACGTAATAATCGAAGAGTAAATCATGGGCTTCGCTATTGTTCTTGTTCAGTCTTGCCATGCAACCGGAAATGATAATGGCATCATCATCACAACATTGTGGGCGAGACTTAACCCGGTTCGGGATCAGCCCCTTAAACCCTGCCGCAATGGATGACCAGTAAACGCCATCACTGTTATCAGCCGCCCATGCGCCCCAGCGTTCCATCACTAATTGAATATCACGCATTCGCACACTCCCCCACCAGATTGAGGATAATCTTGTCGGTCAGTTCATGATCATGGAAGCGCTCTTCCTCCAGCACCCATTTGCAGACGTCAATAGCTTCCTGACGGTTCACGGCTTGAATGGTGGCGAGTTTCTTTTCAAGGTAATCTTCCCGGTCATAGATATAGTATCGCTCATCACCGTACCCGCCCGGATCAAGTTCCTTATCAGCCACATTGCGCATCTGACAGAGCCAGTCCCAGTAAAGAAACTCACGCACCACATCAGACAAGGTATGCGGTTCAGGAAGCTGCTCAGCAAAGCCTTTCGCCGTGGCCTTGCGCAATTTATCGGTTTCATTAACCCGATCACCGCGCATGCAGCCTTCTGCTAATTCTTTCTCGTTCCAGTAGTAACCCGCCTCGTAGATTTCCGCCAATTCCCCCACCAGCATTAACTTTTCCGGCTTAGTCAGTTCCAGTGCGGCTTCATAGCTTTCAAAGGTTGCCCTGACTTTCGCTGCATCGCTGATCTGCGTTTTCGCCCGATCAATATAGCCCTGCGGGTTATCCATGCTGAACGTGCCAAAGGCAACCTGAAAAGCTGCTGTACCTGATTTCATCAGGTAATCAGCATATTTTTTCTGAGCTTCCTTGGGGGTAATTTTCAGTTTCTTCAGCGCGGTTTCTGCCGCCCCAAGGTGGGCGGGTTCATTGGTTTTGATGACCTCCAGTACCCACAGGTAAGCATCCACCTGTTTATTGCCGGTGATCTTGCGCTGAACAGGTAACGGCTTCACGGTTGCCAGTGCCGTACTGTAACGTGGCTCAGGGATAGTAAAGAGTGTCTTGTGTGTTAAGTTGTCCATCATCATGCTTTCCCCTGTCATTAAAGTGCCTTGTTGGCATAACGGCGTTCTTTTTGTTTGGCTTGTTGCTGCATCCGGCACACTTCGGCGGCAGATACCTGATCAGTCGGCAGGTAATGTCCGTGCCTGAATTCCTGATAGACGGTACCGGTTTCCCCGTGACGGTTCTTATCCAGAATGATTTCAGCGTATTTTTTGGCGGGGCTGAGTGGGTTGTATACCGCATCCCGATAGGTAAAGATGATACGATCCGCATCCTGCTCCAGTGAGCCGGAATCACGCAAGTCAGCAGCAACGGGACGGCGCTGATTTAATGGACGTTTATCAACATCCCTGGATAATTGACTCAATGCGGTGACCGGGGTATGCAGGCGTTTAGCCAACCCTTTGAGCGCTTTCGATATCTCAGCCACCGCCAAATCGTGACGATCGGCTTTGGGCTTTTTAATCAGTCCCAGATAGTCCACGAAAATCCCCCTCAGATTGGGATAGCGGCGCTTGTGAGTTTCACTAATGGCGCAGATTTGTTCGATACTCAGGTTACTGGCATCCAGTATATGGATATCCCGATCCATCAACGAGCCGAGCGCGTCCCCAATCCGTCCCCAGTCTTCATCATACAAGTCGCAGTTCCTGAGTTTGGAGACTGGCATGTGCGCCGATCCTGCCACCATGCGTTCAGCAATTTGTTGAGCGGCCATTTCCATAGAAAACAACAATGCGCTGCCCCCATCACGGGTCATGCCGTCAATCATGCACAAGGCCAGCTCTGTTTTTCCCATACCTGGACGTCCGCCCAGCAATATCAGATCGGTCGGATTAAACCCGCCCGTCATCTCATCCAGTGGCGCGATCCCCGTAAAGACCATGCCTGTTTTCCCCTGGTTGCGGGATTCCAATGTTTCGACGTAACCATCAAGCAGCGTGCCAATCGAAACGGGCTGTAAACTGCCATCACCCCGGGATAATCCGCTGAACTGAGAGGCAAAGGCGTCGATCAGTTCTTCCGCCTGAGTATGATTACTGCATTCCTGAATATCTTTCTGGTAGCGGCTAATGAGTTCAGTTACCTGACGCACGCGCCAGTAACTCATGACCTTCTCAGCATAGCCTTTCAAATTCGCCTGCCAGACAGGGGTGTTAGCCAGTTCCAGTAAGTTAGCCAGGGTGCCCCTTTCCTCCCCCATCGCATCCGCAATGAAAAAGGGATCGATGATGGCACTGCCCAGCGCCTGCTTTTTGATTTCCCTATATACCCGACGCAGGTAAGTGGAATTGAACGCCTCGTCTGGCAGGGTTGCCAGCACGTCATACGCATCCGGTGTGGCCCCGCCCGACAGCAAGCCGCTAAGCACGGCCACTTCTAAATCATACTCATTCATACTGTTTCCCTCCTGTAGCTTTCCCAGTCAAATGCCAACACCGTGCCGCCCTGAAACAACCGATCCAGCGTCCTGTCACCCAAGAATTGAGCCAGCTCGGTCACGGGCAAATTGCTTATCAGGATGGTGGGTAACAGGTCTTCATAGCGGTTATTCAGCACCTCAAACAAAATGTTGCGCTCGGATTCTGTGCCGTATTGCACCCCAATTTCATCAATCACCAGTAAATCCCGTTCACTGTAAAATTGCAGGGTATCGTATTCACTCATGCCGCCTTCGCCGTTCCATGAGCGACGGAAAGCGCGAATGATGCGGGATGCCGTGGTAATAAAAACGTCTTCACCCCCCTCGGTGGCAATCTCACGACAAACAGCCACGGCCAGATGAGTTTTTCCCGTTCCCTGGCGCCCGCACAGGATCAACCCTTCCCCGCCAGCCTTGCGGTCTGCCCATGTCTGGACATAGCCCTGACAGGTTTTCAGGTTGCGTTCCGCCTCTGGATTTTGCGGCTGATAGGTATCGAAGGTTGCCTGAGCAAAACGAGGAGCGATGTTCAGTGTTCCGAAATTATTTATCCCCATGACCTCACCTGAATATCAAAGATTCTTTGTCCAGTGCGCACCGTGCGCTTCGTAGTGTTTGTGTTCAAAGCCCGTGTGTGTATTGGCTTGCTGTGCCCGTTTGGGCTTGTCGGGAAATAACCCCTGCCAGCTATTGGCGATGGAGGTACAAATCACCCCGTCGGGATCTGAGCACTCCGCCAGTTGTTTAGCCTGCTGCCTGCAACTCGTTTCCGTCAGGGGCTTTTTGATTTCCTGCCTGAACTTCACCCAGTCTGCCCAGGTCTCCGCACTGACGTTATCTGGCTTGGCCGTCAATGGATCGAATTTAGCTTTTTTTCCTTGCCCAGCCCCTTGAGGGGTAAGGGGTATATTAGGTTCTTTGACTGGTTCATTGACTGGTTCAAAAGAGTGACTGGTTCTGGTGCCATCTGACGGCATAGGGGGTATGTCACCTGACGGCACAGGGGTGTCAGCAGATAGCATAGGGCTGCCAACAGGTGGCACAGGGGGTATGCTTTTTGGTGACACAGGGTCAGCAGATAAATTCAGGTAATAGACATTCGAGGCATTCCCTTTCCCGTTGTGATTACCCAGCCGGTTTTCCTTGATAAGCAAGCCCATCTTAATCAGGGCATCAATGTGACTTCGCACTGCGCTTTTGCTGCATTCGCAGTGATCTGCAATATGCTGATATGAGGGCCAGCATTCCCCTTTATCATTGGCATTGTCGGCTAACTTAATGAGCACAAGCTTTCTCAGGTGAGAACCTACCTTAATGCTCATTGCCTTGGCCATTAAACTCATACTCATACAGATTGCTCCGTTACATCACCACAGACCACATCCACGCACCCCAGATCGGAGCACCACCAGCGCCATGAGATAAACCACGGCTGACTGAAACTTATTCATGAGCTAGCCTCTCAGGTGGTGGGAACACATCATCTAGCGTGATCTCAATTCCTTGCTCTCTGAAAGCAGAAACTATTGTTCTACATATAGCCAGATCAGGGGTGCGCCTTCCGTTCTCGTAATGTCCTATTGCACCAGGGGTACAACCTACTATTTCAGCTAACCCTTTTCGGGTGATCCCTAAATCACTTCTAATTTTTTTTATCTTGTTCATTTCGCTCCTCCTGACCAAATAATACATAATGTATCCAATATAGCAATACTAAGATACAATATGTTTATTGATGAAATGGATACGATTTGTATAATTAAGGTATGAATATGAACTGGTTTGATATGGCCAAAGACCGAATGAAGGTTGATGGCATCACATACGACAAATTAGCTGAACACCTTGGCATGACACGAGGTGCGATAGGCCACTGGTTAAACGGAAGGAGGGAACCATCAGTTAAAGATATTGCTGCAATCCTAGATTTTATAGGAATTAAGCAGGTTATCTTAAACTCCGATGGCACCGTTTCCGCATTAGGAGAGCAAACACCTCACGCCGTTAGTATCGAACCCACCCTAGCCAAAGAGCACGAAGAACTATTGAGTTTGTTTGACAGCCTTCCATCAGAGGAAGCGGATCGTTTTTTACGCGAATTGAGGGCAAAGTCGGCACATTTTAATGCGATTTTTGCCGAAATGCTGGCGAAGAGAGGCAGTAAAACACGTTAGCAGAAGAACTTTACTCTGTAAATCATAACGCTGAAAAATGTTATACTGATCATAATTTTCTTTACATATATATAAAGCCACCAATGGTGGCTTTTTTATTGTCCATTCTGATGATGATGCAATCTCTTTCGTTACATTTTTTATTCAACGCACATATTTAAAAAAATGGTACATTTTGTATTGACCAGTATTGGTACATATTGTATCGTTAAAATATTCCTAAGACATACAACACAGAGAAATTGAAAATGGTTGGTTTTGAGTGTCCTATGAAAGTGCATTTGTTTATAGTTGCCATTGCCCACAAGAGAGTTCGCGCTCGCATTACAGCTAATACGTATCAAGAGGCTATTCGGCAGTTACAATTTAAGGTTGAAAAGGTTATGGGATATCAAGGGCAAATAGTTAATTATGGAGCGACTCATGTTTGAAAATATAACTACAAAAGAGGATTACCTTGACTTGCACACAATGTTAGAGGCAGTAATGATCTTAGAAAGAATAGGAAATGATCGAGCAAGTGGTATCGCCAAACAAATTATTGAATTACTAAGTGAAAAGGCTAAAAAAATGGGAAATATCGAATAAACACCCAATCATAACTAAAGGAAACACAAATGTTAATCCTAACCCGCCGCCGACAAGAAAAAATAAGAGTCGGTGATAATATCGAAATAGTTATATTAGGCATCAATGGTAATCAGGTTAAAATAGGTGTTCAAGCACCCGAAGGTACTTCTGTATATCGTGAAGAAATTTATCAACGCATCCAATTGGAGAAAAACAAGGTGGGATAACATGAGCAAAATAAAAATATCCGTTGGTGATAAATCTTATTTACAAAACGCGCTAGAAATTAATGAAGAAATACAGGCTTTATTGGGTCCGTTATTAAAGTTAATTGAAGAAGAAGCGGATACTGATACTCATTTAAAATTACGAGCCGTGCATAGATTATCAATGTGTCAGTATCACGATCTGAATACATTAAATAATAACTTTAAATAATAAACTCAGGGTGGAATATGTCAAATAAACTACAAGCAGCCGTCGAAATTTCAGAAGAAATTGAAACACAATTAGTTTCATTAATGGCTGAAATTGATTGTGGAGACACGGCAGACGCTTATTTAATGTCTCGTGGTATTCATCGTCAATCTAAAGTATTGGCGGAAAAATTAAGGGAAGTGGCCGAAGTAAATAATAATCAGAAGAGTAAAGGTCATGAATTAGAAAAAACTCAAAAGCTATCCGAAAAATTACAATCACTCTTAGTTCTTTGGATGTTTGGACATTTAACTGAGAATGACGCCAATATTTTAAATATCGCAACTGAAATTAATCATAATGTCTTGCAAGAAATATCACGAATTCGTGGAGAATAATAACCATGACAATAAATAAACCCATCGAAAGCGCAACTGACTACGATATCACTATTGAGCCTCGTGAAGTCTATGTCGTTCGCGGTTCCAGCAAGGCTTATCTCAGCGAGAAAGGCGCACTGAATAAACTGGCTTACGTTCGGGCACAAGAGCAATTTAACAAAGAGGGCAAAGAAAGCAATTTTCCCACCAAAAAAGTTAAGCAGAAAGATGGCTCAACTAAGTTACGTGATGGTGAGATGCGCCCCGAATTTATGGAGCGACATGCTCAGCTTCTGGAAGAACTGAAAGCCGATGTCAGGCGAGAAAGAGAAAAGATAGCCCTACAGAAAAAGTATTCAAAAGCAATGAGTGAAATTAATTCATTACATGAAACGATATCTGAGTTAGAAATACAAATAGCCGAATTAGAATAATAATAAAAATTACAAGATAAATTTAATTACAGTGCCATCACTGGGGACTCGCTCACGCCAAATTCAGACCGATTACAAATAAGGAGTCAGAAATGGAAGATGTAAATTATATAACAGCTGCAAACAAAGCCATCCAGAAAGAGAAAGAAGAAAACTATGACCTTGCAGCCTTATATTGGGGAAGAGCTAAATATTTAGCTGCTGATATTAAGCATCGATTATGGGCTCAATATCACCAAGAGAATAACGAAGAAAGACACTCATTGCATAACAGTTATCGAGGAACATTAAGAGCCCAAAAAGAAAACCAGAAGAGAATAGCTTCAGTATTGAAAAGGTATATGAATAAACAGGCGGCAAATGATGACTGCATATGAACAGGCAAAAGAATTAGCACGAAGTTTAGAACTGAAAGGCTTATTTCGTCGTGCTGCTAATAAATGGGGTGAAGCACTTTCATTATCTCACGACAAAAAGCAAGAACAGGAATGCACCAAGAATAATTTGCGGTGTGTTCGGAAAGCGCAAATCAAAATACAGGAGGGGTGGTAATGAAATACACAGAATCAATGATAAAAGAAATGATTGCCACTTTGCAGAAAAGCAAATTCGAATGTCCGACTTTTCTTTTAGATGAAGAAAGAATGATAGCCAATCACCCGCCATTAACCGATGCGGAAAAAATGGAATGGGCTGAATTCTCAGTAAAACAAAGCAGAGCCATTGTTGCACGGGAATACTTAGTTTCATGTGGTGAGCGTTTCGGAAGACTTGAAAATGGCAATTTTATATTTACCCATAAAAATTGCACCGCTGAAATAAATTTCGAAGCTATTGAAACATTGCTTATTCACCAGATCGAAAAAACGATTCTGGAGGCTAACCCAGTCGAGAAATATATCGCATTACAGCGTTTTTACCTCGGTAATGAAGTGAATGAAAAAGAAAAAGGCAGTACATGGATGCGTGATTTTATCGATGGCGTATTTATCGATGGATTCAACTTCATTACAGCCAGACCTTTGTCACCAACTGCACATTGAGAAAGAGATATGAGCAAGAAAAATGAATTAGTCACTATCAACCAGACAGCAATGATGAGCAGCCGTGAAATTGCGGCGCTGACGGGGAAGAAACATGCAGATGTGTGTCGTGATATTCGCACTATGCTATCCGCTTTGTACGGCGGTGAAGATAAGGATTATATCCGTAAAGCAGATTTGCTTTACCTTACAAATCAAGGTGTTAATTGTATTCAGTATGATAAATCGAACGCCAATGCATGGGAATACTTACTCAATCGGCGACACACTGAAGTCCTGATCTCCGGTTATGACGTTGTGCGCCGTGCCGCAATTATCGACCGTTGGTTTGACTTGGAGTCCGGCGAAGCTACTCCAGCTGTTCAGCAACAATCTGCTGGTCTGCCTCAGCTATCAAAACTCGAAGTCTTACAGATGGCTATCGAATCCGAACAAGGCCGATTGGAAGAAAAAGCCAGAGCCGACAAAGCGGAGCGCACCAAATCACAGATCAGCCGCAGTCGTGAAGCGAGAGCACTCGGCAAACTCGGTGCGGTTACCCGCAAGTGCCGGGAACTGGAAGAACGTCTGGGCGAAAGCACCAGGCACGCAACCATTACCAGTGTGCATAGAGCCACTGAAAATGAAAAGGAATACAAGTTCGCCCCACTCCGCAAATGGTGCCGTGAAAACAACCTAGAAGCTACAGAGGTTCCCGACCCCAGATACGGGCGTGTGAAGTCATGGCCTGCCGAAGCATGGCTGGCTGTATACGGCGTGGATCTCAAAAAACTGTTTGGCAAGAAATGAGGGAATGGAAATGGAAAAGACAAAATACATTGTGACCTATTTGGCTGATTATCCCTGTGGACATCGCCATACGCTGAGAATTTCTATGGAGGCCCATGATGCAATGGATGCTATCGAAAAATCGCAGGCAGTATTTACCGATGATCGGCTGACATCAACTAACCATACCCTCTTTTCTGTCATGCCAGAGGGATTCAACGAAAGCGCGATTGCTGACATAGACTTGTGCTCAAGTGCGGAGGTGAAGTCATGATCATCGATACCGATTTGTTGCGTGCGGCTCTCGTTTGTGTGGCCAAAGGAGAGCAAGCGGAAAAGCACCCCCAGTTATCGGGGATCCATATCACCCGGAAACATATTGAAGCGACTAACAAACATGTACTGGTACGCATGGAGCTTAAAGAGGAGAGCGGCACTTTCTTTGATGATGACGATGCTACTGATATCGATCTGATTATCCGGTTCTGTGGTGATATTCCAGAAAAAGCCTGCTTCACAGAAATTCTCCTTGGTGACGAACCAAGGGCTATTCACCTGGGGGAAGATGAGGTGGCCTTTAGCCTGACTCATCTGGAAATAATAAAAGGTCACTTCCCTGATCTGGATAAAGCTATCCCGACAGAGAAACAAAACGTGATGCCACTCTTCGCAGCTAAATATCTGGCTTATCCCGCCCAGATGTTTAAGGGATCAGGCTCGGTGCTCATGGAACCCTCTGGCATGAATACACCTTGTCGATTCCTCTTCTGTTCTTTTACGAACAGAATTTACGGCAACCCTGTTTTTGTGGTTTTTCCGATGCACGAAAGCATCTTCGAACTTGCCGAACAGAAGGTAAGAGAACTGGAGGCAGAACGTGACTGAGGAAGCTCGCCAGATGGTGGACATTACCGACGAACTGGTCAGAACGGTAGTCCACATCGACGATGGCAGGGATCACTCAGGGCGGCACATCCACCGCATGAGACGTAATCAACACATTCACGAGGGCGTTTGCCCTCCTCTGCCACCCGCACCCAAAGTGGCAGCAGTGAAGATAACACCGGTGAATAAAAGCAGAAC
Source organism: Xenorhabdus miraniensis (assembly GCF_002632615.1). The sequence continues at coordinate 11,072 of NZ_NITZ01000044.1, forward strand.
GAGCAATAATTCTTAATGAGGTAATAACATGTTTAGATGCCCTATATGTAAAACTAACTCTCATACCCGTAGTAGTTTCTGGCAAACAGAAGAAACAAAAGAGCGCTATAACCAGTGTCAAAATATTAATTGCGGCACAACCTTTGTTACCTGTGAGAGCTTTATTCGCGTTATTTCTAAGGGAAACAATATTAACAAAGTTAACCCACACCCAAAGAAAAGAAAGTAACGTGAAAAACGACATGGATATTATTACTACAGCGTATCAGTTACTTGAAGGAGTGGAGAAGCATGATCAATAACTCATTCCACCTCACTCAAATAATCGCTTCGGTCTGGGGTGATCCTGCTGATATCACCCATGCCATCTGGCAAGCAGGATACCGCAAGCCAGAACGGAAGGAAGCAGAAATAGCCACACTGATTATCGACATTATGGACGGGGTGCCCGATGAGGTGCCCTACTCCGAAAGGCCAAAGAATTTGGACGACATTCTGAGTACAGAACTGAACAACATCATTTTTGATGCGACTTGGAGTGACACGGCAACACCTGCGAAAGTGGCGAAGGTTATTTTGAGGAACGGGTATCAGAAAGGAGGCGAATGATGAGTGAATCACCCTATATCAAAACAAAAGAACTGGCGGGTAGATATGGTGTAACACCACACACGATAAGGTTGTGGTGCGGCAATGGGAAGCAAAAAAGACAGGGCTTCCCAAAACCAAGATTCCTATCTGACCAGCTTAATTTTCTGTGGCAGGACATTCTTGACTGGGAAGCCGGGAAACAATTTTAGTCAGCTTATCCCACCAGCGCTCATATGCCTCTCTCTGTTCATTCAGGTAGGTGTGCTTATCGTACACCTGCCATACTCCCGGCAGTTTATGACCTACCATAATTTCGGCTACATGAGGCGCGGTCAGTTCGGATATGCCTGTGCGCATGGTTCGGCGTAAGTCGTGGATTGACCAAGAGACGCAAGAATCAAGATAAGGAGCCATCTTTTTATTAAGTCTTGCAATTATATGTTTGTGTGAGCCTTGCGAGAAAGGTTCACCATTAAGCAAGGTAATCAGATAATCACTACCACGATTTAGTTTCTTTGCCTGCTCAATTAATTCCTTGGCTGCTGGGATGATTGGTCTAACAATAGTTTTTTTAGTTCTTCTTCCAGTCTTATGATTCGCTGGAGGGATTACCCAGATGTTTTTTTCATAATCAAAATCACTAACTTTAGCCTTTAGCAACTCACCGATACGACATCCAAATAATAAGCACAATTTTACCATTAGTGCGTTCCGTGGATTATATTTAGGAGAATTAATAATCCGAAAAAGAACTACCAGTTCCTCTTCACTTAATGTCCTTTCACCCACATCATTATCAATCTCGGTATCAGGCCCTTTCCCACCTAAATCACTTAACCCCACATCAGATAATGGAGTAACACTAGTCAACCCTCGCCGAACAGCCCACTTATGCGCTTTCTTAGAGTACGTCAATATACGGGCACCTATTGAAGGTGATTGTTTGGTAATATCTTCAATTAAAGAAAGCCAGACATGAAGTGTTACCTCATCATGAGGTAATTGACCAATTTTGGGGAAAACATAAATTTCGAAAGAACGCAAAATTTCACCCGCCTTAACCCTTGATCCTTGCATTGTTGTTTTCCACCACTCACGTATAAGCCCTTCTATAGTTACTGCGTTCAATGCAGATTCTTTACGAACTCGCTTAACTATCTTTGGATTACGATGCTGTTCTAGCTCCCCGCGATAAAAAAGCACGGAATCGCGAGCGTCCTTTAAGCTGGTTGCTGGATAGGTTCCGATGTCAATTCGATCCCCCTTGCCGTTCCAGCGGTATCTAAGCTGAAATATAATTTTCCCTTTAGGGGTAACACGAACAGACAAGCCATCCCTATCTGATTTAGTAACCAATTTTTCTTGAGGCTTGCCATTGGTAGAGCGAAGCCATGAATCAGTAATAGCCATATCATCTTCCTCAAAAAACAATACAGCTTTTAATGTAGTTTATGTACACCAAGATGTACATATTTCTTGTGACACAAGGTGAGTGATTGTGACTGTTACTGACTATTAAAAACGAAAAAATAAAAAAATTAATTTAAAATTCATTAAATTAACTTTAAATTCGTGACTATATGTGATTGTTAATGATTAGCACTGACTAGATAAACGTATTTTTGATATGAATAGTTTTAATTTTTAAATTAACTTTAAAATCAATAAATTAAACAAATAATATTCATTATTAATTGAAAAATGGACGCAATCATGT
>NZ_NITZ01000045.1 GCF_002632615.1 Xenorhabdus miraniensis
ATCTTAAACGTTGGCGTGGTATAGCGACCCGTTATGCCAAAACGAGTGCCTCATTTCTTGCTGCCGTTCAGATTCGTTGTCTCGCTCTTTGGTTAAATATTTTATGACGACACTATCTAGGAAACACAAAAGGATAAAAAAATAATTTCTGTACACTGTTTGTGTTTTTTTAATCATTAAGGTTTTTTATGAAAAAATTGGCTTTAGCAACATTAGTTGTAGCAGGAGTATCGGCTTTATCTATGAGTGCACACGCCGCTGGCGAAAGCACTATTTCAGCAGGCTATGCGCAGAGCCATGTCAAGATTTCGGGCGATAAACTAGACGAAAACCCAAAAGGCTTCAACGTCAAATATCGTTATGAATTCGATAATGATTGGAGTGTGATCGGTTCGTTCGCATACACTCACCAAGGATATGAATATTATTATGGTGGATACAAAACGGCTACTGTTGATTTAGATTATTACTCGTTGACCGCTGGCCCTGCGTACCGTATCAATGAATATGTAAGTGCATATGGCTTAATTGGTTCGGCTCATGGTAAAGCGGAGGCCAAAAACAGGGTGAATGGACTTTCATATAGTGAAAGTAAAACTGAACTCGCCTACGGTATTGGCTTACAGGTTAACCCGATCCCAAATATGGCTATTGATGCATCATATGAATATGCAAAACTCGGTGAGTTCAAGGTTGGTACGTGGATGATCGGTGTTGGTTATCGATTCTAAGAAATTAATTTAAGTATAACTTAACCTGCTTCGGCGGGTTTTTTGTTATATAGAGGAGCCTACATGCGCCCACACATTATTCAATCCATCATAGAGCACGCCCAAACAGAATACCCCAATGAATGCTGTGGTCTGGTAATTCAAAATAGTCGCAAGCAGCAATATATCCGTTGCCGCAATACCGCCCCTTCTCCGACAGAACAATTCAGCCTCCATCCCGAAGATTACGCCGCCGCCGAAGACGCAGGAACGATTGTCGCCATTGTCCACAGTCACCCGGACGCGACAACACAACCCAGTCAGTTAGATATTGCCCAGTGTGACCTGTCACAAGTTCCGTGGGTGATCGTCTCATGGCCGGAGGGGGATATTCGCACAGTGATACCGAGTGAGGGTATCAAGCCCCTGTTAGGTCGCCCGTTTGTGCATGGCATTTGGGACTGCTATTCCATTGTGCGCGACTGGTATCAATTGGAGCGTGGTATTGAGATCCCCAACTTCGCGCGCTCAGATGGCTGGTGGAACCGGGGCGAAAACTTGTATATGACGAACTATGCGTCGGCGGGTTTTGTTGAGTGTAGTGGTGAATTACAGACAGGTGACGTGATCATCATGCAGGTGCAGGCCGATGAGCCTAATCATGCCGGGGTGTATATCGGCGAGGGATTGATGTTACACCATATGTACGGGCAGCTTAGCAATCGCGTGTCTTATAGTGGTTATTGGCAGGAAAGAACCATGAAAACAGTCAGGTATCAGGAGGTAACGACATGAACACACTACGAATAATACGCTTATACGGCGCACTCGGTGCTTTGTTCGGGCGAGAGCACCGACTGGCAGTCTCTTCACCACAGGAAGCTGTCCGGGCATTATCTGTCCTGATTGACGGCTTTGAAAAGTTTCTCCTGACTGCCAGAGAGCGCGGGTTAACCTTTGCGGTGTTCAATGGCAAACACAATATCAGCCAGGATGAACTGGCATTTTCCGGTGAGGACGATATCCGCATTGCCCCGATGATTATCGGCAGCAAAAAAGCGGGTATTTTCCAGACTATTCTCGGTGCGGTGATGGTGGTTGCCGGGGCGTTTATGTGGACAACCCCGTGGGGGGCACCAATGGTGATGTCCGGTATCGGAATGATGCTGGGGGGCGTGGTGCAGATGTTATCACCCATGCCGGGCGGACTGGCACGACGGGAAGATCCGGACAATAAACCCTCATATGCTTTTGGTGGTCCCGTGAACTCTATCGCACAGGGCAACCCCGTTCCGATAGGGTATGGCCAGCGCCGCATCGGGGGCGCGATTATCTCGGCAGGTATCTAGAGAGTATAAAAAACTGTGGGGCACTTGAGTTATTTGTCTGTAAAATGGGCAATTCAACTGGGCTATTACCTATTAATGACCCATGAATACTTATACCGTTAAGTGGCTCTCCGCCAAGTTAGCCCTCTGGTTTAGGTTGCCAGATTAGACTGCTTTAACTGCTTTACCGCATAAGTGCCCCACAGTTTTTTATGCTCTACAATTAATAAATTGATTACAGGAAGTTCTCTTCCCAATGTTGATTTAATCTTTGAAAGCGGTAGGGCGATTATTGGAAGTGCAGGCAGGCTTTGCTGTGCTATTCTTGACTTTAATCTTGATATTTCAAATCCTTACGTAGTAATTAATTGTGGTGTTTCTCAAATTGGTGGGCTTTATTTGCTGCGTCGATTAAAAGAACCAGAACTTGAATTTTATAGTGATGCTGATTCTGAATATAGTTCAGATGGATTAATTTGTAAGGTATTTGGCCCTAGTTGCACACAACTGGACATGCTTGGTTATATCAAAATATCAAAAGAATATGTGAAAGTCGGGGGGTATTGTATTGTGATAATCTTGGTGCTTATTGCAGTACCGCTGCCTTGAACGGTTTTCATGGTAAGAAAAAAATATATGAAACAATTGTAAGCGCCTAAATAATCCAGAGCAAGATTATGAAATCCTATTTTTTATCCACTGGCGACCTTGTACCCGATTTTGTGTAATAGCCATTTTCATTTTAAAGGTGACCGGTTATACAGTTCACGCACCCGAATGCGTAACTGCATCCGTTCCGTGTCGATGGGGCGTTGTCGCCAGGCATAATAGGCACTGTGTGACACCTGAAGCACCTGGCATACCGTGATTGGCCATCGGGAACTCAGCCGTGTGATCAACGCATAGCGCCATGGCGCATCTCGCTCATCAGCACGGCCGCCTGCTTTAGGATTTCTTTTTCCATTTCCAGGCGTTTCACCTGTTTTTCTGATGCCTGTATCTAGCGTTGTGCGGGCGTCAGTGCCTTGCCCACAGGCGTAACTCCCTGCATTTCGGCCTGGTATTGGCGAACCCATTTTCCCAGGGTGCTGGCATCAATTCCCAGTGAGTGGGCGACCTTAACAACCCGCTGCTGATGGAGAATAACTTGTTGAACCGCTTCCAGCTTAAATTCAGCGGAATAGTGGCGTTTGGTGGGTTTCAATTGTAAACCTCCGGTGAACTCACCTTGTTTGCGCGTTTCCGTTTCGGCAGGCTGAACCCCCAGTTCTTTCCGAAACGAGGTTTTCTATGCCCGCATTACGTTACACACCCCGCGAACAGCAGCAACAACACATTGCCGACTGGCGGGACAGCGGGCTGTCCCGTAAACAGTATGCCCAACTGCACCATCTCAACCCCAAAACACTCGCCCGCTGGATTGCCAATGAATCACGTCTCACCCCGGATAAATCGCCGGTTTCCTCCTTTATTCCCGCCATCGTGACGTCAGCACCGCTCTCCACAACGGCGATGGTCACCCTGAATCTGGCCCGTTGCTCCATTACCTGCCGGACTGACCAACTGGCGGCGATTATGGCGGAGCTGAAGTTATGTTAACCCCTAAAACGATTTGGCTGGCCCGGGATCCTGTGGATATGCGTCAGGGCATCGAAACCCTCACACAGCGCGCCGCCGGGCATTTGCACCTGATCCGAGAAGCCGGCGCGGCAGTGGTCTTCTGCAATAAATCCCGTTCGCGCATTAAAGTGCTGCAGTGGGATGGCCACGGCGTCTGGCTTTGTACACGCCGTCTACACCGGGGGCATTTTACCTGGCCTCGCCAGGGCGAAACCGTCTGGTCACTCACCGCCGCCCAGTTCGCCTGGCTGACTAAGGGGATCGACTGGCAGCAGGTGGCGGGGCTGCCGTTATCCGGCTGGGAAACCTGAGTGATGGCGATCACAGTTGTTTCATTCAGCCCCGTGATTATGCTTGCGCGTTATGCCATGCTGTCGGCATGGAGATTAACGCCAGCCTGATAACACAAGATCCGGATGTCCTGCGCCAGCTCGCGCAGCGGTTATTGACGGACTTATCAAATGAGCGTGACAAAAATCACGCCCTATTACAACGCATCCAGGTACTGGAAGCAGCACTGAAAGCGGCGCAGCGCTGGCGATTTGGGCGTAAACGGGAAGCGTTCCACGGCGAACAACGCACGTTGGCGGACGAAGATACGGCGGCCGATACCGCCGATCTGGAACAGCAGCTCACGGCCTTGTTGCCGGGCGATCGTGACGCGCCACCGCGCTCCCCGAAACGCCGCCCCTTACCGCCTGCGCTGCCCCGTCAGGAAACCCGTCTTGAACTCCCCCATCAACACTGCCCTGACTGCGGCCAGACACTGCGTTTTTTACGCGACGAAGTGAGTGAGCGACTGGATTATGTGCCGGCTCGTTTTCTGGTTCACCGCACGATCCGGCCGCACTACAGCTGCCCGTGTTGTGAAACGGTCCACGCGAAATCGTTGCCGCCTCAGCTGATCGAGAAAGGGCAGCCCGGCCCCGGGCTGTTGGCTCAGATCACGCTGGCAAAAGCGTGTGATCACCTGCCGCTTTATCGCCCGCAGAAAATTTATCAGCGCAGTGGCGTCGATATTCCCGGCAGTACGCTGGCCGACTGGTTCGGCGCCGTCGGCGCGGCGCTGAAACCGCTGGCGGACGCCCTCCGGCAGGCGTTATTACACCACGCAGTGCTGCAGGCGGATGAGACACCGCTGTTATTGCTCAATACGGAAAAGGGAAAAAGCCAGAAAGGGTATCTGTGGACCTACGTCAGTGCCGCCGATGCCGGGCATCCGGTGGTGGTGTATGACTGCCAGCCGGGCCGCAGTGGACGGTATGCCAGGGCGAGACTGGCAGGCTGGCAGGGCACGCTGGTTGTGGATGGTTATGCCGGTTATCAGGCCTTGTTCGAAGAAAACGGCAGACGGGAAGCCGGCTGCTGGGCGCATATCCGACGGAAATTTTTTGAACTGTATGAATCCCACCAGAGTCCGTTGGCGGCGGTGGCACTGGAGACTATCCACGAGTTATACAGACTGGAGCGGTTAATCCAGGCACGTCCGCCAGAACAGCGACGGCGCTGGCGTCAGCGTTATGCCCGACCCCGGTTGCAGGACTTCAGGAAATGGCTGTTACTGAAACAACAAAGTACGATCCCTAACTCCGGTATCCGCAAGGCCATCGACCATACCCTGAAACGGTGGCCCGCCTTGCAGACCTATCTGGATGACGGCGTTGTGCCCATCGACAATAACCGGACAGAGAATGCGATCAGACCGGTGGCGGTGGGCCGAAAAAATTGGCTGTTCGCGGGTTCGCTGCGGGCGGGGCAACGCCTGGCCGATATCCTGAGCCTGCTGGAGACGGCCAAAGCCAATCAGTTAGATCCCTTCATCTGGTTACGGGATGTCTTGACCCGATTACCCACCTGGCCGAACAGCCGGCTACAGGAACTATTGCCATACAGCAGCAATACCTTCCCATCCTGATTAATCTCCGCACAAACTAACGGTGTTTTGCAAGGTGAGTTCACCGGAGGTTTACCTTCTACACGCAAAAACCATAAATCGATTATCATCGGCGTAGAAGTTTTCCAATTGATAGGGATGAAATGGATTAAGCACATATATTGGTTTTTCTACAAGCTCATCTACCAAAGTAACATATGCACCATTTCCTAGCTTAATGTTGTCTCTACTGTGAGAGAACTCCTCAAGTTGCTTTGTAGTCCAATCATGCTCTGAGAGAAAACGGTACGCTCCCATCACCTCGATATGTGGTTCTAGCAATGAAGAGTCATACGGAACCTCACCTAGACCTCGCCTCGCCAAAAAGTTCAGCGTAGAGTACTGTTTCTCGAAAACCCTATGTTTTTTCGCATAACTGCTGTCAAACATCGAGATTCCCATGACTTGAACGCCATACTGAACTAATAGCTCTTTAAGCAAGGAAATGGCATAGTCGGCCTTTTTTTGTTCTGTGAGACTTTCGGGCTTAAGCACTAATACGAATTCATTCTCGTCTGGGCAGTTCGATATCAAAGCATCATCTGGATAATGCAGTACTTTGTAACTGGGCCAGTTTTCAACTGGCAAAATTAGGTCATCTATCATATAGTTCATCAAGTACGTTCGATATATCTAACTTACTAGCCACGATGAACTTGCGTCCTTCGAAATGACTGTAAATACTTCTATTTTTTTTACGAATCTTATTTCGTTGAGTAAATGCGTAGTGCAGCATCCCATCCTTTTTTGTTATTCCTCCAAATGTCTCAATGTTTCCATTCCATAACATCTCTTTAGTGAGAACTCGTTTCACTGATCTGCGAAGTACTCTAAAAAAAGATATAGGAAATGGGACTGACATTAGGATTACCACGTCCACGACTTCATAGAGAGTAGAGCGGAATTGATCATACCCCCCATCGAACACAATTGAATTATGTTTCTCGTTCAACTGGTTGATTTCGGCATTTGCCGACAAAAAATCACATTTAGTCCAACCTTTATTCCATACAATCGCATCCAATTCAACGTGCTTACAGCCTAGAGCGCTGGCAACTTTCCTTGACATAGTTGACTTACCGGAGCCGGGACTTCCTACTATCCAAACCTTCATTTTGTTGTATATCCACCATCCACAATCAAGTCGATCCCCGTAATAAAGCTAGATTTCTCAGACAAAAGAAAATAGATTGGCTCAGCAATCTCGTTCGGCATTGCAAGTCTACCCAATAACTGCATTTGTCCTAGCTCAGGATGTTGATTCGCTTCTTCTAGATCGACGTTGAACTCTTCTCCTATGTAATAGGCATTATTCTTAGTCCATGTAGTTCCGGGACTAATAGAATTAACACGTATTCCACTACTACCTAGCTCCAAGGCCATTGCTCTGCTCAATGCTGAAACCGCAGCCTTTGAGGCCGAATAAGTACCATACCCTTTTTGAGCAATATGAGCAGAGATTGACGACATATTTACAATTGATGCACCTGTTCCCATCAGGTTCCTTAGCTCAGTAACAATTACCGAATATGCCGCTGGGCCGCCAATCACCGAGCGCTCCCACGCTTCGAAATCACGGGAAAAAGTTTCAAAGTATACATCAGCAGCTATATTTGCAATTCCGTCTAGCTGCTCGCATTTTTCACGAACTATCCTGGTTGCATTCCTAATCGAGCTAATGTCAGTGATATCACAGCAGACCTTTATTACATTAGGATGCTGCTCAATTAGGATTTCGTCGTAGCTTTTATCAAAGGCTATTAGTCTGTGCCCCTTGCTGACTATTAAATCAGCAATAGCCCGACCAATCCCTTCGTTTGCACCAACTACAAGGTATGTTTTAATTGTTTCGTTACACATTGAGATAAGCCAACGTTCTATTCTTAAATAAATAATCCTCAACGAGAACTGTGTATTTCCCTTGCTCAAATCGGTATGAAACATACCCACTACTGTCAAGCTTGAGTTTCTGGAATGCGGCAATAACAAAGGAAGCAGAGAAGCCATGAGTTACTACAGCAATCGACGAATCGCTTTTTTCGTAAACATCTTGGATAAAACTTTCTACACGGGTAAAAAGCTCGCCCCTTGACTCAGCCCCTTCACATATCCTATGGTTTTCTCGGTCTCCTGTCGGAGATGCTGGAACAATGAGTTTATTGTGTTCATCCTGGTCCATTCCTTCATGTTTCCCAAATGACATTTCACGCAATCGCGAATCAAACACTATAGGTAGCTGTGTTCCTGAAAAAATCTCATTTGATGTCTGCTGGCAACGTTTTAAGTCCGAAGAATAGACTTTTGTGATATCATCGATAGCACCTGAATCCACCAGTTTTTTCTTTACCAGTCGTGCCTGTTCAAGCCCTTTTTCAGTGAGGCTAGAGTCAAACCAGCCTCCAACACGTTTATTCACACCATGGGTAGCTTCACCGTGCGTAATTAAGTATATTTTCTTCATGTTCACCTTAACACATAGTTACATTCGTGGTCACAAAATCATTAATGTAGTTGCTAATGTTAGAAAGCTCAGTCTCGATCAATTTCTTGACAGCATTGTTGTCAACAGGAATAGAATCCATAATTACAAGAACATCATCTGGCTTCTTTAGTGGACTACCTTTATAGGTTTGGATATGAACTTGACAAGGTGAGCCAAGCTCTTGATAGATCTGGTTCGCCAACTTATGACAGAAGTAGCCATAAATCTTCCCAGTGTGGTCTATCGGATTTTTCCCACAAGGTGCTTCAATGCTCATCGGGCGCATCGGTGTTATCAGGCCATTTAGGCGATTCCCGCGCCCGACAACTCCTACATCACCTGTATCTGCAGCAGAGCCTAATGCAGTCAAGTACGGTTCTCCAGCACGGTCCTGAGGATTTATATCTAGTTCAAATCGATTCCCATCTAAATCAGAGAAATTCCTAGTTATTTCCTTATGAAGAATTTCTGCGATAGAACTCTTTCTTTCTAAATAATGAGTCCTGGATCGAATACTTGCCGCAAGGAACGGTAGATTGACAATGACTCTATATTCCTGCTCTTTACGCGAACCAAAGACCTTTATGTCAACCAGTGTCGGGATGCTTTGCCTTGAAATCAGCGCTAGTTAGATACTTTTCTACAAATAAAACAATGCCTTCCAAAATACTATATGGAGCGTAGCCAGAGATTAAGTTACAATCATTTGACACAAGCTCAGAAACGTCACTAATACTTGGTAACTGGCTCTCAGATTCTGGTTGATAGCGATTAGCCTTCCTGCCTGCTCCCTGATAGTCGACCAACTTGTTTTCAATGACTAAGTGCAGCTCAGAGTCAAAGCCAGTAAGATATTTACCCAATATTTCTGAACAGGCTTCCTGCAAAATCTGTTTCACGGGAATGTTGTATGACCCAACTTTGTTAGTTACTTTCCCAGCAAACACTACAGTGTAAGGTTTTAAAACCTTGCCAACTCCATACGAAATATCAGACTCACCACCAATAATCATTACTTTGTCAAACCAATGGTTTGCGACCTTTCCAAATTTCGAAATACAGTACTTCGAATACTTATGTGATGCTGTCTCTGCAATGTAGTCTGATAGAGTATCAGGATGGCCAACGCCCTTACGTTCAACAAACTCATGATGACAAGCATCACTTTTAGAGCTTTTCTTTAAAACAATATTCATACTATTTATTAAGTAACCTACTTGTTAGATTCATGTTTGAGCGAAACGCTCCCCAAAAATGTGCTACCCACCCTATATACCAGTGGAGTAGATTGTCATTTTCCTTAACCTTTGCAACCTGCTGCACACTCGGAATAAAATACGTTGCACCTACCAAAAAGATTAGTTTTAGCTGCTCAGCTGTAAAACGTTTCAAAAAATGCCTTATGTACTCATTGCTTAGCACAGTAGATAACTCAAAATTACCCCGTCCTACTTTGCAGAGCTGCCAATATGACTTTCCTATGTCATAGGGAAAACTACCTGCCTTCACCTCATCCCAGTCTATGACCGAAACAAGTTTTCCCTCACTAAAAACTAAGTTTTGACTCTGAATGTCTCCGTGAATAATGTGGGGGTTTATCGACAATAGACTGCTAAGTTCACAACTTTTGTCCTGCAAGTAATTCAAGAGGTTTTCTATAAGTTCCCTTGCGACTAAATTAGACAGCTTTGGATGCTCCACTATACTTAATTCCGATATGTAATCTCCTACATTACAAACGTTGACTGCACTGCTGTGCGGAGACATTACGTCCACCTTCAACAACTCGTCAAATAGACCTAAGCATTCCTCAAGATGATTGGTACTAAAATTATAGTGATCTCCATCAACATACTTCCGTGTAACGAATCTATTACCTGTCGTGGAGTACTCCAAAATTGGTGAATACTTTCTCTTAAAGTAACCACTTCTGGTTAGATATTTGTCGAACAAAATTAACCGTTCTATTGACTCATTTTCTACATGACCACCAAAAACCTTTTTGTGGTGAAAACCAGTTTTCACAGCAATCTTGAAGTTTTTGTTCCCACTATTCGTGCGAATTTCACTTTGACACATAGGACAATTCTTTACCCTCTCGATAGAAACAACCGTTCTTTAAATCACCAAAGTTTGTTATCGTGGCAACCAGACTCTTTGAAGCCGCAACGACAGACTTTCCTCTGCGTCCCATATCAGTACAAACTAGTCCTGGACAATAAGATATCGCCTTTACATTGTTGGTGCTTTCCGAGTTTATCTTTTGTGCAAGATAGATTGTGATTCCATTGAGAGCCAGCTTCGAAGTACGGTAGAAGTTTCCAAATTCATATCTTGGGGTTTCTAACCGCCCCAGTCCACTGGTTATATTCACAATCAACCCCTTATCATTAACTAACATGTTCTCCAGAATGTGATTAGCCAAGAAAAAAGGACTAATTAGGTTTACATTTAGCGTTGTCTGAAACATAGCTGGAGAATTCACCTCCGAGTTCTTCACTGCAGGATTGTCCAAATAAACACCTGCATTGTTGATCAACAGATCTATTTCAAGAGGTAGCTTATCTAAGTTTGAGACGACATCTTCTGGTTTAGATAGGTCAACTGCTAAGCCGCCTCCATAAGTGTAGCGGCTCGCAATCAACTTTTGTCGACCCACACTAAGTGAAAATGAAATTTCCCCCCCACTACTGCACTTGGCGTCCCACTTGGGTCTACCCCAAGAAGACAATCCGATGAGACAGATTTTGTGTCTTATTAGGGTTGTTTTTGTCTCATCCACATGCTACGTTTCATTCATCTAAAGATAAATGAGACACTTTCCCCATTATGGCACTTTATGGCTATGCCCGCGTATCAACTAATGATCAGGATCTCGCCCTACAGTCACAAATGCTTCGTGCTGCCGGCTGTGAAATCATCCGAGCCGAAAAAGCCAGCGGAACCAGACGGGATGGGCGGAATGAACTGCAATTGTTGCTGGATTTTTTGCGTCCGGGCGATACGCTTATTGTCACGCGTATAGATCGTCTGGCGCGTAGCATCAAAGACTTGCAGGATATTGTTTATTCCTTAAATCAGCGGGGAATTACCCTTAAGGCGACAGAGCAACCTGTCGATACACGCACGGCCGCCGGAAAAGCCTTCCTCGATATGCTGGGTGTCTTCGCTGAATTTGAAACCAACCTTCGCCGTGAGCGTCAGCTGGAAGGGATTGCGGCGGCAAAAGCGCGTGGCGTGTACCGTGGACGGAAATCATCCATTGATCCTGCAGAAGTATACCGCCTGTATGTGATTGAAAAAATGGGGGCCACGGCGATTGCCCGTCAACTCGGTATCGGCCGGGCCTCAGTTTATCGTGTGTTAGATAACTATGGGCAGCCGGCGTAAATCCATTCCTGTCGACTCCTTGTTGCAATTACGGCAACGGCTAGACCGCCTGCCGCCCAAAAGCCCGGAACGAGCAACACAAATTGCGGCGATCGCGCAGCTGTACAGCGTTTCCGTTACCACGGTTTACCGGGCGCTTCACTTTGCTCTTAAGCCACGCTCGGTTCACCGGTGCGACCATGGTATTCCCCGCGTCCTGCCCCAACCTGAGTTAGAACATTATTGCGAGCTGATCGCAGCCTTAAAATTGCGTACTACCAATAAATCCGGTCGTCACTTGTCAACCGAACGTACCATCCAGTTGCTTGAAGAATATGGTGTGCAAACAGAGCAAGGGGTTGTTCCGATGTTTCGTGAACAACCCAAGCCTTGGCTGCTTGAGCTCCAGGAAGAAATGGAGAAAAGAATGGAGCGTGAACGCGCTTACAGTGCTCGTTTCCGTGAGAAAATTGAGAAGGTATGGAACGAGTGTTTGCCGTTCTCCAGTCATGTGACTGAGCCAATGCGTCTGTACTTCAAAAACCGCGAGCTCCTGTTTAAGGTTGATGAAGTAGAAAAATCAGACAGCCTGCGGTTCAATCCGGCTATGTCCTACTATGACGAAGATGGCAACGAAGTTGGGAAATTCCCGACTATCGTGTGCGCTATCCGAGATATAGAGGGCAATCTGGTAACGCTCCACCGCATCTATCTCACCCAAAACGGTAAGAAAGCCAAGGTCGGCAACGCCAAGAAAATGGTGCCCATTCCGGAAGGTCTGGACGTCAATGGCGCGGCCATCCGCCTCGGTGAACCGACTGAGGGTATCCTGGGGGTTGCAGAAGGGTTGGAAACAGCTCTTTCCGCTTATCGGGTCACTCAAATCCCGGTTTGGTCAACGGTCAATGCGACCCTGATGGAGTCCTTTGAGGTTCCGGAAGGTGTTCATACCGTACTGATCTGGGCTGACAAAGATAAGTCTGTGACTGGTGAAAAGTCAGCAAATATGCTGAAAGCCAAGTTGGAGAAGCGCGGCACTCGTGTGTACGTTCTGCTGCCTAAACTCCCGATCCCTCCCAGAGCGAAAGGAATTGACTGGAATGATGTCCTGATGAGTCAGGGGAGCCTTGGTTTCCCGAATGCTCGCTACCTGCGCGATTTCATTGCGAGAAGGAGAGCTGAGTATGACCGTCATTGATGTCTCAAAGGTCGATACTACGCCTGAAAATGACCTCGGTGTGCCCCTTATCACCCCCTGTGGAGTGGGAGGGGTGCTCTGAGGCCTACGTTGAGCTTATGTGGTCTCAGTATCTGATGCACGGCTAGAAAATGATGGTGACGGCCTCCTTTGTAAGAAGGGAGCCTATCTAATACTACAGCCGTAGCCCATATTGTGTCATTATAACTTTCTTCTCTTCCTCAAAATAAAGGGTGGTGCCACATTCCATCACCTGCCAAAATTTGAGAACAAGAACTGCTGACATTACATGCCCATCTACCTGTGGGATGTCAAATTCGAATTGTTAAAAGTAGCCCCTTGAACAGGGGCATTTAATCCATTTTTTATTATAGGTGTCAATATGGCAAGGGTAATAACATACAAAGATGATAATTTAGAACACTTACCAGCTGGTTGGCTGAGTGGTTTAGTAACGTTGTGTGGGCTGTCTGATTTTTCAGAGGGGGATGATGGAGGTGATATGAATGAGATTCATGAAGGTATTGTAACATGTGATGTTTGTCGTGATATGGCTAGATATGGCTAGGGTCATTTTTTGCTCGGTACAACCTGACGAAATAGAGGAAAATGAAGAACATGAGTAATACTTAGTTAACCCGAATTCTGGATAAGAAGTTGACGAGAAGCCTGTTCCAGGAGCAAAGTTTTGGTGCACACCCAAAAACAGCTCCGAGGTGGAACAGGCTATGG
>NZ_NITZ01000046.1 GCF_002632615.1 Xenorhabdus miraniensis
ATAGCTTGAGGTCATCATGAAAAAAAGCATATTAACGGCTGTATTATTGGTTCTGGCGGTTGTCTATATCGTCTTTGCCAACGGAATTGTGCCGTTTGGTAAGGATACAACAGAGCGGAATACAATTGCTTCGGAGACAATTGTTTCAGAGACAATAGCTTCGGAGAAAATAGCTTCAGAAAAGGCGCCTGCTCAGCAGATTGATGTTCTGACCGAACAGAGCCGTGTTGCGGACTATCTCCGTCAGCATCACACATTACCGGGCTATTACATAACAAAGAAACAAGCCCGTCGCCTTGGCTGGAATGCCCGTGAAGGCAATTTATGTGAAATTCTGCCGGGACGGGCAATTGGCGGTGATCGGTTCGCCAACCGTGAGAATAAACTGCCGACAGAATCTGGCCGTCACTGGTTTGAAGCCGATGTGAATTATCGGTGTGGGCACAGAGGCAGCGATAGGTTGCTCTATTCTAATGATGGCCTTATTTATCTGACGGTTGATCACTACAACAGTTTTACCCGGCTGGAGTAATGATATGAAAAAGGTGGAATTCGACTTTAGCCAAATCCCGGACTTGAGCACTTTTTATGATGAATTTAAAGAGCGCTTTGATCTTGGGGATGATTTCGGTGCTAACTTGGATGCGCTGTGGGATGCTGTGACGGGAGGGATTCAGTTGCCGGTTGAAATTAATTTCATCAATTTAACGTCACAGAAACAAGTGCGTTTTTCAGCATTGGTGCTGTTGTTTGAAGAAGCAGAAGAAGAGCTGGAAGGGGAATTACGGTTTAATGTGATGGATTAAGATTTACCTTGTTGTTGAGACTCCTCGCTTGCTGGAGGCGGGGAGCCATGTGGAAAAGAAATCAAATACCTTGCAGGAGTTTATTGTTATTACCTTCGAGGCAAGGCTCAAAGATAAATATATCGCAGATTAACAATGTCACGCTTATTATGTAAATCTGCGGATAATTATTTATTAATCACATAACTTTCATCACCAGAAAAATAACGCTCAATATTTTTAAATGCGCTTTCGAAATAAATGTCATAACAGCTTTTGGTGACATAGCCAATATGTGGGCTGCACAGTACGTTATCTCGCTTTAATAAAGAGTGATTGGCATCCCAAATCGGTTCAATATCAAAAACATCCAAGGCGGCAAAACCCGGCGTTCCTGAATCGAGGGCTTTTTCCAATGCACCGGCTTCTATCAATCCAGAGCGAGCTGTATTTACTAATACTGCGGTAGGTTTCATTTTAGTTAAATCAGCAAATGTGATACCCCCTGCGGTTTCTTTGACTAACCGTTGGTGTAAGGTGATGACATCTGAAGTCTGGAAAAATGCTTCTCTCGAGTCTGGAACGATTAATCCCTCTTGACGGGCTTGATCTTGAGCACGGGAAGATCCCCAAACCTGTACTTTCATGTCAAAGGCTTGCGCATACTTGGCAACAAGTTGGCCTATTTTGCCATAACCGACTATGCCAAGTGTTTTTCCTGCCACGGTATCGCCAAATTCAGTCTGCCAGTGGCCTTTTTTCATGGCTTCTACAGAAGGCACAAATCTGCGTATGGAGCTTTGAATTAGTAGCCAGGTTAATTCGGCGGCGGCAATCGGTGAACCCAAACCTTCAACAACGGCAACGCCCCGTTGTTTGCACAATGCCAGATCGATATTGTAAGCCACCTTTCCTGTTTGGCTGATCAGTTTTAAATGGGGAGTTTTAGACAAAAATTTCTCATCAATCAGTGTTCTTTCACTGATCAATATCAGGGCATCAGCCTTGGATAATAATTCTTCTGCTTTAGGATCACGGTCAAGAGCACCCAGACAAACTACCTGAAAATCACTGTTCTGGTACAAAGCTTGAAGGTGTTTTGTAGCATGTTGATAATCATCAGGAATAACGACTAACGGCATTTGAAACATCCTTTATGTAAATTTTCATGATGTAGGGGGAACAGGGTGAAAATCATTAAAGGCTATCTCATTTTTCGTTACTTATCTGTAGCATTTAGCCCAAAGTGTTAACTTAAACTGTTCTGATATGACAATGAGGAAGGTATAGAAGGAAGTACCGCCAATCCTCAACGAAATGGCGGTGGAAAAAATACTAAGCGGATTCCGATAACTCTTTCAGGTATTGGAACATCTGGCGGTAAGATTTCGGTGGCTTGTTGGCCGCCTTCTCTTTTTTGGCGTTGCGGACCAGTGTACGAAGTTGCTGGCGATCCGTATGTGGATACAGCGCCACGACTTCTTCAAGCGCATCGTCGCTTTCAAGGAGTTTGTCACGTAGCTCTTCCAGTTTATGCAGAATAACAACTTGCTGGTTGTGACGGTTTTTCAGTTTATCCAACGCAATCGTGATTGGTTCAGGATCACGGGCACGCAGTAGCTTTCCAATTAACTGCAATTGACGGCGGCGGCCTTCACGTTTGATTTTTTGTGCCAGTTCAATGGCTGCCAGCAAATCTTCATCCAGTGGAATCCGCTCCAGTTGGCTTTTGCTGAGTTCAACCAGCTCTGTGCCTAATTTTTTCAGTATTTCAGCATCCCGCTTGATTTCACTTTTACTGACCCAGATTATCTCTTCTTCTTCCTCTTCAGCAGGATAATTGTTGAGCCAATCTTCAGGCTGCTTTGCCATAATTGTTTTCCTTCTAAAAAGGCCGGATAAGGTGTGTTTTGGAGCATGACCTATCGTCCGGTGGGTGTTAACATCCTAATATTGTGTATTGTAACTGGGAAAATTGCCTGATTACCACCCGGCATTCATGTCATGAGCCGGACGGAGGCATTTTTTCTGACGAATTCTCTCTTTAATTCATTGGATTACGGTTAATTAATGATAGTTACCAATCAACAAATCGCAGAGCAACGTAAGCAACTGGAAAACGCAGTCGCTCATGCTCTGGAATTAGCGAAAGCCGGTTGTGATGCCGCAGAAGTTGCGGTCAATAAAACCACTGGGATTAGCGTCAGCACGCGTTTCAGTGAAGTCGAAAATGTTGAATTTAACAGCGATGGCGCACTGGGAATCACTGTTTATCATCAGCAGCGCAAAGGCAGCGCTTCTTCAACCGATCTCAGCCCAGAGGCAATCGCCCGTACTGTTCAGGCTGCAATTGATATCGCTCGCTATACGTCTCCTGATCCTTACGCAGGCCCTGCGGATAAAGAGCTGTTGGCATTTGAGGCTCCGGAGTTGGATCTTTTCCATCCTGCGGACTTGGATGCAGATACGGCCATTGAATTGGCGGCCCGTGCTGAACAAGCCTCATTGCAGGCAGATAAGCGCATTACCAATACCGAAGGGGGGAGTTTCAACAGCCATTATGGCATTCGGGTATTTGGCAATAGCCATGGCATGCTGCAAAGCTATTGCTCAAGCCGTCATTCAATGTCGAGCTGTGTGATTGCTGAGCAAGATGGCAACATGGAGCGCGATTATGCTTATACCATAAGTCGCCATTTTGACGAGTTGAAATCCCCTGAGTGGGTTGGGCAGGAGTGTGCCCGTCGTACGCTTTCCCGTCTGGGAGCGCGTAAACTGCCAACGATGAAAGCGCCTGTTATTTTTTCTGCGGAAGTGGCAACAGGATTATTCGGTCATTTGGTTGGTGCGATCAGCGGTAGCAGTATCTATCGTAAATCTTCTTTCTTGTTGGATAGTCTGGGCAAACAGATTCTGCCTTCATGGCTGACGATTGAAGAGCAGCCTCATTTGTTGCGAGGGCTGGCTTCAACACCATTTGACAGTGAAGGTGTGCGTACAACGCCACGCGATATTATCAAAGATGGGATTTTGCAGACGTGGCTGCTGACTTCCTATTCTGCCCGTAAGTTGGATATGACGAATACAGGCCATGCGGGCGGAATTCATAACTGGCATATCGCAGGTCAGGGACTGGATTTTGCGGGTTTGCTGCGTGAAATGGGAACCGGCCTGCTCGTTACTGAGCTGATGGGTCAAGGCGTTAGTGCAGTCACTGGGGACTATTCCCGCGGCGCATCCGGTTTTTGGGTTGAAAACGGTGAGATCCAATACCCGGTCAGTGAGATCACCATTGCAGGCAATTTGAAGGATATGTGGGCGAATATGGTGACAATCGGTAATGACACTGAAACACGCAGTAATATTCAGTGTGGTTCAGTATTGCTGTCGGAAATGAGTATCGCCGGTCAATAGGGATACTCAATCAACAACAGCCAGTTTGGTGTAACCGGGCTGGCTGTGAGTTAGCGGTGATATTCACCTGCGGCTTCTGGTTGATAAATTATTTCTAATACTTTTACTCGTGTCTTTTCGCCGTTAGGTAATTTCCAGCTGATTTCATCGTTCACTCTCAGACCCAAAAGTGCAGCACCCAAAGGAGCCATAACGGACAGATGTTTGGTGCTGTCTTTCAGGGATGCCGGATAGACGAGTGTGCGGACACGTTCTTCATTGCTGCCCAGATCAATAAAACG
Organism: Xenorhabdus miraniensis; assembly: GCF_002632615.1. Next base: position 4,481 of record NZ_NITZ01000046.1, read on the forward strand.
AATTTCACTGTTCATCGTGACAACATCGGCAGGAATGTCGGGTGGAGACACAATTTCCGCTCTATCCAGCTCTTCATTCAGGGCAACTGCAATGCTGGTGTTAGCAAATGCAGGTTGTTCCAACAAGGAATCTAAACGTTCGGCATCCAGTTCGTTGATAATAATTTTAGGTTTTGTCATACCACGCTCCAAATTAGACTCAATACAAAATAACACCCCGCATCGCAAGGAGGGGGGTGTTATTTTCGAAGTGATTAAAATGATATTAGGCTGTTCTGTCGTGAAAATAAAGAGATCATGATCACGAACTGTTTTGTGTTGTTAATGAGATAAAGCTTATTAATACAGGTCAGAAGAATAACCCGATATCATTTGGAACGACTGATTAGGAGCCTGTAACCGCGATTTTTGGGTTAGTTTCTCCCCAGATGGAAGATAACTCAACAACGTGCATACCGCTCCATTTCTGGACGTCAGACTGAGTGATTTCGTCGTTGCCTTGTTTACCGAAGATCACAACTTCATCGCCAGCCTTCACGTCAGGCAGGTCAGTAACGTCTACCATCGCCGTGTTCATGGAAATGCTGCCAATAATTGGCGCACGGTGACCATTGATCAGAACATAGGCTTTGTTTGACATGTTGGAACTTAAGCCATCAGAGAAACCAACTGGCAGGTTAGCGAGTTTGGAATCACGTTTCAGGATGTAAGTGTTGTCGTAGCTAACACCATTACCTTTAGGGTATGACTTGACAGAAGCAACACGGGTTTTAACTTCAATCAGCGGCTTGTATTCTGGATGACTGGCGGTCAGAATGCCGTAAAGTGCACTACCAACGCGTACCATATCAAATTGTGCTTCTGGGATGCTCATGGACGCAAAAGAGCTTGATGCGTGCAGCGTGATTTCATCTCTTTTCAGGTTGGCGGTTTTGATCAACCAAGAAGTTTGTTCTGTGAAGTTCTTGATGCTCGAACGGATTACATTCAGATCGCTGATAGCATGGTGGCTCATTATGCCGGTCAGTTTCAGGTTAGGTAACTGAACGATTTTCAGTGCGTCTTGTTGACCTTGCTCAGTTTTCATTTCCAGACCGTTACGGCTCATGAGTCCGGTGTTCAGTACCAGATGAACGCGAATTTGTTTGCCATGTTTTTTAGCGAGAGCATCAACAGCTTGAGCCTGTTCCAGATCACCGACCATTTCTTCCATGTCATAGCCCAGTGTACTTTCAATTTCACTTATATCCGCAGTGCGGACACGCAGTAATTGTCCTTTAAAGCCACTCTCACGCACGATGCGGGCTTCTTCATTACTGGTAATGCCCACACAAGTTACGCCCGTTTTAATGACAGATGGCATCAGCAAGCCGATACCATGACCGTAGGCATCGCCTTTCAGAATCGCACACATTTTGGTGCCTTTATTCAGGTTCTTTTGCAGTGTGTGGATATTGTTTTCGAAAATAGTGGGGTTGACTTCAACCCAAGAGTTGTTGTGGGCAGCAACTTTTTGTGCTTGAGCATTGTCTAAGGAAAGAACAGGCGCAGCCTGAGCAGCACCTTGGCACAGAGTCAGACCAAGAAAAATAGCCTGTGTAGTTTTATTAAAACGCATGAAGTAAATCTCCAATTTAGGAACTGTACATATAACGTTCTGTTTGTAAGTGCGTCTTAATAATAAATTCTTTTTAATCTAATTTCACATGGTTAACTTATTGAATGCTAACATTTATTATCAATATAATATTATTTATAAATAGTTAGAGTAATTAACTAAATTAATAGTTTAAACAACTCATTTTTATCTTTGGTGAATATTTAGTGATCAGTATTTATTAAGGTTTTTTTATCTTTAGTTGGTTTTTTCGGCTGTTTTTATGTTTGTGCAGAAATATGAGAGCTGATTTGGAGAAAAAATAGTTTTGATGTGCTAATCAAAATGGACTGAACAATATAATAAATGGATGCGATGAGGATAAGAGATGGTATCTATGGGAGGAGGGAGGTTTTTTTCAAGGAAGAGATATTAAGAATCCTCCCCTGCATATCCCTAACGAAAATATTTGGCAGATGTACAGATAATTGCGAGGCGATTTTCCAGTATACAGTGATGTGATTATACGTTCTGAAGTTTAGGATTCTGGTAATGAATCCAATAGTTAGATTTCTGTGCTAAACTATGATGTTTTAATTGGCTCTCTCATTTCTCTTAAGCGAGCAGTATTACGTCTTAGTGTCGGATTTCGATGATTAAATTATCTTCAGCCAAGGAAGTCAGAAATTTATCGATAATTTGAGTGTTCGACTCATCCAGATTCGCATCCCATTCATCTAAGAAAATAATGCGATGTTTAATATTAGACAGTAATGCCATTTGATATAGTTGCTTTTGTCCAGTTGAGCCCGGAACGGTATCTTCACCTACTTGTATATTAGGGCCAAAAAATAACGCATCAGGGTACTTACTTTTCGTATATTTTAGGAGTGAGGATTTACCCGCTCCGTTACTGCCAGAAATCAAGTATCTGCCATTAACCGGTGCTTTTTCTAAATCAAGCTCGATGAAAGTATGTACATTTAGTATCTGCTCGTTAATTAGATCCATGACTGAAATTTTCCCATTGTCTATGCTTGCCAAATAGTCATAGCCTTTTAGGCTTGCTGAAAATAAATACAGCTTCTGGATTTTATTTTTCAGTAACATGATCTGACTTGTGCTCATGCTTGCTGCATGGATGTTTTGAAATAGTTGCAATGTTCTAGGTAAAACAGCCACCAAGGCGCCAATAGCCACTGTATTATTTAAAATTTGGTAATATGAAAATAAGACCAAGAGAGGAATAGAAATGAGTATTGGAGTACAAGAAATGATCTGTTCTAAAGTTTTATAAGACTCCGTCTTTTTAAAGTAAATATCAACTTTTTGTTTTGATGATGCTAGTGCAGAGGCCAATGATTTCTTATCACCATAAAACATATTATCCCATATTTTACTTATAGAATGTAATGCGGCTATCTTTTCATTTTGCATACTACTTGCAATAATACCTATTTTACTTTTTGATAAATACAAAAGCATCACAGATAAAAACATACAAAATACGATCACGCTAGTCAATACAGCGCCAAGGATGGCAAACAGAGCAATAGTGGTAAAAAGGACATTAAAATATATAGCCAGTATTTCTATGAAGGCGAATCCAGCTTCATCAAGCGTGCTCAAAGCCTCACCACTTAGCCATAATTGCGTTGTTCTTTTATTTTCCTCGGTTGAGATTGAATGATTTTTTGAAATTTCAGTTAAAGTATTTGAATAATATCTCTCCCACAAATTGTTAGAAAGTTTAACCCGATAAAACAATGAAGCTGAGCCGAGAAGGTAGGCAATAAAGATAGATAGAAAAAACATGGCTGTATAGTAAAATGCTTCCATGGGGAGCGTAGCTACTTTCTCACCAGCCAACCCGATGAAATAAGTGGACAGCCCCACTAAAACTTGCTGCAGACATATCAATGCAAGACATATTAAGAAAAACTTATTTGAAAAAATATTTTTCATTTTGACTCAACATTTAATCCAAGTGTTTTTAATACATGTATTATCTTTGGCTTAACTGTAACAGGTAAATTTTCAATCAGTGTGGTAAGTTTATCCTCAAAGTTTTCAATGCCCATTTCAGGGAAGATCATCACTCTATCTTCCTGGCTATACGATGAGGCCAGACAGGATAAGAACAGGCGGTCATCAAATTTAGTGAAAAGGGGTTTGACTTTATTGATAATAAATTGCGATGACCTTCTGAGGGTAACCGAAGAAACAAGCTTTAATTTTAAGCTTTTTTCATCCTCACTTTTAGATGCATCAATATAACCTTGAAGCAGGTCAATATTGTCAGGGTGATATAAGAATTCTGACATTTTCATCATAAGCCAAAATTGCTCGGTTGCAGAAGAATCCTTCAACTCCTGTAAAAACTGACTTTTGCACTCTTTGTCGTCAATCATAGATAATAGATTGAAATATTTTATTTTTTTATTAAAAGCAATATTTGTTGCAGAATGATTAACCCGCATGTATGGAGGGAAGTAATTGAGCTGTGGGGATAGTACGGTGATCGGATGCGTTCTTACTATCAGGCTGATCGTCGGCTTCTCTAAATGCCAAACAGCATGTTTCTCTGTTCTGCCAAATGGAATAATTCGGCAGTCCCCTTTTTTACTGATATAAGCCTCGGTTAACTTTATGTTTCCCATGCTCAGGTTGTGACTGATTTCATTTTCTTCATCAAAAGAATAAATGGTATTCAGGGCGCTACCTTCGAGTTGTAATAAGACGCCAGAGAAGTCGTGATCATGAATAGATGTATCTTTATCCCACCAGTTCAGAAGCTCAATGTAAAACTTACCATTATCAAAAAGCTTCATATGCAATTCTGAAAATTCGGAAGCTATCTGAATTTTTTTCAAAGAATTAAGATTGATCAGTGAATTGATTTCCTTGAAGGAAAAGAGAGAGATTAAATCTACCTTTTGCATTTCAGACTTGGCTATATCTGCAAACGAGTAGCAGCTATAGTCATCCATATGCCATCTCGCCTCTATTTTACCCGCAAGATTTTCGATTGCTTTTAACATGTTTTATCCTTTAGTTAAGGTTTTCACGTGCTGTCATAATAAATTCTTTTGTTCTGTTCGTGATGAGGTTGTTTAAGTTTTTCATACCGAGTATTTCTGCTATGGACTGATTGGTGTTTTTTTTAAGGATATTCGTTTTTGGATGTATGGTGACGTTTCCAGCGTTTAAGAATTTCTGTCGCGCATTTAAAATTTCATGTGAAACTAATATACTATGTACAACTTTATCCAAAGGACTCTTTTTTCCCAGTAGTGCGGAAGTAGAATAGTTTTCCGGTTTTATTATTTCTGCATAATGAAATTGCTCATGACAACGCTCATCTATAAATAACAGATGGTGTGTCAACTCATGAAGCAAAAATTCCGCTATGTCATGCAGTGTTAAGGCGCCATGACCGCTAATCCAAATACTGCCAATAGCCGTCGAAGATGAACCACCAAAGGATGATACGTTTGAACTGCTTGTAGACTTTCTGAAAAAAATAGTATGGATCACTAAATCAAAAATCAACTTAACGTCTTTATCGCTGTCCGCTAAATGGGTATAGCCGTTTTTCACTAACGTCGACAACTCTTGGTATTTATCAGTTCTGTGTTTTTCACCAATCATTTTAACCTGATTCAGGTCGTCAAGTGCACTCGGCTGATAGGCTAATATTAACGAGTTTATCTTTTCTTCATTAGAGACAATGATTTCATCGGAAAAATTAATGGGATGGTAAGGCTGATGATTTTTCAAAAAGTCCAAGTAAAATGGCTTTAGATCTTCTATTTTTTTAATATTCTCAGAGCCAGGGAGACTCCTTGAAAGAAGGTACACATTTTTTATTATTTCATCTTTTCCTAGAATACTGAGCATATCATTTTCCTAAAGAATAAATAGCACCCAATAAATGGGTGCAAGGAGTTTAAGCATCAAATGCGAGCATGTTCATTGGGCCGAGAAGAGAGACTTCTTCGCTTTCCATTTTAGAAACTTGGGTTTCAGTCGCGTTAATTTCAGTTTCTTTAACGGAATCGATCAATTCTTGAATATTCATGATTAATCTACCTTTATGTAATGGATTTATAATTCCCAATATATTTATTGGGTGCTAACATCCTAGTATCCGGCATATACTTAGACAAGATTTTTTTAACAAAATCGTTACACAATTCTAATTTTTTAATAACAATTTAAATTAACCCGAATTCTGGATAAGAAGTTGACGAGAAGCCTGTTCCAGGAGCAAAGTTTTGGTGCACACCCAAAAACAGCTCCGAGGTGGAACAGGCTATGG
>NZ_NITZ01000047.1 GCF_002632615.1 Xenorhabdus miraniensis
ATGCCATTACTTACCACACGCAAATGCCGTCATCGCCCAGGCATTTCGCACCCACAGGTCAGCCCCTGCCCAAAATGCCCATTTTGCCTGATGTTCTGCTGAGCCTGAGCTGGCGGCAAGGTAATCCGTTGACGTCACATAAAATTCCTGTACCCAGCCGTCATAAAGATAAAAATTACCCCACTCCTCATAGAATTGTTCGAGCGCATATTTGGAGGCAATCTGGCTGCCAAGTGATTGACAAAGCTGTTTTGCATTCGAGTAAAAATCTTCTGTCAGGCCTGAGCGCTCAAACCAGGTATAACCCGTTAAGGTCAGTACCACCTGTTGCCCTGTCTCATCGATGCCCGTGAGTCTTACACCATCCGGATTCTGCTGCACCTGCACCATATCACCGGATACCGTCACTGAGGGGGAATCACTCTGCCAGTTCACCCGGCCTGTATTGCCTGCCGTGATAAGGCGGAATTTTGCACCACGCCAGAATACCGAAGGCCCACTGATGCCAAAGGATTTCTGGTTAGCATTGCCCCCCTGACTGTCAACCGCAACGGTATCAACAAGGCGTAACGGTGTGATAAATTCCACAACCGGAGACACAATCTGCTGCTTACCAATCCGGGCAGTGACCGAAACCCGGTCTGCATAGTGACTGATAAAGGTGGCGGTAGCTTTTCCCTGACGGTCTGTCCGGTCATCGGCAAAAATCATTTCACCAGAATTTCCCGACCAATCGACGGGTTTATCAGACACACCCTGACCCTGACTCTCTGTCACTGTTACCGTAAAGGTCACCCAGTCTTCGCCATCCGCTGCCGCACGGGTTTTATTGACACCGATTGCCGATGAGAGGACTTCATCAAAAATCACCACAGGCGCTGCCACCTGATTATCCCCAACCAGAATCTGGACCTGATGCAGTCCCGGAAATGTACTGCTCAGCTGAACTTTTGTCTGTCCCTGATTATCAGTTTGTGTGCGCTCGGAAGACAGCACCCCGTAATCCGTTTGCCAACCCACCGGCTGATTTGCCACGGGTAACCCCAGTGAATCTTTCACCGTGGCCGTCAACATAACCGTATCCTGTCCATCACCTTTGGCCCGGATTTTATTCACCGTGATAAAAGGTTTCAGCAAACGCTTAAAAATCACCGGAGAAGCACTGAACATTTTTCCTGACACTTCCGTACTCACTATTGCCATCCCTGCGGTGCGGCTGACTAACCGGGCTGTCGCTTCTCCCCGGCTGTTTGTCTGCTCCTGTTTATCCAGCAGTTGCCCGTTATCCGCTGACCAGTGTACTTCGCTGTGGGCAACGGGCTGATCCGCCGCATCGCGCACTTTGACAGTATAAAATACACTGTCCTGACCATCGGCAATGGCAGTCTGTTTGTCCGCCTGAAGCGTGTGCGTTAACGAGGCAATAAAGCTAATCGGAGAAGCCATCACCGTTTCACTGCCAACCGCCGCCGTCACTTCGGCATTTCCTGATACCCGGCTGGTTAAATAAGCGATGGCCTGTCCTTTCGGATCGGTCCTTAATGAAAATGAAGAAAACTGACCGAGATTAGTCTGCCAGCCAACGGTCTGGTTCGAAGCAGGCTCTCCGGCTGCATTTTTGACAGTGACGGTCAGCATTGCCCTTGCTTTTCCATCGGATCTGACACTGTGCTTATCAAGGGTGATTACCGGTATCAGCACCGCATCAAACTGTACCGAAGGCGCAATGGTAACGTACTCACCGGCAGCAACGCGTACTGTGTGCAGACCCTGCTGACGGCTGCGCAGCGCGACCGATGTCTGCCCCTGCGCATCCGTTTTTTGTCTGGTCTGCGATAATTCGCCTTTGTCACTTGACCAGATGACGGCCTGATTAGGGACAGGAGTACCTTCCTGATCGGTGACCATTACGGTATAGATCACAGGATCATGACCATCGGCTTTTGCCTGCGTTTTATTCGCTGTCACCTGCCACTGCTTTTCGGTCGGCAGACTCACTATCCTGATTTCTGCCCGGTTAGAGCGATGACCTCGATTATCAACGGCAACCCCCGAAAGCCGGACGGGTTTTTCCGTGGTTTTCGGCAACCGTAATGTCACTTTATCTGGTTGCTGATAAAGTATTTTTCCGCCTGCCTGCTGTAATTCATGGACATCAAGTTCTAAACGTGCCAGGGGATATTTGGATTGGATAACCGGCACAAAGGTCACTGCCTTGCCTTCATAGCCTTTAACCGATGCGGGGAAGGCCAGTGTTATCAGGGTCTGCTTCTGATAATCCAGCACCATATCACTGCGCCGGTTCACAAAATCCAACGGGCTGGATCTCAGACTGCGCAGTGGTGCGACTGCGTTCGGGTCAAGTTGCTGGCTGAATGGCACACCCAACCGATAATTGAGGTTCAGGGTAAAACGGTTCTCACTGGCACCTTGTTTACCCCGCCGAAAATCCGCCCCTAACGTCACTAACGGCACGGGTGTGGAAGTCAGCCCGGCGGTGACGCTGTACGGGTTTTTCTGGCGTTCTGATCCACCGAATAAGGCAACCTGCTGCCCATAATAGTGTTCATACTTCAACTGTCCGCCCCAGTGAGGAAAAGCAGACAAATAAGCTTCGGCCTGAATATCCCAGCCATTGGCCGGTCTTGCGTCAAAATCCGTCAGCCGGGCGGGCTTCCAATGGGATAAGCGCTGGTAAAGATTGGCAGACAGTTTGACGTTATCATGCCAGGCTTCCAGCCCGAGACTGTAACGGTGATGCTGCGCCGGCCATCGTGCATCCCAGAAGGCATTGACACCCCATAACCCGTTATCGGTTAAATAGCGATAGCCGAATCCGACGGCCGTTGTTGCCTGACCATGATGGGTTTTTACCCCTAACTGGCTGAATGTTGCCCCTGAAACCGATTGATAAAAAGGCAGTAACCAATCCAATGCAACGTCTTTTAACGAAAAATGGCGGTCGAAAGGGAGTGTGAGGCGGGCATGGCCGTATTGATTCAACCACGGTGTCAGTGTTGATGTCACCGCAGACGATAACTGCTGGGCAGCCATTGTTTTTGCTGCTTCGTTGGGAGATTGCGATTGAGTAAGTTGCCCCCATTGTGCGGTGATTTCGGCCAATTTTTGTCCCTGCGGGTCTTGGTTTGGAACTGCCGGCATGGCCTGACCGGGAAAACTGAGTGACAGGCTCAATACGCTGATAATCAGAGAGTTTGCGCTGTTGTACCGCGTGGATTGGATTTTTTGCACCACGGATTGTGACCCTTTTCATTAATGATGAAAGGGGTAATATGATTGAAAAACAGCGCATATACAGTGCGTAATTCTTTTTCCGACAGTGAAAATTAAAACAAATAATTCAAACGAAGTTAATAATACAAGAGAGAGAATTTTTTCATGATCCTTTATTCTGTGCCTATATAAGATTTATCTGTCTAACTTTACTTAAGAAAGGCATAATATTTAGTCCGCTGGATTTTAAACGCGAGCCGTTACAATTAGGTGACAAAACGGAGCCGTGTTGGACAGAAGAGATTGCTGCATAAATGTCCCAGGGGTTTTTATGCTTTCCAGCTCTGTCGCAGGAAATATGTGATATTCACGCTCGTCTATACGACCATCTTCTTATTATACCGTGATATTTATTTACACTCGAAATGACGCAATTATATTCCTTTCCTTTGTTTGGTATAAAAAATGTACTCACTGGATTTTTTAACTCTTTATCAAGATTAAAAAATATATTAATGTCTGGCTCCATGCTACCTATAAATTCATAGGTATTACTTATCCCTTCAGGTGATAGAGTAACGACTAAAGGTCTGGAATGGCCTGGAGGAATAAACGTCGAGCGAGCAGACATTATCCCAGTATATGTATTTATGTTATACCTATTGTTCACGTTTAAACCCACGTATTTTGATCCCAAACTGGATAGTTTTTTAAAGCACTCAGCGTCATATTGAGGCGCTAAAGTACCATTTTGTAATACGGCATAGACAAATTTCAGTATAACTGAAACTTCTCCCTCAAAAGAATTGGCATGAATTTCTTTCATTTTTTTCATAAATTGACGCCCTTGTAATGGTAAATGATGTCTGAATGAGATTAATTAATAAACGCTCAAGTCGATTATAGATTATGGTGCATATACAGCATCTTAATAATTAAGTCTTTCAAAACAGGTATCCAATATTTTTTACATGACTTTCTTTGCGGTGTTCGGAAGCAAGAGCCAACTCAATAGCCAACCTATCAGGAACCCCCTTTCCTTATACTTTAATCTCTAAAGGGGGTTTATATTTAATGCCGGTTAATTCTGACAAATCGACCTCTTTTCCCGTCGTGAGAAAGAGGTTTCTGCGCCTCAGGTTGTACAGGTGAAGGCAATGCTCACACATATCAGCCACATTCGCCGGATTTTTGATTGCTTTAAGTGTCCTGACCGCGTATTTACCACACCGGCACCGCACAACATAGATGGCACTGTTTTTATGGTTACCCCCGTTGCGATAAAGGCCGGACACCTAACACGGTCAAAAAACCCCATTCATAGCCCTGAATCTGCATCAGTATGTTGATTAACTTGAGTTCTCTTTTATTTAAACGCAAATCATACGTGGTTTTGTAAGGAATAAAATGACTGAATCGTTTTTGAATTTTCTTGCTCTTACCATTTTTATCAGTATCGCTCATCACTTTCCCTGACCCATTTCAGCCTATATTAAAGTTTTTTCAATTTAACCCTTTTCATTATTCATTCAATAGCGAAAAAACTCAATTTAATCGGTAAATTGGATCCGAACCGGTGTATTCTCATCAACCTAAACGGCGAAGCCTCAATGGGTTCGACCAGTGAGGCTTCTATAAATTGTCTACCACCATAAACAAGAGAGTTTATATAGATAAAACATGATAAGTATATCCTTTTCAAGGTAAGCCATCTTGAGTGAAATAACACTCCGTTATTGCGTTTTTTGTGAGATACCGCATGAATATTAAACTCATACCATGCTGACATGAAATATAAAAAGACAGAAAAGAGATATAACCCGCCCTGAATGAAGAAAAGTCATCAATCCATTCAATAATACATTTTCGTTAAATAACTTACTTACCCGCACCGTTAAACATATTTATTGGGTCTTTCCTTGCTAAGGAAATATAAATAGGCCAAAAGATAAAATTGCTCGAAAAATGGGTTAAACCCATTTTATTTTCACTGTAATAAATAGCAAAGCCTCAAGGGCCACGACCCTTGAGGCTTCTATATTAAATATCGCCCACTACCCTAAAGAGGATATCCGATATAAATAATGACATTATAACGCTTTATATATAAGTCATATTGGCTTAAAGGGCACTTAATCATTTTATTTTTTGTGATGCAGGTCATCAGTGTTGTGTGAATTATGTGAATTATGTGAATTATGTGAATTATGTGAATTATGTGAATTATGTGAATTATGTGAATTATGTGAATTATGTGAATTATGTGAATATAAGACCTAAATTCAGAGAAGAGTAAATTAAAACATTAACGCGACAATATGAATTATTTAAATTATCGAAACCATTATCTATAGAATTAAATAAAGGAAAATATTAAATTCAAACTAAATTTAAGGAATAGCGTCCTATCCCCTAAATTTTAAGCACATAATTTATCTACTTTCCTTTAGATAACACCCGCTGCATCACCATCTGTCCGAACATGCCCGCAGACTGCCTGACCTGCCCGACACCCTGGCTCATCATGCCGGCCATATCGCCCATCCGCACACCGGCCCACGCGAATGCGCCCAACCAGACCATTGGCAGGACAATAAACAGCGTGCCCATCACCAGCCCCATGATTAAATCGTCTGAGGTGTTCTGCATGCCGGCCAGATTAAACAGGCTGTGGGTGTCTGAACCGTACAGGGCTTCCAGCAAATGGCTGTCCAGCCAGCGGGCGGTTTCCCACCAGAAGGTCAGGAAATTCAACGCGAAAATGACAAAAGTCAGCGTGAAGATGGTTTTAAACTCATAGGCCGCAAACAGTAGTATCAATGGGATTAAGATATACAACGCCATCAGGATCACCGCCTGCATCATCGGCAGCGCCTGTCGCACCGCATCGAACATGGGCATACTGAGTAATCCGCCCAATAACGCCCCTGCCGAAGCACCCACCCGGTTGCCCGCATCCAACAACGTGGGATCAGCATTGCCACCATAGCCGGCATAGACATAACCCGCCTGAGAAACCGTCAGATTCACGGGGCTGACCAGACGGCGGATCACCGCTTCCTGATATTTCGGCGTATTTTTGCCCAGCATTTTCAGGGTCGCCGACAGGCGCAACCACAAGCCCGGATCGGCCTGAGCCAGCACCCGGTCTTTCAGGCCGGTGTTGGCGGCTGACCACCAGGCTTTACAGGTCGGGTATCCTCCCTGCCCGGTATACGGTCGCCCATTGTCCCGGTCCTCCTGCCACGGAAAATCCGCTCGGGGGGTACGGGATTGCAGGGTATTGTAATCCCCGGCTAAAAACGTGCGGCTGCCCAACCAGTCAATATCATTCAGGATAATCGGATCGGCGATGTGCTCCCGATCGCGTTGTTTCCACTGATACAGGGCTAAGGCATAGCAATCGTGAGTAAAATCCTGCAACTCCGCGGCCAATGCCGGGTTGCTGATGCGGGTGTGCTGCACGTCAAAGCGCAGTTGCCGCAAATCCGGCCGACAGGGAATGGATGCCACCGCGGCCTGGGTCAGTCCTTTGGACAACCGGTGTACCACCGCCCACCAGAGGGGCACAGCCGCGGTCTGGTTGTTCAGGCTGGACATCACCGGCGCATACCCACTTTTATCCGGCGCTGTCGGTGTCCAGGTGCCACAGCTTTTGGCACGGGATTGGTCGTACTGAAGCGTGGTCAGGCTGACATTCACCAGCGGCACACAACACACCACCATCACAAAAAAGGCACAGTACAGGATATTCTCAATCCGGGCGAGCGACTGTAATCCGCCATGGCCCTCTTCTTCACCACACTCTTGCACTTTCAGCCAGACCGCAATCACTTTTATCACTAACGGCAGCGTAAACAGCCCGGTGGCAATCAGTATTTGCCACAGGCCATTGTTGACGACCCAGCCGAGTAAGGTCAGAAAGTATTCCAGATAGCTGTTGGTCGTCATAGCACATCCTCAATATTGCCTGACAGGGCATATTCACCCAGCAGGATAAACAGCAGGCTGACCACCATTATCCGTATCAACACGGCGCGATATTCTGGCTGATGTGTTGTCTTCTGCCAGATTTTCTTACCGCCCCAGCCCAGTACGGTATACAGGCATAACCGCCAGACTAACCAGAATCCCCCGGTTTCGGTCACCCAGTGGTGAATGAGGTTAAGTTTTTCTGCCTGATGCAGCCCGACCCAACCTGTCGCCAAAGTGATGCCCACCATCAACACGATGAGCAGTGATAACACGGCACCTTTTCTTAATATTGAATGCTTCTCTGCCATCATTCTCCTTACCTACGCTCACGATTTGGCATTTCCAGCTGATAAAAACGCGTATCCATGCTGTCCGGCACCTGTTTTTGCGGATGCTCTTTAATGCGTTGGGTGTCCCGCTCAATAATGGTCAGGATGGCATTGTGGGCCAGTTCCCGTTTCAGCAGCATTTCATTCTTCAGGGCAGTGATTTCCCGGTCCAGTGCGGCAATCCGCCGTTCCCCTTCGGCCAATGCTTCGGATTGCGCCGCCGCATTGGGTTCAGACATGCCGGTGATAAGCATCCGCCGCATCAGTAACGCCGTTTCGGTGGTTTCGGCCATCGCCAGTTCCCCCGCTAAACGCCCCGTCAGGGCAGCCCGGTCCGGGTCGCGCTGCAACGCCTGAATGACCCCCTGGGTCACCGCCAGACTACCGGTTTTCAGTTTTCTCAGATTGGCCATCGTGGGCTTTTCCGCGCCGCTGACCAGTTTCACCAGTTGTTCCGTATTGGTTTGGGTATGGGCCTCCAGCATCGGGGCAAAGCCCGTCCCCGCGACGGTGGTGCCCGGCTGGTGTTTCTCGCCGCCACTGGTGCAGTCTGCTGCCTGAGCACAGGTACGGATAGCCCGGTCGCCCAGAATGCGGATCACCGCTTCGGCTGCCTCACGGGCATTGCTGAATTTACGGCAGGCACTGCCCTCACACTTCAGGGTGCTGACCGATGACTGGCTCAGTACCGGCAACTGATTCATCATATTAAAACCGGCACTGGCTAAATCCCGGGTCGGGCGAATCGCATTCTGGCCCTTACCGCCCTGCCGTTGCCCGCCAATCCATGAATGCCCGCTGGCGCCCGTCACTTTACTGCCGGCGTTATTCACACGTACCGCATCACCATCGCCACTGTTAACCAGCATTTTGTATTCCTGTAAAGTAGCCGACTGCGTCCATTTGGTGTTCTGCGCAAAGTCCATCATTTTATTGGCCATCGCCCGGCAATTGAACTGGGCTTTATCGAACGCCACATTGGCCTGCAACACGCCATTAGTCAGCATGTCATACAGCCCCGGATTGGCCCGCTGGATAATCATCGCCGGCAGGCTGGCCACGGCACCGGTGGCCCCCTGAATCACATCACCCATCAGATTCTTAAATCCGGCCGTGATACCGTTCAACTGATTGCTGACAGTGGCTTTCAGGTCAAAATTGCCGCACATTAAATCCGAACTCCAGCCCAGTTCTAACCCACCGAGGGTGGCGGAACCACTGCGACTGGCCGGTTCAGAAATCACCGAACCGCCCCCCAGGGTATAGAACAGCGTATCGGACACCGCACCGCTGGCTTCTGCCCCATAGCCCAGTGCACTGCGGTTCACCTGCGGTAAGGTCAGGGACAGCCCGGTGGCGTTGGCCTGTGCAAAAGTCATTGCCAGCCCGCTGACTATCAGCCATAACGTTTTTCTTTTCATTGTCATCCATCCCTTTTCAGATATCCGTACTGCCGAGAAAACGCTGACCACGCCGCTGACAGCAACTGTAAGGCTGCCACAGGGCATAGGCCTGATTGCCATTGCTTGCCGCCGTGTGTTCCCCATCCGGAAACACCGCGCAGGACCGACTTAACTGCGGTGATAACCGCTGCCATTGGTGATTTTGAGTGCCGGTATTTTCTGTCACCGGTTCGGGTGGCCAATAACCGTCGGCGCGCTGACCTTTTAATGCCTGATAAACATGCGGCTGACCGGCGCGGGTGATAATATCCGCGACCCGCTGTGCGACCACGGCAGATGCCTTGTCATCATCGGTCTGATTGACAAAGCCTGAGCGCGGATAAATATGGCTCCACATAGTGCCGGCCATCTGGCGGCCCAGCTCCCGCTGACCGGGTATCAGCGCTTCCGGATAGAACGATTCCGGCAGACCCGAGCGCCACGCTACCGAATCCAGTGTGCTGATAAAATAAGGCACCAACGGGGTGGCGGCACTGCGACACGAATAACCGGGGATTTGCCCACCTATCAGGTTAGTTGCCGGATGCCCGATGGCATCGGCATATTTGAAACGCAGACTGGTACGCCTCTGCCCGGCAATCTGAACATTGTGATTACCCCCGCCGGCGTTCAGGTGAGAAAACGCCCCGGTCACGGTATTTTCCACTCCGCCTGAGAGTTGACTGACCTGCGCCATTTCTGTCCATGGATTGCCACCGGGAGCCTGATAGGTAGACACCACCACTTCGGGAAGATAATGGGTCACCTTAACCGAGGTTTTCACGGTACA
>NZ_NITZ01000048.1 GCF_002632615.1 Xenorhabdus miraniensis
TCGAAGTATAAAAGGATTTCTCTTGACTGTTTTAGGGGCAGTCATTGCTTACTGCCTTAAATTGAAAAAACCATCACTTAAAGTTTTCTACTCAGAAGACGATCTTCCAGTGATGGTTTAAGCAGAATTCGGGTTAGTTAGCTATTGAATAAAGAATCCCGCTGCTTACAGCGGGGTATCTTAAGACATTGATAGCGGGTGATTTGAGTACAATTTATTGTATTGTTTGTCTTAATTTTTAACATATTTACCGATCATCTGTTCATTCCCATGCTTACAACCGTACCTGCGGATACAGCCAGAACAACCATATTTAAGGGAACCTCTAAAAACTTTTCACAGCCACAAAATTGAGTAAGATGTAACCACGCTGCCTCTTGCGGGCAGTGATATTCAGATTGTCTGTGAAATAGACGAGCAGTGGTCATTTGTCGGTAATAAAAAAATCAGCGCTGGCTCTGGTATGTCTGGGAGCCGAATAGGAAGCAGATAGTGGCGCATGTGTTTGGGGATCGCAGTAAGAAAACGCTGAAAAAATTGCTGGCGCTTCTGTCTCCTTTTAATATCCGGTTTTATTGTACAGATGATTATGCCGTTTACGATCGCCTTCCTGAGGAAAAACACCTTACGGGCAAGAAATTTACCCAACGTATTGAGAGGACTAATCGCACTCTGCGTATCCGGATAAAAAGGCTGAATCGAAAAACGATAGGTTATTCCAAATCTGAAGAAATACACGATAAAGTGATAGGTACGTTCATTGAGCGTGAATACTATATTTCACAAGCAATCTAACTATTAGGTTCATGAGCCAGATGGGAATATTGATGAAAATGATAAGTGGTAACGACTAAAGAACGTTGCCAAGAATCTTAGCATGTCCATACTCTCACTACCAAAAATACTAACTGTTATTAGGTAAGCTAATCAGTAAGGCTAGTATCGATTGCGCAAAGTGGGTACTCGTTTGTACGAAAATCAACGAATGCTTGTCTTTGTATGTCAGTACTTTCTTTCGGAAATCTAAACGGTAACCCACCTCACGACTCTGCCTTGTCTTTTGAATTCAGATATTGTGCCCTGTTATTTTGATTTTGCTATAGTTTTGGCAGAAACCTCGACGTAGCAGTAAAGTTCTTCTAAAGTAATTATAGCTCGGTAGTTTACATTACGTTGTTTTCATTGAAAATAATTTCATTATATATCAGATAGTTAGCTCTGTAACTTAAACGAAACACAGGTTATTTAAGGGTTCCTGTTATGAGAGTATACAGACATGCTGTGTTGCCAATGGCAATTAGAATGGCTTTATTTTTTTCTGGCGTGAGCATTGATGCCATAGCGGCCTCATCATGTGGCTCTTCGAATACGAAGACCATCATTTCTGAAAATGAGACAGCCCCCTGTAATCTCTCACAAGGCGAAAATCTTACTATCAAGAAAGGTGTGTCGATTGATGTTCCTCAAGGCGGCGACCCCTGGGATCGCTACTCTCTGAAATACAATGCGGTCAATGTCGGCGGTGACAATAATCTGGCACCATCAATACCACCAATTTTAGTTGATGATATTGAGAATAATGGGGTTTTACAGGGAAGTAGTGGCGTCATGATAACTAACAGTGGTTCTGTTAGAACGCTGGTTAATCGTGGAAGCATAGGCGGAGTGAATGGGGCCATATGGGTTTCTGGTCAAATGAATATGCTAGATAATTATGGCTCAA
This sequence comes from Xenorhabdus miraniensis, assembly GCF_002632615.1. The sequence goes on from NZ_NITZ01000048.1 coordinate 1,724, forward strand.
TCAAATCCAATGATGATCCTAACTCATCTAATTCAATAATGATCCAGCAGGCGGTTGACGCAAATAATAATGATCAATATGGACGCGTAGATACCCTCCGTAATCAGAAGGAAGGATCGATTGATGGAATAAATGTTGCAACTTCATCACTTAAGACTTTTGATAATTATGGAATATTGTCTCAGGAGAGTAATGTCCGCCCTACTACCTCAACTTTTGGTATCAAATCTGGCAGTAATGTCGGCACTTTCAATAATTATGGAACAGTGACTGGCCCTAACCACGGCGTTCTGATTCAAAAGGGAGGATACCTCGAAAACCTGAATAATCACTCCGGGAGTAAAGGGATCACGGCTGACCAGGACGCAATTCAGGTCACTGGGCAAGGCATGGCTTTATTGGATGTGAATTCCCATATCAGGTCGTCCAAAATTAAACAAATTACTAACGCTTCCTCCATACGTGGAAAGCGAAATGGTATTTATATCGACGATAAAGGGATTATTGATACCATCACGAATCTGGATGGAGGAATAATCCAAGGGGATAAATTCGCTATCAATAATAAGGGAACCCTCACCAACGGCATTGATAATGCAGGCACGATTGACGGCAATGTCGAGCTTGGAAGCGCCAGCCTTTATCTGTCTGGCTCAAATGCAATCCTTAAAGGCAATGTCTCTGGGACGAAAGATTCGGTTGTTACCATTGGGTCGAAAGATGGAATGACCAAAAATCTGAACCTGCTATTTACTCACAACATGGATGCCGGAGCGGTTAGGATATTATCAGGAAACGCGTTAAGTCTGGGTGATGGACACACAACAGGACGCATTTCCAGTGACATAAATAATTCCGGCAGCCTTCATTTCAACCGTAGCGATAAAACGGCTTATCGCCACATCATAAGCGGAACCGGCTCTGTTCACCTAGTGGGTAGCGGCACGACCATTTTGACGGGGGAAAACACCTATACTGGCGAGACAAAAATCGACTCAGGGACTTTGCAACTCGGCGATAACGGGACGACGGGAAGCATTGATAACAGGTCCAAGGTGACAATCGGGCAGAAAGGAATACTGGCTTTTGACCATAAAAACAATATTACCTTTTCTAATAATATCTCTGGTGCTGGCGGCGTGGAACATGTTGGCAAAGGCATGACCATTCTGAACGGCCAGAATACGTATACGGGAACGACTTATATTAAAGCCGGTACATTACAGTTTAACACCCGAAATAATGGGCTGGACACCCGCTTAGTCACCATCGGGTCTGAAGGCATTCTGGCACTGGATCTGAATGGAACAAGCCGTTTTGACGGCGTGATCTCCGGCAGTGGTCAAATCAAGAAACTTGGCACCGGTATCACAACGCTAAATTCGGATTCTTCTGCCTTTACAGGATCAACAAGCGTTGAAGCGGGAAGCTTTATCGTTGACAGTCAGTTGGGCACAACAGCTTCAGCCTTTAATGTGAAAAAAGAGGGAACGGTGGAGGGGATCGGCATCATCGGCGGGACGGCAACGATTGAAAACGGCGGACACCTTGTCGGCAAGCAGGGTGATAGCCTGACATTTGGTCATGATCTTATTCTTAGTCACGATTCAAATGTCGGTGTTTCACTGGGGGCAACAGAGACTTCTGCGCCTGCGTTATTTGATGTGCGTGGCAACCTGACACTGGCAGGAACACTTAACGTCACCGATCTTGGCGGTTTTTCTGTGGGTGAATACGATATCTTCAATTATGGCGGCACCTTAACAAACAATGGGATGACGCTCACTGGCGGAGAACCCGGAGCACTCTCTCTCGATACGAGCAGGGACAAGAAAGTTTATCTCACCAATACGGGCGGTATGATCCTGAACTATTGGGATGGGGGGGACACCGGAAAACATAACAATGGTATTGTTGATGGCGGTAATGGTATCTGGCAGGTTGGCGGAAAGAATAACTGGACGTCAAAAGCAGGGCGGCCGAATGCCAGTTGGAGTAATGCAGATCAATTTGCCATCTTCTCCGGCATCGCAGGAAAGGTGCAGGTAGATAACAGCGGTGGTCAGGTCACCGTCAATGGCATGCAGTTTGGCACCGATGGTTACACTATCTCTGGTGCCCCGCTGGTTTTAAAAAATGACACTACAGGTAGCGCCAAAATTCGTGTCGGAACAGGCAATAAGTCAACGGCTGGCAGTACGGCCACGATTGAGTCAGACCTGACAGGTTCGGCGGCCCTTGAAACCACCGATTACGGCACGCTGGTTTTGAAAGGGAAGAATAATTACACAGGTGGCACGAAAGTGACACAGGGTATCCTTCAGCTCGGTGACGGTGGAACGACAGGCAGTATCTCCGGTGATGTCGTAACAGGAAGTAAAGGCACGCTTGTCTTTAACCGCTCAGATGCAGTGAGGTTCGACGGCCATATCACGGGCAAGGGAAAACTGGTTCAAAACGGGGGTGGTACAACCCTTCTGACGGGAGCGAATAACTATACAGGCACGACAGCAATACAAAAAGGAACACTTCGCCAAGGTGTAAAGGAGGCTTTCAGCACTGCTTCGTCCTATGCAATCGGACAGCATGGTACGTTTGATATGGGGGGATTTAATACAACAATTTCCTCTTTAAATAACCGTGGTAGAGTCGTAGCGGGCGGAGATAACAACGCTGTAGGGCGTATACTGACAATTGCGGGTAACTATAGTGGCAATAACGGTACGGTGAGTTTATCGACTGTCCTGGAAGGGGATAACTCAAAGACTGACAGACTTGTGGTGAATGGCAACACATCGGGCACAACGCATCTCGTGATCAAAAATGTCGGTGGAACGGGTGCACAAACGAATGAAGGTATTAAAGTTGTTGATGTGCAAGGTGTATCAGACGGAATTTTCAATTTGGTTGGCGACTATAACTATAAGGGAGAGCCAACTGTTGTAGCTGGTGCCCATGCTTACCGTCTTTATAAGAATGGCACTGACAATTCGGACGGGAACTGGTATCTGCGCTCGTCGCTGACCAGTCCAAACCCTAACCCAGAACCATCGCGGCTCTATCATGCTGGCGTTAGCGTTTACGAGGCTTATGGCAGGGTTTTGCAGACTCTGAATACACCTGAATCCTTGCGTGACCGGATCAGCGGGCGTAAGGACAGGCTGCTTGACATGGATAGTTTTAGAAACGCTGCTGGTGAACACAGCACAGACGATAATACAAGCCAGATGCCTAATGGGGTATGGGGGCGAATGACCGCCTCTTACGGTAAATTATCGCCACGTGTTTCTACATCTGGCGCTAACGCCATTACCTATAAAATGGCTCGTGCTCAGGTTGGTATGGACAGACGTTTTTATGAAAATAACCAAGGTTCAGTCACTGGCGGTATTTTCCTGCAATATTCGAATATTGATGCAAATGTAGGCTCTGTGCATGGTGACGGTCACATTCGTGCAAATGGTTATACGCTGGGTACAACAAGTACATGGTACGGCAAGAATAAGTTTTATTTGGATGGCATAGCCCAGATGACCTATTTTGACAACGATCTGAATTCAAAGACTGCCAGCCAGCCTTTGGGAAATAGTAAATCCGCGCTGGGGTATGCATTGAGCCTGGAAGCAGGGCAAGGGCTTGACTTGAATCAGGAATGGTCATTGACCCCACAAGCACAAATCGTGTTTTCTTCTATAGATATGAATGGGTTTTATGATCCGTTTGGAGCCAAAATCCACTTTGACCGAAGCGAGAGTATGAAATTTAGCGTAGGTACGACGATAGACTATCGTCAAAAAGCCACTCATTTATATAGTTTTTTCAATATTAATCAGGAGGTTTTGGGGCGTAATGACTTGACTAACGTCGCTGATGTTGCCTTTACCCGTGGTCATGACCGCACCTGGGGGGATGTGGGGGCAGGAGGTTCCTATAGTTGGGATAATGGAAAATCTTCCGTCTATGGTCAGGCTTCAGCCAACACCAGCCTGAATAATTTTGCAGACAGTTACGAGCTGAAGGCCAAAATCGGCATAAAGACAACATGGTGATTAAGTCAGTGCCTGTCACTGGAATTAACTAAAAACTGTGGGAATAATGTCCCACAGTGATAGTTTTCAGAGACATACTCTGATGAAAAAATAGCTGCTTGAGTTTATTCGTAGTATTTCCACCCTGCTAGAGAGATAAAAAAGTCATTGAAATCGATTGAGCCACCGTAATCCTCAAAAGCGGCGGTATAGGTCTTTCCTAGCGTTATTTGTCCCCCATTTGCAGTTAAATCACTGTTACTCATGTCGACATCAAGTTTATTGCTTTGGGGGCAATCAACAGTACATATAAGCTTTCCAGATGCCCCTGTATAGAGAATTATATTGGCCGTGCTATGAGGATAGCCAGATGGGTCGTATGGTTTGCTCCAAGTCTCATAAACCTGTCCAGTGTCTTCATCTGATAATGTCACTGTATAATCATAACCAGCTTGCGTCAGAAAGTAATACGAAACATGCCAATTATTCTCTATACCTGTAAAATAAAGTTTTTTCGTTGCCATTATTAATATCTCTCTATTGTTGTCCCATCGTATATTTGATGCTTCCAATATAATTATTGGCAGTAACCCTTATAATACAATTTCCTCCCACCTTACCTTTCAGGTTTATTTTGAACTGCCCAATTTCATCTGTAATCATTGATCGTATCGTATCGGGATTTAAAGCAATTTCTAATATGTTACTTATGTTTATGGCTTGGTCTATTTTATAATATACAATAGAGTTTTTAATGGGATCTATTGTATTTTTATCGTAAACCTGGATTGTAATTGTTTCGTATTCTTCACCAATTTGTTGACTTCCAGTTATGATTAATCTCGCTTCATTAACCGGAGCAAAATACAGTTCAACCTTATCTTTTATATCTCCTGATGCTACTTGTATTGAAAAAATACCGTCGGCATCTGAGGTTGCGCAAAAAACGATCTGACCATCCTGGTTTGTGACCCCAGAGGACGGCGTAATGCAAACATCATCATGGGAGACAACACGTATTGGTGCACCGGATATCGGCTTCGTTTTTTCATCTAAGGCCGTGATGAGTACAGAATTCGGGGTGTAATCATTGGACGGCATACCATTCGCCAAAATCTCGCTCTCCAAATAGGCGATTACAGCAGGCAGTGGAGAAGCTGATTTTTTAATTGTAACGTGGGTACTTTCAGATTTAGCTTTATTCCATACCAGGTCAGTGATGGTATAGTAAATATCATAGCTTCCGAGAGGAATAGCAGAAAAAGGGATGGTTACTTGATACGTTGGATTCTCGATATTTTCATCTGTGATAAAAAATGGTATTGATGATAGATATGGCGTCAGATGAACAATGATTTTATATCCAAGACGAATTTTTTCATGCTTTTTTATTATGATGACCAGTTCGTCTTGGTCTAGTTTTGATTCATCAATAATACCATTGTAGCTTTGTGGTAAAGCAGGAGGAACAAGGACGGCGTTTAATATTGTGTTCTTTATAGACATGTTATCACCTTTCACAAACAATTAACTTTATGAAGGTGACTGCCAAAAAACAGTAACTATGAGCAGTCACCTACTCTGGTTAGGGGGCTACTCCGCCGAGTCCTCTTCCCCTGGTGGTACTGTACCGAAGCTTCTGGTGAAAAGTTTTGATTTCTGGTTCTGGGCAAGACGACTGTAGTCTATCGTGAGTACTGCTACATCATAACCATCTGCTGCGTCATACCCCATCAGTTGAGCGGGCGTGATGAGCGCTTTATAATGGCCATTTGTTATTTCTGCCAATTGCACAGGGTGATCTTTAACCACCTCAATCGGTAAAGGACGTGCTTTTTCTGGGTGGATATCAACATAGTGTGAGATATAGGCTTTAATCGTGATCTTGTCACCCGGGGCGATGGTATGATTCGGATTTTGAGGGTCGGATAACAACCAAACCTCAAGGCCTTTTGAACCGATGCTGTTAATATTAATTGGGTTATATATGCCAATATAGTGATCGTACTGGTCATACACCTTTGGAGCAACCAAAGTACGGTGCTCGTCATTGGGACTTGGACCGTTAATACCACCGTTATCATAATTTATGTAATCAAGCTTGGATCTTTCCGGCGTACCTGTTTGGTTAAGCGCCACATAGCTGATATGATTATCCCCCGAATACAGGTCGCTGTAAGCGACTTTAAATTTATAAAATCCGTTTTCTTCAACTGTTAGCTGCCCAAAGAAGAGTGCTTTCTTTAAAATGTCTTTTTTATCATCCGTCACAAACCCGATGATAAAACTGCCGCTTTTGACTCCCTTGTTGCTCGGAACCATGAAATGGAAATCCTCCGATTCATCTGGCCTTGTTAAAGTAGAAGACAAGAATGTTTCTTCAATGTTTGGTGGCTGAAGATAGTCGGATTCGTTGGTCTGAACAGACGTAATAAATATGACTTGTTTTTGATTGTATGCCTCTTCACTGAATACCGTATCAAGCTCAACAAAAGTAGAGATACCCTGAGTGGCATATATTCTTAGGTTCACCGCTGCGCTTGATGTTTTCTGAATCAGATAGTAATAAAGACCGTTTTCCGTAGTGTGATAAGGTAGAATTTCAACCATGTTCCCTGGTTCCTCAGTGAATATTCGCAGGGGAGCTGTTGTACGAAGCGGAATATCATAGTGTGGAACTGGACCACCATTGTTTATCATCGGATTGATTGACGCTGAAACGAACGGATTGGGGTTAGTGGTAGTACTTGGGGGGGAGCCAGTTAAGGTAACCGCGTTTGGGTCGTACAGATAAGCGTTTGATCCTCTCAGTGTGCAAGTATCTGGATTCAGGTCTGGGTTATTGACAGAGTGATAAGTTACCTCCTGACTAGGGTTTCCCGTCGTATTTGCGGTAAACTTGATTGTCTGATCGCCGCCGCTTTTGTCGGCCTGGAATATCAGTTGCTGGTAAAACGCTCCGTTAGTAATTTTGCCGTCAAATGTGTGTATTAGTGTCACACCTGGTGAGTGAGAAGCAACACTAACCTGTGCCGATTTTAAATCGGCTGGGGTTGCACCGTGTATCGCAACAACCACACTGAAGGGTTGCCCTATGATAATATTTTGTTTATCTGCTGGAACTATCGTGATGTTAGCCATTATATTATCCTTTCAACGTGTAAAATTTATTGACTCTGTTTCGCAAGTAAAAAAAACTACAGCATTTTAATATCGATTTATTGGGGAGCTATTTTGACTGGACTTTCCCAGCCAGATTACATTCAGATAAATAATTTTCAATATACGTAATATAAAAAATATTTTTCTATCGAAAATCGTTCAATACTATCTTTTTTCGGCTTTTCTTTATCGCAAAACTGAGTAAAATAAAAACAATGTGATGCTTGGTCAGATAATTATTTCAAGACTACTTGAGTCATGTATTAAATAGTTAGTTGTTGTGATATGCTTCCAGATTTAATAGAAATTGCACTTATTAGGCGAATCCAAGAAATATTAATAATTAATGAAGTATTCAGATAATTCCTAATTACCAGAACCCCTTCGTCAAATCATCGATTCTATTTATTTTGTTAACAAATAAAAATTTCTTTTCACAATTATCTTAATAGGTGATTGAGTTTTATATACCAATCGCCATTGAAGATGCTTGATTTATCACCCAAACCAGATCATGCTTGCAACCATGAAAATTCATCTGACACCAGAACAAAAACGTGCACTCGAATTGATGCATGATACCACTCGTGACAGTCGAGTCTGTGATCGCATCAAGGCCGTGCTTTTAGCCTCCGAAGGCTGGACAGCTCAGATGACTGCACAGGCCTTGCGTATTCATGAAAGTACGGTCAGCCGTCATCTAAAAGATTTCATCGCTCAGGAAAAGTTCACCCCGGAAAATGGCGGCTCTGAAAG
>NZ_NITZ01000049.1 GCF_002632615.1 Xenorhabdus miraniensis
TCACCTAATTCATCGATTTTTCGACGGTGATATTCGGATGCCAGCTTGTCTTTTTTTAAAGCAGAACGAGGCGGTATCATGACGGCGCTACCTTGTAGAGATGTACTGTGTCTACATTTTACTCAATTTTGTGGCTGTGAAAAGTTTTTAGAGGTTCCCCTATCTTGCACATACGCGGGAGTTCATGTACGGATATAGAGCTGCAACCTACCGTCGATGTCAACATGATTTTTGTCTTGCAAACGGGATGCGTTCATATAGGCGACCATAGATTTCATACCATCATGTTGATGCAGGGCAGTTCACTCACACCTCCACCTCCTCAATCCTGTCTGAGACCTGCCCTGTCTTTTTTATCTCCAGTTATCCTTACACCGAAATATCCAGATAGATTGCCAGCTCATTCTCCAGCGTTTTACCCGCGATTTCCATATCGATATCAATATATTCCATTGTGGTCGCCACACTGCGGTGCCCCAGCAGGCTTCTAACCAGTTGCAGATTATGGTCCGGCGCTTTCATCAGCTCGGTGGCCAGGGTATGACGAAAACGGTGGGGAGAAATGGCAAAATCACACTCTTTGGACAATCGATAGAAGAACGAACGGATATGCTGCTTTTCTTTATCGTGATCATACTGGTAACTGACCATTCGCCCGTGATAACGAAAACTACTATATGCGGCGCAGTGGCTGGGCAAGAGAAGTCTGGTTTCGCGGTAGGTAGCAAGTACCACAGCATCCACCTGCTCAACTCCTGCCGAGGATAATGCACGAGCAGCCGCTTCGACCGCCAGATCCCCCGTTGTGCAGTTTTCACCAACAACGTGTCGGGTCTGAATGCCTGTACGACTAAAAATCCAAGCATCCGAGGTATCCAGTTCTTCAGCCAGCATGGTGTTGGTTACGATATTATCCGGTAGGTAGGAGCCCAGACCAGAGAGAGAACGGCGGCACGTGTCATGGCTTATCCCTCCTTAACAATCTTAGTGGCTGCCTCGACACCACCCAACGCGTCGAGGTGACGGAGAGGATTCCAGAAATCCCGATACCGCATGATCTGCCCGTTGTTTGTCCATAAAACGGAGATATAGTCTTGTTCGAGCTTCCGGCCCGTTACGGTAGCGAAACCATCACCGTGAAATTCTCCTATCGCCATATTAGGATCTGCTGTTTCGTAGAAACTTACCTCAGTAAATCTGACAGTTAGGTGTTCGGGAAATTTCTGCATGTGCTTCCAGATAACTTCACGACCTTCGAAACGGGTTTTCCAACCTGGGGGAGCATAAGGAAATTCTAATACTCCATCCGGATGAAATAGGTCACACCATCCTCTGGCATCACCGGCTTCCAGTAACTGCAAACTACGAACAAGAACATTTTTAGCATTCATTTTTAATTCCTTTTTACAAGTGAAGGTGGGTAGTCGGCACAACCTGTGCCTGGCAATACTGGCACACTGATTAAAGCTCGCAGAAACGTAAGAGGTAACCACTGCAATGCGTTATGAGGGATCGCAAGTGCAAGACTGGGGAAGCGGCTGATTAGTCGATTGATGGCGATACGACCTTCAAGGCGCGCTAACGATGCGCCTACACATTGAAGACCGTCATAGAGCGAATGCAACGGAGAGATTAGCTCCTCCCCTAGCCTGAGTTTGCGATCAGACATGTTATTGCTCCTTACTGGCTGAAGTGGGGGTAACGATCGGCCTGAACATCTTGTCGAGAACATAATCAGGCAACCAACGTGCAAGCAATGCCGCCCGCCGAATATCCGAACCCACACGGTATCGCGTTTTCGGCTTAGTACTAGTGAGAGCTGAAAAAACTGCAGATGCGACATGAGCTGGTGTTGTACGGCTGTCTCGAGCACCCTGCTCATTGGCTTGCAAAAAATTCAGATAGGTATTGCGGTAAAGATCAGAAACCTCAATGGGAGCCAGCGATATCGCTTTCTCACCTTCCTCCACGATTTTGCCCCAGATTGGTGTCCAGATTGTACCGGGACTGACGACTGAAACCATAATTCCCATCGGTGCCAGTTCACGGCGCAGCGCGTCGCTTAAGCCTTCCTTGGCAAACTGTGCCGCTGAGTAGGCACCAAGATAGGGGATTGCGACAGTTCCCAATCCTGATGTTACATTAATTAAGCGGGCAGTCTTGCTTCGGCGTAAAAGGGGAAGCATTGCTCGTGTCACAGCAAGCTGACCAATCAAGTTTACCTCCAGCTGATTACGTAGAAGGTCACTTGATACACACTCCAGAGGGGCGGAGATGCAAATTCCCGCATTATTAACTAATCCCCAGAGCCCTTGTTCTCCAACTTTTTCCGACATCAGAGTTGCAGCAGTGATGATAGAATCTTCGTCAGTCACATCAATAATAAGAGGAGTGATTCGTTCTGATGTGCAGTCGGCCGCCAGTTTTTCACCGTCCTCTTGTTGACGCACACCACCAATCACTTGAAAGCCTTTTTCTGCCAGATATAACGCGGTTTCTCGCCCCAGTCCCGTGGAGGCTCCGGTGATCAACACATATTTGCCTTGTGGTGGTATAGATTTGATGGTGAACACGATATAGTTACTCCTTATTGATTAGTCCCTGCCGGTTCGTTGAGTGCAGACAGCAGCACACGAACACAGGTGTCGGCCAGACGTGTAGCACGGCTGGCCGGCACTGCATCATCGATATAGGTGAAATTCCAAAAAAGCGTGTTGTGGCTGGTGTTGATAGTGGCAACGAAATAGCCGTTCACCGATATTCCGGTCAGGAACTGCGCGCCTGTTACGTACCAGCTGCCGATCCGATCGGGAAATTCGTAGCGTCCAATATTGGATGAGCACAAGTTGATAGGTCCCTCTGACTCCATAAACTCCATGAATGGACGGGCTTCCGTCAGCGACTGTGGTGCCAAATCTGCCACTAGATTTACCAAGTTAAAGTGGTGTCCCGACGCCTTACGTTTAGCTAAATCGGTGGTAATGTCACGGGCGATATTCCAAAAAGGCTGCGAAACATTTACCACCGACATGACTGTTGCTACGTAGGTACCAACTTCGTCGTGGCTCACGGCAGGTACTAGTTCGCGACGAAAATCTATTGGTGAACCAACTGCAAATTGAGTGGGATGATTTTGGTCATCTAGTGCCGCAGCAAGTACTAGTGCTGCCGTCAACGCACCGTGCACGGTGGTACCATGCTTACGAGAGGTCTGGATTAAGAGAGTAAGTTGATCACTATTGAGTTCTCTTCGTAACAGTTGGGTACGTCGTTTCTCCGGAGAAATTACACGGTTGGGTATTATCCGGCCTGGCTTATGCGTGGTCATCAGCTTTGCATCCTGCGCTGTTTGCTCAGCCAGTTGTATAGCCCCCTCTTTACCCGTAAACTTCGATGGTCGCATTTCTTCTGCGGATGGCAGAGCCCTGGCTATCCACGAAGACGACACGGGATTATTCGCAAGCGTGAGCCATTGTTCAGCCAGCGACAGTACCGTGGTTCCATCGGCAATGATATGTGGCACTATCACCAGTAGGTCATAAATCCCGTCGGCGCTGTTGACCACTACAGTACGGATCAGCGGTCCAATGTCGGGATTCACACGTTCCATTAGTTCGCGTTTATTGACCTCATCGACCCATTGTTGATCTTGTGCAAAACGAATCTCTCGTAACGGAATAGCCTGATCACAAGACACCCACCTCGGATTAAGACCATTATCATGTTCAATGCGGGTTCTCAGCAACGGATGCCTCACCTGCAACTCGTCTAATCCATGGCGTAGTGCCGTCATTTGTAGTTCGCCATGCACACGAACGCGAGAGATTACATTTAATGTCGAAAACTGGTCGCACAGCCAGTACCAACGCTCTAAGCAAGAAAGTGGACGATTTATTTCAGTCATGGTTATTCGACTCCAGGAAAAAAAGCAATGCCATTTCGTTTTTTTTGGTTAAAGAAAGTTCAGAAACAAACCGAAAATAGAGGTTGCGGACAAAAGTACTGAACGGATTCTCCAGTTGTTCAATATGACTAAGCGCTCGCGCACCTTCTACCATGGCCCGAGCACGATCGCGACGTTGGTTCTCGTAAGTGCGAAGGGCCGTCTTTGTATCATCAATGGTCGCCAAGCAATGCGCCAGTACAGCAGCACCCTCAATGGCGAGGGCGGCCCCCTGACCCAAGCTGGTGAGCATTGGGTGTGCCGCATCACCTAGGAACGTAACCGGACCATCTCCCCAATTTTCAAGGAATGGCCGATCCTGAGCCGGAGTACTTGAAATACCCGCTTCTGGCGTAGCAGCTATGACGACCTGAACTTCTTCTGCCCATCCTGCATAGAACTGCTCCCATACATCCAGCGCGCTAAGCTCTTTAAGTGGTTCGAGCACATGCAAATTCACATAGTTGAATGCGGTATGCAAAGTGTCACCATGTGCCTGTTGAATAGCATTGAGAGGATAACCACGAGCCAAACCGACACCACCAATATATAATTCTCCTGCAGCTCCTAAAGGTTGGGGCTTAAGCTCTTTATTCAAAACATAAAGTTGTATATTGTCGATGGGTTTGCCGATAGGAACCCGTGAATGAAGGTCATTCGGGCACTCAAAGTCAGATACGTCGATAGCCGCTTCTGTGGGGCCATAAAGGTTTACTAATTGAACAGCATTGCTAAAAATTCGCTTAAAACGAATGACCTGTGCTGGAATCAGTGCTTCCCCACTACAGAACACCAGGCGCAGTGATGCGGCCGAATCACGTAATCGCAGGTCGCTTTCCAGCAGATCTAACAACGGGGATAACATTGAGGGAACAAAATGGATGACAGTAACAGAATCCCTTTCGATCGCCCGCAACACTTCACGAGGATCCTTCTCAGCACTAGGTGGCAGCAATGAAAGACTGGCTCCAGTGAAACTCCACCAGGACAACTCCCAAACAGACACATCAAAAGATGCTGGGGTCTTTTGCAGCAATACATCACGTTGGTTAATTGGATATTCGGTTCGAACCTGATTCATGAAAATCTGCAAGCCCCAAGCATCGCTGACGATATGGTGCGTTCGCACATGTACGTATACCGATTCAGTCGTTCGCAACAGGGTAAAATCGACAAGGCTACTGGCATCGAGCTTGTGGCTATGATTGAAAGCATCTTGTAGCCAAGACTCGGCAGAAGCTGTAGAATCAGTTTGGTGGGTTAAATCTATTAAAGTTACTTGATGTTCAAATTCTTTATCGATCCATTGATAAGGAATGCCATCCTCTTCACTCAATCGCAATCTGAATACATCCGTTTTCTCAGCAGTATTAATTAAAACGACTTTTAAAGTGCTTTCATCAATATTGTTGCTGAATTGAATATAACTAAGGATCGTATACTGGTTTGTATCTGGAAACTGCATAGCAGCAACCCAGATATCTCGTTGGTATGGTGATAATGAAATGCAAGTCGAGTTCGCGTATATCACGGCCTTGTCCTTGTGTTTGTATTTGCATTTGCACTTGCATTTGCCACTCAAAAAAATAGTAATGATATGTGAATATGTGAATATGTGAATATGTGAATAAATTAGTTTCTTTTATTCACGTTATTCTGTACAAGAAAAAACACCCGTAAAGTCAATTTCTCTAGCAACTCCATACCTTATTGGTCAGATAAATAAAATGGATATTACTTATCAAGATAATAATAACTAAAATTTAAAAATCTATATACAGCGCTTTAATTACAATCATTACCAAACTTTATCACTTAATTAATAAAACTTGATATAGTGATTATTTATTCAAATATATCAATAATATAACATAAATTCACTTTTAAGACGTTGGTACATTGACGGCTAAATATTATGTTTTCCCCTTACTCCAGATAACATAAAAGAATATAAATAATTTTATTAAAACAAGCAGCTACGGGTTATAAATAAAATAATACCTATAACAGAAATAACTAAAGTATAGATTACCAAATAAAACATTTAATATTATAACCACAACAAAAGTTCCCGGTTTGAATATAAAAATTCATAACATGTTGCGTATTATCACGAAGAAAATGGTCATGTATTCAAAGTGTTGTTCTTCATCTATAATATCTCTTTTTGCGAGATAACATACGTGGCTACAGTGGAAGTAAAATGTCGATTTTGTCACCAAACGAAGGACGTTAAAAAACAGGGTATTGGCAAAGGGGGTCACCAACGTTATCGCTGTTTACCCTGTCATCGTACTTTCCAGCTCGATTATTCTTATCGAGCCTGTCAAGCTGGAATTGTAGTGATGTGATGGACGCTCCCTTTTTCAGCTGCAAACAGTGCCAACTTTCTTTCTGATGCACTGAATTTCGGGAGAACATCTCATGAATACGATTAAAGTCGTTGGCATTGACCTCGCCAAAAACGTTTTTCAAGTTTGCGTCTGGGGGGAGGACGGTTCTGTCGCCTAAAACCGAAAAATCTCACGGCAAAAATTGCTTGATACTGTGCACTCTTTTCCGCCGGGCACCGTCATTGCGATGGAAGCTTGTGCAACGTCTCACTATTGGGGTCGAACGCTGCAAGCGATGGGATATACCGTCAGGCGGGTCCCTACTCAACACGTCAAGGCCTTCTGCCATCATCAAAAAAATGATGCCAATGATGCGCTGGCTATTTGTGAAACCACCTGCCGCCCTGGTCTCCATTTTGTTCCCGTCAAGACCGTGGAACAGCAGGATATTAAAGCCCTGCGCAGTGCCCGGCAACTCATGGTGGACAACGGACCGCACTCGCCAACCAAATGCGGGCTTTTCTGGCTGAATCGGGGCTGATTGTGCCTGTAGGCATTCAGAAACTTCAACAGCATCTCGCTGATATTCTCGAAGATGACAGTCATCGCCTGTCTTGTGTGCTACGCCGTTTATTACATACCTTATGGGAAGATATGCGGAATTTGAACACGGGCATTCATGAAATGGATCACGAAATCGCGGCGCTTTCCCGTCAGCAAACGGGTTATGAGCATCTGCTCACTATCCCCGGCGTCGGTCCCCTGATTGCGGCGGCTTTCGTGAGTGATGTCAACGCACACCAATTTGCCAATGGCCGACAACTTTCAGCCTGGTGTGGTTTGGTTCCCCAGCAACATAGTTCAGGGGGAAAAAGTCGCTTGTCTTCACTGAGCAAACAGGGCAACCGCCATCTCCGAACGTTAATTAACCCGAGTTCCGTTTAAGCCGTCGCTGGGAAATCTTCTTCTGAGTAGAAAACTTTCAGTGACGGCTTTTTCCATTTAAGGCAGTAAGCAATCAGCCCACCTAAAACAGTCAATAGAAATCCTTTTATACTTCGGTGGCGAGAGTGTTCTATTTGAGAAATGGTTTTTAATTGTCCATTAATTGTTTCGATGATAAAACGCCTTAATAACATTATCTTATCCCACTCAGCTAGCACACTCGCTTTCATATTACGGCGTTTTTTCGTGATAAAAGTGATACCGGTTTGCGCTAAATCATTTGCCAGTTCCTGGCTAAGATAACCCTTGATGCCCTTCTAAGTGTCAAGTGGTTATTTGCCGACTGTTGATCTGTCGATTTTGGTTACGCAATAAGGTAAATATCTCTCTGGATATATAGCGTTTTAAGCAACGTATAGCTTCCAGCTTTGAATGGCCTTCTCCAACCCGTCTGGCGACATATTCCTGTGTTCTAGCATCTGTACGGCCTGCCAATGGCGATGATATGAAGTGCACTGTTTGCTGCACGATCACCTCCCCGGTTGAGACGGTAACGCTGATTTTTTCCTGACGACGCCGGTACTGGACTTACCCCACATAATGCAGCAAAACTGGATTCTGAATGGAGACGTTCTGGATTATCACCCGCGGTAATAAGAAGTTGAGAAGCACACTCATATCCGACTGCTTTGCACTTAATCAGATCGGGGGCAAGATCATCTACAATAGCCGCAATCATGATGTTCAAATCGCTAATTTCGTCCTGTAATTCCAGATAGCGTCGTGCCAGTGATTTCAGTGAAATACGGTAGGCATCCTCAACATGACGATACCGGGTCATATCAGGTTTGGCGGTGGTGAGAGTACGTATCAGCTGCATTCGGGTTAAGTTTCTGCACTGTGCCCGTAATGCTTCAGGCGCAGAGACGATAGTCATCTGAAGCATTTGCAGTGCCACACGCCGGGCCGCGATGGCGGTTTTCCGGCAGGCTTTCAGAACGCGAAGAGATTCGACCATACCATCCCTTGTTTTAGGCGTGACGGTACGAATGCGTGAATACGCCGCATGGGCTGCACATTCAGCATCAATCGTGTCACTTTTTCCCCGCTTTCTGCGTTCCATTCTATCGGGCGCAGTCACCTCAAGGACTTCAATCCCTGCCCTTTGAAAATAACGCAATAAACCCGCACCATATGAACCCGTACATTCAATACCTACCCGGACTAGTGTTCCAAATGACTTCATCCAAGATAACATTTGGCAATATCCCTTTTGGGTTGTCGGAAAAAACTCGCACCCTATAACACAATTATGATGATCAACGATCGCAGCAACGTGCAGGTCTTTATGGGTATCAACACCACCGATGACACCTTGTTGAATTTCAGCCATAGCATAAAGTCTCTGTCAGAAAATACACTGATTTCTCCTGACAGATACCCCGGACAGGACAGTAAAGAGACAAGCCGTCAGGCCCTTCTTGAGTCACGCGTACCGTGAGGAGAACCCTCTTATGGCGTATTCTTGTCACCGACAGATCAAAGGAAGGACACAATCTCGGTCAATCACCATACGGGTCAGGAAACAGAAAAAACGCCATACATCAGAAGAATAGATTAAAAAAACAGTGGATCTATAGCCTCTGATAGAGGGTATTCTTACTATCGCCATATAAACATCCCGTTAACCCTTTTGCCAGCGCTTTGACTGGCTGACGATCATCCTGATTTCCTGCGGTGAGTTTCACGGCTAACAATTCCTTACAATCATTGATAACCAAATGAAGTTTAAAACCATATATGGACGCCCCCGGTTGTGCAAGCATTGAGTCGATACGGTTTGCTACCATATATCCGGCGTCATAAAGGACTTATTTGCCCGCGCCAT
>NZ_NITZ01000005.1 GCF_002632615.1 Xenorhabdus miraniensis
TTTGGCTCATGACATGGCTAGGCGAGTTACCTGAGTATTGTGTGATAGCTGATGCAGGAATGGCATTTTTCGCCAGCTCCACCGTTCCCGCCAAACCAAGGTTTTTCACAAACTCTTTTTTATTTGGAATGTCCGCACCGTTCTCTCGTTTAGACAGCCTGCTATTAGCGTTTTCATTAATTTCAGTCACCAGTTTCTGGCTGGCAGCCATTCTGCTGCTATTGCCTGTTCTGTCTGTCAGCGTAATGCCATTAGAAACAATGGCCTTTATCGCCACCGCTAATTGATTTAGCCGACTTTTATCGGGTGTGATACCTCCTTCTCTTAGTACACCCAACAATTCAGCCTGAACCTGGTTAAACCATTCCTGACCAGGATAACTGGCACTTAACCCAGCGCCACCTTCAGTGAACCACAGAGGCATCGCATTATTGGCGGGGGGGATGGCAGGCATCACACTGATACCTGACGGGTTATCAAGTCCGAACATCGTTATTCCTCACTCATATATAAAAACAAATTCGGTTTCGGCGGGGGCGTAACGCTCCAGCAGACATTCCAGATCGGCAGCGTCAGCAATGCGAAGGCGTTGCTGGCAGTTATCCAAAACAGTGGCAAAGTGGGTCGCTCTGTCCGCAACGTGGACGAACACGCGAAACCAGTTGATATCAGGGTAAATGGGATAGTTGCAGTCACGCAGGCAGTGATGTGGGTAGCGCTCTTCCAGTCTGATACGATAGCCACGGTCTGCGGCCAGGCGTTCATAGAACTGATTGCACAGACTGCCAGACATAATCAGTTTGGCTTTCACCGCTTGGCGGCGACTTTGAATAGAAGACGCTTTATCAATGCTACAGTCAGGCAGTCCGGTAAAGTCTTCCCAGTCGTCCAGTAATATAAATGCCCGGTCAGCATAGATTTCTTCTAACAGTGCGGCATTAACAGCATCAACCCGAGCAAATTCTTCCCCTGTGGCCAGCATCAACTTAGCCAGATTACTGTCGGGGTCTTTTGACCAAGCCAGACCGTTTGGCAGCAATTGCAGCCCCGAACGTTGGTAATCTTTCGCTGTCATCGCCATGTGATACCTCCCAGCACAAAAATTTCATTTTCTGCCGCATGAATATCGCTGGCCGGGCTGATCACCGTGTTATCAATCTCACCGGGGGCGTTAGAAATAGTTGCGCGAATTTCAGACAGAAATGCCAGTCCACCGGGACGCAGGCTGTCCAGATAGGTTTTTAGGTTCGTTTTGACAGCGCCGCGTACTTCTTCAGTATTGGGTGCCAGACGAATAATGAAGTGAACCACTTTCGCGGTCGGACTCATTACAATAAGCTCCGCCCCTGTCGTTTTTCCTTCCACCTGATTGGTGACGGGATTGATATGTCCGGTTAGGTAGTCTTTCACGCGATTCAGGTCAGTGTTTCCGGGGAAGATATCTGGCTCTTCATCCATGACGAACATGACGCCGACTGTACCATGCCCCCGATAACGGGGAATGCACCAGGCACGGGTAACTCCAGGGACTTCCAGCGCCCAGCGTTCGTAGTCATAGCGGTTACCGCCAGATGGTGGATATTGCACCCGAAACAACAGGCGTGAGCGCAGCGAATCAATGGATTCCTGTTCAGCGCCGCCACCGATGTATCGGCAAATGGCCTGTGTCTGGACATTCACCACAGGCGAAATTAATTCCAGTGAGACGCCTTCAGCGGTATTCCCTTTGCGGCCAGCATCAATGGCGGCTACCGATATCGGATTATCACCCGCGATGACATGGACATCATCGAGCGATTCAAATACCACGCCATCGGGGCGCTGCCAACGTGTCCCTGCCGGGATCAACGTATCCGTAGAAACGCTCACGGTTAATGTACCATTGGCGTTCGTGGCGGCTTTACGCCAGACCCCCCAGAATTCGCAGTGCTCCAGCAACTTATCATCATCGGCCAGATGCGGAACAACCTGACGGCTTGTCCAGGCTAAGTGGTCATGGAGGGCGGCAGCATTGCCTGCGTTGGCAAATGCGATAGCACGGGTGGTACGAAACGCAGTTCTGGAATAGGTTCCCGGCAACCGGCTTTCAATGTCGGCCTGATTGCGGGCAATCAGTGTTGAAAGTGAAGGTGATTTATACGGCATTTAAACCCTGCTTAATGATGTTTTAAATGGCATTGGCAGCACGCTGCCATTGAATAGCGTAATAGTGACCGTCAACAGCAGAACGCCGGAGGCTGGCGCGGTGGCAGTAACGTCGACTTTTTTCACATGGCCATCATCAATCAGCCAGACCAGCGCTTCATCGGCGTAGGCTTTGGCGCGGTGCAGAACAGCAGACAGTTGTTTTTCACGGGCGAGCAGCCAAAGTCGACTGCCAATAGGACGGTCGTTAAAGGTATCACCCCACCAACCACGTCGGTCTGTGCCCGTGCCTGTCGGGAGTTCGTCGGAATCCAGCGCCCGGCGGTCAGTGAATAAGGAAATAATAACGGCTGTGCTGAGTGAATCATCCAAGACAATATCTGCATTATCGATAACGATATCGGCACCGTTGAGTTGCCATTGTAAAGCGATATCATGTATTGCATTCATCGGGGTTTGCTCGTATTGTATCCGTCATGCTCATGGTGAATATGGTCTTTACCGCTCGTCTGGCCTGACAGATGGTCTTTAGCCTGACTGACGCCGACTATATCCACATTGCCTGTAAAGCGGGTTTGTGGCGTGTCAAACACAACTTCTTCAGCCACCACTTCCAGCCGTTTACACTGAATGCGAATAACACCATTCTCAGTCAGTAAGATGTGATGTCCTTCCAGATGATAAACTGCACTGTCACCACTCTTGAGATTTCCCAGACGGCAACTGCGGTTATCCACGGCAATGGCGACCAGATGCTGGCGAACGCCGCCCACGGATAGCACGATCGCTTCACTGCCCTCTGGGGGAACACTGGTCTGCCCATAGTTCTGGAACCGCTCAACGTCATCGGCCGTCTCTTCAGCCAGCAATGACACCTGAATATTTTGTTGTTTCAGGGTGTCATTGACGAAATTAACCACACCACGAGAAACCAGCAGCCGGATACGGCGGGACAGGCTGGCAGTAAATTTGTTGAACTGCGTTATCATGGTTTCCACCTGACATCTTCGACTTTCTTTTCCGGGTCAGCGGGTTCGGTGAATCCGTCGCGGGGCATCAATTCCAGCCGGGTTATCGTGCCGTTGTCGTTATCCAGCAGATAATTAACAGAGACGATTAACAACGGATCATCGGGAAATCCCGCCTGAGACGCCTGTAATTGCACCATTTCATTAGGTTGCCAGAGCTGGCCATCCGGTTTGAACCAACCACGAATTCCCACCGTTGCGGTTGTGGCGTGTGCCATTGCACGCTTTTGTTCCCACGCTGCGCGGGCGGTGCCTTTGGCTTTCGTCATGTTGTCATCAGCCAGAAATATGGTCGGGCGGTAACGGGTAATGACAGGATCGCGCGCATCCATATAAATGGCCGTTGACTGTACCGGGGTTTGGGTTTCTCCCCAGCGGCCACCTGCGGCACTGGCGCCCTTAACACGATAGAGGCTAAACCGCTCTTGCCAGGACAATGAGGTATCGAGGGTTTTGATTTTGATGCCTGTTTTCTGTCCATTGCTCAATACGAGTGTTGCCACGGACTGGCTGCCTGCGGTGGTAAAGACCAGCTCCCCAGCGGCGTTACTGGTCACTATTACCCCACGATGCCGGGCGGCGCGGGACAGGTTATCAAAAACCGTCTCACCGGGTTCGATCTGCCATTGGCGAAATGCAGTTGCGGCGGCTGAATCCTGAACCTGCCAGCGAACAGTGACCCCGAACGGCTGACACAGGTCTTTAGCAATCGTCGCCAGACTGACATTGCGCCACTGCCCCTTGCCATGAATGGCGGCACAGTCAACCAGATCGCCTGTTTTGTCCCGACCCGATAACGTAATGGTGCGCTCATCGGCATTGATGCCCACATCAACCGCATCAATGTAGCCTGTGATCACGCGCTGGCCGTTAATGTCCAGCCGGCAGGCATGACCGGGCTTCAGTACCAAGGGGGAATCGTTATTTCTGACGGTAATGCCCAGACTAAACTGGCCGGACATCTCTTCCAGACTGCGGGTGACATCCAGTGTTTTCCAGCCGGAATAGATGTTATTGCCCAGAACCAACTCAATGGTATCAGCCATTAATCACCTCCACGCCCAGCCCACCCGGGACGAATGCAGGATGACGTATCCCGTTGCGGCGGATAAAGCGGGTAATTTGGGCGGCACTGCCTGTTTCACGGTACAACGTGACCAATGCGGGTTCAGTCCCCACAACCTGAATAACCCGGGCCGTGGGTAAAGCGCTGGCGGTAACCTGCATCTGTTGCAGCAACACAATTCTAAAATCACGTAACTGCTCTGACGTTCGGAACCAGCCCATATCTCCGGTATCCACCATGAGTTGCACCAGGGTGTCATCCAGTTCAGCACTGGTCTGGCGGACATCCCCCAGGGTTTCTATCAAGGGGATCACCGTTTCAGTAACCGCTGTCGATTCGGTGGCAGCCAGGCCCGCCTCAAGCGGCATTAAGCCCCGCTGAAACGGTACCTGAGTGAGCGCAGGTGCAAGCTGTTGGCCCCGTGCCGACGCTGACGCAGCATTCAGGGTTAAGATGGATAACTCTTTTGCAATGAAAATGCCCGTAGTGGTATTGACCACATGCTGGAGTTTGGCGACGGTGGGCACATTGGATCGAAAGGATGACTGAAGACCACTGGCTGTCTTATGCAAAGCCCGGTTGGCGACATCAGGCGTGGCAACATCTATCATGCCGGAAATCAGGCCGCTGATATCACCAAACAATTGCTCAGGGGCATTGATTATGTTCTTCAGGGAACCTTTTAGCCCCAATGCAGCACCCAGCAATTGATTCATACCCGAATTAGCAGGCAGGCTGCGGATACCATTAACGATGGTATTGACGGTATTTTCAACTGCATTCAGGCGTTCAGTGGCCTGGTTGACAGCATGGGTGAAGGTTTTCCAATGCCGGGTAACATCGGCCAGTGTGCTGTCGTTGACGGCCTGACCATTCAGTTCTGGTCGCTGTGAGACGTTGGGGGCTGTATTATTGGCTGAGGGCACAAATGTCACGGAAAACAGTGCACCCCCGCCTGTATAGCAGGATTCACGAACGGTGTAGGTCTCTATCTGAACCTGCTGTTTGCCGTAATAGGGATGATCCATTTCTCCTGGATCGGCTTTTTCCAGCGCAGTTATCAGGGCATCACGCTGGTTAAAATAATTGTCTCCAAACACCACCGCCGTAAAGGCGTATTCCCGTGTGGTCAGTCCCATATCTTCGGTTTCGCCGTCATCCCGCAACGGGTATTCATGACGAACAACACGGCGGCCACCGGAAACGGTGGCATCATCAATAATGTAAAACGGCACATTGCGAAATGTCCCTTTTCCTGTCCCAATGCGGCTGCGCCATGACGTGTCATTAAACAGCGTCATAAGCTGATCAAATTCCATCAGTAACTTCTCCCGTAGCTATACCCAGTGTTAACCCGTAAATCGATATTTTCCGCTTGCACGGATTTAGTTCTGACCTTCAAATCGTCAGCGGATTCAACGAATACGGTGATTTTGCCATCGGCAGGTTTGACAGGCGGGGGCTCCGGCTTCTGACGGGCTGCTGCCAGTTGGGCCGCGGGATAATACGGCCAGTTTCCAAATGAATTGGGACGTTCACCTGTTAAATAGGGTGAGGGTTTAATGCCCTCTGTTTTAATCTTTTCATCGCGCTTATACCACCAGTTGGTCAGGGGAGCAGGCAACCAACCTGAACCTTTCTCAGCATGAGGATATTCGTCATTTAATTTGCTCAGATATTTTTGCAGTTTTTCTTTCCCTTCTTCATCAGACAAAAACGGTAATGCAGCAATGGAGGTTATTGCTGAGCCTCTCAAAAGATTTCGTCTATTTCGGCCATTATCTTGGCCACCACCATTATTGTTACCATCATTATTATTGCCGTTGCTTCGGTCTCCCCAGTTAGTGACATAAACGGGGACAATTTCTGAACCACCATCACCTAATCCACCACCTCCGCTGTCGCCTGCGCCTCCGGTTCCTGGACCATTTTTGAGGTACTGGGCATAGTTAAAGATTTTTTTACCTGTACGATAAGCGTAACGGGCAGCCACAGCAGCACCAATGGCAATCGCTGCTTTCTCAATGGCGGCAGCGTATTTATCCAGCTCTTCAGGAGTCAGATCATTGATGGCATCTGCCAGCTCCTGAACTGGCTTGGCCAGCCTGAGCTGGGCGAATCGCTCTCCGGCATTGGCCAGCGAAATTAACGCGGCATTCAGGGTTTGCACATTTTGGGTGGCTTTTTCTTCCAGTAACCCATCCTGGATATTGGTGGGATGGGCAATCGTCTTGGCTAAATCCCGTTTTTGGGGATCAGCAAACACCATCGCCAGTTTGAGCGTATCGCCGTCAAAAATATCTTTCAGGTTATTTTCTTTTTGATACGCTTGCTTACCTGTTTCAAACAGCAAATCAGCGGGGTGTTTTAACTGCCCATTTTTATCTGTGGGTTTAACCCGGCCACGCTGCCATAACGTTTTCAGTTTTTCTGGGTCATTGATGACATCGAAAAATCCCTGTACAGCGCCAGCGGCCTGAGATGGGTCATTAAATTCGGCATTGGCAACACGGATTAAGGCCAGCATCTGCTGCTGATCTATTTGTCCTTTCCACTGAGAGTTTTTCCCCAGTCCCCGCAGGGCACTTAATTGGTCAGTGATATTGCCCGTGCCGTATCGGCTGGCGGACGCAATGCCATCCAGCCATTTTCGCATTTTCTCCGGGGAGTGATAGCCGACATTAAACATGGCGCCCAGCTCTGTCCCCGCCGACGCCGCCTCCATTGTGATGCCATTAATACTAAGGGCAATATTGTCAAGTTGCGTCAGTGTGGCATCCAGATTATTGGTTTGTCCCAGAAACGCTGCCGCCGCGGTGGTTAAATCGGCGGTACTCAGCTTACGGCGGCCCGCCACTTTTGAGATGGCACCATCCAGTGCCGTCACCTGATCGGCGGTCAGGTTGTATTGGGTACCCAGTTCGGTCATCACCTGTTGATGGTCAGCTACTTTCTTGGCAGCCACCGCCAGCCCACCCCCGGTCACAAAGCCCGTCAGGCGGTTATCAAATTTGTCCAGTAACCCGTTGGCGCCCGTCACGGCGCCGGAAAACAGCCGCATCGAGCGGCTGCCTTCAGACCCGAAACGGCGGATACTGGCCCCGAACTGGCGGGCGCGTTGGGTCACATTGCCCACCAAATCAACAATAAACTGGGCGCGGTTACGGGTTGTCATGAACGTTTCTCCAGCCAGGATGAATACAGCCACAGTTTCGGCAGGGGCAGCGCCAGCGCCCAGGCGGGGCCACCCCGCAGATGGATACCGACATACAATGCAGTGCGTTCAATGGCACGAACGCACTGCAAACTATCGCCCCTCGTCAGCCATCCGTACCACTGTCTCCAATGCCGCCGTGCGTTGCAGGTCAGCCTGTTGGGCAATCAGGGCCAGATCATCCTGGTGCAGGGTTTTCAGCATCACTAACGGAATAGGCCCCGCTATCTTGCCGATACGGGCAATGGTCCGGCGCAGCAGTTCATATCCCATCAGCGCCGGACTGGACAACAACGCCGGGCCGTTAGGCGTGACAACCACCCGTTCACTGGCGGTTTCTGCGTCAATCAGGTCACCAGCGGTCAGCTGGCGCAGTTCAACCGCAAATTGCAGCTCGGCATCATTATCTTTGCCATAGGCCAGACCGTGTTTTAATTCAAACATTTAAATCTCCTTACATTCCACGGCAATAAATTCTGCCGAAATCTCCCCCTTGCTGGTCAGCGAGGTATTGCCGTCACACCAGGCATTGGCCAGCATAAATTTTTCGCCCGTATCACATTCAAATGAAATGGTGGTGTCGATGGCGTTCTTAATGCTAAACAGGCTGACCCCGGGTCCCTGTGGGATAACACAACTCAGGCGGGCTTCTTTGGGAGTCTGCTGCCAGCCGTAGACGCGGGCCCCAATCACCGGATCACGGCTGAAGCCGCCCGGTGTCAATGTCGCGCCGTCTTTGGTCGGCAGTTCCTTCCCGTTCAGGTGAATATAGGCAATGCCCGTATACTGGTATGGACTGGTCATCGGTATGTGTCCTTATTACAAAATAAACTGAATGGCATGGGCATAGATGCGGAACTGGTTAACCAGGTCAGGGTTGCTGCGTACGTTCAGGCGGTTACGGTCATTCTGATCCCGCTCCACCAGCAACGTTTTCTTGAATGTGTCAAAATCCTCAACCAGGCCCGCGAATTCATGTTCAGTAAACAGGGCCAGCAGTTCGGTGCGAATGACCGAGGGGGTCACCACGGCCTGCCCGGCACTGATACGGGTACCGTCGTTCGCCAGCTTATGGCGCGGGTATTTCTGGGTAATGCGTACCCGGGTGGCATAACGCAGATAGGACAATGTCGCGATGGTTTCCACATCCAGATAACTGGGGTCAGGGTCGCCGAATGCATTCTGGCGGTACATGGTGATCATGCGCTCAATCTGCACGTGACCGCCCGTATCGACGGTAAATGTGGAAATACCGTCATACAGCAACAGGTTGCGTTCATTCAGCGCCCAACGATCACCCCGGGCAGGGGGCAGAATACCCGGCAGTTGCAGTGTTTGCAGGGGACGTGCCGGATCAATACTCAGTGACCCCACAGCGACCCCGGCCAGCGTTGCCGCCCAGAGGTACGGTGGTTGAGGGGAAATGCCCGTAGCCAGTGTCGAAAACAGATAATCATTGCGGGCCGTGCCAAACGTCGTGAGTTGCGCCAGTGTGCCGCGTTTCGCCATCCAGCACAGGCCATCAATCATTTTCAGCGGCCCCCAACGGTGCTTCAGCTCATCACGCAACAGATTCAGGTTGAAGGTATCAGTAAACGGATTGACGATATAATTCCACCAGGTATCGCCGAAGGCCGTGATGGCGGCGGACAAATCCGGATTCCCCGTCGCGCTCCCCAACGGGGTGATCCCCACATTGATCCCCACAGGCAGCATTTCACCGTCGTAGTAGTTTACCCGGACATCAATATCATTCCCGGTGGCCCCTGACCATTTGGCGGTTAACAGCACCGTATCAGACAGGGCATCACTGCTGGCGGTCACTGGCAGCCTGTCATTGGCGTTGAGGGCATCACGCACTTTTCCTGCCATCGCGGCCGCATCATCGCCGGCCTTGACTGTGACTCGGACTGAAATGCCTGCCACCATCAGGGCAATCTGGCCTGTCTGGGCGACATTACCCACCAGCTGAATTTTGCCCCTGGCTGTCACCCCGTTGACATCATCGTCAACGGCCAACCCCCACAGGTCGGCAAAGGCGTTACCACGAATAAAGGCCGCCGCCATTTCAGCCAGCATGGAGCCACGGCCAAACGCCGCTTCAGCCGCACTGACAGAGGTAATGCGGAACGGTTGTCCGGCAGGCACCTGACCGGACGCGGTGCGCAACCCCAACAGCAGGGTTTTATGCAACGTGGGCGGGGTACCGGTGACGGCCGCTGAATTGTCAAACTCGATGTAACACAACGGCACACGGATATTGGACGGGATGTCATTAAATGAGATCGCCATTATTGTGCTCCTTTCTTCTTAAGGGGAACGACTTCAACTTCAGTCACGTCGCCGTCTCTCAGGCGGCGCAGCCAATATGCAGTACGGGGTTTGGCTTCTCCGCCCTCAGACAAGGGGGCGTAGGTTTCAGGGTCACGGACAATCAATCCGCCGACGGGTTTCAGATGCAGTTCAGTCATGGCGTATCCTGAAGGGGTAAGTGGATCAGGGCTTCCTGCTCAGGTGTGCCGTCAGGCTGCGTCCATTGCTGGTAGTGGGTGGCATAGTCATCCAGTCCTCTGGGGTCAATGGGATCAGGCAACGGCTGCGGTGCCTCAAAATAGAGACCGTAGACGGAAACCCCGGCTGCACTTTGCACATCACTCCACAGGTTGCTCACCTGTGTCAGTGTGAACGTACCCGCAGGCGCTATCCGCCGCCTATTCAGCCAGCCTGTCAGCCGTTCGACGATTTGGTAAATACCCAGCACATGGGTTTGCCTGCCGTTCAAAACCTTAGCGCTGACAAAAATACCCCAGCTGGAAATAGCGGTATGGCGGATCTCCCCCTGACGGCTGCCAAGCCAGGCGACATAAACGGCAGGTGCGGTGTTGATAATCAACTTGACCGCCGAATCACTCCACTGGCCCGGATGGGTATCTACCTTGCGCAGGGTTCCGCCAAACAGTTCTTTAATACCGGCTATCAGGCTGTCTGAAATATCACTGGTGATGGCCATCAGATAAACCCCTGCGATTTCTGGCGGCTCCAGACACTGCCGCTACTGGTGATGATGGCTACATCCCCGCTGGCGGGACGTTCGGCCTCTTTACTCAGTCCCAGACTGACATCACCCGCCGCCACTTTCTCGAGTAACCGGATGGCGTCTTCCTGATCTTTGGTCGCTTTCTCGGTGGCGGCACCTTCTTCCAGCGCAAAGCGGGCCAGCACACAGGCAATTCTGACCAGCACAACAGGCACAGTTTTCAGGGGCAAGGTGGCACGGCCATCGATATAACCATCAATGGTGGCTGCCGCATCATTCAGGGCAATCTGGATCAAGCGCTCCCGGGTGCTTTTTAGTTCTTCGGCTGACAGGTGGTGAACATCATCAATCTTGCTGTCTGCCAGCGTATGCAGGGCTTCATGGCTATAACGGGCGTACATGTCGCCCAGGGTGGCGTAGCTCATTTTTTACCCCGCTTATCTTTGGTCGGTGCTGGCGGTGGCAGGTTTATGGTCTCATCTGGATTTGTTTGATTCTCCAGCCCCCCCGTTTGGTCATCATCAGGATCTGCCGTAATAACCGTAACAGACAGACGGGGGTCAGCCTCCAGCGCCTGAAGTTCAGACTGCGTAACGGACGGCAGGGTATTTTCCCCTGGCTGTAAAATAAACCCCGCACGCCGATAACCCGCGTGCGCAGTATTGACGACACTGACCGCCACCCTCTCAACAAGGGGACTGGGAACCAGTGCCGCAACATTCGTTTCATCAGACATAACATTTCAGCTCCTGTTAAAGCGGCATTAAACGGGGTGTAAACCCCGTTTAACCTGTGCTTAAAGGTAATCACCCACAATCAGTTCCAGACGGCCTTTCATCTCGTTACTGATAGTGCCGCCCTGACTGTCTACCGTCAGCTCCCGTTCCAGTAACTGGGTCGCCTGTTTCTCCATTGAAGGCGGGACAACCAGATGGGTTGGACGGATAGCCAGCGGGCGTCCGCCATCAGCCTTAAACCCACGCATGGCAGAAATGACCGACCAGACGTTATCTGACGTCAGTGCCGCTTTAGCTGCATACGCCAACTGCCAGAACGAGTACCCGGCTTCGCAGCGTGTATCGACGCCGTAGCGGATGAGCTTGCGCATGAAGTTCTGCTCATCATCCACCTTGTCCATCGCCACCAGTTCCGGTGCCTTACGCTGCTGGAAGATCACGGGCTTGATGGCGCGGGAACAGTCGAGCACAAACCACGGCTGCCCTTTGTAGCCCTCTTCTATCAAAATATTACTGACGTGTTGGGCGGCTTCTTTGCCATCAACGGTCGGATAAACCGGATGGTCGGTATCAAAGAAGTTCTGCTTGTCGTAACAGAGGGTTTTGAATCCATCACTCAGGGCACTGAAACACATCTCATCAGGCTGAACCCCGGCCGCACGCCCCATTTCCGTAAACAGCGGGGCATAAATTCCCACGTTGTCATCTTCAATGTCGTCACGGTCAACCCCGACGGTGCTTTCAAACGGGCGGTTGACAATCTGATAACCGTGCGCCTGCATGTCATTGATAACGCGGTCACCAATCCATTCCCGCATGCCCGGGAATTTCCCCAGCCAGCCATAGGTATTGGACTTGGTGGTACTGGGGACGACGGTGGCAATTTTTTCGTACTGACTGGGCGCGTCTTCCAGCCCGTTCTGAAAGTCGCCGTTCCAGCCTGTGAATAACGATTTGATTAACGCCGGAGTAACAATAGCCATTACTTTTTGGCTCCTTTTTTACGTTTCAGAAATTCAGTTTCAGACAGCCCTTGCAGGCGGGCAGCTTCTTTGTCTGCCGCCGACAGCACGGCCAGACGCTTGCCCGGTTGGCGGTATTGGGGGGTCTGACGGCGGGTCAGGGCACTGATACCACGACGGCCGGAAATGGCCGCATTCAGGGCCGCAATGCCATGTTGGTTGGCAACGGCACGCAAATAAGGCACTTCAGCCGCACAAACACGTCCGGTACGACGGGCAGCGGCAATGAGGCTTTCTGTACTGCCGCCTTTGGCCTGGGCACTCAGTACCGCCGCCTGACGGGCCAGCAGGTGGTAAGCACGGGCGGGGACATATTTAGTCAGGTCAACCCCGTTGAGCGCCGCTTCTTCAAGAATCAGTTCAGCCTCGGTGAGATCGGCGGTGCTGTCATCAATAATGGACGTGACTTCCGTGGAAATTGCATCAGGGTCTGGCGTTGTTTCAATCACATCTTGCGTGTCTAAGGCGACCTGGGCGCTGGCTTTCAGGGTATCCAGTGCCGCCAGTGCCTGTGTTAGCAAGTCATTTAATGCCTCGTCGGTCAGTTCAGCGGTGTCTTCAGGCAGTTCAATGCCTAATTGTTCCAGCAACTGAAGCAGCATTTCATTCATGGGGGTGTCCTCTGTGGTAGGGGATGGGGAAATCAGGGTATTGTGCTGCGCATTCAGGGCAGCCATAGATTGCATCCCTGTCAGACCGGGGTCATTGGTCAATGCCCCCAGTCGCAGATAGAGTGGGTGACCCGATTCGTCATAGGGAAATACGGCGGACAGGTACGCCCATTCGCGGTTATCTACGGCCTGCTGCGCCGCGGGTGTCAATGACAGCCGGACGAACAATCCCACCCCCTCACGCCATTGCATATCGTTACTGGGGTCGCGCAGCCAGCCCGCCGCCCGTGCCTCGGTACACGCGGCAGGGGAATCATCCTGTTTCAGTGTCACATGGTTATAGTCAAACAACACGGGCTGACCGATGGCAGCCGTGGCGGCAATAAATTGCCCGGCAATGTTGGCATCAATAAACCACTGCCCGCCGGGAACATCTTCCGGGCGGCCATCCCGGGCACTGAAATACCCGGCAGGCAGAAGCTGATACCAGCCATCAGTGCTGTCTGAAATTGCCGCACTTAAAATGGCAACACGGTGTTTGGGGGTGAGGGTTCTGGTTTTCATGCCGCCATTGTGAATGGGGAGGGCAAGCGAGCGGGTTTGTGGTAAATCACACCTTGGCAGGACCGGGAAAAGAAAGGCGGGTGAGGTTCGGTACACTATACCGCGTTTAAAACCCGTTTAAAAACGTCAGGTGTCGTTTAAACGGGTCAAAGATAAACAATCCCCTGTCAGCGCGGCTGTAATGCCTCAGCGTGTTTCTGGTTAATGATTTCCACGATATCGGCAACACCCTGCGCAGACAGCCCCATATAGGAACGGGCAGGCACGGCCGCCGGACCGGGCGGCATGGTCGGCAGGCCGCCCCATTGGTGGAGAGCGGCATAGACCTTATTTGAGCCAATGGCAGCGCTCACCGCATCATAGGTGGTGGACAGTGACAGCGCCAGTCCGCCCTGTGTCCGTTGCAACAGGGGGCCATTGTGCCCGCTGGCATCCAGTTTTGCCTGATAGCGCGGTGTCAACGGCGTCCACGGTTGCCCGGTGTCCGGGTCTGCCTGATTGGCGAAGGCGTCTTCACTTTCGCCCGCCAATACCGCCGCAACAGCGCGGGTAATGGGGGTTGAATCCATGCCCAGCTGCATCACGCGCTGAAAGGCCAGCTGAATATCCCGGTCATCAAACCGGACATCCAATCTCATAGTTGCCCCTCCAGTAATTCATAACGCCCGTTTTGTAACCCTGTGCGTAAAGCTGACAGCGGGATCGCAGAGACCTGAACCGCCCGACCTGTCAGGCTTTCCCCGGGGCTGTGCCGGACAGGGACCGTCACAACCGTTTGGCCTGCCTCGCGTCCGGTGGCACTGATATACAGTAACTGCTGGCTGCGGGTATCCAGCATGACCGCCGCAGGCTGACCAATAATGGCGGGCAGTGACTGGTATTCTGCCAGGGTTCTACCTGATTTCAGGGTGGCTTCAGTGACGGTCAGCAAACGCGGGGCTGACTGACCGAACCGCTGTTCGAGAGTCTCCGCGAGTCTGTCTGTCACAAAACCCAGTGATTGCTGTCCCTGTCCTGTCTGACGGCTTGTCATCACCTGACCGACCCATTGTGCAAAAGCCCGTTGCCGGGCAGGCGCATTATTCAGGGACTGGATCACCTGCTGGCGCAGTTCACGGCTCTGCAACTCAAGCAGTTTACGGGCCATACTGATATCTGCCCCCATGGCCAGTTGCCCGGCATTGTTTGACCAGCCAGCACCTGTGGTCATTTTCTGGTGACCGCGCTGGAACGTCGTTGTTTCGGACTGGTAAATTTCCCCCGTCCGTTTATCAATGCCGGTTTCCACCTGCTGGCTGCTAATGGCGCCTGTGCTGGATTCGACGGTTAACCCCCTCCGTTTGACCTGTGCTGCCGTCAGGGTACGCACCCGGCAACGACAGCCCCAGTCATTGGGCGGATAGAGTTTGTTCCAGAGGGGATCGTCATAGTGGAAAACCCGGCCATGCATCGCGGCGTGGCTTTTCCGGGTTCGTCCGTCCATGATGGCAATGTATTGCCAATACGGATGGGTATCCGCGCTGGCAAGCTGCTGTTGATAGCGTCCGGCCTGATAGGCGGTGGCTACATTGGTGCGGTATATTGTCGCCAGCCGTGATGGGCTGCCCAGCTGGACAACCTCAGCTCCGCCTGCACTGTCAACAAGGGTCTGTTCGCCCCACCAGCCCTTTTTTTGTAAGCGGGGCGTCAGCGTCTGGATAAAATCCCGTTGTGTCGTTCCCTGACTAATGGCGTTATCCACCTCCTCATGGAGAGTGTGCAAAATATCCAGCCGGGCGGCCTTGGCCACTGTAAACGCCTGGGCATGGGTCGCTGCATTCGCTTCCTGCCAGTTCCAGGTAATTTCATAACCTTTGGCGCGGAAATAATCGACGGCCAGTTTCGGTTCCAGTCTGGCGGCATAGCCTAAATCAATGGGTTGTGGCATTTAATCGTCCCCACAGTTCGGCGACAAACATCGCCCGGTGTAACATATCGGTCAACTGCGCATCATCCATCCCGGCATAAAGTTCGGCGGCTTTTTGTTGTGCCGCCGCATATCCACCCGTTTCCAGTGCCTGAATCAGGGGGGTCAACAATGGATCAACACTGGACTGCCATTCCTGCCCACTGACTGCGTCCGGCATCGTATTGACTGAAACCACTGCCGGATCTGCCGACAGTCCGGCTTCCGGTAGCCGGGCACTCAACATGGCGGCGGAAAAATCCGGTGCTGAGGGCGTTGCGGGCGGCGTCAGGCAATCTTCATCATCGGAGGCCATCGGAATTTGCAGCTTGTCATGCGCCCATTGCACCGGGATTTTCATCCCCATACTGACCAATTGCGGCAGTGCGGTGGCGTAGGCGGTGACATCTTCCGGCTCCGATAAATCAAACTCAAACAAAGGCTTGCGGCGCTGGTTATCAAATGACTGGCAGTTCAGGGCATACAGGGGAAAGACCAGATCACGGGTCAGGGTAGCCGCCAACTGGGTGGCGTCGCTGTTGCGCACTTCAAACCTGACCTCGTTATGCACGTTACCCAGCGCATTGGTACTGGTGGCCCCGTCGGCCTGACTGGTGAGCGTTCCGCCCAGAATCGCCTTTGACATGCTTAACTCGGCCCACGACATCATGCCCATAAACGGATCAGCAGTCCCGTCCGCGGCGTTCTTGAAATCAATCATCATGGAGCGGGGAATAATCCCGCCTGCATTGTGGCCGATAGACATCACGGCATTGAGCAATGTGCGTTTCTCATTGTCTGTGGCGCCAGCGGGGTATTGCCCGACCCGGATAGGCAAGCCATAGATTTCCAGAAATTCCGCCAGATCACGCACCGAATAGTTTTTAAAGATAAACGGCCAGACCAGTGTCCGGATAAGTCCGGAGCGGGCCAGATAGCCCGATTTGGATTTGGCCACGTGCTGTATCCAGCCGAATGGTTGCAACTCTGCACCGTCGGCAGTGCCATCCCGCAGGCGCAGTTCATTGCGTTCATCCTGCGGTGTTTGAAACCACGCCGGGTCACGCCATTCAACAGTGCGTGGAATAATCAGATCACCGACCGTTTCCCACTCAATTTCCTGACACGAAAAGCCTTTTAGGATCGCGTCAGTGGCATCAAAGATACAATCCGGCAACCAGTCCGCATCCCGCAGGATTTCAGTCAGCAGTTCTGCATCGTGGGTCTCTTCGCGGCTGGCGTTCGACGGTGGAGTAATTTTCCAGTCCAGTGACTGAAGGGCTCGGCGGCGCTTGCCCAGTTCTGATTGCAAGTGCGCATCCCGCTCCTCCATATCTTCCGCCAGTTCACACTGTGCCAGCAGTTGCCCACGCTCGGCATTAATCAGGATCTCCGCCGCCCGCGCAGGTGTCAGGCCACTGACCGGATGATCCCCGTAATAGCGATACAGTTGCGAGACACGGGACTCATCATCCTGCGTCTGCCTGCCTGATTTAAACCAGAAACGACGCCCCACGGCATCGACCAGTCGGTTGAGTATTTTCACCAGCACCCCCGCTCAAAATTCGGTAAGTCGTCGTCATCATTGGCTGCGTGTTTATCCGGCAGCGGTATAAATTCAATCAGCTGACCATCCATATAGGTGGCCCGGGTGAACATCAGATACGCCCCTGCGCTGTCGCCGTGGCGTTTTTTACCATCAGCCCCTGTCTTGCGGGATTTATCTATTTTGGGCACCCCCCGAATATTCTGTATCTGACGCTGGTCACTGATAATGTCTTCATCCCTGGGGATTGTAATATCATGGGATTCGTACAACGCCTTGTATTTGGGCGACCATTCCCGATACCAGTTATCCGTGATATGGACAGCATCGACCATATCTTCCCCATAGCGCAGCAATATCGCCTCACCCAGATAGCCGCCGTTCCCGGTGGCATCCAAGGCGATACCAACTAACCGGGGTACCCGGTCAATAATGAAAATGGCTATCTGGCGCTGCTGGTTATACGGCACATCATGCAGCTCAATGGTCAGATGCAGAATACGGCGGGTATCCTGTTCGACACTGCCCACCCCAATCACCGACAGATCCCCCGAACGGGCAAAGTCCTGTCCATAGGCATGGCGGGTATCAGGGTTGAGTGTCTGCAATACTGGCAACAATGTTTCTTCACAAAACGCGAGAACCGTTTGTTGGCGTTCGTCCTCTGTCCAGGTCATGTACCCCTGGGGCATGGTGAAGCGTACGACCGTGCATTTTTCATCGGTCGCCCGGTCAATCAGTACGCGGGGAATATAGGCGCCGCTGCCTTGCTTCGGCACGCAATAATATTCTTCCAGCGCGTCTTCTTCGGTGGCGGTGTCTTTCAGCAGGTTGGCTTTCCATTCCGCCTCAGTATCCGGTGACCACGGCTGACGCCTGACTTGACAGATACGCCGATATAACCCCTCGTTGCAGGCATCATCCAGCGTAATGGTGTGAATAGCATACCGTTTACGTCCGGCACGGGAGTCCTGGATCAATTCATTAAACAGGTTTTCATTGCCGTTGTGAGTGGAAATAATGCGGACTTTGGCTCCCCACATGGTGAGTGCCAGTGCCGCTTTCAGGACTTCCGCCAGCTTCTCGTGGAAAGCGGCCTCATCAATGGTCACGTTCCCCTGCATACCGCGCAGGTTCTTGGGATTGCTGGACAATGCCTGCACTTTAAACCCGCTGCTGAAATAGATCACAAAAGTCAGAATGTCTTTGTCTTCATCCTCAAACACCTCTTCACCCACTTCGCCTGCGGCCAGACCGTAGGCTTTGGCCCACATCGCGGCCGCATCGATAAACTCCCGTGCCATTTCTTTATTTGACCCGATATAGAAATGGTTGGTGCCGCCCGCTTCACGCGACTGCGCTGCCGTCAGTGAGGCATCTGCCGCCTCCGCCCAGGTCAGCCCTGTCCGGCGGGATTTCTCGGCAATCTTGAGTACTGAATCATCGGCTATCCAACGGCGCTGATAGCCCAGCAACACGGCATTGGGATCAAACGTCCCGTCATTAACGGCATTGATGATAAATTCCGTTGCAGGATTTTGTTGCGCGCTTTGCATCAGGCGATCCCCAATATCTGGCGGCGAATGTCCGCGGCAGCTTCGGCGGTCAGTCCGGCCTGTTTCACGATATTTTCAGCCTGTTCTGCTGCTTCAGCCGCAAAGGCCGCCCGGATCTCTTTTTCACGTTTGGTGCTGGTCATGGCCGCCTGTTCAATACGGGCGGCCACCAGTGCCAATTGAGAGAGGGCTTTAGGTTCAACCACGTCGTCACTTTCCGCCAGTTTCATACTGGTTTCAAAGGCGAGCGACTTAACAAATTCCTGCAACAGCTTACCCACATCAGAGGTGGGAGCCGACCCCAGACGGGACACCCAGACATCAGCAATTTCGCGCCCCTCCCGAATACGCGCCCCTAATGTTTCCATGCGGGAGGCATAGCGGTTGAGACCCGTCCGGGAGATTTTGAGATCGTCCGGCAGCCCCGCATCGTCAATCAGTTCGTTAACGGCGGCACGGATATCTTCCTGTGTATGGCGTTTATCACGTAACAGCGCGTGCAACTGGTCACGAATGGCCGCAGGCAGCAGATCAATTTTTGACGGGCGGCCCCGTGTTTTTTTATCGGTCATATTACCCCCGGGGGCGCGGGCGTTTCACACCGGGCACCGTGCTGCGGCCGTCGGCAACATCGGCCCCGCGTCCAGTCAGGGTAGCGACCAGACAGCCAGAAATATCGCTGACAGACACCAGCCCTTGCTCATCCAGCCAGAACAGATGCGAGCGCACCACGTCGCGGCTGATACGATGACCGTAAGCATCCAGACAGGTCTGTAATACCGATTCATTGGCGTCACCGCCGCATTCGGTCAGCGAACGCAGTACCACCAACCGCTGATCCGCATTTAAGATTTCACGCATGGATGACATTAACTCTTTTCCTTTAATTCGTTCTGTAACAACAAATCACTCAAATTACGTAATTGACGTAATTCCGGTAACACCGCACTGAGGTCACCCCGCAAGTTGGCAATTTCCAGTTGCAGTGTGTGCAGTTCCTGTCTGTTAGGTAACGTTGACAGTGATGTTTCCAGTTGACGAACCTGCATCTTGAGCACTTCCACCTCATCACGTTTGGCGTAGGTTTTACTGAGCAAAACCAGAATGACGTTAAACGCCGTGGTCGCGGCGGCCCAGACCATCGCCCAGTTTTCTCTAAGGACGTCTAGCATGTTTCTCCCAGAATTCGATAAATTCCTGACACCCGATGCACCGTTCAAAGACCGGATTAATGGCCAGCCGGGCAGGATCAATGGCCTCGCCACAGTCACGGCAAATACCCTTGCCCGCCTGTGCCGGACGCTGACGGTGAGCCGCCAGTGCCCATTCACGATGCCATTGTTCCAGTTCACTGGCTTTGTCCATCAGTTTGCTCATGGTGCCGTTCCTGTTGCTGG
Organism: Xenorhabdus miraniensis; assembly: GCF_002632615.1. The sequence goes on from NZ_NITZ01000005.1 coordinate 19,869, forward strand.
GCCGCCCAGACCTGAATGGCGGACAGCCTGTGTTCCAGTTCTTGACTCCACTGGCCGTACTGGCTGGCATGGGCCAGCAGGGCAGCGGGGGTGCCTGACAAGGGTTTGGGCGGTTTGGGGGGCAGCTGAAGCAGGGACGCGGGGATCACCGGACAGGTTGACACGATCAGCGGCGGCGTGACCGTAACCGAAGGCGCTCTGGTAGAGCTGCAACCCGTCAGGGCCAATACCGTTATAACCAGCCCCATCACGGTCCAGTGCCGCGGGTATCTGGGTTTCAATCCGTTTTGCCGCCTGTGATAACCCGGTGAGGGCGGCATACAGTTTGTTGGATAAGTCTGCATTTTTCTGTAACTGTACCTGTTGTTCTGTCACCAGTTGATGAAGGGCGGCGGCGTTCAGTTCTGCCGTGGCTTTCTGCGACTGATAGAAGGTCAGTTCTGCCGCCTGACGGTTCTGGATCTCGGCATCAACAGCAGCCTGCATGGATTTGGCCACCCACCCTGCCACCATTCCCCCGCTCAGTGCCGCACTGACAATAGCCGTCAGGCCATAGCGCCAGAGAATGTTAGTCATGAATCCCTACCTCCTTATCCCGCTTGATGGCCGCCTGTTTGGATGCCTGATTTTGGGTCACCCACGCCGCCAGATAGCCGACAAACAGCCATTCGGACAATTGACCGGAAACCGCCGCCCACAGCAGCACGACGGTACTGGCCACCCAGGCACCCAGCAGGGTGGTATCAGAAGTAGAAAAACGCCCGGTGGGATTACTGATTAACTGTTTAAGTAGCGTTAGCATGCCTGCCCTCCGTTTTCGCCTGTGCCAGACGGATATCCTGGGCGTTCACTGACGCCCAGCCTTTGCGGAACAGGGACTGATAAGTGGTATTGTGGCTGTACAGCGGCACCTGGCTGATATCGTCTCCGGCCAGTGCCTGCTGTAAACAGCGTTCACGGCCTGCGCAGAAAATGGCGTAATAGCGTGGGTTGCGCAACGCGGGGATTTGTTTTTTCAGCAGGGGTTCCGGTATGGGGTGCGGCAGCATTAGACCACCTCCAGCGCAGCCTGAACCAGATGATCCAGACGGTTGAACCACCCGTTTAAGAACCGTTGTTGCAGGGGATTACGGGCGATAATCTGGGCATAGTAGCGGGCACGCTGATTGAGCAACCGGTGCAACAGATAATCCGGTGCCGTGGCGGCCAGGGCAGTCTGTGTCTGGCTGCCCAGAATACCGTCATCACGCACGGCAACAGCGCGTTGCAATAGCCGGATGGCCGACACCACCCCATGCTGAACGGCACTGTCAAACACTACCAATGAGATACCTGACGGTATACGTTCGCAGCCTGCCGTCAGCCAGAAATCCCGATAGTAGATTTCAGTGGCGTCTGCTTTCGTTAAGGTGCGAATATCCAGATGGGGGTAACTGCGTTTGCTGATACCGTACCGGGTTTCACCCCCCCGATCATGGGGGTCATTGACATAACCGCCCTCAACAGGCAGCAGGTAATGAATGGCATGGAGAAAAGCGACACTGTAGGAGTGGGAACTGTGAGTCATGATGGCTACCTGTCAATAAAGGGTAGCTCATCATCGGTTGTAGGCGGGGAGTGTTGGGTTTGTGGGGTATCAAACAAAAACCGCCGTAGCGGGTTTTATTCAGTCAAACAGTTCAGGCTGGTAGCGTTTACGGTGCAGCGCTAACTGTTGCCGCAGTATCGCATAAACGGTCGAATTGGTCAGAGAATATTTTCGGGCTAATAAATCGACATTCCCCCGGGAACGGCTCCATTCACTGAATAACTGGTTATCCCGCAGCGCGGCTTTCAAGGTCTCGCCCGTGGGCAGATAAACAGCACGGCCGCCATAATAGTGAGCCAGAGAGCCAACCAGTTTACTGGCAGATAGCCGGGCAGCCTGTTCATCATACCCCTGTCGCTGTAGCTCAGTGCTGAACAAATCAACCATATCAGCCAGTAACTGAGGCCAGCGTTTCTGGAGTTCAGCCTCCGGGATATTATCCAATTGATCTAAAATCTGGCCTAATTCGGCATGGCTATCGGCAAAGAGTGGTAGATTATTCATAGCAGTAACTCGTTAATAGCTAAAGTAAAAAAGCCAAATTACACACGCACTGAGTATTGACATGACTAAGATCCCGATACTTTTATCACTGCTGGCTGGATACTTTTGTGCCATTGCCAGTAGTGTCTTACGCCGAATAAGGTATAGGGGAAAGAAGACAATGAGTAACAATAAAGTACACGCTCCCCACCAGACTGGCGAATGTCCGCGAAGTCGGTTCTGTTCATCACGATATGTTCCAATCCGATTATGATATGCATCAAAATACACCCAGAACGCAACCGCAATCAGTACCAATGTAACGAAGAAATCGCTAAATTCACTCTCCATTTACCTCTCCTTTCTGTTGCTCTAACCACTCTTTGCCTCTGGGTAGTGTAGTCAAATCAACACCATATTGCTGCATTTGTCTGAAGTAGGCATCACGGCTATCTGAACCAGATACCTGCTGTTTTTCCCTGGTACTGATATGGCTGCTTTGGGCAAACTGTTGCTCAGATGACTGATAAACCGTTTTCAGATAGTTGTGGTTGGTCAGGGGCTTATTGTCTCCCTGTGCCCGCTTTTCCCGAATACGTTCAACAGTTTCGCTCAGTGCGTGCCCCAAGACCCGATTGGCAGAATAAAGTGCCAGCACTTCTTCCGCTAATTTTAATGCCCGGCTGTTGGACAGGTTATTTTTCTCCCGGCGAAAGAGACCGATATACGCCACCAGATGACGGGCACAGCCAGCAGGAAGATCAACCAGTTTTGCTAATAGCTGACGGCTGGCTTCATCCTCAAATACGGCATCCAGATGAAAATCAGAATGACAAACCGGGCAACGGCCAATTTTCATCATGCTTTCCCCATATTGTACGCATCACACAGGGCATCATACCCCCGCCGTTCCGGCAGGTGCTGACCCCGCACATGCATAACGCCCAACATTAGCCGACCGTGCCACTGTTTCAGGGACTCCAAAACCTGACAGGCCAGTGGCGCATCAAGCCAGCCCACTTCGGCCACACCGACACCCCCATTGATTTTGGCTGTCTGACGCTGGACAAACTGGTTAAGCGCGGCTTCAGAACCGTCAATCACAAATTTTTGTTGGTGCATGGTGATCCATATTGCTCTGATTTTGGCAATTTCCGGTGCTCTGGTTTGACCGTTTAAACCGGGTTTAACCCGTTGGTGATCACGTTTAAAACGGCGTTTGAATCCGCGTTCAACAAATGCGCTATAGGTTGATTTTAACTCCGCGTGGGACATATCACGACAGGACGATTTACCTGTAGCGGCAACCAACGCCGCACGGTAGGTTTCGTCATCCAACTTAAGTTGGGTTTTTGCAATATGAATGAGGCGAATAAGCTGTTGACTTGTCATTTAATATTACCTCACTTATATGCCACACAGCCGGGCTGGCAACCCCCACGTGGCCAATCATTGCAGTTGTCACAAAGATTGCGCTCAGGTGTTTCGGGTTGATCGAATGCAGCACAGATAGCATCGGCTGCGGCAACGATGGCATTAAACTGTTCCTGATTGATGGTGATACTGGGCTGTTGGTTATCAAGCTCTTTTGTAATGGCAACAACAAGTGCAAGTTGTTTAATCTTAATCATGGTCTTCTCTCAATAACGTTAAATTAATGTCATCAATAACGCCTTATCGGAATTTTGGCGTAAGCCAGCCCCGGCGGGTTTACGCCAAATTAAAAAGCGATTAATTTTTAGTGTCTTACATTACGCTGGTGTTAAATGTTCAATTCGAACTAAATACGGTTCGGTGCTGATTTCAACCACGGTCATATTTGTTAAGTCCTGTGCGGGTTCAATCGTTCTGACTGCCTGACCACCGCGTAAAAATTGATTGGGTTGGTAAATAAAACCCTGTCCCACAGGAAAACGTTGATTAAACTGCTGCGCTTTCATTGATCTTTCCCCATCCTTTTTCTGCCGCGTTGTAACAGAACTCGCTGCGCCGTTCTGCCCAAAAACGAGCGGGTGCACTGCGGGCAGTACTGGCCGCTTTGTCCCATAAAGACGCAGCATTCAGATAATGAGCGTCGCGTTCTGCGCGGGCAGCACCCAATGAATAGGCGGCATAGTTATTCTGTGCGCTGTTTTCGTGAATACGTCCGGCCATCTCATACCCCCGCAATATCTAATGCTATAGGCTGGTATTGATCGCTATCACCTATGCGCTCATAGACGCGCAGATAGGATTTACTGCCAACGATCTGTAGCGCTTCACCTATCGCCATCATGGCGCTGTTCCAGCGCTCATCATCAATATTCAATCGGCGAAGTGCCAGAACACGCCCTGCATTGATTTCACCCTCTTTATCAGTAATAAAAGCCTGGTTAATCAACGTCTGGATTTCAGGTCTGGCACCTTCCGTCCAGTCAGCGAGACATTCATCAATCAGCATCTTGGCCGCCTGTAAACGTTCATCAAAGGCAATTCTGTCCTGCATGGCACGCTGAATCTTGTAGCGGCCGTCATAGGAATACAGGGTTACATTGCCTTTTTTGCCACCTTTTGTTGCACCGTACTTTTCGGCAGAGAGATCAACGAATGCCTGTATGTCAGCAAACGCCCGTGATTTCAGCTCCTCCAGTGCCTCGTTCACACTGACGGCCTGTTTCACGATTTCCCCGACCAGACTATCCCGCTCCAGGTCGATTTCTTTGATGATCCTGACAGGGGTTAAAACACCTTTGGCATCAACCCAATAATCTTCAGGACACTGCTGTTGAGTAAATTGTTTAGTGGACATGTTGACTGACCTCCTGCATATGAACCACTGTGTCGTGGGTCTCTTTTAATGAATGCTGAATAACCTTGATAATGTCATACGCGGCCTGACGTTCTTGATGGGTATATGACCCGTTCTCTCCGCCCGCCAGATACTCGTAATTGAGTTTTCCGTTAACACTGCCGCTGATAATTATTTGAACTTTGACTGCCATAAATCCCCCTGATTAATGTAATGATTCCGACCAATAAACCTGACAACCGTATTGCGTAAACCAGCCCTGCCGACCATAGCGGCCCAGATGCCGATAGCTCGCCTGGCCATTCTGAATTAAATGATCACATTGTGTATGACGGGCAATTTGAATGCGTGGGGCACTGCCGCGTATCATCACACTGATTACAGTAAATCCGCGTGCGGTAAGTGCAGAGGTAGCCCGCTCTGCATATGTGAAGGCTTGTGCCAGGCAATTGCTGTTCATAATGCTGTTCCCTCCAGATCTTTAACTGCTGCCCGAATGTGTTTTTCATTCAGTGCCTCATTAGCCCCTGTCGCAAACATGGCTGCCAACCGCAATGTATGGGATACCGTGCGCAATGCCCCCGGCCGCTCTGCCAGCTGCTGAACCAGTGCGCGTTCTTGTTGCCCCAGTCCCCACGCGGCAGAAATAGCCTGAACATCCTCTTTCTTGGTTTTCAGGATGGCCACTTTTTTGGCGATGCGGCTAAACAGACGGGCAAAGTCCACATTGCGGGAGTTACCACCTGTCAGCTTGGAATACACCTGGTGATTGCCGACCAGTGCCAGTCCGATACCTGTGTCTTCCTGCAAAATCCGCAGCTCTTCCAGTACGGGGTAATCCAGATGATCGGCCTCATCAATAACCAGTAAACCCGATGTACCGCGTAATTTACGACGAACAGCACGCCCCAACTGACCCGCCCGGCGGGGTGCATCCCCGATGCCCAGTTCCAGCGCCAGTTCATACAGGCATTCGCTCAGACTGGCACGGGAAGGCGAAACCGTTATCAGCCAGACATTAGGGCGTTCATTGGCAAACTGTTGCAGCGACTTGGTCTTACCCACGCCCGGACTGCCATAAATCACACTGATACATTGCGCCAGTTGGGCATATTGCAGGGCACTCCAGATTTGCTTGACCGTTTTGGTTTGCACAAAGTCAGGCGCCTCGGGCATTTCATTGGCACGGCGGGCACGGTTTTCCAGCCAGAGCACCAGTTTGCTGGCAACACTTTCATTATCACCACGATAGCTTTCGTTCATAAACTGAGACAGCGCCGTGCCGGAGAGGCCGCTTTCGCGGGCGATATTGCTGTACGTCATCCCGTCGTTATTGACCACATTTCGGATGGCTGCACGAATGTCAGCCTGTGCAGTCTGCGCCTGTGTTAATTCAATAATATTGCTCATAGTTCCCCCTAAATCGTATTTTTCTGTCGTTGTTCATGTAACTGGGCGACAGCATTTTCAAAGGCATAGTCGTAATCGTTGTCTGTCTCGGCGTGTATATCGATAATCTCACGGCGGACGGTATTACCTGTGGGCCTGTAAATCTCAACAACACGCGTTTCAGGCGGTTCAGGGGCAACGGTTTCTGGCATCAGTTCCGCGACTTCCAGTGCTGTCATGCGGCGCTGCGCTGTGGCAGCCTCTTTCGTCCGTTTGACAAAGCGTGTCCGGTTACGGATATGTTCACGGGCAGCCTGAGTATCACCGAAGCCCGATTTTTCAATACACTGGGCAGTACAAATAAAGCGGCCATCCAGCGTGTAACACAGTACCGATTCATGCAGCGACCGCGGGTCAAACCGAATGACCACCTTATTGGGTTTAATGCCCAGCAATTGCTCGTGGTAGTAACGGTTCTTGCGTGCTGCAATCTTGCCACCTGCATTCAGGGTGAATGCACCATTATTGACCGTGACCGCCTCAGCAGGCAGCAACAATAAGTGACGCTGTTCAGCTGTTGCTTTGCGGATCGCACTCTCCTGATAGCTCTGTTCAAAAGCGGCATCAAAAGACAGCACCCCCCGGCACACTTCAGTATCCCGTTTCGGTTGTCGGTTCCAGAACGCGATCCCCTCCGCCAGCACCTGTAAAAAGGTTTCGGCATCAATCACCCGGTCACCATAATTATCCGGTTTTGCCATGGGATTAGGACCTGTATACGCCCCCGATAACGCCGGATGACGGTCAACCACTTCCCCTAACCCACCGTGGGAAAAGGCCCGCTCAATCGGTTTGGCCTGACCATGACCGCGACCAAACAAAACACTGGTCCAATGCAACTGGATACCCAGCAGGGGAATAATCCCTTTTGGATCATCTTCTTTCACCTTGAAGCGGTAACGGTTTGGTACACCGCCTGTCATCCACTTGTTTGCAGCGGCTCGCGTGTTATCAATCGTGACATGTTTGGGGATGCCGTATTGTTCAACCACATCAGCCAGCGCCAGACGAATACTGTCACTGTTCTCGGAAACATCAGTACGCCAGGCCAGAATTTTGCGCGTGCGGATGTCCTGCCAGACCCATGTTTTTGGGCGGAGGATTTCACCATTAAACCAGCGTACAAAGACGTTATGCTGATAGCCGTCACCGTTGATCCACTCCATTGCATCCAGGTCCAGCACGGTACGCTCCTGGGCGGGGTACAACCGCATCAGGGCATGTTCCCCCTCGCGCAGCAATACCACTTGCTCGGCGGGCACGTCACGTTCCAGCTTCCGGCGCAGGGAGGACAGGCTGGGTATCGCCCAATCATGTTCTGCCGCCGCTTCTGCCAAACGGGCATAGCATGTACGCAATGCAGGCTGTTCAGGGCGCAGATAGTCCGCCAGAAAGAAATCCCAGGCGGCTGTGCTGCACTCTGCCTCTTTCTTCCTGCGGGCTGATAAATTATGGCCATGTTGGCTGACCAGTGCAGCCAGCCAGTCCGAACGGTCAAACGGCTTCGCCTGATAGTACCAACGGCGGATAGAGGCAGGGGCAATGGTCAATGCTTCCCCCACCGAATCAAACGCGGTCAACGTATCTATGCCACTGTCCAGCAGTTCCGCCACGGCGATGATCGCCTCACAGCGTTCGCGTGCTTTTCCACGCTGCTTGTCATTAGCGTTGTTCCACCCCTGCCACAGCAGTTCGCGGGAATAGCTGTCGGTCTGACGTTTTTTAATTTCAATGGGATTGCCTGAAACTTCGATAACGCCTTGCTTTTTCAATACCGCAGCGCGGGCAACAGGAGGCAGACAGTTAATAGGGTATTCAAAAGACTTTGAACCTGAGCGCTTGCGGCGATGCTCTCCAGCGAGCTTATCCAGATTCGCACGAATGTTGTGCTGCATTGTTGGTAAGCCTGGCAGACCAATACATTCTTTAGCAGTAATCCAAATATCCATCAGTTTCATACCTTTAAATAGGCGGGATTACCCCGCAACCTAGTTATGTTTTGAGTAACGGCTCGGCCAAATAATTGCTGGTTCAACCCCAATAGCCTGAGCGATGATCTTTTCTCCTTTGGGCCACGGTCTGACTAACGCATTACGTAATGTATCTGCCGCCAACCCAGCCTTTACTGATAGTGTGCGTAGATTTGTGCCACGTTTTTCTAATGCCGCGCGGATATCTGCGCGGTGCCAATCTTGCGAGTTTACTGACATCATGCGATCCTTATAATTATCTGCCCCGATAATCTATAATGATTATCGGCGTTGATATAAATATATCGTCAAATAATCCGAATGTAAAGCGAATGATCGGATTTTTTGACTAGTCAATTTGTATAAGTTTTGACTTTAATTTTTTCGGTAAAAAACAATGAGTTATAACAAAAGTGAATCTGTAGCAAGGAAAAAACCGACTCGGATTATTAGTGAGGAACAAATAAACCGATTTGGCGAACGTCTAAGAATGGCAATGAATGGTATGTCCAATAACGCATTTGCAAAGCAATGCGGCTGGTCAGAGAAGGTCATACGTAACTATTTAAACGGGGATACCTATCCGTCTCTTGATAGATTGGCTGTTATAGCCAATGTAAGCGGCTGCTCTATTGGCTGGCTAGCGTCTGGAGAAAATGACGAGACTTCGGATTTTATGACTAACGAAGAGCCGGAAGTTACAAAGTCATCTCATGCTACTCCTGAGCAACAACAGTTATGGAAAGAGATACTAGATAGAATGACGCCAACAGAAAGAGAGGCTGTTCTTGATAAGGTTTTTAGACAAGGTATTAACACATTGTTAAGTACAACCCAAACAGGCAAACCAACATCAGGCGGGCAATTCCCGTGGTCAGAAGACGCACCTGAAAAACTGGGGGTATCCAATCATGCCCTGGTAGTAGCCCATATGTATGAATCGCTATCCATTGAAGAACGGAAGAGTTTTTTGGAGTCTCTCGAAGAAGAAGCGCAAGAGCCAGCAAGCCACCATGTAAGCAGCAAAAACAAAGCTAGCTAATGGGCTGCTTAGCCCATTAGTTAAAAAGTATTTAAAGATGGTTTAAACAGAAGATTGTGCACACCCTACATTTACCAAAATAAGTGAATCAAAAATGTCTAACAAAAATTTTTTCTCATTTTGGTAAGTTTGCACGAGAAGCTGGAATCGTTCTATAAGACATATCCCAACTCTGTGAATTTCTTGAAATTATTCCAACTAAATCCCGTTTATTTTCGCCAATTCCCTATATCTTTTTATTTCTCATTCTTTGTGGTTCATAACATGAAGTTAAATTGAACAGCTAGAAGGGTATGATTTTTCGTAGTATTATGAAATTTAATAACTTAAATTACGAAATTTCATAATATGAATAATATAAATCGCATGAACACGGCGGACTTTATCTCGGACTGGGTAACAACTGAGGACTCTATTCGTCCATTGGTGTTTGAACACACATCACAGGCATTAATTGTATTAGATCCACACCAAAACCAATTTATTGATGTGAATATCAGAGCTACTCAACTATTACGATATGAACGTCATGAAATTATTCAAAAAACGGTGACTTCTGTTTTCGGTCATTTCAGTCAACTGCCACACCTTTTGGCATTTACCGAAGAAGCGTTGGAAAAAGGTTGGGCCTGGAGTAATGAACTGTATGCCTTTGATAAAAACGGCGGAAAAACTCAGTTGGATATTAATTCCATTTCATTACCTTATAAAAATAAAACATTGCTGATATGGTCGCTGGCGGATATCAAAGAATTAGAATTGCACCAATACAATAAAAATGACGATAAAGCCATCCAGACAGATTTAAAAGAATGGCAAGCCTTACAAGAATTGTTTATAGACTCCGACACAGGCAAGCATTTATTGCTGAGCTCAGTGGGTGACGGTATTTACAGTATTAACAAACAAGGTTTGTGCACCTTTATTAACCCCGCCGGGGCTAAAATGTTGGGGCTGCAAGCTGAAGATGTGCTGAGTAACAATATCCATGAGATTCATCATCATACTCATGAAAATGGCGAGCCTTATCCTGTAGAAGAGTGCCCGATTTACGCGGCGGTACATGATGGTATTGTGTATGAAGGTATTCAGGAAATTTTCTGGCGCCGTGATGGCAGTTGCTTTCCCGTGGAATTTACCAGTACACCTGTGATTCGTGATGGTGAAATTATTGGCGCAGTAGTCGTATTCCGTGATATTACCGATAGGTTGAATACTGAGAAACAACTGACCCACGCCCTTGAAGAGTTGCGAGATTTAAAAAGCCGGCTGGAACAGCAAAACGAATATCTGCAAGAAGAAATTTTACAGGAAAATAAATACCATGAAATTATCGGCAATAGTGCATCCATTTTACAGATTATTGAAAAAATCAAGGTCGTTGCCTCAACTGATGCCAATGTGATGATTTATGGTGATTCAGGCACTGGCAAGGAACTGATCGCCCGCGCGATTCACCAATCCAGTCACCGTAAACAGCAACCACTAATTCGGGTCAATTGTGCTGCCATTCCTTCGGAACTCTTTGAAAGTGAATTTTTTGGGCATATTAAAGGGGCATTTACCGGGGCTGTGCGTGATCGTGTCGGACGTTTTGAACTGGCTGATCAAGGCACTCTGTTTTTAGATGAAATTGGCGAAATTCCGCTGGAGCAACAAAGTAAACTGCTGCGTGTGTTACAAGAAGGAACCTTTGAGCGGGTAGGAGAAGAAAAAACACGGCAAGTGAATGTGCGGATTATCGCTGCCACCAACCGTAATTTAAAAGAAGAAGTGAAACAGAAACGATTTCGCGAAGATTTGTATTTTCGTTTAAATGTTTTCCCGATTCATTCACCAGCCTTACGTGAGCGTAAAGAAGATATTCCGCTTTTGGTAACACACTTTACCAAGTTAATTTGTGACAATCGTAAAATTAATTATCTGCCATTTTCACAAAAACTTATTTTAGAACTACAGCAATATGACTGGCCCGGCAATATCCGTGAACTGCAAAATGTTATTGAACGTGCACTTATTACAGCAAAACAGGGTGCTGTTTCCTTTAAGTATTTATTGGAACAAGATCAACAGACTAAAACGCTACATCAGAATATTCATAATGAATTTCAAAAAACAGAAGAGATATTGACAATAAAACAACTCAAAGCGTTAGAAATTAACAGTCTCTCTCTTGCCGTTAAACAATGTAAAGGAAAAATTTTTGGTGATGACGGGGCAGCAAAATTGTTGGGAATAAACCCAACAACATTGATCTCACGCTTAAAGAAATTGGGGATTGATTATTAACATAGCTTTGTAACTCACTTCCATCTGAGTTAAGTTATCAGAATTATCCTTATTTTAATATGGAATATTTATATATTACTCGGTTAATATCCAAGTGATGTCTGACAAAGCTAATCCATAGAAATAAGGTGAATACTATGATAAACAAAAAAATAAGTGTTTTTGCTGGGTTATTTTTATTTTTGAATGCCGGAATAGGACTGGCTTCGGAGAAAGCAGTAATTAAAAATTTAGGCGTTGTTTCACCTGATAATTTTCATTGTACAAAAACAATGACATCAGGTAATTATATAGGGAAATTAGATTATGCAATTTCTTTAGAAGATTTGAGTACAACTGTTTATTGGTTTGTAGGATTAGAATCAAATGATATAGGATGTGTTAGTGTTGATGGATCTAAAGTAAGGCATGCTGGCGTTGTCCATGATGCTTTTATCCAAGGGAAAACCGTAAAAATAAAACTCGAAGGGCATTTTATAAAGGCAATCGTATATTAATCTGTCTTTCATAAACGTGTATGAAATGTTATTTCGTTAAACCAGTGCGTTAATGTCGCTGGTTTTTAAATGATCTTGAACTTTAACGAATAAAAAGTGAGAGGATTATGTCTGAATTTAATAAGGCAGAGATTGTTGCAGCAGATACAGAAAATATGTTGGTTGTTGATATTATTTTAGGAATGAGCCGGGTTGGTTTACCCGATTCAGATATGCCGCCAGTGATCAGGTGGGGATACCAGAGCGAAGCAGGAGCAAGTGAAAACTGGCCCTCTTATGGTTCTTTAATTGTAATCGAAAACAGCACACCTATTGATATTGGTAAAACAGAAGCATTTTTTTGGACAGAGATACCAAAATTAAATGGTGTTGATTGTTTTATTCAATGGAATGTGTCTTCTTATGCAAATAAAGAAAGTTATCAGAGAATGCAAGATCTATTTAAAAATAAAGTTCTTTATATAAAAGTTGATGATGTGACCTATAATTTTGGTAAATATTCAAACATTATAGTCGGTGGTAATATCCCTCCCAGTTATACAATTGGCTATAATTATTTTAGCCAGACCACGCCTGATGCAGAAAAATTAGGTGCTATATTAAAGCAGAAGGGGGTAACTAAACGCTTTTATATTAACTGGCATGATAGCTCTAAATGACTAAAATTTATGTTCTGAATTTAAGGTTGCGTTCCGGCGTAGCTTTTTTGTTGCGGTTATAAAGTTGAAGAAATGCCTTTATCTATCCGTTAATGGGATTGTCCTAATTTCGGAGCTAAAGAAATTGACAGGGATTTAGATGCCGCCCTCAATATTCGTGATAAAGGTATTCTGAAATTAAAGGCGGCTGTACAAGTCATTACTGTTTTCGGAGGCTTACGTAATTCTAGTCACGAATGAGTTTCAGCCCAAGAAACAAGAAGTATCGCCCGATAGGATAGTGAGAAGTCACTTATAAATTTAATATTTCTTCAACACCAATAGTGGGAGATTTTCCTTTGTTGTTCTAATTTCAAGTTTATAATCCCCCTTACCTTTAGCTGAATCACCAGACATAACCTGCTTATTGCTAAACTGTTTACTACTGTCTGTAAAATAGATGTAACTGCCATGTTGAAACATGTAGTTCACAATATCAGAGGCCTTCTTTTTACTAAAAGTGATTTTGATATAATGACCAGCATCAAGAGCTTTCTGATTATCACACCACGGAGTCCACATACCACCGGTAGATGAATCCTTCCCAGGAGAAACAGTCACATGGTCAGGAATGATGGGAAATAATTTATTTGCTGATTCCTGATTAAATAACCTTACGTCATATTCACAACCAAATCTATTATCAACATTAATAATATTACGAATATCTGACATAATAATTCATCCTTATATGATTTAAAGAACTTTTTACTTTGATCACATATCGAAGGAACTATAATGTAATATACATACATTCGTCAATAGGATTTACCTGTATGGGGTTATCGGATAGCTCAGCGGAAAAGGTCGTTGAGCAGGGACTAATAAAATAATAAGAGAAGAATCAATAAAATTTGTCAGTCTGCTAATAAAACTTAGCATCTATCAAATTAAGCTATTTTATTAGTCTCTTTGAACAAGAAATTCTAAGTTTTCATTTTTGGGCTGAAAAATGCACCTACCTTGAAAGCTGCAAGATAAGAATATTAGATGTCTTTTTCAGTCTAATATTCTTATCTTGGTATAGGCAATGAGGTTACTCTATTTCTTCCAACGCCTTGGCTAAAGTAGCATAAAAACTTAATTGCCCTTTGAGCGGCTCGATTTTGGCTCTTGCCAGCGTTTTCAAAGGCTGAAAGGAGATATCACATACAACGATATGTTTCTCTTTTCCCGTCTCCCGAACAAATCCCTGAAAAGCATGCAATCCACCCGCATCCAGCACCGGAACAGCATCCCACTGCATAATAATGGTTTGATAGTCAGCACCTTTTTCTTTCAACTCAGCAAAAATACGCTCTGCGGCAGCGAAAAACAGAGGGCCGTTAATTCGTACAACCAGCAGACCTCTATCACTATTTGTTGAAGGAGAAATGCTGATTCGGGTCATATTGGCAATTTTGCGCATAAACAAGAGCGATGCCAGAACAATACCGATCGTGATTGCTATCACCATATCAAACAGAACCGTCAGTGACAGACACAACAGCATGACGATGATATCGTCTTTAGGAGCACGGCGGATTAAATCCACAACTTTATGGGCTTCACTCATATTCCACGCCACAATCAGCAAAATAGCTGACATCGCAGCAAGTGGGAGATAAGAGAGCATCGGTGCGAGAACCAGCAGCGTCAATAATACCAGCAGAGAGTGGACAACAGCAGCAATCGGTGAAGTTGCTCCTGCACGCACATTGGCGGCTGAACGGGCGATAGCGGCGGTTGCGGTAATTCCGCCAAAGAAAGGGGCGACAATATTGCCCATTCCCTGACCAATCAACTCACCATTGGAATGATGTTTTTTTCCGGTCATGCCATCCAGAATAACGGCACACAACAAAGATTCAATTGCCCCTAACATGGCCATTGAAAATGCAGCGGGCAGCAGTGCTGATACTGTATTCCAACTAATATCGAAGGAATGGGTATCAGGCAAATTCCACGGCAGAATGAATTGGGGGAGAATAGGCGGAATACCTTGGCCTTGTGTGCCATCTTCCAGAATGTAGCTGAATGATGAGCCAATCGTTTCTACATCGTGGCCTAGCAAGTGCATGATACCCATGACGCCAGTCCCTGCAATCAAAGCCGGTAAGTGACCCGGTAACTTTAATCCCAGTTTTGGCCAGAAAATCAATACCAACAGCGTGGTAAAACCGATAAGTGTATCGCTCAACTGTAATGAAGGGAACGCTTGGGAGAGAGCAATGAGTTTATCGATATAATTTTCTGGTACATGCTCCAGTTTTAGGCCAAAGAAGTTTTGTACCTGCATGGTGGCGATAGTCATCGCAATACCAGAAGTAAACCCCAGCGTGACGGATAAGGGAATATATTCAATCAATCTCCCCAATCGTGCTAACCCCATGACAACCAGAATAATGCCTGACATAAGTGTGGCGATAAGTAGACCGCTTAAGCCAAACTGTTGTGACACGGGGTAGAGGATCACCACAAACGCCGCCGTTGGCCCGGAAACGCTATAACGAGATCCTCCGGTGAGAGCAATAACAATCCCTGCAATAGCGGCTGTATATAGGCCATATTGCGGTGCAACACCACTGCCGATTGCCAAAGCCATTGCCAGAGGAATTGCAATAATTCCCACTGTGATCCCGGCAATTATATCCTTGATAAAACGAGAGAAAGAGTAAGGTTCCTTCCAACAAGAGTCAATAAATGCACTAAATGGACGTATCCCCTTAATTTTACGAGTATTCATTGAAATAAAAACCAAAAATAAGACATCAAATGACGTGCTGAAAAAAAGAGAAGACAGCATATCGCTTTTATCAGCGCAGAAAGGTGTTATATGTCAAAAAGTTAACTAATAGATTAGCGCTCGTGAAATAAAAATCAAATAATTAAATTGGCTTTGTTAATGCCACGTAATCCCAAAGAGAAACTATATTCAATTTCGCATGCTTTTGGGAACTGCTTATCTCATCAAGATAAACAGTAAAAGCATTCCAAATTGTAGCACCAAACTTATCACTGCCCGTTTTAACAATGAGATTGAACCAGTACCGAAAATGCGGATAAACCCGAAACAAAGCGCCAACTTTGTAGTGTGGTAATAACCACTTTGTTTGTCAGATTTTCTGGCTGCATATTACATTCTCCGGTCACGATAACATTCTGTCCATTGAACAAGGGCATCCAAATGTGTTTGCCTGAAAGTAACATGGGGTCTGGCTTGGCGAAGCATATCAATGGCAGTGGAAATATCGTATTCAGGATGCTGTTTCAGTAACCATGCCGCTACTACCATTGCACTACGGGACAGCCCAAGTGTGCAATGAATGAATACGCTCCCTTTTTGGTGCAAATTGTTCAGCGTACAAACGGCGGATTGTAGTGCTTCAGGTCCCAATGGCAATAAATCGATTTGGGGTTGGCAAATATAGTCTGTTGTATAGATATCAGGTTTCCTGTGCCATTCTGCCGTCATGTCCAACACACTGACTGTATTGGCTGATTTGGTGATTGACGGGTGTGGCAAACTACCAAGAATGATCCCTTCCACGATTTGATTATAAGGCGCGCTTTTTCGCCTGAACCAAAGGTAAGATAACCAGACACCTAATTGGTAGGGAGCCATTACCCAGCGTGCAGACAGTGACATTCGGCCATCGGCTTGTTTTTGAAACACTGAACTGCCCAATCCAGCATAGCCGAGAGCGACCATCAATAAGGATATAGCAGGCCATAACAAGATCCAGAAAGCGCCGCCTAATCCAAATGCCATCAGCGCAGACAATAAGCTACCTGCTGCATAATAGGCAAATAATTTTCTGGCATAGCTGTCTTGGCTTGGTTGCCAGTGCCAACGGTGTGTAATAGGGAGCAGGTAACTGATTATGACTCCCACGGCAAGACCGGTGATCACATCAATAAAATGATGCTGCCAGGTCGTGAGAACCGATAATGCAATGAGAGCAGACCAGATATGCAGCAATCCACGCCAATAACCATGTAAGTGCGCGGCATAGCGCAACCAGAGTAACCATAGCAGGATAATATGTAATGAAGGTGCCTGATTATAGGGCAGGTCAAACAGCTCCAGTTGATCGAATAACCACCCAAAAACACCTTCGGTCGTGGGACGAGAAAATGAAAATTTCAGCGGAAATAGCAGAAACCCAACACAGGCAATCAGTGACGCTGTCACTAATCGCCAGCCGTGAATCCATTGCTCACGGCGGCAGGTACAGATAAACAGTGATATTCCGTAAAATAAATCGATACTCCAGTAAGGAATAATCGTCCATGACCAGAAAGGAATGTAATGTTCCCAACTGAACACCATAACTTCTACATCGTCTCTTTGCGCGGTGAGTTGATTGATTTGCCCGTAGGTAATAAAAAAGAACGGTGCCAGAAGCAACAGCCAGATAGCGGCTGTCAGCCACAAACGCGGGCGATTATTGTGAGGACGTTTTGTCGGGTGTTTCATCCGTTTATTCTCAATATTGGATTTTTTTTGCGATCGATACAGTGAAAATGCCCCAGTTATCAGTTAATTGGTATTGCTTTTCAAAACCAGCGGCTTCTACCAGTGCATCCATTTCTCCCTGAGTACGCCGACGCATAATCCATGGTTGGTTTTCACGATGGCTGGAAAGAACACGGGCGATCATTTCAAGTTGTGGATGCCAAGGTTGCCCGGTATATATCTGGTAGCCGTTTTCTGCGATGGCACTGGCAAGGCCACGTAAAGAATCTTTGATTAGCGCATTGTCGGGGAATAACTCATAAAGGCCGGAAACAATGCCCAATGTTGGCGTTGGGGTAATGGATGCAATGCTGTCAGCATTAAACGCATCACCGATAACAAAACGAATTTTATCTGCAAGGTGGCGTTCTTCAATATACTCTTGTCCTTGAATAACATTGAGTTCGCTGTAATCCCTTAATAAAACGGAATCAACTTTGCTGAAATCATTGATTGCATCAAGAACGTAACGCCCATGTCCGGCAGCTATATCAACAATATGAACAGGATGGTTTTGTTGATGTAAATAGCGAATGGCCTGACGGATTAATGTCTCCATATTGATTTTTCGTTGCCGTATGCCACGCCAGCCAACGTTGCCTCTGAGATATTGTTGATCCAGTGTTCTCCCGAAAATTCCCTGGCCTTGTGGTTGATTGCGATAGACATAATCCAGTGTGGAACCGGAATCAAAACCTGTTTCCAGACCGAGGCGAATGCCTTCCGACGTTCTGCCCAGGCGTGTATTCATTGCCTTACGCATCAGTTTATAACTGAGGTTCTTGGGGCAGAGAGGTGGTAATGGAAGTGATAATTCCCGAAACTCGTCTGCGGTATGACTCCAAATATCTTCATGGCTGTAATCATGTTGATAACGCGGGATCGCAAAAATGCGATCAATAAATGTACGTATTTTACTGAAAACCAAATGGCGGTCTTTTTCGCCCAGTGTATCGTGGTAGAACCCTTCCATTACATGTTTTTCTTTAATTGGGGTGTTCAACCGCTGGTAAAATTGATGCTGTGGTTTATGGTGTACAACATAATCGCTGCCAGAAATAAATAGTTGGGTTGGTAATGTAATGGCGCTGGCATCTTTCACTACACGTTCTGCGGTTTGATAAAGCTCTAATAGAATATTGACGGCGATTTCGCGGGTAATGAGAGGATCATTGTCATAAGAGGTGATGCGGGCTTCATCGTGGGTCAGGAATTTTGCTTTCACATAAGAACTGACGAAAAAAACGCCCCGCATTTTTTGCATTAGTTGCAATCCTTGCACCGCAAAGGGGACATACAGCTTGATATCAAACGTAGGTGCAGCGAGGATCATTGCCCGAATTTTGGGAGCGTAGTCATGTACCCAAGCAGACACTAACACCGCGCCAACACTTTGACCAATCACCACAATATTTTCCATTTCAATATCGTACTTTGCGGTAATAAACCTCACGAATTCATCAACATCACGAATCGACGTACCCATCGATGGGCTATAACCTCGTGGCCCTTCTGTTTTTCCGTGTCCACGGGCATCCCAGGCGAACATGGGTACATCGGGCAGATTGAGTTCATCAACGACATGCTGGATTCGCCCTGAATGTTCATGACCACGATGGAAAATAATGATGGCTTTCCCGGCGTTAGCTGGTTCTTGCTGCGGCCAATAACGGTAAAACAGGGAAGCTGAATCTGATGTGGTGAAATAATGTTCTTCGGCAATACGTTGAGTTGCTGGTTGTGTATTCGATAAAAGCGTATTCGATAGAAGAGTATTTGATAAAAGTGCCTTCGATAACTGTGTCATATTAATTCCTTATTTAGATTGTGACGTTTCATCCAGCCTGATTTCACGCAAGGCTTTAACAACACGCTGATAGCAAGTCATCAAGAGTAAAATGCCTATAAAAGGAAACAAATAGTGGCTCCAGCTCAAGGCAGAAGGGAAAATGGCAATAATCAATCCATAAGTACCGAAGACAAAAGCACGGTCGCTTTTTCCCATTGGGCCGTCATAGCGCCGTGATGCGCCAATAGTTTGAGCCAAAACGCCGATAAATTCCGTCAGGATAGCCAAGAATAAGATAACCAACACACTCGCACTGCTGACATTCGGTAAAAAGCAGAAGGGGAGATAGAGAGCGACATCGGAAATAACATCCCCAAGTTCATTATAAATAGCGCCTAAATAGGATATCTGGTGGTGCTCTCGTGCCAACATGCCATCAATCGCATTGAGGGCCATGCGGATAAAGAGAAAAACAGGCAGTAGCCAATAGAGAGCGAAAGAAGGAAATAGGCTCAATAATGAACCAATAGCGATTGATAAAAACATCGCTCCCAATGTGACTTGATTAGCGGTAATACCATGTTTATGCAAAGAGATTACGATAGGACGTAAGAGGTTTTGAAAGCGAGGTTTCAGATTATAGATAGTCATCTTGCCCTAAGTTCCTTATAGGTCAAATTATCATCATTACTAATAAAATAAAAAATGTAAATCAGATAAAAGAAAAGTTGTTTGATAGATCAATAAATTATTTATTGCTGAGAGATGATGATAAACTTTATGAGTTTTAATTAATTAGCCGATTAATGTTAAGGATACAACGCATTGTCCAGAGCACAACGTTTGTTATCTCTTATGGAGATGTTGCGTAGTTACCATTTTCCTGTACAGGGAAAAGTACTGGCACAAAAATTAGGCATTAGTTTAAGAACACTCTATCGGGATATTGCTACCTTACAGGCGCAAGGTGCAATCATCGAAGGTGAGGCTGGTATAGGCTATATTTTACGGCCGGGTTTTGTCCTGCCGCCATTGATGCTGACGCAGAATGAAATAGAGGCTTTGGCATTGGGTGCAAGCTGGGTTGCTAAGCGTACAGATTCACAGTTAAAAACATCCGCAACCAGCGCAATCAACAAAATTGCAGCAGTTATCCCGGCTGAGTTAAAGCAAATTTTGGAAACCAATTCATTATTAGTGGGGCCTGCTTCCACGAAAATTCAGCTTACCGTTGATATTCAGCAAGTACGGCAAGCAATCAGTGACAGACGTAAAATCACCTTTGCTTATCGGGATCTGAAAGGGAATCAATCCGAAAGGACGGTATGGCCATTTGCGTTGGGATATTTTGAAAATATCAGTATTGTCATTGGATGGTGTGAATTACGAAAAACATTTCGTCATTTCAGGTCGGATAGAATTAATCATTTAAAGGTTGAAAAATGGTGTTATCCCCGTTCAAGACAGTCATTACTTAAAGAATGGCGGGAAACACAAAAAATACCGAATTAGTGACGCTATGTCAGTGAAAAAATGATCCCCATTGTGAGACATTACGAGTAGACAATAGCGGGTAGCCTATACTTTGCATCATGCGGGCTAGGAAAAAATTTAGACAAAATCACACCAGCGTATAAACTTAATGCTAGCATATTGGCGAATTGGGTATATAGGTAGTTAAAGTCGGTATAGTGAGTAATGTTTTCCATACACGCTGTTTAAAAACAATACCTTTAATCTCCAGTGGTAGATTAAATTGAGAGTGTGTTTTTTCAACAATATTAATGACCTCTGTAACCATATTCTCAAAATTTAAATCGTTACCAATAAATTTGGCATTAGAAAATTTATCTTGAAGATTGTTAAGAAGTTTGGTTGGGTTATCACCAAATGAGATAGCGCAAATCCCTTTCAATGAACGTGCGACTAGAATATTGCCTAATGAACATTTAACAATAGCAAACTGAATTAAGACATCTTTACCACCTTTCCGATAGACACTTGGTGTCATACCTAATGAATCATCAGCTATAGCATAAAACCTGCTACAAGAATTAAAACCGGAGTCATATATGGCATTTGTTATATTTTTATTTTCTTTAGTTAACTCACAATACATATTATCAATGCGAATGGCTGTGCTATATTGTTTAGGGGTTATGCCAATGATATTCTTAAAAATACGATGAAAAAAACAAGCACTTATTTTTACCTGTATTGATATTTCATTAAGTTTTATATCTCCTTTTCTATCTTCTATAATCTTGCATGCTTTTATTACTAAACGTGAATTTTTTTCTGAAGTTGACTCGCCATTAGGATTACATCGTTTACATGCGCGATAATTTTTATTTTCAGCAAGTTTGTAATTATCAAAAATCTCAATGTGATTAAGTTTAGGAGTTCTCGATGGACATGATGGGCGGCAATAAACTTTTGTCATTATGTTGGCGTAAACGAAGAGATTATCAGCTTTGATATTTTTAGTTTTTATATCTAACCAACGGGGATCTGACTCAGTGAATAGAGTGCTGTTTTTGTTCAAGGACATAATTAATTTCCTTAATGCTATAATAGAATACATTAGGGGCATCTATTGTTTATTAATCGATAAAGGTCACCTGGTGTAATAACAGTTAATGTGCCAATGAAAATAATTATATAAACCGCTTGGTATTTTTAATCACTGATACAGTGATATTAGAAGTAATGTTAATTATCACTATTTCAGATGGAAATTTTTACAGGTGTTATGTTTTTCTTAACTATGCAGAATAAGCATAAAAAATAAGGCACAAGATTTTTAACTGACTATTTATCAACATGATTACTGTCATCTTTAATCTAAATCACCTGTTTTTTAACATCTTAAAGGTAAATACTATAGGCATTCTTCCTATTTCTTACTGTCAAATTCGATAATTTAAATTTTTTAAGAATTGAAAAGCAAAAAATGGGGTGTTTTCGGCGTTTTTTGGATGTAAAACAAAATTGTTATATTTATTTAGGGGAGATAACAAATGAGAGCTAAATTGACACAATCTATGAAAGACTATGAATATGCTTGCTCAAATGCAATGTCACCAGATTTTTACCGCAAAGATATTGATTATGTTAGATATTCTTATAACGCATTGTTTTCACAGTTTCCTCCAACACCAAGAGATGGAGCTGTTTATGAAGATTTGCAATGCAAAAGTTCAGTAACCGGCAAAGCAATTGATGTCCGGATTTATTCACCCAATGAACAGGTTGAATCAAAGCGAACTTTACCCTGTATTATATATGCTCACGGTGGTGGCTTTGTAAGCGGCGATTTGAGCGTTGTTGATACTATGGGGAGGGATTTAGTTCTTGATCTAAATATAAGCGTTGTTACTTTTAATTACCGACTTGCTCCAGAACATCCACATCCTGCCGCTCTTGAAGATTGCTGTGATGTTTATCTTTTTATACGTAAGATTGCAAAACAAAAAGATATTAATATTGACCAAATTTATTTTGCAGGTGAGAGTTGTGGTGGGAGTTGGTCAATAGCATTACCACTTTGGTTACGGGATAACAACTTACCACAGTTGGCCGGTTCTATTGCTATCAATCCTGTATTGGATGTTCATCGATGGGCTCAAAAGGCCGTTAGCGATGTATCTAAAGAATTTTGTGATGAAATGTATTTCTTTACAAAATCATACCTTGGTCAGAATGAAAATAAACTTGTTCCATACGCATCTCCGTTACTTGCTGACAACCTTTCAGGGTTACCTCCTGCTGTATTTTGGGCTGCTGCGATTGACCCATTGTCTGATGATGTGAAAAAAATGTCAGCTCGTATGAAGCAGAATGGAATTAAAGTTTATGTCAATATTGAAGATGAAGCTATACATGGTTGTTTACGAGCAAGATATCATTATCTATTTGCAAAAAAAGGATATGACAATTTATTGTCATTAATAATGAAGTTAATTGATTCTTAGATGGAAAATTAATATTTAATATACTCACAAGAATAAATTGGCTAATATATAAGGGGGATGTCATGCTTAACAATAGCGTGAGGTCATTTGACAGTTGGCATTTCTCTATGTTAAATGATAAAGCGAGAACATTAGCGTTAGAAAGTGCTATTAAGGAGCTTGACTTAAAAGGTAAAAGTATTTTTGAAATTGGTACAGGTGCTGGTTTAATATCAATGATGTTTGCAAAATATGGAGCCAAAAGGGTATTGACTTGTGAAACGAACAGGCAATTATCTAAACAAGCAGCTTTAATATTTAAACTAAATAACTTAGATAAACGTATTACTTTATTAAATAAATCCAGTTTCCAAGTGATAGAGGATGGTGATCTGGATTTTACTCCTGATATTATTTTTACTGAAACTATTGATTGTGGTGTTATAGGTGAGGGTTTTTATTCTATTGCAGAGGATATAAAAAAAATAGCACAGCCAAAAACTATAATTATGCCTTGTAAAATAGAGCAATATGGTTACCTTGTAGACAGTAAAGAAATATATAATCTAAATAATGTTGCTATTGTTAATGGCTTGGATTTATCTCCACTAAATCGCTATAGCACAAAAAGTTTCTTTCCTGTCAGAGCGTGTCTTTATGAAAGCCGACTTCTGACTTCTATTACTAATATAAAAAATTATGATTATTTAAAAGAGGTTTCAAAAACTGAAAATCCGATATTTTCAATAAAGGAAGAAGGTACTTGTTATGGAATGTTATCTTTCTTTATTGCCAGGTTTGGTTCATTCAATGTTTCAAATAAAGTAGGTTTGCAAAGCCATTGGCATCAGGCATTCCATCCGTTACATACGCCAAAAAAAGTGCTAAAAGATAAAAAATATCGTGGATCTCTGGAATGTAATGGCAAGTTCACACTTGAGGAGTTTTAAAATGAATAAGAAATCTATACGTGACTATCGGAAAATCGAAAATTTTGATGATATGAATATTGGCAGAGATGCGGTTCTTGCTTTTTCTGATTCAGAGCAATGTATTGATAATGAAAATATTTACGAAGAAAAGTTTTATGGCCGCAGGATCAGGCCACATGTTCTTAAGTATATTGATTTT
Source organism: Xenorhabdus miraniensis (assembly GCF_002632615.1). Next base: position 44,044 of record NZ_NITZ01000005.1, read on the forward strand.
TCAAATCCTTTAACCAGAGATATTGCTTTAACCTATGGTGCATTCGCTGCAAACAGAACACTTTTTACCATGAATGAAATGGATTTTTTAATGCTTCCTGAACAGGATGAGTTTGTATGGAATGACTATCAGAAATTCTATTCGGATGAGAGATTTATTACCTCTAATATAGGGATTCGATTTTTGGAAAAATATCTTTTCTCTTTTCTTGATGATGAAATAAGCATTACTGGAAATTGGAATAAAGAAAAAGTCAAAGAGTATTTTTTTTATTTCGCAAATGAATCACTGAAATGCACCTCTCTTCCATCAGAGAATGCGATTTTAACATCGTTAGATCCTGTTACAACTGCAAAAGATTGGCTGATTCAGCTATCTTTGGATTTCTTGATTGAATCAAGCCCTATGGCCAGATATGCTAGTGGAAGCTATGGAGAAATTGGCAGTTCTTTATTTAAGATTATTATTGATGAGCTTGGATATGGCGATTTTTCTAAAAAACATTCAAAGCTATATCAAGATACGCTTAATTCAGTTAATTTAAATCCTACACCTCACTATTACTGGCAATATTATCTTAATGGCAGCTTACTATTAGCAAACTATTATAATATGGTTACCAAAGATAAGCGGAAGTTTTTTCGTTATATCGGTGCGATTTACCAAGCAGAGACATCTTTTATTACAAGTTGTAAAATTTGGAGAAATGTACTCAAAGAAACATTGCCAAATATTAATGTAAAATACTTCAATGAGCATTGTCATATAGATATAGATCATTCAAGAATGGTATTTGAAGGATTGGTTTCACCTTCTATAGATAAATATGGGCAAATTGCAGCAACAGAAATAATCAGAGGCTTTGAGGAATCACGTTTAATCGGTGAGATCAGCGAACAAGACTTTATACACCAGATAAAATGGAAGGATAATTGTGAGAAAAATAAAAATATACATAATAAAATCATAACAAAAGTAAAAGAAGCCGCGAGTAAAAACATTATCCCTTGTGTTAAGCTCACGGAGCCATTCAATGAATTGTCAATAACTCACTCCCATGATCAAAATGAGCTATGTCATGTTAAATCAGGGACTATGGAGTTTTTGAACGGTTTTGGGAAATCCACAATTTTAAAATCTGGAGAAGGGATTGTTATAGAAAATAATCGATTGCATGGTGCATTAATTAATTCAGCGTCTTGCGATTATGAAATTTATACAATAGGAGATTTAGATAAATGGGAGTAAAACAAATCAACTATAGCGGGGCATTGCTTATTAATTTCCCTGCGGAAAATGAGAGGGTTGTAGTTTATGTTGAGAATAATAAAATTATTGCCCTTAATGATAAATGCCCCCATAGAGGAGGCCCTATACATCTTTGCAAAAAGCACGCGGACGGAACATTAGAGTGTCTCTGGCATGGGAATATAATAAAAAAACCTGCAATGTCAAAAAACATATCAGCAATTTATTATCGATCTACTGGAAAAGTTATTCTTGTATCTGTGACTAAAATGGATAGAGAATGGCCGGTGAAAACGATATCCTAGCCGTAAAATTAGTTTCGAAAAATAGATATGCTGAGATATTATTGCATGATCAAAAAAGAATTTTTTTGTTATATATTAACCAGTGTTACAATAAAAAATCATTGATGTATTAATTTTTATGGAAGATTTTTGGGCACTGGTTACTCGTTTTGAAAATTATGACAATATTTTTTATTAAATAAAGTTATAAAAAATTATCTTTATCATTTATTATCATTGCACATTAAATAGTATAGGAATAACATTATCTTCACCTCTCAATTATCCCACCTTTTATTTTAAGTAGCCATGAAAATTATAAGAGCTAATATGATTTTCTGAGAATTCTGGCAAGTGTAAAACACGTTTATTACTGTATAATTGATGATTATCCAATAGATATTTTCTCTGATATTTAAATATAGAAAACACTACTGACAAAAACTGTCACACCAGATTGCTACTCTGTGAACTCTACAACATGTTTTGAGTCAGCTATCTAACTATTGGAGTTTTTCATGTTAACCCTAACTTTTTCTATATCGATAAACGCAAAACCATCTCAGATTTGGGCTCATTATGTTGATTTTGATTTGCGGAAAAAATGGGAGACTGATCTCGAATATCTTAAATTCGAAGGTGAAGTGAAAACTGGGCAATATGGCAGAATGGTATTAGGTGGTATGCCTGAGATACGCTTCTATCTTGCAAAGGTAGAAGTGAATAAAGAGTTCACCGATCAGGTTAAACTGCCACAGGTGGGAATATTAACTTTCTGTCACCAAATTTTGACCGATGAAAATAGCATGGCAAAGCGCATTCAGGTAACTGTGACTTTTGAGCCTGAGATGAATATGCTAAATGCTCAGGCTGAGGGCTTCTTCAAACAAGTGACACAAAATCTGGTTGATACGATATCAAGGCTTAAGGCGATCGTTGAACAAAATGAAGTTGAAACAAATGAAATGGTAGATTCCATCCTTGTTAACCCTAATCTTCAACTGATTTATGTTTCTGATATCGGGCGTTCTACGGTTTTTTATAAAACTATTTTCAATGCTGAACCAATCTTTGCCAGCCCACGTTATGTCGCATTTTCTGCGGGTAAGGCAGCAGTCTTTGCGATTTGGAGCGGAGGTGCAAAGCCTGATAGCGCTATTCCGAGATTTTCTGAGATTGGTATTATGTTGTCCTCCAACGAGGACGTCAATCGACTCTTTGAAAGATGGCAAAAGAACTCAAACATTGAGATTAAACAAGAACCTTATAATGATGTGTTTGGACGCACTTTCCTCGTGAAAGATCCTGATGGTCATATTATTCGAGTGTGTCCTTTGGATTAAGAGCCTATCCCATTAGGCTCTAAGGTAAATGAAGGAGATATTATGTTAGGTTTTAATCATCAAAATGGCAGTTACTTAGAAATTGATGGCGCTCATATTTATTACGAGCGGCAAGGCAATCCAAATGGATATCCACTAATTTTTTTGCATGGTGGTTTAAGTGATATTGAGACATTTAACCGAATTGTGGACGATCTTGGAAACAGTTACCAACTTATTGGGATAGATAGCAGGGGGCAGGGTAAATCGACATTAGGGCAAGGAAATTTATCGTATAAACAGCTTCAACAAGATGTAGAAGCTGTTGTCAGATATTTAACGTTAGGAAAATGCAGCATTATTGGTCACAGTGACGGAGGTATTGTGGCGTTACGACTGGCTGCGGCGGGAAGTATCCCAATTGATAAAATAGTAATTATAGGCGCTCATTGGACATTAAAAGAAGAGGATCCGACGAGAGAGATATTTACCTTGGTGACGGCAGATAGTTGGCGAGCAATGTTACCTGATAGCTATGAAAGTTATCATAGGCTGAACCCAAAAGCCGATTTCAACAAATTGTTCAGCAGCATTGTCCCTATGTGGCTTGATAATAGTGAGAGCGGTTACCCTAATGAAACTATCAGCAGAATAACGTGTAAGTTGCTGGTGGTTCGGGGAGATCATGATAGCTTGGTTTCTCGCAGCAATTCGGCGGAATTAGCCGATAAAGTCACTCATTCTTGTTTTTTAAATATTCCTTTTACGAGACATTCGCCCCATGAAGAAAAACCAGAGTTGTTGATACCGTTTTTGAAAGAATTTTTATCAAATTAGATTCTGGCTGCTAAATGAATCACGCCTGAGATATACACGATTGCATTTTTTGCTAAAAACGTAATTGTATCTCAGGCCTGTAGTTTTTTAGACTATTATTCTGCCCGATTAAATTTTCTAACCATTGCCGATAGCATTCTTTTCCGGATAAACCCACTGGTTGGTCTTATTGCAAACCAATATAAAGTGAATCCAAGTATTAAACCTGATTTTTATAACCATTATTGGTGAATAAGTGTGAGTAATGGTCTATTTTATTTAAATCATTAATGATTTTATCAGCAATATGATAAAGGGAGGTGATATGTCGATTCTGACCATTTTGAAAGATACGCCACTCTGGGTTTGGATTTTATTTGCTTTTTTAATTAAACGAGGTATCAATGCGTTATATGACAGGAAAATGCGGATTGAACGTCTGTTCTTTTTACCAATATTGTTTTTTATATGGGGTGGTTATAATGTATTGAATGAAACAGTATTTACAAATATTGCATTATTAATGTTCATATTGGGGATATTAGCGGGGGGAGTTGCAGGATGGATGTTATGGAAAAACCAACCTAGATTAAGAAAAGGAAGTGACAGTGGATTCATTATTCGATCAGGAACGCCTTTGACTTTAATCCTCATTCTTGTGGTTTTTATAGTAAAATTCATTATTTCTGCCATGTCAGGTGTTAATCCTGTATTGTTACATTATTTCAATTTTAATCTGATGTTTGGTTTTGTGAGTGGTTTGTCCGATGGCGTTTTTTGGGGCGGGGCACTGAATTTATTTATCCATTATTACAGAAACAAGCCTAAAAATATGCTGTGAGATAATCTTATGTTCTCTTTTAATCAGATTGGATATATGCAGATTTTTATTGTTGAGAGGTATATAAATTGAGAGAGACATATAAATGTAAAAAGCCCGAACTGATGTTCGGGCTTTCACACATAAAATGGCGGTGAGGGAGGGATTCGAACCCTCGATACGTTTTCACGTATACACACTTTCCAGGCGTGCTCCTTCAGCCTCTCGGACACCTCACCAAATTTTGTTTTTGCAGTATTCTATAAAGAACACCTTTCGCTACATGCCCGATCATTTTTGATTGGGAAGGCACTAAAAAAGCCTGAGCGTTTTGTTCAGGCTCTTTCAAAGAATATGGCGGTGAGGGAGGGATTCGAACCCTCGATACGTTTTCACGTATACACACTTTCCAGGCGTGCTCCTTCAGCCTCTCGGACACCTCACCATATTTTGTTATTGCAGTTAACTCGTTTAAGTTCATCGCTGCAACGGGGCGCTACTATAGGGAAAAGCAGAGCAGGCGTCAACAGGGTTGTGATGATTTTTTTCCGGCTTTTTGATTGATTAGACAAATAAAAAACAATTTGCATGTCTGGCAACCAATTATGAAAGTGAATGCACTTTTTCTGCAACGAACCATGGCAAATATGTTAAGTAGATAACATTATTAATATTTTCATTCCCGTCTTCTCACCGGAAGCTTGCAACCTTACGGCAATAGGTTAACCCTATTAGAAAAACAAAAAGGAATGAGATTTTATGAACATCATTTTTTATCACCCTTCCTTTAATTTTAACGCTGATAAATGGATTCAGGGAATACAAACCAGATTACCTGAGGCTAAAGTCCGGCAGTGGGTTCATGGTGATGATGCTCCCGCTGATTATGCGCTAGTCTGGTTACCCCCCTATGAAATGTTAGCAAGTCGTCAGAATATAAAAGGTATATTTGCACTTGGCGCAGGCGTGGATGCTGTCCTTAAACAAGAATTGGAAAATCCGGGCACGCTGCCTGCGGGGGTTCCGCTAATACGCCTTGAAGATACAGGAATGGCACGGCAGATGCAGGAATATGCCGTTAATGCCGTTTTATACTATTTTCGCCGCATGGACGAATATAAACAATTTCAGGAGCAGCGCATCTGGAAGCCAGTGGCTCCCCATAACCGGAAAAAGTTTGTTATCGGTGTCTTAGGCGCAGGGGTTTTAGGGCGGAGTGTTATTGAAAAATTGCGGGAATTTGATTTCAACGTTCGTTGCTGGAGCCGTACTCCAAAACAAATCGACAATGTTGAAAGCTTTTACGGAGAAGAGCAACTAAGTGATTTTCTTTCTGAATGCAAGGTGTTGATTAATATCCTGCCAAATACGCCGGAAACTCATGGTATCCTCAATTTTTCATTATTTAGTCAGTTAAAATCTGGTGCATATGTGATTAATATAGCACGAGGTGATCAGCTCGTTGAACAGGATTTATTGACTGCTATTGATGAAGGCTATGTCGCTGGTGCAACGCTTGACGTATTTGTTAAGGAGCCATTATCAAATCTTCATCCTTTCTGGACTCATCCACGCATTAATATCACTCCGCATATTGCGGCGATTACCATTCCTGATGAGGCGATGGATGTTATTTGTGAAAATATTCGACGAATCGAAAATGGGGAGTTACCCACAGGTCTCGTCGATATAGCTCGTGGCTACTAGTGGCTGCTAAATAAGTTGCTTTACAGCAAGGCAGACGATTAGGGACAATAACCGTGTTTATTATTTAAATAAGTTATTGAAATTGGATGAAATCATGAACGAATTTTCTATTGTTTGCCGTATCTTGGGAACATTATTTAACCGTGCACCACAAGATCCTGTTCTGCAACCTTTGATTGCCATGATTGCAGAGGGGAAACTGAAACAGGCATGGCCTTTGGAACAGGACGAATTACTGGAGCGATTACAGCAACACAGTGAATTATCAGTGATTGAAGCGGATTATCAATCTCTGTTTATTGGAGAATCTGCTGGCGTGTCCGTTTGCCGTTCTGATTATACTGATGAAAAAGAAAGTGAAGTCCGTCAGTTTTTAGCAGAACGGGGTATGCCTTTGTCTGAAACTCCTGCTGATCAATTCGGTTCTTTATTGTTGGCTGCGTCATGGTTGGAAGATCAGGCGGCAGAAGACGAAGTTCAGGCTCAGATTACCTTGTTTGATGAGTATTTGTTACCTTGGTGTGGGCAATTTCTTGGTAAAGTTGAAGCCCATGCAACCAGTGGTTTTTATCGGACTTTAGCGATTGTCACTCGCGAAGCATTGCAGGCGTTGCGTGAAGAGCTTGAATCTGAGTGACAATGTCACTTTATCGATTTAGCGTCTGTCTTAAAAAGACAAGCTTAATTGATAAATCCATTGTTAACTAAGAGGTAAAATAAAGGCAATTAATTAATTGCCTTTATTATTTTATTGGTAATGAAAATTATTTATCAGTCAAACTGATAACCAATTTTCCAGGCTTAACTTCTAATCCTTTGGCTAATGTTACAGCAGCAGCTTCCGCTTTGCTTTTTTCTGGATTTAGCACATAAACCGGATGAGTATCAAAGAATTCGCTCAACGAAGTATTCAAGTAAGGCATCAAAGCCTTAATCGGAGTGGCGGCTTTTTCTGGCGTTGTCTGGTAGTCGGCAACTTCTAAATTTTTAATGAAAATAGCCCTTTTTTCTGCATTGAATACCGGCTTAGCTTTGATAGTCAGTTTCATGTCAGCTTGAGTCGCTCCCAACAAACTCACCAATTGAACTTTTGCTTGAGTTGATAGTTCAATTTTTTCTGGATCTTGACGACCCACCTGACTGGTTAAATCACCCAGTGTGATATTGGCTTGGGCTACCCCGGGAATACTGATTTGCTTTTGATAATGAACTTTTTTTAATAAATAGTCATTAAGTAAACCTTCGCTGATGCTGACTTCCTTGAATTGATCACAGCCGCTGATTAAACCCACCAGTACCAATACTGCGCCTAAGAAAAATCTTCTCATATTGTCTCCTTTTTATCTTCAACAGGCAGATTTTACACGATTAATAGTGTAATTAATGTCTGTTAATCATGACAGGTTTAATCTTTTTCTGATTGAATTGGCGATTCAGGGCATAAATAGTTATTAAGCCCGCTAATCCCAGCAAAAGCCACGGTAATTGCGGCATATTCAAGTTCTTGCCTGTATCATAAAGCCATCCACCGCCGGTATAACCGAATGCGCCGCCCAGCGCCAACCCCAGCCGACTGAATCCCATATAACTGCCACGAGCGCGGGGATCAGCCAGTGATGCACTTAATGTTTCACGGGCAGGTTCTGCTGTTACCATCCCCAGATAGAATACGCTTATTAAACCAAATATGAGATGCAATTGACTGACCCAACCGATCGGGAACATGCAGATACTCATTAAAAGCAGACCCGCCATCAATCGTTGTTCCTGACGGAAATATTTTTCACTCCAGCGCGCGATGGGATAGAGCAGTGTCAGGGAAATCACCGCTTCAATAGCATACATCCACTTAACGGCAGTCGCCGTACCGGAAATTTCATGGATAATGATCGGGAACATCAACATGACTTGTACTGACAAAATAAAATAACCGGTCAACGTCAGCACATAGTAAAAGAACCGACGATCTTTGATGACACGACCCATTCCTTCTTTGATGGGTGTCCGGGTTGTTGATATACGGTATGCAGGCAGGAGCCAGGCATTAAATAAGGCGGCGAGCACAAACACCGCTGCACCAATCCAACAGACGATATTGAAATTATATTGCAGCAACCAGCTTCCTATCAGTGCGCCAATGACGGCTCCTGCGCTGTCCTGCATCAATAAGAGTGAATAAAAGCGTCCTCGTTCATGGGGGCGGGTCAATTTAATAATCAGTGCCGCTCTTGGAGGATCAAATAATGTTCCACCCAATCCCGATAAAACACAGGAGAAAATCAATATCCAAGGCTCAGAAGCGATTGCCATCAGGGCAAAACCCAATGCACGCAATAACATGCCCGTGACAATCATTGGCTTGGCACCGAACCTGTCTGCAATAGCACCGCCAAAAATACCCAATCCTTGTTGTACAAGCTGGCGCAGACCCAGAGCCAAGCCCACGATAACGGCGGCCCAACCCAGTTGTTCGACGAAACGAATTGAAATCAGGGGAAAAACAACAAAAAATCCTAAAACGACTAATAAATTATCCAATAAAAGAAAATATTTACCCAAGCTGCGTGCTTGTGAAACTAATGACATTTTGCACCATTGAAATGTGAAAAAATAAATGTGATTTTTTATTATTTTGAACTTAATTTGAGCTTTAAGGTAGGGGGAATATAGATGATATTTTTTTATCGTAAGAGGGTGATTATAATTTCTATAAAAGCTAAATTATTGAAGAAATTTTCAAGATAAATATCAGGAGAAGGCATGTTTGGTTATCGTTCTGCATCGCCAAAAATTCGCTTTATTACAGATAGGATGGTCGTTCGTTTGGTGTATGAGCGGGATGCTTATCGATTGGCTGAATATTATGCAGAAAATAAAGATTTTCTTAAGCCATGGGAGCCAACAAGGGATGGTAGTTTTTATCAACCTTCGGGATGGACAAATAGATTGAGTTATATTGCGGAATTGCAACGGAAGGAGGCGACATTTAATTTCTTGTTATTAGACCCTGATGAAAATGAAGTCATGGGCGTGGCTAATTTCACCAATGTTATGCGTGGAGCATTTCATTCCTGTTTCCTTGGTTATTCCTTAGGCGAAAAATGGCAGGGACAGGGGTTAATGTATGAAGCATTGTTGCCGGCAATTCGTTATATGCAGCGCTATCAGAAAATGCACCGGATTATGGCTAATTATATGCCGCATAACCATCGCAGTGGAAATCTGCTCAAGAAGCTCGGTTTCGAACAAGAAGGTTATGCCAAGAATTACTTAATGATTGATGGTATTTGGCAAGATCATATACTGACAGCGCTGACCGATCATTTATGGGGTGTTGGGTTATAAGTCAGAAATATTCTGCAAGATAGGTGGTTTTGATTAGCTGTCTAATCAGTGAACTGGAATTGAAACTCACCTTGCTCAAGGGATACCTGCAATTGACGATAGTGTTCATCGTGGGCACTGGCAAAAAGCAGTTGCCGGCTGATTTGCGGTAGCAAAGTATTTGTCAGGATCGCATCAACCATGCGCCCACCTGATTCAATTTCTGTACATCTGCTGACGATATGCTCAACCATTGCATCATCAAATGTCGCTGTAATGCCATGATTTTCCAATAGGCGTTTTTTAATTCTTCCCAATTGTAGATGCACAATATTGGTCATCACTTCATCACTTAACGGATAGTAAGGAATGACCAGCAATCGCCCCAGCAGGGCCGCCGGAAAGACATTCAGTAACGGCTTACGTAATGCAGTGCTGAGTTCATCTGGCGCAGGGATAGTGTCTTGTTGAGTGCAGTATGTGCTGACTAAATCAGCACCGACATTGGATGTCAGGATAATGATCGTATTCTTGAAATCAATGTGGCGTCCTTCTCCATCTTCCATCCAGCCTTTATCAAAGACCTGGAAGAAAATTTCATGGACATCGGGATGTGCTTTTTCTATTTCATCCAACAATACCACACTGTAAGGACGGCGTCGGACAGCTTCAGTCAGCACACCGCCTTCACCATAACCTACATAGCCGGGCGGGGCCCCTTTCAAGGTCGATACCGTATGCGCTTCCTGAAACTCACTCATATTGATGGTAATGAGGTTTTGTTCTCCACCATACAGCGTCTCTGCAAGGGCGAGTGCCGTTTCAGTTTTACCCACGCCAGAAGGGCCGCATAACATGAACACGCCGACCGGTTTATTGGGATCATCCAGTTTGGCGCGTGAAGTGCGTACACGTTTAGCGATTAACTCTAACCCATGATACTGACCAATGACGCGCTGGCTGAGTGTGTCAGCCAACTGTAATACGGCATCAATTTCGTCTTTTACCATCCGGTTGAGAGGAATGCCCGTCCAGTCTGACACAACTGAAGAAACAACATTGTCATCTACGGCAGCAAAGATAAGGGGTTCTTCTCCTTGCAAAGTTTTCAATTGTTGTTGTAATTCTGACAGTTCAGCGTGTTTTGTCTCAAATTCATCATGCTGTTCTCCGTGTAATTCCATTCGCAGATGAATAATTTTATTGGTCAATAAAAGTTCTTGCTCCCAGCGTTCTTGCAACTGCGTTCTTTGTTCTTCCAAAGTCAATAGTTCATTAAGAATGGGTTCTGAACGTTGTTTATCACCGATGCCGACTTTAGATTCTCGTTCGGCAATTTCCAGTTCAATTTGCAATGCCTCTATGCGGTGACGACAATTTTCCAGTTGCGGCGGTTCTGCATGTTGGCTGACGGCAACTCTGGCACAAGCGGTATCGAGCAGGGCCACCGCCTTATCTGGTAACTGGCGGGCAGGGATATAGCGATGCGAAAGACGAACGGCAGCTTCAACGGCTTCATCCAGCAAGAGCACGTGATGATGTTGCTCCAGAGGATGGATCAGGCTGCGTAGCATGAGCAGTGCTTTGGTTTCATCAGGCTCATGAACCTGAACAACTTGAAAACGGCGGGTTAGGGCAGGATCTTTTTCGATATATTTTTTATATTCAGACCAGGTAGTGGCACCAAGAGTACGTAATTGACCACGTGCTAACGCAGGTTTCAACAGATTGGCAGCATCCCCGGTTCCTTGTTGTCCGCCAGCCCCAATTAAGGTATGGATTTCATCAATGAACAAAATGATCGGAGTTGGGCTGGATTGCACTTCATCAATCACTTTGCGTAAACGGGATTCGAATTCGCCTTTGATGCTGGCTCCTGCTTGTAGCATTCCGATGTCCAACAGCCAAAGCTGGACATTGCGCAAAGGTGGTGGAACTTCGCCTGCGACAATCCTTAATGCCAATCCTTCAATGACAGCGGTTTTGCCAACGCCGGCTTCACCCGTTAATAGGGGGTTGTTTTGGCGGCGGCGCATTAGAATATCAACGATTTGACGAATTTCTTCATCACGCCCGGATACGGGATCCATTTCACCGTTACGTGCACGGGCAGTCAATTCTTGCCCATATTGTTGTAATGCTGATTGTTGTAATGCTGATTGTTGTAATGCTGAGTTTGCCCCTGCCGGTAAAGTGCTTCCCTGTGCATCTGATGGTGATGTATTTACCTGATATTCATCGCTTTCTCTGCAAATTTCATTGAAATTGTCGAGCAGAATATCCGCATTAATACGATCAAACTGAGGAGAAATGGATTTCAACGCATTGCGTAAGTTAAAGGTTTTCAATATACCTGTCAGTAAATGTGCACTGCGAATCTCATTCACGCCAAATTTAAGTGAGCCGTATACCCAGGCGCGTTCTACAGCATTATCAATATGCTCAGAAAGATCAGAGATGGCACTGGCTCCACGTGGCAAGCGATCCAGTGCTGTAACAATATCTTTGGTCAATGCGGATTCATCCAGCGCAAAATAGCGGATAAATTGCTGTAGATCACTGTTTTGTTGCTGCATGAGTTGATGCAACCAATGTACTAATTCGACATAAGGATTGCCGCGTAGTTTGCAAAAGGTTGTGGCATTTTCCAAGGAAGTGAACAGAATACGGTTAAGTTTGCCAAAGAGGACCGAACGGCTGATTTCTGACATAGGATATAATCCGTAGCTTATTGTTAACAGAAGTTATGTGTGGGAATCGTGTGGAGATAGCGTGGAAATAGCATGGAAATAGAAAGTGCGCTAAGAAGCAATTAAGTACTCTGAGTTATAGAGCAGATCTCCGCGATGGGCTGGTTGTTCAATTTTGCCAAGCCAACTGTTCAGGCCCAGTTTTGTCGGTTCTGATAGATGAATGCCTTTTACATCAGATTGATGGAGTATCAAGCGAACATCCCATGCGTATTCAATCCCCAGATATTGATAAACCCAGTCACGCAATTGTTGTGATTTTGGCCCCCCCGGCAAGAACATGCCATATTCAGCCAGCCTTAACGGGCCCAGTTCAATGCGAAATTTATATTGGATATCGTATAGGGCCGTCCCTAAAAAGGCAGAGATCCCTAAGCGGGGCATATTGCGTCCGGCACTTAACTGAGCCTGATCGGGTACTCCGATTTCTAGCCATTGCGGGATATTTTGTATAATTTTCAGCGGAATATTGAAATAACCGAATAGTATTTTCGCCAGACCTTCCGCGTTATGCCCCAGTCGGGACAGGTGACCAGAGAGCGAATAACGGGCATGTTCACTAATTGAGGCTGTTTTTTTCTGAGCGGGCAATCCCATGCCTATCAGGCAGGAAAGATAGTGGCAAAAGCGTTGGTTATCCTGACGGTCTAGTGATACGGTGGGTTGGGCATTGGCCCAGGCGCGGTAAAATAACAGGATTAATCTGTGATGAAATAGATTGGTGAATGCGTTCAGGGTAGTGTCTTGATAATTATATTGCCGTGCATAAGTATATTCGGTCATGTGTAATGGCAATGGCCCATTAGGGCCAAATAAACCGAAACTGTAAATCAACATATCATAGCGTTTTGAATTCTCCCGTTGTTTGACTTCAGATAGGGTCGATGGCGCGAAAATCATGGACGCTTTTTGCCCTAACCGCAAGAGTTCGTATTTTGGCAATGGGGCGGACCCGAGCATGTAATATTCCCCGGATTGTGCATCTATGCGGCGCAGGGTTTGGAATAAATCGAATTGCCACGGCGCTTGGGTGAGCTGCTTCCAAAAGTCATCTGGTAAGCGACATATAGGATGAATGGAGATGGCGTTTTCTTGATTCATATTCATTTTGTCTTTTATATCAATTTCTTATTACCCATCTGGGCAGGCCAAAAACCGATATTGCCACGCTGCTGGCTATACAATGTCATTTCGGTAAAGGAATTCATGGTTACCAGATTAGAGAAGAGCTTTTCCAGTACGCTGCCTAACAGCCAAGGACTGGTGCCTGCAAATTCTTGTTCATTCACTTCCAACCGAATACTGACGCCACGGGCAAAAACTATCGGGCCGGGCTCAGGAACCCGTCGATAAATGGTTTTTAATGAACAATGGCGAATGCCATTAATCTGGCGAATGATGGCTGGCTCTGCAAGGTTGGCATACAGACTTAACAATTGCCGTAATGCCTGAGTGCCTTTTTCGTCATTTTTGTCCATGAAGTGCGAGTAATTAAGTTGAAGCTGACTGATTAAGTTCCAGGAGGCTGAACCTTGCGCCAAGGCCGGGCGTGGGGCTGTAGGCCTTTTGAGGAACATAATTTTATTGATGGGAATGGAATCCAGCATGGCAAAGTTGTCGAGATCTTGTTGGCGCAGCATCGCAGATAAGTCACGGTTGGTACACATGATATCGGCAGTCAGGAATTTTAGCTTATTGGGCCATGGAGAGTGTTGTTCATCAACAATGGAAACAAATGTTTCTGTGCCAACATAACTGGATCGCGTCCCGTATTGGCGGGCTTGTTCAGATAAAATACGGGGATCACGGCGCAAAGAAAAATAAGCGCCATAGTTATTTTTATCATCGCTGAAAGTAGACCAGAAGGGCCTGAATACTCGCGTTTCTTTATGGGTAGTATCAACGCCGCGCAGACGTTGTACCGAAAAAATTTCGTAATCCAGAGGGCGGGTATTATCAACAACCAAATGATATTCATTGGAATTTTCTTCCACTGTGACACGTTCAGTGATTTTGGGAAATAAATTAATGACAGGCGTACTATTTAAGGTCAGATAAGAGGCATCTATCAGGCGTTCCAGATCAGCATCGACTTTATTCAACAGCAGAATCAGTTCAAATTCACTCTTTTCTTCTGTTTGTTTCAGTAAAGATCCCATGCCGCTGATACTAAAGAATTGAAAACGTGCCGGAAAAGCAAAATATTCTTGAAGTTGCCGGTATCCGCTGAAATTACGGGGATCGTTAGGGAGCAATGATTGGTCATCATCAAACCCCTCATGATGTGGAAAAATATCGGGTAAAACCTGATATTGAGGGGTATCGCCAAGCGTCTTACATACCATGCCAACAGAATGTTCCATAATCAGTTCCAACAACTGTTGGGATTGAATATCTGGCCCTGAAAGAAAAAAAACCAGTTTGTTAAGGGCCAGTTCATTGAGGAAAAATTTTTCCTTGCATTTCAGATGAATGCGCAGGGCGCTGACGGCACCATATTGGTGAAGGTTTAGTGCCACCAGTGGAAGATTGGCAGGAATTTTGCCAAGTTCAACATGTTGCAGATGTAACGGTTGTAGGGTGACATCTTGGGTTGTGGCATAGTGAAAAGTAATGCCGTCCTTTTTCAGCGTTTGGCAGTGCATGATGGTTCCACGTGGCACTAAAAACCCATGGCTGATATCTCCCTTGCTGGTATCAGGCTGGAGTTCGACAATCGCCATTGAAGGCGTCGGAGACAGATAATTAGGATATAGCATCTCCAGTAAATGCTCGGAAAAGTGCGGAAATTCAGCATCCATTTTTAATTGGATGCGGGAAGTCAGAAAAGCAAAGCCTTCCATAAGACGTTCAACATAGGGATCGACAACGTCGATACCATGCATTCCCAGACGATTGGCGACTTTCGGATAACGTTCGGCAAATTCTTTGCCCATTTCACGCAAATACACCAATTCACGGTTATAGTACTCTAGCAGTTTACTGTCCATGGCCTCCCCTCTTAAGTTGTCTTTATCTTAACGTTATCCGGCTTCTCGTATGGTGAAGTAACCATTTTCCAGATCGATATCACTGCGGAATAGAAATTCGAGTGGCCAAGGAGCACACCACAAAAACCCTTTTATTTCTATGGATAAGGTGTTGTATAAAGTCAATGAGTGGGTATCGGAAATGCAATTTATCTCAAGCTCATCGGGGATGATACGGGGTTCGAATATGTGAATAGCCCTGATGATTCTGTGCTGAATATCTTCCCATTCTATTCCTGACATGTATTTACCAGCCAGAGGAGGCAGACCAAAGTTATAAACAGAACGAAGGATCTCTGGAAATGGGCTCAAATCTTGTTCTGATTCACTATTGATACTATTGAGTAACCATTGTAAATCTCTCAGGACACTTTGTCGCAAGGCACTGTGTGACAGAAGATAACTGTTGATAGCTTCTTGTTTTTTATCCGGTTCGTTATCTGTGAGTTTATCCAGCAAAAGAGGCTGCACTCTATCTTTGGCAGTAATACGCGCAGCTTTATTTCGGCTACGATAGCCACCATGCAGCAAAGTAATATTGTCGTTCATGGGTTACCTATTGATCGTCAGGGTAATGGGGGAGTGGCGAGAAAATTGTTAGCGATAAACGTTATTTTTGGGTTCTGTCTTGGAAATTTTTATACCGATTAACTTCTTCTTCATAAGCTTGCAGAAAGCCTTCGCCAAACAGAACAGAATCCTGTTCAAGCTCACTGGCGGTTGCTTGATAATATTTGATGAGGTAATCCCACATTGATGCTTTGTAGGTTGACGATAGAGACAAACGGGGTAAGCACCCTTCACTCTGTGCTTTTTGTTCAAGAATAACGGGGTGGAATAATTGCAATATGTCTGCCACATTGGCACGTATCCCCGCAATCATTCCCAACTGATGGGCCTGTAATTCGATCAGAATATCGCGGGTGGCCTGCTCAAGTGGCATAAACCCGGGCATATGACCACCAAATATCAGTGCCAAAATAGATTGACCAGAAGGTAAAAGCTTAAATGGATTATTTGCATCTGATTGCATTTGGGGTATGTCTGCATCTGCTTTGCGTTTAAGTAAATTACGTGAGGCGTTAAGTACCACGATGCCCTGAGATAATTGACTGACCAGTTGCCCTAATTGGTACATGTGATGTTCATCAAATTGCACTCTGTGGAAATCTTTCAATCCCATGCCATTCAGCAAGGCCGCCAGCAATTTTCCTTCCAATATGGGTTCGTTGTTTTGATGATGGAAAGCGTTTTGATGATGGGAAGCATTTTGATGGTGGGAAGTGTCCTGATGATGATGGAGAATTTCCTCTATGGGGTGTTTTATCTGTGCCTTAGTTGTTTCTTGTTTAGGTTTTTCTGGTTCGAAAAGTGGCGGTGAGGGAGTCTCAGGCGTAAATAGTTGTGTTTTTGGGCCTGGTCCGGGAGTCAATTGAGGCTCAGAAACATCAGAATCAGAAACATCAGAAATAGTTGTGCCATCCAAAGAATTTAGCGGGGCTGCATTATCCAACAACATGTTCAGGGGATCGTCATTATTTTTGGCATGTTGCAGGGGGCTGATTTGTTTGTCATCAAACAATGTCAGTGGGTCCACTTCCTTTTTATCTTCATCTTGATTGCCATCTGGTTCGTTGCGTTGCAATAACGTTGTAGGAGTATGATCATTCAGGATATTTTCTTGCTGGAAAGTCGTATCTGAATTGAACATAGCGATGGGATCTGTCGCCCGTAACTGTAGCGTTTCAAGAACGGTTGTTGTTTCCATCTGTGCTAAAGGATCAATCGGATTCCGCTCCTTATGCTGCTGTTCTCTTACCAGAGGATGATTATCGTTCAATCTCTGTGTCTTTGGTGCTGCCTGATGCAGACCTGAAGGAGATGAGGGATTGGATGTCGTAAGAATTTGTTCAAGATCGTCCCAAACTTCGTTGGGAATTCTTGATTCATTCGCATTCGGTTGTTGTTTATCACTGTTTGTCAGGTCAGCGGCCTGAGAGGGTGAACTCCTCTTTACATCAATGATCTGGATTTGATATTTGCCAATATTCAGCACATCACCATCACGGATTTCAACCTGCCGATCAGGAGCCAAGGGTATCATATTCAGTAAAATATCAGATGCAGCACCCTGATTGTTAATCCGACATTCTCCATCAGCCGAAATGGATACAATAGCTTGCAACCGGGCAATCGCCAGATCTTCATCGGGTAAACACCAGTTATTATCTGCGCTGCGGCCGATAGTGCCACCGGGAGGAAGAAAATCATGACTCTGTTGTGGAGGCTGGCTTGTACTCGTGTTTTTAACAATGGTGAATCGCATAATCACGGATACCTATTGTTGATGAAGTAACTCCCCTGAGAGAGTCCTCAGAGTACCCTGAGGGGAGTTAGTGATGTGGTTTATAGGTTGTGTATCAGCCGACTTGATTAGTGTAAGAATCCCAATCGTAACTAACTTCAGCACCTTTAGCACCCGAAGCAAATTCTTGAGAAAAGTAACTTTCTTTATGCTTTTGAAAGGCTACAACTATTGAAGAAGAGAAGCCGTTCGCTCCGTATGTCAGGATGGAATCTGCGATTAAGGCATTTGACAGTACTAACTTATACCAATCTTGTTGTTTTCCCCCCTGACGACGTACTTGAAGTGTAGTCTCTTTAATGTGTGTCCCTTTGACGATATATTGGCGCAGGGTAACGGCTGCTTTATCAAACAGAAGTTCCAGAGTTAAGCCAGAAACATCTACAATACCGGCACCCAGTCCAGTACCTTGATTTTCGTGGTTAACACGGTTAGCCAGTTGAAGAGAGAATGACTTAACGGCTGTCCAGTCCTTGAAATTTTTATCGCCTGCTTCGCCTGAAACACCTTTAAATTGAATGTAGGCATCAATGCCTGATGCAGTAGACATAATTTTTCACCTTAATTAATAAAGTTTAGTTGAATCCAATAAGTGAATATTGGGGTTATATAGGGATATGTGTGTATTGCTGTCTGAAGATTAGGGATGGGCTATTATTTAGAACATATTGGTTAGAAAGCATGATGTCTAATGTTGCGTTATGCTCCTTTTAATGAAGGAAGTTTTGAAACCAGACGTAGGGAAACGGTCAAACCTTCTAGTTGATAATGGGGACGCAGGAAAAATTTAGCCTGGTAATATCCCGGATTGCTCTCGATTTCTTCTACCTGAACCTCTGCGGCTGCCAGCGGTTTTCTGGCTTTGGTTCCTTGTGATGAGTTGACAGGATCACCATCCACATAATTTGTAATCCAATCATTCAGCCAGCGTTCCATATCAGCGCGTTCTTGGAAACTGCCTATTTTGTCGCGCACGATACATTTCAAGTAGTGGGCAAAACGACAGCAGGCGAATAAGTAGGGCAAACGTGCTGAAAGGTTAGCATTGGCAGTGGCATCAGGATCGTAGTATTCGGATGGTTTTTGCAGTGATTGAGCACCAATAAAAGCGGCCATGTCGGTGTTTTTGCGATGCAATAATGGAATAAAACCATTTTTTGCTAATTCGGCCTCACGGCGATCGCTAATGGCAATTTCGGTGGGGCACTTCATATCTACACCGCCATCATCAGAGGGAAACGTGTAGCAAGGGAGATTTTCCACAATACCGCCAGATTCTACACCGCGAATAGAGGTACACCAGCCATACAGTTTAAACGAGCGGTTAATATTAACGGCCATGGCATAAGCGGCATTTGACCAAGTGTAGTTGCTATGCGTCGGGCCCTCAGTGTTTTCCTCAAAATTGAAATTATCAACGGGATTTGTAAGAGCGCCGTAGGGTAAACGGGAAAGGAAACGTGGCAGTGCTAATCCGATATAACGCACGTCTTCCGATTCACGTAAACTGCGCCAGGGCGCATATTCAGTATTTTGGAAAATCTTTGTCAGATCTCTGGGATTGGCTAATTCCTGCCAGGATTCCATCTGCATCACACTTGGCGATGCGCCTGAAATGAACGGGCAGTGTGCTGCTGCGCTAACTTGTGCCATTTGGCGCAAAAGCTCAACATCCGGTGCAGTGTGGTCGAAATAGTAATCTCCCACCAGACAACCGAATGGTTCACCGCCAAACTGACCGTATTCCGCTTCATAGATTTTTTTGAAAATCGGGCTTTGATCCCAACTAACCCCTTTGAAACGTTTCAGTGTGTTGCTCAGCTCCTTTTTGGAGAGGCACATCACACGGATTTTCAACATTTCATCGGTTTCTGTGTTATTGATCAAATGATGCAAACCACGCCAGGCGCCTTCCAGTTTCTGGAATTCCTCATGGTGCAAGATATGATTCATCTGCTGTGATATTTTGGAATCGATTTCAGCAATCAATGACTGAATAGTACGATAAGTATCACCAGAGACAGTCACCGTATTTTCCAGTGCTTGCTGTGCCAGCGTTTTCACCGCATTTTCAACCGCATTGCGGGTATGATCACTTTGCGGACGAAATTCCTTATCCAGCAAGGTGCTTAATTCATCAGGGGTATATTCTTTCGATGCTTGCCCCTGTTGCACCAGAGTGTCTTGTTCAGTTACGCTCATCAATTACTCCTTAACATCTTCAGTGCCATCTCCCGAAGCGGTATCTTCAGGATTTGGCGTTTCCGCCAACGATTTCAGTAGCGCGGGATTTTGCAATATTTCGGAAATCAGTTTCTCTGCGCCGTTTTTACCGTCCATATAAGACAGCAGATTTGCTAATTGAATACGGGCTTCCAGCAATTTAGCCAAGGGCTCTACTTTTTTAGCTATGGCATCTGGCTGAAAATCCGTCATATTTTCAAACGATAATTCAATGTTCAATTTACCGTCACCCGTCAGGGTATTATCAACCTGAAAGGCGACACGGGGTTTTATTGAATT
This sequence comes from Xenorhabdus miraniensis, assembly GCF_002632615.1. The sequence goes on from NZ_NITZ01000005.1 coordinate 64,232, forward strand.
CATACGCTCATCAAAGTTGTCAACGTCAATTTCCAGAAATTTGCGATCATTGACGTCGGGTAAGGCTTCTAAAGGTTTTCCTGCCAAATCAGCCATAACGCCCATGACAAAGGGTAATTGAACCACTTTTTCCGAGCCGTAAAGTTCAACATCGTATTCAATCTGTACTCGGGGAGCACGATTTCGGGCTATAAACTTTTGTCCGCTGGACTTCATGACAAATTCTCCATTATTGGCTAGATAGATAAATGAGTAAGTCGAAACCCATTGGTATAAAATAAGCAGCAATTAATCCGCATCAGGGTTGTTTAGGCGCCCAAAAACGATTTCGAGCTGACTTACGCTTTCTGGTGAAAGATCGTGAATAATCTTCATAAAATCGCGGTCAATTAGCCGCTGAATGCGATCAATCATCATTGGAGCCGGGTGGCTTGGCTCGTACTTTAGAAAATAAGCTTTAGCTTTTTCCAATAAAATGCGTGCTTCATCGCGGTTACTGGCCTCAGTTTCATGCCAATAGAATGATGGCATTTTTTCCGGGCTGGTAAGGGTTGTTGATGGTGAAGTTATCTGTTCTGTCGATATTTTCTGTTTTACCGACGGAACCGATTCGGGTAATTCTGTATTGGCAGCATTCGCTGGAATATCTGTTTCTGCATTATGCGTGGGACAAAATTCAATAATTGTATCCAACTGTTTCAGGAATTGTGGCAGTTCGGGTATGTGATTATTGGATAGATGATGGCGAATAATATCCGTCAGGGCGGTAAGGTGCTCACGAATAGCTATTATTGCCATAATTTCAGGGTCATTGGACTGTTGCCTCAATTCATCTATTAACCTGGCACGCCCGCCTGTATAACCTTTGATTTCTGTTACCGAGCCATTAAGGAGTGAACAAACTTCCTGCAAAGATAATTCCTTCGAAACACTTTTCAGGATAATGGAACGCTGAGCTTTTATTGTACAAGGTGAACCATCTTCAATGGCTGCCAGTGTGTTTAATCGAAGTAAAAGATCATACTCCCCATCGAATTCCAGTCTTGGCCATACTTCTTCCCAATAACGCTCCAGAGTCTGATGGAGTAAACCCAACCCATCGGCATAACCAGACAACCCCCGGATGTTCAGCCATGACTGAGTAAGGGCAATGATGATGCGTAGATCTTTGGAGCGGAAAAGCAGTTGAATAGCGTGTTTTTCGACTTCTATCCAGTTGGGCGGTTCGGCGGGAATCAGTACATCCCCAAATTGCTGCTCTGGTTTTTCGATTAGGATTTGTTCTAATGCCAGAAATTCACCATCATATTCGAGGTATTCCCCACAGGGAGACTCCGCACTGATTGGGGCAAGTAAGGTATCAATGTTCATGGTATCTTCGGCTTATATTCAGTTTGAAGTGGGGCGATTGATCATGCTGCTTTAAACACCTGAGGGTTAGGGCAGACAAAAGTAGGGAGTTTAAACGGGCTTAACACGCTGCTTGGGGTAAACTCCAGTAAAACAGTATGACCATCAATATTAAACCCTGCCTGAAAGCTCGTATTATCAGTTGTTGAATTTCGCGAGATGCGATCTGCGTGATCCAATAGCCGGTTCAAAGCCCAGAACCCGGAAGTCGATAAATTCGTAGTTGTGCCGTTATTTAAGTTCAACTGGATGTGAACCAGATTATTTTTTGCAGGGCCGGGCCAATTGATGAGTTGTGAAAGTTGCGGGCCGTGGCTATATTGCAATTTCTGCCCATCTACATCCAGTATCATGCTTAATATATCGTTACTCATGCTGACTGGACGAACCATGACACTGAATGATGGTGATGGGCCGTTGCTAAATAAAGCATTGCGGATAATCTGAGCTTGCTGGAAAGGCTCGAGCAAATCCTCTCCACCGGTTAGGGGCTTGCCATTCATTCCCGGCATAAACCGCCATTTTGGTAAAGTCATATCGACTTTACCCACTAAATTTTTCTGAAAAAAACGGTCCATTAAACCTGTTTCGGGAGCGAACATCCGCGCCATATCATTAGGTTTAATATCGTTACCTGCTTTAGGCATCAATGGATAACGATTCGCAATGGCTTGATTGCAAAAACCGCTGATTTCTACCTTGAGATGCTTGCCGACATTTTTTATATCACTGGATTGGGTGTCGCTGCTGGCTCCAACTGCCAATGAGGAAATCATGTTGCCGAATGGTACTGGTAAATCTTTAGATGCTGTTTGTAGCTGCATGATAATAGTATTGGGAGGGAGAGGCATATCAGTATTGACTGCATTTTGCATGGCAGTTAAATATTGATATAACTTACCAACATCTCGCAACGTTGCATCAAAAGGTATGTTTTGGCTATTTGTGTTTGTAGTTTTTGCTAATGAAATAATATCTGCAAAATGCTCTTCCAGTTGTTGTTCTGGTGTGGGTTGAGCATTATCTGGCAATATTTGTTCAGGAACTAAATTTGTTAATTTTCCCGATTTACTTTTTGCGATGTTGTCAAGTTTCTTGGCACTAAGCTCCTTGGTACTATTGATAGCCATGTTTTTTTTTTGATTCAGAGTGATATCTTTACTGGCATTAATCAGAAGACGGCGTATAGGTGAATCAAAAGAAGACAGCAAACGGGCTGTATTGATTCGTTGATCTAATTCATTGATATTGTTTAAACGAATATCAGAAAGAAATTTATCCCAGTGATATATGTAGTCATTGATATAGAACTGCTCAACGGATGATTTAATTTCTTTAGTTGTCTGCTTTCTCGCATAAGTATCAAGCACCCAGTTATCTTGTGAATACAGTGTGGTCAGAAAAGTATTGAGATCTTTTTCAATACCTTTCTGATAACCGGCCGGAGTGAACATGCCTGGTATACCATCAGTAATTGGTGTTCCGCTGGTGCGTGAGAAAACTAACTCAGCTTGGGGGCCTGCAAGTGTGACCAAATTCACTGGAGTTAAACCAGGATCATCTAACAACTTATGTTTCAAATAGTTGTAAGCACGTTGCGCGGGTGGAGTGCTGCTGATGAGTAGTTGTTTTTGTTCGACCAAATTATCATTACGCATAAACGGTGATGTGACGACTTGGTTATCCAGCAATTGGCCGATATGCTGATCAATTTGTTGGTACTGTTCTTGAGTGGTATTTGTTTTTAAGTCATTTTTCAAATATTCCATTACCCAATCATGCAGAAATTTTCCGTCATAATGTTTAGGCTGATATAACATTTGATACGCTTTCAGCGTATTGTAAGTTTTCTCTATATCATCACCATTATCGCTATACAGTTGGTTTGTGATAAGTGTTGCTATTTGGGGTAGCAGCAATGTTTGTAATGCTTTTCTATACAGAGACTGACTTGCACTACTGACTTGTTCGCCGGAATACAGCCCCATACGGTAAGAGAGCGGGGGATTTTCTAAGGAAAAATCGCGGCTTTTATCTAAATGAGCCAGGCTGTTTAAAATGGGTAGCAGGGCATAAATATCCTCGTTTTTCTGTAAGTTAGCGCCTTGCTGAATAATGGCCGGAATTTTTGCCTGTACTTCCATCAGATAATTTTTGTTGTTGTTATAGCTGGTTAAAAATGAATCGGCAACCAGTGTCAGTATCACAGCCAGGACAATATATCCCAACCCATCCAGCAGGCGTTTGCGGTATATCCACCAGCGGTTATAGCCCGCTATTCCTGCTTCCTGAAAGATGTTTTCCAGCAAATTCTTTAAAAAATAGGTTTGGCGGGCAGGTTTCGGATACCCAATCTCTCTATCATTCCCCCATGACATTGAGTCACTATCGTTATTTGTCGCCAATTGGAACCTATGGTTAAATTTTCCCATAACATTATCTAGTGGTATCCCTTCTTGTGTTCCGCTGGTGAAATACAGCCCTCGTGGATAGCTGGGAATTTCAAATCCTGATCTGGCGAATACGATTTCAAGATAATGTGCAATCAATGGACGTAAGGCAGCAAATTCTTGTGGAAATAGGTAACTTTCAGCAGATTGCCGTGCATTTTGTCCATTTAAGAGAATATGGGGAAGTTCAGCATCCAAACGGTGTTGTAATTGGCTATACTGTTGCTCAAATATTGTATTCAGATTCCAGTCAATTTTTTTATCCCACGGAAAGTTGAATCCCCAAATTTGCTCCCGCAATGTTTTGTCAAAATGGTTGAAATAAGCGCTAAATCCTTTTAACAAATCGGTTTTGGTAATAATGATATAAATGGGAAATTGTATTTTAAGCCGTTCATGTAATTCTGACAGACGCCTGCGCAGCATATAGGCTTGTTGATCCCGTATTTCAGTTGATGGATTAAGTAAATCTTCCACACTGATAGCAATAATGATCCCATTGAGTGGTTGACGTGCACGATATTTATTTAACAGCCGGATAAAGTTTTTCCATTCTTTAGCGCTTTGCTCATGCTGGCTATTCTGCACAAGACCATTCTGCATAAGACCATTCTGCATGGTGTAGCGCCCGCTGGTATCGAGCAGCACGGCGTTATTGGTAAACCACCAGTTACAATTGTCCGTACTTCTTATGGACGAAGCCGATTTTCTAAGATAGTCTGCCAATGGAAAATGTAGGCCAGAATTCGCCAGCGCTGTTGTTTTACCTGAATTGGGTGCTCCGATAACGAGATACCAGGGTAATTGGTAGATATATTGACGACTGAAAAAATTTATCCAATGAGGTTTCTTGTTATTAAGTAAGCCGGAAAAATAGGCTTTTTTCAATAATCGCGCAGCATCAGAAAAACGTTCTGCCAAAGTAATATATTGTACATTTTGTTTCTTTTCTTCTTCCTCATCCTGACTGATATTCAATTGGTTGGCTAACTTTTTATTGATCCATGATTGGTACAGCCGGGGTAATAACTGATTTAAGAGCCAGGTCAGGTAAAAAAAAATAATAATAATTATTCGTATCGTAATTGACTTAAAAGGGACTGCATTCCCGACAGAAATAATCGGACCAATAAACCAAAGAATACAGGAAATAATCGTTATTCCGATAAAACTCCATGTCAATCGGCTGGTGAAGACAGAAAGGAGCGCATTTAGCATGTCTTCTTCTCCTTACATCGTTTGGCTGACAGGAGGTGCTAACAGTGTAATTTGGACGCGCCTGTTTTTAGCTCGATTGCTGGGAGTATCATTTGGAGCGACAGGGTCACTGGCGCCTTTTCCTTCAACTTTGACTCTTTCAGGATGAATTAAATAACGTTGTAGTTCTCTTTGTACCGATTTGGCTCTGGCCAGCGATAAAGCATAGTTAGATGAGAAACGGGAATAAAGGGTATTAATGGGAATATTATCGGTATATCCTGCGACTAAAATCTCGCCTTTGAAATTATTCATTGCTTCTGCAATATCTTTGATGACATCCAAATAACGATTTTTGATCTGAATTGAATTGGTTGTGAACAGACCGTCTCCTTTTAACGTGATCACGCTTCTGTCAGGCGTGTCTATGACATCTAATAACCCTGCCGTAATGTCACCTTTTAACATTTCCTTCAGGTTCAGAACAGGAGGTGCAGGTGGAGTGACTGGATTACTGACCGTTACATTGGGTAAATCAATTTGGTATATTTTTGCCAGAACCGGGTTAAGTATATCTCCTAACCGCCAATTCAGGCTGATATACAGGAGACACACCAAAAAACTGAATAGTGCCGCAGAAACCCATATTGGTACAGAAAATCGCCAGGATTTGTTCGGTACTGTGATGGTTTGTACGTTTGATGACAGTTCAACAGGGTGGTTGCCTCGAATTGAACGTATCAACTGAAACAGGCGTTGTTTCACGGTTTCCAACTGGGTACGGCCGTTATCCATGACACGGTAGCGTCCTTCAAATCCCAGTTGGAGGCAGAAGTTAATGAGCTCCAATAGGAATATATTTTCTTTGGGATTTTGTGATAATTTTGCCAATAGTTGGAAAAATTTCTCTCCTCCCCATGTTTCGTTGTGAAAAGTAACGAGTAAACCACTTCCTGACCAAACACTGCGAAGTCCCCAGGGGGTAAGCGCAGCCGCTTCGTCCAATGCCGTGCATAAACAGTAACGTGCGCCAATGATCACTGCATAGGGCAGCTTGGCATGTTGGCATTCGACCTCAAAACGCCGTATTTCATTGATCAATTGCTGTCGTAAATCTGTAGGATCAGGGTGAACAATAGAATGCCGGATCTGTGGGATGGTATTCAGCAGTGGATTTGAGGCAGAAACCAATGGGTTATAATTGGCATCACTAGAAAGTATATTATGTTCTGCTTTCTGCTTTTCTTGCATTCTCGGCCCCGTTACCTCGATTTTTCCTGATTACGGACAGCCCAAAACTCTATGTTCAGACCGGGAAACTCACCTGCCAGATGTAGTGCAAAGCCACTGGATTTCTCCATCTGCTTCCACAGATCTCCCTCTTTTTCTAATTCGAAATAGACATAACCTGAATGCCAGGGAATTTGTCTGGGTACAGATGGCATGGCGCGCAGCGGAATACCGGGTAATTGCAGTTGTACCAATTCACGTATGCGATCAATGGGGGAAATCTTCATCTGGGCCGGGAAGTTGCTCATCAATATATCATTGGCAACGTCAGCGTGGATGGCCAGAATAAAGCTGAACATATGTATCATATTGGCATTCGGTAACGTCGCTATGTTCAAGCCATGAGAATATTCCGTTAATGGTAGCTGAATCGCATGTTCTTCCAGAATGATTGATAATCCTTGGCGCAGTTGGAACATCAGTTGATTGAAACATTGCGTCAAATTGTCATGGTCATAGAGCGGTAAAACCTCTTCAGGCAGACGATTCTGGGAATATGTCGCTAATTCAGTAGCAAATTGCAGCCATTCACTGAATAAACGTTCCGGATGCAGCAATGACAGGTTCAGAATATGGTTCACTTGGCCGCTATAGCGATTCAAAAGTGACAGTAAGAGAAAATCCATAATTTCAGAATCATTGTAGCGTCCTAACTGTAATAAACGCTGGCTGATTTGTTGACGGCGCTGTTCCAATAAGCCCTGTATGTTGTTGATAAATCCCATGACTTGTGGATTTGCACGACAGTTGAGCAGGGAAGGAATGAATAGTGAATCAAGATGAAGTTTATTGTCACTTGTTTTATTCACAACATGTACGATGCTCAATGCCGTCCATTCTGGGGTCAAATCAGATTCCAACATTAAACGTAAACGCATTTTCCCGAACTGTATTGTGGCATTGCCGACTGCCATGGCATTAGCGTCATTCACTTCAACTTCAATGCTGACAAAGCGTGCCATAGATTCCTTTTGTTCACTGAAAATAACCTCTTCTTTTCCTCGCCGAAAAGTTGGTAATGCCAGTACTACATTGATATTTGTGTTATTTTCAGTAAGTTGTAAAGGAGTGGGGGCATGGGACGCATCGAAATTAAATGGTGTTCCATCAGGAAAAATACCGCTGGCTGAAGAAAGTTTTACTTTACCCTGATTAAGTAGCTCTTGATCTAATTCAAAGGTCAAAAACCCCCAATAGTAAGGTGACTGCGCCATCCCCCAGTCGCGGATATAGGCTTCCAAATGATTTTCAGCCTGCTGGAAGTGATGGGGGCGTAAAAACATACCTTCTGTCCAAATAACTTTTTCTGATCTATTCATTATTTTCTTCAGTTCCTGCTGCACAACTTAAGTTGCATTCTTTGATGAGACTTAAGCCATTGTTAGTGACCTTAACGCATACATATAGTTCGTCAGGAGAAGAACGCCAGAACTCATAAAAAGAGGGTTTTTCAGGTATGGGAACGGGAAATGAAATACGCCATTTCTTACCGTTCAGTTGCTTATATTCAGCAATAATTCCAATGTAATTGGCCTCCGGCAGATTTTTTTCCAATAAGCAATGTTCAGGTTGGAAAGGGCGTATAAAAAATTGATCTTCATTAACCATTTTATCGCCTAATGTATCCTGAACTTTATCTTGTAAGGCAAAGAAATCAGCAGACATAAATTCTTCTTTCGATTTCAATAAAAAAAGATGTATTTTCAATGGGGCTGAATTATTGACGTTAGATGTAGTCGTAAAAATTATTTTATAAGGGGGTAATTTGGTTTTTTTTTCTTGCGATGAACAACCTGCTATGGTTATAAGAAATATTAACGGGAATATACCCTTAAATAACCATCCGATTAGGCTAATCCTATTTATTATTGTGATTTTTTTTCTTAGTAAAAAGGATAGGGTCATAATACCCGCCAGGATATATCTCGATATAATTTGTAAATACTAAGCGGCGCTGATAAGAACTTTTGTCTGACTGGGTACAATACGGGAACCCATTGCATTAGTTGAATTCTGCATGCTGGAACTCGACAACCGTGTTACGGGTGTGCCTTTGATCAAGACAGAGTTAGCTCCCATGACATGGCGGGATGGTCCCATTACAGTACCGGAAGCGACGCCAAGACTAACACCGGGGTTATCTCCGGTTGTCATGGGAATGGTTGTGGCTAAATTATGCGCCGGACCACCCATCAATAGAATATTGAGTGCGTTACTGATGGCGGTTGCGCCTTGCGCCATATTGGGATAAGCCACTGGCACGGTGTAAAACATGGGTGTTAAACAGACATCAGGAATCGCCATATCCATTCCACCACTTTGCGTATTGGCAAACATAATCTCTTCCCCTTAGCCGATATGAATTTGTTCAGCGTCAATTTTGGTGATAGCTTTGGCGGACACGATTGTGCTTTGAGCATGTAACCGGGCATAATTTTCAGCCTGTATATCCAGTTGACCGGCATGAACTTTTTCTGTTTGTGTTGTATGACGAAATAGCCGATGACTCAGTTGTGTTACCGTTTGCCAGAGAGATTCAAACTGGTTGCCAACCAAACGCGTGATTGAGATCCATGCAGACAATGATTTCCCACTGTATTGCATTTCATCGATATGGCAGTTTCCGCTGTTGGCTGTGATATTTAACCCATTGCTATTCATATTTAAATTGCCGTGGGACGTGATAGTAAGGTCGCCGGGAACACTGATTTCAGAAAGTTGCTGTTGCTCCTCACGTTCTAATATGGCTAATATCCAGAGCTGATCATCGATTTTTGTAATTAAAACGGTATCTCCCAGATGGGGTGCCAATAGACAACTGGCTGCCCGCCGACAATGCCAGCCCCGGTTATTTTTGCTCTCTGCCATAAAGCTGCCGTCCCGGAGAATACAGATGATCTGTCCGGTAATTTGTTGTAATGGCTCGGTAGTCAGGGAGGAAGTAAAGGCATATGAGGAAAGTGCATGAGAATGTTTCGTCATTTTGATTCTCCTGATTAAATCTTATTATGTTGCATATTATTGTGCTGCATACTCCACTCTTCAGCAGCGAATAGCTCAGGATCATTTTCCAATATGCCCTGACGGTCTGAAAATAAAGCGCCAACTTGTTGAGCACGATGAAAAAGTGTTCTCATGAAGTGAGCTGTGCGGAAATCACTGTTGTTGACGTTTGCATAGGAAAGATCTGTATAAGTCATATCACAACCCGTAAATTGTGAATTTACTGCATGCACTTTGTGCATTATTGCCAATGGAAGCTTACTGTACCGAAAATCGGCAGACTCAAGGCATGCACCGATAAAAATGGCTTGTTCAAACAAGCTGTTTTTGCAACAGGCCCGGGTTAAATCCGCCTCTATAAATAACGCCTGAGCTGCATTGACGTTGGACAGAAGAGCGTCTTGTAAAACAGAGCCTTTGAAATTGCAGTTAGCCAATATTGCGTGATTGAAATTGACTTTTTCAAGTTGGCTATTTGTGAATTGGCACTCTTTAAATGTCTGTTTATGGAAATTTTGATTACGCAGATCACATTCAAAAAAAACAACTTTGGTAAATTCACTGGCCGTAAAATCGACAGTCTGTAAATCCTGGCAAAAAAAAGTCACTCTGAATAAATGGCCGTGGCCGAATTTTGTTTGATTCACGGGGGAATCAAGAAATATAACTTGATCAAAATTGCTGTGGCTGAAGTCAGCATATTGCAGTGAACAGGATGAAAACTGAGTGTCGTTTAGTTTTGTTGCCGTAAATTGCGTTTTTTTCAAAACAGATTGATTGAAAGTGTTGTTTATTAATGTGCAGTTATTGAAAGTTGTTTGCCCGAAATCACACTGTTCAAAAATACTTTGTTCAATTACGGCTGAGTCGAAAGTAGAGCCTTCTGCCCGGCATTGGGTAAAAACGGACTCTTTTATTACAGCATGAGAAAAATCAGTACCGGAAAAATCGACTTCTCTAAAAATTCCCCCGGATAAATCACGCCCTGTCAGGGATATGTTCTGCAAATTGGTTTTTTCAATAATTTCACCCTGTTTGATTTTATCCACTAATTCATCCGCAGTGAGTAAATTCATATCACATCCTTATTCCGCTTGGGCAATGTTTTGATGTGTTTAATGTAAGCATTCTCAATTGAAGTTGACTCGCTGATAATTGACTGGGACATATCAGCACGGAATAGATTAGCCTCCCGTAAATCGGTGTTGTTGAAGCTGCATTTCTGCATTAACGTACTCATCAGATTGGCATTATTTAATAGGGCGCCTCGAAAATCAGTTCTGATAAATATGCTTTTCATGGCATTGAGATACTGCATATCCGCTGATTGGCAGTTAGCTTCACTTAGGTCACTGTTATTTAAGGTTGTGGCATAGAACTTGGCATGAGCCAGAGGCATTTGGCGCAAGTTGCATTCCGTCAATGTCGCATGGCTGAAATCAGCCTGATTCAGTTCACTGTCCATGGCAAATGCGCAGGTCAATAAGTTCGCTGAACGAAATTGGCTCCCGTTTGCTTTAGTTTCTACCCATGAACAACTTTCCAGTTCCGCATGATCGAAAACGGCTTGTGTCAGCTCACAATTAATAAATGAGACTTTATTCAAGTGTGCGTGATTGAATTTAAGTGCCGGTAGTTCAAGTTCCATCAATATGCAGTCTTTCCATTGTGAATATTGGAAGTCGCAATGGGTAATAAAGATTTTTTGCAGAAGCAGACCTGTAAATACAACATGGTTAAAGCGGCAATGATCAAATCGGGTTTCTTGCAGTTGTGTCCCATTAAAGCTTGCAGAAGAAAAATCACTCTGTTCACATTTAGCCAGAGCCAGGCTGGCCTTATCTAATTTGGTTCCGCGTAATGAAGCGTTGCAAATTTCTGTTCTGGCCAGCACAGTTTCGCTGAAATTAGCTTCATCCAGCTGACAATGATTTAAACAGGCACTTTCCAGCAGAGCCTGAGTGAAGTTGGCTCCCCGCAGATCCAGATCTGACAAATCAGCGCCAGTGAAATCCATGCCACTGAAATCTCCTCCTTCCAGCATGATTTTTTGCACTCGTTTCCGAATAATCTGTGACAGGTTACCCGTTAAACGCAGAGCCGGAGCTTGTGTTTGTACTGAAGATAAGTACATTGCATGTATTGATTTTTCCATTTGAGCCAGCTCATTATCACTGAGCTGCATTTCTTGTTGCTGCTGGCGTAATGTATCCCGCATTCGATGCAGATTTTCCGGCCCTCTGTGCTGAGGTTTTGTCGTTGATTCATCGACATCAATGCCTTGCTGTTTAGCCTGAGCAATGGCCTCAGCCTGTTTCAACTCCATTTCAGCCTGTTTTCTGGCGGCATCTTGTTCAGTTTTTTCTACAAATTCGGGTAGTTCATCCAGTCTGGGAAGTGAGATGGGGGTACTTTCAACGTTGAACAGGGTATTAATATCCTGACCATATTCAGCCATCCGCTCTTTTTGCTGCTCACGCAGACGTTTTTCACGATTCTGAAAATTCTGTTGCAGTGGAGAAGGAGGATCATTTTGAGGTTGTTCTGTATCCAGCCACGAGCCGATAATTTCTTCAGGAATAAGATCTTTTTCCCGGAAAGTATATAGCGCCCCTTTTTCCTTATCCATGCGTTGCTCAAGAACGTGTAAATAATGACTCTCTGGACGGGGATGATCATTTAATTCCAGTGCAGATATCATTTGTAAAACATCTTTGGCATCATCTTCATTGATTTCTGCACTGCCATGCCAAATCAGGATCATTTGCTCCAAGTGAGGAAAGAACCATATTGTCGTTTTGCGCATGATGACTTCTTCAACAATTTCTTCATCAAGGCGTAATCGTTTTATAAAACAGCGCGCGTTCCATGATGGCAAAATTCCTTCCTGCACCGGTTTTTCTGGATTCATGTTCCAAATGCGCCATTGCGCCTGTTCCGGCAGGGCACTATTTTCTGTCCACCATTGATCTTCGGGAGCGGCATTAAATAATCGCCAATCGATATCATGGGAAAATCCGGGAAATTCGTTTTCTAACCATTCCTTATCGTATTGTTTTCCGATGCGGCTAAAACGACGCGGCCATGTAAAATCTAACGGGCAAAAACTTGCCGGAGCAGGAAGTTCTTTCTGTGATGTTAATTGCTGTTGTGACATCAAACGGTTATGCAGCGCTTCAATATTGGGTAAACGGTGAACCTTTATCCCGTCTTCCCGTTCTTCTGGATTCAAACCGATACCGTGTGGATTTTCTTCATAACTTTTTCCGCCAAAAGCCCGGCTCCAATCCAGGCGCATCTGTGCAAAAGCACGGGGTTTTGAAGGCTTATCATCTATCCAGTAGCGATCACCGAAAACCGCTAATGTTTTTTCCAACTGCCCGATTTGAATACGTGCAGTACAAGCCGTTTTATCTGTCTGATGGTGTGTGTAGGCATATCCTGTCGCTAAAAATTCAGCACGGGATTTAGGCATAGCTAAATCAACAATCCCATTGCAAGTTTTCAGCTCATTTTCTGCCAGTTGCCAAAGCTCTGGTTCTGGGCGCAGGCGTGGGGCAGAACCCATATCAGCCAATGCCATAATAGAGATACCCAGATGATTTTTTTGCAGCCAGCGGTAAGGCCGATAAAGGACACTTAATCGTAGGGGTTTAATGATTTTCATTGGAATACTGACAGATATTTAGTTGTTCGGAAAAAACACCAGAAACGCTTCAGGATATTATGTGCAATCGGCAATTGATAATATGGCAAGAGGATTTATTAAGTGCAAATTTTGATTCATCCAATTTCATTTCAGACTTTGAAAGCGCTATACCTGTTTTATCCAAAGAGGTTTTTTTGTTAGTGATAGAAGTAGTGGTGTACGAAATATTTGTATCAGTTAGACTAGTATTAATTTTAGTGTGAGAAGCGGATATTAAGGTCTTACTTATATTGAATGCTGTGAAAGCGAAAGAAAGGGTTTTAGCTGAGAAAAAAGAATAAGGCGTGTCAATTTTTACTTTGGTATCACTTTTTATCGTAATGAGGTTGGGGCTTGTGATCGTTGTTGTTCCTGTAATATCCTGTACCCAATTTCCATTAATTTTTGCGCTTAAATTTCCTGTAAGTTTGTACGTATCCCCTCCATCGATCGCTGTTTTTCGCCCATTCTTGATGGTCTCTTTCTGGCCTTTTTTGATAGTCAGTGTATCTTTACCTTCAATAGTCGTTTCATGGTTTGTTTTATAAGTAAAATGGGCATCACCTTTTACGGTATCTTTTTGTTGTTTTTTTATTTCAGTAGTGCGATTTCCATCAATAGTGACTTTTTTATCTTTTTCCACCGAAATATTCATATTACGTTCTGCGTGTAGATCAAATAATTCTTTATAGGGTTCGTCATCTAAATAGAGGTAATTGGCCTGGTCATGTTTACCTCCTTTCGTATTTGACATAATACCTATGCGGGTTTGATGTTTGGGTAGTTCCCATGGAGGCATATTTTCATTGTTATAAGTACTGCCGATGACTAAAGGCTTATCAGGGTCACCATTGACGAAGCTGATAACAACTTCTTCACCCACGCGCGGAATGTATACGTTACCATAGCGCCAGCCAGCACAATAGCTTGCAACACGTATCCAGCAAGAGCGGGTATCATCATTTTTGTCATCTCTGTCCCAACGGAATTTCACTTTTATCCGGCCGTAATTGTCAGTCCATATTTTTTTACCCTTTGGGCCTGTGACAACGGCGGTTTCAAGGCCCGTTACTTTTGGCCATGGTGTCACCGCCGAAGGTTTCCAAGGAGTGCTAGCCGGGATAGCATCAAATTGAATGGTATTTTTATCTTTACCAGAGGAATATTGAGCCTGGTTAGATAGGTAAGGCGCTTCATAAAGAAAGTAGTGTGCACCTGTGATTAGGTAGTCACTGTGGTCATCACCATTGATATCATTGGGTAACAATAGGGTGAAAGTATGTCCCGGCGCTATTCCCAATACATTTCCTTTTCCATTAATCAGCTCGCTTTTTGCTTCAGCGGCCTGCTGGAGCACGCGTGCATAAAATTCCCCTTGATCGTATTCGACATAACGTCCGGGCCAAATGAATATCTCTGTGTCATCAGGGGAACTGGCCGGGGTCTGAGTGGCGGTATATAATTTAGCTCGTGGTTTACGGAAATTGTAGTCATCAATACTATAGGTATTGGGTATAGTGATGCTACTGACATTCCAGTTATAGATATATTCTGAATCTGGTGAGTATTTTTTTGTTAGGTTTCCCGCATTGACATATTTAATTGATTCATATCCCGGCATGGGCTGATGTGACTGGGGGGAATCAATCAGGATCATAGTATGGCTTCCCATATTATGTTCGAAATAGTAATAAATTCCTTCATTCTCCATCAGTCGATGAATAAAATCGAAATCAGTTTCATTATGTTTAACGCAATATTCCCATGTGCGGTATTTTTCTACCAGTTGATTTTCAAAAATAACTCCTGCTTTATTCAGTACTTCTGTAAGAATATCGGGTACATTTTTATTTTGCCAAATACTATAACCAAGCCTTTGTTTTAATTCCCATAATCTAGGTCGTACTGTGGCAGTATATAAATAGAGACCTTCATCATCTTTATAGAATGGAGCATAGGATATCTTTTCTATATAACCATTTAAATATCTTGTCGGCGCTGACTTGTTTTTTATTTCTACGGTTAGCATGGTATTATGTAGAGATATCGGATCCGATAATCTCTTTTTACTCAATAGCTGAACTTCAAACTCGTAAGCTTCTGATAATCTTTCTACTCCTACAAGGGATTTGAAATATAAAGATTTTTCAGGTAGTGAAGTATACGCAATAAAATGTCTGTCCATAAAATTTCCTTGCTCGCGTTTATAGCTACCGCATATCCCTTGTGAACCAAGGAATATACAGTGATTGGATTGATGTATGGAGGTAGTTTCTCTGACTATGAGTTAAGCATAATGTTTACTATTTGCAATTATTGATGCCTCTTCGTTTATAAACCATATAATTTTATTTTTATAGTTTCATGGTATGGTTATGTATGTATTTATTAAATAAGATTTTTTAAAATAAAAAGATCCCCTCAAGGAAAGTGACATCGTAAGCGAGTTTTCCAAACTATGAG
Source organism: Xenorhabdus miraniensis (assembly GCF_002632615.1). The sequence continues at coordinate 79,733 of NZ_NITZ01000005.1, forward strand.
ATTTGCAATATTAATATATAACTATTTAATATTTAATTATTTTATTGAAGAAGGGTAACTGAATGGGAAAAGTCATAATCTTCTACAAAATGAATGTTTCTGAGTCGGTTAACACGGTGTTCAGCAAAAATATTTTTAAAAATAAATAGTTGACCGAAATTTAAAGTTTATTTTTTTTAATGTGTTTGTCGTGTTTTCTGAAGGTAACTATAAATTTATTCTTATGATGGTAAGTGTCGGCACTAAGAAACTTGGTGTTCGGTAGAATGAGACTAACTGGGTGGTGTATAAGCGAAAACTCTGAGTCGTCCCTGATTATCAAAACAAAATAACATCTTGTAAAATCATTTAGTTATATGTAGATTGTTTAAACTCTTTTCAGCTCTGAGATGAATGAAAATCATTTAATATTCAGCTATATTGATCTTATCATCCTAATAGCTTTATACATTTTATGCTCATTTCATAAAAATCAATTTTAGAATAATATCATGAACTTACTAAAATCACTGGCAGCGGTTAGCTCAATGACGATGTTTTCTCGCGTTCTGGGCTTTATTCGTGATGCCATCATTGCCCGTATATTTGGAGCCGGCGTGGCAACGGATGCTTTTTTCGTTGCTTTCAAGCTTCCTAACTTGTTGCGGCGTATTTTTGCCGAGGGTGCTTTTTCACAGGCATTTGTTCCTATTCTTGCTGAATATAAAAATCAGCAGGGTGATGAGGCAACCCGTACATTTATTGCATATGTGTCGGGAATGTTGACACTGATTTTGGCGATAGTCACGGTGATAGGTGTGATTGCCGCTCCTTGGGTTATTTATGTGACGGCCCCCGGTTTTGCTGATACGCCGGATAAGTTTGTTTTAACCCGTGATCTGCTGAGAATTACCTTTCCCTACATCTTCCTGATATCGTTGGTTTCTTTGGCAGGGGCGATCCTTAATACATGGAATCGCTTTTCTGTGCCGGCGTTTGCGCCTACGTTGCTGAATATCAGTATGATCGTCTTTTCACTGTTTGTGGCACCTTACTGTAATCCGCCTGTGATGGCATTGGGGTGGGCGGTTATTGCTGGTGGTATTTTGCAATTGGCCTACCAGCTTCCTCATCTGAAAAAAATCGGCATGCTGGTATTACCCAGAGTTTCTTTCCGTGATAGTGGCGTATGGCGTGTTATCCGCCAGATGGGGCCGGCTATTTTAGGTGTTTCAGTCAGCCAGATTTCATTAATCATCAACACTATTTTTGCTTCATTTCTGGTTTCAGGCTCCGTTTCGTGGATGTATTACGCAGATCGTTTAATGGAATTACCTTCCGGGGTATTGGGGGTCGCGCTGGGGACGATCTTATTGCCTTCATTGGCGAAAAGTTTCTCCAGTGGCAATCATGAAGAATATCGGAAATTAATGGATTGGGGGCTGCGTCTCTGCTTCTTGCTGGCCTTACCTTGTGCGGTGGCATTGGGCATTCTGGCGGAGCCATTGACGGTATCACTTTTTCAATACGGCAATTTTTCTGCCTTTGATGCAGAAATGACGCAACGGGCATTGATCGCCTATTGCTTTGGTTTAATGGGATTGATTGTGGTTAAAGTTCTGGCACCGGGTTTCTATTCTCGTCAGGATATAAAAACACCGGTCAAGATTGCCATTGCAACTCTGATCTTAACTCAGTTGATGAACCTGGCTTTTATTGGCCCGTTGAAACATGCAGGATTAGCACTCTCTATTGGTTTGGCTGCGTGTTTCAACGCAAGTATGCTCTATTGGCAACTACGCAAGCGTGAGATCTTCAAGCCATTGGCAGGATGGGGCGTATTTCTGCTGAAACTGGCGGTGGCAATTGCAGTAATGGTTGGGGTATTGCTGACAATATTGTGGTTTATGCCGGCTTGGGAGCAGGGCAATATGGCATTACGCCTGCTGCGATTGATGGGGGTTGTGATTGCCGGGGCGGGTAGTTATTTTGCAGCACTGGCACTAATGGGATTCAGGTTGAAAGATTTTGCCCATCGTGGATTGCAATGAATTTTTTTATTTATCATAAATAAGCTAATAAAAAGCCTGTTATTAATGGGCTTTTTAAATCTTATTTGCCATTCTCAACTTAGGTTCGACTCTTATTAGTCGAATCCGCCTTAATTTTTATTATTAATCGATTAAGAAAGCTAAGTTAGTTAAATTATTCTTAGCGTTTTTTACAGGAAATAAAATTATTAATTTTAAAACTGGCGTAAAATAATTTATTTACGCCAGTTTTAAATAAAGTGTTTACATCCGCTCTACTGTTTGAATACCCAAAGTATCAAGGCCTTGCTTCAATGTCTTCGCCGTCAGCAGAGCCAATTTCAAGCGGCTTTGGCGCACTTCTTCGCTATCGGCACTCAGGATCGGGCAATGCTCATAGAAACCAGAGAACAGGCCTGCCAAATCGTACAGATAAGCACACATAACGTGAGGTGTACCTTCGCGGGCAACCGTCATGATGGTTTCTTCAAATTGCAGTAAGCGGGTCGCCAGCGCCTGTTCGCGTTCTTCGTTCAGAAGAACCGGTTTTGTCAGGTTGCTTTCATCAATGTCAGCACGTTTGAAAATAGAATTGACGCGGGTATAAGCATACTGCATGTAAGGTGCGGTATTACCTTCAAAGGCAAGCATGTTATCCCAGTCGAATACATAGTCGGTGGTACGGTTTTTGGAGAGATCGGCATATTTTACCGCGCCAATACCCACAGCTTCGATAACTTTTTTCAGCTCGTCTTCCGGCATATCCGGGTTTTTCTCACGGATCAGCGCTTCCGAGCGTTCAATAGCTTCATCCAACAAATCAGACAGTTTTACTGTACCGCCTGCACGGGTTTTGAATGGCTTGCCATCTTTACCCAACATCATGCCAAACATATGGTGTTCGAGCGACATGGAATCCGGGATATAACCTGCCTTGTGTACAATCGTCCAAGCCTGCACCAGATGTTGGTGTTGGCGTGAATCAATGTAGTAAAGAACACGGTCGGCATGCAGAACTTCATGACGGTATTTGGCACAGGCAATATCTGTGGTGGTGTAAAGATAGCCGCCATCTTTTTTCTGGATGATAACACCCATGGGTTCACCTTCTTTATTTTTGAATTCATCAAGGTAAACCACAATCGCGCCATCACTCTCAACGGCAAGCCCACGCTGTTTTAGATCGGCAACAATGCCCGGCAGCATATCGTTATACAGGCTTTCACCCATAACATCTTTTTCTGTCAGGGTGACGTTAAGACGGTTATAGGTTTCCTGATTCTGTGACATGGTGATATCAACCAGCTTGCGCCACATTGCACGACAATATTCATCACCGCCTTGCAGTTTCACGACATAGCTGCGGGCACGGACAGCAAACTCCTCGTCTTCATCGTAAGTTTTCTTCGCTTCACGGTAGAAAGCTTCCAAATCTGCCAGCGCCATTTCATCGGCATTCTCATTCTGGACTTTTTCCAGATAGGCAATCAGCATCCCGAATTGGGTTCCCCAGTCACCGAGATGGTTGGCCCGGATAACTTTGTGACCCAAAAACTCCAGAGTACGCGCAGCGGCATCGCCAATGATGGTGGAACGGATATGACCAATGTGCATCTGCTTGGCAACATTTGGGGCAGAATAGTCGATAACGATAGTTTGTGGCTCTACTGGCGTAATACCCAATTTTTCGGCTTTCAGCGCAGTTTCGATATTGGCAGCAACCCACGCTTTATCCAGAAAAATGTTGATAAAACCCGGCCCTGCGATTTCAGTTTTGCTGGCAATTCCTTGCAGATCCAGTAAACCAACGACTTTTTCTGCCAATTGTCGGGGTGGCATGCCCACTTTTTTAGCTGCCGCCATGACGCCGTTTGCTTGGTAGTCACCAAATTGGGCTTTTGCAGATTGACGAACGTGAGCTTCGCTGTCGGCTGGAGCACCAGCTGCAATCAGCGCCTGGCTGATTTTTTCTGAAAGAATGGCCTGAATATTCACCGTGTTACCTTAAGTTACGCACGAAAAGTTACGCACGAAAGTTCCTGCATTGGAATTATGCAAATACTTTCAAACGCGTGGGTTATGAGAAAATAACGGGTTTTATATCATATTCAGCATCCTGCATGCTACCATCTGCCAACGTTGGTGGTAGGACTTTTTGTTTTCAGCTTGTCTTTCAGGCGATTCTTCGCCATTTCTATGGTAATTGCCGTGTTTTTCACATGGCAGGAAATATTTTTGACGACTTTTTGATGGGTACGAGATGACACACTTTTCAGCAATTTCTGAATTACAGGATTTAGTTTCTGATTTAGGGGCGTTTGAACAAAAATTAACACAATTTGGTGAGCGTCTTGGTTTATCTCTTGCGCAATATTCAGCGGATCATATTTCTCTGCGTTGTCATGAAAGTGCGATAGCGGATCGCTGGCGTCAAGGCTTTCTACAATGTGGTCAGTTGATGTCTGAAAATATCATCAATGGCCGCCCAATTTGTTTGTTTGAATTGGAACAGCCAATCAACGTGCTTGGATGGCAGATTGATTGCGTGGAGCTACCTTATCCGGGTAAAAAACATTATGCCCACCAAGGCTGGGAGCACGTTGAACTTGTTCTGCCTGTAAAGCCAGAGCAACTTATACATGAAGCCTATCAGTTATTGTCCCATCCGCTTCCTGACGATTTTCGCACAAAAGAGAGCCATCCTAAAGGGGACAAGGAAAGGTTACCAAACCCAACATTAGCGGTAACTGATAGTGAAATCACGATTAAATTCCACCCTTTTTCTATCAAAGACATTATCAAAAGTGAGTGCTAGTTGGCAAAAATGACTTTTTTCTCATGTAGATCTAGCAAAAGATTCTAACCTTGTGACCTTCAACAAACCACTAACGAAAATTAATTGCCATAGTTAATAAATTCAGTAATGAAATATTTTGAAGGCATATAATTGGTTTGTTTGCGAATTTATATCCGAGGGGCTTTAAATGATAAGGCTGGAAATTTGCTGTTATAGCATAAGTTGTGCTTTGGTTGCACAACAAGCAGGTGCTGATCGCATTGAATTATGCGCAAGCCCGTCGGAAGGTGGGGTGACTCCTAGTTTTGGGGCGTTGCGACAGGCAATGCAGCAGATATCCATTCCTGTGCATCCAATTGTCCGGCCAAGGGGGGGCGACTTTTGCTATAGCAACACGGACTTTGAGGTCATGAAAAATGATGTAGTCCTTATTCGTGATATGGGATTCCCCGGCATTGTTTTTGGGGTTTTGAACGAAGAAGGCCATATTGATTGGCTTCGTATGCGGCAATTGATGTCACTGTCAGGGAATATGGCGGTAACTTTTCATCGTGCTTTTGATATGTGTCTGAATCCATACGCTGCATTACAGCAACTAACTGAGTTGGGTGTACAGCGCATTTTGACCTCAGGCCAGCAGCAAAATGCTGAAATGGGGCTGCCTCTGCTAAAAGAATTAGTCCAAGCCAGCCAGGGGCCGATTATTATGCCGGGAGCGGGTGTCAGAATGGGTAATATCAGTAAGTTTCTGGAAATTGGTGCGACAGAAATTCATAGTTCAGCCAGTAAAATGTCGCCTTCTTCCATGAAATACCGAAAAGTGGGTGTGACGATGCGGTCGGATGAGCGCGATGTGGATGAATACTTATACCCTAGCGTTGATGGTCAGTTAGTTGAATCAATGAAAGGTATCATTAGTCTGATGCAACGTAAAAAATAATATATTCGTTATTAAGGGTGTGAACTGCCATGACGGGCAGTTCACACACCAGAACGATGGCTTACGATTATGGTTTACGGGCGATAAGAACAGCCCGCAATGGCGCTGGGTAGCCTTCAATCGTTTTACTGTGATCGTCTGGATCAAGAAAATCAGCCAGGGATTCAGTCTTCATCCATTCTGTCTGGCGCTGTTCATCCAGTGTTGTAACCGCATGATCGACAATCCTGACATCTTCAAAACCGCATTTTTCCAGCCAGACTTTCAGCATCTTGGCGGATGGAATAAAGTAGACATTCCGCATTTGTGCGTAACGTTCACCCGGAATGAGGCATTGGTGTTCATCACCTTCAATGACCAGACTTTCTAAAATAAGCTCACCACCGGAAACCAGTTGGTTTTTCAATTGCCACAAGTGATCGAGGGGAGAACGGCGGTGATAAAGCACACCCATTGAAAATACGGTGTCAAAGGCTTTTAATTCGGGTAATTGTTCAATACCCAATGGCAGAAGGTGGGCTCGTTGATCGTTGCCCAGTAATTTCCTGACGGCTTCAAACTGGCAAAGGAAAAGTTGGGTTGGATCGATACCGACAACAAATTGCGCTCCTTCACCCACCATGCGCCACATGTGATAACCACTGCCACAGCCGACATCCAGCACGGTTTTCCCTTCCAAAGGCGAAATATGGGGAAGAACGCGATCCCATTTCCAGTCAGAACGCCATTCGGTATCAATCTCAACGCCATACAGTGAAAAAGGCCCTTTGCGCCACGGCATCAATATCTTAAGAATATTGCGGATGCGCGCTTTTTCGCCGTCAGGTAATTCGGGTTCGTGTGTAGCAATGACACCATTTTTCAGGTCAAGGTGAGAAGGTTGAATGTCAGGTAAATTCTCCAGATTCTTTAGCCATGAACTGAACTGACCATGCAGTGATGCTTTTTGCCAATGGTTCAATTGCGCGGGTAAACATTCCAACCAATGACTCAAGTGATTTTTGGCGATCAATTGATAAAAATTGCCGAAATCGATCATTGGTCAGCTCCCTTTATTGCCAATAATGAACCAAAATTAAAGCACTGGAACCAGACTTCAACATGCTGGAACCCGGCTTGTTTGAGACGTGATTTATGGGTTTCAACAGAATCTGTCCGCATGACGTTTTCCAGCATACTGCGTTTCTGGCTGATCTCCAGTTCACTGTATCCATTGGCTCGCTTGAAATCGTAGTGCATATTGAATAGTAATTCACCGATTTGGTCATCTTCAAAATTGAATTTTTCAGAAAGAACCAGAACACCGCCGGGTTTTAATCCCGCATAAATTTTATCCAGCATTTTTTGACGATCAGCGGGATGCAGGAATTGCAATGTGAAATTCAGCACAACCATTGACGCATTTTGAATATCAATATCAAGAATATCTTGTTCGATCACCTCAACGGGGATGCTGGCCTTGAAAGAGTCAATATGGCGACGGCAGCGTTCCACCATTGCCGGTGAATTATCGACGGCAATAATACGGCAACCTTCTGTATCGCAGCTATCGGCACTGATGGCGCGGCGGATGGATAACGTGGCTGCGCCAAGGGAACAACCGAGATCATAAATTTGACTGCCCGGCGTTACAAAACGTTCTGCCAGCATACCTATCATGGAAATGATATTGGAGTAACCGGGAATGGAGCGTTTCACCATATCAGGAAAGACTTCGGCAACCCGTTCGTCGAAACTCCAGTCGCCTAAATTGGCGATAGGGGCAGAGAACAGGCTGTCCCGTTGATTATGAGGATCTTGATTTGACATAACAGCATTGGTTTTGGAAACAATAATAAGAAGTGGGCATTCTAACAGAATGCGGGAAAAGGCAGAAAGGGATAATCGAGAGAAACCCGCAGGAAGCGGCGATATCTCCTGAATCAGGCCGATTATCTTGTTATTTAATAAACAAATTTATATGGGGTATTGATGAAAACCATACTTTACCTGATTCTTGTAGAATAGATTGCGACGGCAGAATGTAGCTACCGTCGCGCTGTAACTCGAAATATATTTGGATATATACTGGCGAGCTATTTACGAATAGAGAGAAAATATTTGCTCCCAAGGCAGATAGTAAATATTGGTAATAATCATTATCAGCATTGAGATATAAGTTGCAGCCATGCCCATACGTCGCCAGCGTATCTCGCGATGACGCAGGCCAAAGTAATGTAGTAGCCTGCCGGAAAGTAACACTAATCCACAAATATGCAGCATCCAGACGGCTGCACCATTCATCTCCATTACGATCAATAACAGCATTGAAATGGGAATGTATTCAACCGCGTTACCATGAACCCGAATGGCTGTTTGTAATTCGTAAAAACCGCCATCGCCATAGGCTATTTGATATTGCGTTCTTAATTTGACTACATCCAGAGACAGCTTAATCAGTAATAGTGCGCCCAGTATTATATAAAGCGAGCTAACCATTTTTAACTCCATTGCCTAACCAAAAAACGGCTGAATGATGATAAACGTCAAAAAACAACCTGTCGCTATAAATCATAGTATTTAATAATAAATCCTATGAATGCTATCGGATAGCAAAAAATTGTCTTGCTAAGAACGATGTTATGGCCTTATCTCTGGTTAGAATTTCCAGTATAATGGCCACCTTTTTTGACAATTCTTCTCAAAAGAACAATTTTTTTTCGAAAGAACAATGCCAAAATTTCCGCAGCAGAAAGCATAACGAGCTGAGTAAAAGGATATTGTATGCGTACTAATTATTGTGGGCAGTTGAGCCGAGCCCATGAAGGCCAAAAAGTGACTCTTAGTGGATGGGTAAACCGTCGTCGTGATTTGGGTGGTCTGATATTTATTGATATGCGAGATCGCGAAGGTATCGTTCAGGTATTTTTTGATCCGGATCAGAAAGAGGCATTTGCTCAGGCTTCTGAACTGCGTAATGAATTTTGTATTCAAATTACAGGAACGGTACGTGCCCGTCCTGACAGCCAGATCAATAAAGATATGGCAACCGGTGAAGTGGAAGTGTTCGCAGACAGCCTGATGATTTTCAATCGCTCAGAGCCATTGCCACTGGACAGCAACCAGAACAATAGTGAAGAACAGCGTTTGAAATATCGCTATCTTGATTTGCGTCGTCCTGAAATGTCACAGCGTTTGAAAACGCGCGCAAAAATCACCAGTTTTGTTCGCCGCTTTATGGATGATGCCGGTTTCCTTGATGTGGAAACGCCAATGCTGACTAAAGCAACACCGGAAGGTGCGCGTGACTATCTGGTGCCGAGCCGTGTCCATAAAGGCGAATTTTATGCGTTGCCACAGTCCCCACAGCTTTTTAAACAATTGCTGATGATGTCCGGTTTCGACCGTTATTACCAGATTGTAAAATGCTTTCGCGATGAAGATCTGCGTGCAGATCGCCAGCCTGAATTTACCCAGATCGACGTTGAAACTTCCTTTATGACCGCTGAGCAAGTTCGCGAAATCATGGAAAAAATGATCCGCGAACTGTGGCTGGATGTGCGGGGTGTTGATTTGGGCACTTTCCCAATCATGACTTTCGAAGAAGCCATGCGTCGCTTTGGTTCAGATAAACCAGACCTGCGTAACCCACTGGAGCTGGTAGATGTTGCTGATCTGGTCAAAGACGTGGAGTTTTCCGTTTTTGCAGAACCCGCAAATAATCCGAAAGGCCGTGTTGCCACTATCTGTGTCCCTGGCGGAGCAGAATTAAGCCGTAAGCAAATTGATGAATACGGTAAATTTGTTGGTATCTATGGTGCGAAAGGGCTGGCATGGATGAAGGTCAACAATCGTGCTGCGGGTTTGGAAGGGGTGCAAAGCCCGATTGCCAAATTCCTGTCTGCCGAGGTTGTTGAAGGCCTGCTTTCCCGTACCAATGCGCAGGATGGTGATATTCTGTTCTTTGGCGCTGACAAGAAAAGTGTGGTCACCGATGCGATGGGCGCGCTGCGCCTGAAGCTGGGCCGTGACTTGAACATCACCGATTTGGCAAGCTGGAAACCGCTTTGGGTTGTTGATTTCCCAATGTTTGAAGAGAATGGGGAAGGTGGTTTAACGGCAATGCACCATCCATTTACTGCTCCACGCGATATGTCAGCGGCTGAATTGGAAAGCAATCCTGAATCCGCCATTGCAAATGCTTATGACATGGTTATCAACGGCTATGAAGTGGGCGGTGGTTCTGTTCGTATTCACCGTAATGAAATGCAACAGGTTGTATTCCGCATTTTGGGTATCAATGAAGCGGAACAACAGGAAAAATTCGGCTTCTTGCTGAACGCCTTGAAATACGGTACACCGCCACATGCCGGTTTGGCTTTTGGTTTGGATCGCCTCGTTATGTTGTTGACCGATACTGATAATATTCGCGATGTTATTGCATTCCCGAAAACAACAGCAGCGGCATGCCTGATGACTGATGCGCCGAGTCACGCAAACCCGGCATCACTGGAAGAACTGGCAATTTCAGTTGTTAAAAAAGAGAGCGAATAATGGCTTATAAGCGCCCTGAATCTGTATTGGTTATGATTTATGCCGCTAACAGCAAAAGGGTGCTGATGTTACAGCGACGGGATGATCCTGAATTTTGGCAATCCGTAACGGGTAGCCTTGAAGAGGGTGAAAGACCGTGGGAAGCAGCGTTGCGTGAAGTACAGGAAGAGATAGGCATTGATATTGTCAATGAAGATCTTGAACTGACGGATTGCCAACGCTGTATTTATTATGAGATTTTCTCACATTTGCGATATCGCTATGCTCCGGGTGTGACGCGCAATAAAGAACATTGGTTCTCGCTGGCGTTACCTGAGGAGCGGGAAATCCTGTTGACCGAACATTTGGCTTATCACTGGCTGGCAGTTGAAGAAGCGGCCAGCCTGACGAAGTCATGGAGCAATCGGCAGGCGATTGAAGAATTTGTTATTTAGTTTACTGTTTTATCGGAGATATTTTCATGGCAGGTCATAGTAAATGGGCCAATACGAAACACCGCAAAGCTGCGCAGGATGCAAAACGCGGTAAGATTTTTACCAAAATTATCCGTGAATTGGTAACGGCTGCACGTTTAGGTGGCGCAGATCCCGCATCTAACCCGCGCTTGCGTGCGGCAGTCGATAAAGCGCTGTCCAATAACATGACTCGCGATACCCTGAACCGTGCGATTGCTCGTGGTGTTGGCAATGATGATTCAGATAACATGGAAACCATCATTTATGAAGGTTACGGCCCGGGTGGTACAGCGGTGATGGTTGAATGCTTAAGTGATAACCGTAACCGTACTGTTTCTGACGTTCGTCATGCCTTCACCAAAACCGGCGGGAACTTGGGTACTGATGGTTCTGTTTCTTATCTGTTCACCAAGAAAGGGGTTATTTCCTACGCGCCGGGCTTGGATGAAGATGCAGTGATGGAAGCGGCATTGGAAGCAGGTGCGGATGACGTTGAAACTTATGATGATGGCGCAATTGACGTCTATACTACTCCAGAAAGCTTCGGTGATGTTAAAGATGCACTGGATGCAGCAGGCTTCAAGGCTGATTCTGCTGAAGTCTCTATGATCCCATCTACCAAAGCAGAACTGGATGCAGAAACTGCGCCTAAATTACTTCGTCTGATCGATATGCTTGAAGATTCTGACGATGTGCAAGAGGTTTATCATAATGGTGAAATCTCTGATGAAGTTGCAGCACTGCTGTAATTTTTATTAGGGTTCACGGCGTAGAGAAAGTGTTCCTTATCTTTAGGATATCAGGGCACTTTCTCTAACGTTTTTATCCCATATCATAGGCGGATATTTGGGCAAGTATTCAGGCAAATAGATAATTCGATATGGCGATTATTCTAGGTATTGACCCCGGCTCCAGAGTTACGGGGTATGGCGTGATTCGCCAGCATGGACGACAGCTTATCTATCTCGGTAGCGGTTGTATTCGAACAAAAGTCGATGACTTACCCACTCGTTTGCAGAGAGTTTATGCCGGAGTTACCGAAATCATCACACAATTCCAGCCCGATGCTTTTGCGATAGAGCAGGTTTTCATGGCAAAAAATGCAGATTCAGCCTTGAAACTGGGGCAGGCGCGTGGTGTGGCAATTGTGGCCGCTGCGAACCAATCCATTCCCGTATTTGAATATGCGGCCCGTCAGGTTAAACAAACTGTGGTTGGTACGGGAGCCGCCGAAAAAAGCCAGATTCAGCACATGGTACGCTCGATGCTGAAATTGTCTGCTGATCCGCAGGCCGACGCCGCCGATGCTCTGGCAATTGCTATTACGCACTGTCATTTCAGCCAAAATTTACTGCGGGTCGGTGATGCGCGGTTAAATTTAACGCGAGGGCGTCTGAAATAGTTTATGCTGGATATACGTCCAGCCTTTTTTGTGCTATAAGCTAGCGGAACAATTTATTTTTATTTTCAGGGGGTAAACAGTGATAGGGCGTTTGAGAGGAACCGTGTTGGAAAAACAGCCACCGTTGGTTTTATTGGAAACTAACAATGGTGTCGGTTATGAAGTTCATATGCCAATGACCTGTTTTTATGAACTTCCTGAAATTGGCCAAGAAGCCATTTTATTTACACAATTTATTGTGCGTGAAGATGCCCAGCTATTATATGGGTTTAATGATAAACAAGAGCGTGCGTTGTTCCGTGAGTTGGTGAAAGTGAATGGTGTCGGGCCTAAACTGGCTCTGGCGATCCTTTCTGGCATGTCCGCCCAGCAATTTGTGACTGCTATTGAACAGGAATCTATTGTTTCATTGGTCAAGTTGCCGGGAGTCGGCAAAAAAACGGCTGAAAGGCTGGTAGTCGAAATGAAAGATCGCTTTAAAGGGCTGAATGGCGATCTGTTTAATCAAAGTAGTGACATTAATTTGCCTGCCGCTGCCAAACAGACGAATTCCGATGCTGATATTGAAGCAGAAGCTGTAGCCGCACTGGTTTCTTTGGGATATAAACCACAGGAAGCCAGCCGAATGGTAAGCAAAGTCGCAAAACCGGGCGCAGATTGTGAAACTCTTATTCGGGAAGCGCTTCGTGCGGCTCTGTAATTTCAGGAGTTAAGTGATGATTGAAGCTGATCGCCTGGTTTCAGCAGAAATTCTGCAAGATGATGAAGCCATTGACCGCGCCATTCGCCCCAAGTTTTTATCTGAATATGTCGGGCAACCCCATGTTTGTGAACAGATGGAAATTTTTATTCAGGCTGCGCGGCAGCGTGGTGATGCACTGGATCACCTGCTGATTTTTGGCCCCCCCGGATTAGGTAAAACCACGTTGGCAAATATTGTTGCGAATGAAATGGGGGTTAATCTTCGCACCACCTCAGGGCCAGTGCTGGAGAAGGCCGGCGATCTTGCCGCCATGCTGACTAACCTCGAACCCCATGATGTGTTGTTCATTGATGAAATTCACCGTTTATCACCGGTTGTAGAAGAAATTCTTTATCCTGCAATGGAAGATTACCAACTGGATATCATGATCGGGGAAGGGCCTGCTGCCCGCTCAATCAAGATTGATCTTCCCCCCTTTACACTGGTCGGTGCTACCACTCGCGCGGGTTCTCTGACTTCGCCATTGCGTGATCGATTCGGGATTGTGCAACGCCTTGAATTCTATAACGTCGATGATTTGCAGAGCATTGTTTCCCGCAGCGCTCACTATATGGGATTAGGGATCTCGGATGATGGGGCAAGGCAAATCGCGATGCGTTCCCGTGGTACTCCCCGAATTACAAACCGCTTGCTGCGTCGCGTGCGTGATTTTGCTCAAGTAAAAGGTGATGGTTCAGTGAATGGAGACATTGCCGCTAAAGCCCTTGATATGCTGAGTGTGGATTCAGCCGGGTTTGATTATCTGGATCGCAAATTACTGGTTGCCATTATCGATAAATTTATGGGTGGCCCCGTTGGATTGGATAATCTGGCCGCGGCGATTGGTGAAGAACGAGAAACGATAGAAGACGTCCTGGAACCTTTTCTGATCCAACAAGGATTTATTCAACGAACGCCACGCGGAAGAATTGCGACTAATCATGCTTATCGGCATTTTGGATTGAGCAAGGAAAACGAATAATAATCATTTTTATATGCCAGCTCGAATTATTCCCCAAGAGCTGGTGATATTCTGTAAATTGCGAGAATTCAGAACCTAATAAAATAGGTTCTGTCGCATTAGCGGTGAGTTAATCAGAGAGTCCGCCCAAACGTAACACCCAGCGATGTATTGTGGCTTGGTCGACGAAGACTCCCCGTTCTGCCATCATTTCTTCCAGATTGCGTAAGCTCAACGCATAAGCGAGATACTAACGGACACATTGAGCCATGATATCGATTGGATAATGGAGGCGTTTGAACGCCTTTCGGATCAGGGACATCACCCAAGACTCACGCTAAAATGGGAGAGTTTACCTGATATTGCGCTAATGTGACAGAATCTAAAATTTGGCTCTGTCACATGATGCTTATTTTATTTTTTTTACTACTATTAAAGTTGGAAATAAATAGGGGTTGTTCAATAGGCAAATCATTAACTGAGAATTCAGTTGTTATAAAAATTCTGAGGTACTTATATATGCCATCATATGCAAGAAAAATAATTCTTTTTTTTATTTTCTTCTATGCTCTGTTCATGCCTTCGGCAATCATTAACGCTGTAGCAGAAAATAACCCTCAAAATGATAAGTTGCATACTCAATTAGCAAAAAATGATGAAACCTCAGAACCTGATATGCCCCAAATTATTGGCAGTAAGATCCACAGTGTGAATCGTCTTTTATCTACGTCTCCTGCAGAACTCGTAGAACAGGCCAAATCTTACGCTCTGGGTAAATTTAACAGCACGGTTTCCTCTGAAGCCCAAAAATGGTTATCCCAATTCGGCACAGCAAAAATTAACTTTGGTCTTGATAAAAAAGGCAAACTGGAAAATCACTCATTAGATCTGTTATTACCGCTTTACGATAATAAAACCAAATGGCTACTTTTTTCCCAATTAGGTTACCGTAACAAAGACAGCCGGAATACCATTAACTTTGGTTTTGGCGGACGTTATTTTTATCAGAACTGGATGTATGGGCTGAATACATTTTATGACTATGATATCACCGGTAAAAACAGGCGCATAGGCTTGGGAAGTGAAATATGGGGAGATTATATTAAACTCTCAGCCAATGCTTATCACCGCTTAAGTAACTGGCAAAAATCACGTAATTTCGATTATTACTACGAGCGCCCTGCTAATGGCTATGATATTAATAGCGAGTTTTACCTGCCTTTCTACCCTAATCTGGGTGCCAAATTAAGTTATGAAAAATATTTTGGTGATAGTGTCACTTTATTTAATCGTGATACCAAACAGAAAAATCCGAGTCTGGTCAAACTGGGCGTGACTTATACGCCGATCCCTTTGATAACTATGGGGGTGGATTATAAACAAGGGGAAAGAGGCTTTACTGAAACTCAATTTCTGGCGAATTTAAATTACCGATTTGGCGTGCCGTTAAGTGCGCAATTATCAGGTGATAATGTGGCTTCTATTCGCACCTTGGCGGGTAGCCGTCATGATTTGGTGGAAAGAAATAATCACATTGTGCTGGATCACAGGAAAATTCCGGTGGCTGAGATTTCTGAGCAGAATCCTCCGATTGAGATTGAGGGTTATAGCGGTGAAAATATTGATATTTTCCATCCATTTTCTGGTTCATCCGTCAAACAGTTTCATTGGAGCATCATTAGAGATAAAACAGAAATTAAAGAAATTTTTGAAAAAGAGGGCGGTAAAATTTCTTATGAAGAGGGGAGAGTTAAGGCTACACTTCCTAACTTATTATCGGGTAAAAACGAAAATAAAATTAATACCTATACAGGTTATTTTTTTGCAGAATTAAGCAATGGTAAAAAAACAGCGATTCAGCCTCTGATACTTACTGTTAAGCCTTTTCTTATCCAAGAAAATGACGACGTTCCTAATTTCAAACCACACGACGGATCATTGCCTGCATCAGGTACAGAGGGGTATAAATTTGATCCGGTGATTATCTTTAAGAAATTTAATAACCCTGAGTTAATTAAAAATACTACCTTTAATAAAATTCAATGGGTAACAGAACCTCCTGCTGACGATAAGAATAAGTTAAAGTTTGAGCCCGGTGATAAATTTGAACAGATAACAACTGATGAAAGTGGGCATTTTCCAGAAAAAGCCCGTGTCACTTTAACCAGTGGTGAATATGTTGGGGACGTGAAAGTTTACTTAATAATGGATGATCAACCTAAGCAATTGGTGAATAATAATATTAGGTACTCGGTTAAGTTTAAGGAAGATAAATCAAAATATCATATTAAAGAAAAGAAATTAGTTGTTGACCTATCTGGGCCAATCTTTGCGAATGGGGTTGATAACTATACTTATACTGCAATTGTTATTGATGAGAATGGAGCAGAGGTCAAAGAGCAGGAAGAAATAGATAAGGTGAAATGGAGTGCAAAAGATAAGAGCGGCAGTGATATTACTGAAAAAATTCAAATTGATGGATCATCTAAGACGACTTCTGGTGGAAGACTAATAGCGAAGGTGAGCAGTAATGAACCCTTCACTAATGTGGTTATTTCTTTATCAATTGAAGGGCATGATGCAGTATCGGCTGACAAGAAAGTTTCTTTCGTACCACCTGATATCAAGGTAACTTCATCACCTAAGAGTCCTATATTTGTAAATGAAACGTATACCTTAACGGCAGAAATTAAAGATGGGAGTATAGGGAAACCAGCTATCAAGTGGACAATTGTGCAAGGTGACCAGCAAGCAATACTCACTCCGGACTCTTTGGATAGTAGCAAGGCAACGTTGACCAGTAGTGTCGCGCAAATAGTTAAAGTGAAAGCATCCATTGATAATGGTGCCACAAAGTCTGCCCCTGTTGAGATGGCGTTTAAATCGCCACCAGTGGATTTTGACATTGAAAATGTGGTGGTTGGTATTATCGACAGCAGAGGCAACTTCAATCCCGGCATTCCCTCTAAGGCATTAGTTGGGGATGGAACGAGTGCCTACGCTTATCGGGCAACCATTAAAAATAAAAAAACAGGAAAAGCAGTTTCTAATTATCCCTTCGATGAAAAGGACATCCAGTGGACACGTGACCATTCCCAGCTTACAACCGATCAGCTTACTGGTCCTACAATCAAGTCATATACAACGACACCTGATGGGTATTTATATGCAACACTAACAAGTCAGGTCGGCGTTGATGGTGTTAAAGTCACATTGAAAATACCTGAATCAAATAGTCCCGAGACAAAGCGTTTTATTAGTAAAGATGCCGATACAGTAAGTTTCAAACCTATTATTCAACCTGCGGTATTTTATCTTTATAATACCTATAGCGGTGAATCCAAAGTCTTTGATAATAAAAACGGTAAACTTCATCCAAATACTATTTTTGCTACTTTACGAGGGGAATTAAGAGACCTCAAATACCCTGAGCAGGGCTTCAATAAAAAAGATAAAATCACTTATGGTTATGCTTTCGATCCTGATTCGTTTTATGGAGCGGCGATGCTATCATTTGGCTCTTATCGCCCTGGCGATCCCCCTAACACTGGCACTGGCCCCATACAATTTCAGGCACCAGGCTCTGCAACAATAACCGCTACAATAAATAAGCCAAGTGGAGAAATTCAATTGTATGAATACAAAATGGTTGCCACAAAAATATTAAACCCTGTTCATGGAGGATATGTAAATGTATCTGATAATAATACTTGTCCAGTTCCACCAGGAAATTCTTCCAATATGATAGTCGATATTTTTTCAGATAAAGAGGCTGCTGATCCTAGCGATATTTATAGCCTGCATAATGAATTTGGTAATTTATATAACTGGGGTGTGTTTAATGATGAACCTACAATGGATAAAAACAAAGTCACTTTTATAGTGAAAAACACCTCATCTGTCAAGGGGCATTTCAGGGTTTATGACTCTAAAAATAATACCTTTGATGATTACTCAGATGGGGTTCTTTTATGTTACTCGGCAATTTTAAAAACCAATAAATAATTCACTGTAAAAAAACTCTTCACCAATGAAAAAAAGTTATCAGTTGATAACTTTTTTTCATTGGTTTTTTAGTTACTTTTCATTCACTCTAAAAAAGCCAAATCATTCACAAGTTAACATTGGGCTTTAAATTAACATATTATCATTATATGTAATGATAATTAATGTTAGACAATAAATGAAAATTATAGGAAATAATTAAATTCATTATTATTCATAAATAACATCAATTGTAAATGAGGTAATAAAATGGCAAACCCAAAGAATAAAATGACAATTACCAATATAAATGATTTAATTATAGGCCAGACTGTTAATCTTACTGTAACACTAACTTCCGACCAAAAAATTACTCCAAACAGTAAAGTCACTATAAAAAGAGGCTATAGTAGTAATATAATATTTAAATCGAATTCAGCTGATCTTACTAACAAATCTGGAGACCATGAAGCTACTGCGACGTTAAGCTTTACAATAAAGCCGGATACAACAGATGATTCAAAAATTACATTTGAATTAGATACAACTGCTCAAGCTGGTGGACAACCATTTCTTGCCAATCCACAACCATTTACTGGTAACGCCAAAAAAGCGCCCTCGAAAAAAACAATGGGAATTTCGATTAGCTCTAAAGCTGATTTAGTCATAGGCCAGCATGTTGATTTTATTGTAACATTAAAATCAGACACACCTATTTTACCAGCAAAAAAGGTAACTGTAACAGGATACAGCCCTAATATACAATTCGATACGGACTTAGTAACTCTTACTTCTGAAAATGGAGCACTGACAGCCACTGCGCAGTTAGGATTTACAGTGCTTCAGAAAGTAGGTGGTAATCCTGTACTTGATGGTTCTGAGATTACATTTGAATTAGAAACTGATGCTACGACTACTGACGGTGGTAACTTTAAGTTTCCCGGCTTTCAGGGCACAGCTAATGAAATTGATATGAAATCATTAGCACTTTTTGTTGAAAACTCTTTCTTAAAAACAGTAATTTCAGGTGATAAAAAACCCTCGGAAGAAAATAACTCCACAGCAATATCTACAACTTTGAAAAGTAAATCAGGGAAATCACTGGCTCATACTCCTGTATTTATCACATCAACTGCTTTGCATAAAATGAAAGATTTTAATTTCAAAAAATCTGATAAAATAACTGATATTACTCTTGAGAAGCAAGGACACAATGAAGGCCTAATGATAGCTTCAGATGAAAGTGGACTAGTTAAGTTTTATCTTTATCCTAAACTATCAGAAATAGTCATACTTACACTCAGAACTGTTATTCTTGATGATGTAGCGGATATTCCTGCTAAGCAAGTAGTTTATGCTGTCAATTATAAGAACCCAGGCTATATGGATTCTATAGGTCAGGCAATGATCGATGGATTTACTATAGGTAATTTATCTGCAGATCAGGGAATGAGAGAGTTTTACACAATAGTAAGTAGTTATGATAATGCAACCGTTGATGATATGATATTATTTTTTGTTAATGGTAAGTATATAAACCATTCTGTACGTCTTCATAATTTAAGTGAACAGCTAGATAAACCGAGTATAAGTCTTCCTTATTCTATATTTGAGAAAAATACACCTTCTCAATTTTCTTATTCTGTAATTAAAGCCAATGGACACGCATTATATTCTGAACCATTAACATTAAATTATATAGGTGGTGTTTCTTATGAACCTAACCCAGATTTTAAAAGAAAATATAATCCCTGTATAGTTCATACCAGTCTTGGTGTTGGCCCAGATAACATATTACAACCTGGAGGTGGTAATTATATTAATTATGACGCTATAATGCAATACCCTGGATATAAACACAATGGATTATTTATTGAGATTACACGTTCTAAGACTAATAATTCACTCGCAGAAACAAATCCAGTACCATTAAATATAACAGATATTACTCTGAATATGTATATAAATTCAGACAGCAACGGTTTCCAAAAAACTTATACTCAACAAATCAACTTAACTTATATTGGTGGTTCTGGTGGCAATCCAGATTCTCTTTTCTTCCAGATTCCTTATAAGGAAATAGTTGGTATACAAGGTAATGATTATATATATTTTGACTATCAGTTCTATATCGATGAAAATTTAGAATATGGTGAAAAATGGTATTCAGACATTGACACAACTCCAGATCCTGGTAACAAAGATACAGATAATCATTAAAAAATAAATATTAGATCTGATTATAGCTGTGTCCTTAAATATCGATTCATAATAGTGAACCACTAAAATTCAGTGGAGAACTAAACTCCTCGCTCTGCGAGGAGTTTAGTAGTGACCTACCATTTTTGGAAGTTATTTAAATCTCATGTTTATAATATAAAAACGGAAATAAAAATATGACTAGTAAAATTGATTTTTCATTACCTGATAATAAAGATTTAATAATTGGTCAAAGTTTTTTATTTACAGTGATACTATCATCAGATAACAATATAGATGAAGGTTCTACAATCTCATTTTATAATAACACGAATATTACTGTACCATCTGATGACATCCCCTTAGTTATAGAAAATAGTAAAAAAAAGGCAACAGCAACAGTTACTCTTACCGTACTTACATCTGTAGCAGAAAATGAAGAAATTTCTTTTAGTGTAAAAACATCTTCAAGTGGTTTTCCATATAAGACTCTGAAATCTACAGCAAGGACAATTGATTCAGATTCAGTGAAATTACATGTTGACAGCCCATATTTAGTTATTCCAACATCATTTGATGACTCTAAAATTGGATCCCTATCAACTAAAATTCATACAACTTTAAGAGATAAAAATGGAAAAACACTATCAGGAGTACCTGTATTCATAAAAGCTAATATCATTAATGAGTTAAAAAACATAAATATTTATCAGAATGATAAAACCACAAAAATATATGTTCAAAAATTTTATGATTATCAGGGTATTTTCGTAAACTCAGATGAAAAAGGGAAATTGGAGTTTTATATTTCCCCGAAAAAATCAATATCACCCATTATTCAATTATCGTCTGCCATACCAAACTCAACTAACTTTAGGTTTGCTAATAATCCTATATTTATATTTGTTGATAATGTTAAAGATTATCGGCAACCCTTGCAGATAATAACTGCCATTGACAGTAATTTAACATCAAAAGGGGAAAGTAAATTTTGGGTCGATATGTCACCATGCGATGATTATGAACTTGGTGATTTTTTGTTGTTTTTTGTTAATAATGAATATAAACACTACATCAGAATACTTATTAATAAGGAACCTGAATCCTGTTTAATGGAATTACCTTATTTTATTTTTGAAAAAGATACCCCATCGGAACTGTTTTATTATTTAATTAAGCCAAGTGACAATATAATAGCTAAATCTCTTCCTGCCAATGTCACTTATACAGGAAGAGTAAATAGACCATGGACAGATATTGATAGAATATATGAACCGTGTCAGGTTTATGACAGCTTCGATAATCCTATAAAACAAGGTGATTATGTCAATAACAAGAGTATATCTCATGCTAATAACCCAAACGATCCTGGTTTATTTGTCAGGATAACAGGAACTAATGACCAGAAAGATATTCATAAAGTAAAATTGGGATCAAAAATTATTTTAACGCTATATATTAATGCGAGACAACAAACAATAACAAAAGTTTTTAACGGTAGCATGCCTTATCAACCAGATACTGGAGGAGGAAAAACAGCAACATTGAAATTTAATATTCCATCTAATTTATTAGATAATGACTGGGCATTTTTCGAGCATGATGGTGAGATCTTCTTTGATTATCAAGTGGGCCATGATGATGATAGCGATGTGACATATGGCGGGATTTGGTCAGGTAAAATCGATACAGTTAATTAAAATGATTTTTATTAACAGGGCGGCAAATTATCCCGTTTTAAGGATCCAGGTTTCATGCAGCTTATAGCCACATGAAACCTGATCTAAATACCCCGTGGGTTAATAATAAGGTGGTTTATGAGTAAGAAAAATCTCTCTTCACCACCTGAATTTCCTCAAGCAAATTCAGGTGAAATTATTAATATTCCTGATATTATTGCCATGCATACTAACTATGTAATGATGAAAGTCAATAAATATGAAGGCGTGGCAATATTAGATACAATAAAAGAAGAAATTTATTTAAAAAATAACACCAAAGACAAAGTGAAAAGTATTCCTTATCATGTTGCACCCGATCAAATAGGCAATGATTTCCATGTGGTATTATTTGATATAGATAAAATAAACATCTCCGGCTTATGTGAAGCACAACATACAGTAAAAAGTTCAGTCCGCAATAACCTTTACTCAAAAACAGCAAACATCACAATTTTAGAAGGTTCTCATATACAGGATCTTAAGCAGTAACCATCTATTTTAGATAGAAAAAATGCTTCATTTATGATCTGATAATCGTCGCCAAACAAACCATCAAAACCACGGATGAAGCCTGTGACGATTATCGCTATAAAACACCAGTTAATGCAATTCTTCAATGAAGTTTCTTTGAAAAAGACCGCCTTCCGGTGCGGATTTATGCAACGCATCAGAAATATCGAACCCCATGTGTTGATCCTCAGCCTTATCGCGGCGCTCAGTACGGGTCAAGTGACGTCTATTGCTCAGTTACACCAAAAATTTAATGGCATGTGCCCCGATGAAAGGCAACAAGTCAGTTACCGTCCCTTTTATAATCAACTCCGTAAAGCCGCCTTTGTCGAATTTGTCAAAATATTGGTGAAATTTGCTCTGGCACAATGGGGAGAAAATCAGGTCTCATCCCCCCAAAAACTCATGAAGTTTAAACAGGTTATTTTACAGGATGGGAGTTCGTTCAAAGTCCATTCTGCCCTGGCTGACATTTTTCCTTATCGATTCAAAAAAACCGCTGCCGCGGTGGAATGTCACATGACGATGTCACTGCTGACCCAGTCTCCGCTAAAGATGACCGTAACCGCCGATACAGCCTCTGAGCGGGCTTACCTGCCTGCACCAGAAACGTTGCGTGACCAATTATTCCTGGCGGATGCCGGCTATGTTGATTTTGATTATTTTGAGCAAATGTCACGCTCAGGCGGTTCATTTATTGTGCTGGGTGGCAAGTCTCTCAATCCTCAGATAGTCATGGCACGCAATGGTCAGGGGAAATTATTACCTAAACTGCCAGAGAAACCTTTGAAATCCATCACCCGCAGGACTAATCGTTCCGAAGTACTGGATTTGATTTGTCGGCGAAATGGTTATGAATTTCGCCTTATTCGCCGCTGGATTGCCGAAGAAAAACGTTTTTGTCTCTGGCTGACGAACTTACCCGTGGAAGAATTTACGGCCAATGACATCATGGATATTTATCGTTGTCGCTGGCAAATCGAATTGCTGTTCAAGGCGTTAAAATCACACACAAACTGGCACGGTTTTGCCACGAGGAAAGAAACGTTAACCACGGGGCTTATCTGGCTGAGTTTGCTGGCTCTATTGCTCCGGCGCTCGCTGGCAAGACGATTATTCCCCGCTGTTTCGCTGCGCAAAGCGGCTCAAAATACGGAGATTTGGCTCTGGCCAATAATAGATAATCTTCTCCAAAGAGCTTGGTCGGAAACCTGTTTTTGGCTGGAAAAAGCCTAAGCGTATTTATGCCAGAACGCGTTCAAAACATCGCAAAGAAAAGCATATAAAAACAAAACATTGGATGCCTGTTTTGAAAGGCTTAATTCTTAAGATCCTGTATATGATCTTTAGTTATTCCATTGATGGACAACCGTATCTTTTACGCCAGCGCAAATGTGATCATCTGGTGACGGTACACAAGTTGATTACAGGCGGGAAACAGGGAGAGAAAACTTCGACTGGGCAAAAGTGGGTAAATTATTATGACTTGATGTTCCCATTTGTTATTGAGAATGAGCAATATGTTTTTGGTTTAGCCAAGGACTTTATTAATGCACCACAAAGTACAGATAAATCATTTTGGATTATTGCAAAGTTGGATGAAAAAGGACAGAAAAAAATAATAGATAGTGGATATTTTGATGTTAGTTATGATGTTGGGTTTGCATATAATATTGGAGGAAGGCAGTTTATCTTACTTCATGGCAAAGAAAATGGATGGCCTGTTATATCTTACGAAATTTTTACGAAAGGAAAAATGAATCGTAAACCTATATATCAACATAACTGGGATAATTTTTACGGAGCTATATTCTTTTTTTCAATGGAAGGTAAGCAATATATATACTGTCACACAGAGGCTACTAGAAAGATTTATACATTTGAATTTAACAAGAATGGAACCATAGGTAATATGGCATATTCTGATACGTGGGCATATTATTACTATCCTCAGAACCCCTTTTTTACTAAAGGAGAGTATTATTACTTTGGTCAGAGGTTCTATGATAATTATTGGTTTGTTTCTTACATATATAGTAAGGGTGTTCCTGAGCATGTTAACGAACACGAAGCTCCATGGGATACGAGTTATCAATATTTAATTCCATTTTCCATTGGTGAAAATCAATATTTTTTGAGGCAGGATCAGAGTAAGGAACATTGGTATATTGCAGAGCTTTTTGCTGATGCAAATATGGGAGTTGACACTGACTCCAGCGATAACCATTAATTCCTGTTAATATGTATATTCAAGGATTTCAAGGTAAGTAGTGACAAAACTTAGGCATCAGAACTGCTGGAAAATAGCATTATTTTCAAACTTGTTTATCAGTGGACAGAACTGGCTCACGATTGTGAGCCAATTCTGTTATTTCATATAAAGTTCCTTTGAATTTTTCAACTTAGCAGGAAGCATCAAAAGATGAATTCTATTATACCGATTCTCTGATTAACTCACCGCTAATGAGACAAAACCCCAATAAACGAATTGGAGTATTGAGTAGTGGATTGAACTGAAAGCAGAGTTTAAGGATGGATTAAAACAATGCTTTCAGTTGGTATATCAACTTCTCGCCTTCGACGTTAAACTCAGCGCAAATAACATTGCGGCACAAAGTACAACAGAAGGCCCTGCGGGGGTGTTATAAAATGCCGACAAAGTTAACCCTCCTGTGACAGAAAGCATACCGACAATTATCGCAAAAACAGCCATTTGCTCTGGCGTGCGGGAGAAGCGACGGGCAGTCGCAGCAGGAATAATCAGCAGAGAAGTGATAATTAATGCACCGACAAATTTCATCGCCAACCCGATGGTTAATGCTGTTACTAACATCAACAGAACACGCAGACGTTGAATTTTAATGCCATCAACAAAGGCCAGATCCTGGCTGACTGTCATTGATAGCAGGGCACGCCATTGCCATGCCAGCAATCCGGCAACAATCACGACACCAGCCGCAATCAACCAGAGATCTTCATAAGTCACAGACAGAAGATCGCCAAATAAGTACGCCATCATATCGACTCGTACACTGGTCATAAAGCTGACGACGACTAAACCTAGTGAGAGCGAACTGTGAGCTAGAATACCCAGTAATGTATCAACTGCCAATTGAGGCCGTTTTTCCAGCCAAACTAAAATAATGGCTAATATGAGTGTCACCGCAATAACAGCATAAAATGGATTGACATTCAGTAAGAAACCAAATGCAACACCGAGCAATGATGCGTGGGCCAGTGTGTCACCAAAATAGGACATTCTGCGCCAAACAACAAAAGAGCCGAGAGGGCCTGCGGCAATTGCCAATAACATTCCGGCCAGCCAGCCAGGAAGTAATAATTCAATCATCGACGTGGTTCTCCACCATTTTTAAAAATCGCTTTTCCTTTCAAATCATGATGATGATTATGGTGATGACGGTAAACCGCCAGTTGTTCCGCACCGTGGCGACCAAACATTGCGATAAATTCTGGATGTATTGATACAACTTCCGGTGTGCCAGAGCAGCAAATATGTTGATTAAGGCATAAAACTTCGTCTGTTTTCGCCATTACCAAGTGCAGATCATGGGATACCATAAGTACGGCGCAATTCAGTTCTGTTCTGATTTGGTTGATTAAATCGTAAAGTGCCAATTGACCGTTGACATCAACGCCCTGTGTCGGTTCATCAAGAACTAAAAGTTGGGGGTGATTGAGTAAGGCTCTGGCAAGTAATACTCGCTGAGTTTCTCCACCTGACAACTTTTGCATGGGTTGCTCCAATAAATGGGCAGCGTTGACCCGATTTAATACTGGCATGATATCTGCTGATTTCACGTTGGGCCTTAGCATCATGAAGCGCTTAACAGTCAGAGGCAATGTAGGGTCAAGGTTAAGCTTCTGTGGAACATAACCAATTTTTAACGCCGGACTCTGTTCAATAGTGCCTGAAGAGGGTTGAACTAAACCGAGGACAACACGAACCAGAGTTGATTTTCCTGCGCCGTTTGGGCCAATGAGCGTCAGAATTTTTCCTTGTTTGAGATTGAAGGAAATATTATTCAGCACCTTGCGGTGACCAAATTCAACCGTAATATTTTTTAGGGTGATCATATTCAGAGTGATCATAGTTGGCATGTTAAAAGTCTTGCAGAATTATTGAGATGTTATAATATAACATTACTCAGTTTACTGCATGGAATATTCATATTATGTTACACAAGTCACAGAAATACGCGCATAAATATTTTCGTAAAATTGCGTTAGCCACTGCGTTAGTGGCTGGAGTGAATTGCTTTGCGCAGGCAGATGTTGTCACTTCCATTCGTCCGTTGGGTTTTATCGCTGCGGCTATTGCTGATGGTGTAACAAATACTCAGGTGCTTTTGCCTGATGGCGCTTCTCCACATGATTATGCTTTACGGCCTTTGGATGTCCAAAAAATCAACCAAGCTGATTTGGTTGTCTGGATTGGCCCGGATATGGAAACATTTTTGGCGAAGCCGATAGCTAGAATTGATCAGAACAAACAACTCGCATTGGCTGATCTATCTACAATCAAGCCATTATTGTTGAAAAATAGCGAAGATGATAATCACTCAGTTGAATCGAATCAGCATAAACATGAAACTGATCACGAACACCATCATCACGGTGAATATAATATGCATATTTGGCTTTCTCCAAAGATTGCGGAGAAAGCAGCTCAGGCAATATATGATCGGCTTGTTGAACAGTACCCTCAACAAAAGCAGCAGTTACAAGTAAACCTACGTAAATTCAATGGACAGCTCATACAAACTGATAAGAATATTGCTAATATTTTAAATCCTGTAAGAAAACAAGGGTATTTTGTTTTTCATGATGCGTACGGCTATTTTGAAAAACATTACCAATTAGCTCCAGTAGGCGTTTTCACGGTTAATCCTGAAATACAGCCGGGAGCACAAAAATTACACTATATACGAACACAATTGGTTGAGCAGAAAGCGAAGTGTATTTTTGCTGAACCTCAATTCAGGCCGGCCGTCATTCATGCCGTAGCAAAAGGTACTGGTGTACGTATCGGGGTGCTTGACCCTTTGGGAAGTGGCATCGTATTGGATAGTGACAGCTATATGAAATTTATAACTCAGTTGTCGGAACAATACGCGAGCTGCCTGAATTAGTACAATAAGGAATTTTATTAGTGCAGCAAATAGCTAAAACTATTGTTTTGGTATACAACAACCTGCCCAAACCACATAAGATCATGCTTGGTTCTTTGACGCTGGTCACTTTGGCTGTCGCAGTGTGGAGGCCGGTTATTTACCATGAACGGGAAGAACGTGCAGGTAACATTATTATCAGTACTCCCAGTACCCTCCCTGATGCGACAGATGATGTAGCAGGAGATGTTAATGAGCAGTTCCCCGATGAAGGAATTGGGGATGAAGAAGGGAGTTCGGATACAGCAGCAAATGTTCCCCATCAATATGTTGTTTCCCAAGGTGATACCTTAAGTTCTATTTTAACTCAGTTTGGTATTGATTCCTCGGATGTGGCTTTGTTGGCGAACCAATATGGGGCATTACGTAATTTAGGTATTGGTCAGTCATTGTCATGGTCGATTGATGAAAATGGCAATTTAAAAACACTGACGTGGGATATATCACGCCGTGAAACCCGTACGTATACCCGCGAAGGGGATACCTTTAAAGAAACGCAGGAATTTCAAAAAGGGGAATGGAAAAACAGTGTCATCACAGGAACAGTCGATGGCAGCTTTAATGGTAGTGCGCTGACTGCCGGGCTGACGAGTAGTGAAGCCAGAGAAGTCACAAAAGCGCTGCAATGGCAAATAGATTTCCGTAAATTGCGTAAAGGTGACCGTTTTTCTGTGTTGATGTCCCGTGAAATGCTCGATGGAAAAAGTGAACAGGGCCAATTATTGGGGGTTCGTTTACAAAGTGGCGGGAATGATTATTATGCTTTCCGTGCCAATGACGGGCGTTTTTATGATAGCAATGCGTCTGGTTTAGAACGTGGCTTCCTGCGTTTTCCGACGACTAAACAATTCAGGGTTTCATCTCCTTTTAATCCGCATCGTTTAAATCCGGTAACCGGGCGGATCACTGCACACAAAGGGGTTGATTTTGCCATGCCAGTAGGAACCCCTGTTTTGGCAGTCGGTGATGGAGAAGTGATCGTATCTAAGTTTGATGGAGCTGCTGGTAATTTCATCGCCATCAGGCATGGTCGCCAATATACGACCCGATACATGCACCTGAGAAAATTGTTAGTAAAACCGGGTCAGAAGATAAAACGAGGCGAGCGTATTGCATTATCAGGAAATACAGGCCGTTCGACTGGCCCGCATTTGCACTTTGAATTCTGGGATAACCAACAGCCGGTTAATCCACTTACTGCAAAATTACCGCGTTCCGGTGGCTTAAGTGGTAAAGAACGTGCCGAATATATAGCAATGGTTAAGGACGTTAAACCTCAATTGTTACTAGACTGAATGTATAGGTTTTTCGATAATTAACAGACATAAAAGCGGATGATTGATATCATCCGCTTTTGTATTATTTTTTTGTTGGAAACTTGCGTTTTGAAAGCGAGTGTTGGAATCATCAGAGTTAGCCCATGAATAAAGAGAAAAATACAAATAGTAAGTTGGGATATATCCCGAAGTTTCATCGATCTTATTTGCATCCCCGTTATTGGGGGATTTGGGCTGGCGTAGGAGTATTGGCAGGGTTGGCTTATGTTCCTGTGAAATGGCGTGATCCATTGTTGGCCAGAATAGGTGTTTGGGCAGGCAGAAAAGCGAAAAGTGCCCGCCGCAGGGCGAAAATCAATTTAATTTACTGTTTTCCTGAGCTAACAGAACAGCAGCGCGAAGACCTGATTGATCGCATGTTTGCTACCGCACCTCAATCCTTTGTTATGCTGGCGGAGCTTTGCCTGAGAGGGGAAAAATCGACACTTGAACGCACTCAATGGCATGGTGAAGAGATTATTCAAACCCTAAGAGAGCAGGGTAAGAATGTCATTGTTATGGTTCCACATGGTTGGGCCATTGATATTCCCGCCATGTTATTGGCAGCACGCGGCCAGAAAGTATCAGGCATGTTTCACCATCAATCCAATCCTGTCGCTGATTATTTGTGGAATAAGGCTCGTCAACACTTTGGTGGTCAGTTACATTCCCGCGACGCAGGAATTAAACCCTTTATTGCATCAATACGTGAAGGATTTTGGGGATATTATTTGCCCGATCAGGATCATGGTGAAGAACACAGTGAATTTGTCGATTTCTTTGCCACTTATAAAGCAACACTGCCTGCGGTCGGGCGATTAATGAAAGTTTGCCGTGCGGCTGTTGTCCCGCTATTTCCGGTTTATAACTGTCAAACTCATCAATTGGATATTTATATCCGTCCACCAATGGACGATATTGCGGGGAAGGATGATGCTTATATTGCCCGCCGTATGAATGAGGAATTAGAGGAGTTGGTTAAGCCAAATCCTGAACAATATACCTGGATCTTAAAATTGCTTAAGACACGGAAAGAAGGGGATATAGAGCCTTATAAAAGGAAGGATCTTTAATTGCTGAATAATTAACCTTCGTTTTATTTGAGAATAATATTTTCAGAGGCCCGTAGGTTTTTATAATAAGGGGCAGTGTAATGCCCCTTATTATTTGATTAATAATCCACTATTCTACTTCAAGTATACGACAAGTATTGGTGCTGCCAATGGTTCTCATCTGATCGCCCTGAGTCACCAGCACTAAGTCTCCAGAGGAGAGATAGCCTTTATCACACAGGCGGGCAATAGCTTCGCTTACCGCAGCGATCCCATCAGTGTGCGAACTGCAATAAACGGGAGTTACACCACGATAAAGGGCAGTGCGGTTTAAGGTCGATTCATGGCGTGACATGGAGAAAATAGGCAAGCCAGAGCTAATACGAGACATCATGCGAGCCGTGCGCCCTGATTCCGTCATGGCAATGATTGCCTTGACACCTTTAAGATGGTTGGCGGCATACATTGTAGACATTGAAATAGCTTCTTCAATGCTGTCGAATGTAATATCTAAGCGATGTTTGGAAACGTTGACGCTTGGCATTTTTTCAGCGCCCAAACAGACTTGCGCCATCGCTGCAACGGTTTCCGCCGGATATTGACCTGCTGCCGTTTCAGCAGAGAGCATAACCGCATCGGTGCCATCCAATACCGCATTGGCAACATCCATGACCTCAGCACGAGTCGGCATTGGGTTGGTGATCATGGATTCCATCATTTGCGTAGCAGTAATTACAACTCGATTCAGTTGACGAGCACGGCGAATCAGCTTCTTCTGCACACCGACCAGCTCAGGATCCCCGATTTCAACACCGAGATCACCACGGGCAACCATGACAACATCAGCCGCCAGAATGATTTCATCAATAATTTCATCACTGCTGACCGCTTCCGCACGCTCAACTTTAGCGACGATTTGGGTATCACAACCCGCATCACGTGCAAGGCGGCGGGCATAATTCAGATCTTCACCTGAACGCGGGAAAGAAACAGCAAGGTAATCAACACCAATTTTGGCGGCAGTAATGATATCTTCTTTATCTTTTGCTGTCAGTGCCTCAGCTGATAAGCCCCCACCCAATTTATTGATACCTTTATTGTTAGAAAGCGGGCCTCCCACTGTCACTTCCGTGAATACTTTCATGCCCTCAACATTCAGGACTCTCAATTGAACCCGCCCATCATCCAATAGCAGGATATCACCGGCCATAACATCAGACGGTAGGCCTTTATAATCTATACCGACTTTTTCTTTATCTCCTTCTCCCTTACCCAGATTGGCATCCAGCAGGAATTTATCCCCAATATTGAGGAAGATTTTCCCTTCCTTAAAAGTGGATACGCGAATTTTGGGCCCTTGAAGATCACCGAGAATGGCGACATGACAGCCCAAACGGGCAGCAATTTCGCGCACTTTATTAGCACGTTGGATATGATCTTCCGCAGTGCCATGAGAAAAATTAAGGCGGACAACATTGGCTCCCGCGTTGATAACTTTTTCTAGATTGTTGTCACGATCTGTAGCCGGGCCAAGTGTAGTGACGATCTTTGTTCTTCTGAGCCGTCTGGACATGTATTACTCCGTTGACCTGTGAAGTATGAATCTTCGGTTACCGTAGGATAACCATTTTTATTTACTGACGATTACCCTCGTACTGCAAATATGCAGACGAGGAAAAGTCTACATATGCTATCAGTCTGGAGAGTTGATAAATAGTGAACAAAAACACAGTCTATTTTCCGGTTTATTCATGCTTATCAAACCGCGAATTACGCAATGCTTCCTTGACCCTCTTCAAATTATCCCTGAATTTTGAGCCTCGGCGCAGTGTAAAACCGGTTGCCAGCACATCAATGATGGTAAGTTGAGCAATTCTTGAAACCATTGGCATATAAATATCCGTATCTTCGGGAACATCCAACAGAATGGAAAGTGTTGCTTCTTGTGCTAAGGGAGAACTTGTCGAGGTAATGGCGATGACCGTTGCATCATTTTCACGAGCCAGTTTGGCAATTTCGACGAGGCTTTTTGTTCGTCCTGTATGGGAAATCAGGACGACAACGTCCCCTTCGGTACTGTTAATGCAGCTCATTCTTTGCATCACAATATCGTCAAAATAGGTAACCGGGATATTGAAGCGAAAAAATTTATTCATGGCATCATGGGCTACCGCGGCTGATGCCCCTAAACCAAAAAAAGAGAGTTTTCTGGCCTGTGTCAATAGATCAACCGCCCGGTTAATGGCCGCAATATCCAGATTATTTTTGACTGTTTCCAGGTTTGCCATCACCGATTCAAAAATTTTATTGGTATAAGAGGTGACGCTGTCACTTTCTTCTACATTGCGATTCACATAAGGTGTACCATTAGCGAGGCTTTGTGCCAGATGCAATTTAAAATCGGGGAAACCTTTGGTATTCA
Source organism: Xenorhabdus miraniensis (assembly GCF_002632615.1). The sequence continues at coordinate 111,965 of NZ_NITZ01000005.1, forward strand.
TGCGACGACAGAAACGATTAACTGTAGGTTCACTCACATTCGCCATTTTAGCCAGAGTGGCGATACTTGAATGGATGGCAGTCTGTGGTGAAGCAAGGATGACCTGCGCAACCTTTTTCTCTGACTTACTCAAAACATCAAGACTATTTTGGAGCTGTTCCAGTGTGTTCATAAGACGCGGTTCAACCTCGGTTTTAACGATTTCATTAACAGGAGAAATCTATGTCATTTTTATGAAAATATACTACTTGTTATTGAAAGCTGGCAGTGGCAACAACCGGATAAGTTAAGATTTTTCATGAAAATATGACAAGTGTCTAACTTTCAACTTAGTAAGATTATTTCTTAAACGTTGTAAGTTTTCAGTTAATTGTTGCTATTTGGTATGAATTCCAGCCAATTCTCAATATCAATATAAAAACCAGCATGAATGTAAAAAACAGTATACAGAAAACGGGGTGTGAAGGTTATTTGAGCAGTTTTTTTCCAACAAATTCTATATTGCATTCAACTAAGCAGCAACATGAAAGTGGGAGAGCATACATGAATAATCGGTGTTTACTGCTTATAACCAAAAGAGTACATTACTCGCAGGTTATGTAAAAAAATTACAATATCCCGTAATTGAGGAGATGCAACATGGCGGTGACGTCTACAGCTCAGGCTTGTGATTTGGTAATTTTTGGGGCGAAAGGAGACTTAGCACGCCGGAAATTAATGCCTTCCCTTTACCAGTTAGAAAAGGCGGGTTATATCCATCCAGATACCCGAATTATCGGCGTTGGTCGTGCTGACTGGGATAAAAAAGCCTATACCAAGGTCGTTGAAGAAGCGTTGACTACATTTATGCCCGAGAAATTGGAACCTGAATTGTGGAAAAAGCTGAGTTCACGTCTGGAATTCTGTAATTTGGACGTTAATGAAACGAAACATTTCACCGAATTGGCAAAAATACTTAGTAAGGATAACTTACCGGCTATTCACTATTTTGCCATGCCGCCAAGTACGTTTGGCTCAGTGTGTCATGGGTTAGGGGCTGCGGGATTGAATAAAGAACCCAATCGCGTTGTAATGGAAAAGCCGTTGGGAACGGATCTTGCTTCTTCCAAAGCCATCAATGATGAAGTTGCAAAATACTTCAATGAAAGTCAAATCTACCGCATTGACCACTATTTGGGTAAAGAAACCGTATTGAACCTGCTGGCGTTGCGTTTTGCCAACTCACTCTTTGTCAATAACTGGGATCACCGCACGATTGATCACGTGCAAATCACCGTTGCTGAAGAAGTCGGAATCGAAGGGCGTTGGGGGTATTTTGATCAGGCCGGACAGATGCGTGACATGATCCAGAATCATCTCCTGCAAATTCTGACGATGATTGCCATGTCTCCGCCAGCAGACCTGTCAGCCGATCGCATTCGTGATGAAAAAGTGAAAGTTTTGCGTTCATTGCGTCGGATTGACCAGACCAACGTGCGGGAAAAAACGGTTCGCGGGCAATATACCGCAGGTTTTGTGCATGGTAAAAAAGTACCCGGCTATCTGGAAGAAGAGAGTGCAAATAAGGCCAGTAAAACGGAGACTTTCGTATCAGTTCGTGTCGATATTGACGATTGGCGTTGGTCTGGAGTGCCTTTTTACCTGAGAACGGGGAAGCGTTTGCCAGCTAAATGCTCAGAAGTTGTTGTCTATTTCAAAGAGCCTTCTCTTAATCTGTTTGCTGGATCCTACCAGCAATTACCGCAGAATAAATTGACTATTCGCTTGCAGCCAGATGAAGGTATTGATATCGAAGTGCTGAATAAAGCACCGGGGTTAGAACATAAGCACCGTTTACAAACGACCAAACTGGATTTGAGTTTCTCTGAAACATTCAATCAGACACACCTTGCCGATGCTTATGAAAGATTACTGTTGGAAGCTATGCGCGGTATTCAGGCATTGTTTGTCCGTCGTGATGAAGTAGAAGAAGCATGGAAATGGGTAGATTCCATTATGGAAGCATGGGCGGCAGACAACGAGCCACCGAAGCCTTATCAGGCAGGTACTTGGGGGCCTGTAGCTTCTATCGCTATGATTACCCGCGATGGGCGTTCATGGAACGAGTTTGAATAACGAGTTCTGTTTTCTATTATTATTATCTGACCGCGCTGCGGTCAGATCTCATCCAAAATTATTTTTTTCGATTTCTTGAAATTCGTCACGTTTAAAAAAGTTACTATAGGTTATTAGTTGATCGATTTTAATGCAATAAGAATGAGTAGGAAGAGAAGAAATTATGCGTGTTGATGATACAAAAACTTGGCATGCTCAATGGGTGTTAAGACGTGAGCAGATAAACAGAGTGAGGAGCAGGCAGGGAGAAGATGTTGGTGATGAGTGGGTTTCTGAACGTATAAGAAGGCATGATAACAGTGCACCAGAAAACGTGCTATCAAGGTTGAATACAGTTTATAAAAACAAAGCCAAAATAATTCACCATAACTGTCTGGATATGTTTAATGTTAACGATATACCGGGAGACAGAAGACCCAAACCTCCTTTTAAACAACTACTCGAAAGTTTAGAGAATATATATATTCTTGAGCGGTCTTGGCCTGAATCCAGTAGGCATATACGGCAGCGGTCTAGATTTAATGTGTTTAAACAGTGTTGTTGGCCTAACCCGAGACATGATGATGACGACAGTTATTATTATGTGATGAAAAGAATAGATTCAATGGAGGCGCCAGTACACGTTCCGAATGGACATTACATATATGTTATATATTCTGATATGCCCCAGATTGTTGTATGTAATTTTTGTGACTTCTCCAAGCCTTTGGTTATCGGTCACACTTCGCTAATCAAAGGCAGGATTTTATGGTATCGCCATGATGTCAACGAACCTCTCCCAAATGATGATGAGATCAATTATACAGCATACCCTGTACTATTAGCCGGTGAACTTTTTTTTACTGGTGGTAAATTAATCCGATGGAATAATCGGAGTGGGCATTATCGCCCCAAAAGTTCTCCTGTGTTAGAATTTGGTGCAACAGATCATATATTGCCCCGCAAACTGTTTCAGCGAATTGGCTTGTAAAGTTAACTGCTTACCTGAAAAATTTGCTTGTCAGTTGTGTTTATTGTTTGAATATGCTAGAAATACAAGTCAATCAATTACATCACTAATATGAGGGTTCGTAGTATATCACACAGTGAACATCGTGTGATGAAAGAATAAAATATCATGAATAGCGCCAAAAGCGTCAACATTCAACACAGTAACAAAATTCAACGTTGTACCCACGTTTTTTTCCTCTCAGCTATCTTATCCAGTGAGCACTACTGGTGCAGCGCTCTTTAGGGCCTTTCTCCTGTTAACCGGTTTTTCACCGGCAATTCTTATTTGCCAAAATATTTGGCTAAAACGTCAGTTTGATTTCTGATATCGCGTAATTGCACTCGCGGCTGCTCTTGTTGGCATTTATAGCTTAAATATCTTGGCATGCTTTATCAGTATGTTCAGGAGAAGGATAATGATTTATTGGATGTTTCTTGTACTGGCGATTGTGGCAGAAGTGATTGGGACTCTGTCAATGAAACAAGCCAGCGTTTCGGGTGATGTTACAGGCATGATCGTGATGTACACCATGATCACAACTTCCTACATTTTGTTGGCCATTGCCGTGAAAAAAGTGGCATTAGGCGTGGCTTATGCCTTATGGGAAGGTATTGGTATCCTGTTTATTACTACTTTTAGTGTACTGTGGTTCAACGAATCTTTGTCATTGATGAAGGTTGGGGGATTGGCATTGCTGATGGCCGGAATTGCTTTGATCAAAATGGGATCAAAAAAAGCCCCCGGCAATTCGTCAAATGGTTCCTTAAATAATACTTCAAGCACGCAGATGAAGGAGGCATAACATGTTGACCCAATTTGAATGGTGGCATGCTGCGTTCCTGATTCTGGCTGTTTTTTTGGAAATCATCGCGAATATTTTGCTGAAATTATCTAACGGTTTTCAACGCTTTTGGATAGGTATTTTATCTTTAGTTGCGGTATTGGGGGCTTTTAGTTCGTTGGCTCAGGCAGTTAAAGGCATTGAACTTTCTATCGCTTATGCTTTATGGGGAGCATTCGGTATTATCGCGACAGTGGCAGCGGGTTGGATTATGTTCAATCAGCGGCTGAATTTTAAGGGATGGGGTGGCATTGTGCTGCTGCTAGTCGGCATGATTATGATCAAAATGGCTTAAGTCTCATCGATAAAATGGCATTGAGTGACTGGCATGGCTCTCAATGCCATATGAGTTTTGATGGGTTCAGATTATAAAGCAGCGATAATTTTGATTTCTACTTTATATTTTGGATTCATCAACTCAGCCTGAACGGTACAACGGACAGGTGCACTTCCGGCAACGACCCACGCATCCCAAGCCGCATTCATACCCGCAAAATCAGCTTTGTCCGCCAGAAAAATTGTCGCATCCAAAATCTTACTCTTATCTGATCCAAGGCGATGTAACAGGGTATCAATGGCTGCCAGTGTATCGGCGGTTTGTTCTGTAATATCGCCATCCAGCTTTTCTGGTACGCTGGTATAATAGATAGTGTCATTATGAACGACCGCTTCTGACCAACGAGTATCTGGATCAATGCGTTTAATAGTCATTAAATCTCCTGTTAATTTATACAGTTTTTTGCTGAATTGGGTGGTTATTGCAACTCAGTATTGGCATAATTCTGCCACATTTTATTGAAAGAGACAGTTTGTGTCAGACGATTTTGCGAAAAATGGCATGCTTGCCAAAGCTATTCCGGGTTTTAAACCGCGTGATGCCCAGCGAGAAATGTCTTCGGCTATTGCGATTGCGATCGAAAAGCAACAACAATTGGTCGTGGAAGCAGGGACGGGAACCGGTAAAACATTTGCTTATTTGGTACCTGCTTTGCGTTCCGGTAAAAAAGTGATTATTTCCACGGGATCTAAAGCATTGCAGGATCAGCTCTACAATCGGGATCTTCCTACCATTGTCAATGCCTTGGGTTTTACGGGCAATTTGGCGCTATTAAAAGGGCGCTCGAATTACTTATGCCTTGAACGCCTCGGACAACAATCAATCGGCAATTCGCAGTCGGAAGCTGAAATATTGGCGGAAGTGATCAAACTGAGACATTGGTCAAGTCATACGGATAATGGTGATATCAGCACTTGCCATCAAGTGGCGGAAGATAGCACTGTCTGGCCGTTGGTTACAAGTACGAATGATAACTGTCTTGGTAGCGATTGCCCGAGCTATCAGGAATGTTTCGTCCTTAAAGCCCGTCGTAAAGCAATGGAAGCCGATGTGGTGATTGTTAACCACCATCTGTTTATGGCGGATATGGTGGTTAAGGATACCGGGTTTGGTGAATTAATTCCGCAGGCTGATGTGGTTATCTTTGATGAGGCACATCAACTTCCTGATATCGCGAGTCAATATTTTGGTCAGCAGTTAAGTAGCCGTCAATTGATGGATCTATCGAGAGATATCATCATGGCTTATCGCACTGAAGTGCGGGATCAGGCTCAGTTGCAAAAAAGTGCAGATCGTCTTAGTCAAAGTGCGCAAGATTTTCGCCTGTCATTGGGAGAAAACAGCTATCGGGGCAATCTTCGTGAAGTTTTGCAACAACAACATGTTCAGCGGGCACTTGTGCGATTGGATGATGCGCTGGAGCTTTGTTATGACGTCATGAAACTCTCTTTGGGGCGTTCAACGATGCTGGATGCAGCTTTTGAACGGGCAACAATTTATCGCAATCGTCTGAAACGTCTTATTGATGTCAGCATTCCCAATTACAGCTATTGGTTCGAAAGTTATGGGCGGCACTTTTTGCTGGCATTGACGCCATTATCTGTCTCAGACAAGTTCAGTGAAATGCTTCGTGAACAATCAGGTTGTTGGATTTTTACGTCGGCGACTCTGTCGGTCAATGAACAGCTCGAGCATTTCACCGAGCGTTTGGGCTTGAAATCCGCTCAGACACTGCTTCTCCCCAGCCCGTTTGATTACCAGCGTCAGATGCTATTGTGTGTTCCGCGTCATTTACCTTCGCCTAATCAGAATGGGGGTGCAAAGTGGTTGGCACGTATGTTGAAACCACTTATTGAAAGCAACAAAGGTCGCTGCTTTTTCCTCTGTACATCTCATCAAATGATGCGCAGTTTGGCGGAAGAGTTTCGTGCCAGTATGACATTACCCGTATTGGTGCAGGGAGAAACAAGCAAGGGGCAATTATTGTCCCAATTTATCTCAGCAGGTAATGCGCTGCTGGTAGCAACCGGCAGTTTTTGGGAAGGAGTAGATGTCCGTGGAGATACATTGTCCTGTGTCATTATTGATAAATTACCGTTTACAGCACCTGATGACCCGTTACTTAAGGCTCGTATTGAAGATTGTCAGCTTAAGGGCAGGGATGCCTTTAACGAAGTACAGCTTCCCGATGCAGTAATTAGCCTGAAACAAGGTGTCGGACGTTTGATTCGTGATATTGATGACTATGGCGTTGTCGTCATTTGTGATAATCGGCTGGTTATGCGCCCATATGGAGAGGTGTTTCTGAACAGTTTACCACCTGCACCTCGTACCCGTGATTTATCAAAAGCAGTAGAATTTCTGAAATCACGCCCATCACAGCCAGAGTAAAATTGTCGGGGCTATGGTAGTATAGCCCTCTTTTTTTGAATTCTATTCTTGCCGGAGTTAAGGCATGTCCACGCGGATTTTAGCTATTGATACTGCAACTGAAGCCTGTTCTGTTGCACTTTGGAATGAAGGTGTCGTCGAGGCACAGTTTGAGATTTCCCCACGAGAGCATACTCAACGTATTTTACCGATGGTTCGAGACGTATTATCAAAGGGCAACTTGAGTCTGCAACAATTGAATGCACTGGCATTTGGCCGTGGGCCGGGCAGTTTTACCGGTGTGCGGATTGGAGTTGGTATTGCTCAAGGTCTGGCATTGGGCGCTGAATTGCCGATGCTGGGTGTTTCTTCCCTGAAAACGATGGCACAAGGTGCATTTCGCCTCAAAGGGGCAACTAACGTTTTGGTTGCCATTGATGCACGTATGGGGGAAATTTATTGGGGGCAATACAGCCGCAATTCACAAGGTGAATGGCAAGGCGATGAAACAGAAGCGGTTTTAAAACCTGAACAAGCGCAAGTAATTATGAGTTCCTTGTCCGGTGAATGGGCCATTGCGGGAACGGGATGGGAAGCTTATCCTCAATTATTAGACAGCCACTTAACACTGGTAACCAGTGAGATTACTTTGCCTCATGCGGAAGATATGTTGCCATTGGCAGTTCAAATGTGGGAAGCGGGAGAAGCGACATCAGTTGAACATGCTGAGCCTGTTTACTTGCGTAATGAAGTAACATGGAAAAAATTACCGGGTCGTTAAGGTCTTATTGATGGCTATCTAAGTTATAGTCAGCTTGATCAAGCTTTATAGGGTCGGAGGAATTTATGTTCAATGGCACACGTTATCGAAGCATCCTGCAAGCAATATTGTTTTTGGGAATGGCGATTCTTGCGGGTTGTGTATCAGTTCCTGATGCTATCAAGGGAACGACTAAAACGCCGGTGGAAAATTTACTTTCCGTTAAAAATGCCCCTGAATTATATATTGGGCATGAAGGGCGTTTTGGTGGAAAAGTTCTCACTGTCTTGAATGAAAAAGATCAAACTCGGTTGGAAATTTCGGCTATGCCATTAGCAGATAATGCAGCCCCACGTTTGGCGGACGCTTCTCTGGGGCGGGTTTATGCTTACGTGAACGCTTTTTTAGAACCGAGTGATTTCAAAGACCGTTATGTAACTGTAGTGGGTTTGATTACGGGTCTGGAGAAAGGAAAAGTAGGTAATAGCCCGTATAATTACATTGCGATGAATGTCACGGGAATGAAACGCTGGCATGAATCTCAGAGAATGATTTTCCCTTCTTCGGTTGTCACTGATCCATGGGGCTACTACGGTAACCCTTTTGGCCCGGCTTGGGGAGTGTATTCACCATCCCAACCCGTATCTGTTGAAAAGATCCTAACCGAGTAAATTTGTTCACCAATCGAGTAGAGCACGATAACATAAATAGCCTCGCATTTTGCGAGGTTATTTTATATGCTGAATCCTATATTAAATTCTATTCTTAATAATTATCTTTTATTGGGTTATCCTGATTATAACCATTTGGAATAATACTGTGGCTTTAAGTCAAAAACCGGTGAGTCAGTGTATAATCAATGGATTATAAACCCAAGTGTTGGTTTTTTAGTTAACGGATTGATAAATAAATAAAAATAATGCAGGCGGCAATAGCCGCTTTATTTTTTGCAGTAATTAATTGTAATAAATTAGTGACGTGTATCGCCAACCTGAACAATGTTTCTTTTCAAACTGGTACGCTGAGTTAATAATTTGTTAAATATACAGGTCTGGTTTGTTTTATGGTCAGTGGTTACACCGCAATTAGATTTCAGGAGTATTCAACTTGGAAAAAGTCTGGCTAAAACATTATCCGGCAAATGTTCCGGCAGAGATCGATCCCGACCGTTATTCGTCGTTGATTGAAATGTTTGAAAATGCTGTGGCGCGTTATGCCGATCAAGTCGCATTTATCAATATGGGCGAAGTAATGACTTTCCGTAAATTGGAAGAGCGTAGCCGCGCCTTTGCTGCCTATTTACAGAATGGACTGGGGTTGAAAAAAGGGGATCGGGTGGCATTGATGATGCCGAATTTACTGCAATATCCCGTAGCACTGTTCGGCATTCTGCGTGCAGGGATGATAGTTGTAAATGTTAACCCACTTTATACCCCGCGTGAATTGGAACACCAGCTTAATGACAGTGGGACATCTGCTATTGTTATCGTTTCTAACTTTGCTCATACCTTAGAAAAGATTGTCTTCAACACCAAAGTCAAACACGTTATTTTGACCCGCATGGGAGATCAACTCTCTCGGCCAAAAGGAACTCTTGTCGATTTTGTTGTCAAGTACGTTAAGCGTCTCGTGCCAAAATATCATTTACCGGATGCTATTTCATTCCGTAGTGCTATGCACAAAGGCTATCGTATGCAGTATGTCAAACCGGATGTGAAAGGTGAGGATTTGGCATTTCTGCAATATACAGGCGGAACCACCGGAGTGGCAAAAGGTGCCATGCTGACTCATCGTAATATGTTGGCAAATCTGGAACAAGCCAAAGCATGTTACTCTCCATTATTGAAAATCGGACAAGAGTTAGTAGTCACTGCATTGCCTCTGTACCATATCTTTGCTTTGACGATAAACTGTTTGTTCTTTATTGAACTCGGCGGGCAGAACCTGTTGATTACTAACCCCCGTGATGTCAATGGAACGGTCAAGGAGTTATCTCGTTATCGTTTCACAGCACTATCGGGTGTTAACACGCTATTCAATGCTTGGTTGAATAACTCTGAATTCCAGAAGATAAATTTTTCTTCATTACGCTTATCTGTTGGTGGCGGTATGGCGGTGCAGAAAGTGGTTGCCGACAAGTGGGAAAATCTGACCGGTTGTCACTTGCTGGAAGGTTATGGATTAACAGAGTGTGCCCCTCTGGTTTCAGCCAACCCGCATGATTTGGCTCATTACAGTGGCAGTATTGGTTACCCCGTTGCTTCGACAGAAATCAAGCTGGTAGGGAGTGATGGTAATGAAGTTTCTCCGGGAGAAGCAGGCGAAATGTGGGTACGCGGGCCACAAGTCATGAAGGGTTACTGGGAACGTCCTGATGCCACGGATGAAGTGTTGAAAGATGGCTGGCTGGCAACAGGTGATATTGCCAACATAGATGAAAAAGGCTTTTTCCACATTGTTGATCGTAAAAAAGACATGATCCTGGTTTCCGGTTTTAATGTCTATCCAAACGAAGTAGAAGAAGTTGTTTCTTCCCATCCTAAAGTATTAGAGTCGGCAGCAGTGGGTGTTCCGAACAAAAACTCAGGAGAAGCAGTCAAAGTCTTTGTTGTTCGGAAAGATCCCAGCTTAACTGAGGATGAATTGAAGACACATTGCCGTCGTTACCTGACGGGATATAAGGTACCGAAACTTGTTGAATTCCGCGATGAGTTGCCGAAATCCAACGTAGGTAAAATCCTTCGTAAAGAGTTGCGTAATGAAGAATTAGCAAAAGCGGATAATTCTGCGATAAATTGACATCGGGAAACAAACCTTAATAACGGATTATTAATTAATCAAATGGCAAAAAGAAAATACTCAAGGTAGTTTGTACAAGACCTCATAGATCTCGTAGATAAAGGAGAAATGTTATGGGTAAGTACATTGTTGGTTATGATGGTGTTGATGAGAATAATTTAGTTTTAGTTAGTACACAGATTTCACTGGATATCGATGTAAGTACACTAGCTTCGGCGAGTGATTTCTTAACTGTATTAGAGAATAACGCCTTAATTCATGCTAAAGGGTTATATGACGGTGATGGTGTAACAAGAATTGCTAACGTCAGAATATACCAGTTGTAATATACAACATATTAAATAACCCGCTTTTTGATGAACCCCGAACGTTGGACACCCAACAATTAGGGGTTTTTTACTTCTAATGCCGTTTAACTGCGGTTAGGTACTTCTTCGTCTCGCATACCTCACCTTAATGTTTACTTGATATCGTGTGATGTGAATTTCTCAAAATTGTGGCAAGTGGAAAGCATGTCTAATACTATAGAAACAGCTATCCGAATAAAGGATGTTCAGAGATTTTTATTGTGTGTACATAACTGTGTACATTGTTATATTTTTTTAGTATTTATGGTTGTGTAACATAATGTATTTAAAGGATATTTTATTGTTTAATTGTAATTATCAGTTGATTACCACCGATGCTCAATTGCAGTCAATCTGTGAACGGGCAAAAAAACACGCAAGAGTTGCATTAGATACTGAATTTGTACGTACACGGACGTATTATCCCCAATTAGGTTTGATACAACTGTTTGATGGTGAACAGCTTTCTCTGATTGATCCCCTGGAAATTTCGCAATGGCAACCCTTCAGGGAATTATTGACTGATCCAGACGTTTTAAAATTTATCCATGCCGGAAGTGAAGATTTAGAAGTTTTCGGGAATAGTTTCCAGTGCTTACCAGAGCCTATGATGGATACGCAGGTACTGGCTGCATTTATTGGTCATCCGATATCATGTGGTTTTGCAACGTTGGTTGCTGAATATCTGAAGGTGGAATTGGATAAGAGTGAATCCCGTACTGATTGGCTGGCTCGTCCGTTAAGTGACAAGCAATGTGAGTACGCCGCAGCAGATGTTTACTATTTACTGCCTCTGGCCGATATCTTAATGGCGAAAACAGAGCTGGTGGGATATTTAGATGCAGCAAAAAATGAAAGCGCTCTGATTGCCCAACGCCGTAAAGAAGTATTAATGCCGGAATGTGCTTATAAGGATATTAGCAATGCCTGGCAATTGCGCCCAAAACAGTTAGCCTGTTTGAAAAAACTGGCGGCTTGGCGGTTAAATCAGGCTCGAGAACGTGATTTAGCGGTTAACTTTGTGATCCGTGAAGAAAATTTATGGCAAGTTGCCCGTTATATGCCGACTTCTTTGGGGGAATTGGATGCCTTGGGATTGAGTGGGCAGGAAATCCGTTGTCATGGCCGCCGGTTACTGTCTATGGTTGCAGAATGCAAAGATATTCCAGCAGAAGAATGTCCGGCTCAAATTATCAATTTAGTTGACTATCCGGGTTATCGTAAGGCTTTTAAGGAAATTAAGTCATTGGTTACTCAGGTGAGTGAATCTCATGCTTTTAGTGCGGAATTATTGGCTTCCCGCCGGCAAATCAATCAATTGCTTTGTTGGCACTGGAAATTGAAATCACCAGAGTATCAACCTGAATTACTTAAGGGTTGGCGTGGGAAATGGTTGGCTGAGTCTATCGCCGAAATATTGGAAAATTATTCAGTATGATAAAAACCAGCGTGATAGAGACTACAGTTCCATTTAAGGCATACAGTTTTTAAAAATACCGCTTTAATTCCCTGCCTGTTTATCAGGCAGGAAAGACAGAGGAGTGAACTTACTGTTGTGCCCGCTGTTCAAGATGCCAGCGCGTAATTCACAAATAATCCTGATTTTTTATTTTTTAAATTGACCATGATTTTAATTTCCATAGCAGCGTAAATTTTATACTCTCCGATAAAATTACTTTTATCCCGAATATGGAGAAGGAAATACAATAAGCAGGGAAACAGGCGAAAGATTGGATAAAAAGAGTTTACTATGGTGTTTGGCGGATCATAACCACCCGCTATGCGGGTGGTTATGATTGAGAAATCACAGCCCTAAATTAAATAGCATCATTGGATACGATTATTTTGGCAATTCCTCAACCTCAGGTAATGTTACATTAAGTTCCAGTACGGAAATGTCATCATTCTTTTGCTCAAACTGCACAGAAAGCATGTCTGGATCAATTTGTACATATTTACAAATTACAGCCAGAATATCCCGTTTCATTTCAGGCAAATAGGCAGGCTCAGAGTCACCACGGCGCCGCTCTGCCACGATGATTTGTAGCCGCTCCTTGGCAATATTGGCTGTCGGTTTTTTTCTCGACAGGAAGAAATCTAACAAAGCCATGCGTTACCCCCCAAACAGGCGTTTTAAAAAGCCCTTTTTCTCTTCTTCGATGAAACGGAAAGGCCGTTCTTCACCAAGTAAACGTAAAACAGTATCTTCGTATGCCTTACCCGCATCAGATTCTTTATCCAGAATAACGGGTTCTCCCTGGTTAGACGAACGGAGAACAGATTGATCTTCCGGGATCACACCAAGTAATGGAATACACAGAATTTCCAACACATCTTCCATGCTAAGCATATCACCGCGGTTCACTCGCCCAGGGTTATAACGGGTCAGCAGAAGATGTTCTTTGATAGGCTCATCCCCTTGTTCCGCACGGCGTGATTTAGATGCCAGGATACCTAAAATACGATCGGAATCACGAACAGATGAAACTTCCGGGTTTGTTGTAATAATGGCTTCATCGGCAAAGTAGAGTGCCATCAATGCACCGCTTTCAATACCTGCTGGTGAATCACAGATAATGAACTCAAACCCTTGTTGATCCAATTCGTTCAGAATTTTCTCGACGCCATCACGGGTGAGAGCTTCTTTATCGCGGGTTTGAGAGGCGGGCAAAATATAGAGATTCTCTGTGCGCTTATCTTTAATAAGGGCTTGGTTTAAGCTGGCATCACCTTGAATGACGTTCACGAAGTCAAAAACCACTCGGCGTTCACAGCCCATAATCAAATCGAGGTTCCGTAGACCGATGTCAAAATCGACAACGGCAGTTTTTTTTCCTCTTTGGGCGAGACCGGTAGCAATGGCCGCGCTTGAAGTGGTTTTGCCAACGCCACCTTTACCAGATGTAACAACAATAATGCGTGCCATGAAGCGATTCCTTGTTATAAAGGCTAGACTAAGGTTTCAATAGTTAATTCATTGTTCACCAGACGTAATTTTGCCGCTTTACCGACAAAATTTTCTGGGATTTTTTCGCTGAGCCAATATTGACCAGCAATAGAGGTGAGTTCAGCGTTTAAATGGGTGCAGAAAATCTGGCTTTCTTGATCACCAGATGCGCCTGCCAATACGCGTCCACGCAGTACACCATATATATGAATATTTCCATCAGCGATTAATTCTGCGCCAGCGCTCACATTATTCGTTACGATGAGATCGCTATTCGGCGCATAAATTCTTTGTCCTGAACGAACAGGTGTATTAATTATACGAGTTTTTTTGAAAATAGGTTCAGTCGGTTTATTTTCTTGAGTAAGAACTTTCTGACTTTTACCTTCTTTCAATAAAGGAAGTTCTGATTTCAGGACAATTTTCCGTTGTTCTTCATCTTGACAGCCGCTGATGCCAACAACACGCAGCCCAACTGATTCTATGGCCCGGTGGAGTGCGAGGATATCTGCATCAACAGAGAGAGCAGATATATTGATAACAACGGGAGCATTTTTCAGGAATTCAGGCGCTTGATCCATTTTTTCCTGCATAGCTCTTTGAATGACTTCCGGCTGATCATCATACAAATGAACGACCGAAAGCGTAAAATTACTGCCTTTTAGCTCTATTGGCGATTGTGACATCGATATTTTGACTCAGCAAGGTTAGGTTTCCCAGGATAGTGTACTAAAAGTTTTTCCTAGTACATCCTCTGGGAGACGATATTCTGAAATATAATAAGCATGTTATAGTTAGTGAATTATTCAAGCAAGTCGCAGAGTTAATTTAAAAGAGTTTATGACAATGATTTGTGTAATTTACAGAAGCCCAAAACGTAACCAAACATATCTTTATATTGAAAGGAAAGGTGATTTTTCGCGCGTTCCTGACGAGTTGTTAAAAACATTTGGTGAACCTCAATATTCAATGATGATTTCATTATCTGAAAGAAAAAAATTGGCCAATGCTGATATTGAAAAAGTAAAAACCGCGTTGAATGAGCAGGGGTTTTACTTGCAGGTACCACCGCCGGTAGAAAGCTTGATCAATGAACATCTGGCATTAAATAAAACAATAACAAAATAGCTGGCAACTGCCTGATCCTGAGCCGAGGAGCAGATTTATGAAATTAATCAACGGGATAACCTTGTTGTCAGCGATTCTGTTGGCAGGGTGTAATTCATCTAATGGAAAACAGTTCAGTGGAAAACGATTCAGTGAAAAACAATCGTACGATCAATCTGTATTGACAGCAAGGTCGCAAGCAGAAGTTAAAATATTGGCGCACGATTTTCCATTAGATTCCCGTGATCCATCACAATTTTCCACCTATGTGGCTTTGCTGAAACAGCAGGCCCGGGAACAGGGCATCAGCGAAAAAACGTTGGATCGGGCATTTGCCAATATCCATTTTATCTCGCGCGTCATTAAGGCCGATCGCAACCAGCCAGAAAAGAAAATTACTTTGGAGGATTATCTGAACCGGGTGTTGCCGGCTTGGAAGATAGAGCAGGGTGCTAAGCAATATGAAGATAACCTTCCTCAGTTAGAAAAAATGAGTCGTAAATACGGTGTACCTAAAGCCTATATTGTTGCTTTGTGGGGATTAGAAAGCGGTTTTGGCAAGATTCAGGGTAAAGAAGATGTCATTTCGGCATTATCCACTCTGGCCTTTGAAGGGCGTCGGGAAGTATTTTTTATCAAGCAGTTATTGGCAGCGCTGGAAATAATCGAGAATCAATATATCGGTGAAGATCAAACTCTAAAAGGATCTTGGGCAGGCGCAATGGGGCAAAGTCAATTTATGCCAACTTCTTATTTAACCTATGGCGCTGATGGCAATGGCGATGGAAAAATAGATATTTGGCATAATAAGGAAGATGTTTTTGCTTCGACTGCCAATTATCTGCACAAAGAGGGATGGCAACAAGGGTTACCGTGGGGATATGCCATCGCATTGCCTGCTGGCTTTGATGTTGCATTAGAAGGCATAAAACCCGAACAGGGGAAAACCATTGCTCAATGGCAGGCGTTGGGAATTTCATCCCCGCATTTTGCGGAACTGCCGGCAAATACCAAAGGCTGGATAGTGATACCTGATGATCCGGCACAACGGGCATTTTGGGTAACGCAAAATTTCCGTACTATTATGCACTGGAACCGTTCTTACTATTTTGCGCTTAGTGTTGGTATGATGGCAGACGGTATTATGCAACGAACTCATTTCCTCACTCACTGAAAATCGGGCCTTGAAAGACGACGGGTATAAGTGGGTTGAAAACTAGATAAGGAAGAAAGTTATGTACCAGCATCGGGATTGGCAAGGTGTACTGCTGGATTGTCCTGCTAATAAAGTGGTTTGTGTCGGTAGTAATTATGTCAATCATATGAAAGAGATGGGCTCTCAATCCACTGAAGAGCCAGTAATATTCATCAAACCTGAAACGGCGCTTTGTGATCTTTGTCAGCCTGTTTTCATCCCACAGGAATTGGGTTCTGTACACCATGAAATTGAACTGGCTGTCTTGATTGGTTCAACACTCAAAAATGCCAATGAGGAGCGGGTCAGTCAGGCAATTGCTGGTTTTGCGGTTGCATTGGATTTAACATTGCGTGATTTGCAGCGTGAATTTAAACAATCGGGGCAACCGTGGGAAAAGAGTAAGGCATTTGATAGATCATGCCCGATATCGGGTTTTATCCCTGTCAATGACTTTGGTGATCCACAAAATGCTCAACTTTCTTTGACAATAAATGGCGAATTGCGCCAAAACGGCAATACGAGTGACATGCGAACGCCAATCATCCCATTGATTAGCTATATGTCGCGCTTTTTTACCCTACGCCCGGGCGATATTATCCTGACGGGAACGCCGGAAGGCGTGGGGCCACTACAATCTGGTGATGTGTTGAATGTCTCTCTTAATGAGCACATTCTGACAACCAGAGTGATTTAACCATAAGGAATGACAGAAATTATGTCTCAACCTTTCTGGCAGGTGAAAACCCTGGAGCAAATGACAGACCAAGAGTGGGAAGCACTATGTGATGGCTGCGGCCAGTGCTGCCTGCATAAATTGATGGATGAAGATACTGATGAAATTTATTTCACCAATGTCGCCTGTAATCAATTGAATATTAAAACCTGCCAGTGCAAGAATTACGAAGATCGTTTCAGGTATGAACCTGATTGTATCAAATTGACTCGTGAAAATATGCTCACCTTTGAATGGTTGCCGAAAACTTGCGCTTACCGTTTAATTGGTGAAGGGAAAAAACTTCTACCGTGGCATCCATTGATTAGTGGTTCAAAATCAGCCATACATGCGGAACGTGTTTCTGTCAGGCATATTGCTGTGCGTGAAGTGGATGTCGTGGAATGGGAAGATCATATTCTTAATAAGCCTGAATAGTTATTTTATTTATTGATATAAAAGGGATTTTATATCAATAATGGCACTTTTTGGACACATAAGCGTAAAATACAATTTCTGAAATTGCCATTAATATCGGATTTTTCTCTCGCTTTTCTGACTTTAAACAGTAAAGGAAAACTGATAACTTGTATGTTCAATTGTCAATACAAGGAAAGAGAAATGGCAAGTTATTTGATTCGCGTGGAACTTTATGGCACAGGTTCTGACGGTTATGAAAAATTACATAAAAGGAT
Organism: Xenorhabdus miraniensis; assembly: GCF_002632615.1. The sequence continues at coordinate 129,184 of NZ_NITZ01000005.1, forward strand.
GACGGCGAATCAATTCAGCCAATCTATCCGTTTTCCTAACGGGAAATGGCATCGTCTTCCTAGTGGAACTTATATTGGTAGTTCTTCAATGGAATCTATCGAATTAGCAGAAAAAATTAGATCTATGGCTACGCCGTTTTCAAACAAAGACCCTTCGATATTTGTCTGCACTTACAGTAACTGGAGTGCATCGCTCTATCCCGAAAAACAACACACTGAATCCGGTTCAGGTGAGTGATTTTTTATATCGTGGGCTAAATTATTAGCCCTCATGATTTGAATATCATGATCTGATTAGCCTCATCGTTCAAGTATTGTTCTATTTTTACAACAACCCTGCCAATTCCATACCTATTGTAATAAATATTAGTATGGTACTTATGCTGCTTAACTAATATATATGAAGTACTGTTGGTACGGTTTCTGTAGCAGACAGTCAAAGCCACTACCGTGCAGCTAGAGAAATTTGTTTGATAACGAGGGAGAGTAAAAATGAATAACAGATTGATGAGCTATATAACGTTTGTAGGGGTTTGGATTGCCATAACATTAACGATTGGTATTATGCTGTCATAGTAACATGAAATTAAAATCAACTCTGTAGCCTCGCTTCGGCGAGGTTTTTTACGATGCCGGATATTAAATATTAAGTAGTTACTCTACAATTATTAATATGATAAATAACAATAAAGTTTTAGGATTAATATTAACAGATTACCCAGTAGGCTACTGGGTAATCAAAATATAATGTAAGGTAAGATATTCAAGGCGAGGAAAAATATGGTATCAGGCTGAGTGAATGCTATTTCACATAAGGTTATTGGTCAAGATCCCGCAGAATATAAACCAACGTATTTTTGCCATTAACCAATGTAAGTTGCTTGCCTATTAAGCTAACTTTTGCTCCTTTAGTTAGCATTTCAATGAGCACATTATCCCACTGATTGAGTCTTTCATTGATGCAGTATATCCGGCTATTGTTTAAAATTTTTACTGTCAATATGTTGTTCTTTAATTTACTTACTCCCCCAAAACTGTTGCACATTGCGCCTGAAATACCCAATTTTTCATCAAACGCAATAGAAAGTTTGCTGTCTTCTTTATTTGAAACTTCCTCACTATTGACACTGACTAAAGCAAAATGATGATTCTTTAGATCCCTGACGCTGACATTCCCCGTGGCGTTGACCCCCGAAGATTGACATGCTGTGAGTAACAAGGTGGCGACCACTAACGGAATCGCTTTTTTCATTTTATCTCCTGATGTTTGTTGAGATTACCCAACAATATTCGGACAAGTTTCTCCAGAAGTTAATTGCTGGATATTTTGTAACGTTGTTTCACTGATGCTGGTTAATGCTTCCTCTGTTAAAAATGCTTGATGACCAGTGAACAGTACATTATGGCAGGAAGATAAACGGCGGAAAATATCATCTTGAATAACGTCGTTTGATTTATCTTCAAAGAATAAATCGCGTTCGTTTTCGTAAACATCCATACCCAATGCGCCAATTTTTTGCTGTTTCAATGCGTTAATGGCCGCAATAGAATCAATCAAGGCACCCCGGCTAGTATTAATAATCATCACGCCATCTTTCATTTTGTTGAATGCCGTTTCATCCAATAAGTGATGATTCCCTGGTGTCATAGGGCAATGCAGAGAAATGACATCAGACTCAGCGTATAAAGTATCTAAGTCCACATATTCTACGCCCATATCCAAGGCTTCTGGATTTGGGTATGGATCATGTGCTAATAAACGCATACCAAAACCTTTCAGAATTCTCAGCGTCGCAAGCCCAATTTTTCCCGTGCCGATAATACCTGCGGTACGTTTGTACATGTTGAAGCCAGTCAAGCCTTCCAGAGAAAAGTTGGCATCGCGAGTACGTTGATAGGCACGATGAATACGCCGATTCAGGCATAACATTAATCCAACGGTGTGTTCAGCAACTGATTCAGGTGAATAAGCAGGGACTCGAACGATTTGAATGCCTAATTCTTTAGCGGCGTCTAAATCGACATTGTTGAACCCGGCACAACGTAATGCCAAGATTTTGATGTTCATCTCTGCCAATTCTTGTAGGACTTCACGCCCACCATCATCATTGACAAAAATACAGACAGCATCTGCACCAATAGCGTTTTTGGCAGTTTGTGGACTCAGGGCAAAATCAAAAAACTCGATATGATAGTCAAGGCCAAGTTTTTGGTTGAGCATTTCAAAATGTTTACGGTCATACTGCTTTGTACTGTAAACAACTAATTTCATAACAACATCTCCACCATATAGTAACTGTAGAATCATTCGAGCCATTCATTGAATTCACTTTGCTGCAAAATTGCTTGCAATAATGACATGTTGTGAAGGTTCTAAGCGTTATCTATCGCTATACTCGAATAAATCGCCTAATAAGCTATTTACAGTAAAATAGCTTGTATAATAAATCAGCTCAGAGCCTGATATGAGACTATCATAACAGGAAGTTGATTTCAGGTTTAAAAGAAGATTTGGCGGAAATTTGCCATGAACTTAGTTTTTTATAGATATTATTAACACTATACTTGTCTTAGCTTCGTAGAAATGCAATGTGTCGGCTTGGTTGGGCAATTGGTTGACATCCTTGATAGTGAGGATTAAGAATAACATTATTCGTTACAATGAAAGAATTGACTTAGGATGTCTTATGAAACATAGCAGAAATGAAGTAGGGCGCTGGCGAATGATCCGCCAAAATATCCGTCGCCGCCGACGCTGGCTGGAAGATCAATCGCGCCGTAATCTTCGTATTTATAGATTGCGTAAAACAGATTCTTGCAAGCGCCGTAGGTCGATTTTGTTTATCCAAAATCTGGAATGGCTTTAGCAAGGTGTGCAGCATGGTATATATGTTTTTGATTCATTATTGAATATGATAGTCATTTGCATTTAAACTAGTGGTTATCTGAAACTGACTATCATGCTGCTAAGCAAGAATTTTCTTATGCGTTGGATACATTGGCCGATACTATTTTCCGTTTGTTTACATATTTCTATTGCTGCGGCACTTTTTCAGGCTATCAAACCTGAAAAGCAATCAGAACCCGTTCCTATGGCTGTTGCCATGATCCAATTGGCTGCTGAAGAGACATCTGTTTCTGAGTCAGACATGCCTGAATCTGCTCCTGAACCACCGATACCAGAGCCAGAACCTATTGCGAAAATTGCTCTGCCTAAACCGGAAAAGAAACCGGAAGTGAAAAAGCGAGAAGAGAAAAAGATTGTCAAAAAAGAGCCTAAGCCAATAGAGAAAAAGGTAGAAAAAATCCCAGACCAGCTGTTGAAACCTGTTTCTGATCAGAATACCCAGATAGCGAAGAATCTGAATGATCAAAAATCGCCGGATTCTGCTGTGAGTAATAATACTAATGTTAGACGTGGGCCAAGGGCCTTGAGCAGACCAAACCCTGAATACCCTTCCAGAGCGCAGCAGTTGGGTACAGAAGGGACGGTGAAGGTCAAATTTGATGTTGATGAAGATGGGCGCATCAGGAACATTGAAATTATTTCTGCAAACCCTAAAAATGTCTTTGAACGTCATGTGAAAAACGCCATGAAAAAGTGGCGTTATGAAAAAATACCTGCTGTTGGGTATGAGGCAACTATCAAGTTTAGAGTAACAGGTATTTCGCAAACACGATAGGTTGACATAATTTCTATTCAAGGTGAAGGAGCGGAAAACGCTCCTTTAATTTTTTATAAACCGTTACTCTGAATCACTACCTTCCAATTTGAAGTGTCTTTTATCTTCAGGAAGAGGGCGAGAACGATTATTTTCATCAACGGCGACATACGTGAAAACCGCCTCTGTTGCACGGTAACGTTGCCCTACAGGCTCAGAAGCGACTTTTTTCACCCAAACTTCAATATGAATTGTAATAGATGAATTTCCCGTTTTGAGACAACGGGCATAACAGCATACGACGTCACCTACCGCAACCGGTTTCAGAAAACTGATGCCATTCACGCTAACAGTTACTACGCGTCCCAGTGCAATCTCTTTTGCCAGAATTGCGCCGCCAATATCCATTTGAGACATCAGCCAGCCACCGAAAATATCCCCATTGGCATTGGTATCAGCGGGCATGGCCAGTGTACGGAGAACCAATTCTCCGTTTGGTAAGGATTGTTGTTGTGTCATTAGAAAGCTTGCTTTATTTGGTGAACATAACCATACCTGCCGCTGCACCGGCAGGTATCCATATGAGGGTCATTATATTATTTTTGTTCGCGAGGCAGATGACGGTAGATATATACCACACTCAATACAGTAAAAACTAGTGTCAAAGCGGTTAACCCGAACACTTTAAAGTTTACCCAAATATCTTGAGATAGCCAGAAAGCGACATAAATATTTGCTAATGCACAAATTATGAAGAAGATGGCCCAAGCCATGTTCAGTTTGTTCCAGACGAAATCTGGTAATTCTAACTCCTTACCTAACATTTTCTGAATCAGAGGTTTTTTCATGAACCATTGGCTGATAAGCAGAACCAGGGCAAAAATGGCATAAATGACAGTCACTTTCCATTTAATAAAGAGATCACTGTGGAAAGCGAGTGTCAATGTGCCGAAAACAGCAACCATAACAAATGTAATTAAGGAAGATTTCTCGACCTTGCGATAAAGCAAGTAAGTAATGACAACGGCTAACCCTGTGGCCGCAATTAACGCACCAGAAGCATAGAAAATGTCATACATTTTGTAGACAACAAAAAAAACGACTAATGGCAAAAAGTCTAAAAGTTGTTTCATAAATTGAACCTATCGTGATGCCAAGGATGGCATGTTCTTGAATTTGTGCCAGAGTGTATCAGATCTCAATGAAATGGTTTATTTATCGAGCCAAAAAACTTGTTTCATCTGTTGGTGTAATTTTATCACAATAAACGGAAAACTAAGTGTCAGTGACGAACTTGTGAGTTTTCATTTAACACCGCATTATAATGCCTAACATTTTCACGAAAGGACATAAAGGTCATGCTGTGGGAAAGAATACATCGCTGGATGCCGGGCTTGGAAAGCCTCTGTCATTATCGTAAAGAATATTTTGGCTATGATGTGCGTGCTGGTCTCTCAGTAGCTGCGGTTGCACTGCCGGTTGCTATTGCTTATGCTGAATTAATGGGGATTAGTGCCATTATCGGCTTATATGCCTGTATTTTACCGATGTTTGCTTATGCGTTGTTTGGAACTTCCCGGCAGTTGATTGTTGGGCCGGATGCAGCAACTTGTGCTGTTATTGCTGCTGCTGTGGCACCGCTTGCGTTAGGAAATGAACATATTCGTTGGCAACTCGCCATTGTGATGACATTAATGACAGGGTTCTGGTGTCTTTTGGCGAGCCATTTCCGATTCGGGACATTCGCAGACTTTTTATCCCGTCCTATTTTGAAAGGCTTTATCAATGGTGTTGCAATTACCATTATGGCCGATCAGCTTGCTAAAGTGTTTGGGCTTTCTGGCTTACCAGCGGAATTGATCGAGCGGCTGATTGCACTTCCTCATAAGCTGTTGGAATCTCATTGGCCGACAGTGGGAATGTCCGCTATGACTTTGCTGGTACTGATTTGTATTAACTTTGTTCGGCCAAGTTGGCCTGCGCCATTGATAGCAATGTTAGTGTCGACTTATATCAGTTGGCAGTTTCAGCTTGACCAATATGGTATCCAGATTGTTGGTAATATGGAGAGTGGTTTGCCTGTTGTACCCCTGCCTGAATTTGAATTTGGCATATTGCGTGATTTGGTTGTTCCCTCCATTAACCTTGCCGTGATCAGCTTTGTCAGTTTTATGATGACAGCCCGTAGTTTTGCCAGTAAAAATGGCTATCAGGTTGATGCGGATTTAGAACTCAGAGCATTAGGTATCGCTAATATCGCGTCTTCCTTATCACAAGGATTTGCTGTCAGTGCTGCCAGTAGCCGTACAGCAGTTAATGATGCGATTGGTGGCAAAACACAGATGGTGTCTGTGATTGCCGCCAGTGCCATTCTATTGGTGCTGCTATTTATGACCCACTTTCTGGGGCATATTCCATTGTCATCGCTGGGGATTGTTTTGATATTTTCCTCATGGTCACTCTTGAGTTTAAAAAATATCTGGTCGTATCGGAAACGTAATCGTCAGGCGTTCACTCTCTCAATTTTCACATTGGTTGCAGTTTTATTGGTTGGGGTGATTGATGGTATAGGTTTCGCTGTATTACTGGGGCTATTGCAATTCCTGCGCATTATTTTCCGGCCATCAGATCAATTGTTGGGAGTCAATGAACAAGGTATGGTACGTTCCATCCATCAAGATAATGATATTAAGCCCGTGGATGGCATCATGATATATCGTTTCAATTCTCCCTTAACTTATTTTAATGTTGGCTACTTTAAAAAACGGGTATTGCAGCATGTGGATAGAGAGTTAAAACGTCCTGAATGGCTGGTGGTCGATGCTGCGGTGAGTTTTACCCACGATGATGTCAGTGTATTTGCTGTATTGGATGAATTGATTACGGAATTAAAAGAGAAGGGTGTGACACTGGTATTGGCAGGGCGCAGAACGGAACTTAATTTCTGGATTGAACAGAATAAACTCAGCCGCAGCGATGAAGACTTGATTGTGGTGCCCGATCTCTACTTTGCCATTCGTCTGATTCAAAGTAAGCGGCAAGTTGAGGAAAAACAAGAAGTGTAACCACAGATTACTGAATGAAAGTTCACCTCGCACCATAAATTGTCGCTATAAAATGCGAGGTGAACTATTAATGTTTATTACATGCCGTTTGTGGTTGTACTTTGTGGTTTAACCAGCATATACAAACGGAACAGATAAATCAGCAACAGGGCTGATAATAAATTATTCAGTATTGATACGGCTATGCCGGGTATTTTAACTGACACAAGCTCCAGCATCAGCTTTACGGCAAACCATAGCAACATAGCAGGGATCAGCAACCGCATGTTGCTGAATGCCAATTTCCAACTTTCTTGCATAGCAGAAAAAACACTTTTCCCTTTTTCAAATAGAAAAATAGGTGCAAGTGCGAACGTGATAGAAAATAGTATTCCTGGCAGGAACATTAATGCGTAACCAATTTGAACCAACAGGGTACAAATAAACATCAACAAAAACATTTTAGGCAGTAGTTTTATCGATAATGTACCGGCATGAATGGCATTAGTTTGTTGGCCGTGAGAGACGGCATGGATAAGCACCAACACGCTGGCAGTGATTAACGTATTGCCGAATATGTTGCAAAATAGGATCCCGAATGCGGTGTGCAAAAACATGGTTTGTTCGTCTGTCGTTAATTGCGCTACAAAATCTCTGATGCCTGCATTGCCGCCTTCTTTTAAGGCATTTTGTAGCTCGATCAATAAGTTGAGCTGTTCACCATTTGGCATCAGGAAATGCTCAAGCAGTGTTGTTACCAACGCGGCTAAAACAGAAAGTATGACAATATTCAACAGTTGGTTCTTAAAAAAGTTGATGCTGTCATGATACAGGGTATTTGCCGTGATGGGCATGAAAGTGGCTCCTATCAAATAAAACAACAATAAATTAAAACAACAATCGTGCCCAATTGTACCTTGTCAGAGGGATTATTGGATACCTAAGATTTGCCTCCTTACCGTTGTTCTGCAACCTGGGATTGATTGGGCATCAGAGATCTATTTTGTGTTAGGTGGCACCATTGCTAAGGCTTATAAAAATGACAGACATATTATAAAAATGTTAATTAACTGAGGTGCCAAATGAGGTATTTTCAACAGAACATTTCCATTCGGAATTTATTATTGATAATCAAAAATTGATATCGAAATATGAACCAAAAACAGTAATAAAATTAATAGTAAGTTAACTTTGATTTGGATCAATTTAAAATACTTCACAGGTGAAATAATAAAATCGTAAGTACCTTATTTTGCCAAAAATCTTTAAAAGATGTGATCTGTCTTAGATCATAATAGTCAACAAACGGGTATATTTCTGACTGTTTTAAAACCACATAATTGGGATGGATAATGAAAAAGATTTCTGCGCTCATCTTGGCAGCGGCTACACTAGCTCCGTCATTTACCTTTGCTCATGAAGCAGGTGACTTCCTGTTCCGTGCAGGTACAGCAACAGTAAGGCCAAATGCTGGATCTGAAAATGTATTAGGATTGGGATCTTTTGGTGTCAATAATAATACTGAGATGGGTTTAACTTTTGGCTATATGATCACCGACAACATTGGTGTTGAATTATTGGCAGCGACACCATTCCAGCACAAAGTAAGTTTACCTAAAGCTGGCGAAATCGCTGAAGTCAAACATTTACCACCAACCCTAATGGCACAATATTATTTTGGTTCTAGAGAAGATAAATTGCGTCCTTATGTTGGGGTTGGCGTTAACTACACCACATTCTTTAGCGAAAAATTTAATAGTGGTAATTCCACAGTACAGGCTGCTAATTTAAATAGTTTGGATCTGAAAGATTCTTGGGGAGTCGCGGGCCAAGTAGGTTTGGATTATAAACTGGATAAAAACTGGATGCTGAATACCTCGCTTTGGTGGATGAATATCGAAACTGACGTGAAATTCAAATCCGGTGATACTCAGTACAAATATAAAACTCGCCTTGACCCATGGGTCTTTATGTTCGGTGTGGGATACAGTTTCTAACTGTCTGAGTGTTTAGAAGAAGTAAGTTACGTGTGTGTTTGATATAAGAGAGAACCAATGGGGCGTAATTGCCCCATTTTTGTATCCGTTACTTGGGCATAGCAAGAAGCCTGCGGTTATGCAGGGCTGTTTTTATTGATAAGTTAACGTAATTGTCGCTGTTGCATCCGCTTTGCCCGGTGTAATTTCCGCTTCTGTCTGGATATAACGTGCATGCAATGGAATTGTTATTTTGCCTCCTGACTGGCTGGAACCAGACACAACCGGATGGCGCATTGCTACGAGGTGGTTTTGGTATAATATCTGCAAACCGACTCCTTTTGCCGTGACGTTGTCACTATGATCCAATGCCCAGATATTTCTGTTATTCCAGCTTGCAGGGTTTCCATCCAGTGTCAATGTGACATTCACATCAGCATCGCAATCTATTGTGATATCAAAATCCCGCATTCCTACTGTACTGTTAATGCCTCGGAAGTCACTTTTTTTAATCTCTCCCATATTGACTGAAATCATCTTTTGTGTGAGAGAACAACCTTTGGTCATGATATACGTATTCGACAAATTGAAAGTATGAACAAGGAAGTTTTGGCCTAATTTGGCACGAGTCAATTTTACTGACTTGACAATACCTGACCCCGTTGTTGGTGCAATCTTGATCAATTGTACTGTGATATAACCAAATGATTTACCACAATATTGTTTTTTAAATTGAAATTGCCATGGTGGAGGACAAGTGACTGGATCGGTTGCGGTTCTGGGCAGCCAGCCAATCCCATAACCGGGTGCCCATGTGTTAATACGGATACCAACCCCCGGAACACCGGATTCATAAATGGCATCATAGTTATAGCTTGCAGGTGTAAGATCGGGTTTTTCCCATGTTGCAGGTGTATGGGGATTGCAGAGGGCAATATTACCTTTTTCAGCCACTTGATCCAGACGTATTTCTTTGATAGTTGTCCCAATGGGGTGGCTTCGAGGAACTGTAATTGCACCAAAAGAAACCAGAGTTGTTCCGGGCACAAAATCCGTTGAACCCAGGCAATCATCATTCGCTAAACTATCAAAACTACTCGTCATGCCGATGAAAAATATACTTGCCAATAATAATTTCAATCTGTTGGCCATAGAATGATTTCCACTAATTTTTGATTATATATCAAACAAATATGTCGATACTGTTATTCGCAAGAGGCTTCAATCATGTGCAAACCTGAAGCTGGTTCTTCATCAGGGAGTTGATAATTGACACGACACTCCTGTATTTCTTTGTGCCCCCACTTAACCCATATCCGACCCGATTTAGGAATGCCACTGAGATAAACTTGTCCATCATTGCTGACAATTGCGCTGTTGGATTCATCAATGTCATGCTGTTTTTCCAATGTTGCAGTTGCACCAAATGGGATCTCTTTACCTTTATGGGAAAGTATCATCAAAACGCGATAACCAATGCGAGTCTGGAAATTGGCCAGAGCCAGTGAGCCCTGAGTTGGGATAATGGTTTGCGTATTGATATCAATATCAACATTGTTACCCATTGAATAAGTATCCAGTGCAATCCGGTTTTTCCGATAGTTACTGACATAAGGCACAATGGCATAGCCTTTCCAGTCAGTTTTGATGCCGGTATGGTTTTGCACTTTGACGCCTGAAGCACCATTGGCACGCACTAATACCAAGGTATCACCCAAAGATTGGGAAAGGGTGATGCCATAAGGATGGGCAACAATCCCTCCATTTAAACCATAATTCAATTGCCTGGAGTATTTATCGTAATTGTAACCAGCGTTGATTTGACCATAGGATCCCTTATATTCTGCACTGATATTTCCGCCAGCGCCTTTATTGTGGCTGGTATAATTTTGCTGAATGTTATAAATCAGTTTGTCATCTTCAAGAGCTGTACCATTTAAACTGAGTTGATGAGATGTATCACTGTTTTTGCTGCTGGTCATGTTATAGCTTACCCAGCTATTCTTTAGCCAACGATCAAGGGGAATTTGAACGCTGAATGAGACAATTTGTTCATTATGAGCCGAGCCGGGGAAAGCACTGTGAGAATAATTCAAGCTATAATTGATTGAATTGTAATTTTTATTATAACCCGCACTGGCATTCCTTTCGTAACCTTTTTGATGCCAGTAATTCTGTTGGAAAGCTGATAAATAGATAGTTCCCCAATCACCAAGAGACTGATTAATATGTAGCTGCAATTTACTGCGTTTATTGGTGCTATTGTGGGTTATTCCATTAATTGCAGTATCTAACTCATTCGCATCTTTAAAATCGTAAAAATTTTGTGTCGAGTAACGATAACCCGCGAGAGTGAAGTTAGTTCCCGTCTGAGAGAAATCTTTGGCATATTGAAAACGATAAGACTGACCATAAGAACCGGAACCCGATATTAAATTGGTTTTGGCATAAGTTGCATCAAAAGAAAAGGAACCCCAATCAGAGAGGCTATAGCCTGTACCCAAGGCAATGGATTGATAATCTTTTGCAATCGTGGTTCCGCCATAGGCAGTGATACGGTTGGAAATACCATAAATTACCGTACCCTGCATGAAGTAAGGTTCTTTTCCACGATGGGAATTAGATTGATATTTTCCCAAGGTCAGAGAATGTCGCAGGCTATTTTCCCGTAGCATAAGCGGTACAGTAGAAAAAGTTTGCACAGAACGACGCTCTTTCCCATTGGCTTCCTTGATAATGATCTCCATATCCCCTGTTGAAGTTGTTGGATAGAGATCGTTGATAACAAAAGGCCCGGGAGAAACGTAAGATTCATAGATAGTATAACCATTTTGTTTGATGGTGACTTGAGCATTGCTTTGGGCAATTCCCCTAATTGTCGGTGCAAACCCTTTTAAGCTATCGGGCAACATATTGTCATCGGAAGACAATTGTATTCCACGAAATTGGAAGCTATCAAAGATAGGTGAGGGCGTGTAACTGTCACCTAATATTAATTGGCTTTTTAGTGTATGAATATCTCTCTGAAGGTATGTATTGATATTTTGCCATTTTCTATTCTGACTGCTGTAAGTGGAATAGTTCCGCAAACGCCATGCTTCCCAATTGGCGCCCATTCTGAGGTTGAGAAAATGGTTTTTTGTTGAGCCGGGTTGATTATCCTGCCAGGTCATGGAGCCATTATAGTTATAGTTGAGCAACAGTGACGTTAATCCCTGATCCCACAAATGTGGCGGTACATAGTCTTTCGCCTGACTATTTAACGCAGCTTGAGGAATACTGATATCCAGTCGCTGGTGTTTGAAATCAAAAGATGTCGAAGATGATGGAATATATTGACCAAGATCAGTGAGTTCCGTTTCTTGTGGCAAATTAAGCAGTTTGGGAACTGACTTAATATTTACTCCCATTTTTCTGAGTTGTTGTACTTTAAGTTTGGGAGATAGCTTATTATTTACAATAATAAAATCGATATTCCCGGTATCCACTTTTTCCCGATTAAGATAGATATCTACCCAATAACGGCCGGGAGGTTGTTGATCTTCTTGAGTAAAAATTGATAGATCAATATTCTCTGGAAAACCTGAATGGGTTTCCAGTGCATTAATGTTGAAATATTCTTCAGCATAAGCTTTATTGTTATACACCCAAATAAATGTGGTTAACAATGCACAGAGAGGCATCTTACTATATAGGCCACGCAAGCTCAGCTTGATAAATAACGCCCAATTATCAGAAATATTTTGTTGAAGATAATGACGATAGTTATCCATGATGATTTTCTAATTTTGCTATACCCTCTATCATCCAAATGATCTTTTGAATTCTATTGGGTATATAGTTTGTATAATTTTTTAATTACAGTCCGCGTTTTTCTTCTGACATTATGCCGCCAAAATCATTAATCGTTTTCCAAGTCACTTGATTGATGTTTTGAATAGGGACATCCCAGCTCACTTGATCAAAAGGCGGGATCATACCGGCAGATTTGATTTCATAATTTTTGGCATCATTACCGGTATGTAACTCAGAAAAAGAGATATAGTAGGGGGTCGGATTTTCCGCAATAAGTTTGTGACCATCGGTTTTGAATTTCAATGCCTTATAGGCCACGCTGGCATTGTCTGCCAAGCTGGCAGGGCGGAAGAAAAGTTTAAACCGAGATTTTACCGTGATTTGCAATTGATTTTGTTCTGTTTTGGCTGTAGCAGGAATAGATTTAATATTGAGCCAGAATAAAGATTCTCTGTCATCTGGTAAATTATTCCCGATTTTAACAATCCGTAAAATATTCTCATTCCCAGCCGTTAATTTAAAAAGTGGGGGAGTGATAATAAAAGGCACTTTGGTTTCATCATGTTCGTCCTGAACCCACGATTGGATGAGATAAGAAATATCAGTTTCTGGATTATTAATGGAAATCGACGCTTCTTTTTGGTCACTAAGATAAACAACACGTGTACCGCCAATGACAACGCCGGCAAGAGAGATGTTGGTGCTGAAGATGTAGATAAAAATAAGCATTAAAATGCGAAAGAATTTCAAAATGGCCGCTCCAAACAATATTATTTTTAAGTTTATTAATAAATGAATAATCAGTCATTTATTATCATTAAGATTAACTTTATATTGTTTTGGCTTCCTTGCCATAAATTCCGTTAGTTATAAACGATAGTGAAGTTAGCTACTGCATCACCTGAGCCTGGAGTCACAACCTGATTTGTTGCTATATATTTGGCAACGAAATTCAACTGTTCAGCTTTTTTGTCCGAAAAAGTCTGAGTACGTGAGTTTTCTGCCAGTGGGATCAATGTGTTACTGTCATTTTCATAAAGAGCAATTGCGACACCTGTAGCTGAATTTTCTCCACGAATATTGCTCAACGCTAAAAATCCTGGATTGTTTACAGGCGTCTGGCCATCAAATTTGACCTGTGCTCCACCCACCTCTTTCGGGCAATCCGTCAATTTAATACTAAAGCGAGTAGGAGCAGAAGTACTGCCAACCTTATCGAATGAACTTGAGCTGATGGTTCCCATATTTACGGTTTGATTAATTGAGTTTGAGTCAACTTTACACGCTGTTGCGGTAATTTTTCCCGTAAATCTGATTTGCCCATCAGCAGCGTGCGCGGCAGACATAAATACAGATGAAACAAATAAAGATGAAATAATTAACTTGGTTTTCATTTTTTAATACATCCCACCTCTGCCGAATTGATACGGCAGAAAAATAGATTATTGAGTTAACGTTAATACCGTATATTAATACAGCAAATGGATTGTTTAAATTTACGCCTGAGAAACAACAAAAAGATAACAGTTAATGTTTCCTTATCAACAGATAAGGTGAAGAATATAGTAGCGAGTAATTATAAAAGTTCAAAATAATAATTTGAATAAATTCAGTATTTGGAATTTTTGTGCCGTTAAGTTGAGATTAATAGAATTGTTATTCACAAAGTAGAGCGTTTTTCGAACGTGAATGAACTTTTATTCTATTTTATAAATTTAACTATTAATTGATGATATTTTGTAAAATCAAAAACGAGAAAAAATACATAAATGTTTCCAATTTTTTTCTTGTTATTTAATTTAATTAAATATTATTTTTTTGTAAACAACATCTGAGAACTTGGTTTTTAATCTTAATCTTTTACATAAGATGGGATTATTTGCTTTACTTATGTGGAATTAAAATAATAACAACTAGAAAAGGTTAATTTACCCCATAGTAATATCTAACGAGCTATTTTTGGGATCAGCAAGGATGTTTTATTAATATAACAAATAGATAACACATGAAACAGAATAAATATTTATGTATAGAACGCTTTTTAAACTAACTCTAGCATTTTAGTTACAACATACTTTTAAAAAACAAAAAACCAAAATTATCTGAAGCTAACAAAAAAACATTAAAACCCTGCTATATGTCACTACAAAAACGACCACCAACACGTAAAAAAAGCCGATATTTATTGCTGATTACATCCTATGAGTGTGATTTTTTCAGTTAGTAATAAAAGAATGAGGGAATAGATGAGAGTGAATATGAATAAAAAAAGGAGAGAAATAAAACTCCCTCCCTTTGGAAAATAGCTTAAAATCGAAAAAATTTGTATTAAATTAACATCAATGATGTCGGCTTATTAATGTGTTAACAACCATGTAGCAGGGATCGTGGTAAGAAATAAGACCACAATAGCCAGCTTTTCCGTTATGTTCAGTGGATTTCTTTCCGCATTTTGCCTGCGTGCGTACAGGAAAACCAATAGCCCAGGAGCGTATAACACAACTGAAAGCAGTAGATTCATTAAACCTGATGCGTAAATTAGCCATAATCCGTAAGCACAGGCGCCTGTTGCAATAGATAATAATGCTCGGTTGCCACGTTCAAAGGCAACCTTCACTAAAAATGCACCTACAAGAAAGTAGGGAACAAGGATCATCTCTGACGCAATTGAAAGTAACGTGTTGTAATTGCTGCCGCTTAACCAGATTAAAATCAACGAGACTTGAACTGCGCCATTTGTGATCCAAAGTGATGATTCAGGCGCTTTCTTGTTGTTTTGTTTATTAAATACTTTTGGGAATGAGCCGTGTAAGGAAGCGATAAATGGCACTTCTGCGGCCATAATTGTCCAGCTCAGATAAGCGCCACAGACAGAAATGATTAAACCAGCAATAATCACAATATCTCCGGCAGACCCCATTAACCCTACCATAAGGTTTGCCATTGAAGGATTACGCATGGTAGCTAATTCAGGTCTTGTGACTAATCCCAGTGAAAGAAGGGTAACAAGGACATAAACACCTAATGCTGAAATAACGGCCAGCACAGTTGCGATACCAATATCTTTACGTTTTCTAGCTCGGGCTGAAACAACAACTGCACCTTCAACACCAATAAAAACCCATAAAGTAATTAGCATCGTATCTTTAACTTGCTGCCAAACCGGAACACCCATTTCAATACCGGTGAAATCAAAGGAGAACACATCCATTTTGAAAGCAATGACGGCCAGAACAATAAACATGCCCAATGGCAAGAGCTTCGCCATCGTAGCTAATTGGTTGACTCCCGCAGCAGTTTGTACTCCTCGAAGTACTAATCCATGAACAAACCACAATAAAACAGATTCGCCTATCAGCGATTGCCACGTATTTCCATCACCGAAAATGACTGAATGTTCGGTATCGGTAAAAAAACTCAGGGCTGCAAAAACGATAACCAAATAAGAAACATTGGCAATAATGGCGCAGAACCAATAACCCCATGCAGAGCAGAACCCGACTAATTCCCCAAATCCTTCCCTTGCATAGGTAAAAATACCACTATCCAAGTCAGGACGCAGACGTGAAAGCAAAAGTAAGGACGTGGCCAAAAAGAGAATACCTATGCCTGTTATTCCCCAACCAATCATTAATGCAACAGGGCTGCCTACCTGCGCCATGTTTTGTGGCAGACTGAATACGCCAGCCCCAACCATGGAGCTGAGTACCAGTGCTGTCAGAGATGTGAGGCCTAATTTCTTTTCCAAAGATACGTTCCTAAAAATAATATAATCGACACGATTAGCCAGGACACTTGTCCTGAATATCGAACACATATTGGACATTTGTTGCATCCATGCTATGGATTGCAGAGAAGATTCAGTAGATAAATCTAAAAAACAGGGCGATTCTACGGAGTGAAAGGATTGTATGCAATGGTTGACTATGCAAAAAAATATAAATTTTATGCATAAAATTATGTAGAGGAGTAAGAAAACGAATTAACGATATTTTTTCTAATATGTGCTATTACCTTGAGAAACATTGCCTTGGAAAACATAGAAATGAGTACATGATAAACACTTTTGATAATACAAATTGTGTATTTTACAGACAAAAAACAAATAATGAACAATTATGCAAATTTTGTAAACAAGAAAAAAGGCACAAATCAAACATTGTGCCTTTTTCATGGTGTGATGAATAACGTTTCGATTATTTGAATAAATCAGCACTGATTGTCACGTTACCACCATTGGACTGCCATTCTCTAGTGACATGGTAGTATTTTGCACCTTTTTCGGCCGCGCGTTTAGCAACCTGATAAGAAACTTCCGGGGCAGTAGTGTAATAACCAGAAAAAGTGATGGAATCAAATGGCACCATCTGAGCAGCGGATGCTTTGTTCAGTTCTTGAATTTTTGTGCCATTCGGTAAGGTTACAGTGTAACGCCCGCCTTTTGCTGTCTGGGTTTCAAAAAAGCGCCCAACAACATTGCTTGTTGAGGTTGAAGAAGCCACACCAGGAATTTCTACTTTCTCAGCTTCTTCACCGCCTTTTGCCAGTGCCTGACGGCCTGCATCAGAATCGGCCGGAATGACAGCTTGATTAGATTGAACTTTGCGTTTTGGAGCATCTTCTTTATAAACATATGCTGTAACTATTTGGTTCCCGCCATTATTTGGTGCAATGTCACGAACAATAAAGAAGGAGGCTGCATTTTTCTTTTTGGCCGCCTTGGCGATGGCTTCTTTCATGTCAGGGTCAGTAGGGAAATAGCCATTCACCGTTACTGTATCAAAAGGTTCCAAAGTAATTGCTTCTGTTTTAGGTAATTCTTTAATACCTCGATAGACGCGATAATTAGGTGTTTTATCTGCTTTCTCTGCATCCTTATGATACAAATCGGCCACAACACGTAAATTGCCACGTCCATTGAGATCGTCGAGACTTTGGATGTAAAAACTTTCAGCGCCTTTTTTATCTGCCTGACGAGAAACTGCATCGGCAGCTTCATAAATTGCATTAAAACGACCAGTGACTGCGATTCGCTCAAAAGGTTTGAGCTCTGCGGCTTGTTCCGGGGTCAACTCTTTAGCCGCATGTGCAGCAGTAATCGTGGTTAATGAGAACACCGCAGTAGCGATGATCGTTGTCTTCAGCTTCATAAAAAATCCTTTCGCCTTGCGCATTAAAATATTTATAACGTGCTGAACATTGTTATGTATCACATAGATCGCAATTATTACATGTAATAATGCCAATTGTCGCAAGAATTTATACCTTCTAAATAAACGATTGTCAGTTTTTAGTATATGGCACTAGGAATTTTAATAAATATAGTGAGTTATATGAGATACGTTATCGTTTAGATTGGAAGGTTATTTTGTTTTTTCTGACATTATGATGATAAATCATTGACATTATTTTCATTACGTTATTATTTTATATTCTATTGATAGGTTTTGCTGATGGCAGAAATAAAATCAATCTAGTCGTTAAATAGGCTTCAACAAGGTAATAATCGGCAATATTTCATTCTTAAAGAAGGAAACATTATGCATATTGGTGTACCAAAAGAGCGACTTTCCAATGAAGCTCGCGTTGCTGCCACACCATCAACGGTAGAGCAATTGCGCAAGTTGGGGTTCAGCGTCACAGTTGAGACAGGAGCAGGGCGGCTTGCTAGTTTTGATGATATTGCTTATCAAAATGCGGGAGCTGATATTGCAGAATATCATCGGGTTTGGCAATCAGATGTTATTTTAAAAGTTAATGCCCCTACCGATGACGAAATTGCCTTGATAAAAGAAGGCGCTACGTTGATGAGTTTCATCTGGCCGGCACAACATCCTGAATTAATGGCAAAGTTGTCAGAACGTAAGATGACCGTTCTGGCTTTGGATGCCGTTCCGCGAATTTCCCGCGCACAATCTTTAGATGCACTTAGTTCAATGGCGAATATTGCTGGCTACCGTGCCATTGTTGAAGCTGCCCATGAATTCGGCCGTTTTTTTACAGGGCAAATTACAGCCGCAGGTAAAGTGCCACCAGCTAAAGTCATGATTATTGGCGCAGGTGTTGCAGGTTTGGCAGCAGTTGGCGCAGCGGGTAGCCTCGGTGCGATTGTCCGGGCTTTTGACACGCGTCCAGAAGTTAAAGAACAAGTACAAAGTATGGGCGCTGAATTTTTGGAATTAAATTTCAAAGAAGAGGCCGGTTCAGGGGATGGCTATGCAAAAGTCATGTCAGAAGCTTTTATCAAAGCAGAAATGGAATTATTTTCTACGCAGGCAAAAGAAGTCGATATTATCGTCACTACGGCATTGATTCCGGGCAAACCAGCACCTCGCCTTATTACTAAAGGAATGGTCGATTCCATGAGACCGGGCAGTGTGATTGTTGATCTGGCTGCCCAGAATGGAGGAAATTGTGAATATACCGAAGCGGATAAACTTGTTGTGACACCAAATGGTGTGAAAGTAATCGGTTATACTGATTTACCTAGCCGATTGCCAACTCAATCATCGCAACTCTACGGAACCAATCTGGTCAATTTGTTGAAATTACTCTGCAAAGAGAAAAATGGGGAAATCACCATCGATTTTGATGACGTCGTTGTACGCGGTGTTACCGTCATTAAAGAGGGGGAAATTACCTGGCCAGCTCCACCTATTCAAGTTTCAGCCCAACCTGCCACCGCAAGACCCTCATCAGCAGTGAAAAACGAGGCCAGACCAGAAGAAAAACCTAAATCTTCGTGGCTGAAGTATGGAGGGATTGTCTTGGCGATAATTCTGTATGGCTGGTTGGCACATGTTGCCCCGAAAGAATTTTTATCTCATTTCACCGTGTTTGCACTGTCTTGCATCGTGGGGTACTACGTTGTCTGGAATGTCAGTCATTCGTTACATACACCACTAATGTCTGTCACCAACGCGATTTCAGGGATCATTGTCGTCGGAGCCGTGTTGCAAATTGGTGCAGGGGGATGGGTGAGTTTCTTCTCATTCATTGCAATATTAATCGCCAGCATCAATATCTTCGGTGGCTTTACTGTCACCCAACGTATGCTGAAAATGTTTCGTAAAGGATAAGGGGTAACTTATGTCGAATGGAATATTTTCGAATGGAATAGTTACAGCGGCATATATTGTTGCTGCCATTTTATTCATTTTCAGCCTTGCCGGGCTTTCCCGTCATGAAAGCGCCAAACGGGGTAACATTTTTGGCATCTTTGGTATGGCAATTGCTTTGGTTGTCACTATCTTAGGACCTGACTCCGGTAAAGTTAGCTGGATTATTTTAGCAATGATCATTGGTGCTGTTATTGGCATTCGTCTCGCCAAAAAAGTGGAAATGACGGAGATGCCTGAATTAGTCGCTATCCTGCATAGTTTTGTCGGTTTAGCGGCAGTTTTTGTGGGATTCAACAGCTTTATCTCCCATGATATTTTTGCAGATTCCGTAATGGAAAATATCCATCTGACAGAAGTCTTCCTGGGCGTCTTTATTGGTGCCGTGACATTTACCGGTTCAGTTGTGGCATTTGGTAAATTGAGAGGAAAGATTTCTTCCAAGCCATTGATGTTACCACACCGCCATAAACTTAATCTGGCAGCATTGGTTGTCTCTTTAATACTGATGATCACTTTTGTGAGAACGGAAAGTGGTGGATTACAAGTTTTCACTTTGTTGCTGATGACAATCATTGCACTTACTTTTGGATGGCATTTAGTTGCCTCTATCGGTGGCGCAGATATGCCCGTTGTTATTTCCATGCTGAACTCATATTCAGGTTGGGCAGCAGCAGCAGCGGGTTTCATGCTAAGCAATGACTTGTTGATAGTCACAGGTGCTTTGGTAGGTTCTTCGGGGGCTATCCTTTCATATATTATGTGCAAAGCGATGAACCGTTCCTTTATCAGTGTTATCGCCGGCGGTTTCGGTACAGATAGCATTTCTTCAGGTGATGAGCAAGAGATGGGGGAATATCGTGAAACAACGGCGGAAGAGGTCGCTGAACTGTTAAAAAATTCCACTTCGGTCATTATCACTCCGGGTTACGGCATGGCAGTGGCTCAGGCACAGTATCCGGTTCATGACATTACCGCGAAGTTGCGTGAAAAGGGCATAAATGTTCGTTTTGGCATTCATCCGGTTGCAGGGCGTTTGCCGGGCCATATGAACGTACTGCTTGCCGAAGCAAAAGTTCCTTATGATATCGTTTTGGAAATGGATGAAATCAACGATGACTTTACTGAAACAGATACTGTTTTAGTTATCGGAGCCAATGACACAGTAAACCCGGCCGCACAGGAAGATCCTTCAAGCCCTATTGCCGGAATGCCGATACTGGAAGTCTGGAAAGCACAAAACGTCATTGTATTTAAACGCTCAATGAATACGGGATATGCCGGAGTGCAAAACCCACTTTTCTTTAAAGAGAATGCCCAAATGTTATTTGGTGATGCTAAAGCGAGTGTCGAAGCCATTCTTCGGGCTTTATAGTCGCATAAAACAATATTAATATCCCGGAATGAATACTCAGGAGCTTCATGTTATAACAGAAGCTCTTTTTTATTGTAGTCTCAGGAATGAGGTTTCAGATCATCTGGAAATAGCCAGCTAATTCAAATCAATTTTCAATAACTTTATTCTGTTGAATTGAAAAAAACCAACACATTAACCCAGTTGTCAATGAAGTGATAATGATCAAACTCCAGGTGCTTACATATCCTGATGATTGAATATAGGCCCCAATAAAAATATAGGTAGGCATAAGGCCAATATTTCTGATTGTTGTTAATATCCCACTTATGCGCCCCCGATGGCTACTTGGAGAGTGATTAGCTAAGTATACGCCTTCTTTGGTTAAAAGCAGGACCTCTCCCACAGAAAGGAAAAACCATGCTATAAACTGCATGCTGACTGAGCTATAAAATAATATCAGGCTATATCCTAGTGCAAAAACAAAACCAGAGATGGTCAGGCTTTTAATATCACATAAGTTTTCCGTTAGCTTTATTATTATTGGTGTAATGATAACAATTAATATACTTGAAAATGTCATTAATTGCCCATACAGAATGGGACCTTGCTTTTCAAATAAATGACTTAAGTAGAGCGGGGTAGTGATTACCATCTGATTCAACGAAAACCAAAGAAAGGTACATAAAACTCCAAATATAAGTAATCTTGGCCTCTCTTTAAAAACCTGCCATACCGAATCTCCAGTAGCTCTTTCAAGCTCAGGATAATCTGTTTCATTAGTTTTATGGTGATGAGTATTATGACTTACACCGAACAACACAATGAAAACGCCGATTAAACTTGCAATCCCATTTCCCCAAAAAGCCCACGCTGTGAAATTCCAAAAAAGATAGCCAGCTAATACGGGACCAATACCTGAACCTAAACTGTATGCAAGGTAGCTTAATGACATTACCGCACTGCGATTATTTATGGATGATATGTCCGCAGTAAGGGCATTACTGGCAGGAAGAGCCACTCCATAAAAAAAATAACCTAAGAAAAGTAAAGCCGGTAACATTATATGCCAGTCTGAAAAAAAACCACTGAATATCAGAACTAATGAGCCTGCGGCCTCTCCCAGAACCATCACTTTCTTATGCCCGAAAATATCAGATATTTTACCTCCGATAAGATTACCCACAAGAAAAATTGTGGTGATCCCCATAGCCAGCCCACCAGCCACTGTCGTTGAGTATCCAAGTTTTTGTGTGAGCAAAAGGATCATGAATGGCATGATAAAATTACCTAGACCAAGAACAAATTTTGCCAATGCAATAAAATATATGTCTTTAGGTAATCCTCTGTACATCAATAATGGACTAAGCAGTTTCATGAATATTTATATTTTCCCTGTTATTTTCCTGAAAAAACATGTCATCGACGATTCCAACAAATGAGTGAAATGGTCATATATACATCAAATTATCATGCTAAATAATATATTATTTTTATTATGGAAATCAGACAAAAATATCGACAAGTATAATGAAATTCGTGATATTGATTGGATGGAGTGTGAACATCGAAAGCAGTAACTATACCAATAACATATATTCATGTTGTGAGATGATTTTTACTGTGCCATTTTAGCTTGGGAAATATTTGTTTATTAAAACTTGAAAGGAATTATATATTTATTGTTTGTATATAATTTTATTCTTTTGATATTGATTAAAGTTTATTTGTTGCTAATTTAAAGTTATTTGCTTTAGGCTAAACAATGTTAGCGCGTAACGGCCTGATTCCGTGAGAATTCGAGGGGTGTAAATGGTACTTGGTGATTTTTCTGTCACCGTGTCTTTGATTAATTAACGTAAGGAATTAGCAATGAAAAATGATAAGGTGATGACTCTGCCAACCAAATGTGAGAAAGCAAGTTTATCGACATCACAAGAACAAAAAGAGTCATTTCATCATATTAAAGGTCATTCGGAAAATCACCATATATCGGTATCTTATAGATTAGTGGGAAATTTAAATATTGATTTGTTTCAGCAAGCCTTAAATGCACTATCTGTCCGTCATGATATATTATGTTCAACTTGGATTGAAAATAATTCTCTTCCAGTGGTTGATTTTGTGAATGAGGATATTTCATTCCCCCTCGTAATTTCTGATCTTCGTACAGTTGATGAGCAGGAAAAGAGGGTCGATCAGATTATTGATGAAATAATCAATATTCCCTTTGATTTTACCCGAGGTTCATTGTTAAGAGCTGCCTTAGTATTATTGAATAATGATGAATATATATTTTTATTAAACCAGCATCCTGTTATTTCTGACTATTGTTCCGTTAGCGTTCTCATTCATGAATTATGTGTTATTTATAATGATCTATTGAACCATCGGGCTGTTTCTTTGCCGCCTGCCACTCGCCATGCTACTCCGGCAACCTATCCAAGGCTTAACAATTTGTCTCCAAAAGGGGATATCTGTGCATTTACTCTCGATAAAGATTTAACAAGTCAGCTTAAGCAGATTAGCCAAAAATATGGGATAACCCTGTTAGTGACCGTTATGACGGCTTGGGCTATTGTGCTTAATCGACTTTCAGGGCAGGACAGTGTCGTTATTGGCACTCCTCTTGCTAACAAAAATATTACAGAGCCTCTTGCCAATATCTTGCCAATACGGATTGATATTGATGATGACACCACAATTGAAGAATTGCTTGCGCAGGTCAGCCATACAATGATTAATGCGCAAGATAATCAGGATATGCCTTTTGAGCACCTTGTTGAAACTATCAATACTGAAAGCAGGGTTGCTTATCCCTCTGTTTTTCAGGCTGTTATAAACTGGCTGAACTGTTTTGAAAGCGAATGTGAATTTGAGGGGATCAAAACATCGCCGATTGATTATTACTCAAATATAGCAAAAATTGATCTTGAATTGTTTATGTACCACCGAGACGGTGAAATTATCGGGGGAATAAACTATGCGACAGCGCTGTTTGATAAACAAGTCATCGAACGCCAGTTAAATTATTTTGTTATCGCTTTGCGCACTATAGCAAAGAATATGGTTCAGCGTGTTAAAGACATTGATATTTTGTCAGCGGATGAACGAGCGCTATTGCTAAATCAATGGAATGACACAGCGGGTGATTATCCGTCAGAACATTGCATCCATGAACTGCTTGAATGGCAGGCGATAAAAACACCGCAAGCCCCTGCATTGGTGTTTAATGATCATATCCTGAGTTATGCGGAATTGAACCAGCAGGCTAACCAATTAGCACACCGATTGATTGCTGAAGGGGTAATCCCGGATAGCCGCGTGGCTATTTGTGTTGATCGAACTCCGTTGATGGTAATTGGTTTGCTGGCAATTTTAAAAGCGGGCGGGGCTTACGTTCCACTTGATCCTAATTATCCAGCGGCGCGCCTTCACTATATTCTTGATGATGCTGATCCCGTCTTGCTATTACAGGATGAAGTTGGGGCAAATAAATTACATGGCATCTCTGTGGCAAAAAAACGGCTGGACATAAATGCTGTTCTGGCAGAAGACGTTGAGTTATCAGCAGAGAATCCCTGTGTAATAGGGTTAAGCTCACGTAATTTAGCTTATATTATCTACACATCAGGTTCAACCGGCAATCCGAAAGGCGTGCAAAATGAACATCGCAGTGTGATGAATCGCTTGTATTGGATACAGCAAACTTATCATCTTACACCTGATGATGTGGTGTTACAAAAAACCACATTTAGTTTTGATGTTTCTGTCTGGGAACTATTTTGTAGCTTTATCAGTGGAGCCAAAATGGTATTGGCCACCACAGCCCAACAAAAAAATCTTTCACTGCTGGTTGAGTTAATCAACCAAGAGAAGGTAACCACACTGCATTTTGTGTCTTCAGTGTTGACCGCATTCTTAAAAGAATCCGATGTAGCACATTGTGTAACGTTAAAACACCTGTTTTGTAGTGGTGAAGCACTGCATCCGATAACGGTGAAACATTGTCAGGCGTTGATGCCTTGGGTCAGTATATATAATTTATATGGCCCGACAGAAGCGGCGATCGATGTGACGTACTGGCACTGTCCCGATAATTTTGATGGTCAGGTGGTGCCGATCGGCAAACCCATTACGAATTCCCGTATTTATTTATTAGATGCTCAACAACGTCCCGTCCCTTTAGGCGCTGTCGGTGAATTATACATTGGGGGCGTGGGTGTTGCCCGCGGTTATCTGAATCAACCGGAACTGACAGCAGAACGTTTTCTAGCCGATCCTTTTCATTCAGAACCTGATGCCCGCATGTACCGGTCTGGCGATTTGGCTCGTTATGATCATGACGGCAACATTGAATATCTCGGGCGTAATGATCATCAGGTCAAAATTCGCGGTTTCCGCATCGAGTTAGGTGAAATTGAAACCGCCCTTGAAACTCATCCGGTGGTACAGCAAGCGGCGGTTATTGCTTATGAAGGAATCGGTGGAGATAAACGGTTAGTTGCTTATGTGGTTTTGGTTCAGGGCAATGAATCTGATCAGACCGCAGGGATGCTGCGGCAACATCTGCTGTCGGCTCTACCGGACTATATGGTGCCAGCAGCTTTTGTCGTGATGGCTCATTTCCCACTGACGCCTAATGGCAAACTTGACCGCAAGGCACTGCCGGAACCGGATAGCACCGCTTATCAACGCCAGTATTATCAGTCACCGCAAGGTGAGACAGAAAACCTGTTGGCAGAGATGTGGAGTCAGCTACTGGGTATCAACAATATCAGTCGGTTTGATAACTTCTTTACGCTCGGTGGGCACTCGCTATTGATCGTGCAGTTGATGGGATTGTTGCGGGAAAAAAACTATACCGTGCAGTCTGGCGCTCTGTTTTCGAAGCCGATATTGGCAGAGCAGGCAGTTTTATTGATAAAAATTGATGATACCTTTGCTATTCCCCCCAATCTGATAGGAATGGAGTGTGAGCGTATCACCCCTGAAATGTTGCCGTTGATTGATATCGGGCAGGCAGACATTGACCGACTGATCAGCCAGATACCGGATGGAGTCACCAATATTCAGGACATCTACGCATTATCGCCGTTGCAGGACGGCATCTTATTCCATCATTTGTTGGCGGAAGAAGGTGACCCGTATTTGTTGACCCGTCAGATAGTCTTTGCTAATCGTTTTTTGCTGGATCGTTATTTGGCGGCACTTCAACAAGTGGTTGATCGGCACGATATTCTGCGAACAGTCTTTATCTGGCAGGGATTATCAGTTCCAGCTCAGGTGGTTTTACGTCAGGTGACATTGTCGGTGATTGAGTTGACTTTGGATCCGGCCGATGGTCCGGTCTATGACCAGCTGGACCAACATTTCAATCAAAGTCACTATCGCTTGGATTTGGGGCAGGCACCACTATTGCACTTGGCGATAGCGCAGGAAACGGATGGTCGCTGGATAGCACTACAATTGCAGCATCACCTGATTGGCGATCATGTAACGATGGAGATGATGAACAGTGAAGTTCGGGCCTATCTCGCTGGACAAGGAGACAAATTGCCTGCTTCAGCACCTTTCCGTAATCTGGTAGCTCAAGCCCGGCTGGGCGTTAGTCAAACGGAGCATACCCATTTCTTTACCGGCATGTTGGCGGAAGTGGTCGAGCCAACACTGTCATTCGGTGTGGCGGAAGTACATCACGATGGCTCGCAGACCACAGAATCGCACCGACGGCTGGCTCCTGAGCTGAATGAACGCCTACGCTGTCAGGCAAAACATCTGGGGGTCAGTTTAGCAGCGTTGTGTCATTTAGCTTGGGCGCAAGTGGTGTCTCGTACCAGTGGTCAAGAGCAAGTCGTGTTCGGTACTTTGCTGTTTGGGCGTATGCAGGTGGAGGAAGGTTCTGGCAGTGGGATGGGATTATTCATCAATACCTTGCCATTACGGTTAGATATTGGTGAAGCCTCGGTGCGTGATAGTGTACAAGAGACGCATAAGCGATTAGCTGAATTGCTGGCGCATGAGCACGCGTCACTGGCGTTAGCTCAGCGTTGCAGCGGGGTTGCCAGTGGTATGCCACTGTTCAATACACTGTTGAACTATCGATATAGCTTACTACCGGAGGTTTCAGGTGACGTATTAAATGGCATCGAATTTTTTGGTGAACAGGAGCGTACTAATTATCCGTTCGCACTGTCGGTGGATGATTTTGGCGACGCATTAGGTCTGACGGCGCAGGTAGTACATCCATTTGATCCGGTACGGATATGCGGTTATATGCAGCAGGCTCTGGAAAGTCTGGTGGAAGCACTTGAACAGTCTCCGGATATGCCGATACGGGCATTGGAAATTTTACCGGAAACAGAACGTACTTTGTTGCTAACAACGTGGAACGCGACGGAAACCGCCTATCCTGAACAGTTATGCGTTCATCAGTTATTTGAACAACAAGTGGAAAAAACCCCGGATGCAACCGCATTAGTGTATCAAGCTCAAACCCTAAGCTATACCGAATTAAATGCCCGTGCTAATCGGCTGGCTCATCAACTGATTACGTTGGGTGTAGAACCGGATCAACGGGTGGCAATTTGTGTCACCCGTTCACCGGCGATGGTAATAGGGTTATTGGCAGTGCTGAAAGCAGGGGGAGCTTATGTGCCGCTGGACCCAACTTATCCGGGAGAACGCCTGACACATATTTTGGCAGATGCCGCACCGGCTATTTTGTTGGCAGATAATGCCGGATGTATCGCATTGGGGGATGAAGCCCTTGCTGACCTGATTGTGCTTGACCCGAATTCACAGCCAGCCTTGCCGGACAATAATCCACAAATACCTGCATTAACCTCACGGCATCTGGCCTATGTGATTTACACCTCCGGTTCGACTGGCAGGCCGAAAGGGGTGATGGTTGAGCATGGCTCTTTATTAAATTTGCATGGCGCTTTGACACAGCGTGTTTTCACAAATTCACCTGTGCCTTACCGGGTTAGCCTGAATGCCAGTATTTCATTTGATGCAGCATTGCAAAATTTACTTGGTCTTTTGAATGGCTATACGCTGGTCATTGTTCCACAAGCAGTGCGAGCCGATAGTGTGGCCTTCTTGCAATTTTTAACCACCGCTGATCTTGATGTGTTGGATTGTACGCCAATGCAATTGGAGATGTTGCTAGCGGCAGGGTTATATCAGCATAAAAAAGCCTTAATACTGCTGGTTGGAGGTGAAGCGATATCTCCCCAAACATGGCAGGCTGTAGCCAGTATACCGCAACTGACGGCCTATAATGTTTACGGCCCAACCGAATGTACTGTTGATGCAACGCTGGCACGTATAGAGCCGGATCAACTCTATCCGACAATGGGTCGCCCGCTGGACAATACACGCCTTTACTTACTGGATAACGCCGGATATCCGGTGCCATTGGGGGCAGTGGGAGAGTTATATATTAGTGGTGCGGGCGTAGCACGGGGTTATCTGAACCAGCCAGAATTAACGGCTGAACGTTTTCTCTCTGACCCATTTAGCGGTAAACCGGATGCGCGCATGTACCGCACCGGGGATTTAGCCCGTTATCGGCCGGACGGCAATCTGGAATTCTTGGGGCGTAACGACCAACAGGTGAAAATCCGCGGTTTCCGGATAGAGCCGGGAGAAATTGAGGCCCGGCTGACAGAATATCCGACGGTAAGTGAAGCCGTTGTCATGACGCAGGGGGAAGGGCAAGACAGACGGCTGGTTGCCTATGTGGCGGCCCCCGTAGATGACAGACTGATTAATCATCTGCGTGTTCACCTGAGTAAGATGTTACCGGACTATATGGTGCCGGCAGCGTTTGTCCGTTTGGATGCCCTGCCGTTGACACCGAATGGTAAACTGGATCGTCAGGCATTACCGGCTCCGGACGAAAAAGCGTTTGCCCGTCAGGCGTATGAAGCACCGCAAGGAGAGATGGAAATAACGCTGGCAGTCATCTGGCGAGAGTTGTTGGGAATTGAACAGATAGGTCGGTATGACAGCTTCTTTGCCTTGGGGGGGCATTCTCTGTTGGCAGTAAGGATGATGAACCGTATTGCAGCTCTAGGTATTGAACTGCCGTTGTCTACATTATTTAAATCCCCAACTTTGGCAGGTTTTGCTGAGGTCATCGAAACCCGGTTTAACGAACGGGACAATAGGCGTCCTGCCATCCTGCCAATACCCCGTGATGGTCAGTTACCGTTGTCATTTTCGCAACAGCGTCTGTGGTTTCTGGCACAGTTTGAAGAGATCAGTCAGACTTACCATATTCCGATGGCTCTGCGCTTGCGAGGTCAGCTTAATCTTGATATCTGGCAGCAAGCGCTTGATGCGCTATTTACCCGCCATGAAGCACTGCGTTCTGTTTTCGTTTCCATCGACGGTCAGCCTCAGGTTGAACTGTTACCCACTGACTCGAGCCTGCCGATAAGAAAATACGATTTACGGAAAGTACCTGATGTGGATGAACAGCTTGGGCGTTTATGTGCGCAGGAAACGGAAGCGCCGTTTAATCTCGTTTGTGGTCCGTTAATCCGGGCCAGTCTGATACAACTGGCTGACGATGATTACATCTTTTTGCTAACTCAGCATCATATTGTGTCAGACGGCTGGTCTGTTGATGTGTTGATGCGAGAGCTAAATACATGCTATGTGGCCTTTCTGGCGGGGCAACCGAACCCATTGCCGCCGCTGACAGTGCAATACCCTGATTACGCCGCCTGGCAACGCCAGTGGTTTTCGGTTGAACGCTTACAATCCCAATCTGACTATTGGCGTACGGCGTTAGCCGGTGTACCGGTTTTACTGGATTTGCCCACTGACCGGCCACGGCCATCTGAACAGTCCTTTGCCGGGGATCGGGTACCTGTCGTGCTGGAACCGATACTAACCACCGCCCTCAAACGGCTGAGCGAGCAACAGGGAACCACCCTGTTTATGACGCTGTTATCGGCCTGGGCAATCGTCTTAGCGCGTTTGTCCGGTCAGGAAGAGGTGGTGATAGGCACCCCGAGTGCGGGCCGGAATCAGCAGGCGGTGGAGTCTTTGATTGGTTTTTTTGTCAACACCCTGGCTTTGCGGGTCGATTTATCCGGTGCACCCCATGCGGCTGAGCTGCTCGCCCGGGTGAAGCAAACCGCGCTGGCGGCACAGGAGCATCAGGATCTGCCGTTTGAACAAGTGGTGGAAATCGTGCAGCCATCACGCCAATTATCCCATACCCCGCTGTTTCAGGTGATGTTTGCCTGGCAAAACAATGAGCGCACCGGGTGGGAATTACCGGGGCTGGCCGTCTCACCGGCGGATGTCCTGTTGAACACCGCCAAGTTTGATCTCGAACTAAACCTGTTTGAGGAAGGGGGCCGAATTGTGGGGGCGCTGCATTATGCCACGGCGCTGTTTGATAAACCGACCATTGAACGGCAGGTGGGATATCTCCACGCAGTCTTGCAGGCGATGGTCGCTGATTTGCAACAGCCGGTGGGGAAAATGGCTATGCTGGCCCCGGCAGAGCGCCGGTTATTGCTGGAAACGTGGAATGGGACAGCAACATCGTATCCTGACCCATTGTGTATTCATCAGGTGTTTGAACAACAGGCAGGAAAAACGCCGGAGGCAACCGCCCTGGTGTATGAAGAACAGACTTTCAGCTATGCAGCGTTGAATGCCCGCGCCAACCGGTTGGCCCATCAGTTGATGGCGCTGGGGGTTACGCCGGATCAACGGGTCGCCATTTGTGTGACGCGCTCCCCGGCCATGATCATCGGGCTGCTGGCGGTACTGAAAGCCGGCGGGGCTTATGTGCCGCTGGATCCGGACTACCCGGAGGAGCGGCTGGCTCATATCCTGACCGATGCCGCCCCGGTGATCTTGCTGGCGGACCCGGTTGGGCGTGCCGCATTGGGCGAAGATACCATTGCAGCTAGGATGGTACTCGACCCTAATGTATTGCCAGACTGGCCGGATACCAACCCGCAGGTCCCGGCGTTGACTGCCCGGCATCTGGCGTATGTGATTTACACCTCCGGTTCGACCGGCACCCCGAAAGGGGTGATGGTTGAACACCGGCAACTGGTGCACCAAATCACTGCACTGAGTGCGAAATGGACATTTACCACTTCGGACCGGGTATTGCAGTTCTGCAACCCGTGTTTTGATGTCAGTGTATCAGAAATCTTCAGCGCCCTCGCCAATGGTTCAGCTTTGGTCCTGCGGACAGATCAATGGACATTCAGTGCGCCGGAATTCTGGCGCCTGTGCGAGTCTTATAAGATTACCTATATGACCACGCCGGTTCAATTCTGGCGGATCATTGCAGATATCGGTGAAAGCAACGTTTATAACGAGTTAAAGGTTATTTGTATCGGTGGGGAAACGATACCCCATCATGAACTGGAACGCTGGTTATCTGTCCGCCGTCAGCATCCTGTACTGGCAAATTGTTATGGACCCACTGAAACCACCATTATTACGACGATATTTTGTATGAATGAGACGGGCGGACAGGCCAATACCATTGGCCGACCGCTGCCGAATATGCGTGTTTACCTGCTGGATGCTTATGGTCAGCCTGTGCCGTTGGGGGCGGTAGGCGAATTGTATATTGGCGGTGCAGGCGTAGCACGGGGTTACCTGAATCGCCCTGAATTGACGGCTGAACGTTTCCTGACGGATCCGTTCAGCGATGAACCGGGTGCACGGATGTACCGGTCTGGCGATTTGGCCCGTTACCGGCCGGACGGTAATCTGGTGTTTGTCGGCCGTAATGACCAGCAGGTGAAAATCCGCGGGTTCCGGGTTGAACCGGGGGAAATCGAGGCCCGGTTAGAAGAGCACCCGCTTGTCAGCGAAGCGCTGGTCGTGGCTTTCGATGGCGGTCAGGACAAACGTCTGGTGGCTTATGTCGTGGCACAAGCGGATGAAGCATTATCTCATCGCCTGTATACCTACTTAAGTGCCATTTTGCCGGATTATATGGTGCCGACCGCGTTTGTGTGTCTGCCCGCATTCCCGCTGACACCAAATGGTAAGTTAGATCGTCAGGCATTACCCGTGCCTGGTGAAAAGGCACTCGTCCGCCAGATTTATGAAGCACCACAAGGGGAAATGGAAATAGCACTGGCCTCTATCTGGCGTAATTTGCTGGGAATTGAACAGGTCAGCCGGCACGATAATTTCTTTGCCCTGGGGGGCCATTCGTTACTGGCCATCCGAATGATTGAACGGCTGCATAACCTTGGCCGCACGTTGGCCGTGCGCGATCTGTTCCAGACGCCGGTATTGTCCGGGCTTGCACAAACTCTGAAACTGCATCAAACCATGGTGGTTCCTCCCAATGTCATCACACCAGCCACTACGGCGTTGACATCCGCAATGTTGCCCTTAATTGACCTTACCCAGCCAGAGATTGACCATATCATCCGGCAAGTGCCGGGCGGGCTGGCCAATATTCAGGACATCTACGCACTATCGCCGTTGCAGGACGGGATTTTATTCCATCATTTATTGGAAGACGAAGGTGATCCCTACTTGTTGGTCAATCAGATGATCTTTTCTGACCAAATCTTGTTGAACCGTTATCTGGAGGCTGTTCAATGGGTAGTTAATCGGCATGATATCCTGCGTACGGCTTTTCTCTGGCAAAGTTTATCCGTGCCGGTTCAGGTAGTTTGGCGTCAGGCTTCTTTGTCTGTCACAGAACTGACGCTGGATCCGGCCGATGGCCCGATCAGTGAGCAACTGGCCCATCGTTTTGACTCATATCATTACCGTCTTGATCTGAATCAAGCACCATTATTACGTTTTGTGGTGACCCAAGAAACGGACGGTCGCTGGCGTGTATTAGAATTATTGCATCACCTGATTGGCGACCATACAACGCTAGAGGTAATGAACCGGGAAGTTCAGGCCTATCTGGCTGGACAAGGGGACAGTCTGCCTGCCCCGGTACCTTTCCGTAATCTGGTAGCACAAGCCCGGCTGGGTATCAGCCAGATGGAACATACTCGCTTTTTTACCGATATGTTGATTGGGGTGAGTGAACCCACGCTTTTGTTTGGGATAAAAAAGATTGACGTGAAAAAAACACATCAGGATGCTTCCCAGATAACACAATCACACCGGATGTTGCCTTCCACGCTTAATGATCGCTTGCGCAATCAGGCCAGACTTCTGGGAGCCAGTCTGGCTACGCTATGCCATGTCGCTTTGGGGCAAATATTATCTCGTATCAGTGGACAGCAGAACGTGGTGTTCGGCACGGTGCTGTTTGGGCGTATGCAGGCAGGGGAAGGTGTTGATAGTGGAATGGGATTATTTATCAATACATTACCGCTGAAATTGGATATAGACGAAACCTCAGTACGTAGCAGTGTACAGGCGGCGCATAGCCGGTTGGCCGAATTGTTGGAGCATGAGCATGCTTCCCTGGCACTAGCTCAACGTTGCAGTGAGGTTGCCAGTGGTACGCCGTTGTTCAATATGTTGCTGAACTACCGACATAATACGCCAGTAGCGTCTACCGATAACATATTGAAAGGTGTTGAGTTCCTTGATGGACAGGAGCGCACTAACTATCCGTTTGTTCTGTCGATAGAAGATTTTGGTGATGCTCTGGGGCTGACAGCGCAGGCAATACAACCGTTTAACCCCGGATGGATATGCGGTTACATGCAGCAAGCATTGGAAAGTCTGGTTGAGGCGCTGGAACAGGCACCGGACCGGCCAATAAGGGCATTAGAAATTCTGCCGGAAACTGAGCGGACACTGCTGTTAAAAACGTGGAATGCGACAGAGACCGCTTATCCTGAGCAGTTATGTATCCATCAGTTGTTTGAACAGCAAGTAGAGAAAACCCCGGATGCTCCAGCTTTAATATACGAAGGGCAAACTTTCAGCTATGCGGAATTAAATGCGAATGCTAATCGACTGGCTCATGAACTCATTGCATTAGGTGTCGGGCCAGACCAGCAGGTCGTCATTTGTATGACCCGCTCTCCGGCAATGATAATGAGTGTATTGGCCGTATTGAAAGCGGGTGGGGCTTATGTACCACTGGATCTGGCCTATCCCGAAGCACGATTGAGACATATTCTGCATGAGGTGGCACCGTCAGTAGTTCTGGCTGATAAGACCGGACATATCGCCTTGGGTGAAACCGCATTAGGCGGAATGGTTATCCTCGATCCAAATACGTTAGTGGATCAGCCGGACAGCAACCCGACAGTGCCAACACTAACATCCCGACATCTGGCGTATGTGATTTACACCTCCGGCTCGACCGGCACACCGAAAGGGGTGATGGTTGAACACCGCGGGCTGGTTAACCTGATTCAGGAGAAGATCATCCAGTTCGGTATCAGCATTGAAAGTCGGGTGTTACAGTTTGCCGCCTTGGGTTTTGATGCAAGTATCTGGGAAATGATGATGGCATTGGTAAGTGGAGCCAGTCTGGTTATCGCGATTGATACCATCCGTCAAGATCCGCGTCGTCTCTGGCATTATCTGGAACAACAGGCAATAACTCATACCTACCTGCCTCCGGCATTACTTCAGGATGGGGCCGATTTACCGGAATTAACGATAAAACCGACAGTGATACTGGGCGGTGAAGCACCGAGTGCGTTATTGCTTCAGGCTTTGTGTGATCGGGTAACGCTATTTAATGTTTATGGCCCGACAGAAATCACGGTGTGTGCCACAACTTGGCATTGTCCGTCAGACTATACGGGAACAGAAGTGCCTATCGGGCGCCCAATAGCCAACACTCAGATTTATTTATTGGATGTTCACGGTCAGCCTGTCCCGTTGGGAGCCGTGGGAGAGTTATACATTGGTGGAACGGGTGTGGCACGGGGTTACCTGAATCGCCCCGAACTGACCGTTGAACGTTTTCTGGTTAACCCGTTCAGCAATGAGCCGGATGCGCGCATGTACCGGACTGGGGATTTGGCCCGTTATCTGCCAGACGGTAATCTGGTGTTTGTCGGCCGTAATGACCAGCAGGTGAAAATACGCAGTTTCCGGATTGAGCCGGGAGAAATAGCAGTCCGGTTGATTGAGTACCCAGCGGTACGTGACGCCGTGGTATTGGCGCTAGGAGACGGTTATGACAAACGGCTGGTTGCCTATGTGGTGGCAGAGCCGGATGATGGATTAGTGAATAACCTGCGAGCTCATCTGAGTGCCATTTTGCCGGATTATATGGTACCGGCGGCATTTGTCCGTTTGGATGCCTTTCCGTTAACGCCGAACGGTAAACTGGATCGTCAGGCACTGTCGGCTCCGGACGAAAAAGCGTTTGCCCATCAGGTGTATGAAGCACCGCAGGGAGAGATGGAAATTGCTCTGGCGGCTGTTTGGCGCGAGTTATTGGGAATTGAACAGGTTAGCCGACATGACAATTTCTTTGCGCTTGGTGGTCATTCGTTGTTAGCGGTACGGATGATGAATCGTATAACAGCTTTAAGTGTTGAACTGCCCCTGAGTATGTTATTTGAATCACCTTCCTTGATTGCTTTTGCTGAAGCGATAAGTACCCGGCTTAATAAAAAAGAAAGTATACAGCCTGTTATCGTACCGATATCCCGTGAGCATGAGTTGCCACTGTCATTTGCTCAACAACGTTTGTGGTTTCTGGCTCAGATTGAGAATATCGGTGATACCTATCATATTCCGATGGCTCTGCATTTGCGGGGGCAGATTAATATCGCAGTCTGGCAACAAGCACTTAATAGCCTGTTTGCTCGCCATGAAGCGTTACGTTCTGTTTTCGTCTCTGTTGAGGGCCAACCACAGGTGAAACTATTGGCATCTGACAGTGGAATGCCTTTGGTTCAGCATGATCTGCGAGAGATACCTGATGCTGGTACGATGCTTGAACGTTTGAGTACAGAGGAGATCTACACACCATTTGATCTTAGCAGAGGACCGCTTATCCGCGCTTGCCTTATCCGGCTTGCTGATAATGAATATCAGTTTCTGCTTACTCAACATCATATTGTGTCAGATGGCTGGTCTGTCAGTGTGTTAATGCGTGAACTGAGTACTCTGTATGCTGCTTTTCTGGCAGGACAACCAAACCCATTGCCGCCGCTGACAATACAATACCCCGATTATGCCGCCTGGCAACGCCAGTGGTTTTCCGTTGAACGCTTACAATCCCAATCTGACTATTGGCGTACGGCGTTAGCCGGTGTACCGGTTTTACTGGATTTGCCCACTGACCGGCCACGGCCATCTGAACAGTCCTTTGCCGGGGATCGGGTGCCTGTCGTGCTGGAAGCGGCACTAACCACCGCCCTCAAGCGACTGAGCGAGCAACAGGGAACCACCCTGTTTATGACGCTGTTATCGGCCTGGGCTATCGTCTTAGCGCGTTTGTCCGGTCAGGAAGAGGTGGTAATAGGTACCCCAAGTGCGGGCCGGAATCAGCAGGCGGTGGAGTCTTTGATTGGCTTTTTTGTCAACACACTGGCTTTGCGGGTCGATTTATCCGGCGACCCCCATGCGGCTGAGCTGCTCGCCCGGGTGAAGCAAACCGCGCTGGCGGCACAGGAGCATCAGGACCTGCCGTTTGAACAGGTGGTGGAAATCGTGCAGCCATCACGCCAATTGGCCCATACCCCGCTGTTTCAGGTGATGTTTGCCTGGCAGAACAATGAACATACTGGATGGGCATTACCGGGGCTGGCCGTCTCACCGGCGGATATCCTGTTGCACACCGCCAAGTTTGATCTCGAACTGAACCTGTTTGAGGAAGGGGGCCAAATTGTGGGGGCGCTGCATTATGCCACGGCGCTGTTTGATAAACCGGCCATTGAACGGCAGGTGGGGTACCTGCACGCAGTCTTGCAGGCGATGGTCGCTGATTTGCAACAGCCGGTGGGGAAAATGGCTATGCTGGCCCCGGCAGAGCGCCGGTTATTGCTGGAAACGTGGAATGGGACAGCAACATCGTATCCTGACCCATTGTGTATTCATCAGGTATTTGAACTACAGGCAGGAAAAACGCCGGAGGCAACCGCCCTGGTGTATGAAGAGCAGACTTTCAGCTATGCAGCGTTGAATGCCCGTGCCAACCGCTTGGCCCATCAGTTGATGGCGTTGGGGGTTACGCCAGATCAGCGGGTCGCCATTTGTGTGACGCGCTCCCCGGCCATGATCATCGGGCTGCTGGCGATACTGAAAGCCGGCGGGGCCTATGTGCCGCTGGATCCGGACTACCCGGGGGAGCGTCTGGCTCATATCCTGACCGATGCCGCCCCGGTGATCTTGCTGGCGGACCCGATTGGACGTGCCGCATTGGGCGAGAAGGTCATTGCGGCCGGGATGGTACTCGATCCCAATGTATTGCCAGACCGGCCGGATACCAACCCACAGGTACCGGCGTTGACTTCCCGGCATCTGGCGTATGTGATTTACACCTCCGGTTCAACAGGCACACCGAAAGGGGTAATGGTTGAACACCGGCAACTGGTGCACCAAATCACTGCATTGAATATGAAATGGGTGTTTACTGCTTCGGATCGGGTATTGCAGTTCTGCAACCCGTGTTTTGATGTCAGTGTATCAGAAATCTTCAGCGCCCTCGCCAATGGTTCAGCCTTGATTCTGCGGACAGATCAATGGACATTCAGTGCGCAGGAATTTTGGCGTCTGTGTGAGTCTTATAAAATTACCTATATGGCTATACCGGTTCAATTCTGGCGGGTCATTGCAGATATCGGTGAAAGCCACATCTATCAAGAGTTAAGGGTCATTTGTATCGGTGGGGAAATGATGCCTCATCATGAACTGGAACGCTGGTTATCTGTCCGCCGTCAGCATCCTGTACTGGCAAATTGTTATGGACCCACTGAAACCACCATTATTACGACGATATTTTGTATGAATGATACGGGCGGACAGTCCAATACCATTGGCCGCCCGCTGCCGAATATGCGTGTTTACCTGCTGGATGCTTATGGTCAGCCCGTGCCGTTGGGCGCTGTAGGTGAGCTATACATTGGTGGTACAGGCGTGGCGCGGGGTTACCTGAATCGCCCTGAGCTGACGGCTGAACGTTTTCTGACGGATCCGTTCAGCAATGAACCGGATGCACGCCTGTACCGATCCGGCGATTTGGCCCGTTACCTGCCGGACGGTAATCTGGTGTTTGTCGGCCGTAATGACCAGCAGGTGAAAATCCGCGGGTTCCGGGTTGAACCGGGGGAAATCGAGACCCGGTTAGAAGAGCACCCGCTTGTCAGCGAAGCGCTGGTCGTGGCTTTCGATGGCGGTCAGGACAAACGTCTGGTGGCTTATGTCGTGGCACAAGCGGATGAAGCATTATCTCATCGCCTGTATACCGACTTAAGCGCCATTTTGCCAGATTATATGGTGCCGACCGCGTTTGTCCGTTTAGACGCCTTTCCGTTAACGCCAAACGGTAAGCGGGATCGCCAGGCATTACCTGTACCGGACAATAAAGCCCTTGTTAATCAGGTTTACGAAGCGCCGAAAGGAGAACGGGAAACCGCTTTAGCCGTTATCTGGAGAGAATTGCTGGGGATTGAACAGGTCAGTAGGCACGATAATTTCTTTGCCCTGGGGGGCCATTCGTTACTGGCTATCCGAATGATTGAACGGCTGCACAACCTTGGCCTCACGTTGGCCGTGCGCGATCTGTTCCAGTCGCCGGTATTGTCCGAGCTGGCACAAACTCTGAAGCTGTACCAATCCGTGGAAGTTCCCCCCAATGTCATCACACCAGCCACTACGGCGTTGACACCCGCAATGTTGCCCTTAATTGACCTGACCCAGCCAGAGATTGATCATATCATCCGGCAAGTGCCGGGCGGGCTGACCAATATTCAGGATATCTATGCACTATCGCCGTTGCAGGACGGGATTTTATTCCATCATTTGTTGGCAGATGAGGGGGATGCTTATCTTTTGATGACCCAACAGGCTTTTGCTAACCGGGCTTTGTTAGACCGCTATCTGGCAGCAGTTCAATGGGTGGTTAATCGGCATGATATCCTGCGTACGGCTTTTCTCTGGCAAGGCTTATCCGTGCCGGTTCAGGTGGTTTGGCGTCAGGCTTCTTTGTCTGTCACCGAACTGAGTCTGGATCCGGCCGATGGCCCGGCCAGTGAACAACTGGCTCAACGTTTTAACCCACGTCACTATCGCCTTGATTTGAGGCAGGCACCGTTGTTGAGATTTATAGTAGTACGGGAAAAAGTAGTACGGGAAAATATAATAGCGCGGGAAGAAACGGATGATCGTTGGATCTTATTAGGGCTTCAGCATCATCTGATTGGCGATCATACAACGCTGGACGTGATGAACCGGGAAGTTCAGGCCTATCTGGCTGGTCAGAAGGATGGCTTGCCTGCTCCCGTTCCTTTTCGGCGCTTAATTGCTCAGGCACGGATGGGAGTGAATCAGGAAGAACATACGCGTTTCTTTACCGATATGCTGGCTGAAGTAAAAGAGCCGACATTACCGTTTGGGCTGATGGAAGTCTATCGCAATGATTTTCAGGTTAAAGAATGCCATCAAATGCTGATATCTACGCTGAATGAACGCCTGCGCAATCAGGCCAAAGATTTAAATGTCAGTTTGGCGGCGTTATGTCATGTAGCTTGGGCGCAGGTATTATCGCGTACCAGCGGACAGCAGAACGTGGTGTTCGGCACGGTGTTGTTCGGACGTATGGCGGTAGGTGAAGGCACTGACAGTGGTATGGGGATGTTTATTAATACCCTGCCATTGCGGTTGGATATGGATGCAACCTCGGTACAGGAAAGTGTACAGGTAGCGCATAAGCGACTGGCTGGATTGCTAGAGCATGAACATGCGTCATTGGCATTGGCTCAGCGTTGCAGTGGTGTACAAGGTGAAATCCCACTCTTTAGTGCATTACTAAACTACCGACATAATGTATTACCAACCATGTCAGATGGCATTGTGAACGATATTGAGTTTCTCGGTGCTCAGGAAGGTACTAATTATCCATTAGTGTTGTCGGTAGAGGATTTTGGTCATGCTTTAGGTTTGACGGTTGAGGTGGTGCAGCCCTATTCGCCAGAACAAATAGTCAGTTATATGCAGCAGGCTCTGGAAAGTCTGGTAGAGGCACTTGAGCAGCATCCAGAAACCTCCATACAAACACTGGAAATCCTGCCGGAAATAGAGCGAAAACAACTACTGGAAACGTGGAATCCGACAGCAACAGAATATCCGGATGCGTTGTGTATCCATCAGTTATTCGAACAGCAAGTGGAGAAAACCCCGGATGCAACCGCATTAGTGTATCAAGCTCAGACCCTAAGCTATGCCGAATTAAATGCCCGCGCTAATCGTCTGGCTCATCAACTGATTGCACTGGGTGTAGAACCGGATCAACGGGTAGCAATTTGTGTCACCCGTTCACCGGCGATGGTGGTAGGGATATTGGCGGTGCTGAAAGCGGGGGGAGCTTATGTGCCGCTGGACCCAACTTATCCGGGGGAACGTTTGGCTCATATGCTGAAGGATGCCGCCCCATCAGTAGTACTGGTTGATAAGGTTGGACGGGCCGTGTTGGGTGATAACGCGCTTACTGGATTAATTACCTTTGACCCGAATACCCTGCCAGTCCAGCCAGACACCAATCCCTTGATTTCGGCATTGACCCCACATCATCTGGCTTATGTGATTTATACTTCGGGTTCTACCGGCATACCGAAAGGAGTGATGGTGGAACATCAAGCTGTTTATCAACGTATTCTGGGCTTCAATGAGACTTATGCGGTTACGGCACAAGACCGGGTGCTGCAATTTTCATCATTTGCGTTTGATGCGTCAATCGAAGAGTTTTTCTTATCATTATGCAATGGCGCAATACTGGTGATGCGTAATGATAGCTGGTTGGCTTCTATTCAGGCGTTTATTTCTCTGGCCCGACAATACCATATTACAGTGATGTCTTTGCCAACCTTGTTTTGGTCTGAACTGACAACCAGAGACAAGACATTACCGTTGCCGGATTGTCTCAGACTCATCATCATTGGTGGTGAGGCGGTGAAAAAGCGGGCTATTCAGGATTGGTTTGTGCATAAAACACATCGGCCCCAGTTATTGAACACGTATGGCCCGACTGAAAATACCGTGATTGCAACTTATCACGAAATAATATCTCCTGAGAATGATTGTTTAATTGGCCGACCGATAAGCAATACTTGTATCTATTTGTTGGACAAATTTAGGCAACCCGTGCCATTAGGTTGTACTGGAGAAATGTATATTGGTGGGGTGGGGGTAGCCCGGGGTTATCTGAACCAGCCAAAATTGACCGCTGAACGTTTTCTCTCTGACCCATTTAGCCATAAACCGGATGCACGAATGTACCGCACCGGGGATTTGGCTCGTTATCGGCCGGATGGCAATCTGGAATTTCTGGGTCGTAATGACCATCAGGTGAAAATCCGGGGTTTCCGGATAGAGCCGGGAGAAATTGAAGCCCGGTTGACAGAGTATCCAGCAGTGAGTGAAGCCGTTGTGTTGGCATTGGGAGAAGGGCAGGAGCAGCGTCTGGTGGCTTATGTGGTGACAGAGCCAGATGATGGGTTGATTCATCGTCTGCGTACTTACGTGAGTGCCATTTTGCCGGATTATATGGTGCCGGCAGCGTTTGTCCGTTTGGAAGCCCTGCCATTGACGCCGACGGGTAAACTGGATCGTCGGGCATTGGCAGTACCGGGTGAAGAGGCCTTTGTCCGTCAGGCTTATGAAACACCGCAAGGGGAGATAGAAATTGCATTAGCGGCGATCTGGTGTGAATTGCTGGGGATTGAGAAAGTGGGACGGCACGACAATTTCTTCGCATTGGGGGGACATTCACTACTTGCCATGCGGATGATGAATCTGACAGCAAAACGTGGCTTGTTTTGTACCCTGAATGCGCTGTTCCAATTTCCCGTGCTATCCGAATTGGCGGCAAAAATTATGTCAGACTGGCTATCTCAACCACAACACAGTGCGACTTCTGTGCGCTCTGACGGAACACAGTTGCCTTTGTTTTTTGTTCCCAGTGGGATAGGCGATTATTCCTATGCTTTTGGGTTGACTGAGCTTATGCAGTCAGGTTATCCGATTTATGCGCTGCCCTGGCCATCCGTCAATGAAGAATGGATACCGACTATGGAAATGCTGGCAACCAGACTCATTGCCTTTATGAAAACAGTTCAACCAGAAGGCCCATACCGGATATGTGGTTACTCTTCTGGTGGGGTACTGGCCTATGCCATTGCCCAGCAATTACTGAATAGCGGCGATGAGGTTGATTTCCTTGGACTGATTGATACATTTTCCCCTCATTGTTTTAGGAAGTTAACGACTCAACTCAAACAGGAGTTTTTAACTGAATTAGCACGACAATCAGGGAACGAACACTCTACTGCAATTTCAGCATTATATCCGCAAACTGATGAGCTGAATTGGGTGCAATTGATTGAGTTTGCGCAGCAATTAGGGTTATATCCCCCAAATCTGTGTTCTGACTTGGTCGCAAAGCATATGGAACAGAGAGAAAACTATGCGCGAACAGTTAAGGATTATGTGCCGGAAACACTGACGGTCACATTGCATCAATTCTATGCGACAGAACCCTCTTCACTTATGCCTATTGTTACCGATTCCGAACAGGAATATTTAACTATAGACCGTTCATTAGGGTGGAGTGAGGTAATGCCAGCTTCTTTACTGCGGCTGATTGCTGTTCCTGGTAATCATTCCAGTTTGTTTGAAAATAAAGAAAATAGAATTGTTTTAGCTCAAGTGCTCAATACGGCATTAGCAAGCAATGATTATACTTAGTCATTTAGTATGGCAGTGATAATCATCCAGTCCGGCATACATTAATGTATGCCGGATTTTTTAAACCTAACAACGTATCTAGTAGACTCACTATTTGATTCAAGCAATATAAAATTCATGTAGTGGCAACTCCCTGTTCACATTCGTATTCTGGTATTTCCTCGACAATGCCAGTAAACATTCGCCTGTAGACAAAGGTGCGCTCTCGAACAGTAATTGGCCACAATTCGCGTACTGGCTTGACCTTTTAAGTGCACTATAATACGGTGAAAGGGAATAAACTGAGATTTACTCAAAACTTAACTGCCTGCAAGTGAGCGCTTATTGTAGCTCTCTGTTGGAATAAATGGTTTTCATACCAAACATAAAATAGATGAAATTGTGACTTGACTATGAACCTTTGTTTTTACACATCTAACTCAAAGAAATACACTTATGCCGAATCTATTTTTTCCAGTCATGCTGACATAAACTTGGTTCATAAAAGCTTCGACTTTAAAGAGTTACAAGCTGATGATCCTCAAGAAAACCTACTATTTAAATTAAATCAGGTTCCACACGCTCCTTCTTCCTATGTTTTTATTGAGGACAGCACCTTCCACATAGATGCTCTTAATGGTTTCCCCTCGCTGTATACTAAATACATTTTATCTTCATTAGGCGTTCAAGGAATTATTAATCTATTAGCAGGAAAAGATAACCGTGAGTGTTATTTCATCAATCACTTGGCGCTCAGAACGGAAAATAATAAGGTAATCTTTTTTTCAGGCACTACAAGAGGGTTATCTATTTCTCTCTCTCCTTTAGAGCACAGTAATGAAACAGGCTGGTCTGATCTTTGGCAAATATTAAAAGTAACAGATAGTGGGCAGTTCTACAGTCAGTTAACTGAAGGACATAAATACCTTTTCAACCAACAGAATAACAATACTGATGCTTTTCAACTACTCAGGGAGCATCTTACTGAGAGAGAGTTATAAAACGAGTTTATTCACGTCACATTAGATGTTTTTTAATTTTATCAATACACGAACAACTATCGCTCACAATAACGATCTTAGATACAAACTCTGGATGAATATCAAAGAAGTTATCTAAACGATTATCGAACTGTTTAGCAAAACGTAATAGCTCTAGAGTGTTATAAAATGTCTCTTTAGGTCGTGTTCTTGCTAACTTTGATAATAAAAATCGTTTGACTATACGTATAGCGCAAATCCAGTACGGAACTTTAAATCTAATGATTAATGAACATTCTTTAAAAAAAGGAATTAAACGTTTGTCATAGGCCCCTTCAACAATCCACTCATTTTTAGCTTTAATTTCACGCACAAGGTCGTTAATAACTTCTTGTGAATTTTTTACGTACTCTTCCTGTGTTCGATCCCAGTAAATTTTGTCAAATTGATATGCTGTAGTATGGAACTCTAAAGCTAGCTTTTTAGATGCTGTCGTCTTTCCCGCACCTGAAGGCCCAACGATGCAAATTTTCATATTCACTTTTAACTAGTTGTAGCATAAAGGATAAGGCCCTTTTTATATCTCAAAGAGCTTCTAAGATGGCCGCTTTGAAAACGGCAAAACATCGTACGCTAAGACTATTCCTTAAACAATAGTTTTCTGATTTGCTACTTTGACTCTGAGAATGGTCTGCCGTGTCGTACTGAACTCACTAGCAATAGCGCTTATGCTTGCCCCCGACTTAATTCGATCAAGCACAGAGTAGTGATTATATCTGTCGTAATAATTTTAAACTGGGATTAGGAAAATACCGCCCATTACGCACTGCTCGGCTT
Organism: Xenorhabdus miraniensis; assembly: GCF_002632615.1. The sequence continues at coordinate 173,790 of NZ_NITZ01000005.1, forward strand.
GTATGAAAAATAGCCTTAACATGGGTGTTTTCCGTTTTCTAAGCAAACCTCTAATTAGTGCTGCTAGCGGCTCTATTTTCGCTCCGCGTCCGTGCCTTGGCTCTAAAGGCGGAACAGTAGGTGGTGGTTGAATATTTTTGTTTGCTATCTTACGGCAAATTTTATTGTTTATAAACAACAGCTTAATAAAATAACAGAAATCGATATCTGTTCTACTTATTAAAAGATACCTTTGAAAAAGTAAGATTTATTGAATAAGATGGTGTGAGTAATTAGCCGTAATTTTTACGTAGCATAACCGCTAAGACGCACTTAAATTGCGTGAAAAATAAACTATCAGGGATAGGAAAATGGAAATGTCTGTTCCGTTCAAACTCTCTCAATGGATTATGTTTTGGCGAACTGTAGACATTGAAGTCAGGAGGTAGCTTTGAATAATCATAATCAAAGCAATCATAATCAAAACAATCAAAATAAAGATAACTACGAAAATAGTGGTGATAAAAAATCACTTATCGTGCTAACCGATTCTCAACAAAATCAAGATAAGCTGGTGTCGTTATCAGCATCGGGAAAGCAGATATATGAAAACCCCGCAATTGCATATCTTGTCAGTCTTGGATCAAAACGCAGTCGCCAAACGATGAAATCATTTTTGGATATCGTGGCAAAAATGTTGGGATACCAAAATGTGCGGGACTGTGCTTGGCACGCACTCCGTCGTCACCATGTTCAAGCAATTATGGAAATGCTTTCAGATTCAGGTAAGGCACCGGCAACAATTAATACTTATCTTTCTGCTTTGAAAGGGGTTGCATTGGAAGCCTGGACAATGAAACAACTCGACACTGACAATTTTCAACATATAAGACAAGTGCGGTCTGTCAGGGGAAATCGGTTGCCAAAAGGCAGGGCGCTTGAGCGTTATGAAATAAAAGATCTATTTTTTACCTGTGAAAACGATATTAGCACAAAAGGATTACGTGACGCGGCGATTATTGGCGTGCTCTTAGGTTGTGGTCTGAGACGATCAGAAATTGTTTCGTTAGATATGAAACACATTATTCGTCGCGAACAGGCACTAAGGGTGATGGGAAAAGGGAATAAAGAACGCTTATCTTATATGCCAGAAGGAACATGGGAACGTTTAAATCGTTGGATAGATGAAGTACGCGGGGATCATGCCGGCCCGCTTTTTACCCGAATTCGTCGCCATGATGATGTAACTGATAACCGTTTGTCAGATCAAGCTATTTATCACATCCTTGAGATACGCAGAGTAGAAAGTGGATTGGAAAAATTTGCGCCACATGATCTGCGCAGAACATTTGCATCAGCCATGTTGGATAATGGTGAAGATATCGTAACTGTCAAAGATGCTATGGGGCATTCAAGTATTACCACAACCCAGAAATATGATCGACGTGGAGATGAACGCTTAAAGAATGCCGCCAGAAACTTAAATTTTTGACAGGAAGAATAGCTACTAAACAGTTTGTCGACTGTTTCATTCAGTATTATTTTCTGATTATTAATAAATATTATGATAGGTGTACTTGTATGACCTCAAAAACACTATGGAGTACCTATGGTTCAACTTCTCTCTTCGTTTTATTATGGAGTAGTGGTGCCATTTTTTCCCGTTGGGGGCTGGATCATAGTTCTTCTTTTGCCATTTTGACGGTACGTTTTGCAATTGCTTTTTTGTTTTTATTAGTACTCTTCATGTTCAAAAAACGCTATCTCCCAGTTTCAGGAAGTAGGAAAAAAGTTGCCGCAGTGGGGTTATTGATCATTGGCGGATATTCTATTTTTTATTTTCTGGCATTGGAACATGGAATAACCCCCGGTATTTTAGCTACGGTGATGGGAATTCAGCCGATTATTACACTTTGGGTAATGGAGAAACATTTCACAGCTCACCGTTTAATAGGATTGTTCTTGGCTTTCATCGGCTTAGTGCTTGTAGTATTTCAGGGATTGGTATTGACTGAATTTTCCTTTTCAGGCACTTTTTTTGCTCTAGCGGCCCTGTTTTGTATAAGCATCGGTGCTATTTTTCAGAAACAAATTCATCAAGCCCCCTCTGAAGTACTACCATTGCAATATGGTGTCAGTTTATTACTTTGCCTGTTATTTATCCCTTTCAAGCCTTTTCATATTGAACCCGTTATAGGTTTTATTGTACCTGTATTGTGGCTTGGTTTAGTCATCTCTGTCGTTGCTCAATTATTACTTTATCGGCTTATCAGAGCGGGTAATTTAGTCAATGTCACTAGCTTGTTTTATCTTGTGCCAGGGGTAACAGCAATAATGGATTATTTATTTTTAGGTAATACGTTATCTGCTCTAAGTATTCTTGGAATGATCTCTATAATAATTGGCTTAGCTCTGGTTTTTCGTAAAAAAGAAACAAAAGAGATTAAAAACATTAAATGAGTTCAAGTGTGAAATTGCCCGAATTTTATTTCGGGCAATCTATTTATCAACGAGCTTTTATCATTTATCAATCTCATTATTCTTCATCTACCTTGATAGGGCAAACAAACCCATCAGGCTTTATAGCTAACAAATCACATTTAATCCGATCGATAACATGTTCGGCAGTATTGCCAAGAAATGCGGCTGATAACCCAGTCCGGCCAAGGATGCCCAAAACAACTACACCTGCATTTAATTCATCACATATTTCAGGAATCACCTTTTCCGGCACACCTTCATGAACGTGGGTTTGTTGTTCACTGATATGGAATTTCTGTCGCAACTCTTTCATTGCAATCAAATGTTGGCCACGCAATGCCTGATTGTACACATTAGGGTCAAAATCAGGCAATTCAGTTGCAATATTTAAAGGGGCGGTTGGATAAGCATTAACGAGATGAATCAAGGGATCTTTTACAATGCGATTGGCGAGATCTTGTGTTTCACGCACTAATTTTAGATTCAATTCATTATGATAAGGTTCTTCATTGGATAAATTGACTGCAACCACAGCAGAACCATTTTCTGGCCATACTTGATCTTTTACCATCCAGACAGGGCAAGGACTTTTACGTAGCAGGTGCCAGTCCAGTGGAGTAAAAATCATCGACTCCAACCGGGAATGTTGGTGAGCCATTTTCAATAGTAAATCATGATTTCCAGTGATAACTTCTTGAATAATGGCTTCATAAGAACGATTATGCCAAACCACTTTAATCTCAATATCAATTCCTGATTCAAGATAATAATGGGCTTGTTGTTTTATCCAAGCGACTCGTTGACCAATCACACCTTTCCGCATCGCGTTTCTTTCTTCAGGAGAAAGCAGGGTAGTCATTTCATATGAAAGGTCATAAATAGGTAAAAATGCTTTAATGCGGCCGCCATTGCGTTGCACGATATAAACTGCACGCCTTAATGCGGGTTGATCATCCTGATTGGGATCAATTGCGACCAAGAGGTTTTGGTAGTTTGCCATACTGAATTCCTCGCAGAGTCTGGATGCCTCTTTAATACAGAAGATAAACCAATATGGACAACTATAACAGGGTAAAAGAATGCCAGATCAGCAAAATATAGTGATCTGGCTTAAAATTTAGATAATGTTAGGAAACATTGGCGGGAGCTTTACCAGCCAATTCGGTCAATTTATCCATATTTTCGACAGCGATATACTTACCTTTGACAGCCAGGATACCATTCTTCTGGAAACGACCAAGCAGGCGACTAATGGTTTCAACGGTCAAGCCTAAGTAATTACCAATGTCGCCACGAGTCATTGTCAGGCGGAATTCACGAGGTGAGAAACCACGTTGTGCAAAACGACGTGACAAATTATAGATAAATGCGGCCAGCCTTTCTTCTGCGTTCTTTTTGGATAGCAACAGGATCATTTCTTGATCACCTTTGATTTCTCCACTCATCAAACGCATCATCTGCTGGCGGAGATTAGGCATTTTTCCTGAAAGGTCATCCAGAGTTTCAAATGGGATCTCACATACCATTGATGTTTCAAGCGCTTGAGCGAAACTGGGGTGTTCAGTGTTAATGATGGCATCAAATCCAACTAGATCACCAGCAAGATGAAAACCCGTAATTTGTTCGTCGCCTTCTTCAGTAATTGTATAGCTTTTGATGGTTCCTGAACGGATGGCATAGAGTGATTTCAATGAATCACCAGCCTTGAACAAGGTTTGCCCTTTCTGGATGGGTTTCTTGCGCTCGATGATATTATCAAGCTGATCAAGCTCATGTTCATTTAAGGTGAAAGGAATACAAAGCTGGCTAATGCTACAATCCTGACAGTGGATTGCGCAACCACCAGATTGAATCCGACGAATAATACGTTTTTCCGGGATCATGGGGGAGTGCTCATTAGAAGTGATTGATATGCGTAAATTTAACATATTTAGGTAGCTCTGGTAAGAGCCAGATACTCGCATTAATCACGGCATATATCATCACTAGCGAAAAAAGATGATTAACGTCGAACTTGCGTAAAACTTTAGCCATTCAATATAATATCTTAATTAAACTGAAATTTAATTAATAATATATGGATGTAATACGCGTCGATGATGTTGTTTGGTTACAGATAAGTGGAATAGGATTGACATGAGTGAGTGGTTGTTAATTGCATTTACAATGGTAATGCAAAGTTCTGTGGGGCTTGTACTGATGAGTGTACTTTGTGTTTACTGGTTTAAGCACGAACTAAACACATGGCAACATTCAGTAACTATTCTTGTGCAAAAAACATTATTAAAAACATACTTAATAAGTAGTGTACTGGCAGGTATCGGGTTTATCTCCTCTTTGAACATTTGGGGATATCCACTTAGTGTTTACCAATCGCTACACAATGTTAAGCAGGATTGGATAAACATAGAAACGATTTTTGCTGCTGTCTATTTTGGCTTACTCGTACTACATACACTTTTGGTTGCGCTTAGAAAGCGGATTTATGATTATATCATGTTGGTAATTGGCATCGTTGGAGTCATTGACGTCCACTATATGGCGATTATTTACGTCAATAGTGACATGGTGACATGGACGAACATCAATACCTATTTTCTGTTCTATGGTGCGATATTTACTTTAGGCCCTGCATTGGCTTTATCATTTATTGCCTGTCCGTTAAGAAAATTCATTCGAGGAAAATTACCTATTAAGCTAGTGATGGCTGCGCTCTTTGTTGTTTTTATCAGTGTTACTGTACGGCTGATTGAGCATCCGGCCTATATGGAGTGGTTAGCAGAAATCACGATGGTTAATGACAATATGATCTTCCCACATCAAACTGAACTTAATATCAAAAGTGCCTTTGGACTAAAAATGCTTTCATGGTGCCTATATATTATTGCAATGGCAACCTGGATTTATGCCTTATGGAAGGGAAGAGATAACCTATTAATTAATAATGCTTATTCTATCCTTGTCGGTTCGATGCTCATATTTATCGCTGAATTGATTAATCAATATACATTTTTTATTATGTGCAACTTATGATAGATAATTCATACTACTTCCATTGATTATCCTGCGCCTTACGTTCCACATAACAGAATCCGTGACGTTGTCACCAATTCTGTTATGTGTGAACAGTATCATGTTTATGATTTCTATACGCAATATTTTCACCTTAATAATATGAGATATTCTTCTCGTTTCTTTGTGGTAGCGCACAAATTTAAAGATAATTATTAACTTATTATTAATATTCTAAGAACTATGTTTTATATCTATAAAAATAGATTGATTTGGCATATGTTGCAGAAAGCTCTTGCGCATTGATCAAAAATCAAACTATTTATTTCAATGAGTTATTGTAGGTGTTTTATAACCGCCACATGAGTTTGTCATTAACCATAGAAAACAAAAACAAATTAATAATAAGTTTATAAATCGACTTTACTACAAAACACAAAGAACCAGTTAAAAGGCTGCGTAATTATGACTAAACCACTTCATCCTAATTTAAATGTAGATGCGTTATTTTTAGGACCAAAATCAGAGAATGCGGTTTTTTTTAGAGAGATGATGGACTATGCGGTTAACGAACATATGTACTGGCGTTCAGGTTTTCATCCTGGAGATTCTGAGTTAATCACATCAGTTGATCGCTATGAGCATAATTATAGAGAGACACTTTATCGGACAGAAGGAATTTTAAATCAACTGTCAGCAAAACTAAAAAACACTTCAATTCCTTTCTTTTCTCCCCGTTATCTTGGCCACATTAACAGCGACACATTAATGGTTTCTAATCTTGCGTACGTCATGGCCATGATGTACAACCCGAATAACTGTAGTTATGAAGCATCCCCGACAACAACAGAACTAGAACTTGAATCGGGATTAGATCTTTGCCGGATGTTTGGTTATGACCCGCATCAATCTTGGGGGCATATTACTTCTGGCGGTACAGTCGCGAATTATGAAGGCTTGTGGGTAGCCAGGAATTTAAAAACATTACCTTTTGCAATATCTCAACATCCCAAGGCAAAAGATCTGGTCAGTCATAAGTCGCCAAAGCAATTGAAAAATATGCCAACGGCTGAAATTCTGGATTTAATCAGTACGCTCCAAGAACGCGAAATTTTTGAAGAAGTACGTGATATGACATGTCGTGGTACAGGAACTAAACCAGAAATATTAGGCAAGCTGTTAGTTCCACAATCTAGACATTACTCTTGGATGAAAGCGGCAGATATCTTTGGTATTGGTCAGGAAAATATTATTCCATTACCTGTTAATGAAAATTATCAAACTGACGTTGCTCAAATGCGGAAAATCACCTTAGAGTTAATCGAGCAAGGCGAGTCAATTTTGGCGATGATTGCTGTGGTTGGCACGACAGAAGTTGGTGCAATTGATCGGATTGATGAAGTCATTGCCTTGAGGCAGGAGTGTGAAGAGCGTTATAGTGGATCTTTCTATATTCATGTTGATGCGGCTTATGCAGGATACGCTTGCTCCATGTTGCTGAATGAGCAGGGCGAATTTATTGAATATGACGAGATTGCTAATTGTCATCGTTCGATAGGTATTATGCCGGAAAACATCAGTTGGCCGAAGCCAGAAGTTTATAACAGCTTTAAGGCATTGAAAGAAGTGGATTCGATTACAGTTGATCCTCATAAAGTTGGTTTCATTCAATATGCTGCGGGTGCAATTTGTATGAAAGACAAACGCATTCTTGATTTGATCTCTTCTCGTGCAGCTTATGTTTTTGAAGAAAACAATGACAAAGCAAACCCGGCTGTCAACAATAGAAGTATTCTTGGCGCATCTATTATGGAAGGTTCAAAAACGGGGGCAACCGCAGCATCGCTTTGGGCCGCTCATCGCTTATTACCTTTGAATATCAGCGGATATGGGAAAGTCATTGCTGCTGGTATCGTTACAGCACAAAGGTTAATAGACAAATTGGCAAATATGTCACCCATAGAAGCAGGTAAGCATCGGTTTGAAGTACATGTTATGCCATCCCCAGATTTTCATATGATCAATTTTACATTCAAAGAAATTGGGAACGAAAATCTGGAAAGCCACAATGCGCTCAACAAGCGGCTTTATGAGCTGTGTTCCTATTCTACAGGACGAGCTTATACCAACGACTTCCTCACATCATCAACCATACTGGATTATAAAGAGTATGGTGATACACCAAGACACTACGCAGAGCGGTGTGGTTTTAGCCGCAGTGAATGGGATAAAATTCGCCGTATCTTTGTATTGCGTGCAGCGGTAATGACTTATTGCTTACGTGATGAAGAGCACTTTGAAGAGTTCTGGAATCAGCTTCAAGCTATCTTTGCTAAAAAACTGAATCAGTTGGTTGATGAAGAAGAGAAAAAAGCACGATTGAAATCAAGTTTAGATGCACCATTACTTGGTCAATAGATAAACGTCCAAACATTGTTCAATTAAGATTTGAATATTAAAAATGGTTGAATGTAAAAGAGTCTATTTTTATAGACTCTTTTTTTAAAATTAATGATTTCTGTTTTGCTTATCCCTTGGCAAATGGGCATTAATGCGAGGGTTTATCACCCAGTGATTTGTCGTTTTTATCACCATAGGTTCTGGTATGTTTATCATTTTATGCCTGTCCAAACTGTCCAAAAGTCTTTCTCAACAATATCAGTCTTGTTACCCAACGATTTTTCCATATGGTTGATAAGGTGAGTGATTTCTTCATCACTCAATTCGTGCAAAATAGAGCGGCCTTTGCGTAGTTGAAAATCTGCGGCCAATTGTGAAAAATCCTTATAAGTGTTGTTTTTTTCTAAAAAAGGTACTGCCTTAACTTGTTTAAATCCTACTGCTTTTAGTCCATTAATGACTTCAATATTGTCCGGTCTACGTTGGGTTTCAAAATGATATAGGTGAGGGTAAACATCAAAAATATAGTCCCGAATATGTTCAGGTGAATTCGGAAGTTGGATATCCTGAAGGGTTCTGTCCTGTAAAATGTACATTCCACCAGAACGTAATAAACGATGGGCTTCAGCAAAACATGTTGTTCTGTTTTCTTGGGTTATATGGTGGATAAGCGCTCTTTCAAAAACAATATCCTGACTGTTATCAGGCAAACCAGTGCAAAGAGCATCACCTTGTTTGATCATGATATTCGAAAGACCGTGAGTATTTTCTGCCGTATCAGCTAGCATCTGCTGTGAAAAATCAACACAAGTGACTTTCTTCGCCCCCATTTTTACCCACGCCAGTGAATAAATACCACCCCCGCAGCCAATATCTGCAATTTCTTTATTACGTGGTTCCACCAGTTTTTGGATTAAATCGTACCATTCCTGTTGAGCATCACGGCCAACGTAAGTATGTCTGTTTTCTTTAGCATTAAAGTTAATTGGCATAATAGAGATCCCTTATAGCGACTATTAGTTTATTGCCAAGTTTTATCAGCTAACAATAGGAATAGCACCTAAAGAAACACCCAACCCGATTAGAATAACGCCAATGATTCGATTGAGCATTGTTTGTTTTTCTAACATTGCAGATCTAAGTTTTTGGTTGGAAAAGAAAATAGCAACACCAACAAACCAAAAAAGGTGCATTAGAGAAATAAAAATTCCATAGCCCATTTGCAAGCTAATACCGGTCGATGGGGAAACAATTTGAGTAAATGTGCTGACAACAAAAAGTGTTGTTTTAGGGTTTAATACATTTGTCAAAAAACCTGTTCTAAACGCGGTAATTGAGACAATCTTTGTTGAGTTAATATCAATATCAACTTTCGTTTTTGATGTGAGTGTCTTATAACCAATATAGATAAGGTAAATAGCCCCTATAACTTTTATAGCAAGCAATATATTAGGAGAGTGAGCAATCAAAATACCAATCCCAAGTATGGTATAAGTAACATGCACCAAGATACCTACCGCAATCCCAAATGCCGCCAATATGCCTGCTTGCCGACCATAAAGGTAACTATTACGGGTGATCATCGCAAAGTCAGCTCCCGGGCTAATAACAGCAAGAATGGTAATAATGGCTATAGCAATTAACTCTGTCATTATGTTTCCTGATTATTGGTTTTCATATTTTGGTAACTTAACCTGAATTCTGGATAAGAAATTGACGAAATTCCTGTTCCAAGAGCAACGTTTTGGTGTGCACCAAAAACCGCTCTGGGGAGGAGCAGGCAATGAACAAATTAGTTGAAATTTTCTGCGATGTCGATGACTTTTGTCGTTTTTTCATTCCTTAATGGGCACAGTTTTGTCTCAATAAGGGGTATCGTCAGCGCCGTCGACAAGGTCACATGTATCCCCGTGAAATCATAACTTGCTCAGTTAGACCTGTTTTGTCGGTGTCGCCCCTTCCGTTTTGGTGCCACCATAGGGTGTTTGGGGGGAGGGGGTAGCATAACGAGGAAAAACCTCAATGGATTACATTCTTAAACAATAACCGTTTATTTCAGATAGAAAAAAGCTTCATTTATGATCTGATAATTGTCGCCAAACTCAATATCAGAAACACGAATGAAGCCTGTAATGATTATCGCTATCAAACTTAAGGATAGGGTTGTCAAATCCTGCATTTTCTAACTGACTTTTCGCGATCTTGCTCTGGAACATCTTCCACAAGATTATTGTTATGATGTACGCCGTTAAAACTCTTACCGGTTGATGTTTTTATACATTTTTTAGTTAATTTATGACTAATATCTGAACCTTGTTTTTGGTCTAACAACATATTCATTTTGTTAGTTAACTCCTTATTTTCATTTTGTAGCTTGACATATGTGATACCTGCTTCGCGCATACTTTTCTTGAACCTATCACACACTTTAATGTATTTTTTATAAATACCCTCTGCCTCTTTCTTATATTTTCCATATGATTCATTAAATTTTATTCTTAATTTATGATCATGAAACGTCCGCTCTAATTTTTGATAAACTTTAAAAACTTCAAATTTATTAGAAAAGATAGAAAATTTAATGACAATGGATTTATCTTTATCAATTAAATTAATATAAATTTTTTTACCTAATAATAAAATATCCTCGATTTTATCAAAAGAATCTGAGAATAAAATTCTATTATTTCTATGTTTCTCTATAGTTAAATGATTCCCAGTGTCTCTGGTGTTTAGTCTGAAAATGTAATTACCAAATTCATAATTATCATTTTTATCAATGCCACTCATGATTTATTCCTTATTTCTTTTCTAATTATACTCTGCGTCTTTCAAGCTGCCTTTTTGTTGGCTGCAAAATCCGATCGAGCAAAATGCAATCAAATGAACAATTCTTTAAACTTTTATAGGAGGCCATAGAGTTAAAGAATAATATTTACATTTTAAGGATAAATATCAATCAAAGTATGCTCGCGCCCTGCTGGAATGATAAGTGTCTACTAATTTAAACTCAGTGACTGGCAGATTCAACTTCCAAATGCAACGCTACCCACAACTTATGCAGTCTGTCATAGTTTGAAGTGATGTGATGGACGCTCCCTTTTTCAGAGGCAAACAGTGCCATCTTTCTTTCCGATGCACTGAATTTCGGGAGAACATCTCATGGATGGGATATACCGTCAGGCTGGTCCCGGCTCAACACGTCAAGGCCTTCAGCCATCATCAAAAATATTCGCGCCCGAACCAGCATTTGTCAGTTTTTAGTAGCCCGGTCCCTTGAGCGTCTCTGAAGAAAATCAATCAGAGCACGTACCTTAGCGGAGATGTGGCGGGTATTAGGGTAAACCGCATACACGCCCTGCAAAGGGAAATGGTAATCGGGCAGTAGATGTTGTAGTTCCCCGCTTGCTAAAGCGGGCCGGACGAGCCACTCCGGTAACAGCGCAACACCACAGCCTTCCAGTATGAAACTCATCAGCGCAGAAGCACTGTCAGTTGAGAACCTGACGGGTCCAGTGATGGAAAAATCGATCTTCTGCTGTTCAGGACCCGTTACTTGCCAGCGCAGAGGGGACTGGAGACGAGTATGAATAACCCATTCCACCTGACCCAACATATTAAGCGAATCTATCGGGTTATTTTTAATCCATTTCGGCGCGGCCACTGGGATTATTGAAAAGTTGTCTATTATCGCTGCGTGATAACTGGAATCAGCCAATTTGCCAAGGCGAATGGCAACGTCGAAGTGCTCTGAAATAAGATCGGCATGATAGGAAGACGAAACGTAGCGAATACTCAGCTCCGGGTGTGCCTGCCCGAATGCCACTAAAGCGGGGATGATCATTGTAGTGCCATATTCCGGTGTACTGGTTATTCGTAACTCACCACCAAATCCTCTATGACTGAATTGCACATCATTCACAATATCTTCTGTTTCTTTTAGAAGATGAACACTACGCAGGTAAAAAGCCTCCCCCGCTTGCGTAAGTGCTAGACGTCGGGTAGTGCGTAGCAACAACGACACACCAAGCTCCTCCTCCAGTTGCCGAATGTTAAAACTAACTACTGCCTTCGTTTGTCTGAGCGTGGTGGCTGCTGATGTGAAACTCCCCGCCTCTACCACGGCCACAAACATTGCTACACGTTGTAAATTGAGCATAAATCTTCCACTTACTGTCAAATATTTTTTGACAGTGTATCAGTGCGGCAGCTCTTTATCCTTCCCATTACCGGAATTATATTATTCATTTTTAACAGGGAAGAGAGTATGAATTATCGTAGTAAAGTGGCGGTCGTTTACCTTCTTGGCTTTTTCCTCGACTTAGTAAATATATTTATCTCCAATGTTGCTTATCCCACTATAGGTAAGGAAATGCATGCTTCAGTGGCAGAGTTAGCATGGATCAGTCATGGCTACATATGTGGGCTCACGCTTATTATTCCTCTCAGTGCGTGGTTGACACAGCGTGCAGGTGCCCGGCGGGTGTTTTTACTTTCGTTAGCCTTATTTGCACTGGGAACAACGGCATCTGGATTTGCACATTCACTTGAAGAACTGGTTTTCTATCGAGTTGTGCAGGGCATTGGTGGTGGACTGTTAATACCAGTCGGTCAGGCGTTGACGTGGCAGCTTTATGCAAAATATGAGCGAGCTAAACTTTCATCTGCCATTATGTTGGTAGCACTACTAGCTCCTGCTCTATCCCCTGCCTTGGGTGGCTTGCTGGTCCAAATGCTCAACTGGCGCTGGGTGTTCTTTGCCAGTTTGCCGCTAATCCTGCTGACACTGATACTGGCTTTCATATGGTTACAGGACGGGATCACGTCTGAAAAAAATAAAGCTCTCGATTTCTCTGGTCTTGTAATCGGATGTGCTGGCCTATTTCTCATTTTACTCGGAATGACAAAAATGAGTGAGGCGGGAAGCATTGCAAAAGGCACGATACTTTTCTTATCGGGTATCATTCTGCTAGCCTTTTTCATTATTCGCAGTAGTCGGCATTCTGAGCCACTTTTCAGCTTTCATCTCCTTTCTGACCCATTAATGCGCTTCTCAATGCTGGTTTATCAGTTCGTGCCTGGCTTGTTTATGGGAGTAAGTCTGGTTGGTGTCATTTATCTGCAAACATTTCTCGGTATGTCCGCCGCTGAGACAGGAGCATTAATGATTCCCTGGTCACTGGCTTCGTTTCTAGCGATCACTGTTACAGGCAAAACATTTAACCGCTTGGGACTACGACCACTCATCATGACTGGCTGTTTGCTACAGGCGATAGGCATTTTGTTACTTTCGGTAGTGACGCACAACGGGCAAAACTACCTGCTAGTGACGGCTTTTGCACTGATGGGGATGGGGGGGAGTTTGTGTAGCAGCACCGCCCAGAGTAGTGCTTTCCTTGAGGTATCAGCCACAGCCATGCCTGAAGCAAGTGCATTGTGGAACATAAACCGTCAGCTCAGTTTCTGCTTTGGTGTAGCGCTGTTGAGCCTGCTACTCAATCTGTTTATTAGCCATCTCGCACTGCGACAGGCTTATATGTGGACATTTTATACAGCAGTAGCCGGTGCTCTTATTCCACTCCTGCTCAGCTTGAGTATTAATAACCGGAACATAAAACGTAATCTTTTATCAGCAGAAGAGAATAGATAATGAACCATTATATTAATGAAGTGTTGGAAGCTCATGTTGCCATTGAGAACTGGCTTGGCAAAGGTGAAGGAGACGTGCAGACACTCCTTGACCGGTTCAGTCAGGATTATTCAATGATCACGATAACAGGCACGATGCTTGATCATGAGTCTCTGGGCCGTTTTTTTGTTGCTAAACGTGCAAGCCGCCCGGGATTACATATTGTTGTGGATTCGCTGTGTGTCTTGGAAGAGTGGAAGAGTGGGAGAGTGGGGCTGTAATTTTATATCGTGAACAGCAGACCGAGCCCGACAAAGAGACCACAATTCGCTGGTCAACCGCTGTCTTTAACCTTCATGCAGATACACCTGTCTGGCTTCATTTGCACGAAACATTACAGCCAAACAATCCAGGCTAACAAGGTGCTTTATCATCGAAACAATTAATGGGTAATTAAAACCCCTTTCTCAAATAGAGCATTCTCACCACCGAAGTATAAAAGAATTTCTGTTGACTGTTTTAGGTGGCGTGATTGCTTACTGCCCTAAATGGAAGAAACCATCACTGAAAGTTTTCTACTCAGAAGAAGATTTCCCAGCGATGGCTTAAACTAAATTCGGGTTAACTTAGCTATTCGTCGAAATGATTTTATTTGGGATAAGCGTTATTTTGCTGAAATTTTGGGAGACGTAAGATCCCGTAGTGACAGCCCAATTCCCACTATAAAGAAGCTCCCTAGCGCTATCATGGTTATCGTAACACCATGCTGTATCAGTAAGTTGGAGGCAATAGGGAGTAAGAATAAAATTGTCAGATTATTCATACTTTCTGAAACTGCCAATATCTGGCCTCTATTCTGTGCTGCCCGATTTGCCAAAATGGAAGTGCTTATCGGAGCTGCAAGGCCAAGCGAACATCCCCATAACATCAAACAACCAAGGCTGAAAAACAGGAATAGAGGCATTAGCATAAATGCAGAAATAGTGATAAACAGTATTACTGTTGCCAGTAAAAGAATCCATTCATCCCTGACATGCAACTTTTTTACAATACTGACGGACAGATTACCTAAGCCAAGTCCAATACCAAATGCAGAAACGGATAGGCCAATTGCTCCTGTTCCCAATCCATAATGCTGCCTTAGAACCTCTCCAGCCAGAATAAAAGTAGATACTGCCGTTCCATTCCAAAGCCCTTTTGCAATGAGAGGGAGTGTTAAATTGCCTTGGTGTACCCATTGAAATGCGACGGTCTGAAGCTCCGCTTTTCGAATATTAATCAGGTCTGGAATATATTTTTTGCTTAAAATGCAGAGTAAAAGACACCCACTTGCACTTATCAGAAATGGTATCCGCCAGCCAGATAACTCCGTTAAAATACCGGCAAAAAGAGGGCCGCCTGCTATACCACCAGTCATACCTAGCATGACGATCCCCATAACTGACGCTTGTTTGTGGAGTGGAAAAATTTCCGCAATTAACGCGAAGATAGTTGGAATCAAAGCGGCTGAAGCTATGCCACCAAAGATACGTAATCCAATTGCAATCTCCAGATTGGGAGCCACCGTTAATGCCAAACCGTCAAGGGCAAGAAATAACAGGGAGGCTAATAATAGTTTACGTCGATTTATTCGATCAGATAACCAACCAAAAACCGGTGCAGCAAGTGCATAAGCAAAAACATACCCAGATACCAGCCAAACCGATTTATCTGTTGTCGTTTTAAATGCTTCAGCCAAGGGCTTGAGCATAGGAGATAACATAAATTCTGTCGCACCGATGAAAAATACAGCAAATGAAAATATAAGCAAAATAACCGGAGAAATGGCTGGTGGAATAGTCCGCGATGGCATATTCAAGCCTCCTTTAATAGAAATAGGATTCAAATATTTGACTGATGGAAATTTGACTGAAAGAGATTTCAGCAGGAATATTCAGGATTGATAAAGCGATGGTGGTACAGAGAACGACAAGATATGCAGGTGAGGGTAAAAATGATACTAAGGTTTTTTCAACATAGCAATCACGATCGAGCAGAAGGAATGATTTTTATCGTCAGGAAAAATAAGTGATAAATTAAAGAAAAATGGGACAATGGTATTTTATTGTCCCACATCTCCAATTTGCTAGATAGCTATCTACTCAGCAATAGTAGAATCAAAGTCAAGCACATTAATCGGGCCGGCATTTCTTGCTGTATCTTCACCATATGCACAGACGCGCCATGGAGCTTTAGATTTATCCAGATTTACTGGTCTCCAGAAGAAACTGTAATCTGCTTTATCGTCACAATGGGTTGTCGCTTTAGGGCCATATTTGACAAAGATACTTCCGAGTTCATATGGACGAGGTTCGGCTGTTACAGTCCAAGTACCATTCCCATAATCATTTACATGCAGAGTGGGTTTAATTGATGGTGGAGTATTATCAATTTCCCGCAACATGATTGATGCGTCTTTAGTTTTCTGCCATTGACCATCGTTATTCTGGTTAATCACACAAAGCTTGTAGATCCCATCTTTTTCTGGAAGTAGCAAGTTTTGCAGCGGATTCTGGCTAGCAAGAGCGGGGGCACCATATCCAGCTTCATCTGCACAATTTACTTCACTGATTAAGCCCGTTTTGTATCGAATATTCTTGACGTTGGCATTTTCCTTGATAACAACATCCCATTTTGCTTTCTCTCCGCTAGTAGGATCAACACTCTGAGATATCCACGGCGACCAGAAATTCGTTTTTTCCAGAACATTGCCACTGCCATTTTGGAGCTTAGACAGGTCAAGTTTACTATCTTTTGTGAGTGCATTCGCAATGCTATCTACAGGAATGAAATAGCTAATACCTTCCTGTGGAACTCCCTTATTGTTCTCAATAATACAAGGTCTATTACCCCCACAACCCGTCATCCCAGGTTCTGTCGTTGTATTAAGCACCCCAATTACGTTTGTTTGACCTTTCTCAAAAACAGGAGAACCAGAGCTTCCACCGACTACACCAGCGCAGTTAACTGAGAAAACCGGAGACCAAAACCAGGGCGAGCCACCTTCATACAATTCTGGAGACTTTCCAGTAATATTACACTCAGATTTTCTGAGATAAGCGTAATTGTAATCAACGTTATTGACAGGAATATGGGTTAACACAATAGGTTGCTGCTTCATCTCAAGATTTTTCTTCAACTTCATCGGATGATAGCCTTTTTGGGCTAATTCACCATAAGTTGCTTTCAGCTCTAATACGGCGATATCTTCGTTTTTCATCGTTGAATACAAGATACGGTTGACTTTAACCAGAGAAAGGTTGTCTTTTTTATCAATGAAGTAATCCGGAGTATATCCCCAATAATCAGGAGCCGGTTGATCAGCTATCACGTCATTTGTGCCTACATTACTGTCTACACAATGACCAGCAGTCAATATCAATGCGAGGGTATTTTTATCAGGTGCATTTTCACCAGCAATTAAAGTTGCAGTACAGTGTGCGTTGCCATTGAATTTACCAACGGTTCTGTATTTTTCAGCGCCGGGGTCAGTTGATTTCATTAATGGAGCACCATTATCATTTGGTGCCTCAAAAGGTACAGAGCTATTCAAAGCCAAAGCATTTGAAATTGCTGACAGAGAAAATAAACTGATTAATAGAGTTTTACGATAAGCCATATTTTTCCTCCTTTAGATGTTCTAATGACTTGAATCCATTATCAGATTTAATCATTACCCGATGCTACCGAAGTGATTTGTGCTAAAGCAGATACAAATGACCTAAAAAGTAAAACTCACTGCCAATCTTTGTCAGCAGTGAGTTTTTGCTATTAAAAAACATCTATTTTTATCGATCAGAAGCGCCATTTGGCATTCAGGAATACGCCGTTATCCTTATGATTGCCTGACAGAACGCCGTTATATCCCAGTGACAACTTAGTGTTTTCATTAATACCTAATTCCGTACCTGCTTTGATTACAGCGGAATCACGGGCTGCTGATACACTGTTGACAGTAAACGTTGAGTTACTATTGCTAAAGCTTAATTTAGTGTCACGATCTACGTTGCCAAACTGATGTTGCCAACCCAGTTCTCCATATACGCCCACAGTCAGTTCATTTTCAGTCTGCCATTTTTGATCTACACGTAAACCTAATGTAGAGAAGGTCGCATTTTTCGATTGTTTGCGACCATTCAGTGCCGCGGCACCGCCATGTTCATTAATGCTGTCGTTACGGAAGTTAACGTAAGACAGGTTAACGAATGGCTCCAGATTCAACCAAGATGTATTCATCCCATAAGCTGCTTCAGTAAACAGTTGACCAGTTTGGCCGTTATACTTGGCTTTCAGATTATCGGATTGTTGACCAAAGGCAATTGAACGTTCTGTATCAAAGCGATGCCAACTGTAAGCAGCACCGGCACGCAACGCTAAAGCCTCAATCTGCTTGCTACCGTATAGAGCCAGATGGAAATTGTCACTGCGTGCTGAAGTACTGTAGCCACCTTTCAGTGAAGAACGGGTATAACCAGTAGCTACACCGAGACGCCAATCATTACCCAGTTCTCTATCTGCACCCAGTAACACACCATAGTTGGATACACGATATCCATTGACTTCACTGTTACCATTCGCACGTTGCCAGTTGCCCATGATTTGCACCCAAGCGCCGTTTTTATCCGCCTTGATATCCTGTCCGATAGTTCCACCATCAGCCTGACGCAAACGGATATTCAGAGTATCGCGCAGATAGCGGCTACTATTGATTTGTGCCGCTGCGATATCAGCATGAATCTGTCCGGTAGAAAATTGTTGGAATGCCTGGCGAGCTTGGGCTGCCGTATCAGACATTAAGATGCTCTCATAAACCGGATGACCGAGATCCAGTTTATCAGCCGCATCAGCCACGGCGCGTTCGTTCGCAGTCATCCCAAAGCTGGCGAATTTGGTGGAATTACGTTTTATATCCAACATCACCCGGGCAGTTTGGTAATTCTGATCAGTCTGGTAACTCAGTTCAGTACCAACAAACAGATAGTTTGGTACTACGGAAGCAAATTTTCCATTGATACCACTGTTTGCTTGCAAGATATTGTATTGCTGACCAAGAAGGCTACGAACTTCTTGTTTTGATAGTAAATTACTGCTGTTTTCCAGTGTAACTTGTACTTCACCACCTTTCAGCGTTGCCAAACCATTGCTGATAATGCGATTGCCATTACTCTGGTTATTTGGTGCCACTTTTACCAGATAACGTGAACCATTTTGGAAGGTAATATTGCGATCAACGTTCAGCGTACCACTTGATTCTAACTCGCCTGGTGCAATATTGGCTCCGGTATTAGCCATAAGAGAACCGACAGTACCCGTTCCTCCAAGAGTCGCACCATCATACACGGTTACATCAGAAGTTATGGAACCACTGACTTGCAAATGGCCTTGTTCTACCAAAGTCGGCCCTTTGTAAGTACTATTTTTACCCGCAAGTTCGAGTGTTCCTTTGCCAATTTTCGTCAATCCACCGTGACCGGAGATATCATTGCTCCAATTGTCATAGACACATTCAATACTGTTACATATTCTTTCTACAGTCGTACCTTTTTCAACCAACTCACCGATACCCGGAATATTGGCAATAAACTGGGTTTCAGTATAAGAGCCCGGAATATAGTATTTTTTAGGAATATCATTTTCAGTAATGAACATTTTAGGGCCATCAATGGCATCTTTCAGGTTCAACATTCCCCAGCCATACATGTCATCCAAACCGGGGGCACCCAAATCGGTAGCCGTGGTTTTGAGGACATCAGAAATTTGCCCGGCAGTCATATAAGGGAAGCGTTGCATTAAGACGGCGGCGGCCCCTGCTACATGGGGTGATGCCATTGATGTACCGGTATAAGCATCATAAGTAGGATCGATCGTCAACTCACCATTTTTGAGAGCATCTTCATCGAGTTCCCCATCAACTTTAGAAATAAAATCGCCTGTACTGCTGTAAATTTTTGTCCCTGGTGCAGACA
This sequence comes from Xenorhabdus miraniensis, assembly GCF_002632615.1. The sequence continues at coordinate 193,296 of NZ_NITZ01000005.1, forward strand.
AACAATAGCTGGCAGTATATCCGCAACTCGTTGATGAGACATTAATCTCATTTTCTCTGGTCAGGTTGGCAACACTGAGGTAGTTTTTCAACGCGTCAGGGAAGAAATACGGCATACCTGCATGAAACCAGGTGACGTTATAGTTATTTGCATTTCCTGCCGCAAAAACAACCAATTTCCCATGACGTGCCGCACGCAACAGACCTGCGCTTCTGGTTGTATAATCATCGAGTTCTGGAATTGGAGAACGACTTAACCGATCCAGATCATCTTTAATGGGGGTTATATAATTAATAACATCTTGCAGAGTGACTTTATAGTAATCGATCGTACCATCTGGTCTCCGTTTAGGCCTGCCGTTCTCATCAGTATAGTAGCGAGGGCGAACACCCCAACTGTTATTAATTACACGTACATCGCTTTGGATCATGGCTTCTGTGCGGTTATAGTCATTTTGCAAATATTTCCCTGTAATTAAACCCGCATCAAATGCCACACCGTGCATTTCCTTACCGTCCCGGTTTGCTGCAATGATCCCTGAAACATGGTTACCATGGGCACCGAACTCGATATTCCCAAAGATATTTTTGTCATAGTTCCATGGGTCTTCTGGACTCAGAATCTTCAACTTACCTGCAAACTCAGGATGATTGGTAACAGCTTCATCGAGTACACCAACATTAATGCCTTTACCCGTGTAACCACGAGCATAAGCATAATGAGCACCAATAGCAGCCAATCCCCATTGATGATTAAACTCTTCAGATAGCCAACTGCTTGGTGAGTTTTTTTTACCCTGTTCCTGATATTCAGCCGCAGCCATTGAAGCACTAACAGGTAATGTTCCAATTAATAACGTCATCCACAAAAAGATCGGTCGTGCCGGATTATTTTTTTTCATAAGAGATGATCCATTTTTCAAAAAGGGGCAACTTTCAATTCGCTGTTTGGCACATCGCTCCTTGAAAAGTCCTTATTAATAAAACCGATGATTAAATTACAATAAGCAGGCAGTAGCAGACCGACCCTATATTTTTTCGACTGTCTATAGGGTAATGCCGATCATAATGTTCTTTACCTGCGAGTTGCTATAGCATAATAATTAAAGCTAAATTGCAATAAAAACATTAACTTATTTATAACCAATTAATAACAAAAAAACAAAGACCATCTAATAAAGAGTGTATTTATGTTGCTGAAAAATAATAAGTTATTTTTTGATATAGTAGAAAATGTTTAATTTGTTGTTAAAATGTAATTTTTTTGTGGTTTTGAGGTGTCTTTTTTGAGACTGTGAGAGCAGTGTCTTATTCTATTTAGTCACTTAATAATCCCGTTTGAAATCAGTAGATGATTTATGGATATTAATGAGAATGGGGAATACTCTTTTTAAAATAATTACTCTACATACTAGAGTGTTATACTTTCTGTATAAAATATTATTTTTACAAAGAGGTTATTTCAAAATTTAATATTATTTGGCATGCGCACTAATAAATAATTTAATATCTTATTCAAATATTGATTGTATATTCATATCCACACTTGTTTTATTCGGGCAGATCCGAACAATCTTTAGCATAAATAATCAAGCGCAAATGTCTTTCGGCATCAGTAATCATTGAAGTGTAGCCGAAAGTAGTTGCCTGTCCATTCACATTCAGCTCCCGCACTCCATTACAAGGTTCATAGATTTCATGTTTATGCCACATTCCATAAAAATCAGGTGAAGTTTTAAGCAATTTATTGACCAATTCTTGAATATAATTGTCTTTAGCAGCAAGGGCATAATCGCGCCTGAAGCTGGCCAGTAAACGATAAGCATCTCGTTCCCAATGACAAAACAATTCTCGATAATGTTCATTGGTGAACAATAACCACAAAAAATTCCTCTGTTCACTTCCAACCTGACTAAAACAAAAACACTCATCTGCTGGTTGATTAAAGGCTAAAACATCCCAATGCAAATTCAATACATAAGTTAGATGAGGAGATAAGTCATTCATAAGCCGTTTGACAAGTGGGGAAACCACACACAACGTTTGTCCGGTTTCTATAGGTTCACGCATATGTGCGAGTAAATACAGATGCCTACGCTCAGCCGTATTCAATTTCAATATCTTAGCCAGATTATCCAAAAAAGAGGCTGATACCCCGATTTCCCGACCTTGCTCCAACCATGTATACCAAGTGACACCGACACCAGCCAGAGCTGCTATTTCTTCACGCCTTAATCCCGGGGTACGACGACGCCCTATATGGGGTAATCCAACGGATTCAGGGCTGATACTTTCTCTTTTGGTACGTAAAAAGTTAGCTAATTCGGTGCGACTTCTTTTCAATTTCGTCATAATTTTCAATCCATTACTATTAGTAATAGTATAACCTGTTAAATTGTAACAGGATAATAAGATCATTAAAATCCGCTTATCTCAAACATTGCGGGGAATTACATATGTCTAAAAGAGATTACTTAGCCCTGTCAGTGCTGTTATCAGCCGGATTTATGACTATCTTTGATCTTTTCGTTGTCAATATTGCCATCGCCAATATCCAATCACAATTACAGGCAACGTTATTTCAGGTTACGCTGGTTATTGTGGCCTATGAAATTGGTTTTGGGTTGTTATTGATTACAGGAGGGCGCTTGGGTGATCTATTCGGCCGGCGACGATTATTTCAATTAGGCACATTAGCTTTTACTCTAACATCATTACTTTGTGGTCTTGCACCCACAGCGATTTTTCTGATTTTTGCGCGATTTTTGCAAGGTTTATCAGCAGCGTTGTTATTCCCACAGGTTTACTCCAGTATTCGTATCAGTTTTGACGGGGATAATAGCCGTCGAGCGTTTGGCTTATTGGGAATGACGTTGGGTTTTGCCGCTATTGCTGGGCAAACTTTAGGTGGTTGGATGATCGCTGCCAATTTATGGGATTTACAATGGCGTTCTATTTTTTTGGTTAATGTTCCCGTCGGTTTATTGGCCTTAGGCTTCTCAGGCTATATCAACGAAAGTCTTGCGCGGGAAAAACCAGGGTTAGATTTAATTGGGGTGGCACTTTCCAGCATTGGTATTTTTGCCTTACTGCTGCCACTTTTGATTGGGCCAACTTTGAACTGGCCAATATGGAGCTGGGCGTTACTCTTTTTAGCTTGTTTGTTTCTACTACAATTTTTACGTCATGAAAAACATTACGTTGCCCAAGGGAAAACGCCGCTTTTCAATTTTGACTTATTGAAAAATAAACAGTTTAGTTTAGGTTGTTTATTGGTTTTATTCGTTTATTCTACTTCCAGCTCATTTTTTCTTATTTTTGCATTATTTTTACAAAACGGTTTAGGTTTCAATCCCTTTGATGCGGGGCTGATTTTCGCGCCAGCCAGCATAGGCTTTGTTTTATCTTCACTTAATGCACCTTATTGGGTTAAGCGCTTTGGTAGTAAAGCCATAGTTATCGGTGCATTGCTCTATGCAATCTCTTTCGTTGCTCTCATTACTGCCATTACAATGTTATCCCCGACAACGTTACCTCCAACAGCTTTCTCAATAGCAACACCATTATTTGTGATTGTGCCAATTTTGATGCTGCTTGGTTATGGCCAAGGTTTTGTTATGACACCATTGCTCAATGTTGTTCTGGCTTTTGTCAATGTACGATTTGCTGGTATGGCATCAGGAATAATTGCTACTTTACAACAGGTTGGAGCGGCTTTTGGTGTTGCCGTGGTCAGTATACTAATTCAGTGGCATTTTAATAATGTGGATATTCTCACTTTTATCACATACCAAAATGCCTTTGTTCATAGTATGTTTTACAATATTGCCGCCGCTTTTATTGCATTTTACTTGTTGAAAATATTACATCGAAAATAGATGTGCATTATGGAGATATTGAAACGTGATCAGATCATTTACAGAAGCAGATATGGATGCAGTTTTGTCCATTTGGTTAGAAGCTTCAATGAAAGCTCACGATTTTGTAGCGGCTGAATTTTGGCAATCCCAAGTAGAAAACATGAGAAATATTTATATCCCAGCGTCAGAAGTACACGTCTATGTACAGGATTCTAACGTTATTGCCTTTTATGCACTTCACGGTAATGAATTGGCGGCTATTTTTGTATCGCCAGATAAGCAGGGGCAGGGAATTGGCAAGACGTTAATTGATGATGCTAAAAAACGAAGAGATGAACTTACGTTATCGGTCTATCAGCAAAACCAAGCCAGTTGCAACTTCTATTTGTCGAAAGGGTTTTATATTGTCAGCGAAGAAATAGATGAAAATACAGGATGCCAAGAATATTTTATGCGTTTAAAGAGGTAAATAAAAAAACATATACCATTAACAAATTACGAGTTAATTTTGTAATTTGAAAGATAACGAATATAGAGGGGATAACAATTAATGAACAAAACTGTTACTGATATCGCCACACTAGAACAAATTTACGGAAAACCTGCGGCTGCTTCTGTTTTTAAAGAAGTGAACTATATTCACCCTGTATATCGTCCTTTTATTGAAGCCTCACCTTTTGTCACATTAGCAACGGTTGGCCCAGAGGGAATGGATGTATCTCCCCGTGGCGATCAAGCCGGATTTATTCACATTGAAGATGAAAAAACGCTGCTATTACCCGATAGAAGAGGCAATAACCGTATTGATAGTTTACGTAATATTCTGCACGATAATCATGTCGCATTATTGTTCCTTATTCCGGGAATCGGTGAAACATTACGTGTCAATGGCAGGGCGGAAATTGTTATTGATCCGGAGATGTTAGAACGTTTTTCCTATCGTAATATACTGCCTTGTTCTGTATTACGTATCACTGTAGATGCCATCTTTTTCCAGTGTGCCAGAGCAATTTTACGCTCTGGTTTATGGGATGTTTCTACCCAACTTGAACGTAGCGCTTTACCCAGTGCCGGCAATATTCTCAAAGAAATCAGCAAAGGTGACTTTGATGGCGCTGATTATGATGAGAAATTACCACAGAGGCTTAAAGATACTTTGTACTAACTGGAATGCACCAACTCCGAAATGCTGGTACTTTGATCTAATTGGGTTTTGTTTAATCAATTTATGTTTTGTTATTAAACAAAAATGCCAAAAATACGGTATACTGTATTTTTATACAGTAATGATTGTGATTAGTACTTTATTCGGCAAAATTAATGCCTCTATTCTCGGCTCAAACATCTGAGCCGAGGTTTATTCAGCAAGAAAGAATATCGTTTATCTACATACCATACTGATAATTTTTACTTTCTTCGCCTATATCTTTACGCACTTGCTTAAGCGCCTTAGCGTAAGATTTAAGTAGCTTCAGAGTATAATTAGCACGACTTTCAAAAGCGGCATCGCTGCAAGTCAGATCGTTTGAAATCAAATTCTCACCCTGACGGAAAATCAAATGATCAGGCAGGAAACACACATGGTTATTTTTAAAACCGGTCATACGTAATTCACAGAGGGGATAAACGCCATTAACTCCACCTGATACACTGGCCAATAATGCTGGCTTATGACCCAATTCAGCCAGCGAACAATGTAATAAAAAATTTTTCAATGCCGGAGTGGCCATTCCATGCCATTCTGGAGTAACAAAGATGAATGCCTCGCTATCCCTTAAATGCCGTGCAATTGCTTGCCAGGGGTGAGATTCAGCCGATATATCCGTCGTAAAACCATCGTGTAATGGTAATTCTACATTGGAGAGATCAAGGTTCTGTATCTCGGTAAAGCCATGTTCACTACTTAATTTCTGCAAATAACGGGCCACACGTTGACTGCGGGAGTCCGGACGTTGACTGCCTGAAATTATAGTCAGTTTCATTTATTTTCCTGTTGTTTTTTGTTTACTTCTTAAGTAATAGGGTATTGGTTTTTTCTATCTGACTCCGGGGAATCGAAAGCCAGACAGAAATAATGATGGTGTATGCTCCAAGCATTTGTGGCAAGGAAAATGTTTGTTTTAGAAACAAATAGCCCAAAGAACAGGCGGACAATGCACTTAGGAACCCCAAGAAAGAGATGGTTACGACAGGTAATTTTTCAATTCCTCGAAACCAAACGATATAAGAGAAAACAGCACCGATCAGGCACAAGTAACTGTAGCCGAGCAGGTTTGTTATAGTGAGGTTTTGTGGTAAGCCTTCTATAAAAACAGCGATGGGTAATAATATCAACCCTCCAAACGTTAATTGCCAGCCAGTGAAACTGAGTAACGATAAGTTGGTGGGGCGATTCCAATATTTAGTCAATACAACCCCTAACGCCATGCAGCCACATCCTGCAAAGCCCGCAGTCACTCCTTGCCAATTTAGGCTGATGGTGGAGTTCAATACTAATAAGCTGATCCCAATAACGCCTAATATTGCAGAAATAATGTGTTTTATTGTCAGGGAAGTTTTTAACAAATAAGCACTTAACAGGATCACAATAATGGGTTGGCAGGCCATGATTAGTGCTGCCGTTCCACCGGGGAGATATTCAGCCGCAACAAAGAGAAAATAGAAAAAAGCACCGATATTGAGTAACCCCAGTACTGCGATACGTAACCACCAGATTCCCTTAGGGAAGGTACGGCAAATCAGCAGCAATAAGATACCGGCTGGTAACGCCCTGACGGTAGAAGCCAATAAAGGCATATTGGGGGGTAGTACTTCCGTTGTGATGATGTAGGTACTTCCCCAAATAATGGGTGCCAATGCAGTCAGCAAAATATTCCGAACGGCTCTAATGTCTAACATGTCTAACATAGGAATTTCCTTCTTCTCCGCTTACCAACACGAACTTATCATCAATAAAAGTATCTTTACATAAAGATAAATTAAAATAATAGCCTAAACGATTTTTATCAAGTATCTTTTTGTTGAAAAAAATAAACAGGATAAAAAGCATGAAATATGATCACGTTGACCGATTACTGATACAGTGGGAACAGCAGCGCCCAGACCTTGATTCATCATCAATGGGCGTCATTGGAAGACTATGTCGCGTAAACAAAATCATTGAGCAACGCTTGCAACATGCTTTCAAAGAACACGGCCTTAGTGCTATTGAATTTGATATCCTTGCGACTCTCCGTCGTAATAACATGCCAATGACACCAACAGAAATGTATCAATCCGTTATGCTCACTTCTGGAGCAATGAGTACCCGCATTGAACATATGGTGCAGAGAGGATTGATTGTGCGTATTGCCAATGAAGAAGATCGGCGTAGTTGCAAGATTTTCCTGACTCCGGAAGGAAAGGCATTGATAGATAAGGCGGTGGAAAGCCATTTAGAGAATCAAAAAAACATTCTTGAATCATTGACAGAAACTCAACAAGAGCAGCTTGCGACGTTATTACGCGATTGGTTGTTGGCTAATGAATCTGCTAATTGATGCTTTCTGGCAGGCTGAAAAAGTAGCTTTATTGAAAGGTATAATTTTTTTCACAAAAAGAAATATCTTTCGTTAAAGCCATTCCGGAAGAAGTTTGCCCTGACTGATGTCAGGGCAAACTAAGGTTAGTTTAAGAGAAAATATTAGAATTTAACGTTAACTCTTGCCCAATAAGTCCGTCCCGGATCGTTGACTTGCGTATTACCTGAATAACCAAAACCGCTATTTCCCGCTAAGTTAAGGTGTTCGCTATAAGTTTTATTGAAAATGTTGTCAACACCAGCGCTGACCTGAATATTTTTAGTCACTTTATAGGCCGCATTGGCAGACAAAATAGCAAACCCTTTACTGCTATTAAAATCTTTGCCTACAACGTTACCTTCATTGATGGCGACCCTGTGCTGGCTGTTAACCAAACGCAGCAAACTACTGCTAGTCCAATCCCCATGTTCCCAAGTCAGACCGAATCGTGCTTCCAAAGGTGGAGTTTGTGGCAGAGGACGGTGATTTGTCGTATTTTGTGCCCAGGAATACGCTAAACTTGCATCCGTTTTCCAATGGTCGTCCAACTGATAAGCAACTCCCATTTCTCCACCCATAATAGTGGCATCGATATTATGGGCTTGGTTATTACGATTCTTCTCGCCATAACGGAACAAGATAAAGTCATTCACTTTACCCACATAAGCCGATACCCAGCCTTTCAGGTATTGATCGTTATATTGCGCACCGATATCCAATTGGGTTGTTTTTTCGGCCTTGATATTAGTGAAAGCATCTTCTCCGGCTTTGCCAGAAAACAACTCCCAGTAATCAGGGAAACGTTCGGTATAACCAACGCCAGCATAAAACATTACGGGAATATCTTTCAGATTATGCTCAAACCGAATAAATCCAGCGGGAAGGGTATCTTTGCGTTCTTGTTGAGCCTTATAATTATATGCTGCAACACGATCTAAACGTGCTCCGCCAATAACCTTACTTTGTTCAGTCGCATCCCACGTTAATTCACTGAAAACGCCATAATCGCTGAAACGCGCGTTTTTACGCCAGCCGATTCTTTCTTCTTTTTTCATAGCGCGATCGGTATTAGTCCGATGCGTGTTCGTTTGCATATCTACGCCGCTTTGCAATTTGAAATCTTCCCAAATCCAGGTTCCTATCATGCGGCCGCCCATCGTAAGGCGATCTGGCTCTGAAGCCATTTTATGTTCTGAATGGCGCAGGGAATAAGTATCCATCACATGGTCGGTGTAGTTGTAATAAAAATTAGTTTCGAATTTGTCAAATACTTCACCAATATTGTATTTTTCAAAACGTACCCCAAAACTTTTACGCTTAAATTGGGAACCATCCATCATACGGGTGGCATAGCGCGCTTCGCCATCACCTTGTCCCGCATTTAATTCCAGCAAGGTATTTTCATCTGGCGTCCAACCTAATGCGACATCGGTATTCCATTTATCCCAACGAGAAGGTACGCGATGACCATCACCGTCTTTATAATCATTAGAGCGGGATTTATTACCAATCATACGGATATAACCCAGTTCATTCCCTAAACTGAGGTCGGCATTACCATCCCAACGCCCATTGGAACCGACAACGGTACTGACATTACCTTGGGCACCAAATTGTTCAAATTGAGGGCGGGTACGTTCAAAACGAATAGTGCCCGCAGAATTACCCGGTCCCCAAAGTACAGTTTGTGGGCCTTTCACTAAACTGAGAACATCATAGTTTTCCGGTGAAATATAAGAACTTGGTGCATCCATACGTCCGCCACAGGAGCCAAGAATTTCTCCGTCATCAATCAGCATTCGTAAACGAGAACCAAACATGCCACGGAATACAGGATCGCCGTTAGTGCCGCCATTACGGATCTGAGAAAAACCGGGAATGGTTTTCAGGTAATCAGAACCATCACTGGCAGGGACTGGCTGACGCGGCGTTTTGAGTGAAGTCGCCACTTCAAGCGGGGAAATAGCCGGAGCCGTTACGATGATGACAGACTCTCTATCATTAACATCGTGTGTTTCTTTTGTCTCTTTGGCGTAATTTTCGCTGGCAGCCATGCCACTGGTTGGTAGGGCGAGGGCAATAGCCAAAGCGGTTGTCAGAGGTGATATACTGAACAATTGTGTAGTGGACATAAAAAAATATTCCTTAATTAGTCACAAATTTTGTTTTTGAAATTTGTTTAAAGCAGCACCTAATTGCCTTACAAACAAAACAAGGCAAGAAAAATAAAATGTTTCATTTCAATTAAGTGGACTAATTAAGGGGTGGGGCGCGGGGTTGTGATTCTCCGTAGAATAACCGGATGATTGGTCCAGTGAAGTGTGGTGCTGGTGGCGCACGGGATACGGTTAGCGTCAGCAGGATGAAAGGAATAAAACCGCCTGCCAATAATGGCAGGTTAATCAGAAGCTGACAGTAACCACAAGCGATATCATCCATCAACCCCATATGGATATGATCAGCACCATGATGATTCATGGAGTGTGATGAAGGCGCTGTTTGATGATAATTGCTGTTTTGCATGTCAGACATAGACATGCTGTGATTCATTTCGCTTTTTATATCATCACGATGGTGCTCCAGCGTTTTTGATACCACTGGCGCGATGAACAGCATCAAAATCGCCAATAAGGCGATAAAGGCAGGTGTTCGGCGTTGTGATAGATGAAAAAGCGATAACAAGCTAATGATCCAGAGCAATATCCACGATTGGGCGCCAATATTACTGCATTTTTGATTGAGTTGTTAAAATATTTTTTGGATTATTATGTTAGTGCGAGTTGCTTCCATTAATCCAAGTTCCATTGCACCACATGTCTGATTTTTGGCCTGTTAGCATAGCTGTTTGCGCTCAAAAATCCATCAAAACGAGTATTGCAAAAACGGGGTGACCATAGGTTTTATGCTCTCCCTATAGAGAAGAAAGCAGGGGGGTTAACTTTTTAATTCATCTAAAAACAAACCAAGGATTGCATTAGTTCGTTTGCCCTTACGCGTCACTATTGAAATTTTAGAGTCGTAATAAATTTGTTCTGGCGCCAATGCCTTCATTAAACCTTTTTCCACCCAAAAATGGGCGTAATGTTCAGGAAGAAAACCAACAAACTTACCAGTTAAGATTAAAAACGCGATACCTTCACGATCAGACGCCGTCGCCGCGCTGTTCAGCAACTTATGATGATTCATCGCTTCTGTACTTATTCGATAGCTGGGAATAACTGCATCCAATTGATTTAATTTGCTATAATCAAAATTATCTGCGTTCGAAAACATAATATTTTTGTTACTACAATAAAGATGAGATCGTTCATCATAAAGTGGTGAATAATTCAATCCTGACAACGGCATAATCAGCGGTAGGGCGCCAACCTGCAATCTTCCATCCAACACACCACATTCAATTTCTGTTGGTGTGCTCATACTAATATTAATCTGGATGTTGGCACTGGTTGTACGCAGGCATCCCAGTGCGTTAGTAATTTGCATCATCGGTTGTGTCACTAAGTTATTAATAATGCCAATGTTAAATTCCCCGCGTAACTGTTTATGTATTTGATTCACATGCTGGCGGAATTCTTCAATGGATGCCATCATCGTTTCACTGGCCCGCAGAATTTCTTGGCCCTCATCCGTTAAAGAGAATCCGGCACGACCTCGCTGACATAATCGCATGCCTAAGCGTTTTTCCAAGTCACCCATATGTAAGCTAATTGCTGATCGTGTAATTCCGAGTAAACTTTCGGCTGCGGAAAAACTGCCACACTCTGCGACAATCTTGAAGACACGCAATAACTTCAAATCAAAATCAGTCACTTGCCTAAGCGTTGTTGGTTTCATTTACGTAAGTAAACTCATAACTAATGATTCGATAAATGAGATTTAACTTGAATGTAGTTTCATTGCAAACTCTTTGTTACAACTTTGCGCGAGGAGTTAAAAAATGTCAGATAACAATTATTTTCAAACACTGAACCTTAAAGCTCATTGGATGCCACTCAGTGCTAATCGTCATTTTCAACAAGATCCACGTTTAATTGTCTCAGCAGAGGGAAACTGGTTGGTCGATGATCAAGGCCGACGCATCTATGACAGCTTATCAGGATTGTGGACATGTGGAGCGGGTCATTCACGCACTGAAATCCGTCAGGCTGTTGCTGAACAATTGGGTACGTTGGATTATTCTCCCGGTTTCCAATATGGTCATCCTTTGTCATTTAAGCTGGCAGATAAAATTGCTGGTCTTATGCCCAGTGATTTAAATCATGTCTTTTTTACCAGTTCAGGCTCAGAAACTGCCGATACCGCAGTAAAAATAGCGCGTGCTTATTGGCGCATCAAAGGGCAATCTTCCAAAACTAAACTGATTGGAAGGGCGCGAGGCTATCATGGTGTAAATATCGCGGGTACCAGCCTTGGTGGTATTGGTGGCAACCGCAAGATGTTTGGTCAGTTTATGGATGTAGACCATCTACCGCATACATTACAACCCAATATGGCCTTTACCAAAGGCATGCCATCGGCTGGTGGCCCTGAACTGGCCGATGAATTGCTAAAATTGATTGAATTACATGATGCCAGTAATATTGCCGCCGTTATCGTCGAACCGATTGCCGGAGCTGCCGGAGCGATTATTCCGCCACAAGGTTACTTACAACGTCTGCGGGAAATCTGTACTCAACACGATATCCTGTTAATTTTTGATGAAGTGATTACCGGCTTCGGGCGTTTGGGAAGTTGGAGTGGTTCCGAATATTTTGGTGTAACGCCGGATATTCTCAATTTCGCAAAACAAGTTTCCAACGGTGCCATTCCCTTGGGTGGTGTGGTTGTATCCAGCAAGATCTACGATACCTTTATGTCACAGTCTCTACCCAGCCATATGATTGAGTTCAGCCACGGTTATACCTATTCGGCCCATCCCGTTGCTTGTGCAGCAGGTTTGGCATCGTTGGAACTGTTGGAAAAAGAGAACTTATTGCAACAAGCTGCCGAATTGGCCCCACATTTCGAAAAAGCATTACATGAGCTTAAACACTGCCCAAATGTCGTAGACATTCGTAACTGTGGGCTGGTGGGCGCAATTCAAATTGCTCCACGAGAGGGTGATGTGGTTATCCGGCCTTTTGAGGCAGGTATTGCTTTATGGAAAGCAGGCTTTTATGTGCGCTTTAGCGGTGACACATTACAGTTTGGCCCAATGTTCAATGCCAAAATGGACGATATTCATCGTCTATTCAATGCCGTGGGTGATGTCTTGCACCAAATTAAATAAAGGAAGTTAAGTAGTATGAAAACAATTACACATTTAATTAATGGTGAAATGACCATAGCAGGTGGCAGAACCTCGGCAATATTTAACCCTTCGACGGGAGATGTAATACGCCAAGTTGAGATGGCAGGTTCAGCGACAGTACAACAAGCCATTATTGCAGCCAAAGCTGCATTTCCCGTCTGGCGTGATACACCACCAGCAAAACGTGCCCAAGTTTTATTTCGTTTTAAACAACTGCTTGAACAACACGAAGAACAAATAATAGCGTTGATCAGTGAAGAACACGGTAAAACGCTGGAAGATTCGGCCGGAGAATTGAAAAGAGGGATTGAAAATGTGGATTTTGCCACAGCAGCACCTGAGTTGCTGAAAGGCGAATTCACTCGCAATGTCGGGCCAGAAATTGACTCATGGAGTGATTTTCAGGCAATGGGTGTTGTGGCCGGCATCACGCCTTTTAATTTTCCCGCCATGGTTCCTTTATGGATGTATCCGCTGGCAATTGCCTGTGGTAATACTTTCATTCTTAAACCTTCTGAGCGCGCTCCCAGTTCAACATTATTCATTGCAGAGCTATTCCAACAGGCAGGGCTGCCCAAGGGGGTATTGAATGTTGTGAATGGTGATAAAGAAGCAGTCGATTGTTTGATCGAATCCCCTGATGTAAAAGCATTGAGCTTTGTGGGTTCAACACCGATAGCAGAATATATTTACCGTGAAGGAACGCGACGTGGCAAACGTGTTCAGGCATTGGGCGGGGCAAAAAATCATGCGGTCCTAATGCCGGATGCTGATTTAAATAACGCTGCCAGTGCATTAATGGGAGCGGCTTATGGTTCATGTGGCGAACGTTGTATGGCCATTTCTGTGGCAGTATGTGTGGGTGATCAAACCGCTGATGCCTTAATTGAGAAATTGATTCCACAAATTCAAACTCTCAAAATTGGCGCGGGCACAGAACGTGGTATGGATATGGGTCCATTAGTGACTAAAACCCATTTGGAAAAAGTGTCAAATTACGTCACAGAGGGTATTAATGCAGGGGCTAAGTTGATTGTTGACGGCAGAAACCTGTCTGTCGCAGGGCATGAAAAGGGCTTCTTTATTGGTGGTTGCCTGTTTGATTACGTAACACCCGATATGCGCATTTATCAGGAAGAAATTTTCGGGCCAGTTCTGTGTATCGTTCGCGTCCCCAGTTTAGAGGCTGCGATAGCACTGATTAATGCTCATGAATATGGCAATGGAACTTGTGTCTTTACGAATGATGGTGAAGTTGCACGATTGTTTGCCAATGAAATTGAAGTAGGTATGGTGGGTATCAACGTTCCTCTGCCTGTTCCTGTCTCTTATCACAGTTTTGGTGGTTGGAAACGCTCATTGTTCGGTGACTTGTACGCCTATGGCCCGGATGGTGTACGTTTTTATACACGCCGTAAAACGATCACTCAGCGTTGGATCAAACGTGAAAATCATGAAGCAGCTCAATTCGCTTTCCCAAGCAATCATTAATCTCTATTAACCCATTCAAATGGGCGGCTGTTTTACCGCCCATATTTCCGACTCTTGCATTCATCAACCTTATAATATGGAGCTGTGTCATATAGTTGACATAAAACCATGGTGGAAAATCGTGTCATTGTGTTAGTAAAGACGTTCACGTATAAGCTTAACGAAACATCTAAAAGATAATATGAAAACCGACAAGATCACAGAACTGCTTGAAAGCAAATACCCAAAAGCCGGGCGTTGGGTATTTGGTGATTCTCCCGCTATGCACAATGAACTAGCCGAATTAGTTGCCAACGGTATAAAAACAGCAACAACTTGCCCTTTCAGTTTGTATGAATCAGATGATGGCAAAATTACTGTAGGTAATCACTACACTGTCTTTGACAGCAAAGAAAACCCGGTTTGCGTCGCCAGAGTCACTGCAATGCACTTGATGCAATTCTCCGAAATGACCGCAGATTTGGCCTGGAAAGAAGGAGAAGGGGACAGAAGTTTGCTTTACTGGCAATCAGAGCATCAACGTTTCTTTGAGAAAATAGGTGTTTTCTCACCCGATATGGAAATTGTTGTTATCGAATTTAAGGTTGTTGAGAAACTTTAATCAGACTCTCGACATTTCTGACAGAACAGAAATTAAAGCCGCATTATCGCGGCCTTACAACAAAATGCTCACTGAATGAAACTCTTCAAGTAATCTATATTTTGAAAAATTATTTGGAAACATATTATTATATTGTCATGCCATTAAATATTTAAACCTGATAATTTTCATTGTGTTAAATATTTTCAATATATAATTTGTTATTGCATCAAGAACAACTATACTTAATAAAGAAGACCAAGCGAGATATATAAGTCAATAAACATAATTAATAACATTTTCATTCGAATTTAAATCAAGAAAATCATTAAAGAAATATCATTACTTTTTATTATTCAATTTTTAACAAATAAACTTGGGGAAATAAAATGAAAATATCAAAAAACTTAAAAACATCACCTAATCAATTAGGTGGAGGCCAGCTTCCTTCTGGTTATGATATTATTACTTTCACTATGCATGATGGTGATTGGGTGAAATCAATTAAACTTCCAGCTATAGCAAAAGATGATGCATTTGTTATCATTAATTCTGATGCTACATATTCCTCAGAAGTAGATCACTCTAATATGCTTTTTTCTAGCACCACTGTTATATTTAAAAATGATCAATATATTTTTAAATACATCGCTGCCTATAAAGGATGGGTAGTATATTCAGCTCCTCAGAGAGAACAAAAGCCTAAAGATATTAATTCTCAAATGGTTCACCCAACTTCACAAACCACTATTGTTAATTTTTATGACGAAAACCGTATTAAAAAAATTAGACTGCCTGAAACTGCGGGCGATCGCGATAAAGTTATTTTAAAATCATCAGCATCTTGTATGACTATTATTGATGACTCTAATGTTAACATGCCGGGTGCAATGATCTTACAATCTGGTCAGCAATATGATTTTTTCTATATAGCTGAAAATGCAAAATGGCAACTAATGCACTCCCCTGATATTGTTTATGAAGCTAAAGATCTCAGTAATGGCGTTGTTCCTGCTCTGACAACACCAAAAACAATAATTAACACTTCTGATGAAAACTATCAAGATAAGTTTTATTTCCCTGATAACCAAACACCAGGCTCCAGGATTATTATTAATAGCAATTATACTTTTGATACTGAAATTCAAGCAAGCGGGGGAAGTTATACTATATCAAAAGGAGAACTTGTTTCATTTAAGGTTAACGCTGATCAAACATGGAATAGAGAGACAATAACAATTGATTTATTGTTACTTTATAGTGATAAAGCAGCTATACGCTTAGGCGAGGAAAAAGTAAAAAATCTTTTAATTGAAAGCCTAAATACGACAAATGAAGCGCTGGAAAATTCAGGGGCTAGCTTTCGTTTACGAAAAAAAGATATACGACAAGTTAAGGCTAAAGATAATTGGATAGATCTTACATGGCCACTGATGGAATTACCAAAAGATCCAATTGTGCAAGGTTGGTGGAAAGAATTAAGAGTAGATGGCATTTACTATGAAGGTACAGAAGGCGGCGCGTGCGGATTTACGAGTCCTGAGCTTTATAGGATAATTACTGTAGGCTTGGTTGATTGTGGCACCACAGTAATGCGTCATGAAATAGGGCACGGTCTGAATGTGGTAGATGGTGATGCTAGTAATTCTTATAATAAAGGTAATACGTTGCTAATGACTATTATGGCAGGCAACGAAATTCCTTATTATTCTACACCGCACCGTTATACACCAGAATATGGCATTCCTTTGGGTATTGTTGATAAAGTTGATGCAGTTCGAGCAATGAACGAAGCTGCCAAAAATATAGTAGCTCATCGCTAACCGATTTGTGATTTCAAAGAAGAAACAGTAAAAAAATAGCCTCCTGTTATAACAGGAGGCTCCTACGATATTAAAATCGTTATACAATTATAAGGCACGAAGCATTGCTTCCACACTCGCTTTAGCATCACCAATAGAGTTAGATACTTCACATCTGAAACCAGCACAAGACAATCACATCATTATTGAATTATAGGGCATCTATAATTCAGACAAAAAGACATCCATATTCTTAAAAATCCTCTCGTAGATGTCTTTGATTACCTTCTCTTTATTATGGTTGTATTCCATCACATGAACGGCACCTTTAATGGCGGTTAGTTTAGCCGCTGCGTATCGTTTTTTGTCATCTTCATGGTTTCTCAGCCAATTACGAAAAAGAAGATGACGAATATGTTCCGGGCAATTTTCACCAAATAGATGCAAATTGACACGCGGTGAATCAAGCCTCAACATTCTATGTTGATACCAAGACGGTTCTCTTATCCTTAGCGCATAACCTAATTTTTCAAGCTCAGGGATATAATCTTTTTCTTGCGCAGGATCTGCAACGATGAGATCGATATCAATGACAGGTTTTGCAGGTAAGCCGGGCACTGCGGTAGAACCAATATGTGCAATATTGATGACCTTATCTTTCAATTGTCGCTGGATTTTGTTTTTTTCTTCATTGTAAATGTTCTCCCATTCAGTAGAGTAGGGAACGATAACAATGGGTTCTGGTGTCTCCTTATTGCCACTAACCCAAGGATTTTCATTTGGATCACCTTCGCAAAAAGTCATAATAAGTGGCTTTAGGGAAATGAATTTTTCTGACATATGCGGCCCCGATTACAAATCGAACAAGTTGTAGTGCAATATCTTAATTAGAATATCCGTAATTTAACATAACTCAAATACTGAGTTATTAAGTATAAAATGACAACTATTTCTAAGTTAAATAATTTCCACTAGAGAAATTATTTAAAGTCGCATTTTTTATAAACGATGTTGATTACTAAAAAAGGAAATTTTATGACTGACAATAGTATTCGCACAGATCTTTTTTCCCCAATCAAATTGGGAGAAATTGAACTTGCTAACCGTATTATTATGGCGCCTTTAACGCGTGGGCGCACAAATGAAGAGGGCATCCCAAACGATCTTAATGTTACATATTATGTTCAGCGCACAAGCGCTGGCTTAATCATTTCAGAAGCAACTAATATCTCAGCGCAAGGGCGCGGTTATGCCATGACCCCCGGTATTTGGACAGAAGATCAGATAGCAGGGTGGAAAAAAATCACAGATGCCATCCACGTTGTCGGCGGTAAGATTGTAGTTCAATTATGGCATGTTGGCCGTTGCTCACACGTTGATCTTCAACCAAATAGAGATGCGCCGGTAGCTCCATCCGCCATTAAAGCAGGCGGTAATGTTTACACTAACAATGGCATTGCGGAAGCCTCTATGCCGCGTGCCCTGAGAACCGAAGAAATTCCTGATATCGTCGAGCAATATAGACATGCTGCTGAATGCGCTAAACGTGCAGGGTTCGATGGTGTAGAAATTCATTCTGCAAACAATTACCTGCTGGAACAATTTTTGCGAGATTCAACTAACCATCGCACCGATCAATATGGTGGCTCAATCGAAAATCGGGCCAGACTTATTTTGGAAGTTGTTGGAGCTGTAACTGGTGTTTGGGGTGGTGGTCGAGTGGGCATTAGATTGTCTCCTGTCACAACAGAAGTAGGCAACACTCCACTTGATAGCGATGTGATGGCAACTTATGGCTATCTGATTCAGCAACTAAATAAGTTCAAACTGGCTTATCTCCATTTTGTTGAGGGGACAACCCAAAAAAACCGCGACGTTCCTAAAGATGTTGATCTTGATGCACTAAGGTCTTTGTTCGACGGCGCTTATATTGGCAATAATAACTATGATCTTGAACTGGCGATTTCCCGTCGTGCGGAAGGTAAAATTGACGCAGTTGCATTCGGACGCCCATTTATTGCTAATCCTGATTTGGTGGAGCGTTTACGCTTCGGTCTTGAATTAGCGGAGGCAACTTACGATGCCCATTACGGTAATGGAGCAAAAGGGTATACTGACTGGCCGAAAGCGAATTCTTAATTAATTGTTATAGCGGCTTAACTGGATAGCGCCAGTAAAGCCGCTATTTGCTGGTGGAATGAAGAATAATGCCAATCCACAAAGCAGATTGGCATACATTTTACTGTGTAAATAACTTATAGATTTCTTTTCAGAAATTGTTGTAGAGCTTTGTCAAATGCTTCGGGTTGTTCCAGCATTGGGGTATGGCCACTGTTATTGATCAAAACATGTTCCACGTTTTCAAACATTGGATGAATATCAAGCCATGCGGCTGGTGGAGCAATACTAAAATCATGTGAGCTTGAGATAATTAACACAGGAGAAGCAATTTGGGTTGTGTAATCTAAGATATTGATTTTGGCAAATACATTCCCCCACAATTTATCAAATATGGCTGTGTGAGTGGGAACATCATTCCATAGAAACCTTTCATTGAAGTTTGCATCAAACCAGCGCATCGCGCTTAATCGACAACAAAGATGAACAAATTTGCGTTCAGGATCATGCTGAATATCAGATTCCAGGTGAATAATATTGTTGTTGAAAATCTGTTTCCTGTTTTCACCCGCGTCAGCTTCCCATCTGGCGAATTGTAACGCTTGCATAGTTTTGGATAAACAAGGCGGAGCACCCACCAGTATGGTACCTCTGATACGAGCACTGTTGTTCGCCGTAAAATCCAGTGCCATATAAGCATGGCCGGAATGGCCTAATATCCAACACGGCCCGATATTAAGCTCACAACAAACCCGCTCAATATCTTGGGTAATTTGTGCCAGAGAAACATCAGACTCATCAACTCTTCGGTGACAGACTGCAAACCCGCGATGATCGACAAACACACAATGATAATGACCAAAAAAGGATTCAGGCATGACCCGTTGATAGTAATCAGCACTGCCAATGATAAGAAGGGTTTCTCCCACACCTTGTTCAATGACCTTTAGTGAAAAGTCCCCGGATTGAATAGTATGTATTTTATTCATTTATATAATTACCTTTTTACAATTGCAAAAAATCACTTCACACCAGTGAAGTTAAGATTTGGTTGTTATAAAAGGTGAACGACGTCAACGAATTAGAATCATTATTTGTCTTTCCATCAATAACTATGGAGAGATACTTATACCACATTTTGTACAGTGGTGACTAAACACCTTACTAAGGAATATTTATGAACAGTATGAAAATAATAAATATTATAGTCTTCTCCATCTCGGCAATGATCGCTTTAATGCTATACGGGAAGCCAGCGATAACCATTCAATTTCTGATGTAACTTTTCTGCGGAAATATTGGTCAGCAGTTTGTCTGGAAGGGCCAGGAATAGATATACAGATTATCAGTGCGAATCCCTTTAAAGCACGTAATATGCTGGAAGAAGAAACTGTCGATATTGCGATATCTTTAGATACGGAATCTTCCGCAGAAGTCACCAGTGAAACGGTCAGGCAAATGGGATTTCGTACACTATGGTCACCGAACCAGATACAAGCGGGCATTCCATTATCAATAGATGATTTTATTGAGCATGAACATCTCATGGTTTCATATCGGAACACTACGCAAAGCAATCTTGATAAGCGCCTAAGGCTCCCCGTATACCTGAATGACTAATGTGAACCAAACGCCTGACAGCGCCATAAGGATCATTAACCTACACGTTTCACATCACCGACCAAAAAAATATAAGAAAACGCGCTGATAAGTGCAATAACCGAGATATAAACCAGTGCCGGAGCAAAACCATAGTTCTGAGCCAGATAGCCAACGACCAATGGTACTGTAATACCACCTAATCCGCCGACAAAGTTGAACACTCCTCCGGTTAATCCGATTAAACGCATGGGAGCCAATGATGAGACCAGTGACCAGGTTATTGAAGCAAAACCATTACCGAAAAATGCCAATGCCATCAATGCCATAATTAATATAGGTTCATTGGTGTAATTGGCTCCCATAATACAGGTAGAAATCAGTAATCCACAGATAATGGGCGTCTTACGTGCAACGCCGAGTGAATAGCCTTTTTTCACGAGTTTGTCAGCAACCCAACCCGATAAAAGAACACCGGCGAAAGCAGCTAAGAAAGGAACGGTTGTCATAAATCCGGCTGTCAGGGCGGTGATTCCCTTTTCTTGCGTCAGATAATTGGGAAACCAGGTTAAAAAGAACCACAAGGTTGATGCTACAGCGAATTGGCCGAGATAAACCCCCACCAATTTACGATGAAAAATCAATTTCCAATCTTTTTTAGTCAAAGATATTCGGTCTTTTTTCTCAGCAGGTGCATCACCATCCACCAGTCCGCCACCATTACGGATATAGTCGAGTTCAAGTTTGTTAGTGCCTTTGCTCTTACGCGGTGGCTGGTAAACTTTGATCCAGACAAATGACCAGATAGCCCCAATACACCCGGTAATGAAAAACACCCAGTGCCAACTTAATATTTCCTGAATCCAAATCAGTATCGGTGTCAGAAAAGCCAGACCAATAAACTGACCGGAGGTATAAAAACCAACAGCAGAAGCACGTTCATGTTCCGGAAACCAGCTCGTGACGATACGGTTATTGGTCGGGAATGAGGGTGCTTCGAAAATACCGGTCAATACCCGCAGACCAATTAAAGATAGTAGCCCTGTCGCGAATCCTTGCAATAAAGTTGCTACTGACCAACCTAAAATAGCAATGAAGTAGGTAATTCGTGAACCTATGCGGTCTAAAAACCATCCCCCCAGAATCTGGCAAAAGGTATACGACCAGGCAAATGCGGAGAAAATATATCCCATTTGTGTTTTGCTGATACCAAATTCCTCCTGAATATGTGCGGAGGCTACAGCAAGGTTGGCTCTGTCAACATAACAAATGACCACGGTGACAAAAATCATCAATAAAGTTAAGTAACGACGGCGTGTAGGTTTTGCCGTCTTAATAGAAATGTCCATACAGTCATCTCCAAATTTAGGCATATAAATTCAGCCATTACCACTCAGCAACGGAACCATCGGCATAACGCCACAATGGATTACGCCAGTCAATAGCACTTTGGCTACGGTGGATAACCTGTTCTTCGTCGATTTCAATTCCCAGCCCCGGTTTCATCAACGGGTGGAAATAACCTCCGGTCATATCGAAATCGTCTTTGTTTTTAATAAAGTCTAAGAGTTCAGCACCTTGATTGTAGTGAATACCCATGCTCTGTTCCTGAAAAACCGTATTACGGGAGACGAAATCGATATGGAGACATGCAGCCAGAGCAATCGGGCCAAGCGGACAATGCGGTGCCAGCCCCACATCATAAGTTTCTGCCATGGAGGCAATTTTATAACATTCTGTGATACCGCCGGCATGAGAGAGATCGGGTTGCAGGATAGATACACCACCAGCTTCCAGAATACGTTTAAAATCAAAGCGTGAGAACATACGCTCGCCGGCGGCAATCGGAATATGTGTCTGAGCGGCTAAACGCGGATAGTATTCAGCCTGTTCAGTAAGCACAGGTTCTTCAATAAAGAGCGGACGGTAAGGTTCCAGTTCATGGATCATGACCTTAGCCATTGGTGCGCTGACGCGGCCATGGAAATCCAGCCCAAATTCAATTTCATTACCGAAAGCTTCACGGATCTGTGCAACGGTGTTTATTGCTGCGTCTACGTTGCGTGAATCATCTATAATTCCCAGCTCTTCACAACCATTTAGTTTGAATGTGTCAAAACCGATTTTACGCAGACTTTCAATTCCCGCGATAACATCGGCAGGGCGATCCCCGCCAACCCAGCTATAAATCTTGATCCTGTCCCGCACTAGTCCCCCCAGTAACTGCCAGACTGGGGCATTTAATACTTTTCCTTTGATATCCCAGAGAGCTTGATCGATCCCGGCGATGGCACTCATCAGTATCGGGCCTCCCCGATAGAAACCACCACGATACATCACCTGCCATAAGTCATTTATTCTGGAGGGATCCTGACCAATAAGATATTCACTTAACTCATGAACTGCGGTTTCGACAGTACGGGCACGTCCTTCAATCACCGGTTCACCCCAACCGACAATGTCCTCATCGGTCTCAATTTTCAGGAACACCCAGCGCGGCGGTAAACGATAGGTTGTCAATTTTGTTATTTTCATTGCAATGCCTCTTGGTATGCTTTAACAAAAGCAACCGCTTTCTCTTTTGTCCGGCTGACAGGTTGCCCAGCCCGGTATAAATCACTTCCCAGCCCGGCGCCCACGCAACCTGCTGTTAACCAACTCCCCAAATTCTCTGGTGTGATACCGCCGACTGCAAACACCGGAATATCGGTGGGCAACACTGCTTTCAGCGCTTTGACATAGTCAGGGCCTAATGCTGAGGAAGGGAAAATTTTTAATGATTGCGCTCCCGCATCAAGTGCATTGAAGGCTTCTGTCGCCGTAGCACAACCTGCACACACCGTCATGCCGAAATCCAACGCCCGATGAATAACAGCAGGTTGTGTATTCGGGGTAACAATGAGTTTGCTGCCCATATCAGCAAGCTGTTCTACCTGTTCAGGTTTTAGTACCGTACCTGCTCCAATCAGGGCACGGTCACCATAAGCTTTTACTACTGTGGAAATACTGCTTTCCCAGTCAGGTGAATTAAGTGGAATTTCAATCGAATCGAACCCGGATTCAAGCAATACATCAATATGAGAAGCCACTTCAGACGGTGTGATGCCACGCAAAATTGCAATAAGGGGGAGATTAGTTTGCCAGTGCATATGTAATTCTCCTTATACCTGCGAGAAATGCAGCATCACCTTCAATACACTGAGTCGGTAGCTGAAGATAATGAAATGCTGCCTGATAACGTGCTGCTAATTTAGGGGTAGCGACAAGAGTAATAGGGCATTTTGTATCACGGACAATCTGTTTCGTCAGATTGATAACTTCATTGCCTATAAGCAATCCAGATAGAAACTCGCTAATAAACTTGGCAGGTCGGGTCCTTAAAACATGGGCCGCACGCACCTCAAAGAGTTGCGGTAACAGCGCCGGATTTTCGATACCTTGCTGTAAACCAGCTTCAAACGTGGCGGTATCTGCTTGTTGATCGGGTAAGCCAAGGCCTATCAGAGAATGTGCTAACAGAATGTGATGTAATTCGCCAGTCATCGCCGTTCTGAAATTCAGAATGTGGTTTTGGTCTGCCACCACCCATTTGCAATGGGTTCCCGGCATCACATACAAAGAGGAAGGCGCAAGACAGGAAGCTCCGAGAAGCTGAGTCTCTTCTCCGCGTATTACATTGACGTTATTGATATTTTCAATACACAGACCGGGAACAATC
The DNA here is from genome assembly GCF_002632615.1 of Xenorhabdus miraniensis. Next base: position 217,316 of record NZ_NITZ01000005.1, read on the forward strand.
CAAATATTCTCAGCAACTGGCATTAATTGCTGGCCAATTGCTGAGAATGCAACAGGGCAGGGAAGGTAAGGCGCAACTTTCCAGCCTGCATTACTGCCTATCATTCCGGCCATAATTATGGGTGTATTGGTATCAAACCAACCGCTGGTTATTTCTGCTAACACCGCCTTAGGGGACTCTACTTTCAGTTTTGTAACTCCCATCTCGGACTGGCGCTCATCCAGACAAACGTCATTCTCGAAGAGCCAGGCACGAAGATTGGTGGAACCCCAGTCTATAGCGATGTAGCGGTGTGTCATGTGATTGCCTTAAGTCTTAACCTCATCATCCATCCAAGGCTATTCAAATACAGCACGCTGCATGTACGGAGTTTGATATTTTCGCAATATCATTCAGTAACTTGTCTGTATATTGATGGTTAACTAGTTAATTGAAATCAGTGGAATTATCTGGATGCTGATGTACTGCAATGGGCATTAGAACCCTTGTTTGATTACTGCAATGAGCGAAGTTTGTATAATAACGCCAGAAAAAATAACCGTACTACAATATAGATCACAAAAAGTACAAAATGTGTTCAGAGCTGTATTTTGGTGATCGTCTTTACATAATTATCAGAGTTCCTGATTTTTTTAATAAAAATGAATTTTTAGGGAAAATGATGTTTCTGCACAAAATAACGGATAAGGTAGCAATCTTATGAAAGCATTCCAAAATCACGAAGTTCACTCGGTATTTAATAATTATCCTGAACGATACCAAAAGCAGTTATTGATGATAAGAGAGTTAATATTTGACGTTGCATCAAAAACGGAAGGGGTAGGCTTAATTACTGAGTCTTTGAAATGGGGGCAGCCCAGTTATCTTACTCTTGAAACAGGTTCGGGAACAACAATCCGATTGGATCGTTTCGGTGATTCGCAGGTGGCTATCTTTTTTCACTGCCAGACTACATTGATTGATACGTTCAGAACACTTTTTCCCGAATTGACTTATTCAAAAAATCGGGCAATTGTTTTGGATCCAAAAACCGATTTACCGACAAATGAGTTGAGTATATGCCTTGAAATGTCACTCACTTATAAGTTGAGGAAAAAGAGATAAAAGAATTTATTCAGAAAACAGGATGTAGATGGAAAAGGGCACGGAATTCATCCATAGCTTGCCAGTTAACCGTGTTGAAAGCCGCGCCAATTCTTTAGGTGAGTTGATAGCCAGAATAAACGGGCTATAGAACATATTTAACTTATGTTGATGTGATTTAGGTGCATGCGATATTCTTCGATATAACGTGGAACGTCAGGCATTTTAATCACATCGTCGGCGATAAAAGTTGGTAAAGCTTCCATACCCAGAAATTGATTCGCTTTATGGAATGGTAAATAGACACCATCTACTCCTACGCCATGAAAGAATTGGTTCTCATCAGTGAATGCTACCAGCGGCGCGTTCCACGTTAGCGATAGCATATATTTCTTGCCTTGAAGCAGACCGCCGGAACCATATTTTTTACTGGCGTCAGAGCGGGTGCGTCCGTCATTGGCGTACAAGGAACCGTAACCTTCAGTGAAAATGTCGTCCATGTACTTTTTCACCGTCCACGGAGCTCCCATCCACCAACCCGGCATCTGCCAGATAACGACATCGGCCCACAGAATTTTCTGTACTTCTGTTTTCCCGTCATATTGGCTGTCAGTGCGCACTATTTTGACATCATGTCCGCTGCCGCGCAGGAAATTATCTGCGACCTCGGTCAGGGTGTTATTCAACTGACCGTTAGAATGAGCGAATTTTTTCGCACCATTGATAATCAAAATGTTGCTCATAATTTTCCCTAGATTAATTTATCGCGTAGTCATGATAAGTTGGGTGATGAAGCAGTAAAATATTCAAAATCTCAATAGTCTTTTGCAGGAATAGCAATAATGAAAGCGAGTTCAGAGGAGTTGACAATCTTTGTAACAGTAGTGGAATGTGGAAGTTTCAGTCGTGCAGCGGAACATCTGCAATTGGCAAATTCCGCCGTGAGCCGCTCAATAAAAAAACTTGAAAATAAACTGGGAGTGAGTCTGCTTAATCGTACAACACGTCAACTCAGCCTGACTGAGGAAGGTGAACGTTATTTCCGCCGTGTCCAGCATGTACTACAAGAAATGGCAGCCGCTGAAACTGAACTCATGGAATCCAAACATATACCGCAAGGTTTATTGCGCATAGATGCTGCAACACCTGTCGTGTTACATTTACTAGTACCGCTGATTAAACCTTTTCGCGAACGCTACCCAGAAATGACGCTATCGCTGATTTCGTCGGAAACTTATATCAATCTGATTGAGCGCAAAGTGGATATTGCCATTCGAGTGGGTACCTTAACCGACTCCAGTCTGAGAGCCCGCCCGCTCTTTACCAGCTACCGGAAAATCGTCGCCTCTCCTGAATATCTGAAAAAATATGGGATACCGCAATGCGTTGAGGAGTTGGAAAACCATATTTGTCTTGGTTTTACCGAACCTCCATCACTTAATACATGGCCGATAGCCAGTCAGGACGGACAGCCACATGAAATAACAATAGGACATTCTTCCAACAGTGGTGAAACCCTTAAACAGCTATGTGTGACGGGTAATGGTATCGCATGTTTGTCTGATTATATGATTGATAAGGAGATTGCCAGCGGTGTACTTGTTGAACTACTGGCTGAAAAACGTTTACCTGTTGCGATGCCACTTAATGCTGTTTACTACAGCGACCAGGCTGTAAGTCCCCGAATCAGGGCATTTATCGACTTTTTGAGTGAATATGTAAACAGCTAACGAAGGAACTGAAATAATTTGTTAGGAAGTGAGGGGAATTAGTTATCCCGTTGTGGAGCCAGCCCCTCAGGACTGACAAGACGTTCAGACGTTTTGGAATGAGGTAACTCTCAGCCAAAGAAGCCTCTAAAAAGAGGCTTTTCGTAGAATTTTTCTATGATTTTCTACCTTCATATTTAGCGACATAAACATTCATTCCACAGCCATATAATTTTTTAAAGCCTTTTAAATACCATTTAATTCCATTTTCATTACGTACATCAAGAAAAACAATACCCTCTTTAACAAGATATTTAGTATATAGGCCATTGTTATATTCTTCAGGAGAAGAAGAACAATTGTGCCAAGGGATATCTATGTTTGCCGATGCAGTTCCAATCCCTCCAGTTAATGCAATGCCTGCTAATAATGCTCCAGCTGTTAATAATTTTTTAAACATAAAAACTTTTCCTTAACAACCTTGTGACTTATGGTTTAAGTTTATTACTTATCACGCCATGTTTGATTGTAAATCATCACTAGATGGCCTTACAATTTCAAAATTTAGAAACTGCGGATGTTTTTATTTATGATAAAATCCAAAACCCCGTTATTTTCAACGAGGTTTATCAGTATGCTGAAAGCATCTAATTAGAGGGTTTTCGGTAGGACTTTAACTTTCCCTGCCTTCATAATAAGCTTGAAAAGCATTACGTCCGGTATGGAATTCACATTTTCCAATACGCTCTTTAAAATACCATGTAATCGTTTTTCCAATAGTAGGCTCATATATAGTAAAAACATTAGCAAAATTATCATAAGGATTAATAACATACCTATAATATTTACCCTCATTTATATAAGATGGTTTATCAGAATTACAAATTCCAGCCGATGCAGTTCCAATCCCTCCGATTAATGCTGCCGCTAATGCCCCAGTCTTTAATAATTTCTTGAACATAAACACTCTCCTATAATATTATCTGGGATTTTCTATTTAAATAGAATAGATTACTTATAAAGTTGCATTTAATTCTGCACAATAACTCTAAATCATCATTTGACGATATTACAATTTTAAAATTTAGAAACTGACTATGTTTTTATATTCTGGATTATAAATATAATATCCACTATCATAATTTATGACCAATAAAAACCTTGCTATTATTTACGCAAAGAAAATAATTTATTTATAATTTAAACGTAATGCACCATAACAACATTGATTTTATGGTGATTTAATTATTCATTCCTTAATGGTGTCAAAAACCAGATCTTTTAATAAAGATGAATGTGAATATTAAAGTGGGGATATTATAAAAAATAATGGATCTTATAAATTCTACTCAGCCTACACTATCGATGTCACCTGTTATCAGCATGCAAGGTTTAACCCGTATTTATCAACATGGAGAAGATAGCCAAATACCGGTTCTGAAAAATATCACGGCACAAATTTTTGCCGGCCAAAGTTGTGCAATTGTCGGAACATCAGGTTCAGGTAAAAGCACCTTACTGAATATTCTCGGCTTGCTGGATAAGCCCACCTCTGGAAAATATTTTCTTTGCGGCGTTGATATGTCAACAGCCAATGCTGACCTTCGTGCCAGAATGCGCAATAAAGAAATTGGCTTTGTTTTTCAAAGTTTTCATTTGTTGGCCGGAATGACAGCCACAGAAAATGTCGCTCTGCCACTTCTTTACCGCGGTATTTCTACCTCGCTGGCCTATAAAATAGCCAGAGAAAAACTGCATTTGGTGGGTCTTTCACATCGTGCCGTGCATTATCCGGCAGACTTATCTGGCGGGCAGCGACAGCGAGTGGCACTCGCCAGAGCATTGGTCGGGGAACCCTCGTTACTGCTGGCTGATGAACCTACTGGTAATTTGGATCAACAAACCGCAGAAGAGATTTTACTGTTACTTTCTTCTCTTCACACAGACAACGCGATGACACTGGTTGTAATAACCCATGACCCTATGGTTGCGAACCATATGCAGCGTGAATTACGGATGATTGATGGTCAGTTGCATGAAACCAGAGGTATGGCAATTCATGTATGATAATCGTCGGTCCGGTAACTATGGCATGTCGGTGTTAATGATATGGAGAGAGGCCTGGCGCAACTTAATGGCAACGGGGAAAAGTACTCTGCTTGCTTTATCGGGTATTGCTATTGGTTGTGCATCTGTTGTGGCATTTGTTAATACCGGGCATAACGCCACACTGGCTGCATTGAGAATGTTCAGCGGGCTCGATATCAACGTCATTACAGCAAATCTGAACGCCTATAATCATGGCGTTGATAGTGCGTCAATTAAAATGGCCGACCTGACAACGGCTATTCCTGGTTTATCTTCAGCAGCACCCTGGATCTATTCTTCTTCTCCCGGGCGCTATAACGGGAAAACAGAAACATTTACCATGATAGGTTCCTCTGCGGAACTTGAAGAAGTCATGCAATTGCGACTTCGTTATGGCCGATTTATCTCTAATTATGATCAGCACTCTCCTTATCTGGTCATTGGCAATGAAGTCGCCGTTAACCTTGGCGAAGGGGATGCCTCCCGTATACTTGGCAAGCAGATCCAGCTTGGCAATTATTTATACACAGTGATTGGTATTTTCGATATAAAAGGGCAAAACCCCATCTTTCCTTTTTCTCTGGATTCGGTGGTGATTGCCCCTATAAATGCCATGCATAAAATATCATCCAATACAGATCTGAATGGCATCATTGCCCGCACCATAACAACCGCAACCACAGAAACCGATGCAAAGGATTTATTGGCGTTGCTCAAACGCAAGTTTCCAGAGGTTGACATTGATGTTCGGGTTGCTCAACAACTATTGAAAGGGCAGACAGAACAAAGCAAAACCTTTTCTTTTATGTTGATCGGGTTGGCAGGCATTTCGCTATTCACCGGCGGCATTGCGATTTCAAATGTTATGCTGATGAATGTTTCAGCCCGACGAAAGGAGATCGGATTACGTATGGCCTTAGGCGCAAGGCCTCAGGATATCCGACGTCTTTTTTTGTATGAAGCTGCGGCACTGACTTTTGCCGGCGCAATCCTTGGCACATTAGCTGGTGTCATCGTCGCCTTTCTTTTTGTACTTTACTCTGGCTGGTCATTTTCTTTAGCCCCCTTATCTATTCCTTTAGGAATAGGTAGCTCAATTGTAGCGGGACTTATCTCCGGCTTTTATCCCGCACATAAAGCCTCTCAAATGGAACCCGTACAGGCATTACGTGATGATTAAAAAATATTTCCTTTATGGCTCTCTGACCTTGTTTTTCCTGTTTCCCCGAACAGGGATCCCTGCATCTGAACAGGAACGATTAACTTTATCAGGATCTGATTACAGTTTGCGAAGGGACGCCGTAGGGGAGGTTATAGGCCTGTCATTGAGCGATGCGATATGGCTTGGTTTAAGGAATAACTACGCAATCCGCAGTGTTTATCTGGACCGTATCGCTCAGAAATTTGATTTACGGGTAGCAGAAGACCGATTCACACCAAAGCTACAGCTCAGTGGGCGTTACATTGCTGGTAAAAATCAGGATGCAAATTTTAGGAAAACCAATCTATCTCCTAAGGCTACATTACTCACTCCTCTGGGAACTCGCTTCACGCTTTCCTGGACTCGTGATAACACTAAATCGGGGATAAACAACGTTCACAATGATGGAGCAAGTATTACTGTGATACAGCCTCTTTTGCGAGGAGCAGGTACGGATGTTAACAATGCACCGGTCTTACTGGCCAAACTTCAGGAACAAACCAACCGGTTGAGTTTAAAAGCGACTATTTCCGATTCAATCACGCAGATTATCCTGTCATACCATGCGTTACTTCGTGCTCAGGAGCAACAATCATTATCTGCCGCTTCTCTTAAGCGTATGCGGAAATTAGTTGAAACTAACAAAGAGTTGATTGATGCCGGCAGAATGGCTCAGACAGATATCATACAAACGCAGGCTGATCTGGCCATGCAGGAACTTTCGGCCAAAGAGGCTGAAAACAGTGTACATGCCATGAAGCTGGCATTACTTAAGTTACTCGCTCTGAACCTCAAAACTCCCATCTATGCTACCGATACGTTAAAAGGAACCCACGTCAATCTGAATGTTGAACAATCAATTCAGAAGGCACAGGCTCAACATCCGGGTTATCTGATCCAATTACTTTCTGCAAAAGTGGCAGATATTCAATTATTGCAGGCCCGAAATAATCGGCTCTGGGATTTATCACTGGTTGGAGGTACATCCCAGTATCGTTCATCCTCTTCTGAAACCCGAAACTGGGAAAATTATATGGGTATACAACTGGAGATTCCAATAGGTGATATGACACAGAAACAAACGGAAGTTCAGGCCAAAGTAAATGTCCAGAAGCGGGCGTTACACTTGGAAGAGGCAAGGATAACTCTGGAACAAAGAGTCATCAATGCCATCCGCAATACAGAATCACGCTGGCAGGAATACCAATTAGCCATAAAAGCCAGCTCACTTTCTCAAAAGAAACTCGAAATTGAACAAGAAAAATTACAGGCAGGGCGATCCAGTAACTTTCAGGTCCTGAGTTTTGAAACCGACCTGAGAAATGCCGAAAATGCACGCCTGAATACACTCATCCAGTACCTCAATTCTCAGGCTGAGCTGGATCAAATTCTTGGCACTACACTGGAAAGCTGGGAGATAACGATCAATGAATAAACAATCAATCCTTAAACGTTATCGATGGGCCATAACTGGCATACTTGTAGTGGGGGTTTGTTTTTTTTCCTTTTTGTTTTCAGGGCAGTTGTCCTCAGAAAAATCGCCAGCTCAGGGATCAGTACGGTGGATTGAGGTAAAACACGGTCTTATAGAAAAACGACTAGGCTTGGTAGGCAAGCTGCAATCCGGGCGTCTTGAAACCATACCCGCCCCATTTGATGCAATTATCAAACAAGTCCTGGTTAAAGAAGGACAGCGCGTGAACACGGGTCAGACATTAGTTACGCTTGATACCCGAAAGCTTGATATTGAGCTTCGGCAAGCGCAAGTTGAGATGATAAAGGCTTCATCTGCCGTTGAACAATTGCATGACTGGGAAAACAGCCAGGAAGTCATCCGAGCCAGAAGAAATGTCGAAAATGCGAACCATATGGTTATGGAATTGAAAAATAATCTCGCAAAAACACAGGCTCTTTTTTCACGTGGCATCGTTCCACGAATGGAAATTGAAAATCTTGAACAGCAACTTCGCCGACAACTAACGGAATTTGCTTCAGTACAGGACGATCTTGCATCCACTCGACAAAAAGGCAGCGCTAGTAATGTACGTGTTGCAGAAATGGAGCTTCAAAATGCAACAAGCCGCTATCAGGCACTACAGGAACAATACTCCCATAAAGAAATCAAAGCGCCATTTTCTGGCGTCGTGCTTAGGGCTTCACAAGGAGAAAAGGGGAAACTCTTAACGATTCAGACAGGCGTTCGGGTCACCGAAGGGATGCCCTTACTGGAGGTGATGGACACAACACAATATCAGGTACTGGCACAGGTTGAAGAAACCGATCTCGCTAAACTTAAAGAAGGGCAGGCAGTAAAAATCAGCGGGGAGGGATTTTCTGATCATTTTCTGGATGGAGAAATTGAAGCCATTGCTATGCAAAGTGTAAGTACGGATAAATCAGGATCGGCGATTTATTATGATGTTGTGATTAAAGTCACTTCATCCATGAAACAGGATTATCCCATCAGGCCCGGTATGAGTGCTAAAGTCAATATTGTTGTTTATCGTAATGAACAGGGCATTGTTGTACCAGAAGCAGCACTAACTCACGATAGCAACGGACAATTAACAGTAAACTGGCGGCCGGATTTAAAACGTCAGGCCGTGTCTCGTCAGGTAACTGTTGGGGAGGCTATGCCGGAAGGTATGGAAGTCCACGGACTGGAACAGGGGTTTATCGCATTGCCTCATAATTATAAAAATACTTTTGAATAGCATTCATCGAACTTCCCACTCTAAAAGAGTAAGGAGTGGGGAAGTATCTATATATCCCTCACTTTTTTCTAATGGCAACTATCAGAAGCAAAGCGTGTTAGCCGGTATGGGCTTAGCGCTGCCTGTTCTGTATCATTTATTATTTCTTCCTGTGCCAGCCGACATATCAGTGGCGCAAGTGTAATTGCCGAATGCATACTGATCATATATAAGCCACGATAATCAGCGACTTTTCCGACGATGGGCATTTCATCTTCAGGCATCGGACGCAGGCCAACAGAAGCATCCGCCAGGCACAGACTATCACTGCCTATAAAGGCTCTTTTTATGACAGGTAAGATATTTTTTGCGATACATGTGGCACTGTGTTCAGGGCGGTCACTTAAATAATCTTCCGCTGCAAGCAGAGTCGTTCCTGATATAGGACGCACTTCCATATCAGGAGTTGAGATAATGTGGTGCACAAAAGGGGCTACAGCCTGATGTTGATACTGCACGATGACAGAAGGAGATGCAGATAAGGGGAGTTTTTCACCCAATTTTTCCATCAGAGAAATTGTACCGACACCGGCAGTGAGCACAACCTGATCAGCACAGATAACCCCTTGCGATGTAGTCACTCCGAGGATTTGTTTGCCATTATGGTTAATGGTAGCCACTTCCGTTTCCGGCCGATAGGTGACGCCGTTGTTCAAGGCTTCCTGCAAAAGCACTTGTGTTGCGTGAAGAGGATCAACGGCACCTTCTTGCGTTGCAAAAGCAGCAAGCTCCGGGAGAGCTGTAAGTTGTGGTTCCAGTGCCTGAAGTTCGGCTTTTGTTAACGCTTTGATATTAAAACCAGATTCACTATGAACATTAATAAATTCACGGGTTGCAGATTCAGTTTCCTGCCAACTGATAGCGCCTGACCAATTTACGTTCAGTTTTCCGTTTGTCTGTTTATCGAGATGATGCCACTCATTGAGTGCCTGTTTCCTGAGTTTACTGTAAGCATCCGATCTACCATAAGAAACATTGAGCCATGCAAAGGCTTGTTTAGTCACTCCGTTACCCGCCTGCTCTTTATCAATAAGGATAATTTCTCCCTTATAGTGGTTGGATAAACACCATGCCAGTATTGTGCCCACAAAGCCTGCACCAACAATAATAATTTTATTATTTTTCATATGGTTAATAGCTCATCTCCCAAGATCCATAATGTTAGTGAAAATGATTTGTGTCAGGTGGTACAGGTTTGTAAAGTTAACGGGAAATTTATGTTGTGCATTAAAAGATAAGTATATATAAAATCCTACAACATCTCAGTTCATTGTTCGGATTGTTGTACCTCACCATGAAGTACTGGCAATATCAGAAAAAAATTGGATCCTATTATTCAAAAAACGAATAAAAGAAAAACATGGTAATTGCTTATGTACATTCCTTCCGAAGCAGATAAGGCGTTGCTGGTTATCCAGAAGCGATTAGCGGAATCGCTGGTAGCTATCTACCTTCATGGTTCGGCTGTGGTTGGTGGTCTTCGTCCCCTCAGTGACGTAGATTTGCTTGTGGTCATTGACCAGCCGATGACGTCAGAGGTTAGGAAATGTCTTACTGCCGATTTAATGAAGATATCAGGTCGGTATCCTTCTGATCCTGATGGACGTCGCCCTGTTGAATTGATTGTTTTCTTGCATGCCGATCTCGCTGCATCGCTTTATCCTGCCCGGAGCGAATTCATTTACGGCGAGTGGCTGCGTCATGAATATGAAATGGGAGAAATTCCCAAACCTGTTTGTGATCCAGAACTGACTTTGGTGTTGGCTCAATCACGACAGGAAGCGATACCACTGGTCGGCCCTAACGCAAGCAGTCTTTTGCCCACTATTTCAAGATCGAACATTCGTCGGGCTATTAAAGATGTCCTGCCAAATTTAATTGGCACATTACAGGGAGATGAACGCAATGTTTTGTTAACACTGGCGCGTATGTGGCGAACATTAGTTACTGGAGAATTTGTTTCTAAGGATGTTGCTGCTGATTGGGCGGCTGCTCGCCTTCCAGTCATACAGGCCACAGTTTTAACCGATGCGCTGGAAACCTATTTGAAAGGATGTGAAGAAGATTGGCGAAATCGCCAGCAAGAACTTCAGATCACGGTAAGTTCATTGCACGATTGTGTGTTAATGAATCTATGATACTCCCACCATGTTTGATGTTTTGTTTGAATCAGGATGCCATAACAGTTTGATTATTTTCAAAATCGTGGGAATATCTTTGATATATCTAATAATATGAAATTGAGAGGGTTTTGTTATGTCTATATGGGTAGATGCTGATGCCTGTCCTAAGGTTATAAAAGAAATATTATATCGTGCAGCTGAACGTGAAAAGGTACGAGTCACATTCGTGGCAAATCAACGACTAAGTGTACCTGCATCCGCCTTTTTACGTACGTTACAAGTCCCTGCGGGGTTTGATGTCGCTGACAATCAAATTGTTCGTTGCTCAGAAATCGGGGATTTAGTGATTACAGCAGATATTCCTCTTGCTGCTGAAGTGATCGAAAAAGGTGCAATAGCACTCAATCCACGCGGTGAACGTTATAGTGAAGCGACAATACGTGAACGCCTAGTTATGCGTGATTTTATGGATACGATGCGAGCGAGTGGAGTCCAAACGGGAGGGCCTGCTACTTTAAACCAACATGATCGCCAGCGGTTCGCAAATGAACTAGATAAGTGGTTATTACAACAAAAAAAAGCATCTTGAAAAGAAATGTGACTATTCTTTGAATAAAAAGACGATTGTTATTAAAAGGATTACAGTTTCGGAAAAAAGCTAAGCAGGGTACAAGAAGCTAATTGACTGAAAAAGCCTATCTTATGATAATTATCGTAAATTCTGCGTTATTTAACATAATATAGATTATGCGAACCTAGATTGTAATAGCAAAGTTGTATGTTGTCAGGTGAATTGTTCAGTACGACAAAGTGCTCCCAGCGTTCACTGAATGGTGACGATATGCTGGAAGCGCTGAAGACCTTGCAGACGCGCTCAAATGAAATATTTGAGGTCAATCCTCAAAAATTATAATGGATTGCTGTTCCAGATCATCAAATACAAACGCAGATATTATCCTTGTAATATCAGAAGGATATATTATTTCTTGTGTTTGGAGCAGCTCTTTAAGCCCCCACCAATGGTGGCGATGGATAACTGATTTTTCGTTATCAGTCCACCCACTGGTGTTGATCTCGTCTTCATCGGGTAATACTATAAAAAAACGCTCTTTTGCCAGAACTGTTTCTCCACTGGGGAGCATCATTTCGAAAGTTCTCTGCGCAACATATTTCCCGACATCATCCCGAATAATGCCAGTTTCTTCTTTCAGCTCTCTGACAGCAGCCTGTTCAAAAGACTCACCATGTTCAACACCGCCACCTGGGGTAGCCCAGTAAGACTTACCTGCCAACGCATCGTTTGTGTGTACAAAACGAAACAACAACACTTGCCTGGACGGGTTGACGATAAGTAACCTGGCTGAACACCGAATACGCATACTTTATTACCATAGTCTAACGAAGAGAGATATACAGTTTAAACATCTACTTATGAATGTGAAGTAATATTTATCTGCATCAACCAATGATTCATTCCTGAGAGAGCTAAGGACATTTCAACTTTGTTGGAAGACGGACATTTCTACTTAGCCTTGACATAGTTAAAATAAACCGATTCACGCCAACTGGATTGGCGCCCTATCTACGATAGCTGTAGTTAAACACATTACTTCTGTTACCTTTTCTAGCCCTTCCCGTTATCGAATTATCTTGACAACCAAGATTGCGATAATAAGTCCGATAGATATTCTATTAAGTTGATCAGATAAACTATCTGCATTGGTGTTATAATCGTTAATCTGATGACTTTCCGACTGTTCTTATGAAATCGAATATCACGCTGTCTGAACCT
>NZ_NITZ01000050.1 GCF_002632615.1 Xenorhabdus miraniensis
TAGGTGGAAAAGCCCGTATGGTATCAAGAAATTTTTGTCGGGAAATTTTTCGGTTCGAAGCAACAGAACCGTCTTCCATCCAGACACAAACTTGAAAGACATTTTTAGCGAGGTCAATACCCACCACTTTGATCGTACTCATGAGATGTTCTCCCGAAATTCAGTGCATCGGATAAAAGATGGCACTATTTTCCACTGAAAAAGGGGGCGTCCATCACATCAGCCATGACCGCATTCGGATCGCCGGGCGTTTGGGGGCGCTGTTATTAAGCCTGAATATTCAGGTGAAAAGTCTCAAGAATTTGAAAGCCAAACATGTAGAGCATTACGTTGATGCCCGTTTATCTCAGGGGATTGCCAAACGAACAGTACAAAATGAAATGTCCGCGTTGCGTAATATCTTCCGCATGGCAGGCCGGGAAAAATTGGAAACCTCGCCGCGTTTGAGTAATCAGGCATTGGGGTTAAGCGGAAACAGCCGCGCCGGAACGAAGCAGGCGATCCCTGATACTACGTTTCAGGTTGTTTATCAGAAAGCACTTGAACGTGATGTTGGATTTGCCGTCACACTAAAACTCGCCCGATTGCTGGGGTTACGTTCTCAGGAGGCAGTGCAATGCAGTGCTTCGTTAAAAAGCTGGCATAAACAATTGGAGCAATCAGAGCCGAAACTGCATATTGTTTTCGGTACAAAAGGTGGCCGACCAAGACAAACCCGTGTATTGGATGTTACTGCTGTAAAAGCAGTTGTCGAGCAAGCTATGGCTGTTGCAGAACAACGCGGCGGTAGATTGATTGATAAGCCCGATCTCAAACAGGCCATGAACTACTGGAGAACACATACCACAAGGATTGGTTTAACCGGTTGCCATTCTCCCCATAGTTTGCGTTATGCGTGGGCGCAGGATGCACTGAGTTTTTACCAACAGAATGGCTTTAGCCGTCAGGAAGCACGGGCTCTGGTATCAATGGATTTGGGGCACGGTGATGGTCGCGGGCGTTACGTTGAACGGGTTTATAGTCGTTCAACTTAGCCGTTCGGTTATTGAGTTAGATAAAACAATCAGTTAAAGTATTCCTGCCATTAGCAAAATCTAGTGGTAAGGTTTCGCAGCCTTGTAAGGATTACCCACTGGTAGTAAGTTCCTCTACCAGTGCGTCTGCTATCACCCTTTCAATGGTGGTTCAGGCGGGGGAGGCTTCGGCCTCGCCGGATGGTAATCCCCGGTACTGCGAACCCTGTCTGAATCGCCACCATCAATATTAATTAATGGAAGGGGTAGCAGGAATGAGTAACAATAATGTTCAAAATGATTGGCACCAAGCGGATATCATCGCAGCATTACGTAAACGTGGAACAACCTTAGCGGCTGTTTCTCGTGAAGCAGGACTCAGTTCATCAACATTAGCAAACGCATTCAGTAGGCCGTGGCCGAAAGGTGAATGGATAATTGCTAACTATCTCGGAATCCATCCCTCTGAAATTTGGCCTAGTCGGTATTTTGATAAACGTGGTCAGCTTATTGAGCGTAAGGTTCGCGCTAATACACAGGAATGAGCAGTTTTAATTTGTGAATGATGTCGTAAAATGAAAGAATTTAATATGAAGCCTTGAGAGTAAAATGGCAGCTAAATTGACCATTTTTAATCCTCACGGCTTTTTTATTTGATTATAAAATAAATCTAATTGACTATAGCAACAGCTATAGAGGAATTAAAATTTATTCAGATGTAGGCGTTTTGATCATGATGTTAGAGGGATCAGATGGCAGTTAACCAAACAAAAATTTTTGATACACTTGAAGAAATCGTATTTTCTCTTAATCGGGAAGAGTTCATATATAATTTCCTTTCTGCCTATAATTTACCCAAAGCGACGATTACTCAGTTACGGCAAGGTGGAAGCAGAAATATTGCGAAAGAAAGTAGTCATATTGGATTAAAGAACAAGGTCTACTTTGAGCCAGCACATTCTGATGATGGCCTTGATAAAAAACTATTTCTGCGCCTTACTGATCCGCTTATTACAAAAAATAAAATTCGTTTTGTCATAATCACAGACTTCCTCCGTTTTCTTGCCTGGGATACACAGACAGGTGAGCGATTAGACATTGATATAGATGAACTACACAGTTATTACGCCTTTTTCCTACCATTGGTTGGGTTAGAAAAAGCACTGACCAGCAGTGAAAATCCAGCTGATGTGAAAGCAGCCGAAAAAATGGGTAAATTATTTGACTTAATAAAAATCAATAATAATTTAACCAATATTGAAGACATTCACATATTGAATGTTTTTTTGACAAGAATTCTCTTTTGTTTCTTCGCTGAAGACACGGGGATTTTCAGTGATACACAATTTACTTCTGCAATAAAAAGCTACACTGAAGAAGATGGGAGTGACTTGGACTCCTTCCTTTATCAAATATTCTCTGTATTAAACACACCAGAGGACAGTGATAAAAGGAAGAATTTACCTAAACATATCAGTGATTTTCGTTATGTTAATGGGGGGTTGTTTTCATCTGATGAACCTATTCCTGAGCTTGGTAAAAAAGGAAGAAGAATCCTCCTTGATTGTGGGTCGATGGACTGGAGTGAGATTAACCCGGATATTTTCGGGAGTATGTTTCAGGCTATCATTGATGTAGAACAAAGAAGTCGTTTAGGACAGCACTATACCTCTTACAGCAACATCATGAAGGTGATTCAGCCTTTATTTATTGAACCCCTGAGATCTGATTTCGAAAAAAATAGAAAAAGTGCGAGCGGATTGAAAAAGCTTTTGATTCGCATGGGAGAAATTAAAATTTTTGATCCAGCTTGTGGCTCAGGTAACTTTCTAATCGTTGCTTATAAAGAGCTACGTAAGCTTGAGATGGAAATTATCATGGCTTTAAGGGAGATAGATCTTCAATTCACCATACCAATGAGCGAGTTACACCTATCACAATTTTATGGCATCGAAATTGATGATTTCGCATGCGAAGTTGCCCGATTATCCCTTTGGTTAGCAGAGCACCAGCTTAACAATCAGTGGAAGAAAGAGTTCAATAATGCTCCTCCGACCCTACCATTACGGGAAAGTGGACATATTGTTCATGGTAACAGCCTACGTGAAGATTGGAGTGAAATCTGTCCTAAGAGCGCTGAGGATGAAGTCTATGTTATTGGCAACCCACCATTTCTGGGAACTTTAGGGCGAAGTGATGAACAACGTAAAGATATGCAAACCGTCTTTAGTGGCTTTAATTCATTAGGTTCATTGGATTTTGTTGCATGTTGGTTCTGGAAAGGAGCTCAGTATATTAAAGAGTCCAGAGCGGAATTATCACTTGTTGCTACAAACTCAATTTGTCAGGGTGAACAGGTTGCTACACTCTGGCCTGCCATTTTTAAATTAGGGTTGAATATTCATTTTGCCTACCCCACTTTTACATGGGTCAACAATGCCAGAGATAAAGCAGCAGTCCATGTTATTATTGTTGGATTGTCTTCAAAAGAAGCAAGCCGACGTCTTTATCAAAAAGTAGGAAAGGAATGGCATAATAAATCTGTAAAAAACATAAGCCCATATCTGATTGAAGGGAGCAATGTATGTGTAAGTGCAGTTAAATCTCCTTTATCACCATGGATGTCTCCGTTAGTTAGAGGGAACGGACCAACAGATAATGGTAATTTATTGTTAGATACTGATGAGAAAGCACATCTTATTAGTAAGGAACCTTCATCCGAAAAATGGATAAAAAAAATCATTGGTGCTGATGAGTTTTTAAATGGCAATGACAGATATTGTTTATGGCTCGTAGGAATAACAGATGACGAATTAAAAAAACTTCCAATGGTAACAACTCGCGTGAATGCTGTTCGTGAATTCAGAATGAAAAGCACGAAGGAAGCGACGAGACGAAAAGCTGACACTCCACATTTATTCGATGAGATAAGACAGCCTTTAAATGGAGATTACATATTAATACCTCGCGTATCTTCTGAGCGAAGGGTATATATACCAATCGGATTTTTTAACTCATCTATAATAGCCTCAGATAGGAATTTCATATTACCTAATGGAACGCTTTTTGATTTTGGATTAATTACATCACTTATGCATAACGAGTGGATGCGATTAACAGCAATGCGTCTTAAAAGTGATTATAGTTACGGGAATAAAATAGTTTACAATACATTCCCATGGCCTGATGTGAACGATGAAAAGCGTGCCATGATTGAAAAGCTTGCCGAAGAAGTACTGCTTACTCGTGCTGAATTTCCGGGCAAAACCTTGGCGGAGCTTTACGATCCAGAAAAGATGCCTGAGTCGTTACTGCAAACACACCAGACGCTGGATAAAGCAGTAGACCGTCTTTACCGGGAAAAACCATTCAAAGACGCTGATGAACGTTTAAGCTTTTTGCTTGCTCGCTACGAAACACTGGTTTCTCAATAAACCCATCTGAGCCACCTTTCTATGCGCCGTAAGGTGGCTCAGTTATTCTTGGAGTGATGGAGTGAACAATCTTTTGCATGTGGAATACAAACAGACTGGGCAAAGTGCAAGCCTTAACGCAATGGGGATGCGAGAAATGCAGGCTCGTGCTTATGCTGAACGCAATAGTCAGTATCTGCTGATCAAAGCCCCCCCAGCCTGCGGTAAGTCTCGTGCTTTGATGTTTCTGGGGTTGGATAAGCTCGAACATCAGGGAGTGCATAAAGTGATTGTTTCTGTACCTGAAAAATCTATTGGTGGCTCTTTCAAAAATACAGCGCTGACCGAATCAGGATTCTTTGTTGACTGGCAGGTTAACCCCCAGAATAACTTATGCGTTGATGGTAGCGATAAGAGCAAGGTTGCTGCATTCCAACGCTTTATGGTTGGAGATGATCGGATTCTGATCTGTACACATGCCACTTTACGTTTTGCCTTTGATAAGGTCGATATTGCAGAGTTTAACAATTGTCTAGTTGCTATTGATGAATTTCACCATGTTTCTGCTGACGGTGATAATCGACTTGGTGGGCTTATCGATGAACTGATGGCTAAATCAACTGCACATATTGTGGCAATGACCGGCTCCTATTTCCGGGGAGATACCATTCCCATCCTTCTGCCGGATGATGAAGCTAAATTTACTAAAGTGACCTATACCTACTATGAGCAGCTCAATGGTTACAATTATCTGAAATCACTAGGGATTGGCTATCATTTCTATCAAGGCCGCTATATTGATGCCTTACCTGATGTGTTCGATACTCATAAAAAAACCATCATTCACATTCCAAATATTAACTCTGGCGAATCCACAAAAGATAAGCACAGCGAAGTTGATGCGATTCTCGATGTTATTGGTGAAGTGGTACTTCGTGACCCAGAAACAGGAATACTCCAGGTCAGGACAAATGATAGACGAATTCTCAGGATCGCTAACCTAGTTGATGACACCTCATCTGAACGTGCAAAAGTGCAGACCTATCTTCGTAACATAACCTCATCTAACGATATGGATATCATTATTGCACTTGGTATGGCAAAAGAAGGGTTCGATTGGCCTTATTGTGAGCATGTACTGACCATTGGATATCGTAGCTCTCTGACAGAAATTGTTCAGATTATTGGCAGAGCAACCCGCGATTGCGTTGGAAAAACACACGCACAGTTCACTAATTTGATTGCGCAACCTGATGCTCAGGATGAAGATGTCAGAACATCTGTGAACAACATGCTGAAAGCCATAACAACTTCTCTATTGATGGAACAGATCCTTGCCCCGACCATTCAGTTTAAACCTCGTTCTCAGTGGGATGGCAAGGAATTACCTGCAAACACACTCCTTGTTGACGATACTACTTCAACACGGGTTTCACAAAAAGTTCTCGATATTCTTAACGGCGACAGAAACGAAATTATGACCACGTTACTGGCGAACCAACAGCTTGTGCAGGAAGCCATCAGTAAAACCGTACCACCGGAGGCTGTGGCACAAGTTGAACTCCCTGCCATCATCCAGACCTTGTATCCTGATCTGACAGAAGAAGAACAGGAACAAATTCGTCAGGGTATGCTGCAAAGTATGCTGATTACTCAACAGGGAGGACTAGTAGACGGAAAAGATCTGCCACCCGATGCAATTATGGATTTGGGCGAAAATAATGATGAAAGTGATAGTAATGTTACCGGCAAACAATTCTTAAAAATGGGTAGTAAGTTTTTATGTATTGATAATCTGAATATTGATTTAATCGACTCCATTAACCCTTTCAGGGGGGCTTACGAAATTCTTTCGAAGCAGGTCGACGCCGCCATGCTGAAGACTATCCAAGAAGCCGTTAGCGCCAGTAAATCTCAGGTTTCAGAAGAAGAGGCTGTGATTTTATGGCCCCGAATTAAGCAATTTGCTCAGGAATTTCGCAAAGAGCCATCACTGAATTCCAGCGATCCTATCGAAGTCAGGTATGCTGAGGCACTAGCTTTTATTCGCCAGAAAAAACAGCAACGATTATCACAGCAGGGGCAGTGAGATGATTAGGTTATCAACACAACGTTTATCATCACGGATTGATCTTGACGATATACTCAGTGAAAGCGATGACCTGGGGCTGCTAAATGTGCAGCCTCTAAAAGTACGTCAGAACGTGACCGATATATCCGAGGCACAGTTTGCTGAAATCAATGCCTTTTACAAAGAGCATGGAAGAGTGCCTGCAGAAAACAGTTCAGCAAGCCTCAGTGAAAAAATACTTGCTCGCCGGTTGCATAGCCTGAGATCCAGTGCGGAGCAATCCCAACACTTACAACGTCTGGACAAGTTCGGACTTTTAAAAAATAGTGATATGGAGGAAGTAGTAATTTTTCATGCCGCTGAGCCTTCTGCGAAGTATTTGAGTCGGGCCGAATTAGTGACCTCGCTGGATGATATTTTTGCAGATGATGATGGTCTTCTCGATTTTGATACTCCTGATATTTTTACATTGAAACATATTCAAGTAGAAAAAAAGGAACAGCCAGATGAAGTCGCACAGCGCCAACCCTGTCCTGACTTTGTGCGTTATGAACCAATTTTTAAACGAGTACAGAATGACCTGCAGAATGGGCATTTTGGTACTGAGCGTTTCAGTCACAAACTAAAAATCAACACAGGTGATTTTTTTATACTGAACGGTCTGATGGGGTATGTTGCCAGTATTGGGGAACGCCTTGAGCAGTACAGCAGTTACAATGCCAGAATGCATTTAGTTTTTGAAAACGGCACTGAGATGCACATGCTATACCTATCACTGACTCACGGACTGGTCAGAGATAAAGAGGGACGCAAACTAAAACTCAGCGATGAAATAATTAAACCATCCGAAGAAGCAATACCGACAGGTCTTGTATATATATTAGCGACATCAAGTGTTGATCCTGTGCTTGCCCCCTATAAGCACAATCTTTACAAAGTTGGCTTCACAGAGTCCACAGTAGAGAACCGAATTAAAAACGCTGAAAAAGATCAGACTTTTCTGCAAGCCCCTGTGAGGATTGTATCAACCAGTCAATGTTTCAACCTCAATGCACATAAACTGGAAACGTTGATACATGGTTTTCTTGCGCCACGCAGATTGAATGTCACGCTGAAAAGCCATACCGGGCAGATATATACGCCCAGAGAATGGTTCTACGTCCCGTTATCGACAGTACTGGCAGTTATTGAGCATGTTGTAAATGGAACAATATCTCAGTATCGACTTGATAATACGACGGGGAGAATAGTTCAAAAGAAATAGTCATCACATCTTCGGGTGATCGATTACAGTAAAATATGTACATGACGACAAAATAAATTAATTAAAATCAGCCAACTATGTGAATTCAGGAAGCAAAAAATTCTAGGGGCATTAACAGGGGCATAAAATCAATAAGTAAAAATAAATTAAATATATTCAATAAGTTATATGTATTTACTAGTCCCGCCCTGGCACCAAATAAAACTTGTTGTAATACAGCGAGTTAGGGAATGAAGAGGCCACCTTTTAGGTGGCTTTTTTTATGACTCAAATCACCGTTCACTATTCGTTCACTATATTTTTTCACTATATTTCTTGACCTCTCATTTACTTTTTTTGCCCGCCAACGACCGGAACGATATTCACTTTTCGATCATATCTTGCCGTTTGAGTAATGTTTTTATGTCCAGTGATTTGTTGCTTCTCTGACAACGGTCCCTCAAGGTCGGAAACACCTTTTGCTTTCAGATCATGAAAAGTGAAGTTAAAGTCCAATTCTGGAAAAGTTTCTTTCGCGATATTTCTTGCTTTCTTCCAGCGGCTGTTAAAACCATCACGGGTATATTTTGATCCTTTGCGTTGGTGGAGTACATAGATGCTACTAACGCCGTTATCAAGGGGCATGGTTTTGCTCATTGCCACCGCGTTATCTAACCGTTCTGTCCATGCCTTGATTTGTGCAACCCCTGTTTTTCCCTGTTTGATAAAAATGCCCTCTTGTTGTACCTGCGCGTATGTCATCGTTAAAATGTCCGCCTGCCGTGTGCAGCACAGATACGCTAGATGGTGTCGTCATGAATAAATTCATGTAATAATAACTCTTTATTACATGAATGGATGACTTTAATCATGAGTAAACCCACACACCGCCGTCACGAT
>NZ_NITZ01000051.1 GCF_002632615.1 Xenorhabdus miraniensis
AAAGCGAAAACGTCAACCAGCCCCAAGGCAAGTGCTCTGCAAAGCACCGCGTTACCCTTATAAAAAGAGAACCGCTCGTGCTTAAGCGAGCGGTATTACAGCAACGCATCCCGTTTTATCTGCTTATCCACCATCTCACCTGTATGGAAATCAACCACATGCAACTGGATGACGTGTTTTGCGATATCTAATCCCACCGGTATATAATTCATCTCATGGCTCCTCCAGTATTCGGATGCGGAATGCATCTCAATCCAGGCACTATGATGCCCTAAACCTGAGGGGAGCCACTCCTTTACATCTCTGGCTTCTCACCGCAGGTCAAATATTGGTGGGAAGTGCTCATCTTATTTTCCTCCTTTTTGCAACACTCATTTTTGATGAATTTTTGGCTTGCTTAAATCTATCCGGCGTCACTATAGGCAAGGAGCCTGCGCCTCGATGAGTTCCGCGCCTGATGAACCTTAAAGCTGTGCCGGCTTCAAGGAGCCAATTTTTATGTTAGGTTTCTCATCAGGCCGGTAGGCCATTCATGTCATCAATTATCAGTCTTCGCAAAACCAGTGGGGTAACATTTAGGAGAGTATAAAAAACTGTGGGGTACTTGAGTTATTTGTCTGTAAAATGGGCAATTCAACTGGGCTATTACCTATTAATGACCCATGAATACTTATACCGTTAAGTGGCTCTCCGCCAAGTTAGCCCTCTGGTTTAGGTTGCCAGATTAGACTGCTTTAACTGCTTTACCGCATAAGTGCCCCACGGTTTTTTATGCTCTACTATTAATTGCTATTTTTGCCCATCCCCCGATAAGGTTCAAAGTTGATGAGGAAAAAAATGGGTACTCAGTTAGCGCTAAGATTTTAATACTCTTTTGCCGTGTTCCCTGAGTTCCCCATCTGGCCCGACATACTTATAGAGAGCTTGTCTGCTAATCCCAAGCTCTTCACATAATTCAGATACGCTACAATCTCTACTCTTCATGGAAGCTTGTGCCAGGCGAACCTGAGATTTTGTGAGTTTAAAAGAACGTCCGCCTTCACGTCCTCTTGCTCTGGCCGCTGCCAGCCCTGCTTTTGTTCGTTCACTGATCAACTCCCGTTCAAATTCGGCCAGCGCGGCAAAAATCCCAAAGACCAATTTGCCACTGGCCGTCGTCGTATCAATTTCTGCACCTTGCCCGGTCAGTACCTTAAATCCGATTTTTCGATCCGCCAGATCATGGATAGTATTCACCAGGTGTTTTAAGCTTCGGCCAAGCCTGTCAAGCTTCCATACCATTAACACATCGCCAGCCCTGAGGGCTTTCAAACAGGCATCCAATCCAGGACGTTTGTCTGACTTCCCTGATATTTCATCCTGATAAATATTTTCTTTATTAACACCGGCAGCAAGTAAAGCATCCAGTTGGAGATCCTGCACCTGACTTCCATCAGATTTGGAGACACGGGTATACCCAATTCGCATGAACGACCTATTTTAATTGTTTAAGTTTTTCAATGGATTTGTTTTCTATCAGGATCTTCATTTGACTGACCGCAACGCGATTCAGCTTTTGGAACCTGTCGTTTGCAGAGAGGCCTTGCTCGATAAGTTCAGCATTGAAGCTTTCTAAATTAGATAACACGACAAGCTGTTCCAGTGTGGCATAGTCCCGTATATTGCCTTTTAGTTCCGGGTTCTCTTTACGCCAGTCGCTGGCTGTTTTGCCAAACAAAGCCAGATTCAATATATCGGCCTCATTAGCGTAAGCAAAGTTTCTTGCTTTTGGATTAAGCTCCAGGGCGGGAATAATGTTCGTTTTTATTGACTCTGTATGAATATGATAGTTGACCTTGGCCAGAGTGCGCGAAACATTCCATTCCAGATTTTTCTGTTCATTTTCTGCTTGTTTGAGCCGTTGGAATTCTTTTAATAGATAGAGCTTAAACTCCGCGCTGATCCAGGAAGCAAACTCAAAAGCAATATCCCGATGCGCATAAGTTCCGCCATATCTGCCCGCTTTCGAAATGATCCCGATTGCATTGGTGGTTGTGATCCAGCGTTTTGGCGTGAGAGAGAAACTGTTTGCGCCCGCTTCATGTTTAAATCCATCGAATTCGATGGAATTAAAATCGGGATTATGGAGCTGTTCCCACAAACCGATAAACTCAATGGTACTGCGGTTTCTCATCCAGTTTTGCAGAATGTAATCACCGCGGTCGCCATCTTTGTACTTAGCGATGTCAGATAGCGATATATAGTCATCTTGTTTGTCGGAAAAGACAGAGACTTTTATACCCCGAACATCAATTTTTTGCGCCATAAACCTTTCTTCTCGCTTTTGGTGTGTCAGTTAAACGAAGGTTTAATTGACAGCCTTGTTTTAGCCTAAATACGGATGGAAAGATGTAATATAAACTGTATATGAATCTATGTCTATTAAAGGTAGTAAGGAAAAGATAAAGTGACATATTCAATGTCACCCTACCATATTAAGAATTAAAAAAATGAATACCAATAAAAAGCGCCTGACTATATTGACTCAACCTGAAATTCAGGACTATTTTGGCCTGCCTCGATTTACTTTGGAGGAACGAGAATACTATTTCACCTTATCCGATACGGAGCATCAGATAATACCGCAAGGTTGGTCTGTTAACTCCAGAGTGAACTTCATTCTTATGCTTGGGTATTTTAAATCCAGGAAAATATTCTTTACCTACACGCGGGAAGATGTCATCACGGATATCTCTTATATTCTGGCTTGCCATTTCCCTGATCATTCTGCCGCCAATATAAAAGTTCCAGGCAAGACGACCCGGATACAACTGCAAAGACTTATTTGCCAGCATCTGAATTATCAACGCTATGGCAGTGTCATGGCAGAACAATTAGCTGAACTGGCCGCACGGGTTGTTAAAAGATCAGCTAAGCCTGTGTTTATCTTGCGGGCATTGTTAAGTCACCTCAATAAAAATCAGATCATTCCCCCTGCGTACAGTACTTTTCAGGATTTGATTGGACGATGTTTATCGGATGAGAGGAGGCGTATCTGTGAGCAATTAAAATCAGATCTTAATCCTGATGTGGAAGAGGCACTCACAAATTTATTATCTGAAGAATCAGGGGGTCTGCACTGGATAACCCAACTAAAAAAGGCACTAAGGGACTTTAGTTATACCGAAATTGTCAGAGAATCCACCTGGGTAAAGCAACTCAGTCCCCTTTATGAATTTGCCTGTCAGTGGTTACCCTCACTTTGCATATCAAATGAAAGCATCCGCTATTACGCAACACTGATTGAATATTATTCAGTTTATAAGCTTCGGCGATTTGACCCTTTGATCGCTTATTTTTATCTTCTTTGCTACACCTACCATCGAACGCATGTCATCAATGACAATCTGGTCGAAGCCTTTATTTGCCATGTCCGCCAGTATGAAGAAGCCGCTAAACTGTTTGCTAAAGATATGGTGTATAAAAGGAAGTCTCAAGCGAATGAAGATATCAAGGCCACGGGTAAAATATTGGGCTTTTTCTTGAACCCCGATATCACTGACAATGTCTCTTTTGGTGAGATACGAACCAAAGCATTTCAGTTGTTGAACAGGGAACAAATGGAGATAGTAACCCTCTTTATCGGGTCATCAGGCTTTGATGAAGAGGAGTTTCATTGGCAACACTTGGATACCTTGTCGGCCGCCTTTAAAAAGAATCTGCGTCAAATTATCCGGGTACTGGACTTTAGTAGTCATACCGATGAGTCAGGACTTCTTGAAGCCGCAATCTTTGTCCAAACTTGTCTTAGGGACGGAAAAATTTTGCGGCGAATACCCGACAAAGATTTCCCTGTTAATTTTTTAACTAAATCCCTTCAAAAATACCTTTACAGCCGGGCAAAATCACCTCAACTCATTCCTGATCGATATGAATTTGCCGTATACAGGATGCTTAAAACAGCCTTTGAATCAGGGGACATTTTTAACCAGAACACCACTAAATATCGAAGTTTTACAGACGACTTAATTCCCATGAACAGGTGGAAAGCCGACAAACAAAGTGTCCTGAATGACCTAGATCTGCCCGTATTACAAAGACCAATATCCCAAACTTTGCAAGAACTTAAAGATGAGCTTGAAGAAAAACTACAACATGTAAATCAAAGGATAATCAGCCGAAAAAATAAGGACGTTAAATTTAACAATTACCGTAAAGGCCGTACCGTTAACTGGACTCTGCCTTATAAAAAGGAAGAAGATGAAGATAATCATCGTTTTTATCATCTTGTGCCAACGATCAGCATCGCTAATTTATTAAGCTATGTGGAGAAAAAGACAGGATTTTTAGCGGGTTTCAATCATGTTTTAGGCAGATATACTAAAGGCAACCAGGATAAAAAGTCACTTATTGCCTGTATTATTGCCTTTGGCACCAATATGAGCCTGGGCAGGATGGGCGAGATTTCTGACATAAGTCATCAGGTGCTACAAATGACATATCAAAACTTCTTCCGACTGGAAACGTTAAAGGAGTCCAATGATATGGTCGCTAATGCGACCGCCAAATTATCTATTTTCCGACACTACGATACTGAGTCGGATGTGATCCACTCCAGCAGTGATGGGCAACGGTTTGAGAGCCAAAGAAATACAGCCAACGCAAGATATGCATCAAAATACTTCGGTCTTAAAAAAGGAATTTCAGCGTTAACACTGGTCGGTAATTATGTGCCAATCAATGCAAAAGTAATAGGCACCCATGAGCACGAGAGTTATTTTGTGTTCGACCTCCTTTACAATAATACGACAGAGATAGATCCCGATCGCCACTCTGTAGATACCCACGGCACTAATCAGGTTAACTTTTGGATTTTATACGCGTTTGGCTATCAGTTTGCCCCACGTTATAAAAATTTTCCAACAAAAACAGAGGGTATCATTGGGTTTGAGCCGCCAGGGAAATACAGTGAAGAGTTCCTTATTAAGCCTATTCGTAAAGTGAATGAAGAACGGATTATCGAAGAGTGGCCAAATATTCAACATATAATGGCTTCTCTTGGTCAGAAGGAAACGACGCAATCATCCATTGTTAGGAAATTAAGCTCTTATGCCCGACAAAATAAAACAAAAAAAGCGTTGTGGGAGCTGGATAATATTATAAGAAGCATCTATATGCTCGACTATATTGATAATAAATCCCTGCGCCAATACGTTGCCAAAGCATTAAACCGTGGTGAAGCTTACCACCGATTGAAAAAAGCGATAGCGCATGTCAACGGGGGAAAAATGAATGTAAAAAGTGAAAATGAACAACATATTATCCACGAATGTACCCGACTCATAGCCAATGCAGTTATTTATTTCAACGCAGAACTCTTGTCCAGTTTGCTTGAGAGAGGTGATCCTGACGGTTTATTTGAGATGGGACAGCTGGGTAAAATATCGCCAGTGGCGTGGCAACACATTAATTTCTACGGTCGATTTGAGTTTAATGACATAGCGACAACATTTAGCGTTGGTTAATTCGTCAAGTCGATTGACCTGAAGACATTATTTACAGATTAAAGTCATAAACAGTGGAAGGGCTTGAAAAGTAACTTTGAACCCTATCGGGGGGTGGGCAAAAATAGCCTAATTTCGAGAGTATAAAAAACTGTGGGGCACTTGAGTTATTTGTCTGTAAAATGGGCAATTCAACTGGGCTATTACCTATTAATGACCCATGAATACTTATACCGTTAAGTGGCTCTCCGCCAAGTTAGCCCTCTGGTTTAGGTTGCCAAATTAGACTGCTTTACCGCATAAGTGCCCCACGGTTTTTTATGCTCTACAATTTGATGCTAAGCCCGCTGAAATCAGGGCGTTATTTAACAATCAGCTCGATCCGGTTCGCACGGCAGAATTGCGCGACAGGATGTTGGCGGTTGGGCTACCAATATGATGAATTTCATTTGCAGTTATTGTGAGCTGGTCGAAATGAAATGCGAGCCGGAAAAGATAAATGCAAGCCCATTTGCAGTTAGCGCGAGCCCGTGGGGATTTTCATTTGCAATTAATTTGGGCCAAAAAACGGATAAATGCGAGTCCGGCTGTTTTCGATTGCGAGTCGTTACACATAATCATAAAATTTTCTAGTAAAACCCCGTTTAGGATGTATCCATACATCCTAAACGGGGCAGATAATACAAAACAGCTATAACTCAAGGCGCTCCAACCATTATGTTTTACGGCACATAGACAAAACTTTTACACCGTAAAAATGCCTCTTTTACCGCTTTAGCAAGCTCTTCATCAGTAGCATCGTGTGGAAGAGAGATATCATCATCATCAGAAATACCTTTCCCTCCCCACGTCTCCAGTTTTTCATGTGCCCAGGGTGAAATGGTTAGTTTACCGTCGAATAATTTCACGCCACATTTATTCATTTTTTTAAATAATGCTCGTTTGGTTTTATATCCGCCTTTTTCCAAAGCTTCAGCAATCCAATTTTTGTAGCGGATATTAAGCATATCATGGGAAAAAAAATGTTTATCGTATGGATCTACGAGACGGCTTTGAGATAATGCCTGTCGAACAGCTTCACTTAATTCTTTATCAGAGACATCATTAGGTAAGTAGATGGCTTCTGTTTCACTATCTATTGCCAATAAACGATAACCAGACATTGTGATTATACAATAAAAATCTTTGTTAAAATAAATAGATGCATTTAATCCTTGACCAATATCATCAATCATGGCGTACCTCCTTTCACAATAGTGACTTTGACATCGATACTCTTCTCAGCAGCATAACCAATCGACTTATGAATTTCAGCCCATTGCGCTGAGGTGGTTTTCTCAGGAACAGCAAGATACAGTGTTTTTTGTTTAATCATATCAGCTGTTATTTCCACACCACCTTTAGTTGCTTGATCAAATTTAACCATCTCATTGATATAATGGTCTAATAGGTTACTTATTTGTTTAGGATCTTGTATTCTCGCTTTTGTCATGGTGTCTAGTGTTTTTACACTGAGTGCCTGCCCTGTTGGTGCAATATAATAGTCAAACACTTTAGAGCCATAAGGTAAACGGACCTCGGCTGGCAGCTTTAATTCTTTCCCCACAAAATCCTCAAACGGATATCCTTGTTTGTAATTACCTTCTCCCCACGCCATTGGTGTCTTACTGCCATCTTTTTCAAGTCGATAGACATTTTTGATATTGACTATCCCTTCGGCATTTTTCAAACCAGAAAATTTACCGAGAGATTTGAGTGTATTTGTTGTTGCACTGACACCACCTTTTACCAACATCAACATCCCTATCACCTTCGTAGTTAATTTTCCGGCTTCCACTCCGGCCTTATAGGCACCAGCCACACCTCCACGCTCATATTCCGCCTGAAGATCTCTCAGTCGGTAGGAGAGATCTACTCTTTCTGCCTCATAAATTGTATACATCATACTATCACTATCAATCAGGTTTTTTATCGCCTGTAACGTCTCTTTATAATTGGCAGCCGCCCCTAGAAGAGCTACTACAGTATCATAAAGTTCAACAGGAACTCCTGACACAAATCCCGCAAGTGCAGCACCGTCCTGATTCGTACTTGTTAGTCCCCATTTAATATGAATCAGTGCCTTATTAAACGCATTAGGTTCAGCGGCCAGTTCTTTGTCCCGTAATGCTGCTTGATGATGAGTGAGATAATTATAGCGGAAAGTGTTCTCAGCCGCCGTCGCACCGCTATATGCTCCTCCCGGTTTTCCTGTAAACACAGCGCCGGCAAAACCGCCTAAAACTTGAGATATTCTCGCCTGTGCCTCTGCGGTACGTTTCCATTCTTCGGGTCTAATCATATTTTCACCGAGAGAAATTGCCGCCAATTCAGCCGCCAGAACACCGACAACCGCACCTTGAGCATTCCCTCTGGCAATCTCTGCACTGATGCCTGAAACTACAGCATGGCTGAGTACCTTTCCTGGGGCGCCCAAAATTTCTCCCTTATCACCAATTAGCTTAGATGGTGTCGTCATGAATAAATTCATGTAATAATAACTCTTTATTACATGAATGGATGACTTTAATCATGAGTAAACCCACACACCGCCGTCACGAT
>NZ_NITZ01000052.1:0-4633 GCF_002632615.1 Xenorhabdus miraniensis
TGGTGATTGCAGCAGTCAGGGTAGTTTTACCGTGGTCAACGTGGCCGATAGTACCAACGTTAACGTGCGGTTTTGAACGTTCAAACTTTTCTTTAGACATTAGGTTGTCCCTCTAAGACACGGAATCGGTGGTTTCACCACATCAACCAAGCAATTGCTTGTTAGATATTTACAGGAAGAAAATCAGGAGGCAGAACAGGAAAGGTGGTGCTGATAGGCAGATTCGAACTGCCGACCTCACCCTTACCAAGGGTGTGCTCTACCAACTGAGCTATATCAGCACATCTTGGAGCGGGCAGCGGGAATCGAACCCGCATCATCAGCTTGGAAGGCTGAGGTAATAGCCATTATACGATGCCCGCGTGAACTCGGCTACCTGACTTTAATCAGCTGTACATTGTATCTCAAGTATTTTGTCTGGAGTATAACTCGAGCAGAACACTCAAGATAAAAACTGGTTAATGGTGGTGGGGGAAGGATTCGAACCTTCGAAGTCTGTGACGGCAGATTTACAGTCTGCTCCCTTTGGCCGCTCGGGAACCCCACCTTTCCAAATTTTTAATGGTGCCGGCACCAAGAGTCGAACTCGGGACCTACTGATTACAAGTCAGTTGCTCTACCAACTGAGCTATGCCGGCATCAAGTGCTGCGCATTCTAGGTAGTGTTGGCTTTCGATGCAACAAAAAAATTGCTTTTTTTGTTCTTTCGCTCACAAAACAAGCATTCTTGATGATATTGATGTTTTTTTCAATAACCTTAGAACAAACATTAAACAAAAAAGTTTTATAGAGAAGGAATATCAAAATGTATTTGCTGATCATTTCTTGCAAATTTTTCGCGTCACCTTGATTTTTTCTTTTAAAAACGAAGAATGGCCACCGAAAATAGTTGTTGAACTGGAACATTTTTTTTACATTTTTGTATTTCTCATCAAAAAACTTACTAAAATCATAAAAAATTCTACGCCTGTGATAACGCAATCGATATGATGAGATTTATTTTTTGTCGGATACGGCTGTTCTCAACAACCTGTCCAACCTGCATAGACAGGCAAATGTTGGCTTATGAATAATAAAGAATCTTTTTTAACGACCCCATATTTACAATTTGATCGTGAACATTGGGCAACATTGCGTGACTCAGTGCCATTGACATTAACAGAAGAAGAAGTCGCCGCTTTAAAAGGTATTAATGAAGAAATTTCAATAGATGAAGTGATTGAAATCTATCTTCCATTATCACGCTTACTCAATTTTTATATAAGCTCCAATTTACGGCGGCAAGCTGTTCTTGAACAGTTTTTAGGAACAGATGAACAAAAAATACCGTACGTTATTGGTATTGCTGGCAGCGTTGCTGTGGGAAAAAGTACCACTGCACGCTTATTGCAAGCATTACTAAGCCGCTGGCCTGAACATCGCCGTGTTAAGCTAGTAACAACAGACGGCTTTTTGCACTCTAATAATGTATTGAATGAACGTGGCTTAATGAAAAAGAAAGGATTTCCTGAATCCTATGATATGCGCAACTTAGTCAAATTCGTTTCAGATATCAAATCAGGCGCGGAAAAAGTCACGGCTCCAGTATATTCTCATCTGAGTTATGACATTGTTCCAAACGAACAAATTATCATAGAGAAACCGGATATTTTGATCCTTGAAGGCTTGAATGTATTACAAAGTGGCATGGATTATCCGCATGAGCCACACCATGTATTTGTCTCTGATTTTGTTGACTTTTCTATTTATGTTGATGCTTCAGAAGAATTACTTGAGCAATGGTATGTCAGCCGTTTTCTCAAGTTTAGACAAGGTGCTTTTGCCGATCCAGATTCTTATTTCCACAATTATTCCAAGCTCACGACAGAAGAAGCGATAAAAGTTGCATCCAGTATTTGGCGGGAAATTAATGGGTTGAACTTACAGCAAAATATTTTACCGACAAGGGAACGTGCTAGCTTGATTATGACGAAAGGTGTCAATCACACAATTGAAAATGTCAGATTGAGAAAATAAAGCAAACAGCCGGAAATATTTCCGGCTTTAACATTCAGCAGCCCCTCAAAGATATTTCACCGCCAATGTAAGGTGTAATAACACCATTAATATCAAGTAAGAGTGCTCCTTGTTGATCAATTCCACGGGCTATTCCATGAATTTCCTGTTCACCAATAATTAATTTCACTGAACGATTAATAAAGTTATCTAACTTAAGCCATCTAGGGATAAAAGGTGATAATCCTTCGTTTTCAAATTGAGTTAGTGTTTTTTTAAGCTCAGCAATGATTTCAGCAATCAATTTATTCCGCTCAACTGTCATTCCTGCTTGCTGTAAATTAATCCACCGTTGATTAATGGATTTCTGTTGCTCACTACTCATCGAAATATTTATACCTATTCCGATAACGATCTGAGCAGCGTCACCGGTTTTGCCCGTCAATTCAACTAGTATTCCCGCAAGTTTTTTATCGTCCAAATATAAATCATTTGGCCATTTTACTTTTACTCTCTCAGCAGCTCCCTGACGATTAAGAACTTCTGCAATTACAATTCCAACAACCAAGCTTAAACCAATTGCAGCAGCAGGCCCTTGTTCCAAGCGCCAATACATAGACAGATATAAATTTCTGCCAAAAGCAGAAACCCACTGTCTACCACGACGCCCCCGGCCAGCATATTGATATTCTGCAACACAGGCATCACCAGAATCGAGCTCTGATAACTTATCTAACAAATATTGATTTGTAGAATCAATAACAGGTATAACTTCAATCCGGTCACTTGGGTGATAATTTGTAATAGCATTTTTATCAAGAAGGTTCATTGGAGCAGGAAAACGATAACCTTTCCCCGGAAGTGTTAAAATTTCCACACCCCATTCGCGAATGGTCTGGATATGTTTATTAATCCCCGCTCGACTCATTCCCAATTCTTGCCCAAGCTGCTGTCCTGAGTGAACTTCACCATCAGACAATACTTTAATTAATTTTAATGGAGTACTAATATCTTTCATGAAATACATTCCACTGAGTCTATCTCACCTTCACTGCCAATGAAGCGTACTTCAGGCTCTAATAAAATATTAAATTTTTCTGCTACTTTGTTACGCACATGTGCAGCCAGAGCAATTATGTCCTGCCCCTTTGCATTTCCTGTATTAATTAATACAAGAGCTTGCTGTGTATGCACAGCGGCATCACCAATAGAATAACCTTTCAAGTGACATTGATCGATAAGCCATCCTGCAGCAATCTTTACACTATATTCATTATGATGATATTGAGGACAATCCGGATATTCAGATTTAATTTTTTGCGCCAATTCAGACGGTACAATTGGATTCTTGAAGAAACTTCCCGCATTACCCATCACCACAGGATCCGGTAATTTACTCTGACGCATTTCACATACAGCATTAAATATTTTCTCTGGAGTCACATCTTCTCGTGAGAACTGTGCCAAACCACCATAAGTTAATACTGGTTCCCATGCCTTATTCAAACGTAAGCCAACTGCTGTAATAGCATAATCATCTTTATATTTATGCTTGAAGATGCTGTCTCTATACGCAAATTCGCATTCATTTGCCATCAAACGAATAGGGTTACCAGTTTTCAATTCAACAACATCCACATACTCACAGACGTGTTTAAATTCAACTCCATATGCTCCAATATTCTGAATAGGGGCAGAACCTATATTTCCTGGAATTAATGCCAAATTTTCTAAACCATAAATCTGTTTCTTAAATAAATAAGTAATCAGATTATGCCAATTTTCGCCTGCACCAACATGGACATACCATGCAGTCTCTGACTCTTTTATATCGATACCAAGAATACGATTCAGAATCACAGTACCTTTAAAATTTTCGGTGAAGAGGACATTACTTCCCCCTCCCAGCAGTAAAATGGGATGATTTTTCCCCATCGCTTCTTGCCATAAGAACAGAAGTGATTCAACAGAAGTTGCTGTATCGATATGCTCGGCATAGGCTGAAACGCCAAATGTATTAAACGCTTTTAGTTGGGTAGATTGACAGACAGACATTCACTTCAAGCTCAATAGATAATTTGAGCCGTAGTCTATCAGACTCTACATTTGAAAGATAAGTAGGTCGTTTTCTAATACCTATCTGTTGATGGAAATACAAAAGTGTTAGAAATGCAAAAGGCCACTCAAATGAGTGGCCTTTTGACTTGGTATTAAAGCTTGGCAGTTCCCTACTCTCACATGGGGAGACCCCACACTACCATCGGCGCTACGGCGTTTCACTGCTGAGTTCGGCATGGGGTCAGGTGGGACCACCGCGCTATTGCCGCCAAGCAAATTCTGTTTTATTTGCCGAACATATTATTCATGGTGCTGATACCCAGATTCGAACTGGGGACCTCACCCTTACCAAGGGTGTGCTCTACCAACTGAGCCATATCAGCAAATGCTGAAATAAAAAGTGCTGCCAGATGGGCAACACTTATAAATTGATGTCTGGCAGTGTCCTACTCTCGCATGGGGAGGCCCCACACTACCATCGGCGCTACGGCGTTTCACTGCTGAGTTCGGCATGGGGTCAGGTGGGACCACCGCGCTGTTGCCGCCAGACAAATCCTGTATTCAATCCCGAACAAGCTGC
>NZ_NITZ01000052.1:4733-7711 GCF_002632615.1 Xenorhabdus miraniensis
ACCCAAAACACCTTCGGTGTTGTCAGGTTAAGCCGCACGGTTCATTAGTACTGGTTAGCTCAACGTCTCGCAACGCTTACACACCCAGCCTATCCACGTCCTCGTCTCGGACGTTCCTTCAGTGTCCTCAAGGGACAAGGGAAGACTCATCTCAAGGCAAGTTTCCCGCTTAGATGCTTTCAGCGGTTATCTCTGCCGCACTTAGCTACCGGGCAATGCCATTGGCATGACAACCCGAACACCAGTGGTGCGTCCACTCCGGTCCTCTCGTACTAGGAGCAGCCCCTTTCAATCTTCCAGCGCCCACGGCAGATAGGGACCGAACTGTCTCACGACGTTCTAAACCCAGCTCGCGTACCACTTTAAATGGCGAACAGCCATACCCTTGGGACCTACTTCAGCCCCAGGATGTGATGAGCCGACATCGAGGTGCCAAACACCGCCGTCGATATGAACTCTTGGGCGGTATCAGCCTGTTATCCCCGGAGTACCTTTTATCCGTTGAGCGATGGCCCTTCCATGCAGAACCACCGGATCACTAAGACCTACTTTCGTACCTGCTCGAGCCGTCACTCTCGCAGTCAAGCCAGCTTATGCCTTTGCACTAACCTCACGATGTCCGACCGTGATTAGCTAACCTTCGTGCTCCTCCGTTACGCTTTGGGAGGAGACCGCCCCAGTCAAACTACCCACCAGACACTGTCCGCAGCCCGGGTCACGGGCCTACGTTAGAACATCAAACATTCAAGGGTGGTATTTCAAGGATGGCTCCATGCAGACTGGCGTCCACACTTCAAAGCCTCCCACCTATCCTACACATCAAGGCTCAAGGTTCAGTGTCAAGCTATAGTAAAGGTTCACGGGGTCTTTCCGTCTTGCCGCGGGTACACTGCATCTTCACAGCGAGTTCAATTTCACTGAGTCTCGGGTGGAGACAGCCTGGCCATCATTACGCCATTCGTGCAGGTCGGAACTTACCCGACAAGGAATTTCGCTACCTTAGGACCGTTATAGTTACGGCCGCCGTTTACTGGGGCTTCGATCAAGAGCTTCGCCTTGCGGCTGACCCCATCAATTAACCTTCCAGCACCGGGCAGGCGTCACACCGTATACGTCCACTTTCGTGTTTGCACAGTGCTGTGTTTTTATTAAACAGTTGCAGCCAGCTGGTATCTGCGACTGGCTTCAGCTCCGAGCGCATGTCTCTTCACCTAATGCCAGCGTGCCTTCTCCCGAAGTTACGGCACCATTTTGCCTAGTTCCTTCACCCGAGTTCTCTCAAGCGCCTGAGTATTCTCTACCTGACCACCTGTGTCGGTTTGGGGTACGATTCAGTGTTACCTGGTGCTTAGAGGCTTTTCCTGGAAGCAGGGCATCAACCACTTCAGCACCGTAGTGCCTCGTCATTACGCCTCAGTGTTGCAGTACTCCGGATTTGCCAGGAGCACACACCTACACGCTTAAACCGGGACGACCGTCGCCCGGCTGGCCTAGCCTTCTCCGTCCCCCCTTCGCAGTAACACCGAGTACAGGAATATTAACCTGTTTCCCATCGACTACGCCTGTCGGCCTCGCCTTAGGGGTCGACTCACCCTGCCCCGATTAACGTTGGACAGGAACCCTTGGTCTTCCGGCGAGCGGGTTTTTCACCCGCTTTATCGTTACTTATGTCAGCATTCGCACTTCTGATACCTCCAGCATGCCTCACGGCACACCTTCGCAGGCTTACAGAACGCTCCCCTACCCAACAACACATTCGTGCCGCTGCCGCAGCTTCGGTGCATGGTTTAGCCCCGTTACATCTTCCGCGCAGGCCGACTCGACCAGTGAGCTATTACGCTTTCTTTAAATGATGGCTGCTTCTAAGCCAACATCCTGGCTGTCTGAGCCTTCCCACTTCGTTTCCCACTTAACCATGACTTGGGGACCTTAGCTGGCGGTCTGGGTTGTTTCCCTCTTCACGACGGACGTTAGCACCCGCCGTGTGTCTCCCGTGATAACATTCTCCGGTATTCGCAGTTTGCATCGGGTTGGTAAGTCGGGATGACCCCCTAGCCGAAACAGTGCTCTACCCCCGAAGATGAGTTCACGAGGCGCTACCTAAATAGCTTTCGGGGAGAACCAGCTATCTCCCGGTTTGATTGGCCTTTCACCCCCAGCCACAAGTCATCCGCTAATTTTTCAACATTAGTCGGTTCGGTCCTCCAGTTAGTGTTACCCAACCTTCAACCTGCCCATGGCTAGATCACCGGGTTTCGGGTCTATACCCTGCAACTTAACGCCCAGTTAAGACTCGGTTTCCCTGCGGCTCCCCTAAACGGTTAACCTTGCTACAGAATATAAGTCGCTGACCCATTATACAAAAGGTACGCAGTCACACCCGCAAAGGGTGCTCCCACTGCTTGTACGTACACGGTTTCAGGTTCTCTTTCACTCCCCTCGCCGGGGTTCTTTTCGCCTTTCCCTCACGGTACTGGTTCACTATCGGTCAGTCAGGAGTATTTAGCCTTGGAGGATGGTCCCCCCCTATTCAGACAGGATACCACGTGTCCCGCCCTACTCTTCGAGCTCACAATACCAGCGTCTTCGGATACGGGGCTATCACCCTTTACTGCCGGCCTTTCCAGACCGTTCTCCTGGCGCTGATGCTGATGCTGGCTCTGGGCTGTTCCCCGTTCGCTCGCCGCTACTGGGGGAATCTCGGTTGATTTCTTTTCCTCGGGGTACTGAGATGTTTCAGTTCCCCCGGTTCGCCTCATTCACCTATGGATTCAGTGAATGATAGTGCAACGGATTGCACTGGGTTTCCCCATTCGGGTATCGCCGGGTATTGCGGTTCCTATCACCTGACCGGCGCTTTTCGCAGATTAGCACGCCCTTCATCGCCTCTGACTGCCTAGGCATCCACCGTGTACGCTTATTCGCTTAACCTCACAACCCGAAGGTGTCTTCAGATTGCAGGGTTGAGAGACTCATCA
>NZ_NITZ01000053.1 GCF_002632615.1 Xenorhabdus miraniensis
GGGTGATTGCTTACTGCCTTAAATGGAAGAAGCCATCACTGAAAGTGTTCTACTCAGAAGACGATTTTCCAATGACGGCTTAAACGGAATTCGGGTTAATTAAATTATCCAGAACGCCAAATTTCTGACGGATATATTTAAATAATGCTTTTACCGCCTGCTCATCTATCACGTCAGCCAGAAAGTGATGATAGTCGGTTAATTGCCAGTCTACATCAGAACGACTGCATCC
This sequence comes from Xenorhabdus miraniensis, assembly GCF_002632615.1. The sequence goes on from NZ_NITZ01000053.1 coordinate 233, forward strand.
CACGACAATATGTCCCTGAGCCACATAGTGTTCTGCTAGGTACTTGCCAATTCCTTTACGGGTTCCGGTAATTAAGGTAATGGGTTTACGCATGAGGCTGCTCTTCAATTAAATCAGAAATGTAATCAGTCAGTCGACCGACCGATGAAAATGGACTATTTCTAGCGGACATGGATTTCTCATTTGCCAACGTTAGTGAGATGTTAAAATCATCTTCCAGTTTACTTTCCAAATCAGCGATCAGCATGACCAGAGAAATTGAATCAAGATGAGAGTCATGCCTATAAATAAAGCACTCATCACCATTTTCAATTGGTAGTGGCTCAGGCAAGGTGGCATTGAGTTCTATCACCGATTGAATAATAAAATGACGAATTTTATCTTTCATAGTGAATACCTTATGTTATTTTTTTCAATATAGTGAGTAACAACTTCCAGAGTCCCCAAACTTTTGTGAATAGCGACAAAACCGTCAGGGCGTACTAGAAGATATTCTTCGGGTTGAAGTTCGATTTTTTTATCAGAGCCGTTAATTTCGACAAAATATACGGTCAGATGATAATCACTCAAGGTAGTAATTAACTGGGACTTATCATTTTCGCTACGGACAATAAGATGATAATTTTCACCGTCCACGATATCGTAGCTGCTAACACGCGTTCCCTGCTGGATAAGTGAGAGATACGGTAGATATTTTCCAGCTAGGTTCTTTGCTTCATAAATCAGCGATGACTCGATGTAGCGTTGTGCCAGTCCTGAGAATAATTGTGGATACAGCGTTCTTGCATGCTGCCTGTTGTTGAAATTGGGCAACCAGAAACGAGTTTTTTCGCTGTCACGGTCGATACATGCAATAAGGCGTGTGTTGGTATCAGTACTATCACGCAGCATCGCCGCCACGCTGCGCCGCTCTTCTTCGTAGGTATCAAGTAGAGCATCAGACTGTTGCTGACGGATGACTGCGGTCAACTTCCACGCAAGATTCCAGACATCCTGGAAGCCAGTATTCATTCCCAGCCCCCCGATGGGGCTGAAGAGGTGACAAGCATCTCCGGCAAGAAAAATATTGCCTGCTCGGTACTGACTGGCCAGTCGATTGTAAAACTGAGATTTCGATTCCCAGATTACACGCTCAATAACAATGGGCTGCGGGATGTAACGTGACAGCACTGATTGATACTCAGCCAGCGATGGTGGCGAGTTATCTTCCTTGGGGTATTGAAGTACAAAGCGATGGTTACCATCCGCCAGTGGGATAACAATAATAAAGCCCTGCTCGTCGACAAAATAATGTACTTCATTACGTTTGCCCTGCCAGCTGACTTGAGCGTCAAACAGATAAAAATCAATACCGTAGTCGAAACCACTGAAGGTGATACCAGCAAAGTCACGCACTGTGCTGTGGCTACCATCACAACCAATCAGATAGTCACAAGTTAAAGTTACCCCATCAGCGAGACTGGCATTCATACAATCGGAGTTAACATCAATTGCGCTTAACGTAGCGGAACGTCTGATTTCTCCACCCAACTCAATAAAATACTCTTCCAGCAGCCGTTCAGTTTCCGGTTGTGGAATGGCGAGAATGTGCTGATAACAGCTGTTCAACTGGCGATAGTCGATGTGTGAAATTCTCTGTTGATTCCAGTAAATTGAAATATCACTTATCGCTCTTCCTGACCGTTCAAAACGCTCCACCACACCAAGAGAACGTAATAAAGCCAGTGAGGCAGCGTTCATTGACAATGCCTTCGAATGCGTTGAACGAGAAGATCTTTTTTCAATCACCACCACATCAATTCCATTTTTCTTTAACCTGCACGCTAGCAACAGTCCAACAGGGCCTGCACCCACAATTAATACTTGATAATGGTTTTTCATTGCTGCTTTTACCTAGTGAATCGCTTTGCGATTAATTATTCCCAGACGTACCACAAAAAGTAGCCAGCTAATTAACAGCAATAATCCGCCTCCTACCACAGTTACCCGGATATTAGTGGTATCAAGGAAACCGCCCGCTAACATGACTATCAGTGTGGCTAATGCCTGAATGGAACTGATAGACCCCATTATTTCTCCTTGCTCATTCTCCGGCGCAAGATTTGAAATACTGCTTATCAGGCCGGTCAATGCAAACCCCATGGAGGTGACGAAAAGGGTAATGAATATATGCAGATAAATCACATTGCTGACCAGTGAAATGGCTATGACGGCAAGTGATGACACTACAAGTGAATATCGCACCATGCTTTCAGGTTTAGCGACTTTGGCAACGTGTCTTACCACCAGATACTGGAATAACGCATAGGTTGCGCCCATTGTGGCGAGAAAAGAGCCAATCTGAAACGAACTGAAACTATAAATATCCAGCAGATAAGCAGGCAGGAAAGATTCAAACAACCACCAGCCAGCAACAAAAACCGTCCAGATAGCAAATGCCATTCTCAGTTCAGCGTGGCTGTAGGCTTTCGCTATTTGTACCAGACCGGAAAAGATATTTATTTTTTCGTGAGTATGCTTTTCCAATGTATCGGGGTATGCAACCAACGTGTAAATAAATAGCAGAGCAAAGATGACAGTCATAATAACAAACGGAGTCATATATCCGCTGAATTGCCCCAGAGAGAAATTGGTTAGCCAGCCTCCGATTGGCGGCCCTATTACCCAGGCCAGTCCCAAAGCAGTCTGAATCATGGAGAGATTTTTAGTTTTATTGCCCGGCTCGCTGATATCAGCCATGCTTGCCTGTGCAATCGCTACGTTACCCGCCATCATTCCGGCCAGCAAACGGCTAAGCAGCAGTAGCCCCGCCGATGTTTCAACAACCGCATAAGCACTAGCAGCAAAAGCTACAGCAGTGCCTGCTACAGTAATTAGCATCATTTTTCTGCGACCATAAATATCTGACATTTTGCCCAATACAGAAGCACCAAAAAACTGACCAACAGGATAGATTGCAAGGAAAATCCCCAACATAATCACCTTCTTTTGGTGATCCCAACCGTCAGGGAAGAGTGAAGCAGCATCAGAAACCATCATGTGCGGGAATATCGCCACCACCATTCCCAAACCGATAAAATCAAGTAGCGCAACCAACACCAGGTACCCGATAAGACTCGGCTTTTCTTTCACTTTCTTACTCCTCAAATTTACTAATTCAATGCAGATGACTGAGCGATTCTGCGGCCATCTGTTGTTCAATCAAACTTAGATATCCTTTGTCAATTGCGCTAAATTTAATGGTAACGCACAGACATATAATGCTGTTTTGCATTACTGTGATAATACATTCAGCGGTAAAATCCCCCCTTAATCCTCTGCGAAAATGATTGATAGCCATTTCCATGCTTGATGCCACCGGAAAGAGATATTCTTTAAATTCAGAATTCATCGCATGCAGAACAAACGATTTTTCACTACTGGTCTTAATAAGAAATCGTTCAGAGACGGAATTAACCATCTGCCGACATGCCTCAAGCAAAACCATACCTTGGATATGCTGGCCGGTTACGTGGTCCGCCATTTCCGCGCAGCTGTCATCAATCAATAAATTACATTGATATGAGTTTTCCCCTGTTTTAATGGTTTCAGAAATAAGAATATTTTCCGCTTTATTTTTATGTGTATTCTGAGGTGTTTCTCTCAGCAGATGAGTTTGATTAAGCAGTAACATCTTATCAGTATCACCATGACACAATGAATTTTTAAACTCCTCAATATCTTCTTTAGAAAGCCCTTGGCCAAAAATAACTTGATAATTATCGTCACATTTAGCGGCGGAAAGAAATTTCAACGCCTGAGTAAACGTAAATACATTATCGTTTTCACTGAATTCAGCAAAACGATCCCCCACAACGACTATATCAGCCATTATCTTTCCTTTAACCTCATCATTAATTAATAATCAATGCCGCGTGTTAATAATATGTAGCATTGATTGTTGCAATTTAATTTACGTTCACTAACAATCATATCTTGGATGAAACTAATAATTGGGATTTAATTCCTCAGTCAATAAATTTATCTTTAGATGCACTTTAAGAATATATCCCTTGACTTAATGTTTAATAAACTCGTTCATTCAGTATGCTATAGGCCATTGTTATATGGTTCCATATCATAGCTTTTTATTTAAGAAAATCTTTTTCACATAGCATTAACCTATTGCTAACAATTGAATTGAGCAAGTACAAGAAATATCATAATTACTGAACCTTTATTGATAACAATAGAAAGGGTAGACTCAATTTATTTAGGAGTCATATCTATTAGAAATATAAAGATCAATCATTTATGTAATAAATGACAGTTATTTTAGAAGTAAATTAATCGCTTGGATATTTTATTAATTCCTTAAAAGATATCATGTTTGTATATAAATAAGTTCTATGATTACAGGTGTTTTCAAAATCTACATTAGCTTAATACCTTACCAATCAAATAATGGATTTTATTTTAAACCTCATGGCAATAATATTAAAATCAATAAAGCATCAACAAAGAGATGATTAGGGCAACCACATGAAAGGTCACATATTATTCATGTTATAAAATTCGATTTATAATAACTTATTAGAAATCGAATTTTTGGTCACGCATTCAACCTATTGATAGTTGTGTATAATCGCCATTTTTTCGGATAAATCAGATGGCAACAGTTGAAATAAAATGTCGATTTTGTCAACAAACTGAGTCGGTGAGAAAACAGGGTACAGGCCGAGGTGAACGTCAGCGTTATCGTTGCCTATCCTGCCGTCGTACTTTTCAGCTTGAATATGCTTATCGCGCTTGTCAGGCGGGTATAAAAGAGCAAGTTGTCGATCTTGCAATGAATAATGCCGGCATCCGTGACAGTGCCTGGGCACTGCATATTAGTATTAATGCCGTCGTTCGCGTTTTAAAAAACTGTCCCCACGATGTATAACCCCATTACCGCTGGAACATGTGGAAATTCAGCTCATCTGTGAAGTCAATGAGATGTGGTCATTTGTCGGAAATAAAAAACAACAACGTTGGTTATGGTATACTTGGGAGCCTCGTCTGAAGCATATTATTGCGCACACCTTCGGCAGGCGCAGCAAAAAGACATTGAAGAAACTACTCAAGAAATTATCGTGCTTTAAAGTGGTTTTTTGGTGTACCGATAATTTCAAGGCTTACAACATGTTGCCCACAGATAAACCCCTCATCGGAAAAAGTTTCATACAACGGATTGAACGTGAAAACCTCACCCTCAGAAACCGAATTAAGCGACTGAATCGTAAAACATTGGGTTATCCAAAATCACCGGAAATGCATGACAAAGTCATCGGGACTTTTATCGAAAGAAAATATTATATTTAAGGTAAATCAACAAATTGAATACGTGACCCATTTGTGATTCATTCTTATTGGATATCTCAGGAATAATAAATTATATAATCTTTCCTGAAAAATTAATATGTATTCAATAAGCAAAGATGAAAAATAATAAGTGGGGTGATTAATTACCCTCCCCACATATAAATATGTTTTTATAAATTAGACATCTGTGAAATTGGAATATTTTCTAGCTTTTCTTTCAATAAGTTGGCCACACATATCAAAATACCGACTAGGCCAGATTTCTGAGGGATGAATACTGAGATAGTTAGCAATTATCCATTCTCCTTTAGGCCACTGCCTGCTGAGTGCATTTGCTAATGTTGATGAACTAAGTCCCGCTTCACGAGAAAGAGCTGCTAAGGTCGTACCACGCTTACGTAGTGCAGCAATAATATCGGCTTGATGCCAGTCGTTTCTAACGTTATTCATTCCTACTACCCCTTCCATTAATTAATCATTGATGGTGGTGATTCAGACAGGGTTCGCGGACCGGCGCTTACTCCGGCGAGGCATAGCCTCCCCCGCCTGAACCACCATAGAAGAGGTGATAGCAGGCACACTGGTAAAGACTCTTACCAGTGTATAAGCGCACAAGGCCGCGACGCCTTGACCATTGGTATTTGCCAATGGCGTGACTACTTTAACTGATTGTTTTATCTAACTCAATAACCGAACGACTAAGTTTAACGACTATAAACCCACTCAACATAACGCCCGCGACCATCACCATGCCCCAAATCCATTGAAACCAGTGCCCTTGCCTCCTGGCGGCTAAAACCATTCTGCTGGTAAAAATTCAGTGCATCCTGAGCCCACGCATAGCGCAGACTATGAGGAGAGTGACAGCCGGTTAAACCAATCTTTGTGGTATGTGTTCGCCAGTAGTTCATGGCCTGTCTGAGATCGGGCTTATCAATCAATCTACCGCCGCGTTGTTCTGCAACAGCAATTGCTTGCTCAACAGCTTCTTTTACCGCGGCAACATCCAATACACGGGTTTGTCTTGGTCGGCCGCCTTTTGTACCGAAGACAATATGCAGTTTCGGCTCTGGCTGTTCTAATTGTTTTCGCCAACTTTTCAGTGAAGCACTACATTGCACGGCTTCCTGAGAACGTAATCCCAGCAAGCGGGCCAATTTCAAGGTGACGGCAAATCCGGCATCACGTTCAAGTGCTTTCTGATAAACAACCTGAAACGTAGTATCAGGGATCGCCTGTTTCGTTCCGGCTCGGCTGGTTCCGCTTAATCCCAATGCCTGATTGCTCAGGCGTGGCGAGGTTTCTAATTTTTCCCTGCCTGCCATGCGGAAAATGTTACGCAGTGCGGACATTTCATTTTGCACTGTTCTCTTTGTAATACCCTGAGATAAACGGGCAACAACGTAATGCTCCACGTGCTTGGCTTTCAAATTCTTAAGGCTTCTCACCTGAATATTCAGGCTCAATAACAACGCACCCACGCGCCCAGCAATTCGAATGCGATCATGGCAGGTTTTGTGGCTGCCGCCTGCCTTCCGGGCAAAAAATTTTAATTCTTTAATCAATCGACTCATTGGTTTCCCCTTGTGGATGTTTGACAACATGCGATCTCTGGCGCGCGACCATTCTGGCAAAACAGAAAATAACTGCCTTGCCCTTGATCGATATCTGTGCGCCAGAGTGAACGCAGGTTGAGGTATTGCGGGGTATCGGTTGAGTACGCTGTACTGCCGCCTGTATGAACAGGTCATCCCCACCGGCATAAAGCCATATATGGACGCCCCCGGTTGTGCAAGCATTGAGTCGATACGGTTTGCTACCATATATCCGGCGTCATAAAGGACTTATTTGCCCGCGCCATGATGT
>NZ_NITZ01000054.1 GCF_002632615.1 Xenorhabdus miraniensis
CTGTGGGATGCTGTGACGGGAGGGATTCAGTTGCCGGTTGAAATTAATTTCATCAATTTAACGTCACAGAAACAAGTGCGTTTTTCAGCATTGGTGCTGCTGTTTGAAGAAGCAGAAGAAGAGCTGGAAGGGGAATTACGGTTTAATGTGATAGGTTGAAATTTCCGCTTCTGCTGAGATTCCTTGAACCTCTCATTAGGATCCGATATTTCTTGACCACAATTCCATCCTGGAAATGCTCTGTATGGGGCATCGTGTTATCATGCCTTATGATCCATTGACCGGATGAATTTTTCACTGTACAGAGAATACGTACAGCTACGTTCAATCAGTTACGGTCGCAGGGCGCAGATTACAATCAGGGCAGCTCTATTACGGCAACCCGGAAAAAATATTCTGCTGTTAACGAACATCATGGGATACAGAAATGGACAAAGAAAAATTCGGCGTACATCAATCTCAGTCTTTTACAGGCAACCAATTTGAGTTTGTCGACTTCTGCGATTCGGATTTTGGAAAAAAGAATTTAAACGAGGCAATTTTTCTTTCATGTGGTTTTTTTAATAAAGACAGCGATTCCGGGTGTTCATTCTATGGCAGTAAAATCAGGAATGCAAAATTCATTAACTGTGATTTAACCCTATGCAACTTTGCATTTGCAGATCTTTTCGGTGCTGAATTCACGAACTGCAGGTTAATAGGTACCAGTTTTGAAAATGCCAGTTTTTCTGAACAACTGACAAGGAAAAAATACTTTTGCTCGGGAAAAATTGAGGATTCGAATTTAAGCAATGCCAGTCTGGCGGGGCTGATTCTGGAGAATTGCAGTCTGAGAGGAAACAGGTGGTATGAAACCGATATCACGAAAACAGATTTTAGTGGTGCGGATCTCTCCGATGGAGAGTTCTCCGGAATAAGATGGAGTGACGGAAATTTCACAGGAAGCGACTTAAGAGGTGCATCGCTTCAGGGACTTGATATTAGAAAAGTGGATCTATCAGGTGTCAGATTGGACGCATGGCAAATCAGCCAGCTAGCATCAGAGTTAGGTATTATCGTATCTTAAACAGTTCAGTGGCGAAGTGCACTTCTGGTTGTCAGCATCAGGAAAAACGCAGCGAGTATGGTCACTGCGGCCATATAAAACAACATCACTTTATAGGAAATGGTGGTCGTCATCAGGCTCGAAATGAGAAATGAAAGGGAAAAAGGAATACTTGTGATGGCTTCAAGTGACGTATTTACTCTTCCCTGCATTGCAGAAGGGAGCTTCGTCTGAATAAGTGTGTCCAGCCCCACCATGGACACTGGCGCACCAAAACCAAAAATCGCGCAGCTGATATAAATAATTGTCAAATCCTGAGAAAACAACCCGATAATCCCAGCAACCTGAATAAAAAATCCGTACGAAACCAGAACGCCCGGTGTGATTTTTTTGATTAGTCTTATTGATACAATACCTCCCAGTATGGCTCCGACCCCCTGCGAAGAAATAAATTGGCCAATAACTGAAAGGGGTTGGCTAAGATGGTCAATAATCCCGAACAGTATTATTTCATAAAAACCCGCGACCAGAAGCGTTATTGACAGACAGATAACACATGACCGGATCAACGTATCACGCCACAGTCCTCTGGCTCCGTCCATAATTCCCTTGACAGAAAAGGCGCGATCATAGTTGTTCTTGCTTCTGGTATTCCTCTCTTCAAAGTTTACGAAAAGAAAAGCGGAAATAGCCAGTGAAAGGCTGACAAACCAGACAAAAACATCACTCCCGAATGTTGTATAAATATACACTCCAAATAAAGGTGCAGTAAGCCTGACAGACTCCCTGAGCGTTCTTAATACAGCATTAATTTCACCAATATGACGTTCATCATAGTTGTTTACGACAAGACAAACACGGGCTGAATTGAAGACTACATAACCAAGTCCGTAAATAAATGCTGACACCAGTAGCAGGACATACTGATGTTTTTCATGAGCAAAATGGAGTAACAGTATTGATGCTGCCATAAATATGTTTGTAAATACAATCGTGCTGTCCTTTCTCAGACTGTCAATAATATTTCCCGTCAATGGACTGATTAATGAAGGTATAATAAAACAGAAAAAGACAAATCCAGCGCCGGATGTACTTCCGGTCAGTTGCTTCGCCCATATTGCAAAAACAATATAAACGGATGTGTCTGCAATAACAGAGAGGCAATACCCCGTCAGAAGCCGACTCATTCCCCGCAATTTCAGCAAAGAAGGATTCAGTATCATCAGTCACTTTCCCTGAGATTGAATATGTTCATAATCTTACCAAAAATAAGCTCCGCATCTGGAGTATGCAATTGTTCGAGCGTCGTTGAGTAAGGGACAGGACTGCGCAGACTCCCTACCCGAACCACCGGATGAAGAAGAGACGAATGTAGCACTTCAGTGATAAGGCAGGCTATTTCAGCACCATAACCACAAAATTGGTTAGCAGCATGAGCAACAAGCACCCTGCGTGTTTTACGGGCCGAATACAGCACTAGGGGTAAATCAAGAGGTGTCAGGCTTCTCAAGTCAATAACCTCGCAACGGATACCAAACCGTTGAGCGGCACGTTCAGCTGCATGAAGACACCATGTAACTGATCTTCCATAAGCAACCAGAGTGATATCATCTCCAGTCCGTCTTACGCGGGCTTTCCCCAGAGGAATCTGTTGATTCCCTGTCGGTACAGGTTGCCGTTCTCTAGACCACAGCAACTCAATACATTCCAGCATGACACAGGGATCGTCATTATTTATGCAGGACAACAATAATCCTCTGGCGTCCTCAGGTGTGGAAGGCATGACGATATTGAGACCAGGAATATGCGTGAGCCAAGACTCAAGAGACTGGGAGTGCTGGGCACCGCCCATTGTTCCGCCCCCGACATGCATTCTGACGGTGAGAGGAACCCGCGTTACACCATCCGTCGTATAGCGTAACTTGGCTGCGTGATTAACCAATTGATCAGAAGCAACCGTCAGATAATCCATGAGCATTATTTCAACGACAGGGCGTTTACCACAAAGCGCTAATCCAGTTCCAAGACCAATAATCCCCTGCTCAGATATGGGCGTGGTCCTCACACGCTGAGCGCCGTAACGCTCCTCCAGGTTCTGCGTTACTTTATAGATTCCCCCGGAAGGCTTTCCGATGTCTTCACCAAGCAGGACAACATTTGGATTGGTACGCATGGAGTAATCGAGCGCACTGTTCAGTGCTTCTGCAAACGTCATGAGTGATGTTGCCATACGGTTGTCGCTCATTCTATACTCCCAGTGACTTCGCTTAATAAATCCGGTGCGTCAGGATACGATGAATTTAATGCTTTATCATAGGCAGTAGACACATCCCGGATAATTTGACATTCAATTCCATCCACCTCACTGTCATTATCATATAAACAGACAATTTTTTTGCGGAGCAATAAAAGTGAATCAATTTGCGAAACTTCCTCAGCAGACGGTAGATCCATATATTCAGTGGTACTGCCAGCCATATGACCCTGAAGTCTGGGGCAGGAAATTTCTAAAAAAACCGGCCCCCTGCCGCTACGAACGTATTCGGCACATTCTGAAATGGTAATATGCAACGCATCGGGTGTTTTAACCTCAGTATGGACTGCTTTAAGGCCGTATGGTTCAGCCTTTGTGTAAAGCTCTGTATTAACCGTTATACGGCTGAGCTTTGTATGTAATGTATAATAGTTATTGATGCACACAAATAAAACGGGTAACTTCCACAGGCCAGCGAGATTCATCGACTCATGATAAGCTCCGGTGGTCGTGGCACCGTCACCAAAGGTTACAAAAACAATGTTATTGGCCCCTTCTAACTGAATGGACAGAGCCGCCCCACAGGCAATTGGTAAACCACCACCTACGATCCCGGTTGTCGCTATCAGTCCGTTTTCAGGAGAACACAGATGCATACAACCGCCTTTTCCACTCGAAATACCAGCTTTTCGCCCCATAATTTCCGCAAAATAAGCGTAATAAGAACTACCCGAACCGATAAGATCCCCTAGGCACCTATAAGTCGAGATGATTTTATCCCCGGGTTGTTTGTTTATACCGATTGATGCCGAAACAATTTCCTGTCCTTTAACCGGATAATGAAGAGCAAAAAAATCATTATCTTTTAATCCTTCCTCAATTTTTTTATCTACAGCCCGGATGAGGAAGGACGTCTTATATAAATCAAGAAGGACTTCTTTTATTAACATACCGCTACCCTATCAATAAGATAAGTGAAAATCTTCACCATTCAGAAATCGCTCCTGCTGAAACTGAAAGACCTTCCTGAATATGTCTGGGGTAATTTCAATAATGGAGGATGAAAGCATGTCGCAGAGAAGATCTGTTTCGTGATAACGTCTGGTTTTTTCCAGATATATCTCGACTGAGTGGTATTTTGCATAATCACTGAAATCAGAAATCATAAGAGCCTTTATCATCTGGACAGCAACATCGTAATTATGCAGTCGCAGAACACCATCAAGATAATCCAGAAACTTCATTTCGGGAGCGCTAAGATCAGGTGCAACAGCGAGCCCCGATTCTTCAAATATCATTCCCGTGAATCCGGGATCACGATACGTTCTGATAATGAAGGTCACTGTCGGCCTTGATAAATGGAGGTTTCTGTGGATAAGGCGATCTCCGTTAAAAATCATTCTGCAATCACCTTTTGACAGTAGTTCAGTGTCCTTCAGTGTCAGCCTGCCAGTCTGTAAACGTTCAGTTCCCCCGGTTCTGTCAAACAGATAAACATCATGCCGGCAGACACCATCTAGGACAGTAAAGGCGCCAGAAAAAGGATGGTCATGAATTGTCATATCAACTGATGACCATAAATAAACTTCTATAAAAAACCTTTTTTCATCTGCAACATATAAAGTTAGGGGCGGCTGGCCAAATAAAGATCCCTGATTGATTCTTTGTTTTGGTATTTCACTTTCGTTAAGTAATTCAAATGGAATATCAAAGACATTGATTTCATTTTCCGGTCTGAAAGTGGAAATGGTATTATGCGCAAGCACCGAAAACTTCTCGATATCAAAGTGTTCTCGTTTCCATTCCTGGTTTAATGTATCCCCCATCATTTTTGAAAATTCAAATGAATTCATAAAAAATCCCTCTCAGCTCTATTATCAACAAGATTTTCCAGTTTCTTATTCCAGTACTCACCCCAGAACCAGAAAGGTATACCTGCAGATGAAAACTTCAGAAGTGCATCCAGAATAATGTTTTCATTTAATCCTTCATCATACTCCCCCACAGGAACAGTTTCAGACGCTGAATTTTTTATTACGAATTTGATAATACGAGTTAAATCATCATTCGCGAAAAAAATCTGTCGGTTATACCTTAACTCCGATCCACTATGTCTTTCCAAGACCCGCAGCGTATTATTGTTTTTGCAATGCAATAACATTCCTATCCCTCCTGTATTCTTCGGATATAACCGGGCACCAGTAATCCAGGCCAGCAACATTCCCAGTTACGGAAAGAGCCCGGGCTCGGGAACCTGCGCCACACAGTTCCCGAATATCACAGTTAAGACACGGGCCACCTATTTCTGACAGTCTTATATCTCTTATTTTTTTAAGAACCGGAGACTGGTACCATATCTCCTTCAACGAGTTCTCTCTGACGTTTCCGCACAAAACATCATGATTGCCTGACATCAGGACAGAAGGGTACACCATTCCGTTCCCGCTGATATTAAGATCGCCAATTCCACTGGCATCACCTGTCTGATAAACCGATGAATACACGGGGTCCGTCAGCGTTGAACGATAACGCCAGATATCCCAAACCTGTTGCGGTGAATAGCCGTTTCGTAGCAGAGGAAGATAGAATTCCCAAGGGGCTGAAACAGATATTGATAGTTTACTGAAGGACTGGTGTCTGCGGGTCAGATCTAATAAAATAGCTTCCCATTCATGATAATTAAGCGCCAGCTCACTTAAAGAATTTTTCCCGTAGCCTGCAGGAAAAAATCTTATTGCAGTAACACTTTTTGCCCCCAGTTCATTAATGGCAAGATCATATACATTCTCAAGATCATCCGCATTTATGCCACTGATAACAAAGCTAACCCCCAGAAAAAGACCGGCATCAGAAACAGCTTTTGCTCCGGACAATATTTGATTAAACAGTTGCTTTCTTTTATCTTTATCTCTTTTTTTCCTGTGACGGAGAATATCCAGTTTATCTGGTGTAGAGCCATCAATGCTGATGTTAAAATTAATGCCGCGACAACTAATGGCCAGTTTTTTTATAACGTCTTTCTTCAGCAATGTGCCATTCGTCACAACAGTTGTATAAATTCCGTCACGGGATTGGGCATATGACAGGATTTCCGGCAAATCCGGACGGAGAAATGGCTCTCCTCCTGCAATAGTCAAGTCAATTACGCCATTTTCGTGTATCTGACTAATAATGCTTTTTATTTCTTCTGCTGTAAGCTCATCACTCAGTCTTTTACCAGAAGCAGCATGGCAGTGATGGCATGCTAGATTACATGCATTCGTCATGTCGAAATCGACATGAATAGGCGAATTAAATAAAGGCTCATCTCTGGAAAATTCATTAAACGTGTCATGTTCCATATCTACCCCCACCTGATCAGATATATCCTGATCCTGCGACCAGCACGAACTCTGCCCGCAGGAGGTTTATAACTTTAAAGAATAAACAGCTTTCAGTTAGCTGGAATATAATGACGCGGCCATGCCATTGACGAACTTTCAGCTTTAGTTAAAGCCGGATTCGCATGGCGGGGCCACGCCATTGACTCAGTGTTCAGAACCTTAAAATCCGGAGAAGAGTGACGGGGCCACGCCATTGAGTCATTTCCAGCATTTACAAACTTAGGATCAAGAATCGATTTCATAAAACCTCCAGGTTGTATTTTGATAGCAATATTGAAGCTTAATGACGAAGGTTAAAAATTAAACATTCCTCATATGTATAATGAATTTTAAATTATCGTTAATCAAATGTTTTTTTATAACAATTCAAAACATAGATAGCAAAATATTACAAAATAATAATAATCATTGTTTTTTAATGGATCATTTGATGCTTTTAGTAAATTTGTATTAAAAGCTTCATGAAAAAAATGAATATCTAAATATTATCAGCTTATTTATCTCTCAGAGAAACTATAAATAAGCTTTCAAAATAGTAGATCACGGGAAGGGAACTCAGTCCGGTTTTTGCGATCTGATTAATCGCCAAATCAAAAAAATCCCAAAATGGACT
>NZ_NITZ01000055.1 GCF_002632615.1 Xenorhabdus miraniensis
GCCAGTACCAGTTCGGTATCCGAGTTCACCGCCTGAATCATGTGCAGTAAGTTACTGTTGCCGGACTGGATTAAAATGACCTGCCCCGGTGCAACGCCGTTGAGATTCGATTTAAATCTGGTGCCCGTGCCGCGGACAATAGCCGAGCCGTACACAATGGAAAGAGTGCCTTGTGAATAGTACATGGTGTGTTCCTGAGAAGAAGAAAAAGAAGTGTTAGAAAAGGTCAGCCTTCAATGGCGGTGAGATCAACAATGAAGCCCTCCATCAGGGGAGGTGGACCGCTCCATGTGCCCGGATCTTCTAACCCGCCGCCTCGATAGGCATATTCATATGAATAGACTATCTCAATTCTGCCATCACTGTACTTGGCCTCGAATGATTCAGCGTAAACATCAAATTCCCACCAATCATCATAATAAGGTGGGTTACTCAGGCCATCGATAAATTGCTTGTGCTTGTAATGGCTTCGGTGCTGATCCTTAATTATCATGTAACCGTAACGTCGTCCGGCCTCTCCCGTATAAACAAAGGGGGTGTTTTTGTTATTGGGGACATCGACATAAAACCGTTTCACAAACGACAGGAGCTTCATGGAAGAAGAGAACATCAGTTCCCCTTTCTCGCTGTAAACCTCCAGCCCACTATTGCCATACACCCCCAGCTCATATATGGGTGCAAAGAAATATTTGCCGCCTGCCCCGTACACTTCCGCAAAATTATAGTATGGTTGCTGGAGGTTACTTTCCCCGTCCGCCGCTTTTCTTAAGAACCCCAAGGCGGGTGTTTTATCCGATATCTGGACAAATCCATTATCTGTATAAAATTCAAGACCTAACATATTATATAGCCCAAATTGTTACGCGATTGACCATCTCATCCCAGCCGCCGCTCTGTCCGCCGCCCCATCCTTTATGCTCCCATCGCCATCGATCATAATCTACGTAATAATTAAATGTACTGCCGGACACGCTGAACCGGGTAAACTCATTGCTGAGATCGTATGTGCTGACCCCCAGTTTATTACTCATGAACAAAAAGAAACGGGCAGTGACATTCCCGCCTTCACTTAAGCCCGGAAGGTGCAAGCTCCCCTCTTTTTTGAGGGGAATTACATGCGTCCCCAGAAAGCGCGGAATGATGTTATTGGTGGTGATAATTAATCGCCCCTTTTCATCGTAAATCTCTAATCCCATTCCCATTACCAGAACCCCATTCTGATCCGTAATCTACCGTTGCTATCGAATAACTGTTTCAGACTGCTGGTTTCAATCCAATACCCGGAAGAACCTTGTCCATAGCTTATCATTTCCCCTGTTCTCATATTCAGCCTGAATCCCGTTCGCCGGCTCTGATTAAAGTTAGTTGACTGGAGGGTATCAGCTATCTTCGCGCTGGTAATCGTGGCATCACCGACAAATAAACTATTAGTAAAAACCTGCCCGTTCTTAATCACGAAGACCGGTTCCAGCCTGCCATTGGTCGGATTCACTACGGTAAACTGGTTCGCCCTGACTGCGAAGTGAGTTTCAACCTGACCATTCTTCACCTCAGCCCCGATAACCATGCCCGCTTTATAGAACTGTCCCTTGTACTTCACCCCCGCCCCTATGTCGTAAATGGCATAGCCGTTGCCATCAATATCAATATCAAATACGGCAGTGGCCTTAGTTTGAACGGCAGCCGCATTTTCCCCTACGTCAGCCTGAACTTTTTCCATCTTCTCAGCAAAGGCTTGTCTGTCTGTGGCTTGGGTGGTCTGAATGCTCAGTATCTCCGCTTTCATCTCACCATTAACCACCATCTGGCGCTGGACAATCGACCCACTTAACACGGCATTTTCCATCGCTGCTTCGGAGTTATAGTCAATCTGGGATTGCAAGCGCTTTCCGGCTTCGGCGGTGAGGAACTGGTTGCCGACAGCATCCGTTAGCCATTTCGCATCACTGGAAGACTCGCCCCGAATAAAGTCCGTCCACGGGGATTGATTGCCGGATTTGTCCACCAGACGCGCACGGAACCAAAATGCGACGCCTGCCGCCAGTCCCTGTAATACATGCGTGCGTTGGGGGTAGGGAATATCCGCCAGCAGCATCAACCCTTCACCGTCATTGGTCTGGCTGTACTGAATTTCGGTTTTCAGTGTGTCGTCAGTCTGTGGGGCAAAACCCCAGTCTAGCTGGATGCCGAAGATAATCGGGGTTGCCCTGAATGCCGGTGGTGCCGGAGGGTTGCCCTCTTTCCCCTTCAAGTGAGTTTCCGGTGCATTCGCCCAGATACTGGATATCTCAGACGCATTAATCGCCCGCACACGTGCCTGATAACGTCCAGCGTAGATATTGGGGATTTCAAAGCCCTGTGTCGAGGTTCGGGGGACTGATATCCAGTTGCCATTATCCCGCAGCCATTCCGCCTCATACGCAATTGCACTCTCAGCCGCCTCCCACGTTACGCGCAAGGTAGAGACCGCAATCCCCTGATTCACGACTGAGTAGCGGCTAATCGTGACATTTTTCGGCGGGGGCTGAACGCCCGGCGGGATCACCGAAATGGGGCGCTCTTCGATACGGGTGCCTGTGTCGATATGAGTGTATTTATCCGGGTTATGCTCAACGGCAGTGATTTCAAATGATACCCCGTCCTCACCCTCTTTAATGCCGGTGACCCTGAATTGCTGGATGGCCAAATCCGTTGCATCAATTGCCCAGACACACTCAGCCGCAGGCATTTCTGAGTAGGCCGTGGTGACGGTGATTATTTTTTCGTTCACGGCCTGAATGGTGCGCCCTTCCGCCTTGCCTGACGGTAAGTTGAGGATTAACCGCTCACCCACTTTTGCCGAAGATACTCGGTCTAGGGTGATATTACGTCCATCCGCTGCACTGACCCGTCCGCCCAATACCCGACCGGAAAACATTTCATCCGCCACCCCGATAACATAACCGGGTAACGGGATTTTGCCATCCAGCCCCACAGTAAACGTCACCATGCGGTCATATTCGTTGGTATGCAATACCCACTTACCCCGGCGTTGCGCTTCACTCTGGCGGGTACAGCCAATGGCGGTGACATCCGCCTGTTTGACCTGAAAGCGCTTTATCAGCCGGTGATCGAAGACCGGCTCGACCGCATCCTGATAGCCGTTCTGCGGATCTGACCAGCTCACCATGGCGGTGGAATAATGGGTTTTCTCGCTGGCACTGGCATAGGTAAACTTACCGTCACGGACATTGGCGCGGGTGTAGATAAAATCCATATCGCGGGGCATATCGGCCAGTACGTTCATGTTATTGTTGGCCCAGAACGTCATGCCCCGGAAAATGCCCGCGATATCCCGCAGGACTGTCCATGCGTCCTCTTGTGACTGGATATAGACATTACAGGTGTGACGAGGCTCCATACCCCCTTTCCCATCCGGCACCAACTGGTCACAATACTGGGCGATGCGGTACAAATCCCATTTTGCCAGACTGAGGTTTTCCGCCTTAACCCGCGTACCGATACTGAACCGGTCATTCATCATCAGGTCATACAACACCCAAGCCGGATTATCAGTCCATGCCCATTTAAATTGTCCCGCCCATACACCGGAATACGTGCGGCTTTCGGGATCATAGTTATCGGGCACACGGATAATGCGCATCTTCGGCTCACAGGAGACCTGCGGGATATTGCGAAACTGCTTGGCATCAAACTGAACAAATAACAGCGCCGTTTCGGGATAACTCAGTTTGGCGTCAATCACCTCTGTAATGGCCTCAACTACCATCGCATCCGCAATCCGGTTACTGGTCTGCTTAGGTGTGAGACGGCGTACCCGCACCTGCCAGCCAGAATAGGCTTTGGGTAAATCCACGCGGTGTGAACGTTCATACTTGGTGGTCGTTTTGCCATCCACAGCAAGCGTGGGCAGTTCCTGATAAGAGCCCCCGTCTGTTGCTACTTCAATCGTATAATCAATGCGATAGCCGACCGTATCCCCATCTTCTTTCTGCGTCTGCAACTGGGGCCATGATAACCGGATACGAACGGCAGAAAGCTGAGTATTGGTGACCGATCTGACCCATGACTCCGTTAACTCCGTACCGACCGTCAGTTCATTCTCGACCGCTGGCATCCCGGGAATATAATCCTGATACGGCGTACCGGGGCGGAATTCCCATTTCACACCCTCAAAATTGGCCTGACCATCGGGACCTATAATCGGCGTGTTATCCAGAAAGATATTGGTACCATCCAGCCCGCCCGCAAATTCCCCTTCACCCAGTGCCAGTAAGATTTTGGCATACGAGGTTGATTGCAAGCTGTCTGGTGACTCAACCGGAGTGCGGGGGCTGCCACCACCGCCCTTGCTGCCCTGAATAAGATGATTTCCCATATTCCACCCATAAAAAAAGCCGCCTGAGCGACCTGACTGAAAACAATGAAGCGTTAATGAAGTGTTATTGCTGATCTTCGGCGTAGATACCTGCTGAAATAATGGCACCCCCGATACGACGTTTACCGTAGCCCACCGGAACCGGGTTCCCCTGTGCGATGGAGTTAACAGGACCACCAAAAGCATACGAGGGCTTATTGTCCGGGTCTTCCCGTCGTGCCAGTCCGCCCGGCATGGGTGATAACATCTGCACCACGCCCCCCAGCATCATTCCGATACCGGACATTACCATCGGTGCCCCCCACGGGGTTGACCACATAAACGCCCCGGCGACCACCATCACCGCACCGAGAATGGTCTGGAAAATACCCGCTTTTTTGCTGCCGATAATCATCGGGGCAATGCGGATATCGTCCTCACCGGAAAATGCCAGTTCATCCTGACTGATATTGTGTTTGCCATTGAACACCGCAAAGGTTAACCCGCGCTCTCTGGCAGTCAGGAGAAACTTTTCAAAGCCATCAATCAACACAGACAGCGCCCGGATAGCCTCTTGAGGTGACGATACTGCCAATTGATACTCGCGTCCGAACTGAGCACCGAGTACACCATACAGCCGCACTGTTCGTAGTGTGTTCATGTCGTTACTCCATAAAAAAACCCGCCGAAGCGGGTCTAAGTTATTTAAGAAGCCAATAGCGATATCGTTCACTGAACTCTGCTTTTAGCTGCTCAGGTAAACCATCTTCCAATGAAAAAATAATGCTATTAAATTTACTGATAAATTGGTCACATTCTTCGTCAGTTAACTTATCTCTTATTTCTTTCATTCCTTGGATGGTTATCATTACTGCTGAATCATCTAATTCGTAATCACCATTTTTATGATTATAAAACTTTTTAGAAGATAAATTAGCTAAAAAATCTTCTTTATTATTGCTATTTATTGTTGGGACTTCTCTATTGCAATGCTTACAAATAATAGCTTCTGATTTAATTGCTTCGGCACAAAACGGACACTTTTTTATTTCCCCTGAATCCATTTTCTGTTTTTCTATGGTTTCCTGATCGGTTGACAATGCAAGGGAATGAAGGAATGCGATAAGGAAAAGAAGAAAACCGTATAACCACCAAACACCAAAACTTCTGCCCTTATTAGCAGCTATCTTGGCAGGAAGTAATCCTAATACAGCAGAAAGAATAAGCAATAAAACAATACCATCCATAACGACTCCCCATAGTTTAATATCCCTTTATGCTAATCATGATCTCCTCTTTATGCAATTTGCTGTATCTCAGTATTTTTATTGTTCGCTCCTGCCAATAGCCATCATAAGGCACGCGGTTACTAAGCTGCCCGTACATATGGTGTAACATCAATCCCTCGCCGATATACACCCCGGCATGATTAGGCTCGTTGGCCTGTACCTGCATAATAATCACATCACCGACCTGTAGTTCATCGCTGCACTCGACAAAACCCGCCGACGCATAGTTTTTCAGATACAGGTTTTCGCCCCGGTTCCACCAGCCATCGGAGCGCGCGAAATTGGGGATCTCAATACCTCGCTCCAGTTGATACCAGTCGCGCACAATGGAGAAGCAATCCCAAATGCCATGCACGAACGGACGACCTAACAGGGGCTTGATACCCTTACTCGGTATCACTGTGCGAATATCCCCCTCCGGCCATGAGACGATCACCCACGGAACTTGTGACAGGTCACACTGGGCAATATCTAACTGACTGGGCTGTGTTGTTGCGTCCGGGTGACTGTGGACAATGGCGACAATCGTTCCTGCGTCTTCGGCGGCGGCGTAATCTTCGGGGTGAAGGCTGAACTGCTCTGTTGGGGAAGGGGCGGTATTGCGGCAGGGAACATACTCCTGCCTTCGTCCATTCTGGATAACCAGCCCGCAACATTCATTGGGGTATTCGGCCT
>NZ_NITZ01000056.1 GCF_002632615.1 Xenorhabdus miraniensis
TGCTATACGAAGTTATTACGACTAACCATATTTAGCATATGGTGACATTCATCACTAACGTCTTCTAAGAATGAATCATATTCTACGTTATCAGCCAATCCTTGCTTTTTTCTCATAAGATATAATTTTCTTTTCCTAATATTTTCCTTTACATAATCCTCAATTGACACTTTTGCTCTGTCAAGAATATCTTTATCTGCCTTTTTATAATCTTCATGAAGATAAAATTCAGATATGAGATCGGAAAAAAAATCACTCCAAATTGCATATTGACTTGGAACATCCTGATCAAAAAGAAGTTTTATAGCATCTTTTTTATCCTCTATAATTTCATATCCTTCTAAATTATCAGAAGAGCCGGAAAGAAAATTAGAGCTTTTAAAAAATATCATTGGCTCCATATAGAAATCTATTACTTCATTCATTGATATCACCCTAATATTTTACTCCAACGTTCAAACACTCTTTTCCTTCCTATTTGGTTAACATCTTTACCAAATATTTTCGTGTTATACATATCCTTAGATCTAATTATGTTTCCATCCATCATGCCTTTTTTGGCTATATCTTGTATGTTAGCTACTTGCTTCGATATTGCCTCTTTGGATTGCTTAAGGTCTATTCTATCTAAAGCATTTCTCATTGCATCTGTATATCCATTATGGTTGCCTTGGTGCCTTGTCATTGCACTGACACCGTCATCAACTTTTCTCAAAAATATGCCGTTGGCAGCAACATCAATATCATAATCGATTTTTTTCAACGCAGGGTGAGTTGCTAACTCTTTCGGTATAACATGATGAGCCTGATGACCACTCCATTTACTGGAACGCGGCAAGCCCATATCTTCCATCATGTTTTTACCCAATTTGGTCGAACACCCTACCAATCCTAATGGGTCGACCCAACCAGTGGGATTATGCACATAGCCATACGGGTTCAGCCCGCCCAATAAGCCGATCGGATCAGGCGAGATGTACTGCGCCGTCTCCGGCGAGTAATACCTAAACCGATTATAATACAACCCGCTCTCTTCATCCTCATATTGCCCTGCAAAGGGGCATCATCTCCGACGCCATCATACTCGCAGGGCGACGGCAATCCGTGCAGGGCAAGGCTTTCAGGATAGCAGAGAAGGCCCATTTTACCTCGATCACTTTTTTGACCCCGACGTGCACTTTCTGATTGTTTTCATCGGCAACGGGCGAACGTCGTCCGGTTTACCGGACGGCGGGCGGCCGTTCTGCGGGTGCGGGCGGCATAGAGCCTGCAATCGGCGCCCCTGCGACGCTCGGGATCGCCGAAGTTTCAGAGACAACTCCGTGTTTGCATGACAACGTGTTTTGTTCAAGGGAAGCCCCCTCAGGGGGCTGCACGGGGCGGAGATGGCGAGCACGGGAACGAGCAACGCAGCAACGCGAAGTGCGAGCCGCGCGCAGCCAGTGCAGCGGGGTCGGGGCGGGGGAGGTAAAACCGGAGGCCGCAGGCCGACCCGCCTTCAGGGTTGTTGGCCGGATGCAGGCAAGGCGGCTAAAGCAGAAGCCGGATTGGCTGAACGCGAGCGCGGTGTTCAGGGTCGGCGCGATGTTGGCTGAGGATTGGCTGAGAAGGTGAGAGCAGAAGGCGCAGCCTTGTGCGCCACACCCTGCGAGGCCGAACAGCGGGGGCCTGACATAATGTTAATTATACGCATTAAGCCGCTTTGCGGCGGTTAGGGTGTTTCGGGCGCTGCCCGGCGCAGTGCGTATAATTCCCCCACATTATGTTGAATAGGCTTTGGGCGGCCACAACAGACTTAACGGGGACACCACAGCTTAGGCCGCGCATTGCCTATTTACCCCCGCAGACGCCGGGGCCGACGGGCAGTCCGGTCACGGTCTGCCCCCGCACCGCACCCTGCCCAACCTAACGGGGACGCCCGGGTTTTCCGCCACGTCGGGCGTGAGGGTCAGAGGCCGTGCCGTCAGCAACGCCGTGCCCTGAGCGGCTCTCGGGCGGCTCGGTATCCGCATCCGGCGGTAGAGGGTCTGTTCGCTCTGCCGGATGGGTCTGCTGATGCACTTTCTTCAGGTGACCGATAGCCACCCGGGTATATCGCTGGGTCGATTCCAGGCTGGCATGGCCCAATATCGCCTGGATATGCCGGGTATCTGCGCCGTTCTCCAGCATTTGTGTGGCCATGCCATGCCGGAACAGGTGACACCCCCCGGGTTTGTCGATGTTGGCACGGTGGAGCGCATTGCGCACTATCTGGGTCAGGTTGTTGTCATTCAG
This sequence comes from Xenorhabdus miraniensis, assembly GCF_002632615.1. The sequence continues at coordinate 2,275 of NZ_NITZ01000056.1, forward strand.
CCCCCGGCCATGTTGTGACACAAACAGGTAACCCGGGTCTTGCCCCCACACCAGACGCGGGCGGACATCGTTAAGGTAGCACTGCAACCAATGCCGGGCTGACTCACCCAGCGGAACCACCCGATCCTGACGGCCTTTGCCCTGCCGGACAAACAACATGCTGCCCGCTAAATCCAGCTCACTGAGCTGCAACCGGGCGAGTTCTGAACGCCGGATGCCACTGCTCCACAGCGTTTCCAGTATCGCCCTGTCACGAACACTGAGCGGGTTGTTGCTCCCGGTCATCGCCAGCACCTGCCGGGTTTCCTGCTCGTTCAGCATGCCCCACGGCAACCGTCGCTCGGCGCGGGGCAACTCCAGCTCCCGCGCCGGGTTATACCGCAGGTGCTGCCGCTTCACCAGCCAGCGGAACAGGTGGCGCACGCTGGTCAGTTTTTTGATGATCGTGCTGGCCGTTATCGGCCGGCCATACCGGTTTTTCTGGGCGGTCAGGCTCTGCTGCCAGCTTTCCAGCTGCGGGAAGCTCACCTGCTGCGCCATCGTGATCCCCCGTTCGTCACACCACGCGATAAATTCCCGCAGGTTTCCCCGGTAGTGTGCCCGGGTTTCCCGTGTGTAGCGCAGGGCGTCGAGGTGGTCAAGGAAGTGCTGTATGTGTTGCCTGAGTGTCAGTGATGCCATGATAAGCCTCCTGTCTGTGTGATAAGGGGCGGTTACGATACGTTTCGTTCATCCCCCCCCGGAACAGTGTTTTTTGCGCTAATCCGACCGCTTTTCTGTGATGCCTTGTTATCTCTGCCTTAGCGGGGATTTTACGTTCCCGACCACCTGCCGACGGCACGCCGACCCAGGGGCGACTGCTTATCTCTTTCCCCCGACCGGAACACGTCATACCCCCTTTCAGGGCACTATCAAGCCGTTCAGGTGCGCGGCATCGCTGCCGTCGCCGTCAAACAGCAGTTCATAGGTGAACGTCAGCCCGCGCCGGTGCAGCAGCAGGTATTCCATTTCAACCAACCGTGAGAGATGGAGTTTGAGCTGGGTATCGCCCCACAGCACGGCATCGCGTAACTGCTTGCGGGTAAAAATCATCTCGTGGCGCGGCTGGCCGCTGTCCCTGACCCAACCCTGTATTAACAGCAACAACTTGCGGGTCTGCGGCGGCATCTCGTCCAGCGTCCGGCCTAAGATGTCATGCGCGAGCTGGTTCGCCAGACGGATATCATCCTTGGTCACTTCGAGGTATTCCAGCTTGCGGCCACGATGCTCAGCGGTCTTGATGTCCCGCTGGTACTGGTGCAGCAGGGCAATGCTCTGAATCAGCGTGAGATACTTCATATGGTCGCGGCGGGTGCGGGTTTTGTCTGACAGGAAGGTCAACTGGCTGGCGTAGGGATTCACCACATTCAGGGGCTTAAGCAGCCGCTGGGCGTTCTGGTGAAGCGCCGTCAGATACTCCCGCTCGTTTTCAGCCAGCAATCCTTCGAGGGTTTGCTTATGGCGCTGTAACGCATGGATGGCTTCCGTTTGTTCACGGGATTCATTGACCGTCAGCACCAGACAGCGGTTGAGCAGCTCTTCATCCACATCAATGGCGGTTGTGGTCAGCATCAGCATCACCGGGCCTTTCACCGTGTAGCTTTTGGTGACGAGGTTCCCGGTTGCTTCGTCCTTGCCCGTGCTTGCCATGGTCAGCTCGCCGTCACTCTGCAACAGCTTGAGCGCATAGGCCGCCTGCCGTACCCCTTCTTCTTCGGCGATAGCCAGTATCTTATGTTGCAGGTTGGTTTCACCGAGGTAGAACAGGCTCTGGCCGGTCATGGCGCTGTACTGGATGCGCTCTTCTTCCGGTATCAGGTTGAGCACCGCCTCCATTAAGGACGATTTCCCGGCGGCGCTGCTGCTTTGTATCAGGACGGCTAAGGGTTTGGGCAGTTTGCGGCTGACGGCGGCCAGATAGCCTGCCAACAGGTTGGTTGATTCACCGACAACCCCGCAGGCGCTCAGGTCAGCGGTGATACGGCTGATAAGTTCGGGGTCTTTCAGCAAGGCTTCGGCGGCGTGTTGTTCATCCGCACTCAGGGAGTTAGCGGCCTGCGCCGTGTCCGCCTCTGCCCATGTACGTTGTTCCAGCACCAGTAACACCCGCCCCAGCTCACGCTTAATCAGCGTATCCGGCAAGGCCAGCTCCTGAGAAGCCTGACGCACGAAGGCCGACCGGGCACGGGCGCTCAGGATATCGAGGCTGTCCACGAACAGTGCTCCGCTGGCTTTGTCGATTAACTGCACATTCACTTTCATCACCGTGGCACCGGCTTTCTGTTGCGCCCCGCGTATCCGCCATTCCTGCCCGTCCTGCCGGACAACGATATCCCCGTTGTCGGCAAGCGTCGTGACCACACCCGGTTCAGGCACCAAAGCCGCCGCAGGGACTGACACGGTGGCGGCGGCATTTTGGTCTGCCAGCGGCGTTTTTGTGGGTTCACCGAGCCACTGTGCTGCGTCCAGTAACTGGCCGAAGGCATTTTCTGGATTGGCGACTTCGCAGCTAAAGCGATTGGCATCGCAGCCTTCGGGGAACACGACCCGCCAGACAGCCAGCCCGGCCAGTTGCAGCTCGGCGGCCAGCGCCGCCGCCGCGTCATTGCCCGCTTTATCATTGTCATAGGCAATATGTACCTGCCGGATGTCATGCTGCCGGAAGGCGGCGCGGTGCGCCTCGGTAAACCCGTGTACCCCATAGGAACAGGTCACATGCCGATACCCCGCACACCAGAACGACATCGCATCAATCAGCGATTCACACAGGATCACCGAGGCCGAACCGGCCAGCCCGGCTTCATTCCAGACGCCGCCATGCGCCCCCGGCAGATACAGGTGCAGCGGGGTGCCTGCCCGCAGGCGGTCCGTGATTTTGCGGCCATACAGCTCCTGCACCTGCCCTTCAGCACCGATCACCGGAATGACCAGCGAACCGCTGAAGTGCTCATGCCCGCTTTCCCGCAACAACCCGACCGCCTGAAGCCGGGCGCGGATCTCAGCCCCGGCTTTCTGTTTTTTATCGGGCAACCGATAACCGAGGGTGCGGTTGGCAAAGCCGAGTTTAAAGTGGCTGACCAGTTCGGGATGGTCAAGGCGGCGTTTTTTCAGATATTGATGCACTTCCGGCGCATTGAGCAGGGTCTGGTGATAGAACTCAACCACCCGTGACAGCAGCGCCTGTTGTCCGGCGGCATCCCCGGCCAGTTCCTCACTGGCTACCAACGGCTCGACGGCCGGATTTTCACCCAGCATCGCCCGCAACCGCTCCACGGCATGGCGCAGGCTCAACCCCTCGGTTTTCATCACCCAGTCGAGCACCGACCCGCCGGCATCGCAGCCAAAGCAGTGATAAAGGTTCTTGGATGGGGTGATCACCATCGAGGGAGTTTTTTCCTGATGGAACGGGCACAGCACGGTCATGTCCTTGCCGCGCGGGGTGAGCTTCCGCCCCTGCTGCTCAATCACGGCAACTAAGGAGACGGCGGATTTCAGGTGCTGTAATTCTGCGTCGGGAATGCGAGCCATATCAGATATCCTTACAAAATATTTTTTAATAAAGCATCGATGCTTGATAAGTTAG
>NZ_NITZ01000057.1 GCF_002632615.1 Xenorhabdus miraniensis
GTTTTGGGGCAGCCTTGTTTGCGACAGGCTCGGGGGATACGGGGTGGCATATCACCACACCCCACGATAGAGGGAAGCGTGATACAGTTTCCCGCCGGGACGCAGTGCCTTGTCAATCTCTTCACGCACTATCTGGCGGAGGTGATCGTCACTGGGAACCTTGCTTGATGATATGGAGTCAATGACCGCTTCTTTCACATGAACGCCCGCGGCCACTCTGTAAATCTCCTCTGCATTTTCTATGATGGTGTTGGCGTTCCTCTCTACTGCCAATGTCATACCTGCATCATAGGTCTTGCGCGTCTGTTCCTTTGTGCCGGCATTATGTCGGCCTTGAATGCGCTCCATCAATTCCGCGATATGCTCCAACTGTGATTCAAGCTGGCTCAGTGTCTGAGTGTCGTATTTGACGCCAACGGTGATTGTGGATGTTGCTGTATTCTGTGTCATGTTTTGTTCTCCATAAATCAGAATAAATAACTAGCTCGGTTGATATAACCCCGATGAATCAAAAGAGGGGGTCGGTTCAAAACCTACACAATCCTCTGTCAAGCACCCGTTTTCAGATGCTTTGCAGAATTTTGTATATCAGCGAAATATTTCTCCGATTGGAACAGAGCCGAAAGTTTGGCTGAGTGATTGCCAAAGTGATGATCTCAATATTCTCCGAGGTCACCAAACTGAGGACCTCGACAATATCAATCACTTATCACGTCAAAGGGGCGGATTTGAAATCCGAGCCATCTCTTTATTCCAAAGTGCTTTTTCCCACTTTGGTTTAATGCCTGACCGCTGAATAACTGAATTCCCGTTCTATTGGTAAGATAAGCAGGCCTTGTTCGCCTGACTTTCCGAATGACTGAACACAACGGGCTTCAAAGTCTTTATAGTCCACACACCCGTTAGCCAGTATGGTGACCGCTTTCAGTTGCTCTTGTACCAGTTTCTTGGCTTCCGGTTTAAGGTATTGATGGATCTTGTCCCCGCTGCCTTTGGCGGCTTCTTTGGCCTCAGCGTAAACCGAATCAGGCAGCACAACCTGATATACCCACTTGGAGGTAATCATCCCAAACAGTGACGGAGTACCGCCAACATGACCATTGTAGGGCAATCCTGACATGCGACTGAGTGCCTGATAAAAGGGTTGCTGAAACTGTTTTTCCCATGTAGCGGGTTTATCGAGGAGAAAAATGGCATTGATACGTGAATCGGTGAACGTGGGTTGATTGCCTCGAATTAGCATATCAACCTGTTCATCACACCAGATTTCGAAGTCAACAGACAACCAGCGCGCAAATCGAATGGCTAATTTTGGGTGAAGCCATGTGCCGCCATTGATACCAGCCCTCGTTTTAACTAATCCGGTACTTTTTGCCAATCGCAGTATTTTGGCTCGTGTAGAAGCATTTCTTATTGCTAACTCTTTGATTTTAGCTAATTCCTGCTCAGGACCGGAATTGGAAAATAACCTTCTACTTAATACACATAGATATTCCAGCGTCTCATACTGCTGCAACCAATCATTTGGCTCTTTACCAAACTTAGCCGCTACATCTGTAGCATTGATCCACCCTTCTTCATTAAAGCGAATAGGATGACCGTCATACTCAAAGGGAATGATATTACTCACGATGCTTATCCTTACTTAGGTAATGAACCTTTGCCGCAATAGGAGATCAGCCCGTCGAGTAGCATCAGTTAGCTGCTCCTCAAAGGCTCATTCCTAAATAAAGGCTCGACGTTTAGATTGGCGCTGCGGTGCGCGGTGAAAATAAAAATGCCACCAATCCGTGTGCGTTGGGTACGCGGTGAGAACGGAGGGGCAGCATGTGTTATTGATATTCCTTTAGCCACTCAAGGGAATGGGTAGAGGAATAAAAAAAGCCACCACGGGATGTGATGGCTTGGGTGTTATTGTTAATTTAGTGAAATTACACCAGATTGAAAATTAAGAGGAGATACGCCGCGTCCTGATAGAATGGATAGGATAGGAGCGGACCGTTAGCCTTTCTTTTCTTTAAAGTAATAACCAATTATAAAGCCAAGCGATGTACCGAGAGCGCCGATAATTACAGATAGTACTTTATCCAGCTCTAACAATTTGACTGACGCTGCAGCATCAGAGAGTCCTTGAGTATTCAATGTCTTTATCCAATCAATAGCATGATGGTTATACCAAAGCACAAACAAAAAGCAGCCAATAATCAGGCCAAAAAATCCCCATACAAAATGGAAAGTGAGGTTTCTTCGGGCTTTGTCGTCTTGCTCTCCTTTTTCCTTTAACTCTAGCTCCTCTGAGACCACCGTGCTTTTATTTTTATGATAAGAATCATTTAAGCTATCTAATCTTTTCTTAACTTCTGAAAGTGGAATTGTCATCATCACACCATTATTCTTCTGAGCTGTTGCTTATTTTTTTTATCGCGGCCCCGTAATCTTTCATTAACGACATTGAGTATTCATGAGTATCATTACTACTTGAGAGAATCATTTCACTGAGATCATGTATCTTAGCGATCAGTTTTTGGTGTTTCTCATCCTCGCTTCGCCCCATCATATGCTCAATTTCACTCATTACTTCTAATGATTTCATTGAAATAGAGTATATATTCTCCGCTAACTTATCGCTTTTCTCTCTATATTTTGATAAATCATTTAATATCTCTTTCTTACTAGCCATATGTAATTTCCACCACCGCCACGCGGCACACAAAGGAAAAAATATAGCATGTAAAATAGTTATGCTCAGATCTTTTATACTGGAACGATAACTCAATCTAATTTCTGGGCTATTCATTACCTTCCTCGATAATCTATTCACCGGCACTGTGTCCTAACATACTCCTGCAACCCCAAAATCATTTGTTCAGAGGTGGCAATGTGTTCTCTGAGTAGCCAATAATTTCGGATAGCGGAGTCTGTAGGTCGGGCGGGGGTTGCATCATCCATGCCGGAGGGGGCAGGGGTTTTAAGCACTGGACACTGGGCTTTGACGTACACCCGCTCAGGGTGAGCAAGAGAAGCAGCGTGCAGCTCATCAATTTTACTCTTGGCATTCGTCAGCTCCTGTAGGTGCTTTGCATCCTGTTCTGCAAGGTGCCTGATCCGCTCTTGCTGGGTGGTGTTGATGGCGACTTGTTCGTTAAGGTCAGTCGTTAGTTTTTCATTTAAATCATTCATTTCGTTTAACGATGCCATCAACCAACTAGACCAAGCAATTAGCCCAGCTATAATGATGAACACCATCTTCTCGTAGGCTTTCATAACAATTCAAACGCCCGTGTGAAAACATCATCAGAATAGGGTTGCTGGCCGTTCTCGTGCCGGATAATCGACTTAGCCAGTGCAATCAGCGTCGGTTTATTGATGTCGAGAACTTGATGCGGATCGACACTCAGTGCCTTAGCAACACCCTTGATATAGGCTGGGGTATTATTTTCTATATTGGGTGCCCATCGATCTATCATCTTGGCTACCGTCTGATAACCGTTCTTGTGGTAGTTAGACAGCAACTTCATGAGTGCCCGAATGCCATATTCTGGTGATTCAAATCGGCAGAACCGAGGTTCAATATTCGGGTCGTGTTTCAATTGCCCCTGCCACTTATTAGCAGGATTGTGATCAATGTTGCCGGGATTGTTATTACGAATGCCTCTCGTCATTGTTGCCTCCCGCTCTTTTCTCTGCCGCCTTACGCAGCAATTGACCGATAAAATCCGTACCCAAATAACCAATCACCACACTACCGATGTAGGCTAAGTCAGGATTCAGACCTATCAGGTTTAATACATCACGAATGAACCAGGCGAACATGGCACACATAAAGGCGTCGATTGAGACCTTTAACCAACCGCCGCCGTTATAGCGACCGCGAAGAAATGCCATTGTCCCGGCGAGAGTCGCCCCGATGCCTTGCTCTCTTATTGATATGAGCCAGTCACCGAGATGTACCCAGATATCAGGATTTTCTTTCATCTTCATAATCCACCCCATCTGAACAATGGGCGTCCGTGGGGTGAACGATGGTCGCCCCTGTGAGTTGAGTTAATAGGAAAGGTTTAGAAGTTATGATTTCATCATAAATAGCGATTCGATTGATGTCGTTTTTGTTCCGGAAATACCGCTAGTAATTTCGCGCGACCAGATGCAATCAAAATCATCCGGTGCCGTGTATTCACTGATCAATACAGTACAGCGGCCAGATAACTCACGAACCCATTCCCAGAACTCAGCCGTATTAAAAGCATCGCGGTATTGCCGCGTGTTCGCATAGGGCGGGTCGCAGTAGACGACCGCACCATCCGGTATGTTCAGTTCTTTATAATCAGCGCATAACAATTGTACACCATCCAGATCAAGGACCTGTCGCTGAATATTATTTATTGCCTCTGATTGATAATCACGGAAATAGCCTGATTTAGTCTGTGTTATCCCTGCATACCCGTCAAACCATTTACCGGAATAACTACAGTTAAATCCAGCCCACCCGGTTAAATGAGGTACTTCCGCTTTATTGTTTTTTATCGTGTAATACCGTTCTCTCGATACGGACTCTGGCGGTTGCCAACCAGATAATAATGCTCGCCACATTTCAATCAGATACTCATGGTTATCGGCGGCAATAACAGGGCCGGCATGTTTGGTATTGATGTAACTCACCATGTTCATACCACCCGCAAACGGCTCAACATAAACAGTATCTGTCGTGACGTGTTCCAGAATAAATGGCGCAATATATTTTGCGATACGGGATTTACTTCCCATGTATTTCACCGTTCCGTCTCCCTTTCTAGTGGTGCAGCCAGAAAACAAAAAGGCCGCATTTGCGACCCTGACGTTAATCCATCCAGAAATAAGTAATGATTAGGGATCAATGCCCCATACGAAATCATCACTACCCGTTCTGTGCGATCCGTAATGGACTTCATAAACTGAGCCGAAATTAACTGCTTCTATTTCGGCTTTCTCTTTAGTGGCATACACACCAGCTAAATGCCAAGGAGAATAGCGTACAACTCCCCATCCAAGCACAAAACCAGCGTTATCCGGATCTGGCTTTAACCCTTCTTCTACAAACATTTCTATCTCCTTCGATTGGGTACCCGGAGAATAGATTATTAATTGGTTAACTAAAGTTCAATAAAGCGCAATTGATTATGCGATGCGGGCAGTAATTTTAAGTGATGGGAGATCGTTGCGGTTATGCTCAATTCTTACAGGCTCATTAGAGCCATCAATATCATAAACCTTGCTATATCTCTCTGAAACTTTCCCTTTCAACGTGTCTTCAATCAGTAACTTATCACGCTGCCATACCTTAAAAGTTACAGAACCAGCAGTGTTATTCTCATTTAGACCTAAAAGGGTGACTGTTAACTTTTTCATTTCTGGTTTCCTGACTTTATGATGACAAAACAAAAAGGCCAC
>NZ_NITZ01000058.1 GCF_002632615.1 Xenorhabdus miraniensis
TGATTGCTTACTGCCTTAAATGGAAGAAGCCATCACTGAAAGTGTTCTACTCAGAAGACGATTTTCCAATGACGGCTTAAACGGAATTCGGGTTAAATAGTCGATTATCATAAGCGACACGTCCCCAGGCCCCCTTACGTCCTGGTAGGTGAGGCTCAAGTAAATACCAAACACGATCAGAGATATCGTGACGGCGGTGTGTGGGTTTACTCATGATTAAAGTCATCCATTCATGTAATAAAGAGTTATTATTACATGAATTTATTCATGACGACACCATCTAAGGCAATAATAATGATGACAAAGACAGGTAAGACCGTGACTTGCTAAACCTGAATGGTCGCCAGAGCGTCAAGCTCGTCCGAGGAATGAGGAGCAAGACAGCGGATTACATCGAGGCCCGCGGCATCGGCTGCAATAAGGCCGGATATAGAGCTGCAACCTACCGTCGATGTCAACATGATTTTTGTCTTGCAAACGGGATGCGTTCATATAGATCACCATGACTTCGCTGAGAGAAAGAGAAGCTTCGCGGTGCCGTTTGCGTAATCCATTCTCAATGAGTTGTTGATGCCAGAGAGGGATAAATTTTTGGCAAAAGTCATCGACGCAGCAGTAAAGTTCTTCTAAATTATACCTGCCTGAGGATCTCCACTATTTTGTTTTCTTTAGCAAAAATTTTGCTTGTGCCTCAGGCACTTTAGTTCCCTTCTTAAACAAATCTCAGGTTAACCAGTTATATTTCATCACCAGTTCCGCTAATACTGCGCCATTTGAGCAAAAACGCCCATAAAACCGGTCACGAGATTATGGTGATGGAGAAAATACTGAAAATGGTGATTGAGAGCGGGTTGGATTCCGCTCAGGTTCAGAAATAATTAAGGAATAAGTAGGCTGGAACCATGAGTAGCGCGGCTTTCTAGCATGCAGTGAGCCTTGATTGCCTCACTGAGCGGGAATTTCTGGCTTTCAGGCACGTCAACATTGATTTTGCCGCTGGCAATCAGCTCAAATAATGTTTTGCTCGCCTCATCCAGCTCTTCACGGGTAGTGACGTAGCCGTTTAACGTTGGGCGGGTTACAAACAGTGAGCCTTTCTGGTTAAGTATCCCCAAATCAACGCCAGTCACTGAGCCGGAAGTATTGCCAAAACTGACCATCAAGCCCTGTCGTTTCAGGCAATCCAATGAATCCAACCATGTAGTCTTGCCAATAGAATCATAAACGACGCTGACTTTTTCCCCTGCCGTGATTTCCGACACACGTTCAACAATATTTTCGCGCTTATAATTGATGGTCTGCCATGCTCCCGCTGCTTTGGCGAGAGCCGCTTTCTCATCCGAACTAACTGTACCAATCAATTTAGCACCCAATACTTTTGCCCACTGGCAGGCAATCAGCCCTACGCCTCCCGCTGCAGCATGGAACAGGAACGTTTCCCCTGCCTGAATTTTATGGGTTTGTCGGAAAAGGTAATAAACAGTCAGTCCCTTCAAAAATGATGCAGCGGCTTGCTCAAACGAGATGGCGTCCGGCAGCCGTGCTAATTTGCTTTCTGCCACATTATGAACGTCACTGTAAGCACCAAGCCCTGATTGTGCATAAACCACCCGATCGCCAACTTTAAAAGAAGTTACCTCGGTCCCAATCTTGGTGACAATCCCTGCAGCTTCGGTTCCGATACCGCTGGGCAGATTATCTGTTGGGTATAACCCGCTGCGCATATAGGTGTCAATATAGTTAATACCAATGGCGTTATTCTCGACCTGCACTTCGTCAGCAGCGGGATTAACAGGAGTAAATTCGCAATATTGGAGTACTTCAGGGCCTCCGTTAGCGGAGAACACGATATGTTTTGCCATGAGTAATTCTCTAATTATGTTATATTTGTTGTTTTTCAGGTTACAGTATATTGTTGCTGATTGCACTAGCTCGGCTCAAGGACATAGTTATCTAGGTCCCTGGGGACTTATTCCCTTTCTACTTAAGTATTTGTTCCTAATAACAGCTCACCAAAGATAAAAATAGAAAAAAGGGAACTCAGTCCAAAATTGCGATCTAATCAATTACTAAGCATATTAATTCGTCCCCGCGACTTTATTTGCATCACATTCAAGAGTCACCATGTCTGGCGCCCATAATGACGTATCGCCTTTTTAAAGAAACGCAATGCGGCTTTCTTACCCGATGAGCCGTCAGCAAAAAATCAACGGTATTACTACCCAAATCCACTACCCAGTAAAGGTAGTTCCACTGTTCTTTGATTTTGATATCCGTTTGATCCATTTGCCACCGATGCCCAACCTCAGGCTTGCTCCGCCGATAGCGTTTAGCAATCAACGGAACCAAACGGTGAACTTAACGAGAGAATGTATAATGATCAACGGTAATCCCCCCGCTTAGACATCATTGCTTCCAGATTACGCCTCAAGATGTAGGTCAGATCCCCGCGAACGCACTGGATTCTGATATCAACAGGCTAATGCAGGAGTTTGAACGCATTTTGAGTCAGGGACATCTCCAGTTCCCGCAATAAAAAAATACCATATTATCCAGACAGAGATTAATGCGACAGAACCATAATAGTCACTTGTGAAGAGATAATCCTTTTATTGCTTTATCTACAGATTTTTTTGGGCCATACACAGCAAGGCCAACTAAATTCATATTATCAGCATCTTCTGCTAAAAAAACCTCTCGGTTCGCTTCATCATGACCTGTTGAAAACATTGTGTAGACGTAAGGAACTAGAAGTAGATCCCGCTCCAAGCCTTTCCTATGAACACGTTGAAGTGCCTTAAGGTCAGCACCAAAAATAAGCATAGGTTGCCCAGACATACTCCCATACTTATGACCAGAAGAGTCGATATATGGGGTACCTATAATCTCAGATGCAGATGAGGTAACACCCGTTGCGAGGAATGCAACTACATTCAGTTTTTGCCACGTTTGTAAGTCATCCCGCACTATAAAGGTAATTTTCGTATCAAACATCTTAAACATCTCTCTACGTGTTGTTATGTGACAGTATATTTAATTAACGATAGAATATTTGTCTTGTACGTTTGTGCATCGGTGCAGGTCATTGTGAAATAGACACCTGCCCAAATCGGCTTCAGTGAGTCATTCTGAAGGTTTTGTCGCATTACGCGGTAAATAGATAATAGTCGATTTTTTATTAAGTACTACAGCCGTAATTTCTCTGTAATCAGAGTGTTATATCATCGACGATAATGACATTGTTATGCACGATACTTATATCATTATCGCCAATAGAACCAAGGCAAACGGGTCTAAATTATACTGACGTAAAACCCACCATGAGGACTTTCAGCAAAGATGCTTTTGCCACTGCCTCCGGCGCCGGTCACTTCCAGAAATAACTGCCAGTCGTAACGGTTCGCCAATAACCGCTCACCCACTTTTTCCGAAGATACCGTCAGGCACCAACTGGTCACAATACTGGGCGAAGCGGTACAAATCCCATTTTGCCAGACTGAGGTTTTCCGCCTTAACCCGCGAGCCGATACTGAACCGGTCATTCATCATCAGGTCATACAGCACCCATGCCGGGTTATCGGTCCATGCCCATTTAAACGCGCCTTGCCATACACCGGAATACGTGCGGGAAACGGGATCGTAATTATCGGGCACACGGATAATGCGCATCTTAGGTTCCTTCCTTTTCTCGGTATCGACTAAGGAGTTTTCCACTCCGCATTTTTCACAATCACCTAACTGCACCCCAAAACCAATTGCTTGGAGGATATATGACAACTATCATCATGAAAGAAACACGCCAGCCGGAATTTTTACGTGGTAATGCTGCAAACAGACGTCACGCCAGACGGAAAGCGACTGCAATGGCAAGAGACAATTTAGATCGTATTCTGAATGACATATGGCCTGAGCAGAAAGAACCCAAAAAAGAGCGTCTGGTTCTTTCACTTAGAACTAAAGAAGAAGCCAGTTTTAATAACACATGCTTACCAAACGTATAGCAGAATCATATTAATATGGCATAATGTTTGCCTTCACATGACAAGGCATAAAATGAGATGGGTTACAGTCTAGATTTTCGAAAAAGAGTCCTGGCATACATCGAAAAGACCTTCGTCACCGTGAGCTTGTTTGCCGGGAACATCAATGCGGATGTTTTTCATGCCTGGGTGACACAAGATTTGCTGCCAAAGCTTCCGGGTAACGCAGTGATAGTCATGGACAATGCCCCTTTCCATAAACGACATGACACGAAACAAGCGATAGCAGACAGCGGATGCCAACTGGAATGGCTCCCCCCTTACAGCCCGGATTTGAACCCCATCGAACCCAAATGGGCCGGAGCAAAAGCGATAAGAAGACGAGAAAGATGTCCAGTGGATGAGTTGTTTATGGAACACATTGATTATGCCAAATTATATTGATTCCGCTATATCTCGCAAAAAGAGATATTATAGATGAAGAACAACACGTTGAATACATGACCGTTTTCTTCGTGATAATACGCAACATGTTATGAATTTTTATATTCAAACCGGGAACTTTTGTTGTGGTTATAATATTAAATGTTTTATTTGGTAATCTATACTTTAACCTGAATTCCGGATAAGGAATTGACGAAGTGCCTGTTCCAGGAGCAAAGTTTTGGTGCACACCAAAAACCGCTCTGGGGAGGAACAGGCAATGAACAAGTTAGTTGAAATTTTCTGCGATGTCGATGACTTTTGCCGTTTTTTCATTCCTCAGTGGACGCAGTTTTGTCTCAATAAGGGGTATCGTCAGCGCCGTCGACAAGGTCACATGTATCCCAGTGAAATCATGACCCTCCTGATCCTTTTTCACATGTCACATTATCGTGATTTTAAACATTTTTACCTGGAGCTTATTTGGAAATATCACCATAACGATTTTCCAACCTTGCTCAGTTATACCCGTTTTATCAGTGTCGCGCCTTCTGTTTTGGTGCCACTGTGCAGTTATCTGACTCAATTAAAAGGAAAACCCACAGGCATTGCGTTTATTGATTCCATGAGCTTACGCGTGTGTCATAACATCCGTATCCCCCGCCATAAGGTGTTTAAGGGAGTCGCCAAACGAGGAAAAACGTCAATGGGGTGATGTGATGGACGTCCCCTTTTTCAGTGGAAAATAGTGCCATCTTTTATCCGATGCACTGAATTTCGGGAGAACATCTCATGAGTACGATCAAAGTAG
>NZ_NITZ01000059.1 GCF_002632615.1 Xenorhabdus miraniensis
CGGTGCGATGGGTGAATCAGGATTATGGAACGATGACGCCATCGAACGCCAGTTAAGCCATGTAGAAAGAAAAAACGTCAGAGCCGCCTATATTCACACCTCTAAGCATCTGGATGAACGGCGACTGATGGTTCAGTGGTGGGCCGATTATCTGGATGCCAACCGGGAAAAACATATCACTCCGTATGATTTTGCTAAGAAACGCCGGAAGTAACATTAATTAATATTTATAATATATTGAATAAAAGATGATTTTTTAGACTTTGTTGGCAGTGCCAACAAAGTCTGCTTTTTATACAACCTATAGTTGTATTATTTCATCTTTAATCTGATAATAGATGGATTAAAACATTTGAATGATCAAGGTAATGCCGATTCCTATTGTACCTATCAATGAGCAAAAGGAATACGAAGCTATTTCAGAAAAGGTAGCAACGTTGATTGAAAACTAATGCGAAGACAACGAGGCTATCAGCAACAATTTCTTATCGATCAGAAAAAAAAAGCCTTTTCAGGCGAACTCTGAGGAGAGGACATGATCGGCGAAATCCAAATCAATTTACCGCTAGCTACCTACCAGAATCCTGCAAAGCTCAGTGATCTCCGCCGCATCAATTATATTTTTGGTGCAAACGGTACAGGTAAGACGACCATTAGTCGTGTGATTGCTCAAGCGCATGGCCATGAGCATTGCCAACTGCAATGGCAAAGTGGCATAGAGCTTGAACGGATGGTGTATAACCGGGATTTCGTTGATCGAAACTTTAATCAGGATGGTCCTCTACAGGGTGTTTTTACCTTGGGTGAAAATCAGATTGAAGCTGAGCGCGAAATCGCTCGTTTACAGCCTGAAATAGCTAAAGTAAATGACCGAATATCAAGCCTTAATATCCAATTAGATGGTTCGGATGAACACCCCGGTAAACGCAAAGAACTCGAAGACCTCGAACCTGCACTGCGTGATAAATGTTGGAAGCAGAAACAACTACATGACGCCTATTTTCAGACTGCATTCAGTAGGCTACGAAAAAACGCCGAGAATTTTAAAGCAAAGGTGTTAGCTGAGCAGGCATCGAATAAGGCTGAATTACTCATGCTGGAAGAGCTGAAACAAAAAGCACAGACTATTTTTTCAAACAGCATTGAACGTGCCACACCGCTTGAAAATATGTTATCCGATGATCTTGTCATCATTGAGGGAAATCTATTACTGCAAAAAGTGATTGTCGGGAGTCAGGACATTGAAATTGCAGCTCTCATCAACCGTCTGGGTAACAGTGATTGGGTAAAACAAGGTCGTAAGTATCACGAGCAGAACCCGGGGACATGCCCTTTCTGCCAGCAGCCAACGGATGATCATTTCTCTAATAATCTCGCGGCATTCTTTAGCGAAGCCTATGACAACGACATACAATCGCTAAAGGAGTTGCAAACGAACTACCAGAAGGCAAGCGACCGATTAACAGCTGCCATACAGCGCAATGTGGAAATTAATAACCCGTTCCTAAATATAGATCTGTTTAATGCAGAATCCCAGGCGCTTGTTGAACGACTGAAAGTCAATCAATCCAAACTGGTAAACAAGCTTGATGAACCAAGCCGAAAAATGGAACTGGAATCAGTTCAACCCCTGATCACACAGTTGCAGGCCTTGGTGATAGAAGCCAATGAAGCGACAACCCGTCATAACCAAACTTTGGCTAATATTACAACTGAGAAACAGACATTAACTTCTCAAGTCTGGCGTTATGTATTAAATGAATTAGCGGACGACTTGCAGCAATATCATCAAGCTCAGGATGGCTTGATAAGAACCATTCAGGGCATGGAGAAAAGCCTGTTGGAAGAGAACACACGGCTTCGAGGTCTGCAAAATCAAGTAAAAGAGCTGGAAAAACAAACTACATCCATTCAACCAACTATTTCAGCAATCAACGATCTACTACAGAAATTCGGTTTCCATTCCTTTTCTATCTCTGAGGCCGACGAAGGCTGTCACTATCGAATAATTCGTGCAAACGGTGTGGATGCAGGCCGTTCACTGAGTGAAGGTGAAAAAACATTTATCACTTTTTTGTACTTTTACTACCTCATCAAAGGGTCTCAAGCCCCCTCAGGCATTACAACAAATCCAGGCATTACAACAAATCGAGTAATCGTGTTTGACGATCCCATATCTTCGTTAGACAGCGATATTCTTTATATCGTTAGCAGTCTTATTAAAAGCGTGATGGAAGAGACAAGAAGACAGAGTTCTTCGATCAAACAGGTATTTATACTGACTCATAACGTCTATTTTCACAAAGAGATCAGCTTCAATAAGAGCAGACCAGCCGGTAGCGTACTCAATGAAGAAAGTTTCTGGATGGTAAAAAAGCTACAGCATGGTTCAGTTGTTGAGCGTTATGAAACTAATCCAATCCGTTCAGCCTATGAACTTCTATGGGAAAAATGTGAAGTCAAAAAACATTTCCTGTGTCAACCTGCAAAATACATTACGCCGCATATTGGAAAACTATTTCACTATGTGGGGTGGAATGAGTAAAGATGAAATCTGTACACTCTTCGAAGGGCGTGACAAGTTGATTTGCCAATCTCTATTTTCCTGGGTCAACGATGGCTCTCACTCAATTCATGACGACCTGTACATCAACCATGGTGAGCAAACCAATGAAGCATATCTTCGTGTCTTTCAAAGCATCTTCGGTAAAGCAGGTCAAATTGGCCACTACAACATGATGACAGGAGCTACCATCAAAGACTCTGGTGCTGAAGATAAGGCTATAGGGTCTGAATTGGGAGCAACATGATGTACTTACCTCCGCTAATTTCATAATACTTGTACATCCAACTAATCGAATCTTAATAATAAGTAGAGTATGGTTCATGATAATGAACCCGCAAATGCGAGAAGATATGCTTTGAACACAAGTTTCTCCGTCAAATAAACATTAGGGTTAAGAACATAAAAGGGCCTGCCGTAAATGCCTCCCACTACTCAACTTGTACTCTCTGAAACTGTTTATCCTTCGAAGATATCTCGTTCGAATATTGGTGATGTGGCAATTCATCCAGGTGCTGCCAGAACGACATTTATTGATGCAACTATATTTGATGGCAAGTTATGGCGAGATTTGGATCTGAATAGATTTGGCTTTAGCAAAAACAGTATGAATTTTGACCGCCCGCAGAGTATTGCGGCCTATCATGCGTAAAATTCAACTAAAAATCATTAGTTGCAAAGGTTCATCAGCTTATTACGACTATCCCATCGGAAGTAAAAAGCTGAAATATATCTATCAGGGTATGACATTCCCTTCGTTTACATAACGCAAATTCCGCTCCTCGCCAACTTTCAGATTTAGCCGTACCTTTCTACAAAATACTGCCAGATAGAGTAATGGATAAATCCACCATAGTATAACAAACATCATATGGTGATATTTCATCCTTTTCTGGTCGTACCAGCAAAGTCTGTTTTTTTATGCAGTTTATAAACAGATAAGAATTTTATATTCTGATCTTGTCAACAATTTATTTTATCTTTCTTTTGATTAAAACTTACGCAAAAGACGATTTTTTAAACTTTTTTGCCCAAGACAAGCAAGACCATTTTTCATACAAAAAATAGATGATTAAAGCTCCACTTTCTGAATAAATAATATATTCCGTTACTTTTCAATTCATTAATAAAAAGCATTCATTATCACATGATTGCTTTTTAATCTTCTGTGCCCGTGGCACGCCGGACTATTTTTCATACAGTCAATACCCCGAATTTAATTTTTCGAATTGCATAAAGAGTTTACGCTTTCAATTAAAGGGAATTTTTAAATAATCCTCTGTCATCAAATAACGTCTACCAAGGCATTTCAAGGACTCGATAACAGGGGGTATACATGCCAACAATGACAACATCTAAAGAAAGTCTTATTCGCCTGCCAGAAGTTCAGCGCAGAACAGGCTATAGCAAGGCCTGGATCTACAGGCTGATTAAAGAAGGTCAATTCCCGAAGCAAGTCAAAATCGGCCCTCGTTCGGTGGCGTTTGTTGAATCAGAAATTGATGGCTGGGTAGATCAACGGATTGCTGAATCTCGTGGTATTTAATGACATGTACCTACCATTTGATAAGAATACAAAAGATAAGGGTGGCACTTGCCTACCCTCAACATATTTTTTTCAGGGGTTAGATTCAATTCCTCTTGACTGTAATTCTTTGCGGATAAGGCGCTTAATCCACGCAGCTAAAGATTCATCACCATCTTGTGCCTGGGCTATCTCCATCAGTGCCCGTAGTTCAGGATCAAGCCTGAATTGGAATGGAGGATTTCCCCGGCGAGTATTTTTGTGTGTTGACATGTCAATTACACTCACTGTAATGTATTTATGTGTCATTACACATTACCTATATCAATATGAAAAAACAACGCCCCAGTGTGCTGGAACACATCTGAGGCGTCTGACCAAAAACCGTTAATTGGAGTAACGATAATGGCTGGTACACAGCATAACCAAACTCACCCTAAATTTACATCTTTGGATAAATCAGGCAGCCAAAAACCGCTCGAATTTATCCAAACCGTGAAGCAATCCGCTATGTACCATTGGGGAAATCTGTT
>NZ_NITZ01000006.1 GCF_002632615.1 Xenorhabdus miraniensis
TAGGCGGAAAAACCCGTAGGGTATCAAGCAATTTTTGTCGTGGGATTTTTCGGTTCGAAGCAACAGTTCCGTCTTCCATCCAGACACAAACTTGAAAGATATTTTTAGCGAGGTCAATACCCACTACTTTGATCGTACTCATGAGATGTTCTCCCGAAATTCAGTGCATCGGATAAAAGATGGCACTATTTTCCACTGAAAAAGGGGACGTCCATCACATCACCCCATTGAAGTTTTTCCGCGTTGAGCTACTCCCTGAAAGACCTTATGGCGGGGAATACGGATGTTATGGCAAACTTTCAAACTGGTGGAATCAATAAACGCAATGCCGGTGGGTTTTCCTTTTAATTGCGTCAGATAACGGCACAGTGGTACCAAAACGGAAGGTGCAACACTGACGAAACGGGTATAACTGAGCAAAGTGGGGAAATCACGATGGTGATATTTCCACAGGAATTCCAAGTAGAAGGCTTTAAAGTTACGGTAATGTGACATGTGAAAGAGGATCAAAATGGTCATGATTTCACTGGGATACATGTGCCCTTTTCTGCGACGTAGGCGATATCCTTTATTGAGACAAAATTGCTCCCATTGTGGAATGAAAAAACGGCAAAAGTCATCGACACCGCAGAAAATTTCAACTAAGTTGTCCATAGCCTGTTCCTCCCCAGAGCTGTTTCGGCGTGCACCAAAACATTGCTCCTGGAACAGGCCCCTCGTCAATTCCTTATCCAGAATTCGGGTTAATTAACAACGATAATTTAGACATGACTAAACTGAGTGTCGTTATTCGTGTGAGTTTTTCTGTGTTCATCATTTTTATCATCCATTGCCAGTATCGTTTGAATTATAGACGAAAATTAATGTAAAACGATAATTTTTTATCACAAAAGAAGAATGAAAAACAGACGTGTTATATTCACACACCAAAAAAAACAT
Organism: Xenorhabdus miraniensis; assembly: GCF_002632615.1. The sequence continues at coordinate 940 of NZ_NITZ01000006.1, forward strand.
GGCTAATACCATGTTTTAAAAGATAATTCCGTATCTCATGGTTGACTTCCCATGACCAACGAATAAGTCACTTCAACACAAAATTGACAGAGCTGATTTGCCCACTCAAATCCAGCACACTAAGCTGATACTTTCCCGGTTGCGATAATGTCTTAACCCATGACTGATTATGTTCTGTCACAGCAACTTGTTCACCATCCAAAAACCACCATTGTTTACCACTGCCTCCTTGCGTTGTTATTCGTAAATCCAAATCCTTTTGACCCGGAATGCGTTTCAGTACATCTCCTTCACGCACCCCGATAATCAACAATGGCGATTCATCCACTTTCATGGGCGGGCATTGGTGATTAATGGGAGGAAGCCGATTTGCCCGCTGCTCTTTAACAGGCAGCCATGCTTCCAGTGTAATTGGCCATAAGACAACTGTCTCCGGCTTGGCATCAGGACAATCAGGGGCAACACGCAAGCCATTTTTATCCAGCCATACTCGTTCGTTGATCCCTGAAAGGCCTTCTTGTCCAACAGCAGGCAATGTGGGGGGAATGGTATTATCCAAAATCCAGCTCAGACGGCGCTGGCGACAATTGTTGTCTTCCCGGGAAACACTTTCCTGAGAAAAAGCCATGCCACTTGGCCAACAAATAGTCGCCTGACTGACACTGGCTGGTCTCGGATCAATAGGGGTACGCATTGAGCTATAGTGTAAATTTTCCATTAACAATCCGTTGATTTGATTCATGACAGGGATCGCAGTGGCATAACCAAATTGGCCAACAATAGGGGTTCCATCCGGCCTGCCAACCCAAACCCCTATGGTGTAACGGGCGTTCAGACCAATTGCCCAAGCATCACGATAACCGTAGCTTGTCCCTGTTTTCCATGCCAGTGGCACTTCGGCCGGTAAAACATTATCAGGTTGGGGACGTCCCTCTCCTGCCATAATCCTTCTGACTATCCAAGCCGCCCCGACAGAGAACAGTTGCCTATCCCGTATTTTCTGCTGTGGTGTAAAGCGCACTGGAGATGCTTTTCCCTGACGGGCAAAAGCACTGTAGGCTGCAACCAACTCATCCATACGAACAGAAGTTCCTCCCAGAATAAGAGCTAAGTTCGGTTCACTGCCCAATGGGAAACGCAACCTCATACCCACGTTACGTAAATTGGCGGTGAATCGTTTGGCACCATAAGCTTCAAGAAGCTGCACCGCAGGCAAATTCAATGATCTTATCAACGCTTCACTGGCACTCACTGGCCCATTAAAACCACTGTCAAAATTACCCGGACGATAATCATTAAAACGGCGAGGAACATCCTGTAATAAAGATTCACCATGAATCAGCCCATCATCCAACGCCATAGCATATAAGAATGGCTTGAGTGTGGAACCCGGTGAGCGCCATGAACTTATCATATCCACATGCCCAAAACGGCTGTCATCCTGAAAATCAACAGAGCCAATGTAAGCTTTGACAGACATGTCGGTGTGATCAACAACCAAGACACCCATTGATGTTTTTGCTGCCAATTGATATTTCCAGTGAAGTACTATATCTTCCAGTTGGCGTTGTAAACTGGTGTCAATCGTCGTTTGAATAACTTCCTGTTGGTTTTCATTAATCATTCGTCTTGCCAGTAATGGCGCAAGGTGAGGAACCTGACGCGGAGCCAGCCAGACATTTTCTTCCTTAATATCAGCCACTTTTTTCACTGACCAAACATTATATTGCGCCAATCGCTGTAATACTTTGTCACGAGCGGCTTGTGCCCGTTCCGGATAGCGATCTGGCCGTAATCGGCTGGGAGCTTGTGGCAATACAGCCAATAATGCCGCTTCACCGGATGAAAGCTCTGACGGCGATTTCCCCAAATAAGCCCAGCTAGCCGCCCCAACGCCCTGTAATGTGCCACCAAATGGCGCACGATTCAGATACATCTCCAAAATTTCATCTTTTGAATAATGCCATTCCAGTTGTAGCGTGCGCCAAATTTGCCTGAATTTTCCGGCAAAGGTACGTGGATGGGGATCAATCAGTCGGGCAACTTGCATTGAAATGGTACTTCCTCCCGACACAATTTTTCCTGCACGAATATCCTGCCATGCCGCTCTTAGTAAAGAGACAGGATTGATACCCGGATGTTTGTAAAACCAACGATCTTCATAGGTCAACAATGCCTGAAGATATTCAGGAGAAACTTGATCTAACTTGACGGGATAACGCCAAATCCCTTCGTTGTCAGCAAAGCGCCACAATGGTGAGCCGTCAGATCCCACCACTACTCGCGCCATTTTGACGTTATGTATTGGCAACGGCCAGGTTTTATCTGCTAACCACACTGCGGCAGAAAGTAGCAACAAGATAGACAGAATACCTACCAAAATAGGCAGATAAATGCGGGAAGACAATCTTCTCATTAAAACTGTATCCGAAAAACTGCACTCGAAAGAAAAGAGCCCCTATCCCAATAATAGGGGCTGATAATAATTAGCGGACAACTTCCAGTTTTGCGTTGGTTACACCCACTGCACGCCAATTAGGAACATACATGGATTCAACCTGCGGAGCAGGCACCTGATAAACTCCCGGTGCGACCGCACGAGCCAGATACAGTAATGTCACTGAGTTATAGGATGGCACAGCAACAGCGGCAACAAAGCGATCATCACGGTATTCAATGTGACGTATATCAGCTTCTTGCATTTCCTCAACAAGATCTTGCAAACCTGCCGCACTTTCACTCAGGCTGGCACTGCTGGTTGCCAGATTTTGGTTTTCAATTTCCAATCCTGCTGGCAGTAGATCAACCACCAAGGCGTCTGGCACTGATTGATTCGCACTCACTTCCAGCTTCACAATGACCATCTCTCCACTTTTCATGCGTTCGATGTAAACTGGATTTCCTGCCAAATCAAGGTAAGTACGCTTAATTTTCAGAACGTTTGAATAAGGGCTCGGAGTATTCAGTGGATAACCCACTACATTCAGGCGTGAATACAACGTGCTACCACCACGGTTACTGATATCTATACCTTTCGAGATCTGCTCCGCAGTTAACGACTCAGTCAATGCACTGTCACTGTTAAATGGTGGCATTTGCTGGTTAATCGCTGCCTTCCATGGTTGTTCAGTGGCGCCGATAAAGTAACGCCCTGCCAGATAAAGAGAATTACTTTCCTGTGTCGAGAAGTAGTGACGAGTTGTCAGTTCATTGGATAAATTGAGCAATTTATTATCCCGCTCTTTCTGCAACATGTTGTGCTCTGTCAGCAAGGCAACAATCAGTGCGTTATCACGGATAGTACTGCCGTAATCACCCAATCCATAGCCAGGTTCGCGTGATTTATCAACCCCTAACTGAACCGCTTCATTACCACGAGTATTATCCCCCATCATTTTCAGTGCAATACCCAACTGAACGAGAGACAAGCCACTTCCAGCCTGTGTCCGACGCTCATAAAGTTGTCTCAATCCACTCAGCGGTGCTTTTTGCTGATTTGCCAAAACTAACCCGGCATAAGCTTGTACAGAAAATTGTGTCGCAGACCGTAAGCTGCTGTAACGATCACTAATAATGGTTTTATCCTGTAGGTAGCGCAGTAAACGGTTATTGGCCGCTTTCAAGGCATCGACCGGCACGCTGTAGCCTTGCTGGCCTGCACGGAACAGAAAATCTGTCGCATAAGCAGTCAACCAGAACTCTTCATCGCCATTACGGTTCCACAATGAAAAGCCGCCATCATGGCGCTGCATACTTAGCAAATGTGTAATTCCTGCTTCAATTGCTGCCCGACGTTTTTCATCGCTTTGTGTCTTAATACCCAGTTTTTTCAATTCAGATTGATTGGAATAGAGTGATGGATAAAGCCCACTTACTGTTTGCTCCAGACAGCCATAAGGGTAAGCATACAATTCACGAATATAGCGTGCGATTTGCAATGGCGGTCTGCTGGTCAGCAATAACTGTCCTTCCAATGTATTGGGTTCCAAACCAGTAATAGCCGTCAGTGGTAACTGCCAATTCTGCCCTTGCTCGATCACATCAGCAAATTGAATAGTTTTAGCTGGATATGCAGGGCGAACGCCAATTTTCCAGCTATTTTTATACTGTTTCAGATTTTCGTCAGGTAAGTTCAGGCCATTCACCGTCAGGAACACTTCACCTTGCCCAAAACCGTAATCTGCTTTGACAGGAATTTGAATTGTTGTCCGCTTTCCTTTTTCCAGTAAAAGTTTTTTACTTGTCACGTCTTGTAATTTAACCAACCCCTCAGCCGCAAAGTTCAGCGTCAATACTTGTGGCTGTTCAGTCAAATTGGTGAGATCCAGCGACAATTGGGATTGATCGCCTCCCGCCATAAAGCGAGGCAATGACATCTGAGTAATGACTGGCGCGGCTACAACGATTTTACGTTCACTGTGACCAAATTCATCACCACTCCATGCCTGCGCCATCAGCCTGAGCTCCCCATTGAAATCAGGGATCGGCAGGGTAATTTCCCCCTCTCCATTAGCATTTAATGTAATTGGCTTGGCTTGTTCTGCGATGATTTTAACTTCTGTCAGTGGTTTTTTGCCGCCCCGATCAAGTGAGCTATCGCTACCGTCTCCCCCAAAGCGCAGGTTAGCCTGACGCCCTTCTGCTTCAATCAAATGACCATAAACATCATATTGGTCAACGCTGTAGCGCTTACGACCGAAGAAAGCATCATAAGGATCAGGGGTTTTAAAATCAGTAATGCTCAACACTCCTGTATCCACTGCTGAAAGCAAAACATAGACTTGTTTAGGAAGTTCTTGTCCCTGTTGAGGTGTGGCCTTGATTCTGACAGTAAGATCCTGATTTGGGCGCATCTTATCAGGTGCATTTAAGGTCAGATTTAACTTACGCCCTTCGTCCATCAGTGGCAGATGTAGTACGCCAATCGCTCGCTTAGGCGTTGCCTGACGAGATTTATCTCCCGGACGTACAATAACGGCTGTGATATATAAATCATGACGGGCCCACGCTTGATTAATCGGAACATCAATATCTAAACCTTTCTCCGGTACGTCTACTTCCTGCCACCACAATGGGCCATCGCTGGATTCTACCAACAAATAACCTTTACCTTCCTGCGGTGCAATCATATGCAGCTTCACTTTCTCACCCGGCTTATAAGCGGGTTTATCCAGTGACAATTTGACCTGATCCGGACGAACTGCGCCTGTACCCCCGGTATTATCCTGCCATGAATAACCGGCCCAGAAATTCAGGCTAGTGACAAGCTGATTCTGAGGGTTCACTACCTCAATGCGATAAGATCCCCAATCAACAGGAAAACTGACTTTAGCGATACCATTTTTCGCAATCTGGACAGGCTCATCAGCCATCACCAAATCTTTCTGGTCATAACCAAAGTCCCAACCTTTATCGTCTGACCAACGCCAATAATAATCACGCCGTTCATATATCAAACGTGCCCTTAATTCTGATATAGCATGTTTTTTGCCGTTTGCATCCGCATAAACGATTTCAAATTCCGCCAGCGAATTTTCATCCACGTTATAGCGGTTGTCATCACGACCAATGCGATAATTATAAATGGACTTCTTATTAAACAGTGGACGCACCCCAACTAGCTGTTCGGCCGGCCAAATAGCCTGCTCTGCGCGGCGTGTCACCGGACGCCCGCCTGATTCCAGCAAGCTGGCCTGTACTATGACTTTTACAGGTGATGTAACGGATTTCCAGTTACTATCACTGACAGAGAGATTTGCTTTTCCTTCACTATCTAAAGTGAAATCAAATTCATCCAATGTCCGTATCAAATCAGTTTCTTGTACAGAGCCGAATTCATACCCTGGTAATTGCGCCACTGCATTACGGGCTGGACGCAAGAACAATTGCCCTTGCAAACGATTAGCAGCAGCAGGTGCGCCGTACAGGTAACGGCCCGTTATAGCGAACTCAATATTTTGGTCTTTCAATATCGGCTGATTATTGACGTTTCCTTTAATTTCCAATGCCATACGTTCAGGCATGAAATCTTCAACATTAAATTTGTAATAACGTGGGATGTTATCACCTACATCAAATCGCAATGACCACATTCCCGTTTCAGCTTCGCGAGGTATCGGATAACGATATTGGTACAACCCGTTTTCAGCTTGCCAAACAAAACTACGAACAACCTGATTATCCGCTTTCAATACATCTACTTTAACTGGCTGTGATTTAAGTGGACGACCATCAGCGTCACGCAGTAAACCGTTAATGATCAGCGTTTCTCCCGGCCGATAAAGATCCCGTGGGCCAAAAACAAAAAACTGTTTGCTGTATCCCTGAGGGCCTCCGATATCAAATTCAGAAAGATCTAACGCCGGAGAATTCAAGTCGATAATGCTGGTATGCCCATCCTGAGTGGCCAGCAGCAACTTTGCTTTATCCGTTTTTTCGAGAGAGGCGTGACCATCACTGTCCGTTATTGCCTTTGTCAAAAGCTGCCCTTTTACATCCAACAGGCGAATCTCAACGTCTTTCAGGCTAGATCCTTGTGCCAGTGATTGGGTAAATACATCGATCCTGTTCAGGTAGCTGTGCATGGAAACGCCAATGTCACTTAATGTAAACAGAGTAATTGGATGGCTATAAGTGTATTTTCCCGCTTGTTGCATCACTGCCAGATAGACGCCATCTCTTTGTAATTCTTTGATGTTATTAATTGGCAGTAATAATTTTTCACGGGTATTGGCAGTAGGATTGAGATCAAAACGACCGGTGTAGACTAATTCCGTTTCTTGCAGTAATTCCTTGGATTCCCAGTAATTCATATTACTGCTGTATTGCCAGTTAACAATGAATGAGGGTAATGACGCATCTTTGATTCTAAAAAAATTGACATCTACGCTATTAACATTGAGCGCTAAAATCGGTAATCCTTCCGCAGCCTTACTGGGTAGCAACACCCCTTTGCTGGCAAAACCTACCGATGGCGTAATAGGTGCGGTATTAAATTTTTTTTCATAGGCAGTCACCAATCGACGCTCATTTATACCTTGGACACCTTCATCAACAGTCAACTGTAACTCACGTGCCGGTGGTAAATGACGTAACCTAAGCTCCATCTGGTTATTGGAAAGTTCCCATGCTCCATCCAATTTCCCCGATTTAATATCAACAAGATGCAATTTTTGTGAGAAATCTTGATTCGGATCTAAAGGAACGGAGAATGTCACGACCATCGCACTAGCACCGTCCAATTGCAGCTCAGAGGCATCTAAGATAGTGACATCTTTACCCGCATAACGTTGTTCTTTTTTAGTCACCTGCTTTTCAGGACTTTCTTTTTCAGTAACTGTTTTTTCTGTGGCTGATACGGTTAATTGAGCAGTCGAAGTTTCCGATTTTTCATTATCGGCCACCTGCTTATTCTGAGGTAATGAAATGTTCTGTTTTTCGATGTTTTCTGTTTTAGTTTTGTCTGTATTATCAGCCTGATCGCATCCTGACAGTACAAACAGTGCAAATAACGAAGCAATCATGACCGCAAGGTATCGTTTTCTCCTTGTAGTCTTTTGCCAAAATTGACTTTGATACATAACCATAACCCTTGTTGTTTACCGGATAATCCAGAATATTATTTTTTTGGATATTCATTATGGTACTTCCTATTTCACATAACTAATGCGCAGAAAAAATAGCGAATTCTCTGGCTGGAATAAAATTCTCCCTGCACTTTTACCCTATGTTTTTTCAGATTTTCGATGTCTCTCGCAATATTGGTTGAATAATTGCAATCAAATTACACTTAGTCATTATTGATTGATAACAGGGATAGTATCCCTCAACCAACTACCTAATTTCCGTTGGTAGAAGGGTTGAGTATGCTGAATCAGATAATGACTAATGCCCCTTTCTTTCTCATCAAGCAAGCAAAAATCGACCGATTCATCTTCATCAAGATATTCGCAAGCCAGTTCACCCGCTTCTTGAATCAACAAACTTATTTCATCGCCTGATAGTGTTCCGCTAAACTCTAAGCCAATTAATAGATTAGGTTTTTCATCTACATTTTTATCATGGGCCATAACCAGAAAAGCACGCCGAATGGGTTTATGTTGTTTGAATAAATTAATCAACGCCTCAATAAGCTGAGCCGGTTGTTCTTCTGGCTGACTCAGAGTGATACTGCTTCCGCTAGGAACTTTTATTTCGGTAGCGACAGGCCCATTTGATAAACTCATGAAAATCTCCGAACAATGCTGTTTGAATTACAGTTAAAGCTATTGAAAAGTTTAATCAAATAGCCCCCCATTAAGAGAGGCTATCAAGAAAGGTAATTTGAAAATGTGACTTTTTACTTCTTCGCTTTTTACTTCTTCGCTTTTATTTCGCTTTCGCTAACAGTAAATTAGCAATAGTACGCACGCCATATCCCGTTGCACCTGCTGCCCACTGCTCAACCGATGACTTACGGTAAGTTGCTGAGCAGTCGATATGTACCCAGCCTTTTTTGTAGTTTTCGACAAAGTGAGACAAGAACGCGGCTGCGGTGCTTGCTCCCGCGGAATGTGCAGGTGAGGCAATGTTGTTCAGATCGGCAAAATTGGATGGCAATTGGCTACGGTGGAATTCAGCCAGCGGTAAACGCCAGAACAGTTCATTTTCAGTATCAGCCGCTGATAACAAATCAGATGCCAATTGATCATCAAAGCTGAACACAGAGTGATAATCGCTTCCTACTGCCATTTTTGCGGCGCCCGTTAAAGTTGCAGCATCAACAATCAGTGGTGCTTTTTCTGCACTGGCATCAATCAAACCATCAGCCAGAACCAGACGCCCTTCCGCATCCGTGTTCATCACTTCAACCGTTTTGCCATTGCGATAACGAATAATATCGCCCAATTTGAAAGCATTGCTGCTCACCATATTGTCTGCAATGCACAGGAACAGTTTTACGCGATGCTTCAAGCCTCGACTAATGGCAAGAGCCAAGGCTCCCGCTAATGTTGCCGAACCGCCCATATCCGATTTCATGGAATCCATGGAGCTGGATGGTTTGATGCTATATCCGCCAGAGTCAAAGGTAATGCCTTTACCGACCAAGCAGGCAAAAACAGGGTTTTTTGCCTCTTTTGTCGGGTTGAAATCCAATGCCAGAAAAACAGGATCACGCGAAGATCCACGACCGACAGTATAGACTCCCATGTAACCCTGCTCACGCAGGTCATTTCCTTTGATAATCCGATAACTAACGGCATCACCTGCTACGCCAGTCAGCAAATCAATGGCTCTCTGAGCGAGCTGTTCTGGCCCTAATTCTTCTGCTGGAAGATTGATGGTATCGCGTACCCAATCAATGAATTTGATCCTTCTTTCCAGTTCTTGCTTTTCCGACACAGATAACTGCGGCCATTCAATCGTGCGCAGGCCCTTAGGTGAACGAAAGCCCAGCCAGAACGCCCAACTCCTTTCCAGATCCCAACCATCACCCACTAGAGCAATGTTGCGAATTCCCTGCCCGTCAACTTTACGCCCTGCGCGTTGAATTGCGCCTAATTTTCCATGACCTTCCAAGTGAATGGTGATCCCTTGCTCACTCGAACTAATTAGTGCTTTTTCACCCCAGCAAGCATTAGCTGGCTCATAAGACAGTGTTATCGGCATGATTTGTTTTGTCATTTTCTCTCACTTCTTATCTTATTATTCACTGTTTCACAGTAAGGGTTTATTAATGTAAAAAAACTGGCAATTGCCAGTTTTCCATTAAATGCAGACTATGCCAAGCTATTGAGCAAGAATCAGTGAGTTTGCGCTATTTTTGTCTTAAACAAATGTCGCGTTACTCATATTCATCCAGCCACACTAACAAGATAGCTTCCAATACTTTTTCATTGGATTTCTGTGGATCATCATCAAAACCATCCAGTTCACAAATCCATTCATGCATATCGGTGAAACGTACTGTTTTGGGATCGAGATCCGGAAATTTATCATACAGCGCTTCGCCAATATCACGACTGTCAGACCATTTCATTTTTCGTCCTCCTGTCAGTGCTCACGGGCATGGTTGATGGTGTATTTAGGGATTTCTACGACCAAATCCTCATCAGCGACTTTGGCCTGACAGCTCAACCGGCTTTCTGGCTCCAGCCCCCATGCTTTATCCAACATGTCATCTTCCAGTTCAGCACTTTCCTCCAGTGAGTCAAATCCTTCTCTGACGATGCAATGACAGGTGGTACATGCACAAGATTTTTCACAAGCGTGTTCAATTTCAATGCCATTACGCAGTGCAACATCCAGAATTGATTCGCCTTCCTTAGCGTCCAATACTGCACCTTCAGGGCAAAGTTCGTTATGAGGTAAAAATACAATTTTAGGCATAATTAAATCTCATCCACAGAATGACCCGCCAAAGCCCGGCGGATTGATGTGTCCATACGGCGCGCGGCAAATTCCTGCGTTTGTTTGTCCAATTCTTTAATTGCACTTTCAATCGCATCAGGGGAAGCTCCCTGAGCGCTTTCAATTAATACTTGTGCAGCTGCGTCAATGGCAGCATGTTCTTCCTGACTCAGTAAGTCAGCATCTTTTTCCAGTGCGCTGGTTAAACTTTCCAGAACCCGGGCGGCTTCTACTTTTTGTTCAGCCAATTTACGGGCCTGAATATCTTCCTGCGCATTAGTCATGGAGTCTTTCAGCATGCGTGCGATTTCTTCATCTGATAAACCATAGGAAGGTTTTACCTGAATAGAAGCTTCAACACCCGTAGATTTCTCCAATGCGCTGACGCTCAATAGACCATCAGCATCGACCTGAAAAGTCACGCGAATATGTGCACCACCAGCCGGTAATGGCGGAATGCCACGCAATGTGAACCGTGCCAGTGACCGGCAATCATTGACCAACTCCCTTTCACCTTGCACCACATGGATGCTCATCGCAGTTTGACCGTCTTTGAAAGTGGTAAACTCTTGCGCTCTTGCAACAGGAATAGTGGTATTACGTGGAATGACTTTTTCAATTAGCCCTCCCATCGTTTCTAAACCAAGTGACAGGGGGATGACATCCAACAATAGCATTTCGCTATCAGGCTTGTTACCCACCAAAATATCAGCCTGAATTGAAGCGCCGACAGCCACGACTTTATCTGGATCAATAGAGGTCAATGGCTCACGATCAAAGAATTCCCCTACCATACTGCGCACTAATGGCACTCGTGTTGAACCACCAACCATGACGACTTGCAATACTTCATCCGCGGTAACACCCGCATCTTTCAGTGCTCTGCGGCAGGAAAGTAATGTGCGTTTGACCAGAGAAGCAACCAATTCGTTAAATTCTGTTCGGCTAATTCTACCTTCCCAGTCAACAATCCGGATTTCCGCACTCTCCGCTTCACTCAAGGCAATTTTGGTTTGAGTGGCAATATCCAATAACTGACGCTGTAACCCATGATCGTGATTGCTAATTCCGGCCTGTTCACGGATCCAATTCGCTAATAATGCGTCAAAATCATCACCACCCAGTGCGGTATCGCCTCCCGTTGCCAAAACTTCAAATACGCCACGGCTAAGGCGGAGAATAGAAACATCGAATGTTCCGCCACCAAGATCGTAAATCGCGATCACACCTTCCTGACCTGAGTCAAGGCCATAAGCAATAGCAGCGGCTGTAGGCTCATTCAAAAGTCGGAGAACATGCAAACCGGCTAATCGCGCAGCATCTTTGGTGCCTTGACGTTGGGCATCATCAAAGTAGGCAGGAACCGTGATCACAACACCATCGAGTTTGCCATCCAAGGTTTCTTCTGCCCGTTGTGCCAACGATTTCAATATCTCAGAAGAAACCTGAATAGGATCTACCAAGCCCGCCACGGTGTTGATCAATGGCAGACCGTTTTCACTTGCCTGAAGTTGATATGGCAGGTTGGGATAACGTTGCTGAATGTCAGCCAAAGAGCGTCCCATCATACGTTTGACGGAACTCACGGTATTGGCGGGATCGGATGCTGCTTGCTGACGAGCCTGCCAACCAACTTGAATATCTTCTTTGCGATATTGTACAACGGAAGGCAGTAAGTGACGGTTTTCACTGTCTGCCAACGTTTCCGCCTGACCACTGCGGACAGTCGCAACCAGTGAGTGAGTCGTACCAAGATCAATCCCCACAGCCAGACGACGCTGGTGAGGTGCGGCAGATAGACCAGGTTCGCTGATTTGTAATAAAGCCATGTGTGCCCCTATAAATCTATTCAGCTAATTATCTCAGCTAAAAATCATCCAGCAACCGCTCTTCCAGTTGTTCAACCTGCTGTTGCAATTTATCCAAAAAGCGTAATTTACGAACCGTATCGGCTGCCGTTGACCATTCGCCAGCGTCTAACTGATGCTCCATCTGCTCACTACGAGTTTTAATCATTTTATTGAGGCGAGATGAAAAATGGGTCAGTGCTGTTTCTGGGTCCGTGCTATGTTCGATGTCATCAAGCTCTTCGCGTAACTCCAGCTGCTGCATCAGGAAAGCCGTATCCTGCATCGTGTGCTGTTCGTTGGATAGATCAAACCCTTGCTGAGAAAGCATATATTCTGCGCGTTTCAGGGGATGTTTTAGCGTCTGGTAACCTGCATTGATGGTAGCAGCTTGTTGGAGTGCCAGCGTTTTTTCACGTTCAGGTTGGTTGGCAAAACGATCTGGGTGAAACTGACGCTGCAATTCCTGATAACGGGTCGCCAACAACTCACGGTCAATCGCATAACGCGAAGGCAGCCCGAATAAAGTAAAGTAGTCCATAAGTTACTCTTAGTTTCGCAAAGTGCGGAGTCAAACAATGGGTTTAAACGTGGAAGCTTTCCCCACAACCGCATTCGCTGGAAACATTGGGGTTGTTGAATTTAAAGCCTTCATTCAGACCTTCTTTGACAAAATCCAACTCAGTGCCATCAAGGTAAAGGATGCTTTTACCGTCAATGATGACTTTCACGCCCTTATCTTCAAAAATCTGATCTTCTTCATTAACTGTATCAGCAAATTCAAGTACATATGCCATACCAGAGCAGCCGGAAGTTCTCACTCCCAAACGCAACCCGACACCTTTTCCTCGATTGTCAAGAAAGGCCAAAATACGCTGGGCTGCACTTTCTGTCAGGGAAATTGACATACAACACCTCACTTTTAAAACTAGTAAAGGTGGATATTGAACCAATATCCACCAGAATTATTTTCTATTTAAAAAATAGTTATTTTGCTTGGCGCTTACTCTTGTAATCAGCAATAGCAGCTTTGATTGCATCTTCTGCCAAAATAGAGCAGTGGATTTTCACTGGCGGTAGTTCCAGTTCGTCAGCAATCTGAGTATTTTTGATAGCCTCAGCCTGTTCCAGCGATTTTCCTTTCATCCACTCTGTTACCAGAGAGCTGGATGCAATCGCAGAGCCGCAGCCATAAGTTTTGAAACGTGCATCTTCGATGATGCCTTCATCGTTGACTTTAATTTGCAGCCGCATGACGTCACCACAAGCGGGTGCCCCTACCATACCACTACCCACTGAAGGATCTTCACTGTCGAATGAACCAACATTACGTGGGTTTTCATAGTGATCAATTACTTTGTCGCTGTAAGCCATGTCGTTACTCCTGAAACCGTCTGATTAATGATGAGACCATTCGATGGTGCTGAGATCCACACCCTGTTTGAACATTTCCCACAATGGAGAAAGATCGCGCAGGTGACCAATCGCGTTGAGAATCAACTTGATTGCATAGTCTATTTCTTCTTCTGTGGTAAAACGCCCCAAAGAGAAACGAATAGAACTGTGTGCCAGTTCATCATTCATACCCAGTGCCCGCAGGACATAGGAAGGTTCCAAACTCGCAGAAGTACATGCCGAGCCAGAAGAAACTGCCAGATCTTTCAATGACATCATCAACGACTCACCTTCAACATAGTTGAAGCTGACATTCAGAATGTGCGGCGCACCCAGTTCCAAATCACCGTTCAGGTAAACTTCTTCAATATCTTTAATACCGTTCCACAAACGCAGACGCAATCCACGCAGGCGTTCTGCTTCTGATTCCAGCTCTTCTTTTGCAATACGGTAAGCTTCACCCATACCAACAATCTGGTGAACAGGCAATGTACCTGAACGCATACCACGCTCATGACCACCACCGTGCTGCTGTGCCTCAATACGCACGCGAGGTTTACGGCGAACATACAGTGCACCGATACCCATAGGGCCATAAAGTTTATGAGCAGAGAAAGACATCAGATCAACTTTCAGTTTGCTGAGGTCGATAGGTAATTTGCCAACACTTTGAGTTGCATCAACATGGAAAATGATACCACGGCTACGACACATTTCACCGATGGTCATAATGTCTTGGACAATACCAATTTCATTATTGACGTGCATGATGGAAACCAGAATCGTATCTTCACGCATAGTGGCTTCCAGCTCTTTCAGATCAAGCATGCCATTGCTCATTGGTGCAAGGTAAGTGATCTCAAAACCTTCACGCTCCAGCTGGCGGCAAGTATCTAAAACCGCTTTGTGTTCCGTTTTGCTGGTAATAATGTGCTTGCCTTTTTTCTGATAAAATTTTGCAGCACCTTTAATCGCAAGGTTATCTGACTCTGTAGCGCCTGAAGTGAACACGATTTCACGCGGATCTGCGCCGATCAAATCAGCAATTTGATTACGCGCGATATCAACCGCTTCTTCAGCCTGCCAACCAAAACGGTGTGAACGGGAAGCTGGGTTACCAAAAATCCCGTCCATAGTTAGATAGTTCATCATCTTTTCAGCAACACGTGGATCGACTGGTGTTGTTGCTGAATAGTCCAAATAAATGGGTAATTTCATTGCTCACATGCTCCGTAAGACACTTTTAATACTTTTATTTGCCGCAAGGTTATGCGCGCAGGTTAACGTTAATCGTCTCTTGAGGCCTGCCGTTCGGTGTACGGCGCTTATCGCCGTCTTGACGATCAGCAACGTCTAACACTTCTTGGTTATTTACTAATTCTTCTAAACTGATGCTGCTCAGGAAACCTGTGATGCGATCACTCAGGTCACGCCACAATGTGTGCGTCAAACAACGATCACCGCCTTGACAGCCTTCTCTGCCCTGACAACGAGTTGCATCAACAGATTCATCAACAGCTGAAATCACTTCGGCAACGAAAATCTTACCGGCATCTCTGCCCAGTAAATAGCCGCCACCTGGACCACGGACGCTAGAAACCAGACCATTTTTACGCAGGCGGGAGAACAACTGCTCAAGATAGGAAAGGGAAATTCCCTGACGTTCAGAAATGTCGGCTAATGGCACCGGCCCTTCTTGTGAATGCAACGCCACATCTAGCATGGCAGTTACCGCATAACGTCCTTTTGATGTCAGTCTCATAACAAAAACTCCATGGTGAAATATAGATGAAATTGTGACATTCCTGAGTGTTTTAGTCAACTATTTAACCTACTAATTCACTCAACTATTATTTGACCGCCCTTTCACCTGTCTGCCTCAGATTTTTTGGTTGTTCCTGCTAGTTCTTCCCGCTGGATCTCGGTTATTTCCTGGCCCATTTTTCCATAGAAGTTAGTATACCTCGCAGAATATTCAGCTCCTGCGTTTCAGGCCGCGCACGAGTATAAAGCCGTCTTAACCTGTTCATTATTTGACCCGGATGCGCTTTGCGGATAAAGCCTGATTCGTTCAATACCTGTTCAAGATGTTGATAAAAACGCTCCATATCCTCAACAGCCGGATATTCTACCTCATGATCTGACGAAGAGGCTTTTTCTAGTTGCTCCTGAGCTGAAAGATGCGCCATGCGAATTTCATAGCTAACCAGTTGGACAGCCATCGCCAAATTCAATGAACCGTACTCCGGATTTGTCGGAATATAAAGATGGTAATTACATTTTTGCAGCTCTTCATTAGTCAACCCAACACGTTCACGACCAAATACAATCGCAACCGGAGAGTGGCTGGCCGTTTTGACACAACGTTCACCACATTCACGAGGTTCAACCATTGGCCAGGAAAGGGTACGGGAACGGGCACTGGTTCCGATGACCAATTCACACCCAGCTAATGCTTCATCCAACGTACTCACAATCGTCGCATTGCCGATAACGTCACTTGCACCGGCTGAAAGTGCGATAGCATGAGAATCAGGTTGAACTAACGGATTCACCAGATACAAATTGGTCAATCCCATTGTTTTCATGGCCCGAGCGGTTGATCCCATATTGCCCGTGTGGGAGGTTTCAACCAGAATAATGCGGATATTCTCTAACATGACGGCTTTTAAATTCAGTATAAGAGCCGAATATCTTAACACAGCATTAGTCATTTTGACGAACTACTGCTATACTGCGCGCCGATTTGTTTCCCGTTCTTTAAAATTCTGGTGGAAGATACCCCATGCATCCGATGCTAAACATCGCTATACGCGCTGCGCGTAAGGCCGGCAACTACATTGCCAAAAGCTACGAAACCCCTGATGCCATTGAAGCAAGCCAAAAAGGCAGTAATGATTTCGTCACCAATGTTGATCATGAAGCAGAACAGCTGATTATCGACATTATCCGTAAATCTTATCCTAAGCATACAATTATTACCGAAGAAAGCGGTGAGCACTTAGGTGAAGAAAACGATTTCCAATGGGTTATCGATCCACTGGATGGCACCACCAACTTTATTAAACGTCTCCCTCATTTTGCGGTTTCCATTGCAGTGCGTATTAAAGGCCGCACTGAAGTCTCCGTGGTTTACGATCCAATGCGCAATGAGCTGTTCAGCGCGACTCGTGGTCAAGGCGCACAATTAAACGGCTATCGTCTGCGTGGTACCAATGCCCGTGATCTGGATGGTACTATCCTTGCGACTGGTTTCCCATTCAAAGCCAAACAGCACTCTATCCCTTACATGAATGTACTGGGTAAATTATTTGATCGTTGCGCGGATTTCCGTCGCACGGGTTCCGCCGCACTGGATATGGCTTATGTCGCTGCCGGGCGCGTAGATGGTTTCTTCGAAATTGGCCTGAAACCCTGGGATTTCATGGGCGGTGAATTGCTGGTACGTGAATCCGGCTGCATCGTTACCGATTTCGTCGGTGGTCATAACTATATTAATTCCGGCAATATCGTTGCAGGTAGCCCACGTATCGTTAAAGACATTTTGTCTGAAATGCGTGAAGAATTAACGGAAGCACTGAAACGTTAATTCGTTAATAATTATATAAATATAATTTGAGCAATGTTATTTTCAGGGCACCTAATTGGTGCCCTTTTTTATCGCCAAACATTTTAATTAATGTGCTTGAGCTTCAACTTTTGGCCGCAGAAACAGCGCAGGTAATGCAACCAACGCCATCACCCAAAATATACCACTATCGATATGTTCATACATAAAACCAGCAATCACACTCATAACAGCAATCCCTCCACCCATTGCCAAAGCGGAGTAAGTCGCCTGCAATCGGATGATTTCATTTTCCTTTCTGGCTCCAATAAAACGCATCGCTGCTAAATGGCAAACGGTAAAAGTACCGCAATGCAGGATTTGAATAATAATCAGCACGGGTAATTCCGTTGACGTTCCCATTAATCCCCAACGAATCACACCACAGATGCTGGATAGCAATAACAGATTACGTGCACTCCAACGACGGAATAACTGTTTGCTGAAAGTAAAGACGAGGACTTCTGCCACAACGCCTAACGACCAGAGATAACCAATGGTTGATGGCGAGTAACCTGCATTCTCCCAATAAATAGTGCCAAAACTATAGTAACCCGCGTGTGCAGCCTGCAATAGCGTTACACACACTAAAAATTGCCACACAGATTTTTCAGACAAAAGTTCTTTAAAAGAGACGGCATTAGTATTCGTGGTCTTCTCTTGACCAACGGGCATAATGGCGGGTTTCAGCATCATTCCCAGCAGCATGACAGTAATACTGAAAATCAGGAAAGCGAGAATGATATGGTGTGTTCCAAACACATCTTTGCCAATCCAGCTATTCAGACTGTCAAATGACATACTCCAGCCAATGTCGAGGCTGCTGATTGAGAAATTTATTCCATTGGCAGACATTAATATACCAGTCAGCGCAGAGCTGATAATAAATGCAATCGAACCCCAGACTCTTACCTTGCCGTAATCAAAAGTAAATTGTTTTTGCCATGTTCCGGCCAAAGCATCCGATAAAGGCACGAGTGGCGAGAAAAATAAGTTAAAACCTATCATGACAAAGAAAAGCCATAGCCAATGGCTACCAAATACAAATCCAACCGCAAAAAGCAACGCCAGCAATGAAAGGAATCGCAACGCGTTAATTAATTTTGATGGATCTTTTACCGTGGGAGAAATAACCAGACTACCGATAAATCGGGCAACCAATCCAACACCCAGCAATATTCCTATCATTGAAGGCTCAATGCCTTCACCTTTTAACCAGGCAGCCCAAAAAGGTAGAAAGATACCGAAAGAGAAAAAATAAGTGAAATAACCTAATCCTAGCCAAAATGTTGATGGAATAACCATCCAAATACCCTCATTTTTCAAATACAAAAAAACCCGCTCAAAACTAACGTCATGAGTCGGGCTTATTACTAAACTACTCTTTATTTTTAATTATGCGTAAACCGGATATTTTGCGCAGATGTTCAAAACTTTCTGCTTAACGCTTTCAATGGTTGCTTCATCATTGATGTTATCCAGCACATCACACATCCAACCTGCCAGCTCACGGGTTTCTTCTTCTTTAAAGCCACGGCGGGTAATTGCAGGGGTCCCGATACGAATACCAGAAGTCACAAACGGGCTGCGCGGATCGTTAGGCACACTGTTTTTGTTAACAGTAATATTGGCACGCCCCAATGCAGCATCAGCATCTTTACCCGTAATATCTTTATCTACCAGATCCAACAAGAACAGGTGGTTTTCCGTTTCACCAGAAACAACTTTATAACCACGTTGCAGGAATACTTCGACCATGGTTTTCGCATTTTTAGCAACTTGCTGTTGATAGACCTTAAACTCAGGTTCCATTGCTTCTTTCAGTGCAACCGCTTTACCCGCGATGACGTGCATCAGTGGGCCACCCTGAGAACCTGGGAAAACAGAAGAATTCAGTTTCTTGTAAAATTCTTCATCGCCACCTTTCGCCAGAATCAGGCCACCACGCGGGCCAGCCAGAGTTTTGTGCGTTGTTGTTGTAACAACATGCGCATGAGGAACTGGGTTTGGATAAACACCAGCGGCAACCAAACCCGCTACGTGAGCCATATCAACGAACAGATAGGCACCGATTTCATCGGCGATTTCACGCATCTTCGCCCAATCAACAACACCGGAGTAAGCAGAGAAACCACCGATGATCATTTTTGGTTGGTGTTTTTGCGCTTGGGCACGGATATCGTCGTAATCTACTTTACCTTTTTCATCAATACCATAAGGTACGATGTTATAAAATTTGCCGGAGAAGTTAACTGGAGAACCATGGGTCAAATGACCGCCGTGTGCCAGATTCATCCCTAAAACCGTATCACCGGGTTTTAGCAGTGTCATATACACCGCGGCATTAGCCTGAGAACCTGAGTGTGGCTGGACGTTTGCATAATCTGCACCAAACAGCTCTTTTGCACGGTCAATCGCAAGTTGTTCAACCACATCAACATATTCACAGCCACCGTAATAACGTTTACCCGGATAACCTTCCGCATACTTGTTAGTGAGCTGAGATCCCTGAGCCTGCATAACTCTTGGGCTGGTATAGTTTTCAGAAGCAATCAATTCAATGTGTTCTTCCTGACGACAAACCTCCTGTTCCATCGCCTGCCACAGTTCGGGATCGTAATTCGCAATATTCATTTCACGCTTTAACATTTGGTTCTCCTGACTCAGCTACTTCTCTAAAAAATACCCCTGAGGGCCAGAATGCCACACAGTGTAAACTCTTTTTATCAAATGAGATAGTCTTGACAAGATAATTTACGCAAACGTTTGCATAATGGATTAACAGCGCATTGAAAGCTGAATAACTGACTATAGAATCAACAATTCTCATTTTATCAATGATATTTGTGATCTTAGTCAGGGTTTCTTGTAATACAAATTCTGAATTTTTGATTTAAATCAAGATGATCTTCTTTTCTCAATTGAATCTATTCCCAAACACTATAAGTTGCATTTAAAATGCAGCTTATAGACTTCAGCATCATTTGAGAAAAATTCAGGAGATCCCCATGCTAGATAGTCAGGTTATCGCAACCATAAAATCCACCATTCCATTAATCGTTTCTACAGGTCCCAAGCTGACTGCACATTTTTATGAACGTATGTTCAAGCATCACCCTGAATTAAAAGATATTTTTAACATGAGCCATCAGCTCAACGGTGATCAGCGGGAAGCGCTTTTCAATGCGCTTTGCGCTTACGCTGCTAATCTCGATAATCTGTCTGCTTTATTACCTGCGGTAGAAAAAATCGCTCATAAACACGCGAGCCTGAATATTAAGCCTGAACATTATCAGATTGTAGGTACGCACTTACTGGCAACAATTGATGAAATGTTCCATCCTGGTGATGAAGTTCTCAGTGCTTGGGGAAAAGCCTACAATGTGCTGGCCAATGTCTTTATCAATCGGGAAGAAGAAATTTACCAAAGTGGTGAATCTCTGGAAGGCGGTTGGCGTGAATTACGTCAATTCCGTGTCAGCCGGAAACAACCACAAAGTGACGTTATTACCAGCTTCGAGTTTGTTCCCGTTGATGGTGAAAAAGTCATGGATTACAAACCGGGGCAATATTTAGGGATTTATATAGAAGATCCTGCTTTTGAGAACCGTGAAATTCGCCAATATTCTCTGACCGCAGCACCAAACGGAAGTAATTACCAGATTGCGATTAAGCGTGAATCTCAGGGCAAGGTTTCAAACTTCATGCACGATAAAGTACAGGAAGGTGATCTCGTGATGCTGGCAGCGCCACGCGGTGATTTTTTCCTTGATGTCCAGCATGATACACCCGTTACGCTGATTTCAGCGGGTGTAGGTTTAACGCCAATGATGAGTATGCTACAACATCTGCATAATCAGCATCATACAGGAACAGTGAATTGGTTCCACGCCGCAGAGCATGGCGGCTATCATGCCTTCTCAAATAAGGTAAATGAAATTTCTCAATCCATGCCTAATTTGCATCCGCAGGTTTGGTATCGCGAACCACGAGATATAGATCAGAAAGGCATACATTATCAGCATACCGGGCTTATGGATCTTTCTCTCGTAAAAGAATTAATAGCAGCAGAAGGAATGCAATTCTATTTCTGTGGGCCCGTAGCGTTCATGCAATTTATTGCTAACCAACTTCTGGCAATGGGTGTTGATAAACAACATATCCACTATGAATGTTTTGGCCCACATAAAGTGATTTAATACAGCTAAATCAGGTCAAGTGATAACAATTACAAAATGGGAGATGTTACACATCATCTCCCATTTAGTTTTAAATTGCTTCTTCGTCCTGTTCACCAGTTCGGATACGTACCACACGGGCAACATCGAAAACAAAAATTTTGCCATCACCGATTTTACCGGTCTGTGCAATTTGCATGATTGTCTCGACACAGGTATCAACAATATCATCCGGTACGACAATTTCTATTTTGACTTTTGGCAGAAAATCCACCATATATTCTGCACCGCGATACAGTTCAGTGTGCCCTTTCTGGCGACCAAATCCTTTTACTTCCGTCACGGTCATACCAGTGATACCCACTTCAGCCAGAGCTTCACGCACATCATCCAGCTTGAAAGGTTTGATAATTGCATCAATCTTTTTCATGAAGTTTTCCTGTTATTACCAGTTCTTACGCCCGAAACCAGAAGTAATCGGGTAGCGCCGGTCTTTGCCAAAATCACGTTGTGTAATGCGTGGGCCGATAGGTGCCTGACGACGTTTATATTCATTGATATCCACCAGCCGGATCACCTTGCGGACAATGGCTTCGTTAAAACCTTCAGCAACCAAGTCAGCTACTGATTTGTCTTTTTCGACATACCCTTCAAGAATAGCATCCAGCATGTCATATGGAGGCAAGCTGTCCTGATCCAGTTGATCCGGTGCTAATTCCGCAGAAGGCGGGCGATCAATCACACGCTGAGGAATAGCCGGAGATACTGTATTACGGTATTTAGCCAATGCAAATACCATAGTCTTAGGGACATCTTTCAAAGCATTAAAGCCCCCTGCCATATCACCATACAGGGTTGAATAACCGACTGCTGATTCACTCTTGTTGCTGGTCGTCAGCACCAAGCGATGACGTTTGTTCGATATCGCCATCAAAATAACGGCACGGCAACGGGCCTGCAAATTTTCTTCTGTCGTATCTTTTTCAGTTCCGGCGAACATAGGTTCAAGCTGTGCCATGAAAGCATCAAACATGGGTTCTATGGATGCTATGTCGAATTCAACACCCAGTAATTCCGCCTGTTCTCTGGCATCATGAATGCTCATTTCTGAGGTATAACGGAATGGCATCATGACGGCCTGCACATGATCTTTACCCAAGGCATCCACAGCAATCGCCAAAGTCAGACCAGAATCAATCCCGCCAGATAAACCAAGCAACGCACCTTTGAAACCATTTTTCCGCACATAATCACGCACAGAGAGAACCAGTGCCTTATAGATTTGTGCAAGTGGCGGCAATTGAGGAATGGGGTTTGCCATGGGTTCAATTTTCATGTCATTGAAGCGGCACTGTTCGATCTGCTCTTCAAAGGCGGCCATACGATGCGTAATTTCACCATTTGCATCAAAGACCTTAGAACAACCATCAAAGATAAGCTGATCTTGCCCGCCTACCTGATTGAGATAAATGATAGGGAGTTGAATGCGCTGACAGTGGGTTCTAATTAATGTACTGCGAATATTGGGTTTTTCACGATTGTAAGGAGAGGCATTAATCGACAGGATCATTTCTGCACCGGCTTGTTTCAAAGCATTAATCGGCGCATCAAACCATAAGTCTTCACAAATCAATAAGCCCAGGTTATATCCCTTGAATGGTATAACACAGCTTTGGTCACCAGCCTTGAAATAACGCTCTTCATCAAAGACACCATAATTGGGCAGTAGCTGTTTGAAGTAACGAGCAATAATTTCCCCTTTCCAAAATAAGGAAAGCGCATTGTAGAGTTTTCCATCTTGTTGCCACGGATGCCCAACCAAAATACCAATCTGGGAACTCGCTTCCTGCAAACGTACCAACTGCTCACGACAACGCTGGTGTAAATCGGGACGGAACAGCAAATCTTCAGGAAAATAGCCAGACAACGCCAATTCAGAAAACATAACCAGATCAGCACCTTTTTCTTGCTGTTCTTGTACTGTCTGCAACATGCGCTCGCAGTTGCCTTCAATGTCTCCCACCAGCCAGTTTAACTGGGCAAGAGCAATATTAAGAGTACGACTCATAGAATGTGGCTCTCCTAGGCCATAATTCATCTTTCTGTCTTATTCATAATTAAAGACAGTCAATATAGATAATTTCTATTCAGTGTAAGAATTTCTGGAATAGCAGGAAAGTTATTCCTTAAAATCGTTAGCATCCAGCTCATGACGTGCCAGCAATTTATAAAATTCAGTCCGGTTACGCCCTGCCATGCGGGCAGCATGGGTCACATTGCCTTTGGTCATTTGCAACAATTTGCGCAGATAATTCAGTTCAAACTGCCCACGAGCTTCCACAAATGTCGGCAGCGCCGTATTTTCTCCTTCCAATGCCTGCATAACCAAAGCATCACTAATGACCGGAGCCATCGTCAACGCCACACATTGTTCTATGACGTTAACCAATTGACGAACATTGCCCGGCCAACTTGCTGCCACCAGACATTTCATGGCATTCGTGGAAAAACTACGCACAAAGGGTTTATGGCGCTTGGCTGATTCTCGTAACAGGTGATTGGCCAATAAAGGAATATCTTCCGCACGTTCATTCAATGCAGGAATTTTCAGGTTAACGACATTCAACCTGTAATAGAGATCTTCACGAAACTCATTACGCTGCATTGCTTTTGGTAAGTCACGGTGGGTGGCAGAAATAATTCTGACATCAATGTCTATATCCCGGTTGCTTCCTAATGGACGAACCTTCCGCTCCTGCAAGACTCTCAATAACTTAACTTGCAGCGCCATCGGCATATCACCGATCTCATCTAGGAATAAGGTTCCACCTTGAGCCGCTAAAAATAATCCTTCCCGGCTACTGACAGCACCAGTAAATGCCCCCTTGGCATGACCAAACAGTTCAGATTCAAGTAGCTGCTCAGGTAAGGCACCGCAGTTAATGGCAATAAAAGGTTTCTTCGCTCTGGGGCTTGCCCGATGGATGGCTTGAGCCAAGACTTCCTTACCGGTTCCGCTTTGCCCATTAATCAAAACGCTGACATCAGACAGAGCCACCATTTTTGCCTGTTCCAACAGACGCAACATTAATGGGCTGCGCGTGACAATCTGCTCACTCCATTGCCCATCTATAGCTGGCGTTGACAACTCCAGAGCGTCATCAATAGCTTTATAAAGTGCATCACGGTCAACGGGTTTGGTCAGGAAACTAAATACGCCTTGTTGGGTTGCTGCTACTGCATCAGGGATAGAACCGTGAGCGGTCAGAATAATGACAGGCATGCCAGGGTGCTGTTTCTGAATTTCGGCAAACAGTGCCATACCATCCATTTCATCCATTCGCAAGTCGCTGATAACAAGATCTATTTTATCTTTCACCAGAATACGCAACCCTTCATGGCCACTCTCTGCTGTCGTGACACGAAACCCTTCGCTAGTCAGACGCATTCCCAATAGTTTTAGTAAGCCGGGATCATCATCAACTAAAAGAAGATGGGCGGGATTGCGTACTGTCATTATTATTCGGCTCCTTTTTCTGCTGGGGGATTAGCTTCTGCTTTAGTTTCCGGTTTTTTCATTTCCTCGTCCGTTGCCGGTTTATCTTCCTGCTCTAATTTATTGGATGAAGTATCTGAGTCCTTCATTTGTCCTGTTCCACTTGGAGTGACAAGACTACTTTGGCCTTGTTTACGGGAGGAAAGCTGGCGTTCAATATCGGTCAGATTTTCTAGTTTGCGGGATATTGAGCGAAGTTCATATTCTAAACGTGCTCGTTCTTCTTTCAAGCGGTCAATTTTATTATCACTGTCAAACTGGAACCGCTGAAACTTAACCTTCTCTTCAGTGAGGTTGATTCTCAAATATTGCTGTTCACGCCATAATTGGAAGAGTGGCCGCAAGGCTACGGGAAACTGCGTACTATATCGATTAAGATTTTCTACAATTTTCCGGCGTTCAGCCACTGTAGAAACCGCTCTATTCATCAAGATACTCTGTTTGAATGTTTGATGCCAATCAGTTGTATTGAAGTTGTTCGCTATTTCACGCGCTTCAACTGAGGATAAGCGGTCCGCACAATCAATGACTCTAAGCCAATAAAGCCCGTTTTCCATTGCCGATGGTTTTGTTATATCCCAGATTGAATCACAATCCTTAAAACGGTAATCTGTGACATGTTGTTCAGGCAGGATAGACTGTGCAATTGATGCCAGATTGTCTGCTCCGGTGGTTTTCACGCATCCGGTCAGTAAATAGGGAATAAACAATAACAACATGGCACGGAAACGTAAGGTTGAAGTACGTGCCAGAATAGGCTGCATAACAGCAGTTTTTTTCATCGGCTGAGTCACAATATCTTGCTGTCCCGTCTTCGTCATAAGGCGGTAAGTAAACTGGTTATACATATTATTTAGCCGTTCTCTGCGGTTAATGGCAGTTCAATTCGAAAACATACGTCAGCAAATTCGGATTCTATCAGATGAAGCTCTCCCCTCATCTGTTTAATACAATCTTGCGCAATGCTCAAGCCAAGGCCGCTTCCTTTAACCGCCCCTTTTCTTTGCAGTTTCCCCTGATAAAATGGCTCAAAAATCATACTTTTTTCTAATTCAGGGATAGGCGTTCCTGTGTTGGCAATGTCAATTTGAAGATTTTCTCCCGTTTGCCGACTGGAAACCCAAATGTTACCGGATTCAGCACCATAGTGCACTGCATTGGAGTAGAGATTATCAATCACCTTTCTCAATAAATGAGGTTCCGCCCAACAATACTCCATATGCAATTGAATTTCTGTATTAATGTTTTTCGCACGGGCTGGCAGTTGATGTGACAACACAACACTATTCACAATCTCTTTTAAAGACACAACCTGATGCTCAGCAGGGCCATCTGCCAGTTTACGGTTATATTCGAGCAATTGCTCGATAAGCTGTTGCAAATGCCTGCTGCTGCTGTCCAGAATACTGACAACTTCTCTTTGATCTGCGGTCAGCGGCCCGGCAACTTCATCTGCCAATAACTCCGTCCCTTCACGCATACTGGCTAAAGGTGTTTTCAGTTCGTGGGAAATATGACGTAAAAATTCATGGCGCTGAGATTCAAGCCAGGATAACCGCTCACTTAACCAAATAATGCGCTGTGCCAGCGATCGCAATTCCCGTGGCCCTTTAAATGATTCAATCTCATTTTCTAATGATTGCCCTTTTCCTAACCGATTAATCATCCGCTCAATGCCTTTCACCGGCCCAATGATCATACGTGTAAATAGCGCGATCAAAAACGCACTTAACAGGAATAAGATAAGGCTCTGCCAACCAAAAAGTTGCCCTTTCTCTGCAATATCTTTTTGCAATTGCTCACCACGACTGAAAATGATATTTCGGGTTTCTTGTACCAAAAGATTATTAGCAGTAGAGAATTCTTCAAGTAATTTAGATACAGCAGGCTCCGGGACGCCGTTACTACAGGAAATTTTTGTCAGGCCTGATAATAGTTCATTAAACTTTTTCGTATATTCTGCATTAGCCAACATGGCTATCTGATCACCGAGCATATTTGTATATTGTCGGTATTGTCGTTGATAGAGCCTTTCCAGCCGCACATCCCCCAATACACAATATTGACGGTAACTACGCTCCATCTCAAGAGCAGAACCAATCATCGCTTCACTGCGACGCGCATCCGATAAAGTTGAACGACTAATTTCAGCAGCTTGAGTACTCAACTGGTCGAGGCTTTGGTAAGCCTGATAAGCCAGCACTAAGAGTGGTAATAACACCAGACAGAAAGCCATTACAACCAGTTGGCGTAATGAGCGTGGAAATAAACGCCATTTTTTCAAAGAAATCATCTCATAACCTGCAATTACATTGATGCTAACCGACATAAGGCGGAAGAGAAAGTCTGCCTGATGATAGATTATAAAGTTACTTTTTCTCTGCCTTTTTGAAACTAGTTGAAAATAATGGGTAACTGAGAACTATATGGCATATGGGTGCATACATGAACACGATGGACAGGATTCGCCTGTAATAATGACGGCGGGATAGTAACTTTAATTTACTATCCCGCCAGCGAGGAACCTTCATGCTACCTGATGAACATGATAGGTGGTGCCTCACTCCACGTGTCGCCCTGTGTTTGATAAAGCCCGAAAGCGAGTATCATGATGTTGGACGGTAGGCACCTTACTTCGGCATCATTCTGGGCTTATGTGGCATGTTTCCACCTATATTGCGGGCCGACATAAAAAGTTGAATGAGCAACTGCCAGTTATTATGCACATTGTGTGCCAACTTGCAAAATAATTTTTAATTTATTGATTTTATTAAAAATTTTAAAATAGATAAATTCTTTGGGTTTCTTTATCAATATCTTCTAGTGCTCGACATGTATTATTGTCGTCTATTTATGACACATAAGCACATGTAAATATTTTTGTTTTTATATCAACAAATTAAGTGTCACCTATTTGAGACACCGATAAAAGCCATTGTCGCCATTTAGAGACATTTCTCTTAAAACTCATTAATAACATCAAATCAGTGACAAAATACTTTTCATTTTTCAGGATGATTAAATAAAGGCTCTGATGAATTTTCAGAGCCTTTACAGAGAAAAATGAAATTGCCAGAGAAATTAGCCTAACTGTTTGCGTGCATTACGGAAAATACGCATCCATGGGCTATCTTCGCCCCATTCTTCAGGGTGCCAGGAATTACTGACCGTACGGAATACCCTTTCAGGATGAGGCATCATCACCGTGACTCGCCCATCAAGGTTAGTTACTGACGTGATCCCGTTCACAGAACCATTCGGGTTTGCAGGATAATTTTCTGTCACTGAACCGTAGTTATCAACAAAACGCAATGCCACTTGCTGCTGCTTTTCAAGTTCCACCAAACTCAGGCTGTTTCTGAACTCCACCTGACCTTCACCATGAGCAACCGCAATCGGCAAGCGAGAACCTGCCATATCTTTCAGGAACAACGAAGGGCTATCCATGACTTCCACTAAACTAAAACGCGCTTCATAGCGCTCTGAACGGTTACGAACAAAGCGCGGCCAGTGTTCTGTTCCCGGAATCAGTTCATGCAGATTAGACATCATCTGGCAACCGTTACACACGCCAAGTGCCAACGTATCCGGTCTTGCAAAGAAGTTCGCAAAATCATCACGCACTCGTGAATTAAACAGAATGGATTTTGCCCAACCTTCACCCGCACCAAGTACATCCCCATATGAGAAGCCACCACAAGCCACCAATGTCTGGAATTGATCCAACGTGATGCGTCCACTCAGCAAATCACTCATATGGACATCCACGGCCTCAAACCCTGCTCGATGGAATGCAGCCGCCATTTCGACCTGAGAGTTAACACCTTGTTCACGCAATATGGCAACACGCGGGCGTACTTTTTTCGAGATGTAACAAGCAGCAATATCTTCAGCAGGATCAAAAGACAATTTCACATTCAGACCAGGATCATTCTCATCCTGTTTTGCCCGATGTTCTTGATCAGCACATTCTGGGTTATCACGCAGGCGCTGCATTTGCCACGTCGTTTCCGCCCACCATAAGCGCAACGTACTGCGGTTTTGGCGATAAACCTCCATATTGTCACTGGAAATAATGAAATCATCGCCTGACTGAGCTTTACCCAAATAATGTACACAACCATTCAAGCCATAGTCAGCCAACAGATTCTCAACCTGCTCTCTGTCAGTTTCGCGAATTTGTATCACTGCACCCAATTCTTCGCTAAACAATGCCGCAAGGATATCTTCATCAAATGCACTGATATCGGCATGCAATCCACAATGGCCCGCAAAAGCCATTTCAGCCAATGTCACCAACAAGCCACCATCTGAACGATCATGATAGGCCAACAATTTTTGTTCTGAAATCAGTTGCTGAATTGCATTAAAGAAACCGCCCAGTTGTTCGACACTGCGAACATCCGCCGTTTTATCGCCAAGCTGACGATAAACCTGGGCCAGTGCGGTTCCTCCCAGCGCATTCTGTCCTTGTCCCAGATCGATTAACAAAAGTGCGTTGTCATCTTCAGTAGATAATTCTGGCGTTACTGTACGGCGAACATCTTCCACCCGGGCAAAGGCACTGATAACCAATGAAAGTGGTGAAGTTATTTCACGCTCTTCCCCGTTTTGATTCCAACGGGTTTTCATTGACATCGAATCCTTACCCACTGGAATGGTCAATCCCAGCGCCGGACACAACTCTTCCCCCACCGCTTTCACCGCAGCATATAAACCCGCATCTTCACCTGCATGGCCTGATGCCGACATCCAGTTAGCCGATAATTTCACTCGTTTCAGATCCTGCACATACGCAGAAGCGATATTGGTCAAGGCTTCCCCAACCGCCATACGTGCCGAAGCAGCAAAATCCAGTAATGCAATCGGTGCTCGCTCTCCCATTGACATAGCTTCACCGTAATAGCTGTCTAAACTGGCAGTGGTCACTGCGCAATCTGCCACAGGGATTTGCCATGGGCCAACCATTTGATCACGGGCAACCATACCTGTTATGGAGCGATCCCCAATCGTAATCAGGAATGTTTTCTCTGCAACGGCCGGTAAATGCAGAACACGTTTTACGGCTTCCGCAAGATCAATCCCTTTACGATCTAAATGTTGCCCTTGTGCTTTCAAGACCTGTACATTTTTTAGCATCTTGGGTGTCTTGCCGAGCAGCACATCCAAAGGCATATCGATTGGCTGATTATTGAAATGGTTGTCATTCAATACAAGGTGTCGTTCTTCTGTTGCTTCCCCAATCACAGCATAGGGAGCACGTTCACGGCGGCAAATTTCTTCAAACAGAGCAAGCTGCTCAGGGGCTACCGCCAGAACATAACGCTCTTGTGATTCATTGCACCATAACTGTAATGGACTCATTCCCGGTTCATCATTGAGAATGTTACGCAGTTCAAAGCGTCCGCCTCGGCCGCCATCACTGACTAATTCAGGCATAGCATTTGATAAGCCACCAGCCCCTACATCATGGATAAACAGAATGGGATTTTTCTCCCCCCGCTGCCAGCAATTATCAATCACTTCCTGACAACGGCGCTCCATCTCTGCATTATCACGCTGCACAGAGGCAAAATCTAAGTCCGCATCAGATTGACCCGATGTCATTGAGGACGCAGCACCGCCCCCCAAACCGATATTCATGCTTGGCCCACCTAGCACAATTAATTTTGCGCCAACTGGGATATCCCCTTTCTGGACGTGCTCTTCACAAATATTTCCAATTCCCCCTGCCAGCATGATGGGTTTGTGGTAACCACGTAGTTCTGTACCGTTATGGGAGTGCACTTTTTCTTCATAAGTTCTGAAATACCCCAACAATGCCGGACGACCAAACTCGTTGTTAAACGCAGCGCCGCCCAATGGCCCTTCCAGCATGATATCCAACGCACTGACTATACGTTCAGGCTTGCCGAAATCTTCTTCCCACGGCTGTTCAAAGCCAGGAATTTTCAAGTTTGAGACTGAGAACCCTACCAATCCAGCTTTAGGTTTGGCTCCTCGCCCTGTTGCGCCTTCATCACGAATTTCTCCACCAGAGCCGGTTGCAGCACCAGGCCAGGGCGAAATTGCCGTCGGATGGTTATGGGTTTCGACTTTCATCAAGATATGAGCGTGCTCTTGGTGGTAATCATAGATACCCGTTGCGGGATCAGGGAAAAAGCGACCAATATGGGAACCTTCCATCACAGCAGCGTTATCTTTATAAGCTGAGAGCACATGATCGGGTGTCTGTTCAAATGTATTTTTGATCATTTTGAACAGCGACTTGGGTTGAGCCTGACCATCAATAACCCAATCTGCATTGAAAATTTTGTGGCGGCAGTGTTCAGAATTCGCCTGAGCAAACATATAGAGTTCAACATCCGTCGGGTTACGTTCCAACATCTGGAACGCTCTCACCAGATAATCAATTTCATCCGCAGCCAGAGCCAATCCCAGTTCAATATTTGCTGATTCCAGTGCTGTCCGTCCCAATTGCAAGACATCAATCTGTTTCAATGGCGAAGGTTTTTGTTGGGAAAACAGAGCATCAGCCTGTTCAAACTCCGTGAACACACTTTCCATCATGCGATCATGCAATAATGCTGACAGCGCTTGCTCCTGCTCAGCATTCATACCAGCACCCTGAATATAATAGGCAATTCCCCTTTCTAAACGGACAATCTGGTTTAGACCACAATTGTGGACAATTTCTGTCGCTTTCGATGACCAAGGAGATATTGTTCCCGGCCTTGGTGTAACTAACAATAGTTGACCTTTCGGCTCATATTCAGCCAAAGAGGGACCATATTTTAATAGCCGATTTAATTTTTCCCGTTCATCTGCTGTGATTGGAGCGCTAACATCTGCAAAATGCACATATTCTGCATAAATGTCTGTAACAGGAAGCCGCTGATCTTGGCACTGGGAAAGGAGCTTAGTAATACGAAACGCTGATAAAGCGGGCGAGCCACGCAGAATTTCCATAATAATAGGTTCTCTCATCTTAGAAGCAAAGCCTGACTGATGCCTCAGGGGAAACGTGGGACATTATAGAGGAATGTTCGCTCTGACGAAACCGTTTGCGTGACCATTTATTAACCTAACAATACACTTAATAAAGCCTCTAAATTAATTTAATAAAGTTGCACATCCCAGTTTTGTTGCGCAAAATTCTCGATTACTGGGAATTTGACCATGCTATTATCTTACATTTCACACGGGGCCTAATCGCACTGGCGAGAGATAACTATTTGAGTAATATAAAGATTAATTATTTTGTTATCGTTATTATCGCGCTCCTCTCTGCTGCCATCATTGGCCTAAACATCAATTGGCCCAATAAACAGCAGGAGCAGATAAACAAAATTCTGGCACGGGGAGAGCTTCGGGTTAGTACCATCACCTCCCCTCTGATTTCTCTTAACAATAAAAATGAACCCACGGGATTCGACTATGAACTAGCCAAACGGTTTGCTGATTATCTGGGTGTTAAACTTGTCATTAAATTTCGTACCAACATTAACCAGCTTTTTGACGACTTAGAAAATGATAAAGCCGATTTTTTGGCTGCGGGTCTTATCTATAATAGAGATAGGCTGGATCAAACACGCACGGGCCCTGCCTACGCATCAGTCTTACAACAGCTGGTTTATCGTAAGGGAACAACGCGCCCACGCTCGTTTAATGATTTAAAAGGCACTCTCATCGTCACCGCTGGCTCAACCCATGTAAGCGAACTAAGAAAGTGGAAAGAGCAATCTTATCCTGATTTAACTTGGCAAGAGACGTCACACGAAAACACTCAGCAATTACTTGAACAAGTTTCCGAGGGGACAATCGACTATACCATCAGCGATTCAATCAGCTTAGCCCTGCAACAGCGTATTCATCCCAATTTAGCCGTTGCTTTTGATGTCAGTGAAGAACGTCCCCTGACTTGGTATTTAAAACGAAATGATGATTATAGTCTCTATTCAGCCATGCTTGATTTTTTCAGCATGTTGGCTGAAAACGGCATTATGTCGCGGCTGCAAGAAAAGTATTTCAGTCATGTCGGTTCGTTCGACTATTTCGATACCATTTCATTTATTCGCGCCATCAATACAACATTACCGACATATCAGCCGATTTTTGAAAGATATGCCGGTTCACTTGATTGGCAATTAGTGGCATCTATTGCATGGCAAGAATCGCATTGGGACCCTCAGGCAACATCGCCCACTGGCGTCCGTGGCCTGATGATGCTTACTCGCCCGACAGCGGAATGGGCTGGCGTTCACGATCGGCTAGATCCGGAAGATAGTGTGAAAGGTGGAATGTCTTATTTGCACTATTTGATGGATCGGTTGCCAACAACTATTGCGGAAGATGAACGTATCTGGTTCGCCCTCGCCGCTTATAATATGGGGTATGGGCATGTACTTGATGTCAGGAAATTAACTGCTGCACAAAAAGGTAATCCTGACAGTTGGTTGGATGTTAAAAAACGCCTGCCCCTGCTAAGCAAGAAAAAATACTATACCAATACAACGTATGGTTATGCTCGCGGCTATGAAGCTTATCGCTATGTGGAAAATATCCGGCGTTACTATTTGAGTCTGGAAGGGTATCTGCGGGCAAAAGCTAACCGTGAGAAAGCAGAGAGAGATGAAATTCCGGCGAATACAGCCACAATCAGCGAGCCTCAACCTGAAAATGGCAAAACCGACAGTAATGATGCAGAAATTATAAAAACAGATAATGATAAAGCGGAAAACACTAAAGCTGAATCTCATGAAAAAACGCCGGAGGAAAAAACTCCGGCGCAATCTGGGAAAGTAGTCCAGCCATAACAGCTCTTCAATCATCACTGACTATGGGATTTCTTGTTGTTGGGCTTTCAACTTCTTCAATGCCTTATGTTGTTCCCTACGTTGTTTGAAAAATGCACTCAACATCGTAGAGCACTCTTGCGCCAATACACCGCCAGTGATGTCAATCTGATGATTCATGCCCGGGTGACGCAATATATCAATCAATGATCCGGCAGCCCCCGTTTTCATATCGCTGGCACCATAAACCAACCGTTGTATCCGGCTGTGTACCATTGCACCCGCGCACATTACACAAGGTTCCAGAGTGACATACAGTGTCGTATTCAATAGACGATAGTTCTGCAATTGCATACCACCACGCCGCAGAGCTATGATTTCTGCATGTGCGGTAGGATCATGATCGGTAATCGGATGATTAAATCCTTCGGCAATAATTTCATTATCTGCTACCAATACAGCACCTACAGGAATCTCACCTTTTTCTTGTGCCTGCATTGCTAATTCTATTGCCCGACGCATCCAATATTCATCACTATAGTTTTCGGTTACCGTATATATTTCTGTCACTGCATGTTCTCTTACTTATGAAAATCCCGCTCATTATAGCGGGTCATCATCAATATTGTTTACTCATCTCAATTTGCTGATTCAATATGAATTTCATCCAGAAAAGCATCAAGAAATAGTTTCATGCGTGCTGTCCTTTCACTGCCCATTTTTCTGCCCGATGCAGTCTGAAATCCGGCCTCTATTTTAAGTAACTTGGTATAAAAATGATCGATAGTATAAGCCGTGTCATTATATTCCCGGTGCTTTGCCAAAGGATCATGGAAATCATACAGTGAAGATCCCATACGACCTGCAATATAAAAACAGCGCCCAATACCAACCATACCAACGGAATCCAGCCGATCCGCATCCTGCACAATTTTGGCTTCCAATGTTTTGGGCGTTAACCCTGCTGAATAACTATGTGCTTCAATAGCATGGCTGACGGCTGTAATATCCTCTTCATTCCACCCCAACTCTTTCAATATTAATGCTGCTTTTTCTGCTGCCATGCGTGAAGCAAGGTGTCGGTTTGGGGCATTTTTTTCAACATTCACACAATCGTGTAATAACACAGCAGCAAACACTAACCGCAAATCACCAGATTCCGCTTCACAAATTTGCTTCGCATTTCTCCATACCCGATAAAGATGGGCAACATCATGAGCACCATCATCACCTTCTATTGCTATAGGTAAAAGTTGCTGAGCTAAATTTTCAAATGGTGAAAAAAGTAACATGATCAAAACCTCTCAATGAATGGAAGTATCATTTAAGCAAAAGAAACAATAACATTTCATCTGTATTCAGTAGGCTCATCTATAAACAAAACTTGCTTATTAAACGAGCTTTTTTTAACATCCTGATATTGGTTATTAAGATCCATTATTTCCCCAAAGGATAAATATCCATGCTGACAGGATTTAATCACCTGACACTTGCCACATCAAACCTTGAACGCAGCCTGGATTTCTACATTAATCAGCTTGGTTTTACGCCACATGTACGTTGGCAAAATGGCGCTTACCTAATCCTTAAAGAACTGTGGCTCTGCCTTTCTTGTGATGAGGCCAAACCTGCAAGGGATTATACCCACATCGCCTTTAGCATTTCGGCTAGTGATTTTCCTGCTTTCAAAGAGAAAATACTGGCTGCGGGTATACAACAATGGAAAGAGAATCGCAGTGAAGGAGAATCCATTTATCTGCTTGATCCCGATGGGCATCAGCTTGAAATCCACGTTGGTTCACTTGCAAGCCGCCTTGATGCCTTAAGGAAAATGCCTTACAAGGGATTGGAGTGGTATTAATTAATACCCACTACTGGACTGTTGTCGCCATAAATGTGCACCTACCAGAGCCTTCCAAGGAGAAAAGCCTGCCAGCCATTCTTCTGCCTGAGCAGCGCCCACTTTATCTTCTTGCTTAAGCAAATATTGGAGATTACGCCTTACCGCAACATCACCATGCAGTGAACCATTCAGATAATTAAGTCCCCGCAGCAAAGCATAATTAACTGTCCACATGCCAATGCCTTTGATGGAAAGTAAATTATCCGTCAGACAGTTGATTGCATTTTCCCCCTCTGGAATATTCAACGCTAACGCGCCAGAATCGATAAGCCGACAAACATTCAGCAAGGCATTGGCTTTACCTACGGAAAAACCACATTGACGCAGATCCTGTTCAGAACACTGAATGACCTGTTTATGAGTCGGATGGCACAATAATCCTGAAGAATGCTGGATGCCGATTGCCTGAATAAAACGCCGCCGAATAGAAATTGCTGCACTTACGCTGATCTGTTGGCCAATGATTGCCCAACTTAGTGCTTCAAAAGGCGTGGCTGACTGATAAATGCGTAAACCTGTTTGTCTGGTAACCAAATCGCCAATAACAGGATGATCCTGATATAGGGATTCAAACAATTCGACCGGTTGCTTCAACCCTAACATGTGTGAAGCCAGCGCAGATAATGCTTCATCTGAACAAAGATCCTCACCACCATCAATATCAAGCTGTATACGTGCTTTATTCTTTTCAAGGGATATTGTCAGGAGAGCCGGGGTTTCCTGCCAGACCATTCCTTTTTTAATTTTATTCTGTTGCACGATTTCAGAAACTTCCATTTCATCTCTTTGATGAAAAGCCAAAAAATCCTTCGTGTGATAATTAGTTGGTAATACTATTTCTATAAAATCGTTTTCTATAAAACCGTTTTCTATAAAATCGCCTGCCTTCATTAAAAAAACTCCGGAACATACATGATTGAGATAATTATGTAACAGGCTTCAAGTTACAATGCAATGGCAAATTTACAAACCCAAACTACAAAATATCATCAATTTTATATTGAGTTAATTCATCATTAAGTTCTTTAATTTGATTTTTTGATGGACTTAATACCAACAGGTAAATACCAATACCCATAAATAAAATCATGCTTAAAATGACCAAGAGAAAATCGAAAACCCCTCCTATTGTATTAGTAAAAACATCAACCCTTAATAAAAACGCAATCAATACAACAAATGCCAATGTAAAAAAGTAAATAGAAAATATCTTTTCAAACCAATAAGTAACATAATAAAATGGCTTAACTTTCACTTGAACCACACCAGAATCTAACATAGCATATGCCTTCAGCTTTTTCAGGTTAGCTATACATTCAACACTTAACCCACCTTGTTTTAGCTTGATGAATATTTTTCTGAATCTGTCAGATTTAATTTTTGTAGTATCAAACATTATCTCAGATGCAATCGCATATTTAAGATAATTCTTGTCACCTTCATCCAAGTAATTATTATACTGATTCAAATATTTAATGTACTTTATCGCTTTCCGTTCTCTGAACACACATATGTCTGTATAAAGCTTCTTTAATACAGATAAAATAATACCAATAAAAGTACCAATAGATCCCAAGACCTTCACGATGTCATCACCGTGTTTTACGATGTATTCAATCATATTGTTACTCTAAATAATTTAAAACATACTTAAGTATATACCATGATAATTACACGGGATTGTTGGCAAAATTATCAATAAATATTTTCCATTACGCCGGCTGGAAGAACTTCGATGACTTTCCATTCCGCCATTATCTAAATGGAAGGTTTATTGAGTTAGAAATGTGTTTTATTTTCAATTCATCACACAGTTCATGAACCGCAACAAGAAGGGCACATTTCGCTTGTTAACATTTATTGGACAAAACACGTCTCAATAAATTTTGTGCTAACATAGTCTCCCTGAGCGTTTTTTGTAAAAATACACCGTATGGAATAACAAGGACGATCTAAAGTAACAAATCAGGAAAAAATTAAGTCTTTAATGAAAAGGCTTAATTTATGTAAGAGGTTGAAATGGCACTATTAATTACCAAACGCTGTATCAATTGTGATATGTGTGAACCTGAATGTCCTAATCAGGCTATCACAATGGGTGCGGAGATCTACGAAATTGAGCCTGAACGCTGTACTGAATGTGTCGGGCATTATGAAAAGCCAACTTGCCAGTCTGTCTGCCCGATCACTAATACTATTATTCTTGATCCTAACCATCAGGAAACCGAAGAGCAATTGTGGGATAAGTTTGTGCTCTTACATCATGCTGATAAGATCTGAATTTAACTTTCCAATATGACTGTCGCACAAGCATAACGACGTTCATCTGCTAGTGTGACATGAATAGATCTGACATTCAGTTTATTAGCCAGCACATTAGCCTCTCTATGAAGTTTTAATGTGGGTTTTCCCAGTGGATCATTGATAACTTCAAATTGATTAAAGGCCAAGCCATTGCGGATACCCGTTCCAAGTGCTTTGGCTGCCGCTTCCTTGACTGCAAACCGTTTTGCAAGGAAGCGGACAGGCTGATTATGCTGTTGATATTGTTGCCATTCCCCATCGCTCAGAATACGCCTTGCCAGACGTTCACCGGAACGCCCGATAATTTCCTCAATACGGGATATTTCAACAATATCTGTGCCTAATCCAATAATGCCCATTAACGACGTGCTTCTCTCAATAAAGTTTTCATATCCGCAACTGCAGCAGTCAGGCCACTAAATACAGCACGGCCAATAATGGCATGTCCGATATTCAGTTCATAAATTTCAGGCAGGGCAGCAATACGCTGTACATTATGATAGGTCAGACCGTGACCAGCATTGACTTTAATGCCTTTTCCAGCCGCGTAAGTTGCCGCTTCTTTGATACGCTGGAACTCTTTTTCCTGCTGTATCTCGTCTTCCGCATCTGCATACGCACCAGTGTGAATCTCAATAAATGGCGCTCCAACTTCAACAGCAGCATCAATTTGCTGGTGATCCGCATCGATAAACAGAGATACCAGAATACCCGCTTCCGATAGAGTCTTGACAGCCTCAGCAATATGTTCTTTTTGCCCACACACATCCAATCCCCCTTCTGTCGTGACTTCCTGACGCTTTTCAGGAACTAAACAACAGAAAGCAGGTTTGATGCGAGTGGCAATACCAACCATTTCATCCGTTACAGCCATCTCGAGATTCATGCGAGTTTGAATCGTGCTTTCTAATAGTTGAACATCTCTGTCAGTAATGTGGCGACGGTCTTCACGCAGATGAACCGTTATACCATCAGCTCCCGCCTGTTCCGCTACAAATGCAGCCTGAACGGGATCAGGATATTGTGTCCCACGGGCATTACGTAAGGTTGCAATATGATCAATGTTGATACCTAACAATACCTCAGCCATTTTTAGCTCCTGCAATAATATAAAATTCAGTAAAGTCTACACGTTTCATTATGAAGAAGTGACTTACCTCAATTTTCATTTTTCTTGTTGGGATTATCAGTTTTTTTACGTACAAATTGGCGAAACAATTCACGACTTTTTAGCGGTTTTCCACCCAAATAAGGCTTCAATGCAATGCGAGTGAAGCGCTTAGCAGCTTTCAACGTCGCACCATCAGGAAATTCACCCACTGCCAGTGCCTTTAGTTCATAACCAGTAAAACTGTAGTGATCAAGAACCAAACTGGCAATAAATCCTTTTTCTTCACGATAACGATAAGTCATTTCATCCGCGACAGGCTCACCACTGCCTGCACAGTGAAGATAATCTACGCCGTATCCCATATTGGTCAGTAACGCTAACTCAAAACGGCGCAAAGCATATTCCGGCGTGTATTCACTCGCCGCGAGCACTTGTAAGCATTGGAGATAATCGAAAAAAAGTGCGGGATATGCCATTCCTTGCTCAAGAACTCTGGATAAGAGTTCATTCACGTACAATCCACTGTAAAGTACGCTCCCCGTTAAGGGAAGAGCCAATGAGATAGGTTCGGCATCTCGTAATGTTTTGATTTCCCCCCGCCCGCTCCAGCGAATGAGCAGCGGGGTGAAAGGTTGCAAGCAACCTTTTAGATGAGAGCGACGGCTGCGGGCGCCTTTCGCTAAAACACGTACCCGCCCTTCATTTTCAGTAAAGAAATCCAGTAATAAACTGGTTTCACTGTAAGGGCGTCCATGAAGCACAAAAGCTCTCTGCCAGCCGTCCACAAATCAGCCTTATAAGTCGTCGATGTAACCGAGGCTACGCAGCGCTCGTTCATCATCAGCCCAACCCGCTTTTACTTTTACCCACAGTTCCAGATGGACTTTGACATCAAACAGCCTTTCCATATCTTGACGGGCTTCTGTACCAATCGTCTTGATTTTGCTGCCTTTATTACCAATCACCATTTTCTTCTGGCCGTCACGCTCTACCAGAATCAAACCGTGGATCGTATATCCTCCACGTTCATTGACAACAAATTGTTCAATTTCCACTGTCACGGAATACGGCAGCTCATCCCCCAAGAAACGCATCAGCTTTTCACGGATGATTTCTGAGGCCATAAAACGCTGTGAACGATCGGTAATATAATCTTCAGGAAAATGGTGCTCAGCCTGTGGTATATGATCGCGTACAATTTTGGCAATAGTATCAACATTCATGCCTTTTTCTGCGCTGATCGGCACAACATCAATGAAATTCATCTGTTGGCTAAGAAAACCGATATGTGGCAGGAGAATGGTTTTGTCTGTCACATTGTCCACTTTATTAATGGCAAGCAGGACAGGACAACGCAAGTGACGCAACTTATTCACCACCATTTCATCATCCGGTGTCCAGTGTGTACCTTCCACAACAAAGATAACCAGTTCTACATCACCAATAGAGCTGCTCGCCGCACGGTTCATCAAACGGTTGATCGCACGTTTTTCTTCAATATGAAGGCCCGGCGTATCAACATAGATGGTTTGGTAAGCCCCTTCCGTATGAATTCCCATGATGCGATGACGCGTCGTTTGGGGTTTACGAGAGGTAATGGATACTTTTTGACCCAATAACTGATTCAATAAAGTCGATTTACCGACGTTGGGTCGCCCGACTATTGCAACAAATCCGCAATAGTTTTTTTCTTCGCTCATTCAAGCTCCAGTTGTTTTAATGCTTGTTCCGCAGCCGCCTGTTCTGCCTTGCGACGACTGGAACCTACTCCTCTGACAGGTTGTTCAAATCCACTGACCTGACAGTGAATTGTAAATTCCTGATCGTGTGCTTCCCCACGAACTTGAACAACCAGATATGTAGGCAACGGCAAATGACGCCCTTGCAGATATTCCTGTAAACGTGTTTTAGGGTCTTTTTGCTTGTCGCCCGGGCTGATTTCATTCAAGCGAGCTTCATACCAACTCAAAATAATCTTTTCAATTGTCTGAATATCACTATCAAGAAAAATAGCCCCAATTAATGCTTCAATACTATCCGCTAAAATGGACTCGCGACGGTGTCCCCCGCTTTTTAACTCACCTGGCCCCAGACGTAGGCAT
Organism: Xenorhabdus miraniensis; assembly: GCF_002632615.1. The sequence goes on from NZ_NITZ01000006.1 coordinate 42,127, forward strand.
TCACCTAATTCAAATTCTCTGGCCAGTTCTGCCAACGTATTGCCACGCACTAATGTTGCCCGCATACGACTCATGTCCCCTTCATCAACACGGGGAAAACGATGGTAAAGCGCATTAGCAATGACAAAACTCAGGATCGAGTCGCCAAGAAATTCCAGACGTTCATTATGCTTACTGCTGGCACTGCGGTGAGTCAAGGCTTGAAGCAACAAATCGTGCTGTGTAAAGTTATATCCTAGCTTACGTTGTAATCGGTTCGTTATTATGGAGTTCATGTGCTACCAATTCAGTTAGAATTCATCAAATAAAAGCACACGCAACAGACCTGTGCGGCCGATATCTCTAAAGATTAATATGGAGGCCTTACAAAACTGTTGCGTTTGCACTGGCTCCCTAAGATGTCCATCATCATAAGGAACCAGTCATCTCGTTTGAAAGAATATTCTACACTGTGAGATAAATTAATGCTGCGCTAATATATAAATATTAGTGAATTCCACCAATTCGGTTCAAACGTACACCCGTAGGCCACTCACCTTCCTGTTTTTCAAAACTCATCCAGATGGCGGTTGCACGGCCTACCAGATTTTTCTCCGGTACGAATCCCCACTCCCGGCTGTCTGCGCTATTGTCACGGTTATCACCCATCGCGAAATATTGGCCTTCAGGAACAATCCAAACACCAGGTGGCAAACCTGCCTGGCGATAATGAGGTATAGACTGCGCCGGAGGAATGGTCAAAATATGGTGTGACACATTACCTAAGCTTTCAATCCGTTCCCCTTGGCGGAGTGTATATGGCCCCAATACTTCATCAAGTGGTACTTGATAAACACCACTTACACGGACCCCTTCAGGGGTTACATCTTCTTTGATAGTCCATTCACTTGGAAACACGTCCCGGTAAGTGACAGGTAAAGTTCCCTTGCATACAGCATTCCAACCACAACCCGGATAAACCTGAAGCTCTTTTTTGACATAATCGTAAACAATCCGATCTCCGGGTAAGCCAACGATTCGTTTCACAAAATCAATGCTTGGATTAACTGGATATTTAAAAACAGCGATATCTCCACGCTTAGGCTCACCCGTTTTAATCAAGGTTGTTTGTGTAATCGGATCTTTCAGACCATAGGCAAATTTTTCAACCAGAATGAAATCCCCGATCAACAATGTTGGCATCATTGAACCAGAAGGGATTTGAAAAGGTTCATACACAAAAGAACGCAGCACCAAAACAATGGCTAACACCGGAAAGACAGATGCAAATGTATCAACCCATGAAGGTTTATTAATTTCCTTAGCCAAAGATTCCTGAGCTTCTGTACCTGCCGCCTGTTCCTGAATGAGAGCAAGTTTTTTCTTGCGTTCAGGAGCTAATTTAAACCGATCTATACACCAAAAAATACCGGTGATTAACGTTGCTAGCGTTAAGATCAAGGCAAAAGTGTTAGCCATTTAAACTCCTTACGACCTCGTTAATTATCTTTTCCAACATGCAGAATTGCTAAGAAGGCTTCCTGTGGCAGTTCAACATTTCCGACCTGCTTCATGCGTTTTTTACCTTCTTTTTGCTTCTGCAATAGTTTTTTCTTCCGGCTGACGTCACCGCCATAACATTTTGCCAGTACGTTTTTACGTAACTGTTTGACAGTAGAACGCGCAATAATGTGAGCGCCTATGGCAGCCTGAATTGCAATGTCAAATTGCTGACGTGGGATCAGTTCTTTCATTTTTTCCACTAACTCACGGCCACGATACTGCGAGTTGTCACGGTGAGTAATCAATGCCAGCGCATCAACACGTTCACCATTAATCAAAACATCCACACGCACCATGTCAGAATTCTGGAAACGGATAAAATTATAATCCAAAGATGCATAACCACGAGATGTTGATTTCAAACGGTCAAAGAAGTCCAGGACAACTTCAGCCATTGGGATTTCGTAAGTCAGTGCAACCTGGTTACCGTGATAAACCATATTAGTCTGTACACCACGTTTTTCTATACAGAGTGTAATGACGTTGCCAAGGTATTCTTTCGGCAACAACATGTGACATTCTGCGATCGGTTCACGCAGTTCATTAATATTATTTAAGGCTGGCAACTTAGATGGACTATCGACATAAATAATATCACCGCTATTTGTCTCAACTTCATAAACAACTGTTGGTGCAGTCGTAATTAAATCGAGATCATATTCACGTTCCAAACGTTCCTGAATGATTTCCATATGCAGCAAGCCAAGGAAACCACAACGGAAACCGAAGCCCAATGCAGTAGAGCTTTCTGGTTCATAGAATAATGAAGCGTCATTTAAGCTCAATTTACCCAACGCATCACGGAATGCTTCATAATCATCGGAACTTATAGGGAATAGTCCCGCATAGACTTGCGGTTTAACCTTTTTAAAACCTGGAAGTGCTTTTTCCGCAGGGTGACGTGCTGTCGTCAACGTATCACCAACCGGGGCTCCCAAAATATCTTTGATAGCGCAAACCAGCCAGCCCACTTCCCCACAATTCAGCACGTCACGATCGATACGCTTCGGCGTGAAAATACCCAGACGGTCGGCGTTATATACCTGACCTGTACTCATTACCTTAACTTTATCACCCTTACGCAATGTACCGTTTTTAATACGGACAAGTGAAACAACGCCAAGGTAATTGTCAAACCATGAGTCAATAATCAGAGCCTGCAATGGAGCATCAGGATCGCCTTCCGGTGCCGGAATTTCTTTCACCAGACGTTCAATAACATCCTGTACTCCGACCCCCGTTTTTGCAGAACAACGAACAGCGTCCGTTGCATCAATGCCAACGATGTCTTCAATTTCATCTGCAACACGCTCTGGCTCCGCGGCCGGGAGGTCAATTTTGTTCAGAACCGGAACCACTTCCAGATCCATTTCGATGGCGGTATAACAGTTAGCCAAGGTCTGAGCTTCAACACCCTGACCCGCATCAACCACCAGCAAAGCACCTTCACAAGCAGCCAGAGAACGGGAAACTTCATAAGAGAAGTCAACATGTCCGGGCGTATCGATAAAGTTTAATTGATAAACTTGCCCGTCATTTGCCTTGTAATCAAGCGTTACACTTTGCGCCTTGATAGTGATACCACGCTCACGTTCAAGATCCATTGAATCCAGTACTTGTGCTGCCATCTCACGATCTGACAGCCCCCCACAGATTTGAATAATCCGGTCAGATAGAGTGGACTTACCGTGGTCAATGTGGGCGATAATGGAGAAATTTCGTATTTGCTTCATTATTAAATCTTTTTTGCCTTAATATTTCTGAATCATTCGCCTATGGACACACTGATGGACATAAAGCGACAGTTTATTGGTTCGGCCACTGGCCTTGAGGAGCCGTATTCTACATGCCAAACCTGTGAAAACCTAGTCATGCCTGTGGTTTTCAGTATGACCTTGTGATTTCCGGTATGATAAAAAAGTTGAAGCTCACATGGTAAAACAGATTATTCTTGCTGTAGAACCTTAATCGTATCGGGAGGCAGACCAATTTGTAACACAACAGGCTGGTACGCTTGCAGATTATCCCAATACGCAGCAATCTTGCGGGCAATGAAGAAACCGGCAAATCCTCCCCCGATTCCCCCTAAACATATCCATAACTGGTCGTTCGTCCAAAACTGGAAAAGCGCCCCTCCCAAAAATAACCCCAGTAATGGCGTTAAATAAACTAACATTGCTGAACGCAACAAACTACTTTCAGGAATGCCCACTTCAACTTTCTGCCCCGGCTGAAGTGGCTGAGAGATTTCCAGCTCCAACTGATGAATATTTTCCGGCCCTATTTTTTCCAATAAATAAGAACCACAGCCCGTTCTGGACTGACAACTACCACAACCTGAAGATGAGCCATAGCGCAACAATGCGCGGCCTTTTTGCCAACGGACAACTGTCGCCCACTCTTTAATCATCAGTTTTCCTCTGTAAATGTCACGCTTGCCGCAATCCGCTCAGCGGTCGTGAAAGGCAGCTCCCCAATAACGGTAATGCTATTTTTACCGCGGGCCAAAGTATAAACCGTTCTCCTGCCTTGTCGAAATGGTTGTTCCCCAACGGCCTTTTTGTTTGCAGTCACAACATTTACGGAAAAATTAAACAATCCATCACCATACATGATGGATTCCAACCATTCTGTTTCTGACAGTTTACGGCTGGTACGGGAAATTTCATTGAAGCCTTCGGGTATTTTTCCAACTCGCCAATTGAACTTCAATTTTTCGGAAGGCGGAATGAGCAACATCGGCGGTAATTTCAGATCAGTAATCGCACTCAGCTCGTTTTTAATGTAGTCATTCACGGTTGATGACACAACCCGAAATTGTTCAATTACGGTTATATTATCCTTATCCAGCAAATCAATCAGCAAAGGAAGGTGATTTCTCTCATCAATCAGAAGGTTATAGCTATAACGGGATTCATCTTTCGATATGATGCGAACAAATCTCACTGGATTGTCACCAACATGCGTACTGCCGGAATCAATAAAACGATAGAACTTTTGTAATTGCGTAAAATCGGCAAAGATGATCGGTGGAAGATAATCAACAATATGGTTGCCATATAAGCTGAATGAATCCAGACCTGGCTCATAATAGCTGATTTGGTCACCACGCTGGATGATTTCCCGGCGGGAACCATCCATTTGTATGATTTGCGCAATGGGCTTACCGTCAATAATGGCATGACGATAACGCAACGGAATCAGGAATTGCTGGCCTATGTTGATAAAGCCAAGTTCATAATTCAGCGTTTGTACGGCATTATTCATATCCTGCAACAAAGCCTCGGTGCTGCTTTGCTGCGCCGAGGCTTTGAGAGGATTCAACAGGCTAACCGCCAATAAAAAAATGAAAACCCAAATACGTTTCATTACTGTTGCTGTGATTGTTGTTGTGCTCCAATAGGCTGATTAATCTGAGTAACACCGTAATTTTTTTCAGAATGGATGCGTCTGGTCAGTTCATATTGCTGCAACATCGCATCAATACGCTTATTACTTTCCCGAACTTGCATGCTCAGGTCACCACCGAAGGCTTCATCATCAACAGGAGTCGCCAAACCTACAGGGGAGGCTGACCCCATCACAGGCAATGTATTGAAAACTGGCGTATCAGATTGAATATCTGCGTCAACACTACTGCTGCTATTATATTGCTGAACGCCAATAATCACAGTCAAAGATACACATGCAGCAATACCAACTTGTGTAATCTGGCTCGCCCATGGACGAATTTTTCTCCAGAATGGCATTCTGCCCCATGTTTCAGGCTCTGGCTGAGATTCTAGAACAGCCGCTGGATTAATCTGGACGGGCTCTTTCTCAAGCGCCAGTGCCACTTGACTCGCGATATCCAAATGTAATACATCCCCCACGTCGCCACGCATGACATCACGGACAAGATGGTATCTTTCCCATTGCTTCTGCATGGCTGCATCTTCAGAAACCAAATGAACGACTTCACTATCAAGAGCTTCTCCATCCATTAAAGCGGAAAGTTTCTCTCTTTGCATGCCAAAGTACCTTTAAAATTGTTTTGTCCCACTACTGTTGGATTAGTGGTTGAACTTTATTATCAATGGCTTCCCTTGCCCGGAAAATTCGTGAACGTACAGTGCCTACGGGACATTCCATGATGTCGGCTATTTCTTCATAGCTCAACCCTTCCAACTCCCTCAACGTAATCGCTACCCGCAAATCTTCCGGAAGCGATTCAATAGTACGGAAAACCACTTCCTTTAACTCTTCAGACAACATTAAGTTCTCAGGGTTCGAAATTTCTTTCAATGAACTTGACGCATCATAATTTTCTGCATCGTTAGCATCCAAATCATTGGATGGAGGACGACGCCCCTGAGCAACCAAATAATTTTTAGCCGTGTTAACAGCTATACGGTACAGCCAAGTATAAAAAGCACTATCGCCCCGGAAAGAAGAAAGCGCCCGATAAGTCTTAATAAAAACCTCTTGAGCAACATCAGGAACGTCACTTTGAGGTACGTAACGAGCAATCAGGCTCGCTACTTTGTGCTGATATCTTATCACCAGCAAATTAAATGCTTTTTGATCACCTTTCTGGACCCGTTCAATCAGCATTTGATCCGTTAACTGCTCGCTCATCCGAGGTTCACTCTCCTGAGGTAAAACTCCACATGTTTGTACCAATTTAAACCAATATGATGTCCTGCTTTCCCGAACAAGCATGACTTTGAGTATCAATTTACTGTGAAGTTCAACTTTGGCCGTAATTTTATATTACAACCACCTGTCATTTCATATCTCACTTCTTTTATCTCGTTGATATTTTTATTTATAGTTTTATCTTATCACTACATAGCGACCAGAAATCTAGGCATATTAATTGCATCATACTTAAGTGCATATAGTACAAATCATAGTCTCTATTTCACAGGACACGTGATTTTAATGCGAGAAAAGGAAATATTGCTTTAATCGGTCTCATTACTCCAATATTGCTAACCTTATCAATAATAAATATAAAAATCTGTTACTAACTGACGAAATTCATCTGAATACGCGCCATCCAAGGCTCGGATCGTTAATTCACTTACCTGATTTTGCTGTTCATGCAGGGATAATCCCAGTAACAGGCGATGCAACGGCTTATCCCGTCTGTCACGAATGTTGACACGAAAATGAGTAAACCATCCTAACCCTACTGCCATCTTTTCAAATTGTTCACCAATATCATAAGGCAAAACCACGCAAAACAGCCCTGTAGGTGCTATCAATTCCCGTACACATGCCAATAACCCCGAATGTGTCAATGACTCCGTATAACGAGCCTGATTGCGAGCTTCATTTCGACATGCAATGGAAGGTTCAAAATAGGGAGGATTACTGACAATTAAATCATATTGGGTGCTGTCTTGCTGCAAACCGTGTTCTTGTGGCAATCCACGCTCCTGTAACCCATTTTGTTCCCTATGCTGCCGCACAAAGTCATGGATATCCTGCTGATGTACCGTAATACGGGAAAACCACGGCGATTGTTGTATATTGTCAATCGCCTGCATTGCAGCAGAAGTGTCCAGTTCTACCGCATCAATCACAGTCTGCTCTCCTGTGCGCTGAGCTAACATCAATGCAATCAGACCACTGCCACACCCAATATCCAGACACCTTTTCTTGTTATATACTGGTGCCCAGGCTCCCAACAGCACACCATCCGTTCCGACTTTCATCGCACACTTATCATGCCCAACAAAAAACTGTTTAAATGTAAAACCACCGCGGCGAAAAACGGGTTTATCTATCGATGCCATGAGTTATATCTGCTGAAATAAAAGTTTCTCATAGCATAAATCTTATGACTCGCGGATAAAAGCAACCTGCTTATGGATGTTTTTATAGGATGAAGAATGTGCCCAACCTGTTTATAATCGGCGGCCCAAACAGAGGTATATGATGACTGCGACAAACTTTTCTGAATTCCAACTTGATGAATCCCTGCTTGATGCACTGAATGATAAAGGCTACGAACGCCCGACAGCAATTCAAGCGGCAGCCATTCCTGCTGCCATGGATGGGCGGGATGTCCTTGGCTCAGCCCCAACCGGTACAGGTAAAACCGCCGCTTACCTGTTGCCAGCATTACAGCATTTACTCGATTTTCCCCGTAAAAAATCCGGGCCACCGCGTATCCTGATTTTGACTCCAACCCGTGAACTGGCAATGCAAGTTGCAGAACAAGCAAAAGAATTAGCGGCTCACACTCATTTAGATATCGCCACAATCACTGGTGGCGTTGCCTATATGAATCACGCAGAAGTATTCAGTGAGAATCAGGATATTGTTGTCGCAACGACAGGACGTCTGCTGCAATATATCAAAGAAGAAAACTTCGACTGCCGTGCTGTGGAAACGTTGATCCTTGATGAAGCTGATCGCATGCTGGATATGGGATTTGCCAATGATGTGGAAACCATTGCCGGTGAAACCCGCTGGCGTAAACAAACACTGTTATTTTCCGCCACACTGGAAGGCGAATCCATTCGTGATTTTGCCGAACGTCTGTTAACTGATCCTGTTGAGATTGACGCAGAACCTTCTCGCCGCGAGCGCAAGAAAATCCAGCAATTTTATTATCGTGCTGATACGTTAGAGCATAAGACAGCCCTGTTATGCAATCTTCTTCAACAGCCTGATGTTACAAAATCCATTGTTTTCGTACGCAAACGTGAACGTGTACGTGAACTGGTTGACTGGCTGAGTCAGGCGGGAATTCAAGCCTGTTTCCTTGAAGGTGAAATGGTACAGGCCAAGCGCACAGATGCCGTGAAACGACTGAATGATGGCAAAGTCAAGGTTCTGGTTGCAACAGACGTCGCTTCCCGTGGATTAGATATTGAAAACGTCAGCCACGTCTTTAACTTTGATTTACCTCGCACTGCGGATGTTTACCTGCATCGGATTGGCCGTACAGCCCGTGCCGGCCGCAAAGGGACTGCCATTGCTCTGGTTGAATCTCACGATCATCCTCTGCTGGGTAAAATTAGCCGTTATCTTCAAGAGCCTTTGAAAATACGGGTTGTCGATGAGCTTCGCCCGCAAACCAAAGCGCCAAGTGAGAAAAAGAGTTATAAACCTTCTAAAAAAGTGTTGGAAAAACGCAAAGAGAAGAAAAAGTCAGAAGACACGAAGAAAAAACGAGTCAAAGTTCGTCATCGTGACAGCAAAAACATCGGTAAACGCCGCGCCTCTTCTGGTAAACCCAGACCAGAAGTAATTGAGTCTGGCAACGATTAATTATCTCAATACAGGCGAAGTCATTGAATATGAATTGACTTCGCCTCTCTACTTACATCATTTGAGCATTATTCAAGCATTACATCACTTAATTTAAGCCACTTCTTTGTGATGTCATTTGCTGATAAGCTTCCTCAAATTGTTCTCGAATTGCAGGTTCATCCATGGTCATCGCCAATGCGTGCAAAGAAGGCATTTGTAAAGAAGGCATGTTCAATGCAAACATCCCTTCATCTGTCGCATCAGTTGACGCCAACATGGCATCGCCATTATTCAGCCAAGGCTTCTGTTCCGTCATTAATTCCAATACAGCCTCCAAAAAGTGTGCTTTAAATGAATGCAACCCATATCGATGAGGCAGAATGGAATCCCATATACTTCCTAATTCATATTTAAGTTCTATTGTATTACCCATAGGTTGAGGAACCGGCAATGCTTTTTGCAAATCCCCCAACCAATCGTATTGAACAGAGTAATGGCGTATCAAACCACTGTCGGCCAATTCACGAGCAACTTCAGGCGATACCCCCATACGTTTCAACGTGGGGTCTGAAACACCAGCAGCATTATAAATAACCGCGGGTTTTCCTGTTGCCAGTGCAGCCACTGTTGCCAATCCGCCCCCTAAAGAATGCCCCGTGAAAATGATATTTTCACCAAATACCTTTAATGACTTGTGCGCTAATTCCACCGCCTGATTATATTGTTTTTCATTGTAGCCAAGCCCCTGGCGAATACTTACCATGAAATCTTTCAACTCGTTCGAGCCCGTGAAAGAAACAATATATAGCCCCTGATGTTTGTATACCCCTGCTTGAAATCCTGTTGAATAATCATTCAACGTATCAGGATCAATGCCTGCTTGTGATAAATCATCATCAGACAAGCGTTCAAAACCAGGGATCCCTAAACTTTGCTCACGGTAAACATCACGGGTAACTAATGTCAGGTTATAGTCAATAAACTTAGACTGCTTTCCTGCAATATCATTGGCTGTCAATATGGGCGATCCCATCACACGAGCACTGATATCGTTGATCAATGATTGATAAAGTGCATTAGATTGCTTGGTATTTTCTGACAGCGAAATGGGTGATGCAGAAATGCGCTCAGCTTTATCTGGTAATGATTCAGCTGGAGAATTAGATTGAAGTTGCAGAGAATTTCCTTCTAATGAATAGCTCCCTAGTTCACTTAACAAACTGGTATTTACTGATAAAGTCATAAAATTCTCCTACAGATTGTTCAGATTAGAGGTAATCAAAACTCCAAACTCTCTATCGGCAGGATAATTAACGTCTTTATAACGAATTTAATCTTTGATTAACAATTTTGTTTGTAATGAATAAAAGAAATAAAATTACAAAGTCAGATAAAAAAAATGATTTTACGCGCAGAAATAACTCGCCGGATAGGTTTTGCATAATTGAAGAGCGGGTGGAAGTGGTCAATTATAAATAATCAGGCAGCCTTAGCTGCCTTGAATTTAGCAAAAAATCACAGACTTTCTGTAAAAGTACGGGCAATAACATCACGCTGCTGTTCTGGAGTCAGTGAATTAAAACGCACTGCATAACCAGAAACACGAATAGTGAGTTGAGGGTATTTTTCAGGATGCTTCACCGCATCTTCCAGTGTTTCACGACGAAGAACATTCACATTCAGATGCTGGCCCCCTTCTACACGCACAGTCGGTTTCACTTCCAGCGGAATTTCTCGATATTCAAATTGCCCCAATTCATCTTTGGCAACAATCTGGCCTTCATCGTAATCCGCTTTAGCGCAGATACAACGTGCTTCATTTTTTTCATCATCCAACAGCCAAAAAGAATTCATCAATGCAGCGTTGTCAGATTGGGTAATTTGAATCCCCGTAATCATTTATACCTCCAACATCATCTTGGTTATTTAGTCAAACCATTACTTAGAGCCTAATCGGATAGGCGCTTAATCAACCATCATTCTTGATTTCCTGTATACCAATACAAATGAGAAGATTCTTTGATTGAAATCAATTAATTTTATAAGGTTATTATCATAAAAGTCATAATCAATTGTTTTTAAATATCTTTTTTATATAAATTACATGAAATTATTTTTATAAATTTTCAAAATAATTTATAAAAACAGATTTTCATTCTATAAATTAAACTTGGATTAGAATCCTAGGGTTTCCCTATGCCAAGGGAATCGGTAAGCTTAAGTCCATCTGATAATCATATAAAGGGATTGGTTATGTCCGCACCTCTCACATGGCACGATGTCATCGGCAATGAAAAGAAACAGCCTTATTTCGTTGATACATTGGCTTATGTTGCCAACGAACGTCAGGCTGGAAAAACCATTTATCCACCGCAGCAGGATGTTTTCAACGCATTTCGCTATACCGAATTGGCTGATGTAAAAGTGGTAATTTTGGGACAAGATCCTTATCATGGCCCGAATCAAGCCCACGGACTGGCTTTCTCAGTACAACCCGGTATTCCGGCGCCACCTTCTCTTGTCAATATGTACAAAGAGCTCGAATCGGATATTGCGGGATTTACTCGCCCTAATCACGGTTGCTTGATCAGTTGGGCAAAACAAGGCGTGTTATTACTCAATACCGTGTTGACTGTTGAGCGCGGCAACGCACATTCCCATGCAAATTTGGGATGGGAAACTTTCACCGATAAAGTCATTGCGGCAATTAACGAACATCGTAGCGGGGTTGTTTTCCTGCTTTGGGGTTCTCATGCCCAGAAAAAAGGCCGTTTTATTAATACTCAACGCCATCATGTGCTGAAAGCACCCCATCCTTCACCCTTGTCAGCACATCGCGGTTTTTTAGGTTGCAGACATTTTTCACAAGCCAATAATTTGCTGGAAACACAAGGGTTGTCCCCAATCGATTGGACACCCCAATTACCTCAATAATCGCGCTCTGCCTACAAAAATGCCGCCTCTGGATGGCGGCATTACATCACGGAATACCGTAATTTATTTAGAAACTGCAACCATTGCAGGGCGCAGTAAACGACCATTCAAGGTATAACCTTTCTGCATCACCAACATAACGTGATTCGGTTCATGCTGTTCAGATTCCATCATGGTCATCGCCTGATGTACTTCAGGATTGAAAGGCACATTAGTGTCACCAACAACTTCAATACCAAATTTACCCACTGCATCAATAAAAGATTTCAGCGTCAGTTCAATACCTTCAATCATAGGTTGCAATGATTCATTGGCACGATCAGCAACATCTAACGCACGTTCCAGATTGTCGATTACAGGCAGGAGTTCATTAGCAAATTTTTCCAATGCGAACTTATGTGCTTTTTCTACATCCTGCTCGGTACGGCGGCGAATATTTTCCACTTCAGCACGAGCACGCAGCATAGCATCACGTTCGTTAACCTGAGCCTGTTTCAACTGTTCTTCCAGCTCGGCAACACGCGGGTCAACAACATTTTCAGTCTCTGGCGCGTCTGCCTGTGCTGTACTAATTTGTTCCTCTAATACATTTTCTGTATTTTCTGAGACTTGCTCGTCAGGTACTTTTTGGTCTTTACTACTCATGAATATCTCCGCGTATTTTGTATTATCTTCGCCATTCCAGCTTATTATGGGGATCAATACGCGGGATTCAAGGGAACACATCATATTGTGAGGGCAAAACCATATGCTGAAGGAAATAACAGCAATGAATAATGAATTCAAATGCATCGGTATTGTCGGTCGTCCACGTCATCCTGAAGCACTGGCCACCCATGAAATGCTTTACCATTGGCTAGTATCTAAAGGTTATTGCGTTATTGTGGACAGGCAGGTTGCAAAAGATATTGGCTTAAAGGGTGCTCAAACCGGAGGGTTGACAGAAATCGGCAAAATTGCCGATCTGGTGATTGTTGTCGGTGGAGATGGCAACATGCTTGGTGCTGCCAGAGTGCTATCACGCTATGATATCAAAGTCATTGGTATCAATCGGGGTAATTTAGGTTTTCTGACTGATTTAGATCCCGATAATGCTTTACAACAGCTTTCTGAAGTTTTGAACGGCGAGTATCGGGACGAAAAACGTTTTCTCCTTGAAGCCCAAGTCACGAAAAAAGGACAAAAGGCCCGGCGCAGCACAGCCCTGAACGAAGTGGTATTACATCCAGGTAAAGTTGCCCATATGATTGAGTTCGAAGTTTATATTGATGAGCGTTTTGCCTTCTCCCAACGTTCAGATGGCTTAATCATAGCAACCCCTACAGGTTCCACCGCCTACTCTTTATCTGCCGGTGGGCCAATATTAACATCAAACTTAAATGCCATCGTACTGGTGCCAATGTTTCCGCACACACTTTCAGCACGCCCTCTTGTGATCAGCAGCGAAAGTAGTATTCGATTGAAATTTTCTCAAAACAGTAATGATTACGAAGTAAGCTGTGACAGCCAAATCGTTCTGCCTATCCAAGACGGTGAAGAAGTCATTATCAAACGCAGCGAATATAATCTGCATTTAATTCACCCGAAAGATTACAACTACTTCAATACGCTGAGCACAAAACTGGGATGGTCAAAAAAAATGTTCTAAAAACATAGCTCCCTACTTTACTGTATAAAAGACCAGTTTATACTGTATGTAAGCACAGACATGTTTTTATGCACAGGAACGTGTTTTTATACACAGTAAGCACTAGGAGGAGCACAATGCTGACTCAGTTGACCATCAGTAATTTTGCCATCGTTCGCGAACTTGAAATTGATTTCCGCTCAGGAATGACGGCAATTACAGGAGAAACCGGCGCCGGTAAATCCATCGCGATCGATGCCTTGGGTTTATGTCTTGGCAATCGTGGCGAAGCCAATATGGTTCGCTCCGGTGCTCCCCGTACCGATCTTTGTGCCCGTTTTTCACTGACAGATGCCCCTTCTGCACGTAAGTGGCTCGAAGACCATCAGCTTGATGAAAGTTTTGATGACAATAATGAGTGCCTGCTGCGTCGCACGATTACTGCGGATGGGCGCTCTCGTGGTTTCATCAACGGTACTGCCGTGCCACTTTCCCAGTTACGTGAATTAGGTTCACATCTGATTCAAATTCACGGGCAACATGCTCATCAACTACTGTTAGAAAACCGTCATCAAAGACGTTTACTGGATATCTATACGGGCGACTTTGGTCTCCAGCATGAAATGAAACAGGCGTACCAACAATGGCGACAAAGTTGTCAGGCTCTCTCACAATTTCAACAACAAGCCCTTGAGCGCCGGTCACGCCAGCAATTGCTGGAGTACCATCTGAAAGAACTGAACGAACTGTCACCACAACAAGGGGATTATCAAGAACAAGACAGCGAATATAAACGGCTGGCAAACTGTGGGCAATTCCTGTCAGTCAGCCAGAACATTCTCCAGATCTTAAGCGATAATGATGAGCAAAACATTGTCAGCCTTCTCAGCTATGCACGAAGTGAACTTACAGAACTTGCGGGCATGGATCACAAGCTCAGTAATTTACTTAATATGCTGGAAGAAGCTGCTATCCAAATCAATGAAGTCAGTGATGAATTGCGTCATTACAGTGATCAATTGGAACTGGATCCTAACCGTTTATTCGAGCTGGAACAGAAAATTTCCCAGCAAATCAGCATGGCACGTAAACACCACGTTGCACCGGAAGAGCTGCCTGCCCTGCATCAGCAATTGCTGGAAGAACAGCATCAGTTATCCCAACAAGAAGATGATTGTGCTCATCTGAGCGAACTCGTCAGCCTGCACTACCAGCAGGCTCTGACCGTAGCAGAAAAACTGCACCAGGTTCGCCAGAAATACGCTGTAGAATTAAGCCATCTGATAACAAGTAGCATGCACCAACTTTCCATGCCTCATGGTCGTTTCACGATTGATATCACCTTTGAACCGGAGCATTTAAACATTGATGGTGCCAGCAAAGTTGAATTCAATGTCACAACCAACCCCGGCCAACCTCACCAATCACTGGCAAAAGTGGCATCGGGTGGTGAGCTATCCCGTATTGCATTGGCTATTCAGGTAATTACCGCGAAAAAAATGGAAACACCTGCACTTATCTTCGACGAAGTTGATGTTGGTATCAGTGGCCCAACGGCAACAATCGTCGGTCGTCTACTACGTGAATTGGGAGAATCAACCCAAGTTATGTGCGTTACCCATCTACCACAAGTGGCAGGATGTGGGCATCAACACTTTTACGTTAGCAAGCAGACTGATGGAGAAGAGACAGAAACCCAAATGCAACTATTGGATAAAAAAGCACGGCTCCAAGAACTGGCGCGGCTTTTGGCGGGGAGCGAAGTGACAAAAAATACACTGGCCAATGCAAAAGAGCTGTTAGCGGCATAAATTAATACAACTTTTTTGTATAATTGAAGTCATAGGTAAACGCGTAGAGGTTTTCAATCTCTTCAATGTTTATTATTATCGACGGCTTAACTCCTAAAGGAATGTAATCACTATGCGCTGTAAATTATTGACTGCCGCTACTGTATCACTTGTTATGCTGACTGCGGGTTGCTCTACGTTTGAGCGAATTGTTTATCATCCTGATATTAATCAAGGGAATTACCTGACGCCGGCTGCGGTATCAAAAATCCAGAAAGGGATGACTCAGCAGCAAGTCGCTTACACTTTGGGAACCCCAATGCTAACTGATCCGTTTGGAAGCCAGACTTGGTATTACATTTTCCGCCAGCAACCGGGCCATGAAAAAGCCACTCAGGAAACCTTAACACTGACCTTTGATAGCAAAGGTGTGCTGACCGATATCAAGAACGAAAAATCACTGCCCGAAAATAAATAAGATGTGGGCTTTATTTATTCGCCAGCACTATATTGGGCTGGCGAATAAATAGACTTTTGACGGGTATTATTGAGCATTATTTTTAGCGCGTTCTGCTCGTTTACGCCGCATTTCTTTGGGATCAGCAATGAGAGGGCGATAAATCTCTACACGGTCACCCTCTTCCAGCGTATCTGTCAGTTTGGCTGGTCGGCTATAGACGCCAACTTTATTCTTAGTCAAATCGATATCATTACGTAATGTCAAAAGACCAGATGCAACAATCGCTTGTTCAACCGTTGCTCCCTGCGGTACTTTCACATTACATAGATATTGCCGTTCAGGCAGAGCATAAACGACTTCGATATTGATCTCAGACACTATAAACCTCACGTGCGCGTTGGGTAAAAGCCTGAACCATATTACCAGCTAATTCCTTGAATACCTTACCAAAGGCTAATTCAATCAACTTATTGGTAAATTCAAAATCGAGGTGCAACTCAACCTTACAAGCATCCTCACTCAGCGGAGTAAAATGCCACCCTCCCATCAACTTACGGAAAGGTCCATCAACAAGCTGCATTTTAATACTTTCATTATCGAATAACGTATTACGCGTTACAAACGTCTTACTGATCCCTGCCTTAGAGACCTCAACCGAAGCCGTCATTTCATTATTACTGCTGCTTATTACACGGCTACCCACACACCCCGGTAAAAAATCCGGATAAGAAGTCACATCATTGACCAATTTATACATTTGTTCCACGCTGTAAGGCACTAGCGCAGAGCGACTAATCTGAGGCATATCATTTCCTGTAAAACGTAACAGCGCTGAATAATACCACTTAAATGTGATTAAATAAAAACCTGATGACATTTAGAACAATAAATATGCACTCATCGCTAAATATCATACAGAAGAGATTTCTTTCACTAACGCATACAGTATAATACAACGCATTATGACAAAGAAAAAAGCACACAAACCCGGTTCGGCAACAATTGCCATGAATAAGCGAGCCCGCCACGAATACTTCATCGAAGAAGAGTTCGAAGCAGGCTTATCCCTACAAGGTTGGGAAGTCAAATCACTGCGCGCTGGCAAGGCTAACATTAGTGAGAGTTACGTTTTGCTCAAAGATGGCGATGCTTATCTTTTTGGTGCCACAATAACACCACTGAATGTTGCTTCTTCCCATGTAGTTTGTGATCCGACACGGTCACGCAAACTACTACTTAACAAACGTGAACTTGATTCATTATATGGTCGAATCAATCGCGAAGGTTATACCATCGTCGCGCTTTCCATGTATTGGAAAAATGCTTGGTGCAAAATCAAAATTGGTGTTGCAAAAGGTAAAAAAGCGCACGATAAACGTTCAGACATTAAAGAGCGTGAGTGGAAATTAGACAAAGCGCGAATTATGAAGAATTCAGGGCGTTAATTACTGGCATTCTCGCTCAATATTCTGATATACTTGCGTTTAACACACTTTTGGGGCTGATTCTGGATTCGACGGGATTCGCGAAACCCAAGGTGCATGCCGAGGGGCGGTTGGCCTCGTAAAAAGCCGCAAAACAATAGTCGCAAACGACGAAAACTACGCACTGGCAGCTTAATAACCTGCGCAGAGCCCTCTCTCCCTAGCCTCCGCTCTTAGGACGGGGATCAAGAGAGGTCAAACCCAAAAGAGATCGCGTGGATGCCTTGCCTGGGGTTGAAGCGTTAAATCCAATCAGGCTAGTTTGTTAGTGGCGTGTCTGTCCGCAGCTGGCAAGCGAATGTAAAGACCAGACTAAGCATGTAGTACCGAGGATGTAGGAATTTCGGACGCGGGTTCAACTCCCGCCAGCTCCACCAAATTTGATAGGACAGTGTCAGGACAACAACTTGAAAAACAGTCAGTTAGAAAAGTTGATAGGTCACTGTCATGACAGTAAAAGGACTTAAAAAGATACGCAAAAGATACGCGGCTCTTTTTTTCTAAGCACCTCAGAATTCCCCCTCTGAGGTGTTTCTATTTGTAACAAAGTGTAATGAGGTGTAACAAAATACACACTTCTTTTGACCCCTTTCAGATCCGATTTACCCCTCGGTTCGTTCCCACCAATATGTATATCGAAGAACGGTCACCATAATTTTATTCGAAAAACTCACTGATAAAATTTTTTTCTGGATTAATGTATCTCTGTACACATAAACAGTATTTTTAATTATTCAAATTTTTTGATGATATTTGATGATCGGGTGGACTTTTGCCAAAATTGCATACGGGATAATCCCGCATATACAAAAGCAAAGGTGTGTGATTTCCTCCATACCCAAGATGGGATATCCCACCTTGCAGCAACTATAGTGATTTCCGCAACAGTTGGTTAACTCATTGATTCTTCTGAGGCCGTTACTTTGACCACGTAGAGGATTTTGCGCAGAAATAAGCAGCAAGTTAAAAGTGAGATATCTCACCTTTAGCTAACTGGTTGATTTTACGCAACTCTGCCAGAGAACCGGAGATTAGGAAAATCACAGGGCTGTGAAGATGGAAGATCCTAATTTTAATGCGAAAAACAATCCATCACCAGTCCTCACCATACAACCATTTAAAATCACGTCCATCTGTGGTTTGCTTTACAGCCTCTCCGTTTAAAAACACTATACAATGATAATGGTGTTTATCATTATTTTTAACTATTTTAAATTTCCTGCGTAAAAGATCTTCAACATAATCCTTTTCTTGTCTGTTACGAATAGCAAAAATAACTCTATTTCCACATGTTGAAGCAATACGTCCTGAATATGCCCTCACAAAAATACTGGGTAAAAAAGCTGATAACTGTGATGCAAAAGAAGTTGACCAAAGATGCTGTAGGGGATCACTGGGCTTTGTTCTTTCCCATTGTCTATATCCTTCAGAACTCGGATTTGCTGAATAGCAAGAAATAAGACGGACATTGTACAAATCTGGAATACTCGTCCACTGACCAATACATTCAGCGAGTTGGCTCGGATTATAGCGTTGATCATTTATACGGATAGTTCCGGGCATCCTCACGCTCCCTCCATGGCAGGCTATCGTCAATCGATTTTTTCCTTGTACCTTCCTGTGTGGCTCTTCAAATACATATGAGTCTGGATATACACTGATTAGTCTCATATTGATACCTCCTCCTCTCAGAACTCAGGAGTTTCTTTAAGTACTAATGTGAACCCTACTCCCCCTGCGCTGCTGTGTAAACCTTACCCTAACTTGAATCACCCACCCCCTGCCTCACATTCCACACCGAATCTTCCGGCATCTGGACACGGACAGAAACAGACCTGTCATGAGGGATATCAATCAAATCCCCGTCAGCGTAGCCCTCACGTACATTT
This sequence comes from Xenorhabdus miraniensis, assembly GCF_002632615.1. Next base: position 61,101 of record NZ_NITZ01000006.1, read on the forward strand.
CTGGCGAATACAGGAGCATTAGAGTGCTTGCGGTGGTAATTCATTAATTTAATGGAGCCATCAGGCAGCACTTTGTAATCCACCCAAATCAGCGGCAATTTATTTTTGCACAAGGGTATCTTAACCCCGCCATCAGTGCCGCCTCACGCTGAATCAGCATTGAATCCCAAAACATTTTTGATGAGGTAAACGCCCTCGGACACTGGCAGGCGACCCGCAAAGAGCAGGACGAAATCACGGGAAAGCGTAGAACGGGCGTAGTGCTCGTCGGGTACAATAGCTTCACGGCTGGGTGCTGCGTCTAAATCGGCACGTTTGATACTCAGTCAGAAACACGAATTTGAAGTAAGTTGGGGTAGGGATAGTCGCCATAGTTGCGATCTCCTTTAGTTTTTCAAAGGAAACACCACCTGAGTTCTCACGCTCGGAAAGGGTGGTGACACTAGCAGAGGTGAGAATACTGGTACTAAAGGAAACCAGCCTACCTTTCGGTAGCTCCGCTAGCATCACCATTGAATACATATAGGCGAATACCGCCTTAAATGAAAGGTGCTGCGATGCAGTGACACAAAAAAAGACGCTGGGCGCGTCATGTGTCGCCTTTAGTAAATTCAGGTTCTCACGCCTGACGCCAGATTTTGCTGGCGCAGGGTCAATATAGCCAAACTCCACCAGCAAAGGCAAACAAATTTTATTGAGTAGATAGATTAATGTGGCTGATTCTACAACTTCCTCGGTTATCAGCGGCTAGGCTAATTGTTCTGTTTCAGCACAATTAAGCCTAATCAAATGGTTATGAGGTTTTTTAATTTCCACCATTGGGGGAGTTGGACGGGTAAAAAGTATTGCCGAGGAGTATCTAACTCGTTGAATTTTTGTAATTCCGTTGGGTGGACGGAATCACTTTGCTGGTGGATTTACGGGCAAGGTGTAGATATGCAGTTTGGCGGCGATGTATGGTCATGGCTTGTAGGTTGCTACAATTGAATGCACAAAAATGTAATTACATGGCCTTGCAATCGCCCCTATTCCATCACGGTTAGGCCAATATCTTTCTTTAAACCATGCTCTAAGTTTATGGCATGTCGGGAAATGGACGCAACCAAAATTAGGATCAAAAAAGTCAACACCATAGAAAGTTACTGCTAGCCCAATAGCATGATCTCCATACGTCAAAGCTTCATAACCTTCATCTATAGTGGCTAAGTTTTCTACAATATCGTTGCCATCATAACAGCTTACATGCCTACGAGATAATCCGTTTTCATTAAGAAATTGCATGCCATCCATGCTTTTCGCTTTAAGATTTTCAACTATTTTTATATAACTAGGAAGTTTTATATTTCCTGGGAATAGGTGAGACTTTCCTGATTTGTGCATCTTCACCCAAGCCATTACTAAACTACTACAGGCTCCATTTTGCATAGTCGAAGAGAAATTAAGGGGGAAATTCAGAGTTTGATTGAAGCGAAATACCCAATTTCCTTCAAATTCATCAGCATCTAATAACGACATTTTTAAATATCCCCCATTCACTATGAGTTTGGTTTACGTCAAAAAGGTTAAGGGTAAAAATATATTAAAAACAGGATATATGGGTTTTGCCTAATGTAAAGGGTTTTAAAAAGAGTTTTAGTAAAGATTCTGAACAGGCTCTATATTCCAGTGAATTAGGTCGATTCCGGTAAGACTCCGGAATTAAACCTAACCATTTGATATCCTTAGAATCCTCAAATTGAGGAAGCCGGACGATGTGCTTTTCTGCATATCGGTTCAAACTCTGCGTTTCACCGTATTTGAGTTTTATCAACGGGTTATTAGGTCAGTGATGTGGCACCCTAATTTACGTAACCTTTTGATTTTTCTTATTTCCGGCACGGAGCGGGAATTCAATTAAATCAATAAGTTAAAATGGGATAATTCTCCCATTTAGCTAACCTGTTGATTTTACGCAATTCTGTCACAGAGACAAAAATTAAGGAAATCAGGGGGGTATAAGACGGAAAATCCCGCTTTTTGGTCTACTAAGTCTTATCAGTCGTCTGACAAATTCTATTAATTTCCTGCCTGTCATTTTATGTCATCCTGCCATCAAAACATGCTACCTATCAAATATTAGTCAAGCCATACTCTCCAGTATTGATGAACCGATTTTATTGATGTTCACCGGCGGAGAAGTCTCCCACCGCCTTCATGTTATTTAGCAATGTGCATTGTTGATGAAATGAGGGAATGAATATGCAAGATAAAAAATCTGATACACCTGTTCCAGAAGATGGCAATCTCGTGATCGTTACAACACCGGAATATGTCAAAGAAGCTATTGAAGAACACACCTTGAGTCGCAACCATCCAGACGCAACACTGCAAGATAAGGGATTTGTTGTCCTGAGCAATGATGTTGGTAGTGATAGTGAAACGATGGCTGCAACCCCCAAAGCAGTGAAAGCAGCATATGACCTAGCCGATGCCGCCAATCAAAACGCTCTCAACAATAATTCCAATCTCTATTTGGAGAAAAAGCAGAACGGGGCAGATATACCTGATAAACAAGTATTCGTGAACAACCTTGGTTTAGCAGAAACAGTGGCATTAGCAAAAAATTCAATACAAGGCAAACAATATCTTCACGATCTGACATATGGTACAAGTGCTTGGGTAAAAATTGCGGAAGTAACTATGGGCGTCGTAAGCACCATTAATATCAATCTAATCGGAGGTTCTGGATACAACGTTGGTGATTTTTGGCAATGCTCTATTGCTAATATAGTTTTAAGAACAGGAAATGATGATCCTCACGGTATCAATGCTGTGATGTACACAACCAATAGCGGTGCACCTACTGATTTAGCTACCGTCAATACATCTGGTTATGACTATGATATTTACATATCAATGGGAGCTTTTGGTCAAGGTATCATTCTAAATGGTTTTGCGTCAGGTAATGCAACGATTCGTCAATTATCTAATATGGCAAACTTACCAGCCGTTCCTGAAGGAGCAGTGAAAGGGGAAGTTTACGCTTATGCGCTAAATAGGCTAACCCCTAAACCCTAAATGATGAAATCAGGGGCACTTAGCCCCTGTTCTTACTCCACTCACTCAGCCAACTCACTCACCTCTCCCTGCCTCAAATTCCACATCGAATCCTCCGGCATCTGGACACGGACGGAAATCGACCTGCCTGTAGGAATATCAATCGGGTCACCATCCGAGTAGCCCTCTCATACATTTCTGACGAATACGGGCGCATCTGCGTGCTCGCGGTGATACGCCATGATTTTGATTGAATCATCGGGTAACACGCGATAATCGACTCAAATCAACGGCAATTTATTTTTGCACAGGGGTATTTCAACCCCGCCATCAGTGCCGCCCCATGCCGTATCGATATTGAATCCCAAAACATTTTTGATGAGATAAACGCCCTCAGATAGGCGTTCAACAGTAGCGCCCTTGGATTCGTCATTCTTCTCGAATTTCCCATCACTTCAGATTTGGATGATGGGGCTGGCTTTTTTCAGGAATCTATCAATAACAGTAGTATTTACTGTACCCCAAACAATATTCCATTGACTCCACCAATTACTCATTCGGTAACGACTCGCGATCCCTGCACCATCTACCTGAATTTGTGCGACCATTCCTGTGTTATCGGTACCGCCATTACGTGTCATCACCATGATGGGGGCGTAGGCGTTATAGTAATTTTTAGCGCCAGTGCCACCTCCGCCATACCAACCAGTAGCTGTCAACGAGTTTGCCTCGCTGATTGTTAAACCGATGAGGGGGCTCACCGGTATCCGAGACAGAATCAGGGATAGTAATCTGAATTTGGTAGGTGACGTTATTCAGGGTGGTTTTAACGGCATTGGCCAGTACCAGTTCTGTGTCTGAATTTACCGCCTGAATCATGTGCAGTAAATTACTGTTGCCGGGCTGGATGATGATGGCCTGCCCCGGTGCAACGCCGTTGAGATTCGATTTAAATTTCGTGCCCGTTCCGCGGACAATAGCGGGGGCCATCTTCACGGTATTACGTCATATCAAGTCGCGACTAATACATGTAATGATAAAGTTACAATGACCCAACAAGATTGTTTCAAACTAAAAAAACAATCCTAGGGACGACCTGTAGGGTGAGGTAGTTTACTTGATATAAATGTATATTTTCTTATATTAATTAATACAATGGGATTTATTGCAGGGAGTATAACAAGTAATGAAAAAATATAAATGTAAAAGCAAAAACTACCTGTTGTTATTACTCTATTGGTAACCATGTAATATAATGGTATTCCCCAAACGGCATAATTGATGCAACTGTATGCTACCGCATCGATCACCAGTTTTGATGATTTTTTTCTCACTGATGGCAGTAATACTTCATAAACTTTTAGACTTATGAATCCTAGTATCATGAATAGTATAAAAATTGTTATTTTATTGTGGTCTAATAGCTCTATGCTGTTGGCCTTGAGTTCATTTGCGTAACTTTCTGAATGTTAACACAAACACATTGCTTAGCATCCAAGCTGCATCACAAAACTCATTTGAATCAATAAGTAGTATCTCAGTCAACAATTTTCCTCACCATACATACTTATACTTCAAATAATTTCATATTGATATTATCTCCATGAATCTCCCCGCATCCCAGCAGGATTGAGGGGATTTTTAACATACGGGATAATCCCATATCTAAACCTGCACCATACAGGAGTTAAAGGTGAGATATCCCGCCTTTAGCTAGCTTGTTGATTTTACTAGTTTCCGGCATAGAGAGAAAATTAAATTAAACCAAGTGGTTACAAGGGAAGGATTGTCCCATTTAGATAACCAATTGATTTTATTTGATTGTGTCACAGGGACAGGGATTAAGGAAATTGAGGGTTATAACGCACCTATCTATTTATCCATTATATAAATAACGCATATAAACTATATTTAGAATGGTGTTATTATGAACTGCCATATAAAGCATGAATATTTTTGTGCGCCTGTTGTTACGTTTTTCTGTTACTGATAGGAGATCTTTGTCTCTGACCCAGTGCAACTCCTGCAAGACAAAAGCATACCAAAACTGTAAACTCACTTCAGGGAGTCCTTTATGAACGGTAGCGATGAAAATGATGAAATGACATTTGAAGAACTCATTGAGATTTTTCTATCAAATAAACATAGTATGACAAAGCCAGAAAAATTACTTCCAGTACAAAAAAATAAAGACTTACAACGTCCGGCTAAACCTGAAGCACTTTATTCTCTAGAAAAAACTGAACAATATTTTTTAAGAAATTATATAACTAAAAATGTAAAACTCGCCGATGGTAGATACATATTTATTATTTCTGCTAATGATCCATACACCATATGCTGTGCAAAAAGCGCGCGAGACACTAATTATCATTGGCATGATGCAGTTGATGGACATACCTCAATAGGTTACAGGAAGCCTGTTCGTTATGCAGGGACCTTACTGTTTCGTCAAGGCGAGCTATTAGTATGGTCAAATGCCAGTGGGCACTACAAGCCCCCAGGGGAATTACGGTACTTGATGCTTCCATACGTTAGACTCTTGCTACCTGATAGCAAATTTAGGCACATTAGTTTTAATAAATAGCAATTAACCTCATGGCTGTTCAAACCCGCAACTTCCTGCGGGTTGTTGTGCTTTAATAAATTCGGACACTTTGGTAAAAGAATAGAATGGCCTTCGTAAAAGTGGCGTACTCCACAAAACAGCTCCCTCAGATGGTGAATTAATCCTTTTATTTTTAGATAACTATTATAAAGATAACTACGGTGATTTTTATGTCAACGTCAAAATAGAATCATGTTATTCTCTTCTTGAGGAAATATAATAAAACCACTTAATTAGAATAGTTAACTTATTATTAAGGCAATACTCCATTATTATCTTATCCACCTCAAACTTATATTATTACACTCAGAATCCCCTGATAATTTCCCATAAAAAATGGAAGGATTATCTTGAGCAAAATAAAGGGAGGAACCCCTCCCTTTTGTATATAACAAAAAGAAATAGCTGAATTTAACTTGCCGAAATCTCTAACTTTATCTCAATCTTTGAGTCTCCTCCATAAACCTTCTTCTGATTGCAATCCTCTCCTTTGCAAATAGCCTTATCAATGATATTTTCACACCCTTTAATCTCTGTATACCAACCCTGATCATACCCATGTTCAAATATCAAATTACAACTTATAGGGCCACTGGAAATTTGCCATTCGACACTTTTTGTTTTAAATGCGCAGCCACTAAATAAATTATTATTATCTTCTAAATAGATGCTATGTTGCTTACCAATCGGAAGATTAAACTGATCATCACCACTCTCGTACATACACTGAGAGTCTGTTTTATCTACTACAAGATTCAATTGAGAGGAGGGAAGATGGATAAATTCCATATTATATTCAGCAGATAATTCTGAGTGTTCTTCGGCATTAACACTTTTTTCTTCCGCCAAAGCAGTAGAAATCCATAAACAAGATAAAACCGCTAAGATTGTGCCAGTTATCATATTCATCATTTTCATACTGTTCTCCTTATGATGAAATTATTAAAAATATCACTTAATAAATATTTTTGATAGGTTATTAATTCACCTTTAATGGAGCACTGAAATGATAGTTGCTAATAACAACAAGATATTGCACCGCTATCAATCTTAGATTATAAATAACCTCATTTTTTTATCCTCAACAAAAATAGTAAAGAATGAGAGGCATTTTAATATAAAAATAAAATTATAATACCAATAAGAAATAAGCAATTTACAATAAAGTTGCCAACCATCACAATTACGGAAAACAACTCTTTCAGATATATTTAAATCGTACTACTCTAAATAAGCCATTACTTTAATATCATTGATAATAAAATAATTTAATTGGAGAAGATATGGATGTATTTGTAGAAAATGGAATCTTGGCTTTAGCTAATGTGGTTGAAGTAGACCCAAGTGATTGGGGAGCAATCAGCTAGCGCATCATTACCCATTTATCCCCATCGGTTTTCAACTTGCAGCTTGGTTGATAGTATTTTGAAATCCATTTATTGGATATAGGTCTCCAATTATCAAAATAGTTCAGGAGTGAAAATGCTAAGAAAAGGTACTGTCATCCGTGATTATGTTAGTGCTTACCCGAATCCGATTAAATTACAGGTTGGGGATGTCGTTTCAGTTAGTTATAGTGACCTTGAATATCCTTACTGGGTTTGGACAATTAATGCTTCAAATATCAGTGGTTGGGTTCCGCAACAAATTTTACATTTTATTCCTCCTAATAAAGCAATATGTCGCGAGAATTATACGGCTCATGAGCTAACAGTTAAAATAGGAGAATGTCTCTATCTGGAAAGTACCTTAAACGGCTGGTATTGGGCGCATAAAGAATCAGGAGAAACTGGCTGGATACCACAAGAATATATTAATTATTAGGAAACATGACGAGTACAAATAAAAATGTATCACTGAGCGCAGGAGGCTCACATAATGAAGTTCATTCCTGATTACAATGCTATTTCTGAAGCCCATTCCAGGGTTAAGCAATATATCAACAAGACTCCCGTTTTCACTTCAACGACAGTCAACGAAATTTTTAACGCCCAGGTCTATTTCAAATGTGAAAATTACCAAAAAATGGGCGCATTCAAATTTCGTGGGGCCATGAATGCTCTATGCCAATTCAGTGGTGAGCAGAAAAAAGCGGGAGTGATTGCTTTTTCATCCGGCAATCATGCACAAGCAATCGCGTTAGCGGCCAAGTTACTGAATATTTCCGCTACTATTGTCATGCCTCAGGATGCACCACAAGCCAAAGTGACAGCGACCAGAGGTTATGGTGGTAAGGTTATTTTCTACGACAGATATACAGAAAATTGCGAAGAAATAGGCCGTCATTTGGCAGAAAAGCATGGCATGACTCTTATTCCCCCTTTCGATCACCCACATATCATTGCTGGTCAAGGGACTGTCGCTAAGGAATTGTTTGAAGAAGTCGGCGAGTTAGATGCCCTGTTTATTCCCCTCGGCGGCGGTGGTTTATTGTCTGGTTCGGCACTTTCTGCTGCTCATTTATCGCCAACATGTCGAATTTTCGGTGTCGAACCAGCAGCCGGCAATGATGGGCAGCAATCCTTTAAAAAAGGGGAAATTGTTCATATTGAAACCCCAAAGACGATTGCAGATGGCGCACAAACCCAACATTTAGGGCAACATACTTTTAATATCATCCGACATTTGGTTGAAGACATTCTGACAGCATCAGATGAAGAACTGATCGACACCATGTATTTTTTAGCAGAGCGAATGAAAATTGTTGTCGAACCTACCGGCTGTTTAGGTTTTGCTGCTGCAAAATCGATGCGTGAACAGTTAAAAGGGCAGCGGATTGGGATTATTTTGAGTGGCGGAAATATTGATATGAAACGATATGCAAGTTTACTGGCGAATAAGAACTAATTAACGGCGATTATTCATCTATTAGCATACCTAATTAGCATTAATAAAACAGGGAGTTTGTCATTATGATAATTGAGTTAACAAACTTAATGATAGCTCCTCATTGAATTATTAATAACGGTAATGGAAAGAAAGGATCTTAAAATACGTTGTTATCTACATGACTCTAAGGCATATATTCAGCTAACAAAACTACCGCTCGAAAATTTATAATTCATAAAGTTTATCGCATCTTTTTAATTATTTTCTCTCTCCTGCTTCAATCTCCGCCATAACGTCGTGCGGCTAATTCCCAAATATTCCGCAGCCGCCCGTCGATTACCTGAAAATCTTGCGATAATATCATGCACTGAAGAAACGCTTTCAATCAGAGGAAATGGCTCTGTCTGAACAAATTTCAGATTGCTGTTGGCAGAACGCATATCAATCTGGCGCTCTGGTGAAAGTGATAATATCAATGTTGGTGTCAAAGCTTGTTCAGGATGAGCGCTCAAATACAGTGCTATCCGTTCCATCAAATTACGCAGTTCGCGCACATTTCCCGGCCAGTCATAAGACTGCAATACTTCGTCACACGCAGCAAGTTCCCGGACTCTCGAAGATGAAACAGGTAAGTTAAGTGCAGCAAATGCCCGTTGTAAGTATTCCAGCGCCAACAAACTAATGTCTCTTCCCCTTTCCCGTAGAGCCGGTACGTTAATCCGCAATACACTCAAACGGTAGAACAAATCTGCCCGAAAACGCTCTTCTTTTACCCATGTATCCAAATCGCAATGCGTAGCACAAATGATGCGAACATCAACAGCAATTGGGCGATATCCCCCTACCCTGACAACAGATTTTTCTTCTAATACCCGCAATAGCCGGGTTTGCAACGGTAACGGCATTTCGCCAATTTCATCCAGAAATAACGTCCCCCTGTGCGCAACTTCAAACAATCCGGCCCGTCCGCCACGTCGGGAACCCGTAAAAGCACCTTCTTCATAGCCAAACAATTCAGCTTCCAACAAAGATTCTGTAATCGCCCCACAGTTAACAGCCACAAATGGCCGGGGATGTTTGCCAGCCAACTGACCATAACGCAAGGTATATTCATGGTGAATAGCCTGTGCCACCAGCTCTTTTCCTGTCCCGCTTTCTCCCTGAATCAAAACCGTAGCCGCCGAACGGGAATACAGCATGATGGTATTGCGCACATGTTCTACCGCAGCAGAATTTCCCCTGATATCACTGATTGTATGACGAGTACGTAGTTTATCCTCCGTAGGATAAGGTGAAATCACAGCCTGATTCAGCTTGGCCATTTTGGCCATTTCCAACGCGTCTTGAAATGCCAGCCGGATAGAATCGGCAGAATAGACAAAAATCCCCACCAGCTCCGCTTCATAAGCAAGATCAGTAATTAATCCTGCACCAACGATGACTTTGATACCCATCGCTTTCAAAGCATTTACCTGTGCTCTGGCGTCTTCTTCCGTCACATAACTGCGTTGTTCGATATTCAGGTTGAAACTCTGCTGAAATTCTTCCAACACAGGCTGGGGATTTTGGTAAGTAATGACGCCAATCCGGGAGCTAATTTGCCGGGCGCGAGCCAATGCCTGCATAAAATCAAACCCACTGGCTTTCGCGATAATCACAGGCACAGATAAACGGCTTTTCAAATATGCGCCATTAGAACCCGCACAAATAACAGCATCACAATGTTCTGTTTCCAAGCGCTTGCGAATATGTTGCACTGCTCGTTCAAAACCCAATTGAATCGGGGTGATATCAGCCTGATGATCAAATTCCGGCGTAATATCGCGAAAAAGATCAAAAAGTCTGGAAACGGAGACGGTCCAGATCACGGGTTTACTGTTATCACGTTCACCTGCATGCACTGACGCCATATTCCCCCCATTTCTCTTTCAATGAGTGCAATCCAATCATTAATTTCACCAAATGTTTCATCTATCAAGAATGAAACATATATGAAACATAAGAGATTCAAAATGAAACAAGTATATATTATAACCAATGGAAAACCAGTCACCATACCATTAAACAGGAACCATATACTCATTTGATTAAGAACAAGAAATAATACATCAATCATATTGCCTACTGATTTTTTCTCTTAATTTCTAATTGTTGGCATCAACCTTGCTTTAATAACAAAACAACACAAATTGGTTTCATTTTAGTAACAGTGGAGTTATGTATGGCATTTTCCTCTGCCGGTTTGGCTTTTCGTCAAGCAATAGAAGCCGAATCTCCGTTACAAGTGGTCGGAACCATCAATGCAAACCACGCATTACTTGCGAAAAGAGCAGGTTACAAGGCCATTTATCTTTCAGGTGGTGGTGTTTCAGCAGGCTCATTGGGGCTGCCGGATTTGGGCATTTCCACGCTGGATGATGTATTAACTGATATCCGCCGCATTACCGATGTCTGTGATTTACCGCTGCTCGTGGATGCAGATATCGGATTCGGTTCTTCTGCATTTAATGTCGCCCGCTCTGTTCGTTCTATTATTAAAGCAGGTGCTGCGGGAATTCATATTGAAGATCAGGTTGGTGCTAAACGTTGTGGTCATCGCCCAAATAAGGAAATTGTTTCTAAAGAGGAGATGGTAGACCGCATCAAGGCTGCCGTTGATGCCCGTACCGATGCGGATTTCGTCATTATGGCCCGCACCGATGCACTCGCAGTGGAAGGGCTGGATGCCGCCCTCGAAAGAGCGGCGGCTTATATTGAAGCAGGCGCGGATATGCTGTTCCCTGAAGCTATCACAGAACTGCCTATGTATAAGGAATTTTCATCCAGAACTCAGGTTCCCATTTTGGCGAATATTACCGAGTTCGGTGCAACGCCACTCTTTACCGTCGAAGAATTGAGAAGTGTCGGTGTCGCCATTGCCCTCTACCCACTCTCTGCATTCCGGGCGATGAATAAGGCGGCTGAGCAGGTCTATACCTCTTTGCGTCGCGATGGCACACAAAAGAACGTCATCGATATGATGCAAACCCGTAATGAACTTTATGAAAGCATCAACTACTACGCTTTTGAACGAAAACTGGACGCCCTGTTTTCTCAGAAAAAATAGCAAAGGTGATACTCATGAATCAACAGAATACAACAGCGGGATCTCCTGAAACAACGCCATTAAAACCGAAAAAATCCGTTGCCCTCTCCGGCATTACAGCAGGCAATACAGCGCTTTGCACAGTAGGGAAAAACGGTAGCGATTTACATTACCGTGGTTATGATATTCTCGATTTGGCTGCCCATTGTGAGTTTGAAGAAATAGCCTATCTGCTCATCCACGATAAACTCCCTTCCCGCGCAGAATTAGCCTCCTATAAAGCCAAATTAAAAGCACTGCGTGGCCTGCCCAGTAGCGTTAAAGCTGCATTGGAAGCCTTGCCGGCGGTAGCGCACCCGATGGATGTGATGCGTACGGGGGTCTCTGTTCTGGGTTGTACCCTGCCGGAAAAAGAAGATCATAACGTTACAGGCGCCCGTGATATCGCGGATCGCTTGCTGGCATCGCTCAGTTCGATACTACTTTATTGGTATCACTACAGCCACAATGGACGCCGCATTGAAGTTGAAACCAATGATGATTCGATTGGCGGGCATTTTCTCCATCTCCTGCATGGTCAAAAACCGCGTGCGTCATGGGAAAAGGCAATGCACACCTCTTTAATCTTGTATGCCGAGCATGAATTTAATGCTTCCACCTTTACCAGCCGTGTGATTGCCGGGACAGGATCAGATACTTACTCTGCCATTATCGGGGGCATTGGTGCCCTGCGCGGGCCAAAGCATGGTGGAGCCAATGAGGTTTCATTTGATATCCAGCAACGTTATGACACGCCAGATCAGGCTGAGGCCGATATTCTTACCCGTCTGGAGAGAAAAGAGGTCATCATCGGTTTTGGTCATCCGGTTTACACCGTTTCCGATCCTCGCCATAAGGTGATTAAAGAGATTTCCCTGAAGCTTTCTCAAGAAGCAGGTACAACTCAGATGTATGACATTGCAGACCGAATCGAGTCTGTCATGTGGGATAACAAAAAAATGTTCCCGAATCTCGATTGGTTTTCTGCGGTGTCCTATCACATGATGGGGGTTCCTACAGCCATGTTTACCCCACTGTTTGTCATTGCCCGTACTTCCGGTTGGGCCGCACACATTATTGAACAACGCATTGATAACAAAATTATTCGTCCTTCGGCTAACTATACCGGCCCTGAAAATTTGACATTTATACCGATTGATCAACGTAAATAGCTTAATTTACAAATAATGACTTAAGGATTAATTATGTCTACCTCTGTTGTTAACAACCGCCCTGATTACGATCAGGTGATTGTGGATATTGTGGATTATGTCATGGATTACGTCATCACATCCCAGATGGCTTACGCCACAGCCCATCATTGCCTTATAGATACCTTGGGCTGCGGATTGGAAGCGCTGGAATATCCCGCCTGTACAAAACTATTGGGGCCTATTGTGCCGGGAACGATTGTGCCGGATGGTGCCCGCGTACCGGGAACTCAATTTCAGCTCGATCCTGTTCAGGCTGCATTCAACATTGGTGCAATGATTCGCTGGCTGGATTTTAATGACACCTGGCTGGCGGCTGAGTGGGGACATCCTTCTGATAATCTTGGCGGCATCCTTGCCACTGCCGACTGGTTATCCAGAAATGCGGTTGCCCGAGGGGAAAAGCCACTCACTATGTGGGATGTGCTGACAGCCATGATTAAGGCACATGAAATTCAAGGCTGTCTGGCATTGGAAAATGCTTTCAATAAAGTCGGGCTGGATCACGTGGTTCTGGTAAAAATCGCCTCCACGGCAGTAGTCGCCCAAATGCTGGGTTTGACACGTGAGGAAATCTTAAATGCAGTTTCATTGGCTTGGGTTGACGGACAATCCCTGAGAACCTACCGCCATGCCCCCAATACCGGCTCCCGTAAATCCTGGGCGGCGGGAGATGCCACTTCCCGCGCGGTGCGTCTGGCGCTGATGGCGCAAAAGGGCGAAATGGGATACCCCTCTGTATTAACGGCAAAAACATGGGGATTTTATGATGTGTTGTTTAATGGTCAGCCATTCAAATTCCAGCGCCCCTATGGCTCTTATGTGATGGAAAATGTGCTGTTTAAAATCTCTTTCCCCGCAGAATTCCATTCACAAACCGCCGTAGAAGCAGCAATGAGTCTGCATCAACAACTGAAAGAACAGGGTAAATGTGTCGAAGACATCGCCAAAATCACTATCCGCACTCATGAAGCCTGTATTAGAATCATCGATAAACAAGGCCCATTGAACAATCCGGCAGACAGAGACCACTGCATTCAATATATGGTTGCCATCCCACTGATTTTTGGCCGCCTGACAGCAGCGGATTATGAGGATGATGTCGCCGTTGATCCTCGCATTGATGCCTTACGGGATAAAATAGTCTGCGTCGAAGATCCTGATTTTACCCGTGATTATCATGATCCAGAAAAACGCTCTATTGCCAATGCGTTGACTCTGGTATTTAACGATGGTATTCAGCTTGAGGAAGTGAAGGTCGAATTCCCGATTGGGCATGCTCGCCGGCGAAAAGATGGCATCCCGCTGTTAGAAGAAAAATTTAAAACCAATCTGGCGCGTCAATTCCCGAAAGAGCAACAACAAAAAATTCTGGCGGTATCTCTTGATGTCATGTCATTAAAAGATATCCCTGTGAACGAATACCTCGATTTGTACGTTATATAATCTATATATTACCCAATAGATTTCAAGATGCGTAACAACTAAAAACAGCAGCTTGAAAGATGAAGGATATGGTCATTGGCGGTTCTGGCTCCAGGAACCGCCTCTCATCTGCATAACGCGAGGAGAGATTATGTCATTCCAAGACTTCTATCAACATTCGATTGATGATCCCAATGCCTTTTGGGCTGAACAAGCCAAACGAATACATTGGCAACAGCCTTTTGAGCAAGCCCTCGATCACAGTCATCCTCCCTTTGCCCGTTGGTTCTGCGGGGGTAAAACTAATCTTTGCTATAACGCATTGGATCGCTGGCTGGAAAGCCAACCCGATGCTAAGGCGCTGATTGCCATTTCAACCGAGACTGGCAGTGAGCGCGTTTTCACCTATCAAGAGTTACATCAGGAAGTGAACCGAGCTGCCGCCATCATGCTGTCACTCGGTGTAAAAAAAGGCGATCGCGTCGTTGTTTATATGCCAATGGTGGCCGAAGCCCTATTTATTTTGCTGGCCTGCGCGCGCATTGGGGCGATTCATTCAGTGGTATTTGGCGGCTTTGCTTCCCATAGTCTCGCCACCCGGTTGGATAACGCTGAGCCCATTCTGGTTGTCTCTGCGGATGCCGGTTCACGCGGAGGTAAAATTATCCCTTACAAACCGTTACTGGACGAAGCGATTGAACTGGCTAATCACACACCACGTCACGTTCTGATGATAAATCGTGGTCTGGCTGATATAAATTGGGTGGAAGATAGAGATGTCGATTTCGCCACATTGCGGCAAGAACATCTGACGGCAAACATTCCCGTTACATGGCTTGAATCCAATGAAACATCTTGTGTGCTCTATACCTCAGGCACAACCGGTACTCCCAAAGGTGTACAGAGAGATGTTGGCGGTTATGCCGTGGCACTGGCGACATCAATGGATGTTATTTTTGGCGGTAAGGCCGGGGGCGTTTTCTTTTGTACATCTGATATCGGCTGGGTTGTCGGGCATTCCTATATTATCTACGCGCCTCTGATCGCGGGCATGGCAACTATCATGTATGAAGGGCTACCAATACGCCCGGATGCCAGTATTTGGTGGCAAATTGTCGAAAAATACCAAGTTACCAGAATGTTTTCTGCCCCAACTGCAATTCGCGTCCTTAAAAAATATCCTACGGATTACATTGCTAAATATGATATTTCATCACTGAAAACACTCTATTTGGCAGGGGAACCTCTGGATGAACATACTGCCCGCTGGATTACCGAAACCATTAATGTACCTGTGATCGATAATTACTGGCAAACCGAAACTGGCTGGCCGATTATGGCAATCGCACGAAGTTTGGACGACCGACCAAGCCGTTTTGGCAGTACAGGGTTCCCTATGTATGGTTTCAACGTCAAGCTGATCAACGAACTGACCGGTCAGGAGTGTGGCGCTAACGAAAAGGGAATGCTGGTTATCAAAGGCCCTCTTCCCCCCGGTTGTATCCAGACCATCTATAGAGATGATGCCCGTTTTATCAATACCTACTGGAAACATTTTGACCAACAAGTCTACTCAACATTTGACTGGGGGATTCGTGACAGCGACGGTTACTATTTTATTCTGGGGCGTTCTGATGATGTCATTAATGTTTCAGGTCATCGTCTGGGAACACGAGAAATTGAAGAGTGCGTCGCCAGCCATGAAGACGTGGCAGAAGTTGCGGTGATTGGCATCAAAGATGAAGTAAAAGGACAAACAGCGGTTGCTTTTGCTGTTCTCAAGGAAGGACGGGAAATTCAGAATGCAGACCATTTTGCTGTGTTGGAAAAAGCACTTATGGCATTGGTGGATAAAAAAATCGGCAGTGTCGGCCGCCCGGCACGTGTCTATTTTGTGACTCAATTACCAAAAACTCGTTCAGGGAAAATGCTTCGCCGAACGATGCAGGCTATTTGTGAAGGACGTGAACCAAGTGATATTGCCTTGGTTGAGAACCCTGCTTCGCTGGATGTCATTCGAGACGCGGTTTTCCATTAAAAAACCAGATGGAGGATATGCTCAATGACAACGACTAATATTTGGTATGGCCTGGGCTGATGGACAGATCATCCATGCGACATCGGCCATACCAAGTATTCTGACCGCTAATAATTTCCTTACCCGATAAAACCATTCCCCTCATATTTGTAAATATGATGCAGCGCTATACCCAGTGGATTTCAAGATGTCGCGCGATGGCAAAATGTCCCTTTTGTTT
Source organism: Xenorhabdus miraniensis (assembly GCF_002632615.1). The sequence goes on from NZ_NITZ01000006.1 coordinate 77,592, forward strand.
AGCTCATATTTAATGATGCAGGGTTAAGATACATCTGTACTACATTATTTCCCAGCTACTTTTACCCATTCCCGCTCCGTCCCTATACGGAGCTTTTTTTTATTCATTCATTGGGTACAGGCCCGAAAAATACCCTATGGGATTATTTTCGGATTTATAAGACAATGTGAGTTAATGCGTTATTTCAGGTTCTTTTATAGCAGCCTCTACCCACTCTACCATCACAGGATGTTTCAGTATGCGATCAATCCACTGCTGACTAATAACGGAAAATTTCAACCCATAAGTTCGGGCGCGTAAAGCCACTGGCGCATAAAACGCATCAACAGCAGTAAATTTATCCCCCGCCAGCCATTCACCGCCAAATTTAGCCACCCCTTCTGACCAGAGAGCATCAATTCGATCAATATCACATTGCAATTCAGGCGTGATTTCAGGCAACTCAGTTCGAACGGAACAATTCATTGAGCAAATTTGGCGTAATGTAGCAAATCCAGAGTGCATTTCTGCCGCAGCACTTCTCGCCCATGCCCTGGCTATTTTATCTGATGGCCAGACCCGAACGTGCTCCTCTGCAATATATTCCGCAATTGCTAACGAATCCCAAACCGTAATATTTTCATCAATCAGGCAAGGAACCAACCCTGTTGGTGAGAATGCCTTGAATTTTTCATGGCTGCTTTTACCATCTTCAAAATAACTAATCCGCTCATTAAAAGGAATATCCAACGCTTTGAGCAAAATCCACGGACGCAGTGACCAAGAAGAATAATTTTTATTGGCTATCCACAATGTATACATCGTCTCTCTCGCTTTGGTAGTAAAATGATGTGACTGTACAAAAAACATCACCATGCTGGGTCGTGACTCCAAAGCGTTATAGTGATGTTTTTCAATATATGTTCCAATGAGTTTTTCGTGAAACCATTGTTCATCCAGCTCACAAATGAGGGTGACATCATCATAAACAGCCTGCCTTGATGTTACCTGTTTTGGCGACAGTTTTTTAAAGTACGCATGACCGTATTGATACCGATACTTAAAACACGTCCCGTGTCTCTCACACCGGAGCCATTCATCGCCATATCGACAATTTTTTCTTTCATACCCGGCTTATGACCATTGTAACGATAGTTGAGTTGGAAGGTTTTTTGGCAATCCTTGCAATAATAACGAGGAAATCCGGCTTTACCTGCTCCGTGTTTGCGTACCGGTTCGGTTTGGTTACAATACCGGCAAACCACTTCTATCATCACCGTCATTTTGAGATCCCTTTAAAAAATCATAAGAACACCATGTTAACGCTTTGGAGTCATAACCTAATCATTTAATGGTCTTGAAGTGACTACACTTCACTTTATAGTATACAGATAAATTTCACTCCAAAAAAACGGGCGATTTATTTCTCAACCACTATTTATGGAAGGGACCAATGAATACCATGTCTGTTAATACCATGTCTGTTAATACCATGTCTGTTAATACTATGTCTGTTAAGAGTCTTCCACAGTGTCTTTCGTTTACGAAAGTCGATGTCAAGACTGCTCCTGCCAACATTCATTCGAGCCAACTTGACAGCGGCGACGTTAACTACGGTACCGGTTTAGTCAAAAATGGTTACGGGCAACTTCAGGAGCAAACCCATTGGTGTTGGGTTGCCTGCGCGGCAAGTGTTGGAAGCTATTATATGGGAGAAGCATTTGCACTTCGCCAAGAAGCGATTTACGAAATGGCAAAGGATCTTCCCTTGAACACTTGCAATGATCCCCCTCGTTCTTATCCAGAATCAGACGAGCGTTGCAACGGTACCGGGTGGCCCTCCAAGGCACTGAGTGTTATCAATATTTTTTCCAAAGAAATTTCAGGACAAGCGTCTAACATCGATATGTCAGTAGAGTTGATTGACGGTAGACCAATAGTGTTTGGCGTTAGATTCTCATATGGTCACCAGGTAGACGGAGCGTATGGTCATGCTATCGTGCTCTCTGATGGATTCAACACTGGAGAAAAACATTATTGGCAGCTTTTCGACCCTATGTATGGCGTCCAGGTTGTGAACCTCAGTGATTTTCCAGCAGGTTACCGAGGAGATCCCTTGGCATACTGGTGGTTCACTGACTACACCAAGAAACCACTCTAAAAAGGGCGTATACATTCTGATTTGGAGTACAAAGCGGACTTCAACTACATATTCTAGCAGCAATCAGGGTCTGACCTTGACAAGGATGGACTTGTCGTCAGCGATGAATGTGGCTGTAGTCTCTAATACGTGAACTATTCCAAAATAATCGAGGAGTAATATGTCTATTTTATTCTCAAACCATCCAGATGGCGTGACCGAAATAATCGCATCCACCCTGAAAAATATTTCAGCGGCAGGGTGGACGGATACAAGCCCTGGCCTGGATTTAAGCGATGTTTCAACATCTATGCCCATCGACGCATTCCACGTTGACGGTGATGTTTTTGCGAAAACGAAGTCGTTGACCGAAGCTGCGCAAAAGGTGGGATGGCGATACCTTCTTCTGTCCGGTGGTGCAGTTGTTGCCGACATTCATCTGAACCTAAAAGATGACAAGCTCAATTTCGTGTCGATGACCCTTGATGGCCCGACGCTGGCATCTACAATACAGGCACTCCATGCCGCAGAATCGGATGCCCGGGTGCAGCAACAGGAATTTCAACTACGAGAATTGAATTTGGCGTGGTGCGATTTTAAGGCTTTGTGGTTGCACAATCAAAGTCAGGATTTCATTATTCCGATTGACCCCACCTTCGGGCATGGGCTCACCAACCATCAGCTCTATGACTTGAACGAAGTTACGCAATCACTTTTAAGACATGCCGATTTCACCTAATTTGTACTGACTCAGACCTAACCTGATGAGATGGACGTCCCACATGGCGTCAATTGTACCAAAATGAAATAGCATACTCATTTTACGGGAACGTCCATCATGCGTAATAAAATTCTTGGTATTGATTTAGCAAAACCGGTCTTTCAGCTCTGTTTGCTCGACGGTAATCGCCTCTGCATTTGATGCAATGGGATGCCAGACCCAGATAGCCCGAGACATTGTTGAAGCCGGCGCTGATTATTTGCTCAGTGTGAAAGACAATCAACCGACACTCCATCGTGCCGTCAAGGACGCCTTGGCAAAACAACTTCCAGCGCCCTCCACAAGAGAAAAAATTCATATAAAGCAAGGGCATGGATGTATAGAAATCAAAGAAAGTCATCTCTTGAGTGCCCGATTATTGGCGGCCCATTTTCCCGAATGGCCGGAGTTAAAAACGCTTGGTGTTGTAGTGGGTTATCGACAAGAAAAAGGAAAATCCGCCCGTTTGGAGTATTGCTATTACATCAGTTCAGCGGAATTAACAGAAGGCACCTTTGCTCAAGCGGTACGCGGTCACTGGCAGATTGAAAACAATCTACACGGGGTACTTGATGTCTCCTTTCGGGAAGATAATTGCCAAATCTATCGTGAAAATGCGGCAGAAAATATCGCAATACTATGCAATACTATGGCGAATAGCTTTAAATATGCTAAAAAAAGAAGAAACTAAGAAAGGTGTAAGAAGCTAAATCTCAGAAAAAAACGTCAACGTGCTTGGATGAAATTTAAACATTCATGCGGTTGCCCTGGCTCCGATTATGTGTTATGATAGACCCCTTCTCTTCCTCAACATAAGAAGAGGTGTCAAATGCAACTATCGGTTCACACCTGGATGCAGGAATTACAGGTTTGTTCGACACCTTTGTCTCACCTTGGCAGTTCACACTAACATAGCCCGAATTATCTTCGGTGCTTACTTACTCAATTATATTGAACGTACAAAAGACGATAACGCCCGTATTTCACTTGCCACTTGTTACTTGCTCCGTTCCAGTTTTTACAAAGACCATGAGGTGAAGCCAACAACACAAATTTTTAATAAAATTAAAACGGAGACTTATTTATGAATATCATGTTTATGAATATCATGAAAAAAATACTGTCAGGAGTTTTTATTTTATTCACCCTAAGTTTTTTTTCAGCAGCATATACCCAAGTTTATAAAATAAAACCTAACGCCAACGAAAAATCGCCTCAACTTGTTGAACAAGGAAAAAAATGTACCGCTAAGTCTTCCTACCGCGGTTATGTTGTCTCTGTTGCTATTGGGTATGGAGGTTATAACAAAGGCCCGAAGATAAAAAATTATATCGCTATTACCGTGGTTGATAAAAATAGAGAAAACCCCGAATGGTACTGGTCACAGTATGATGCTAATACAGATGAAGGTAAATCCATACAAGCATTGGCGTTATATGCTGCCGCTAGTGGGCAAAAAACTCTTGCTGAGTGCGAGACGGTCGGAGATCACCGAAATATTAACTCTTTATGGGTTGGGCCAGATGCTTGGTAAAAGGATAATGGGAGCATATTATGAATTTAATAAAGAAAATATTTATTGCCATAATTGCAATGTTATCATTTTTACCATCTATTTTCATGGCATTTGGCCAGCCATTACCCGAAGATGATCCAAGACGTTCGGTTATCGGTTTCTTTTTTGATACAGAAGGTAATGTTTATAATCCCATAAGGGCTTACGGAGATACAATAAGATATAGACTGCCCGACCCAAATTTATCGATACAATATACATATGAAGATTTCCAAGCTGATATTCGGATCGCACCACTTATGCGCCGTGCTGCAGCATATTGGAATCATGTGCTGAATCCTTATTTTACTATCAGGGAATTTCAAGCGGGGGAACAACCTAATTTTATTCTACAAACTATGTTGCCTACTATGCTAGATAGAACCAGTTCTGATTACTATCTTGGACATATAGACGCAATAACTGCTATGCTTATGTACTATGAATATAAAGAAATGGAATTTAATTATGGCATTACGTCACCAGGAATATATTTTGTGCCTACCATTGCTGTATCTGACAGGCTTTACGAAGCTTGGGAAACCATAATGGGGAATTATCTTGATTTAAGTGGGTATGCAGAAATTTATACATATGCGCTTGTACTTCATGAGATGGGTCATGCTTTAGGGTTGGGTCATCCTGATGATGTACTCCAGGGGGTAAACCTTGAGAGTACAGATGTTCACCCGATGTTTATTAGTAGGTTAAATGATTTTGCTGTATACAGCGGTTTAGAGAGTAGCGTTCCACAAGCACCAGTAATGCTAAGATATCAAATTCATTTTTTACTAACTTTGCATCAACAGCTTAATAGGCCATTAAATATTAATAATATTAATATATCAGAGCATGAAAGAAGGTTGTTATTCAATCAGGTTTCTGGATTTTGTGAGCGTTCATATAATGCAGACTATGATTATAATAATAATGCAGACTGTGATTATAATATTGTTCACCCATTAGCAAAAACAATGGTGCCTATTATCAGTATATTGCTGAATAATTCCACGCCTAAGCCAAAACCAAAAGTTAAGATTTGTACAGTTGAACTTAAACCACAGATGAGATAGAGCTTATCTTTTATAGTCAGTGGCATACCACCTTTACCCGAAAGGGTGGATGTCAGGTTAATCTGAGTTTAAAATGCAATGGAAGTGAAAGCGCCTGTTCCAGCGGAGACTATTCATCACATAATAAATTCCAATTAATCATACATGATGACCAATCAATGACGAGAAGCTCACCATAAGTGCTTTAACTAAAACTGGCAAGAACATAATAATTATAGCTAGAAATTTTTATCGAAGTAAAAAATTTATGAATAAAGTTTTCAGGTTCCGAGAATACGTTGTATTAAGAGTTGGTTAGACGAAGCGACTGTTCTAAACAGCTTGTCATAATAGTGAGACTCTTATACTTCTTTCTCTGTATGTTAATACACATTAATTAAAAAGGAATGAATTGCTATGAAATCAATTTATTTGTTCATATTATTTTGTTTTCTTGCTTGCAGTGTGTCAGCGGAGGGGAATGGAGACAAGATAACTGGCAGCCAATTAAAGCCAAATATCTCCGTTTCTACAGGTAAGAATGATGCAATAAACTGCAAGGGATCCATTACAGGCTATATTATTTCCGTTTCCACAGGATATAAGGGATATAAAAATTGGTTGGCCTTTACAATTAAAAATGAAAGTGGTCATAACTGGTTCTGGGCAGCTCATCTAAACAATACTGATGCAGGAAAATCCCTGCTTTCAACGGCAATTTTTGCTGCTTCTAGTGGCCAAAAAATTTATGCCGAATGCGATAGTAATCAATATATTACATCTCTGTGGGTTGGGCCGCATCCGGTCCCATAGAAATCATGTGTACCAATGTGATTACCAACTAAGACTCGATCTGACACTATTGATGATCTGAGCGAAACCTAATCTGATGAGATGGACGTCCCACATAGCGTCAATTGTACCAAAATGAAATAGCATACTCATTTTACGGGAACGTCCATCATGGAGATTACAACGATTGGCATCGACCTGGCAAAAAATGTTTTTCAGGTTCACGGCATCGATGCACAGGGTAAAACTGTGCTTAAAAACGGTTGCAAAGGGCGTCCATGTATGCCTGACAAGATCATCGGTACGTTTATTGAACGTGAATATTATCTATATTGATAGGTCATCAACGCATTGAATACATGACCCTATGCTGAATAAAAGACTATACCAAATAAAAGACTATACCAAATAAAGGGCTATACCGGATAAAAGACTAAGCTGGATAAAATCCTATGCCGGCTAATCTAATAATAGAAAACAGACAAACAATAAAAATTATATTTCCCCAATAAAATAATAAGCCACCTTTCTATTTTCAATGATTATTAAATAGTTACAAATATAAAAACCTCAAAAAAACATAATTAACAATAATTAATTCTTAAATTAGATTAAACTCACCAAAAGCAAAAACAATCAGATATAAGAAATAACCAAAACAAATAGACAAAACAAAGAACTCATTCTAATCTCATCTAAAATAGTATAACTTCATTTTATCATTGATAAATTTTGACATTCTTAAACAAATTATTTGCTTAAAATTCACTAAAATAAAGTTTCATTTTTATCTACTATAATATAAAAACTTTTTAACTAAAAACCTGCTCCAGTAGGCATTTATTATGCTATTAAAAAATACTTTCACACGCTTTGGTCATATTTCTGTTTTAATCCATTGGCTAGCCGCCCTTGCTGTTTACGGGATGTTTGGCCTTGGATTATGGATGGTGACATTAAGTTATTACGACACTTGGTATCATCGCGCACCGGAACTTCATAAGAGTATCGGTATATTTCTTTTCATTGTCATGGTCATCCGGGTCATATGGCGATTTATCTCTCCCCCACCAAAACCACTGGCAAGTTATAGCCTCTTTACACGCATCAGCTCAATACTTGTTCATTTAACGCTCTATATTGTTCTGTTTGGCATTTTAATCAGCGGTTACCTGATTTCTACCGCAGATGGTGAAGCTATTAATGTTTTTGGGTGGTTTGAAGTCCCCGCCACTCTTACAGAGCAAGGAATACAAGCTGATACTGCCGGTGTTATCCATCTCTACTTTGCCTGGATTGTTGTAGTAATTTCGCTACTGCATGGGCTGGCGGCATTAAAACATCACTTTATTGACCGCGATATCACCTTAAAAAGAATGTTTGGTTGCAATCCCGATAAGAAATAATTTTTGGAGAATGATTATATGGTGAATAAGACTGTACTGAAAAAATCGCTAATCGGCCTGACAGCAGGCGTTTTATTGATGGGCACCAGCTCAGCAATGGCTGCTAACTATAAAATCGATATTGCCGGTCAACATGCCTTTATTGAATTTCGCATTCAACATTTGGGTATAAGCTGGCTTCACGGTGGCTTCAGGAAATTTGACGGCAAATTTACCTTTGATGCCCAAAATCCTGCCGCAGATAAAGTTAATGTCACTATTAAAACAAACAGCGTTGATACGAATCATGCTGAGCGTGATAAGCACTTACGCAGCCCTGATTTCCTGAACACGGCAAAATATCCAGAGGCTAAGTTCACGTCAACCGAAGTGAAAAAAACAGGGGAAAACTACACCATCATCGGTGATCTGACATTAAATGGCATCACCAAGCCAGTGACACTGAACGCCAAATTAACCGGGGAAGGCAATGACCCTTGGGGCGGATACCGTGCAGGCTTTGAAGCTAATGGAAAAATCAAATTGAAAGATTTTAATATTAAAGGCGATTTGGGGCCAAAAAGTCAGGAAGTCGAGTTAGTCATTTCTGTTGAAGGTGTGAGAGAAAAAGCTTAATCGTGAAAGAACGCGGTATGTTTAGGTTACCGCGTTCTTTTTTATGTTTTATGGCTTCATAACCGATGGAGATCGATTATCTACGTCATACTTTAGTGGCACGCCATGCTGATTGAGCAATCAATTCATCAACATGGCGTGTGATCGATTCCAAAGCATTATGAGCTGCATAATCTGCCTTAATAATCTGTGCCTGCTGATGCCATATAGGAGAGGATAATATCCTTGTCACTGCCTGATATAGCTGTTGCTCACTTGGTGTGTCAGTATGCAGGCTGATGCCACAACGTGACCAGATTACGCGAGCAACCGCTTCCAATTTACCATCTCCTGTTCCTGCAACCACCAGCGGAACACCATGACGAATAGCAGAATTCAGTGAACCATAACCCCCATTAGTAATGAAAACTGATGCACGGGGAAGCCAGTGTTCAAAATTGAGATATTCCACCACCCTGGCATTTTCTGGAATGTCTTCTCCCAGTTTGTCAAAAGAACGACCGCCTGTAATCGCCAAGACCCGAACTGGCAGGTTTGCCAGTGCCCGCAATGTGGGCAACAATAATTGGTTAAAATCAATATTTGCCAGTGTTCCCTGAGTCACCAGGATCAACGGCAGGCTTTCATCCGGCCAATTTATCTGAGTGTTATCATCCTCCACTTTCACACCCAATGATCCGATAAACTCCACCGTTTCAGGTAAATCATCACGGGAAAATTCAAATGACTCAGTTGCCAGTTGCAAGAAACGATCCACACTGCTCATCAGAACATCGTTGTGATCTCTGGTCAGAGGCGGACAATCTACAGCAGCCAGTGTCTGATTAAAGGCTTCCCGGACTTGTTTGATCAACTGTTGTGTTTCCTCATCCACCAATTGTTCACGAGTTAAATCGGCGGGTAACAATTCAGGCGGGATACGAGGCCCCCAGAATATCGTATCTCTTGATGACCACGGCAGTGGCGTAACACCAATGGCAATCACAGGAATACGTTCACCAGCCGATTTCTGCAATAATGGCAGTGCTGAATAAAATGTATTGTCGATAATCAAAAGGTCAGCTTGTTCTTCTTCAAGTACCTGCATTAATTGGCTGGACAACACAGGGATAGGAGCTGCAAAAAACTGCCTCACTGCCAGCGCCATTTGAGCATTTCCGGGAGCCAGCTCACCTCGTTCAGGGAAGTGTTTTTCCAGGCAACGATAGTCAACATCCACTTGTTTATCGAAAGAAACAAAACTGGCTCCCAACGCTTCGGCCTGCTCTTGAAAAAGAGAACCGCTGAATATCGTTACATCATGTCCTTGTGCTATTAAATGCGCCGAAATCGTAAATACAGGAAAAACATGACCCGGGGTTGCAACAGCAGCTAAAACAATACGAGACATCAATCAAAACTCCCTTAAAACAGTCGTTGCTTAATCCGGATTTGAAACTGAAATAGTGCGAAAACTGTGATTTTCACAAACAGGTTCGCCATGGATATGTACCCGCTGGATATGACGAGGAGAGCGGGAAATAAAAGCTTCACGTCCATGTAATAAAGTAAAATTATCGCTGATGGCAATATCGCCGGACTGCCATTGGTGAGAATATAAATAACGCGGATCATATAACCGCTCGTATAGCGCTTTCTCCAGTGTTTCCTGCTCTTCCTGTGATAATCCGTGCATAACTAAAGAGTGATGATCGGCATATTTCCCATCTTCTTTATTCATCGGCTCATTGTAACGAAGTACCCATCGCTTACCGTCAGGATGGGGACAAATCAGCGGTGAAACCACTTCTCCGCCATAATGTGTCACCTTACTTGTGCGATACGTAATCGTTATATCTTTCCATTTATTGCGCTCGTCATCGCTGGCATCAGCAATTAATTTCTCAGTATTGACGAACGTGGTTCGCCCTCCCTGAGCAGCCTCTGGTGCAGCCACGCAGTGAAATATCTGAAATTCAGGGATTGTCTCCCTGTACATTCCATCCCAATGTAACGGTAAATTACCGCTGTCCAAAACATGATCAGAAGGTTCAGGATGTTCCATCACATCCAATACCGCACCAAATGACCACATCATGATTTCACCCCAGCGGCTGGAATATTCTGTCAACTTCTCTTTATCCGTAAAACCAGACTGGAATCCGCGCAATACCACCAACAGATGAGTGCGGGCCAATTCACGCAAGGCATCAACCGGCAACGTAGTGATATCTTGATCAGGATAATTAGGTGTAATCAGCAGCCCAAACGGTTTTACCACTTCAATATTGCAATCAAGTTCATATGTATTCATGATTTTTTCTCTCAAAATTGGGTATATCACAGGGTTATTCTTCTGCCTGTGCTGCCTTTAGGGATTTTGTTTGTTGATTTTCTTCAGATACCCTATCAATCAAGTAATGGCTTGGCACACCACGAATTTCGATCAGTTGTCCCTGCATCTGTTTCACTTCATCACTTTTCATCAGAACGAACTGACCATTGATGTTGGCGGCCACACCGTGCCACGGTGTTAACCAATCATCCCGGGTCGGCATCATATGAATACCAATTTTGATGCTGTCTACAGGCTGTGGATGAATGGAGAGACGAATTGCCAATGGGAATTGTTCTGCAAGCAAGTTACCCCAAGCCCAACTACGCTGAATAACCCCAACAGATCGCTGACGTGCATCTTTCTGCAACGCATTTTTCGATCCTGTATATTCTGGCAATAAACTATCCTCATAAAGAAAACGCGTAATAGCCCGATATAATTGAATACCTTCTTCGTTTTCTTTGAGAGTTTCCTTAATTTCTTCTATTGAAGACGCATAACGACTCACCAATAATTCACGTAGTTGATCATAATCATTGGTATATTGCGTGAGTGATTCAACATTGCCGAGATTGAAAACTGAAAGATGAGTTGCACCTAATTCTTGCAGTAGCTTTTCAATTTCCAATTGGTAATGAGTAATGGTGTTATCATCAACCCGAATAAGATCACTGAATACATGTCCATCAGAACAAATAACAATATTTGCTCCAGGCGGATAATAAAGCTGAATGCGCTGGCAAAGAGAATTTAAAAAAATCAATGATAATTTTTCCGCCATATCAGGCAGCTTACCTAATACTTTGCGGGGGTTTGGTGATTTTGTCGGGAATGCTGGCAAAATGCACTCAATGGGCTTACCTTGCTCCACAAATGCACGAATACGTGGTAGCTGAACTTCTGAAACTCTCTTTTCTTCATATTGAAGCGAATGTTCAGACTCCGGGAAACGCCGCCTATACTGTAATAATTCATGCAGAATCTTATTCGACACTTTCTCTATGTCAAAATGTTCCATAACTCTTTCCTAATTGATTACATCTACACTATAGCCAACGAAAGTTACGTTGACAGAACGTAAATAATTATATTTATAAAATACCAACTCACTTGCTTCTTTATATAGACAAACAAAAAAATAAAAACATATAGAATAAAAATTCATAAGATATAACCAAAGCACAAATAAAAAACATTAGGGCTTTTATCTTATTTAATGGTGTTTATAGCATTCCCATAAAAATCACGGAGCTAAATATATATCATTATAATTTCACAAAACAATTAAATTTTTTAAAAAAATAATTCAATTTTTTTGACATTGGAACTTAATCTAAATAATTAGGATGTTTTCTGCAAAAATGATGTCCTTAAGCTATATTAATTAAACATCTAATATTATTTATTATAGGTACGAAAAAACGTAATTAGTGAATTTACCGGTCAATTTGAGTGAAGGATGAACACAATGCCATATGTTCATAATCAACTCATTAAATCTCGATCCGTTATCATTTCTGGAGAAATTACAATGAGAGCTGTTTTTCTGTCAGGCAACACAGGCGGTATTATCCAAAATCAATAATAACCGCCTGATTTCTTTATCATCTACCTAAGTTATTGGGCATTTTCGTTTTATCCAGCATCCATAAAAAATCCTTCTCTGTAACAGGCTCAAAACCAAATTTTCTATAAAGCCCTCCCGCATTAGAAGTGACCAATGCCACATTTTGTACTTGAGGAATGACCGGATGTTGCAAAATACATTCCACCAGCCAACGTCCTAATCCTTTTTTCTGGTATTCATCAATAATAAATACATCTGAGATATAAGATAATATGGCAAAGTCAGTTATTAATCTGGCGAATCCAATTTCTTTATCGCGATGAAACAGTCCAAAGCATAAACTATTCTCTATCGCAGTTTTGACTCTTTCAAACTCAATGCCGCGCGCCCAAAATAATTGCGATAATTCACTATGTACGAAATGAATATTAATTTTTCTCTTATCTGTTGTTATCCAATATTCACCTCGTTCCCATGTTATATTTTGCTCCATCATTTTTCCTTTTAAGAAAAGATTGAACGGTGAAGAAAATTTATCATAAAAATGAGAAAAAAAGCCACGCTATAGCATGGCTTTTCAAAATGAGAGGAATATTAATTAATAAATCAAGCTTCTTTCTGTAATAGTATCCGATATATCAATCCACCAATAGCACCACCAATTAATGGAATCAACCAAAATACCCAAAGTTGCTCCAAAGCCCAGGTTCCTTGAAAAAGAGCAACTGCTGTACTTCTTGCCGGGTTAACAGACGTATTGGTCACAGGAATACTGATTAAATGAATAAGGGTTAAAGACAGACCAATAGCTAATGGTGCGAAGCCTGCCGGCGCATTTTTATCTGTTGCCCCAAGAATGATCATTAAGAAAAATGCGGTTAATACTAATTCAATAATAATTGCAGCCTGTAATGAAAAACCACCTGGAGAATGTTCGCCGTAACCATTAGAGGCGAAACCACTTGCCGTTGCATCAAAACCACTTTTACCACTGGCGATAAGATAAAGCACTGCCGCCGCCGCAATCCCGCCAATCACTTGGGCAATGATATAAGGAATGACATCTTTTGCAGAAATACGCCCCCCTGCAAATAATCCCAATGTTACCGCAGGATTAAAATGCCCTCCTGAAATATGCCCCACGGCATAGGCCATTGTCACCACAGTTAAACCAAAAGCCAGAGATACCCCCACAAAACCAATCCCCAGCTGCGGAAATGCTGCCGCTAAAACAGCACTGCCACATCCACCAAACACCAACCAAAAAGTACCAAAGAATTCTGCTGATAATTTTTTAAACATTCTACGATTCCTCAATGATATTTGCATGAATGCAAAAGAATCCAAAAACAGTTTAGTTAGTATTTTTAAATATGGGCAAGGAATCACAGGCAGAAAAAAGGAGAAAAAAATATCATCAATGTAATCTTAAGATTCAGTTTATTACAGGATGCTCTACTGTTAACTTGGTGACAAATAATGTTGTAGAAACATCTTGTTTATTGAAAGTATTAATCATTTAAAAACAGAAAATAATGTTATAAATCGAACAACCTGAGTTTAATATAACGAAAACTCAGGTTGTTGATTTACCAAGTCAATAGATTATTTATGCACTGCTGTCTTGACTTCATCCGATGCCTGCCAAATACGATATTTGACTGCCATCGATTTTGGTGTATATACCACGATAGGTAATTTGCTGTTATAACGTATAGCCGCATCCTTACCTAAATTAACCTGAACAAAGCGTACAGTTTTTTCCTTGGTTGGACATGCCATTTTTGTTGAAGCGGGGCCAGAGACTTTATTTAGCTCATAATAATTGTATCCCCATCCTTCCAATACTTTTGTCTCCAACTTGCCACCAAACCAATGATGGTTACAATCTACTTTCATGTCCTTGCCAATCATCAACTCAACCATGTAGTTGTTTTCATGCTCTTGCTGAGGAAGTTCAATCACACTGCGTACCATTCCCTCAGGAGCAGCAGGATAAGGTGCTACATCTTCCAGTTTTTTGTCAGCGAAAACAGAAGTCGATACCATCAAAGCAGCTAAAGGAAATAGATATTTTTTCATATATCACCTCTGAATATATTTAAAAAGGAGATTGAATCATAACAACAAAAACACTGATGTGAATTATGTTTTTTTGGCAATGCACTGATTTTCAGGCTTATTCCATAAACTTGAAGTATATTCAATAAATTTTAATATTAATTTTTATTAACAATAAGTTAGACACACAAAGAGTACCCGATCTTTTTATGTGATATCTCTCAAATCTGAGATTACAATGGGCTGCTACACTCATATAGTGTGGTAGTAAATTTCGTATAGGAGGTCTCATGTTTCCAGAATATCGTGATTTAGTATCCAACCTGAAAGAATCTCATCCCCGCTTCCAATCCCTGTTTGAAAAACATAACCGACTTGACCACGAGATAACCCAGCTTGAAGGCCCAAATGGAACTGGCTACAGCGATAAAGTTATACGTCTGAAAAAAGAAAAATTACACATCAAAGATGAGATGCAAAGGATTTTGCAGGCAGAATCTCAGAAATAGTCCTGCCAATAATTTTAACGCCTGCTTTGTTAATAAGTAGGCGTCATATGATGTTCTCGATTAGAGAACCTCGCCAATTCCACATCCATAAAAAAGCCACCATAACGGTGGCAAAAACTGGAGCAATGATTTCTTCGTTATTTATTGTGCGGCAGCCGCTTTCTGGCGAGATTGTCTCTTAGCTTTTGCCTTTGGATGCGGCGTTACATTCTGGACTTCACCCGGCTTAGAAATGAAACGGACAAAGGTTTCATGGCTGACGAACGTTGCTCCACAATTGATGTTCTGACATTGGTTATAGCGCTCCTTTGTTTGGCTTGAATGCTCGAAGCTGCTACGAGTATGCGCTGACTGACCACACAGAGGACACTTAATCATATTGTTCACCTTTCTTGAAATAATATCTTCTCGTCTGGTGAACAATATACCAAAGATCTCATATTGAGATCAAGTATTTATTTCGGTACCCTCCGTTTTGATCTCAACATCATCAATTTTAATTTCGAGATCTAATGATGTCGTAAAACCACTGTCATTAAGGTTGTGAGTTACTTTCACCAACGTCCAATGAGTTCCATCAATTTCCTTCTTAAATCCTTTGAGCTGGATAGGCGTTTCAGGGTAGATATCTGCACGCCCTTTCGCCAATGTGATAGAGAATTGCGCTGCGCCTCGCTGCATTTTTTCCCAAGCAGCTTTGGCAGCTCGCTCCGCACTTTCCTTGTTAGAATAAACACGCGAAAGCGTCAGAACATTCTCCTGTGTTCCCACCAAATAATTTGCAGACTCTTGCTGTACCGTGGTTGTTTTATGATGCTCAATCGTTGATTCATGCTGCTCCTCATAGGATACACTTCCCTCAATCTTGATATTCCTTTCTCTATTGATACCTCCGC
Organism: Xenorhabdus miraniensis; assembly: GCF_002632615.1. Next base: position 93,241 of record NZ_NITZ01000006.1, read on the forward strand.
TATCCCTGTTTTTCCTTTTACGTCCGTCTTGTCCCTTTTGAATATAAGCAGGCTTATCCTTTCCTTTTGTTTTGTTGTTTTTCTTCGTTAAATTGACGCCACCTTTCTTATTCAGACTTACTCCGCCAGACTTAGCAGGCTCCACTCCACGAGAAGGTTCACTTTTACGACCTTTTTCTTTTTTAGAGATTGGAGATTCTTTTTTCTTGGCAGAATCTTTCTCTTTTTGGGAAGTCTTTTTGTCTTTTTGAGAAGAACTTTTGTCTGATGATTTGCTCTCGCTGCTTCCATATTCAAGGGTAATTTCAACTTTCCCGCTCTTTGATTCCGCCCGTCTCAGTTTAACTGTCTGCTTAGTGGCTACGCGTGTATCCTGCCATTGGGCAACGACACCGGTATAGGCTTCACGATCAGACAGAGAAAACCGGTGGCTATCCCCTGATTCACGAGTAATCATCACAAGTGGAATATCCTCACCACTCGCCGTTTTATTCTGCCCTTGTCGAACAAACAACAACTCACCATTTTTGACGGAAGCAATTGCCCCTTCTTGTTTTGCTATACGAGTCAAAAAGCTCACGTCAGACTCAGTAGTCTGATCGATATGCATGGAGATACCTTTCAACTCCTCACTGATTTTGAATGTCAGTTGGTTTCTCGTGGCAATCGCACTCACAATGTTTTCTAACGTATGCTTATGGTAAGACTTTTCGCGTTTGACATTCAGATCACCACGAAAATCCGCACTGCGAGCACGAATTGTCAGTCGATCAGGAGCACCAGAATGTTCGATTTCATCAACAACAAATTTTCCCTTTGGGGTTAAGGGGTGGCCATGCCACCCTAATTCCAGTATCAGAACATCACCCCGGGAAGGAAATATAAGTTTCCCATCCGCATCATCCAACTCAATATCTAGCTGATCTGATTCCAAGCCGCGGTTATCCGTCAATGTTAGCGACATTAAGCGTGATTGAATTTTGCCAGTGATATCCTTGTTATTGGTTTCCAATCGAAAAGCCGGTGCACCATCTTTGCCAGTAATCAAATCAAATTGTGGAACCCAATCTGTACTTGGTATCCACTGTTGAAAATCTATCATGAGAATGTTCCCTTAACTTTATCAATGGCTTGATCCTTTAGTTTATAAAGCTCATCCAATGAGTTAGGCAGTTTGTCCCGTATTTCAGATAGCTGATCTTGCAAATCTCCCAACATTTCAAGCAGATTGTTATCAACCCGCCGTAAGGTCAGTGTAAAACTGATTTTTCTGGCCGCACCGCCCGACATAAATTCCGTTTTTGTCTCATCAATGCTTTCGATAACGAACATGCCATAAATCACACCACTACCATCAATGAAAGACCATGCTTTGCCGCTGTCCGCCATTAATTTCAATGCGGTCAGAGAAAGAGAACCACCTGTCAGCTCAGGATAAAGTTCCCCTGATAGCGTGACCGTGTCATTATCCGGACCGATAAACTGCCAGGCAGGCCGTGCTCCCACACGGCTATTGAAGGCATGTCTCCAGCTTTGTTTATGTTGAAAACTCTGGTATGGCGTTGTTTTCAACATAAAAACAAATAAACCAAGTGCAGCCATCATGAGAATAATTCCTCCCTATCAGAATATGAGCTACGCATACGGGCTTGCTGTATACGTTCCCGTTGTTCCAGTTCCTGTCTGACCATGCGGGCAATATCCTGAGCGGATTGTCCCTGTGAGCCATAGACATAAATGTTATATTGTGGTGCTGCGCCACTATATTGCTGTGGCTGGCTCCGCTCTCTCTTCGCCTGAACTTCCTCATAAGCATGAGCTGGCAAACTTTGCACATGTAACGGTGCATCTTGTGCCGCTACAGGCAATGACATTGAGCTAACAGCAAGCCCCAAAGCAGCAAACTTCGCCGTATTTACCCGGCTGGTCACATTTGCTGAGCCGCTGACTAATTCAGGGCCACGTTCGCCGACAATGGCAATATCCCCAGCAGAGACATATCCACCTTTATCTCTTAACTTTGGCGTAATATTCTGCGCTTGTTGGACTGTTTCACTCTTGGTAATTTGCTCTGATTTCTTTAATTCAACTTCCTTTTTATCATCACCACCACCAAAGAATGATTTAACTGCATCACCAAAACTTTTGAATTTATCTTTCAGAGTGTTCCACTTTTCTTGAATACCTCCTAATAGGGCATCGATCATTTCCGAACCGGCAGCTTTTAATTTTTCTGGAATCGCCTGAACATCAGTAACAATTTCATTCCATTTATCTGAAATTGATTTTTTAACACTCTCCCAAATTTCTGATGTATTCTGTTTAACCGATTCCCAAACTCCACTTATTGTCGCTTTAACCGATTCCCAGGCTTCTGAAGCGCTTTGTTTAATGGTATCCCAGTTTTGGTAAATAATGCCGATGAGCCCCCCACTCATGAAATAGCTCTTAATACCTTCCCATGCAGTATTAACAAGGTTTTTAATTCCTTCCCAAGCACCGCTAAAGATATTTTTAACGCTTTCCCATAAAGCGGTAAATTTTGGCCCCAATGATTCCCAATTCTGCCAAATATAAATAGCAGCCATTGCAATAACACCAATAATGGCAAGAATTGGGTTTGCCATCATAGCCCGACCAATAAACAGTATTGCTTTACCTAATACACTGAAAGCATTACTTAAAAAAGATAAGCCTTTTACACCAACACTTGCCAGAATATTTATTCCGTTACCCAAAACACCAAAAACTTTTTGACCAATATTTCCTAATACACCCAATCCTCTACTTTGTTTGCCAAAAGTATCTTTATTTCCTTTATTAGATAGCAGATCAGCACCATCATTAAGTGAGCCAAAAACCTTATTCCCGGTTTTACCAAAAAAATCCATGGCGGCTCTTAGTGCTTCCAAAGCCTCAGTTCCGAATTGTGCAAATGCCTTCAAGCCATCTCTTAAATTCTCCATCGCCTGAATACCGACCTGCGCAAATCTATTCAAATTGGCTCTTAATTCTTCCAGTCCCTGAACCCCAATCTGAGTAAATATATCCAGACTGGATTTCAACTTATCCAGTGCCTGAACACCCAATTGGGCAAAGAAATTGAGGCTGGCTTTTAATTCTTCAAACGCTTTCAGCCCCAGCTGGGTAAAGACATCCAGCGGTGCCAGCAATCTGTCCAGCGCCTGCACGCCCAACTGGACAAACGAATCCAGTGTGGCTTTCAGCTTGTCCAGTGCCTGAACACCCAAGTCGGCAAAGAAGGCGAGGCTGGCTTTTAATTCTTCAAACGCTTTCAGCCCCAGCTGGGTAAAGACATCCAGCGGTGCCAGCAATCTGTCCAGCGCCTGCACGCCCAGCTGGACAAACGAATCCAGCGTGGCTTTCAGCTTGTCCAGTGCCTGAACGCCCAAATCAGCAAAGAAGGCCAGGCTGGCTTTTAATTCTTCAAACGCTTTCAACCCCAGCTGGGTAAAGACATCCAGCGGTGCCAACAATCTGTCCAGCGCCTGCACGCCCAGCTGGACAAACGAATCCAGCGTGGCTTTCAGCTTGTCCAGTGCCTGAACGCCCAAATCAGCAAAGAAGGCGAGGCTGGCTTTTAATTCTTCAAACGCTTTCAGCCCCAGCTGGGTAAAGACATCCAGCGGTGCCAGCAATCTGTCCAGCGCCTGCACGCCCAGCTGGACAAAAGAATCCAGCGTGGCTTTCAGTTTACCAAATGCCAGAATACCCAACTGCGCAAAGAAATTAAGACTGGCCTTTAATTCAATAAAAGCCTGAATCCCTATCTGGGCAAAGAGATCCAAACTGGTACTTAATTTATTCAACGCCTGAATACCAATTTGAACAAATACATTTAGGCTGGCTCTTAATTGCACAAAAATATTAAGCCCCAATTGGGCAAAAAAATTCAGTTTCGCACTGAAAGTTGCAAATGCCTGAATACCTAGTTGAGCAAATATTGCCAAACTGATTTTTAATGAACCAAATGCTTTTATGCCAATATTGCCGAATATTTGTATATGACTAATTAATGTTTGGAATGTTACCTTTACAAAACCAGTCGTTAAATTCAGAACCCCATTAATTTTATTCAGCATGCCAAATAAAATTGTTATCTTAGGATTAATATTAATGACCAGCTTATCTAACAATGAAAAATTGTTAGTCATATTCCCAGTCACACCAACATTAAGTTCACTTTTCTTACTGGACGAATTATTTTGTCTGACACTTTGGGTTATTTGGGTAACATTGACTGATTGACTGGCGGCACTCACCTGCATCATTTTTGAGGAATTCTGCCGCACAGATAAAGATTGTTTAACTGTTTGATTATAGGCTTTAAGATCGGCACGCATACGCGCAGTTTCCTGCGCATATCCGACTATAGGTTTTAAACTCTCAATGCTCTTATTGAGCTTTTTAAACTGGTTATGGATTTTATCTACTGTATCCGCCAGCTTTTTCTGATACCGTTGAAAAGGTTTAAAGGAACTGGTCAGCTTTCCAACGGCACTCAATACCTTGTCTAGCTGCGACTGTATATTACTCATGTTCTGCACCACTTCTTAAAATGGCCCGATGTCGCCAGTCCAACAGTTCCGGCAGTGACATTTCATCTGTCACTGCCGGTGTCCAGTGAAAAACGGTGGCAATATCTGCCACCAATTCATCAACCGTTAATCGTTCTGGGAATCGGACTTGACCGACTTCGGCAACAAAAAATTGACCACCTCCACACTGAGATTAATCAGATCACCAGGTGACATCATCATCAGGTCATTTTTGGTCAATGCAGGGGTGGTAACACGCGGCAGGACAAGCAGCATAGAATCCACATCCATTTCCAGCAGTGCCTGCAAACGTGCACCGCGCAACGCACCGCTGTTAGGTTTGCGTACCATCACTTCCGTGATTTCGCCGTTGCCTCGTGCCAGTGGTGCTTCCAATTCGATGGTGCGCAGATCGTCATTTTGAGTATTCAGTGTTTCTGTCATGGTTCAACCTTGTTTATCCGATTAAAAGCCTGTCTCAACAAGCACGATTAATGCAAAGAAGAGACAGGAAATAAGTTTTAAAAAAGCTAATTGCTAAAAGAAGCGATTAAAAAAGACCGATAGCGCGGCGATGCTGCTCCAGACGATCTTCCCCACCTACTTTTTCAACCATGTTGATGGTGTCGATTTCAATCAGTTCTTCACCATTCCATGTCAGTTTGAAATAAGTGTTTTTGGCGGTGATTTTGGTCTGAGTGTTATCACCTTGTTTATAAGTACCGTGATCGAACTCTTGGAAGCGACCACGCATCACAACTTCGACTGCAACTACTTCACCGTTATCTTCACGCTCAAAAGAGCCAGCAAAGCGCAGCATGACACCGTCGGCTTTCGCGATGCCCCACTGTTTGTACAGTTGAGCTTCAACTCCACCCAGAGTGAATTCAGCATCCAGTGCGCCTTCATCCAGACCCAGATCCACCATTGCGCTGCCGTTCATGCCAGCACCGCGATAAGCTTCCAGCTTGCGGCTTAACTTAGGAAGAGTCAGTTCTTCCACAATCCCCTGATAGTTGTTGCCATCATTGAACAAGTTCAGGTATTTAAGTTTGCGAGGTAATGCCATCAGTTAGCCCCTTATTTATTGATACTTTTCGCGAAATCCATCAGGTAACTATCTGTAATGCGCTGGCGCAACATCATGTTTTCCAGTGGCGGCACAGGGGTATAGTCATAATCGATGGTCAGTTTGCCGGTTTTCAGGGTGTCTTTATCGTTGATTTTGTCGTCATACCAGCAACGACCATCAATGATGTAACCACCTGCTTTCAGCTCGCGGAACTTGGCATTGATACCTTCGATAATGTCGCGAACTAGCGATGGAGTCAGCGGCTTGTCGATTGCCCACATATGCGCGTCAGCCATGGTGTCAGCCAGAACCTGAGCGGTACGGGTGTAGCTTTCGAATGGGAACAGTGAGTCCTCAGAATCAGAGCCAGCACAAGTGCGTGAACCCCAGAAACGAAAACCGTTTTTGCGGATCAGTGTTGTGATGTGATTCTGGTTCAGCAGATCAGCCTCAGTTCCAGTCGCTTGCAGATCCCAGAAGACATCGGCAGACAGACCCGTTACACCGTTAACACCTACGTTGGACAATGTTTTGTGCCAGCCGGTCTCTTCGTCGATTTTAGCGCGCAAGCCCAGTGCATAAGCCGTTGCAGGTGCGATAACTTCACCTTTATCCCATCTCAGGAAATCAGGCCAAATCAGCATTACCTCACGCTGACCGAAGTTTTCACGATATTTGATCGCTTCAATGTAGGTCTTGCAGCCATAAGCGCTGACATACGCCATTGCTTTCAGTTGCTTGGCAATAACGGCCAGTTCAGCGGCCACAGCTTTTGAATCCAGACCCGGAACACCCAGAATGCGAGGTTTAACACCGAGCTGGCTTTGCGCAGCGAGCAGTGCCTGCATACCCGTTTTCTTGCCTTCTGGAGTAACCCCACCGATGATATTGTTACTGGTTTTTTCTTCAGTTTCGCCCTCAGCCACACGAACCACGACAGTGACAGGTTGTGCCTGTGCTGCGATTGCTTTCAGTGATGCGGCCAAAGTGCCTTTTTCACCAGCTTTACCAATGGCGCTCATAACGTCAGTCAGTAATACCGGTGTGTCTAATGGAAATGTTTTTTCGTCTGCGTCAGGTGCAGTACAAACCATACCTACGATAGCGGTGCTAACGGTAGTGATGGTGCGCGTACCTTCTTTGATTTCCTGTACACGGACGCCGTGATGATAGTCTTGTGCCATGATTAGCGGTTCTCCTGTTAAGGTGTGCTGATATATTGGCGGATTAGGCGAGGGAAATCATTCGATTGGGGATGTGTGGTTGGAGGTACAAATGTGGCTTTATATTTTTATTAATAATCAATTAGTTAAATTAGTATTTAATTGATTTTTGGTTGTAGTTGGGGAAATTGATGGTTTGGTTGGGGTGAATTCTTTATTGGTTAAATAACCACCTTATATTGATTATTTATTGAGCGATAATTAGTTCAAAATTTATCCTTTTCGGTATTGTTCGGTGTAATTTTAACTTTTGGTTATTTTTTGACAGGCTAAAGTGACTTATTTTTGTCATTGAGTTTTGGTTTTCAGGGTATAAGAAGTGGGATCTTTGCTTGGATCGTAGGGATCCAGAGATTTTGAATAACCTCGGTTTAACGGAAACCCGAAACCAGGCCCAGAATGCGGTGCCGAGTTCACGGAAGGTGAATGGGAAAGCGTTAGCGGAGGATGTGACCCTGAATGCGGGAGATGTCCAGGGAGAACCCCGTTTTAACCAGACGATAGACTTAACCGGATTAAGCAGTGATCGCTATTACCCCGTATGGTGGCGGTTTCCATCCAATGACATTGGGGCTAATCCATGGTTAACCATACATCGTAATTATGCGGAAGATCGAGGAGATAAAAACCCGTTTGGGAAAGAAACACACCTTGCAGGTTTGTTATTACAAATAGAAGGTGGAGATAATCCATGGGGTGGTGATGCTCACTATCTGAATATAAAGAGAATTAGTCAAACTTATCGTAACACGGTCAAAAATATTCGTTATAAAATGATGAGTATTGCAAGACCTCTCGATGGTAAATTTCCTCTTTTACATAATCTGAAATCTGGTGATATCACTTATTGTGACGTATTGAGTGGTTGTTATTTACGTGGCGGTTTAACCTACCATGTGACAAGTAATTTTTCCGGTATCTATTCTTCCAATAAAGAAGGAGAGGTTGAAATAAGTAGTTGGTCAAATAATCAGGATAAGGAAATCAAATGGATGGTAAAATCCTATGCTATTGGTGATCTCCTGTTAGGAAAAGAATACGACGATACTGTTTTGCCTTATGCCCATGATTATGCAGAAACCATCAATTTGGCTAAGAATGCCTATCCAATCACAGGTGGAAAGCTAAATGGAGAATTAGCAGCTTCAAATGTAGTTATATCTCAAGGTGATGGAAGGCAACATTTTGCTCTTAGAGATAATGATGGAAAAACACGTGCTTATATATATAAGGATAAAGGTGGTGACGGAATACATGTTAATAATGGTTACGATGGTGGAGGAGAGTGGGTTTTTTCTAAAAGTGGGGAATTAATTTGCCCCGGTACAATAAATTCTTATTTAGCGCATACTATTAGACATACTGGTTATGGTAGAGTTAATTTTGTCCATCAAAACACCGGAGACTATATATACTTAGAAACTACTCAGGATGGAAAAGGTATATATTTTGTTCAGAGAAATCAAGGTAACCAAAATCAATGGGTATTGAATTTTCCTCAAAAGAATGGTGTTGTTGCTACAACTGATGATGTTGCTAATATTAGTAATATTCCTGTTGGTACTCCTTTACCATGGACACAAGCTAATCCGCCGTCTGGCTATTTGGTTTGTAATGGTCAGTCTTTTAATAAATCAACTTACCCTAAATTAGGCTTAGCCTATCCATCAGGAAAATTACCAGATTTGCGGGGGGAATTTATCCGTGGCTTGGACGCAGGGCGAAATATAGATTCAGGACGTAATATTTTGTCATGGCAAAATCAAATGGTACAAAAACATAGGCATGTTAATGGATATGGGGGGAGAGCTCATGCCTTTGGGTGGACAGATAATGCTGGTAAGGCAGGTTCTTATCATTCTGATTCTAAACAACGATTGGTATTTACCAATGATGGCTCAGATTTTGATGGTTTCAGTAATAATGGAATAGTTGGTAATGAAACTCGTCCTCGTAATATTGCATTTTTATATATAGTGAGAGCAGCATAATGAAATATACAACAGATATTAAAACACCAAAATTTGATGAAAATGGTTTTGCAACTTCTAATGGCTGGGTAATGGTTTATCGGGCTAATACTGAAACAAGAGAATATATTTTTGCTGATATGGAACGTATTGTCATTGGTGTCGGTTTATCTGCTGGCGCTTATTTAGACGCACCTGAAATACCAGATTCCACTGATATTGCTGTTTGTCGCAGTGAAGATGAAAAGTCATGGATTAATGAACCAGATTATCGTGGAAAAACTGCTTATCATATTAAAACCCAGCAATCCCATAAAATACAATCAATTGGAGAATTATCTTCTGAATTAACTCTATTAGAGCCTAAGACTTTATTTGATAAATGGGATGGAAAACAATGGATAACGGATTCTGATGAAAAACAAAAGCATGATTTACAGCAAATAGAAAATCAAAAACAATCACTGCTGCATGAAGCTGAACAAAGAATTATTCAGTTGGAGCGTAAAGTTCGACTTGATATGGCTTCAAAAGAGGAAATTTCACTATTACACAAGTGGGAAGTTTATAGTGTTAAATTGATTGATCTTGATATCTCTGATATCAAAGAACTTAACTGGCCTAAAAAACCAGAATAATAATCAGGGGCGTAATGCCCCTTTCTGCTCATTATTAACAAAAATTCATTGGATGTGTTTTTTATAAAAATAAAATTTAATCAGCTTTGACATCCCAGTGATTTTATTTGTCTTTCTTTCTTGATGAATTTTTTTTATTAAATTAATCCATTTATTTACCGTAGCTTGACGGTTATACTCTTCGAATCTATTTTTACCATTTAACACCATAGATAAATATAAATCAGGTTGATTGATTAAACTGTCTACTGCTTCTATAAACTGCTCTGGTGTTTTTGCGATTAAATAATCTAATTCATTTAATCTTATCGCTCGCATGGATGGTTCATCGTCACAAATTAAAGGGCAACCCGCGTTCCAAGCATTAATGAGCTTGCTTGCAGGTTTTCTTAAAAGATCTAAGCTACCATCATTTTTTCTAAAACTTATAACAATATCCATATCTGCATAATTACACCAATCTTTGTATGGGGTTATAAAATTAACTCCTCTTTTTTTTAATTCTATTTTCATATTCTCATCTGAAAAAAAATCAGGCAATGCATTTTTATGCCCGAAAAAACCTATATTTTTTATTTCATGCTTATTTTTAGCTCTAGGCTTTAATCCTGGTTGCGGCCAGTGAGGTATGAAAATTTTCCCATTTTGGGCTTGTAATGGGTTTTGGACAATAATGTAATTAGAACCAGAAACAGAAGGTCTATCCGCTTGACATATTATAGTCTTACCTCTCCATGGTTTTGTTTTAAAACTAAAATCGTCATAGTGTAATAGATTTATAGCATCTTCACGAACTTCATTGGTTAGTGTAATATACAAGCAATCAGCATAATAATATTTTAGGTTAATTAAAGTTTGAAGAACCCAGCACGCCTTTCCTTTGCGATAATACCTATCTTCAATTAAATCTGGATTTGTTTTTTTATTTATTATCTCTTCAAAATCATAAGCACACTCTGATATGAACTTATGATTCAAAACTCCATTAACAATAATTTTATCCATTGAAAAACCATTTTGTTAATTTAAATTTAAAATATATTATCATGTTATAAGCAAATAATCCATTCATATATTTTATGTAACCTAAAGACCTATAAATCAGCAATGACTTAAATGTTATACTAACCATCTATGTTCATAATCCTGGATAATTTACTTACCCAAGACTATCTTATAAAACATCAAGCAGCTTTAACGATATATAAAAATGCAATATTACGAGGACGGGTTTCATTTCCGCCAGTCGCTGCAGTATTTCCATTAGTATTTGTAGCACCCCAGCCACCTCGACCACCGGATTCTCTTTCAAATGCTCTAGTAAACACTCCAGAATGAGTATGGCTTTGTATACTACCCTCTTGATAAGACAGAACCTTTCTTCCCGGATCAACATTACGTCCCGTGTAGCGGTATAGTAGTTACGGACACACTCCGGTTGAATATGAACAGCGGTGGGAAGAGGCTAAAATAGTGTCCGGTATTTCTTGACCTCTACAGACTGTTTAACAGCACCAAAAATCAACTGGCCTGAAAAACCAGAGTAACAATCAAGGGGCGCGTAGCCCCTATTTCTATTTCGGCTGCTCCGGCCATTCAATATCGGGTGCAGTAGCGCAATCCACCCGATTGAGCAGTACTCGGTATTTACGCCATGCGATTAATGCGGATTTTTCTGTGTCGGTGGCGATATCCAGATCGACGGCGTCCTGACAGATATCAATGTGTTCGGCTGCCGTTCTCAGTAATTGCCGTTTCTCAGATTCTGCCTGTTGTCTCTCATGAGCCTGTTTTTTATCCGCATCGGTCACCCATCGTTTACCATCCCATTTATCAAATGCTGTAGTAGGTGCGGCTGGCGTTGTGTCCGACGGATAGTCACCGAGCACTGTAATCACCAGTGCGGCGCCCATTTTAGTGTTGTAGACCGTTTCCCCTCGATGATCAGCAACGTATTCCCACGCTGATAAATTCTGCGAGCGGCAAATAGCATAACCCTCTTTACTTTCACCCGGTGCATCAACACACGAGTGAGCAGGGATGCCGACACCTACGGGCAAGAACTCCACAGATGTAGAACTATATTCCCGTGTTTCGCTGTGATAGTTATAAACAGTAATATCACCCGCTACAGTGGCGATCATATTTTTGTTTAATTTTGCAGTCATTATGCGGCCCTTACAATATAGTTAAATGCGATGTTTCGCGGGCGTGTTTCGGCCGCAACAGAAAATCCACCATAAACGCTGGAGCTATATGTTCTGAAATAATTACCACTCCACAATCCAGCGTTATTTCCGACTGGACGTTGTGTATTTGTTAGATTCAACGCAAAATTTGACGATTTATTATCGTCAAAAACAGTTGTGATCCCGGTTTCCGCTATGCTGTTATCACCGTTACTGGTTGGTAATGCATGAGAATGGTTCTGAAATGCGTGATTTTGGAGGCTAAGGAGCACACGTCCAACATCAACCTTTCTGCCATCATCCCACCCACGAATAAATTCCCCTCTCAAATCCGGTAATCTTAATGAGGGATACACTCGCGCCAGTTCAGGATATTGTGTCGCGGTAAATGTAGCGCCGTTACATTTTATCCACCCAGCAGGAGGGGTTGCCAATGGCCACGGAATAGGCACACCAACAGGTAATGCTGAGCCTGCCGTTAAACCGAGGTTTTTCACAAACTCATTTTTGTTTGGAATATCTGCACCGTTCTTGTTTTTCTCCAAACGTGTATTGGCATTATTATTTGCATTAACCGCATTCTGATTTGCTGTGTTAGCTAAAGATTTAATGTCATTTACTTTAGTGTTAGTTTCGTCTTTGTTATAGGCACCAACATCTGCTGCGTTTAATGAAATATCAGCATTCAGCGCCTTACCGTTCACTTTACGTCCCAAAGGAACTCGACCATTGGCATTATCGTTTGCGGCTTTTGCCTGTGCCTTGGCTTCATTCACTCGCGCATCAGTTTCGGCTTTGTTATACGCCCCAACATCCGCAGAATTCAGCGAAATATCTGCCGACAGCGCCTTACCATTCACCTTACGACCAGCCGGAACTCGGCCATTAGCATTATCGTTTGCAGCCTTAGCCTGTGCCTTGGCTTCATTCACTCGCGTATCAGTTTCACCTTTGTTATACGCACCAACATCACCCGAATTCAGTGCAATATCCGCCGATAGCGCCTTACCATTCACCTTACGCCCAGCCGGAACGCGGCCATTAGCATTATTATTCGCCGCATTAGCAAAATCATACGCCGCCTTCACCGCTTTTGGCGTTGCTGCATGGGTTTCGCTATTACTATCCACCGCGCTGCTCAGGATGACAAATCCCTTCTCTTTCAGCGTTGCGTCAGGATGGTTACGGCTGTTCGCGTGTTTCTGAATGGAATCATCCACATATTCACGCGTAGCCAAAATCACAGCCGGGTCAACTTTCAATGTCACCGCATTAGCGCTGCTGACAATCAGAATCATGCGAATGGTCTGGGTACGACCAGAACCTTCCTGCAATTGGGGTTTGTAGGTTTCCGCGCAGTTACCCACCGCAATCAGAATGCCATCTTTGTCAAACAAGCCGATTTCACGGATCCACCAGCCACCTTCGTTTTCAGGAATAACCTGTTCTGCAATGATTTGGTTGGTGTTTTTCGGATCGATGCTCAACGTGTTAATTGCCGCACGACGTTTTTCATTAATCAGTTTAGTCTGTTTAGTGTCTGGTGTAGGCAAGCTGCCACCACCATCACCGACGGCCATATGGGTAATTTCAATTTTAGTACCCAATGCCGCAGCATTTGCCAACTTATCTGCGCCTAACTGTGTCAGCAACGCAAAATATTTGGTACTCATGGTCTAATCCTCATGTCATCAATAATATGTATGCCCGCGCCCACAAATTCTGAGCCGGATACGGTCACTTGTTCCGGGAAATAAGGGTAAACTGTCAGTTCGTCACCGCTGTATGTCGCCGCCGAGTAGTGATATTCACCGCGTGTATCCAGATTGATATCCAACCCAATCAAATGTCGGCTGACTGGCTTGGCATCAAAAATCAGGTTTTCCAGTTCCTCGAACATTTCATGGGTGATACCGCTATCCAGTACACCAATATCCAGTCGGAAGGTGCCCGGCGCATCGTTGGTCTGCCACCACTCTTTGACGCGGATAAGATAACCCAAAGGCTCAACAACCCGCCGGATCGCTCCGATCGTTCCTTTGTGTTTGTGCAGGAACAACGAGCTTTTGATCACCTCCCTCTTGGTGCTCTCAGACCAGCGTTCGTCCCAGCGATCAACTGACCATGCCCAGGCCAGATAAGGCAGAAGCGATGCCGGACAAGTGTCTGGGTTCCACAGCTCACGGAGCGGAACTTTAACTTTCTGCAACTCAGCGCAGGCTTTAGCCGCCGCAAGCTCTAGCTGAGTTGAACCCACCGGCAGAAGGCGATCACTCATCCGAGCCTCCCATCGTCAATGTGGTCTTGGTGCAGTAAGAAGCCTGAGTTTTATCCAACACCACGTCTTTCAAGGGGGCTTTCAGTTCCACTCGCTGGACGCCTTCCACATGCAGTGCGGCATAAATCGCCGACAAACGAATGTCACGTCCCAGACGATGCTGTGCTTCAACATAGCGTTTTAGTTTTTGTTCAGCCGCCTTGCGTATAGGTTCTGATTCCGGTGTCGGGAAAATGTACAGCACCGCATCAATTTCATATTCCACAATGTTGGCAGACTGAACTTTCAATCGATCCGCTACTGGACGCACGTTTTCGTCGTTCAGTGCTTTTTCGACTTTTTCCAGTAGCTCTTTGGAAGCGACGCCTTTGTCTTCACGGGACATAATGGTCACTGTGACGTTAGCCGGTGATGGGCTGATTGCTGAAGCATCCGCAACACGGCCATCCGCACTGCGGGCATGGTACTCATAAGCACCGACCGGACCGGCTACGCTCAAGCCTTCAAAGGCCTGCGGAATGCGTACGCGGTAATCATTGTCAGACTCCATTAACGCAGGTGTCGGTGGTACGGTGGAGTTATCCGCAGGACGCAGAATCATGCGGGATACATTGTTGTTTGCACCCAATTGATCCAAATCGCTGCCTGTTGAATAGGCTACCATCACTGCCCGAGCGGCTTCGTTAACTCTTTGACGCAAGAGCAATTCACGATAAACGTTCTCTTCCAGCAACTTGACCAAAGGTTCGGACTCCAGTTGCAAGGTACGAGCAATAGCCTCTTGCTGATCTTCCGGATAGAGCGAGATCAATCCTTTTTTGCGCTCTTCCAGCAGTTGTTCATAATCCAGTGGCTCAACCACATCCGGTGGTGGCAACTGGCTTAAATCGATTGTTGGCATTGCTTACCTCACCGGAATCGAAAGTGAAAATTCTTTGGCGGATTGGTGATAAGTACCTGTAATATCCACCACCATTCTGCCGTCCTGTAGGGTTTCCATCGTGATGGACGTCAGCGTCACACGTGGCTCCCAACGGCTGATTGCGGTATAGCTGGCCGCCATCACCTGAAGCCGGAGCGCCGGGTTCTGTGGCCAATCGATCAGTTCCGGCAGTAAAGAGCCGTAGGTGCGACGTGCAATACGACTGCCCACCGGGGTTAATAAAATATCGCTGACGGATTGCCGGACATGAGCCAGATCTGTCAACTCCCGGCCCGTCTGCCGGTTCATTCCCAGATACATCATACGGGGCCTCCTGATGTGTCACCGCCTGACCTGATGCCAGTGTGTTTATGGGAATCCACGACCACACCATTGGAACTGAATGTGCCTCCGGTGTGTTCAATATTGCCCGTCATTTTGCCGCCGTTGCGCACAATCAAGTTGCCTGTGCTCATTAGCTGCGTACAGATGACTTCCGGTGTATCCAGCGTAATTCGGGTGCTGGCGACACAAGTGATTTCCGGCGCGGTAATATGGACGGAATCCGATGCAGTCACTGTCGCGGTTTTAATGCCAGTCACAGTCAATGCGCCGGATTGCGGTTCATACTCCATCACGGCACCGTCCGGAAACTTGATATGCGTCGCTTCGGGTGATGTGGATGGAGCCGGAAACTCATCTGAAAAAATCGCTGGCAATACAAAGGCGGTGGTCAGTTCTCCGCCTATGGACAGTAATAAAACCTGTTCACCGACACTGGGCGCCCACCATGTGCGGGAGTTTCCCGCTCTGGATGTCAACCAGTGCAGCCAGTTGGTTTCAAGATTGCCTGTCGCGACACGGCACATTCCCTTTGTGGTGTCCACTTGGGTAATGACGCCGGTTCGGATCAGGTTGCGCAATAAGCGCATCAGTTCAGTGAGTTGTGTGTTCATGACGTAAGAATGCCATGAAAAAGCAGGCCAGACATTAAACCAGGCTTGTAAGAAACAACATACAAATCCAGAGATAAAATCGTTTTAAATCAATGAAATAAAAGCCTTGCTTCAGAATGAAAAAAGGCTTTTCGCTATCTTTTGAGTGGAACTGAAAGGCATTAAGACAACATGCGATCATTCTGGCTTGCACTGCCGGACAACATCACGCACATACTGTTGCAAATAGTCTAATTTGGCCTGGTCGCTGATGATTCCGGCTCGGACATCGTAAATAGTGCGTCCAGCTTTTGCAGTGAATTCGACTTGGGTTCCATCGCCCACGCTGCGGGCGCTGGTATCTCGGTTTTGGGTGAGCTGACAGGTAGCAAGGTTGGTGGCGGCGATTTGCACCCGCCGATGACCAGCAGCAATGTCAGCACGTAAAGCCGAATTTTCTTCGGTGACATGAGCTAATTTCCCTGAATAATATTCATCCAATTCTGCAACCCGATTTTGTGCAGTTTTCATTTGTTGGATGGCAGCCAGTGTTTCTGAACTCACTTTTTGGTTAATGGCAACAAGTTGTGCAGCATTTTTTTGTTTCAAAATGGTTATTTCATCCAGAAACAAGGAGCGATGCCCCCACCAACCAAGATTAATGCCAATTATCAAGCTCACAATTAAAGGCATTTTTTTCATCGCACCTATTCCCAACGTACCTATTCCCAACTTAATTCCCAACAAATTTGTTCAGCCTCCCGGTTACAAATCTTTCGGTGCTTGATTTATCAGCTCACTGACAATCTTGGCTGATTTTGACGCAGGTTCTAATTCCAGATTTTCCAGGATGTTTTTCAAGATCAGAGTTCGTTTCATCTGCTCCCGACGATTGAGACGATAGGTTAAGATGCCGAGGGAAATGCTGGCAAACGCGCCAAGCACAAAACTCCACTCATATAAAGAAAGGCCGGAAAAAATGGCAGTGGTACTGGCACAGGCATAGGTGGCGTGGCTGTATTTATCCATACATTCCCCTTAATCCCAAAGCTGGATCATGGGCTTGCTGGCAGCAGGCATAAATTCCGGCATTTCAACTTTCGTTCCATGAGGCAATACCGCGCCAAAATCAGCCAGCCCGGGATTTGCCTGTAATACACGTTCAGTCATTCCCAACGTGCGACCATAATGGCGCCAACAAATGGCATCAATCGTTTCATTTTGTTGTGCGATAACTTGCATACACTCTCCTTTTTCTTTGCAGAAAATAGTCAGTAAATCGGAGAGTTATGATCGAATAATCGGAAAAATGCCTCAATGAGATGAGATTGTTAGGGGAATAATACAAATGAATAGCAATTTTGTTGATTTCAGTAAGCACAAAAGGCAGGAAATAGCGCCTGCCTTTTGTGCTGTTTTTTTATCTTATCAAAATCTATTCGGAGGATATCTATGAACCGCCATATTTAATCCGGCAGCCAGCTATCATCCTCCCAGACGTTTTGAATAAGTTCCATGATGTGTTCTTGTTCGCTGCTTTTTTTTGTCCCTGTCACTCTTACGGAGGTACTACTACTGACTGCAATTCTAAAATGTGTATCAGGATAGTGTGGTAATACTCTTTTTCTTAATTCATTTTCAAGTGCAGACATAACTGCTTCAGAAACGTTAGCTCGTCTATCGAAAAGTATTTCTACGCGCATCCTTTTCTCCTGCTAAATCTATTCTTCTATCGAACCTGAATTCCTTAACATTTTGTTACTGGCCACCTCATTATCTAACAAGTCACCACTCAATTTACTTTGGTAACTATTAAACCTTTTTTCATAAGGTGCAGATAGCTCCGCTATCCAAACCAGTGCCAGCTCTTTGTCTTCCGCATGATTGCATTCGCAACTTGTTGCCATTCGAGCAATGAAATTGATACGTTGCGCTACCAATGATTCCATAAGAGATTCCACTGATCTATCTGCCTCCATATAAGAAACTGTATGTATATACAGTACACGTAATAAGATTAAATTTAAAGTAGTTTTTACCTTTTCTGGTGATTAAATTTGATAGTTAATAACTATTATCTGCTGTTTTAGCAGAAAAATTTGCCAATTTGGTGGATTTTTCCACTATATGAATTCTATGATCCCGATAACACTTTAACTGTTCATCCGTACAGTTATTGACAGAACTCCAAGATGAGAACTTTTTGCTTCTTTTATAAACAATCCGTTCTGGTGTAGAAGCTGTATTCGTTTTAGGAACGATGTTCCATTGATGAATACGTGTGCAAATAAATTCCATACCGGATAGAAATGGTGATGTCACACCTTGTATGGAATGAACATCTTCACCATAGGGACTGCCAAACGGGATATATTTGTAAGATAAGCGAATAACCAAATCGCGACGAGCAACCCACGGCCCACCCTGTGCTTGAGTATAAGCTGCCCAATTACCTTCATCGGCTGCCTGTAAAACCGCATTAATTTTGGTATCAGACAAATGTATTTCTCTGAGGCGACGTAATTCGCGCCAAACTGAAACCGGAGCACCGCCAATTTGTTGGAATTGCCGAATACGCCAACGACTCGCCCAGGCTGTCACTGATTTTGCCATATCGCGCAAGGATTCGCCGGTTTCATGGTCTTTTTCCTCTTCCAAAGCATAGCCATCAATATTTTTGGAAATGTACTTCGCTATGTAGCCTGTTGCACTGCCTTTATTAGGATCGATCGTCCGATAATCAAAACGTGCCTTTTTAGCTTGCTCATTCTGCAATTCCCCCTGCTCTTCTTGACAGGCGTAACGCTCAAGAATCTCTCTGGCTTGCTGCAAATACTCTGGCAACATGAACAGCACCATATGCCAATGAGGGGTGCCATCATGGTGTGGTTCTACCACACGGAAGCCAAATAGATTAATCCCTGCTCGTGCGAACGCAGCACGAGCTTTTGCCCAGACACTACATAAATAACGTTGAGTATCACGTGGAGTTGTGCCATCCCAAGATTTGACAAATCCTCCCTGACGCTGGACAGCGTGATATTTCGCAGGAGCTGTGATGGTATAAAATTCCCCAACGCAGTTCATTTTATCAGCGATATTTTCGAAACCGCGCATTCTGACCATCAACTCACAACGCCGAATCGCGGGATTGGCATTACTATGAATAACCGAATCTGCCAGAGAAATTCGTTCTCCTTCTTCATTTTCTAAATCAAAATGTTTGAAAAATTCACGATTACGCCGTTTTTGTTCCAGCCATTCCCGCAGTGCTTGCCGTGAAACATAAGGAGAAGCCGCTTGCTGTACCTGCCCGACTGCAATCGCCATATGCTCAGATTGAACATCACGCAGGCGCTTTAAGCGGAAATACCACCAGCGGGCTGACATCATGCGTAACATCCCCGAACAGAGCTGATCTATCGATGGTGCTTTACGCCCACGCTTGAAACGATACCAATAAGGTGGGTTCGTATTACATTGCAAAGTCAGCTTTGCCAACAATTCGTAGAATTTAGCGACACGGGAAAATATCTCATTATTCCCCTCAGAGGAGGTTGATGGATGCTTTTGGGAGTACGCTAAAGAATAATGCTCATAATTGCCGGAAATAAAAACGGCAACTTCATGAGCTAGTTTCAAAAGTTGTTTACGATCATATGTCGCCACCTTTTCCAGTTGCTCAATAAAAGGAAAAGGCGCTATACCAGAAACATAGTGGTTGAATTGGTATCTTTTCTTTACTAATTGTAATCGTGGCAAAACATTTTGCCCGACCGTTTTTCGCAGGAAGGAATTCGCATCACGGCGGCCTGAACGGTGAAAGATATCAACATAACGGCGGCTGAAATATTTCGCCAGAAAGTCCGGCATCTGCCCGATATACTGGTGACGCCATTGGTGATCATCTGCGTTGACTTCCCATAATAAACGTTCTGCCATTGAAACACCCTGCGGTATGCTCGGCTGGAACATAGCTGTTTGTTTGTGATTAGCAATAAAATAATCACCATTATGTTTATTAGCAGTAAGGTCACTATTCATCCATTTCACCCTATTGAAGGTATACGTGTGCCTGGCGTACTCATGCCATATGTCAGCAATGTGTCAAAAAAATGCGTTTAGAAAACCGTATTAATTAGAGCGTATCGGGAGATAGTGTCAGGTACTTTGGGAACTGACTAACAACAACCTTAATATGGTTCATCGCCTTGATCAGCGCTTTTTTTTCCTCTTGGGTAAAGTGGTTGAATTCACTGTCGTGGCGGGAGCGCGGGATATTCGCTAAATAGAGAATGGCGGATAACGCCCGCTTGTTCTCTTCGTAGTGGCTGTCCCTTTTATCACGCATATCAGCAAAAAAACGATTTAACTCCTTTTCATCGTCCCCCCAGTACGTCGCCCGAATTCTCGACAAATGATTCAATCCTTCCAGCCGCTGGCCGAGGTTTATTTGGGCAAACTTTTCTTTTTCAGTATTCGCCATGTTTTCCCTCAACATTTTCCTACAGAACCATTTCTGACCACTCTCAACGCCATTTCTGAAATATTTTTATATGGGGCATAAAGATTGAAATCTGGGCGTTCATGATGCAATATCTCTCATTGGTTTTCAGCTTAACCAATCTGGGCCCATCAAAGGTCTCAATTCAAGAACTTTAATGGGATACTAATAGCTCTTATCTGTACTGTCAATGAAAAATACCAATATTGAGATCAAAATGGGGGCCGATAGTGGAGGAAGACCTGCTATTGAACGTCTTGTCCGCGCATATGGATTTAAGTCACGCCAGGCCCTAAGTGACCATTTGGGAGTTTCCAAAAGCACGATGGCAAACCGCTACCTTCGTGATAGTTTTCCAGCGGATTGGATCATCCAGTGCAATCTCGAAACTGGAGCCTCACTGCTTTGGCTGAGCACGGGTCAGGGAGAAATATTTCCAGATGGAGAAAGTGAAAAGAAAACAGAGCGACTGGAAGATATCATTGCTCCGTCGATTTCTCGTGTAAAGCTGTCAGGAGGCAGGCTAAACGAAGCTCCCCCTGTGATTTTGGATAGCGAATTAATTTCCAAGGAACTCAAAAATCCACTGGTTGTTGATGATGGTTCTGCCTGGTATCTGCTGGATACTCAGGAAGATAATATCCAAGATGGCCTATGGCTGGTGGATATTGAGGGCATGCACAGCATCAAGAAGATTGCCAAAATCCCGATCAGTAAGATTCGTGTCAGTGACAATGATGTCACTTTTGATTGTGCAATCAGTGACATTCAATTTATCGGCCGCGTTGCTCTGGTCATTTCCAGACAATAACAATCCGGCATAAAACGGTTTCCATCAAGGTTATCTCTGTCCATCAGGATAACCTTGATGGCGTTTAATGGTGCTTAGCGCGTTTCACACGTCATGTGAACGCTGAATCCGATACAAGATATGCTCCTTTAATGGGTGATCTTCTGTTAATGCAGGATGGAAAAACGTTTTTTCATCCCTGATCATACCCAACTTTTTCATGACACTCTCAGAGCGATAATTAGAGATAGTCGTGAAAGCAACCACTTCTTCTAACCCAACTTCTGTAAAGGCGAAATCAAGAATTCTACGAGCCGCTTCACAGGCATAACCTTTTCCCCAGAATGGCTTATCCAACCGCCAGCCGATTTCAACAAATCTTCTTCCTTCCAAGCCCGGAGCCACAATCTTTCTGTATCCAATTCAACAATCATGATGCCTCTTGAAATTTAGGGAAAAATTAATCGGTAATAAAAATAAAACTGCCGGGAAATCATACATATTTCCCGGCAGTAAGGCATAACGTTTTATTTTACGAGCAATTATCAAGCGTTATTTTTAGCTTTTGGTTTATCTCCCTGACTATCCCTAATCGCAATAACGCGTTCAATTTCTGGTTTTTTCTTATTTTCAACCTGTTCAGACTGACCAACAAATAACCCACCACGGCGAATTGACATACTTCCGCAGCGGCTGATGCCTCTCAACTCGCCATGTTCCAGAATCTCCAACGTTTCCGCACAACACGTACCTTCAACATGACCATCAATGATGATTTCAGGGGCATTGAGCTCACCTTCAATTTTACCGGCATGCATAATACGAATGGCACCACCTTTCACGCGAATATTACCAATGACTTTACCCCAGATTTGGATATCCCCGTCCATTTCAATATCACCCTTGAATACTGAGTTTTTGGCAACAATGGTGTTGGGACGAATCTCAGCTTCAGGGAGCTTTTTCTCTTCAAACTGTATGCTCTTAACTGGTGTAGTAGAGCTGGCAACAGGTGTCTCAGTTTTTTTTCCAAACATAGCGTTTATTCTCAATTTCATATTTACAAAGTAAAACACTAAGGCTAAAAAAGATAAAATTGCTGTTATGGTACAACTAATATAAGCACCATACAGATAGAGTCCTAATGCGCTCCCCCAAAGGAGCCATAGACTGTATAAAAAAGCGTTATCTGAAAAACGATACTTTTCCATATGTTTCTCGTTTTTTTAGTTTTTTCTTATATTTCATCAGCAAATATATCTACGGATATGCCTTAGCAGGTATAGAAAAAGGGCTGTGAAAACACATCCTAGCATTGTACAAGTATAAAAAACAATCTACGAAGCTATAACAGAGGTATTTATAGCGTTATTACACGGATAAAGTTGCTATTTGAGTTTAACCCTCTGAATTGGAATTCATTTATTCTATATTTATAAAATAAAAAAAACCTAACACGATAAACTTGATCGATAACAACCACATTGGCCAATAAACACATAACAATAAAAAAACAAAATATTAATATATTCGTATCATGTTGAGCATATAGAAAAAACGCGTACTCAATGATTCATACTCATTCATACTTTCATCGTTACCAGTGATTGTTCTGCATCCGTTTCTTACCGCCTTTTTACGGTTAAATAATGGCCTAATTTTGTTAACTATCGTTTCTTCTTATCAAGATATGACTGAATTAACGAACCTGACATTCACATCCACAGAGAGCGAAATGAAATGCCTTAGTAGAAGTAGTAAATTTATGCTTTTGATATGAATGCCATTTTTTTCTTTGACAAGAAAATACAATTGATTTTTGAAATTTAGAAATGATGTCTTAATGTTAACTTGCAAAATGAAATTTACGTAATAATCAGGCCAAAATCCACTTTGTAATTAAAATTCCAGATAATCCATTTTGTTAACTTTCACCACTATAACTATTATAATTAATGCTCGAAAATGATATTAGGTTACGTTGAAAAATCATCTATAATCCATTGGATTTCAACAATTATTCATCTTATTAGCCATTAACCCATCATAGTGGTCATATACACATAAATAATATAATTATCAACGAATTAAAAAGCCAAAACCAAATAATTAATGATATTCATGGTGATAAAAGCCCGTTAAAATAATTAACTCAATAGAATACACTCATTAACATCTGTCACTGTTAACCATATCCTTTTCCCCTAAAAACAATTATATAAAAATCAAACAACACAAGATAAAAAATAAACATAATATGAAAAAGTTATTTTTAATCACAAAAAAAGTAGGCCAGATAAATTTATATCAAAAAAATGTCACTTAAACCTAACACAAATATTTATTTAGATATATAATACCCTAAGTAATTTAATTGATGTTACGCATGAACTTTTAAGATCTTTCAATCCAGATTAAACCTGCAATCTCTTTATCAATAAAGATAATCTGAATGCCATAGGGAAGTTTTTTCTACCATCCATTAATTAATATAATAAATACACCATGCACTCATCAAAAAAAATGATTACTCATGATAAGGAAAATTAGGAGTATTAAATGAAAAGGACGACGGGCTTAAATCAAAAAAGTATTTGTACTATCGAATTAACCATGCCGGATTTCAATATTCTGGAACATAAACAAAGAGGGCTGTACATTTTACTTGATGGAGAAATGGTATGGAAAGATTGCATCAATACTTATCACATCACATCGAATGAGATCCTTTTTACTCATCCGGGTAGCTATGCTGCCAGAACCAATACAGAAAGCTGTCAGGTATTATGGTTACCATTACATATGGAGTTCCTGCGCAGTTTTTTAAAACGTTTTGGTTCATTACTAAGCAAAATAGAGCGGCAAGATTCTCCTGCTTACAGGCTGATTCCTTTTAATCAGTTTCCCCTACTAACGGAAAGCATCCGCGGGCTCGCCAATTTACTGGCTCATGATTACCCGCCAGCCTTGATTCAATTAAGAGTTGAAGAACTGCTGCTGCTGCTTTCCTTGAGTGAACAGGGAGCATTGCTAATGTCTGTACTACGGAAGTTAAGCAATCGTCAGGTAGAACGTTTACAAACATTTATGGAGAACCATTATCTAAAAGAGTGGAGATTGAATGACTTTGCACGCGAGTTCGGCATGGGGCTGACTTCCTTTAAAGAACTTTTTAACAGTGTCTATGGAACTTCCCCCAGAGCTTGGATCAGCGAACAACGGATTCTGTATGCCCACCAATTATTGCTAAACAGTGAAATGAGTATTGCCGACATTTCATTAGAATCGGGCTTCTCCAGCCAGTCCTATTTTACCCAAAGTTATCGACGGCGTTTTGGTTGTACACCCAATCGCGCCAGATATGGCAAGGATTAGTGATCATTTTCTCTGTTTAATAGATCAATGAACGATCGTTTTTATCGATCAATCTTCCTTGATTGATCTGTGCAATCCATTGGACGGCAGTATCCCATCTCACATATAGTCATGGTGACTCATCACTATTCAGAGCCTAACTAGGTTCGCTCCAAGTCACCACCAGGGTTTTTATATTTGCCGTATCTTTGGCCTGCACTTGCCCGTGCAGGCTTTTTTTTAATTACCTCAAGAAAATCGATGCAATTAGCTATCTTTTTTCCCGCTATCTGCACTATAAAAGACCGTACCCAATTTTATCCTTTCACGCCCCGTTGCCAGACGATGCCGGTTAGTATCTCTGAGAGAATAAATACAGCCACAATATTCCTGCTGATAGAATTCTTCACGTTTGCTGATCTCTATCATGCGGGAAGAACCACCGCCTTTTCGCCAGTTATATTCCCAATACATGAGATCAGGATAATGAGAAGCGGCCCGAACACCACATTCATTAATTTGCTGCATATTCTTCCAACGAGAAATACCCAGCGAACTGGTAATCACAGAGAAACCATTTTCATGGGCATATAACGCGGTTCGCTCAAAACGCATATCAAAACACATTGTGCAACGAATACCACGTTCAGGTTCATTTTCCATTCCTTTTGCGCGTTCAAACCAATTATCACGGTCATAATCAGCGTCAATAAAGGGAATACCCATTTGCTCCGCAAAACGAATATTTTCATCTTTGCGCAGTTCATATTCTTTTAGAGGATGAATATTGGGATTATAGAAAAATATTGTGAAATCAATCCCTGAAGCCAGCATTGCTTCCATGACCTCCCCAGAACATGGCGCACAACATGAGTGAAGCAACACTTTATTGTGCCCATTTGGCAGTGGGAGCGGGTTACGTTCATAGTTCAATGACATAATATCCTTTACCTGATTCAGACAATAAAAATCAGGAAGAGAATACCATCCCCTTCCTGTGTTTATTGGGTAGCCATTTTACCCTTTTCTTCTGTATTACGACAATCATGTTACTACAATCCTTGTAAAGGCACTTTATAAAGGCAATCAGATTTCCTGTACTTCTGGCAGAACCTGTCCTCCATCAACAACAATTGTTTGCCCGGTAATATATTTCGCCTCATCAGATGCCAGAAAACAGGCCGCATAACCGATATCTTCCGGTATCCCCAATTCCCGCATTGGTGTGATATTTTTCGCATGATCGAGGAAATCATCACCAAATGACTGTAAACCTTCAGTCATGATCATGCCCGGCATAACAGCATTAATGGTAATACCCTGGCCTGCATACTCCAATGCAGCACTACGCATAAACCCTAACTGCCCCGCTTTACTTGCACCATAGTGGCTGTAGCCTGAAAGACCCGTGATTTCTCCGGTTATTGAAGAAGTGATCACAACACGTCCATAACGTTGCTTTTCCATAACATTCAATGCCGCTTGAACTAAGAAAAATGTCCCTTTGAGATTGACAGTATGAACTAAATCCCAATCTTCAGCGGTCATGTCTTTAAGATAATGTTGTGGAAAAATACCCGCATTAGAGCAAAGAATATCGAGCCTGCCATATTTTTTAACAATCTTATCAATTACACTTTTACATGCAGCCTGATCCGTGACATCAAGAGAAATAAAATCAACCCCTAGCTCTTTAGCGACTGATTCCCCTTTCACGCTATCAGTACCGGCAATAATGGTAATCGCACCAGCTTGCTTCAACACTTTTGCTATGCCCTTGCCAATACCTTTGGTTCCACCTGAGATAAAAGCAATTTTTCCTGCTAAATTAAACATAATTGTTTCCTTTTATATTAATAGATGGAGTTTTTTTATTAGTTTGAATGTAATTTTTTAATATATTTTTTAGTGATTAATTCATCAATATTAATAAATAAAAACAGTATAACAAAAAATATAATGTTTAAAAAAAGAGAGAATAACTCACATAAGATTTTAAATAAAAACAGCATCTATCCAATTTAGTCATGTATTACTGTAAAAATACCTTTATTATATTAACATAATGTTAATTATTTGAAGTCGGTCTGTTAATTTTAAAGGGTGTAACAAAATGAGGTAAAAATATGACTCTCGATAATTCATTCCTAGATAAATATGATGGCACAGCATTATCACCGATTTTATTTCTTAAAAGAGCCGTATTAAGTGGTGGTGGTGATATTGCCGTTATCGATGGAAAACATCGTTGGACATGGCGCCAATATGCCAATCGCTGCGAAAGAATGGCTATTTCACTTCAACAAATGGGAGTGAGTAAAGAGAGCGTAGTATCCGCTCTTTTACCCAATACCCACGAATTACTCGAATTACATTTTGCTGTTCCTCTGGCTGGTGGCATTCTTAATGCCCTGAGTACACGGACAGATGCCGCGACATTAAATTTTGTTTTTGAAAAACTCAGCCCCAAAATATTATTTATCGACAAGAGTTATATTTCGTTATTAGATAGTGTCACTTTCAATAGTAAAATCAGGTTAATTATTGTTGATACGAATAATTCAACCACCCCAATATCTACAACTGAATATGAATTTATTCCTTATGAATCATTGATAACCGAAAACATATCAAAAACTCTATCATTTACCCAGTTTGATGAACAAGAAGCCATCAGTATTAATTCGACTTCAGGAACCAGCGGGCAACCTAAGCTAGTCGTTTATTCTCATCGTGGTGCCTACCTTAATGCCATTTCCAATATCTTGGATTGGGATATGCCCAAGCGCCCTGCCTTTTTATGGACACTTCCTATGTTTCACTGTAATGGCTGGTGTTTTCCATGGGCAATTGCTGCACGGGCCGGCACTCATATCTGTATGAAAAAATTTGATGCAGAAGAAGCAGTAACGCTTATGCAGGAAAATAATGTCACACACTATTGTGGCGCCCCGATTGTTCACTACTCTTTGGGCAAAGCGGCACAAAAATTTGGGAAACATTTTGGTGGGCGCGTTTATGCACTTATTGCAGGAGCACCGCCAACAGAAATGGTATTTTCTCTATTAGATTCCATTGGCATTACGGCAACACATGTCTATGGTTTAACCGAGACTTACGGGCCTGTCGTTATCTGTGAAAATAAACCTGAGTGGGAAGATTTGCCAAGATCAGAAATGATCTTAAAGAAGATGCGCCAAGGGATCGTTTCCAACTTACAGGGGCAGGTTAGTGTTATTGACGAAAATAACGGGCTGGAAGTTCCTTTTGATGGCAAAAGCATTGGGGAAATTGCCATCCGTGGGAATATTGTCGCTTCTTACGACCCGGCACGTCATGTCACGCCAGCGATGAGCAGCCAATGGTTTTATACCGGTGATTTAGCCGTTGTTGACCCTGATGGCTATATCAAAATCATCGATAGAAAAAAAGATATCATTATTTCCGGTGGTGAAAACATTTCCAGCCTTGAATTAGAGAATGCCCTGTCCAGTTATCCCGGTGTTTCAGCCGCCGCCGTCGTCGCGAAACCTGATCCCTATTGGGGAGAAGTTCCTCATGCCTTCATTGAATTAGATGAAAATAGTTCAGTGATGGAACAAGCATTAAATGATTATATTTGTACAGTAGTCGCACGGTATAAACGGCCTAAAGGGTATACTTTTTTAACACTACCCCGAAATGCGAATGGTAAGATTATGAAAAATCTATTGAGGGAACGTGTTAAAAATTAAGCGATATAAGATAATGGTATAATTTTTGATATAACTTTAACCTGAGTTATATTTCCAGAGGTCGCGTTATGCGCGGCCTTTCTGGTATCGTATCGGCAAATTGGATCCCGCTACTTGCCAAATTCCCCATATGACAATACATCGCGCAAGCAGCATCAATCAAGGACATGGCAATAGCCGCCCCGCTGCCCTCTCCAAGACGCAAATCTAAATGCAGATAAGGTTGCAGATTCAAATGATATAATGCCAGCGCCGAGCCTTTTTCTGCCGACATATGGGAAGGGATGCAATAATCCCGCGCA
Organism: Xenorhabdus miraniensis; assembly: GCF_002632615.1. The sequence continues at coordinate 121,711 of NZ_NITZ01000006.1, forward strand.
ATGGGTGAGATCTGACACGCTGCCAGCGCTGACGCATAAGATAAAAAACCATCAAGTACAACAGGCACTCCGAAAGCCGCGGCTCCCAGAATCACGCCCGTCATGCCAACAAGATCAAATCCCCCGACTTTTGCCAACACATCAAGGGCATTTTTGCTATCCGGCCGATTAACAGCAATGGCTTGCCGTACAATGGATTGCTTGTGCACCAACTGTTCAGGGGGAAAATTCGCCCCCAACCCGACCACATCACAGGGATCACTCTCTGTCAGGACACAGGTAACCGCTGCCGCCGAAGTCGTATTGGCAATGCCCAACTCCCCTACGCCAAACACCGTTATCCCTGCTGCAATACGCTGCTGCACCAGTTGTGCACTTGCCAGCAATAGCATTTCAGCCTGCTCATAATCCATCGCCGATCCTTGCGCGATATTACCGCTTCCCCGCGCAACTTTCAGAGACAACAAATGTTCAATCGGCTCACAATCAATGCCAATATCCACGGGCAAAACATGCGTTCCGCTGTTTTTCGCCAACACACAAACACCTGTTAATCCCTTCAACATATTGCATGCTTGTATAGCCGTGACATTTTTAGGCGAAATAGCCACGCCTTCATCATATACGCCGTGATCAGCGCACATCACAATGATCTCTTTTTGTAGATCTCTCAGATCACGAATGCCTGACATACCGGACAATTGTATCGCCAGCGTTTCCAGTCGTCCTAAGCTACCCAACGGCTTGACCAAACTGTCAATATGCTGTGCCGCTTTTTCCATATTCACCCGATTTAAGGGGCGAATTGCACTAATTAAAGATTCAAGAGTCATCTTTATCCTTCCGGCCAATATTCGGTCTGAACATTAAATGCACGCAAAATAATAAATCCCGCGTGATTATCGACAATACTGTAGGTGCCCTGTTGAAAGGGAAAAGACCACATGGCAGTTATCGGCAGTTTGAGTAATCCGGCAAGCAATAATCCCAAAACCCCCTGATGCGCAACAATCAGGCGATTTTCTGAAACCGTATCAGAACGTAATTCTTCGGTGTACTCTTTCACCCGCTCCGCAAAATGCCTGAATGATTCCCCCTCAGGTGGGCAGCCATGTTGCCAGTCCGCCAACCAGCGTGACCAAGCCTGTGGATCTTCTTTAGCGATATTTTCGTGATGGCGCAATTCCCATGCCCCAAAATCCAATTCATTGAGACGGCTGTCGTTCTGTATGCCTGATGGAGAAATGATTTGTGCTGTCCGGTGTGCCCGCTGCTTTTTACTACAGTGGACGGATTGAAAGGTAATATTTTTCAATGCAATGGCAAGTTGTTGCGCCTGCCTGACTCCCACTTCCGTCAAGGGTAAGTCAGTTTTGCCGCAAAAGACACTATCAATGTTGGCTTGTGTCTGCCCATGCCGCACGAGAAAAATCCGCATCTGATTATTCTCTCCCTATGTATTTTATTTATTGCCAAATCATCGCCACCAAGAAAATAACTTCCCCTGCTTCAATTGCAGCGCCCAACGTATCACCCGTTTGCCCGCCAAGGCGATAATTGAAATACAAAGCAAGCCCATAAATCACGAACAGTGTTATCATCATGGCCGTTAAGCCTTGCCAGTTCCCCAGCGCCATGACCAATACTGCTCCTCCTAACAAAGTCAACGCAGCAGAGTAAGAGGTAACCCGGCCAATATAACTACTTCCCATCCCCTCACCTTCACGGGCATAACGTTGCCCATACATTAAAAGCACTACGGCTGTACGCCCGACAATCGGCGCACATGTCAATACAGCAAGCAAGTCAAAAAAGGAGTAGTAATAGAGTTCGACGACAGCCAATGTCTTAATCAAGATACAAAAAATCAGCGCGATGCCGCCATAAGTCCCAAGCCGGCTATCACGCATGATATCCAGCATTTTTTCCCGCTGGCGGGCAGAAAAAATCCCATCACAGGTATCCGCCAATCCATCTAAATGTAGCCCGCCCGTCAGCAGGGCCAGTACCAGTACATAACTAATCGCACCAATATACATTCCTCCACCAGACTGGCTGATAGAGAGCGATACCAAACCAGCCAAGCCACCGACAATCAGGCCGACTAATGGAAAATAGGGAACACCACGCCAATATTGCTGGAAATGCCCCCCCGCTCCCCATCTTTCAGGAACAGGAAGCCGTGTCAAAAACTGTAAGGTGGCCCAAAAAAGGCTCAGTTTCATTTAATCTTTACCTCAATGCCTGAAACCAAAAACCAGACTTCTTTAGCCGCCCGTGCTAGCTTTTGGTTGACACGTCCAGCGATATCGACAAAATGGCGCGCCAATCTGTTTTCAGGTGTGATTCCCATTCCTAATTCATTGGTCACCAAACAGACTGGCATAGGACACATCACACTGGCATCAACCAGATCATCAATCTGATGATGGATAGACACCTCCAAGGATGCAAAATCCAGTTCATCAGGTGATCTTCCACCCGATAAATCAAATAATAAGTTAGCAATCAATGTGGTGACACATTCAAGTATAACGCCCTCTTGAGGTTGGCGGTGCTGGCGGATAACGGAACCTAAGTTTTGATGGCCTTCCCAAGTCCGCCAATGTACCGGGCGTTCCTGTTTATGTCGCTCAATGCGGGCCGCCATTTCGGCATCTGTCACCTGAGCTGTGGCAATATACAATACTTGTTCGCATTGTTCAGCAATCAGGCGTTCAGCATGGCTGCTTTTTCCACTGCGCGCCCCTCCTGTCACCAAAATCATGGCGTGACTCCATCACAGACTCCACTTCTTTCTCTCAACAATTTGTGCTCACGCATTAACTGGTAAATCCGCCGGATATCCAGATGTTCACGCATGCTGGCAGCCAATATGTTGAATTGTTTTTCTTTATGTTGGAAGTAATTGAAAACCATATTTTCCAATGGCGCGTAACCCTTACGTATACGAAGCTGATTTAATAGCGATCGGGTAAAAGCATTCTGGTCAAACAAACCATGCAGATAACTTCCCATCACTAAACCATCCTGAGCAACAGCGCCATCAAACCAAGTTTTTTCCTTACCATTGTGTAAATACATTTTGGCGAAAGGCGTTGCCTGCTGACCAAGCCGGGTTATTCCCATATGAATTTCATAACCCGTAATCGGCTGTTCACTGCATAAATTCAGCATCCCCGATAATGCCGGCATCACAACGCCCGTCACTTGTGCCGTCTGCTTTTCGTGAGAGAATTGTGTTTCAGTATCCAATAATCCCAAGCCTGCCATTTGGGTTAAGCCGGATTCCACTTCATCCACAATCTGCTTCCCTAACATTTGGTAGCCGCCACAGATCCCAATAATCGGCACTTGTTTCTGGTGAGCGTTTTTTTGGTGAACGTTTTTTTGGTGAATATCGATAATGGCCTGATCAAACCCTTGGATTTTTAGCCATGCCAAATCACCTAAAGTATTTTTACTGCCGGGAAGAATAATAAGATCAGCGCCCTGAAGCGCAGAAGGCTCAGAGACATAACGCAGATGCACATCCGGTTGAGCCGCCAGCGCGTTGAAATCCGTAAAATTGGCAATATGAGGGTATTGAATCACCGCTATATCGAGGTAATCTTCTGCTTCTTTCTCCGACTGCCCATATTTCCCCAACTGATCATATTTCCTCAACTGCAAAGCAACACTGTCTTCATCTTCCAGATCAAGATCCAGCCACGGCAAAACCCCCAAGATCGGGACTTGCGTCAAGGCTTCGATCTGATCAATACCCGATTTTAATAACGCCAGATCACCACGAAATTTGTTGATAATCACGCCCTTGACCCGTTCTTTTTCCTCTGGTTTGAGTAAGGCCAGCGTGCCGTAAATTGATGCAAACACCCCACCCCGATCGATATCCGCCACCAGGATCACAGGTGCATCCACTAATTCAGCCATGCCCATATTGACGATATCGCGATCACGCAGATTGATTTCTGCCGGGCTGCCCGCACCTTCTAACACCATGATATCCGTTTCTGCTGCCAGACCGTTATATGCCTCCAGAATTTGCTGGAGCAGTTGGGGCTTATATTCGTGATATTCCACCGCATTCATGCTGCACATGACTTTTCCCATGAAAACCACTTGCGCTTTGCGATCGCTGGTGGGTTTCAGCAACACAGGGTTCATGCGGACATCCGGTGCAATACCGGCTGCTTCTGCCTGAAATATCTGTGCTCGTCCCATCTCTTTGCCATCGGCAGTAATGCCAGAATTCAGTGCCATATTCTGTGACTTGAAAGGAGTACAGCAATAGCCATCCTGCGAGAATATTCGACAAAACCCCGCCACCAGCACACTTTTTCCTACATCAGACGCCGTTCCCTGAATCATCAGCGATAATGTCATTGTCTGTTCTCCCTTATTTAATTGGCTTCACGCAAAACCGCAAAAAGTTCCTGCTCACTCTTACACAAAGGTAAGCCGGCTTCGCAGTGGAGTTTCACTAACCACGGCTGTGTTAAGCCTGCCTGTTCAAGTTGTGTTTTTTGCCGCAGTACAATCTCCGGTTTACCGGCACTGATCATTTCACCATCCGCCAGTACATACAAACCATCACAGATCTGATAGATCAAATCGATATCATGGCTGGAAATGATGATCCGCTTCCCTTTGTCGGCAATCATGCCGATGATTTCCAACATTTGCCGGCGACCGGCGGGATCCAGCCCTGCGGTGGGTTCATCCAATAGCAAATAATCAAACTCCATCACCAATGCCCCCGCAATGGCGACACGTTTTTTCTGTCCGAAACTCAAATATTGAATGGGTTGGTTACGGAAAGTATGGGCATCCACCAAAGTCAGCGCCTGTTCGATCCTGCGCTGGATTTCTGTTTCATCAACCCCCAGATTACGTAAACTGAAAGCCAGATCATTTTCAATATCAGTATAAAAAATCTGCTGATCGGGATCTTGAAATACGGTAACAACATGCTGTCGCAACGTCATCAAGCCTTTTTTGCTGTAATCCAATGGCGCATTATTCCACCAGACCGCCCCTTGCTGTGGACGCAGAATTCCGGAAAGATTCATCAGTAACGTCGATTTACCACAACCATTCGCGCCGATAATCCCGGTAACTTGATGACGGCTGAAATCAAGGGTCAAATCTTTCAAGACAGGTTCATCCTGATAACCGAAATACAGTGCCCGTGTTTCTAACATAGTGTCCGCCTCCTCTGTTTTTACTATCTATTTCTTCCCCTATCCACATTCAACCGGCATCTCATAAATGAAAATCGCCCTGATACAACTTGAGTTCCAATGCGATACTCATTTGCTGGTAACGGCTCATCACCCGTGAAAACAACATACTGATCAGCATTGCCAGCGAACGGTATCCGGTTTTTAAGGATGAATAACCAAACCGTAATGACTGCGCATGATGGATTGCCACCGCTTCTTCCAAAAAGATAAAGATAAAACTCCACGTCAGCAGGATTTGTTCAATCAACAAGTGAGGAACACGACAAAACTTGAGCAGTTTAATCATCTGTTCGAATGGCATGTTCATCATGAACCAGAACGTTGCCGATAGCGCCGCCAGACTGCGCCAGAGAGCTTGATTAGCCATCACTACTCCCTGTGGGTCAAGGCCGAACCAATACCGTCCGATTTGAAATCCCCACAGCAGGCTGTCCGGCTGTGGGCTTGCTGACAATACGATGGCAATCAGGCCAAGCCCCAAAAAACCCACAGGGAGCAACAACCATTTCAGGTAACGCAGTAAGCTAATACGTAACAGATAGCAGCTAAACATGGCAAGTCCGACAACCAACACAGCTTGCCATACCGGAGAAAGCACCATTGCCGCCGCCATAAATAAGAGGTACAGGGCGAATTTCGCCCTGGGATCTTTGTCACGCCAACGGCTCTGATAACTGAGTTTATCGATTCCGATCATGATCTTTTCGACTCATGATCTTTTCGGGTACGGCGATAATAACCAAGAATGTAGAAAATCACGGCAGTACCCAGACATCCCTGCAAGGTGAACAGCAGGCTTTCTATTTCTCCACTGGCTGGTTTATACAAGGATTCAAACCACGGAGTATAATCCGGTGCAATTTCCATGATTTGTGCTTCTGCCTGACCATCTGCCCCACCAAATTCCCCACCGTGGTCAATGAAAAATGGAATGATGCACAATGCCGCAACGAGGGACAGTAATATCAATGTCTTTTTCATCTTCAACACTCCTTAAGCACTACGGGCCTGAATTAATTGTCTTTTAACGAGCTGGTCGTAAATCAATACCGTCAGTAATCCTTCAGCCACCGCAATAGGTAGTTGGGTCATGCAGAAAATACCCATAAACTTGAGAGTGGCGGCAGCCATACCCAGTTGCGGATCGGGGAAAGCAACACCTAACTGAACGGAAGTCACGGTGTAAGTGACAATATCGGCCACAAAGGCACACAAGAAGACGCTGACATCTTTGCGTATTCCCATTTTGCAGGAAAACCGCCATACCAGATAACCTACCAATGGGCCGATTACGGCCATCGACATTCCATTGGCTCCTAAAGTCGTGATACCGCCATGTGCGAGCAATAATGCCTGAAACAGCAGGACAATTGCGCCAAGTACCGCCACAACGGAGGGACCAAACAAAATCACGGCTAAGGCAACACCTGTCGGATGGGAACAACTGCCGGTGACAGAAGGAATTTTTAATGCCGAAAGGACGAAAATAAATGCCCCACACAGTGCCAACAACACCTTCTGATTACTGTCTTCCTGCACAATTTGGCGTAACCTGACTAATCCTGCCGCCAAACAAGGCAAAAAAGCCAGCCACCATGCCAATGCCCACATCGGTGGCAAAAATCCCTCCATCACATGCATAGCAAAGGCTTCTTGTGGTGCAAACGTCAAAGACAATGCTAAAAACAGTGCGATAGCCGCACCAGATAACGAAAACTTCGTTAGTTGCTGTTGCATAATTCACCTCGATAATTGCCAGTTTTTATTAATCAAAATCGTTGAGAAATATGATAAAGCCTGTTCGCGGTCTGCTGCGTTGGGAGAGACATCAGGAGACAGTGCCGCAAGATCACGCCAGCACTGTTCCGTCGGTAAAGTGGCATCTGCCATCATCAACGCATGTTCCAGTAAATTGTGCCGACGCAATAGTTCATGTATCAGCGCGAAACGCGAATAGACTTTCATCAGGACAATACAATCATGGTTAAGTAACGCCTGTTCCAGAACGGTTTCAGGCGCCATGCAGGAGATAACGGCCAGTGTTTGGTTTTCCATCGCCAATGGCATGACACCCGCCGCAGCAATGGCCGAAAATGAAGTAATCCCCGGTACAATTTCCAGCCAAGGCGGATTTTTCATCTGTTCCGCAGCGACTTGTCCTAAAGACGTTATTTGTCCTAAAGAAGTCATCCGTTCTAAAAGAAATACCCACGTACTGAACAGCATGGGATCACCCAAGGTGATAAAACCGACTTTCCTGCCGCTGGCAACCTCCTCTTTTAAGGCTTGCGCCACTTCATTCCATACCGCTTCTTTTGCTGTCCTCTCACCTTTCATTAAAAAATGGTAAGTACATACTTGAGTCATGGGTGAGAGGTATTCTTCAACAATAGAGTGGGCGAGGCTTTGAATGCCTTTTTTGCCCGTCGGGGTATAAATCACATCAAGTTCAGAGAGAATACGCGCCGCCCGCACGGTAATCAGATCACTGGCTCCCGGCCCAACGCCCATGACATACAGTTTTCCAGCCTTGATTTTTCCACTCATCAGACTTTCTCCTCATCATTAAGCGCGCAGGTAAGGTGATCCACAAACATCTGCCGAATCATTGGGTTTTCACCCAATCCCTGCAACCAAGGGACGGCGATAATCCCCGCTTTTTCCAACTGAGATTTCCAGGAATCTTCTTCATTTGAAGCCATATCATTGATGGCATGATCCCCTGCCACCAGCATCAGTGGCATCAGATAAGCTTTGCAGATCCCTTGTTCTTTTAATCCTTTTATGATCAGGGGAAGTTCGGGATAGCTTTCTATTGCGCCGACACGTGCCGGAAAGTGGTAATGGTTCATCAGATGATCCAGACAGGCATAAGCAGAGAAGGCATGATGCGTTGCGCCGTGCCCCATAAAAACGACACATTCGTTACCCGCCAATCGCGGAAGCTGGTGGCTCAATGCCCGCATCAATTGCACATAATCGTCAAAACGGGTGAGCAGCGGAGTACCCAGCACTAGCCGTTTAAAACGGGGGCGAAATTTCTCTACCTCATGAAGGACCTTTTCATACTCATCACCATTAATGATATGCAGGCACTGAACAGCGATATCGTTATAGCCGGCATGGTGTAATCTGGTCAGTGCATCATGGGGCGTATCAATATGAACGCCGTCACGCTGACGCAATTTGCGGATGATCATGCCGGAAGTAAACGCCCGAAATAATTCCCTGTCCGGGAAAACTGACGCCAGTTGCTGCTCACAGGCTTCGATATTGTTTTTTAGCGTTTCTGGATAACTGGTTCCAAAACTTATCACCAATAATGCTTTCTTCATTTTGCTCTCCCTTATTGGTTACCTATCTTGCTGGTTACCTATCTTGCTGGTTACCTACCTTGAAAAATCCGCCAAAAACTGCGCCATCTCTTCCATCCCATGGGCTTGCTTTATACTTTCTCCTGCCATGCCGTCTCCTGAAAACGGGTGACCCGGACGGCAAATCACGATGCAGGGCAAACCAAGGGAAAGGCACGGTTCAACTTTTTCTTTGAAACCGCCCTGTTCACCTGATTCTTTGGTGATCACAACTTCCGCCTGACAAAATTGGTAAAATGCCCGGTTAAAATCAGCACTGAACGGGCCTTTCAGGGCAAAAACCTGATCCACTGATAAACCACAGGATTCGCACATTGCCAAAACGTCCACTGTCGGCAACACACGGGCCAACACCGTTTTTCCTTTCAAGCGGGACACATAATCGGCTAATTGCTTGCTGCCAGTGGTCAGTAAAATCCGTGAACCCAGGCTGGCCGCCACTTCACACGCCTGTTCAACGTTGGCCACTTTATAAATGAGAGGATGTTTGATGGCGTCAATATCGCTGGGGCGAATATAACGAATGAGGGGAAGCCCCAATGTTTGACAGGCATTCACAATGTTGTGGCTCAACTGTTCGGCATAAGGATGAGAAGCATCAATCACCATTCTCGTCCCCCGCTTTCGCAGATATTCGACCATGCCTTCGGATTCCATCCGGCCAACGACAATTTCACCCCGGACCCCCATTGCCTGTTGTGCTCCCGTTGGCGTAGCCACTGACAGGCCATAATCTATGCCGGCAGTATCCATCATCACGCAAATCTGGCGGGCATCACTCGTGCCGCCAAAAATGTGAATCAGCGGCTGTTTCATAGTTTGTACCCTCTGGGAGTGATCATCAGCCCATCGCGTAAGTAAGTTGACTGGTTACCCACAATCACCAGACTGCGCATGTCCACGCGGGAAAAATCCATAGCACCAAACGTCGTCAGCCATTTTTCCTCATGTTTGCGTCCTGCCGCTTTCACCACACCGACGGGTGTTTCAGCCGATTTCCACGGGGCCATCAAATCAAATGCCCGTGCCAAATGTGCTTCCCGTCCCCGGCTGCGTGGGTTGTAGAAACAGACGACAAAATCCGCTTCTGCCGCAGCCTGTACCCGTTTTTCAATCACCTCCCACGGTGTGAGCAGATCACTCAGGCTGATATGACAAAAATCATTCATCAATGGCGCGCCAAGCAAGGCCGCACAGGCTGTACTCGCGGTAACGCCCGTAACCAGCCGAACCTCTACGTTGCGTTTTTGCTGGCTGACCAATTCCAGAATCAATCCCGCCATGCCATAAATACCCGCATCACCGCTACAAACCACCGCCACATTTTTGCCCTGTTCTGCCAGTTCGATTGCCGTCTGGCAACGTTCAATCTCTTTGCACATGCCGGTTTTGATGATCTCTTTATCGCCCACCAGCGGTTTCACCAAATGGGTATAGGTTTTGTAACCCACCACGATGTCAGCGGCTTTCAATGCAGCAACCGCTTCCTGCGTCATCATGGCTTCACTGCCCGGGCCAATGCCAATAACGGTTAACATGGATGCCGTACTCCTAATGTGATGGTAACGCCCTGCTCACGCAAGGTATGACCAACCAGATGCCCCTGGCTCATCAGCCAAGCCACTGGTTGGGAGACACAGCCTGTGCCCACGGTTTTGCGAACAAATTCAGAGGCCGGAAATGCCTGTTCTTGTTCACATTGGGCGAGCTGATTAACAGAGAAGATCTGAAACGGAATCTGGCGCTCTTCTGCCAATTGGATTAATGCGGGTTCTGCTTGTTTTAATTCCACACTGCCGATGGCTTTTAATGCCAGTGGATCAAGATCATGTCCTGCCAGATGATATTCCAGCAACTGTGTTATCCGGCGGGCTTCGACACCACGCCGGCAGCCTATTCCCGCAACAATACGGCGAGGAACCAATTTAAATGTCGGGATTGGCAACTCCAGCTTTGCGCTGCCATAACTGACATAAACCAACGCATCTAACTTAGGTAGCCGATTTAAATCGGTAACAGGAATAAATCCGCGCGTATCGTAGCAGCCTTGTTCGCCGTTCAAAGCAGGATGCCACCAAATCCCCACACGCTTACCATTGACCAGCATTTGATTGATGGTTTTAACGTTGGCACGAAAATTTTCCATCTTCCCGTCAATCTGTTGAGCCAATACATCCAGCGCAGCGATTTGGTTAACATCCGTCGCCGTGGTGATCACTGCCTGACCATCAAGAATATCCGCCACCTGCCGGGCCAGATCATTTGCACCGCCCATATGCCCTGACAGTAAGCTGATGGCGAATTGCCCTTTTTCATCCAACACCACAACGGCCGGATCAGTCATTTTATCCTTGAGCAGGGGGGCGATAACCCGAATGGCAATTCCCGTTGCCCCAATCATGATCAAAGCGCCATATTGAATGAACGCCTTGCGTACCGTATTGGCAAAAGTATCGTCAAACGCTGTGAACCCTGTTTCCACCCATTCAGGAGAAGTAAAACAGTCCATTGCCAAATGGGATTGCAAACGACGAGCCAGCGCCATACCGCCTGCGGTCAAACAAAACAGGGCAATGGCATTTTGAGATATAACGTTTTCAGGAATCGCTTGATCAAGCGCGACGGTATTCATGGCTGAACCCCGCGTCATATAATTTCGAGTAATGGTACTCTTCCCCAAGAAAAGCACCGACTAAGATCAACGCCGTTTTACGAATGCCAGCGCTGCGTACCTGCTCAGCAATGGTGAGCAAAGTACCACGCACAATCTGACAATCCGGCCATGTTGCTTTATAAACCACGGCAACCGGCGTCTCTTGCGCATAACCGCCCTGAATCAATCGGGCAACCACTCCCGCAATGTCCTGCACTGAAAGGAAAATCGCCATTGAAGTTTGGTGAGCGGCAAAAGCTTCCAGCGTTTCCCGTGGCGGCATGGGAGTCCGGCCTTCTATGCGGGTGATAATCAAACTTTGCGCGACTTCGGGAACGGTATACTCCACACCCAGTTGTGCAGCGGCGCCGAGAAATGAACTCACTCCCGGTACAGAGACAAATCCAATTCCCTGCTTTGCCAGCTCTTCGGCCTGTTCCCGGATAGAACCAAACAGCGATAAGTCTCCGGTTTGCAGACGAACCACCAATTTGCCCGCTTGTACGCCATTCACCATCAAGACAGTGATTTCCGGTAATGTCAGCACCGCACTGTCATGGCATTCAGCATCTTCACGGCAATATTCCAGCAGTTCCCGGTTAATCAGCGAACCGGCGTAAATGACGACCTCAGCCTGTTGCAACAATTGATAGCCTTTCAGGGTTATCAAGCTCTTGTCCCCTGGCCCGGCTCCGACAAACCAGACTTTTTCAGTATCAAAATCAGTTTTATCAATAGGTTCAGACATGATCCGGCTCCTTTTGCCAAGTTATCTCTTGGGCGGCCTCTTTCTGGCAAGAGATCAAATAGGTAGGGTTATTAGGCTTAAAATAGTGCCCCTGCCCCAATGCTGTCAGTTCTCCCACCTGAATTTCACGGCCATCAAGTGATGTCACCTGACAGGCTTGCAGGTGCAACAATGCCTGCGTGAAATTTTCCAGCAGAATAAAAGTCATCACCAAACGTCCACCTTGATTCAGGTGTGCCAACGCCCAATCGATCATCTCAATCAAATGCCCACCCGTTCCGCCAATAAAAATGGCATCTGCGCTATCTTCCAATGGCACAGGGGCAACACCTGACTGAATGCGAACCGTGTGACAGCCAAAATGCCGGATATTCTCAGCAATCAACACCAACGCTTCTTCCTTGCGTTCAATCGCGAGGATATCCAGCGTGGGATAACGCAACGCCGCTTCAATGCTGACACTGCCTGTACCGGCACCGACATCGATAAAACGCCTGGCTTTTTTCAGTTCCAACCGTTCTAATGCCAACGCCCTAATCGCTTCTTTGGTCATGGGGATGCGATGACCGCGCAAAAAAAGTTCATCTTTCATTCAGGATCACCACCACATTCAAGCCATAATTAATGTCGCCACGTTGTGCGACCTGCTCCGCGTTTAAACAAACAATCCGCTCATTTTCTTGTGACAGATTTTCACCAATCACCATGCAACGCTGCTGCCCGCGTGCCAGAATTTCTTGCGCGATTTGGTAAGGCCCTGTCACCTCATCCGTCACCATCGCAATTTTTTCGTGCCGGAGCAGCCAGTCAAAATCCGGTTTTCTTCCGTGGCTGCTGGTGAGATAAATGTCATTCATGTCCAGCAACGTACGGGCGCACAAATATTGAACCGAGCTGATACCAGAAATGATGCGGACGTTTTGTTCATCTATTTGTCCATCTATTTGTCCATCCGCATGTAACCCAACAAAATGTTCGGTGATCCGCTTGCCAATGCCATAAAAGAGGGGATCGCCCGAAGCCAATACCACAATGTGCCGATGTTGGTTCTGTTCAAGCCAGCGCATCAATCCATCCATATCGGCATTCAAGCGACGGGTTTCACCGCTGAAAGAGGGGAATTCGGCAAGGTGACGCTTGCCGCCGACCAGCACTTCCGCCTGTTTAATTGCCGCCAAGGCAGCCAAAGTTTGGTTTGCCGCCGCGCCGGGGCCAATGCCGACAACCGTGATCATCGTAAGCCCTCCACAAAATCTTCGGCGATTTCACTCACAGGCCGATTGCAGCCCAATACTTGGTTATCAAAAGAGAAAAGAATGGCATCACACTGTGGTTTGTTGCTGGCGAAACGCAGCATCTGCTCAATACGCCCGCAGATTTTCCGGGCAATTTGTGAAAAGACATCCTGCCAACCCTGTTCGGCGATCAACTCAATGGCAGCTTCAGTGGTATCACATTGATCCACCGCCTGAATCAGTTCGAAAGGTGCTCCCATCAAGGCCAGATTGGCAATCAGCGTCTCCATACGACCATCAGCAATGTGGCTATGGGTGTGGAAAATACCGGCGGCGATTTTCACCAACTTGCCAACATGCCCCACCAGCACCACATGACGAAATTCCAAACGTACTGCTTCTTGCAGCATATAGCCGACAAAATTACTCATTGTGACAACATAATTAGCATCAATGCCCAATTGCTGGCTGACAAAACGCTCACCGTGATTTCCCGGCACAAAAATAATGCGATCCAGCCCATTGGCACGTTTGGCTTCCAATTCAAGCGCCAATGAACGCTTCCAACTCTCTTCGGACATCGGTGTCACAATGCCCGTCGTGCCGATAATCGAAATTCCGCCCTTGATCCCCAATCTATCGTTATACGTTTTCTTCGCCCGCTCTTCGCCTTCTGGGGCGAAAATCACAATATCCGCCCCACGATGCGGGCCAATCACCTCCCGAACCGCCTCTTCAATGGTATGCCGTGGCGTTTTGTTGATAGCGGCCCAACCAACAGGCAAACCAACCCCTACGCGCGTTACCCGCCCAATACCTTCACCGCCATCCAGCGTAATCACGCCACTGTCATTCAGTGCAACACGGGCAAAAATCAACATGCCATGAGTCGCATCCACATCATCACCACCATCTTTACGGATAGCGGCAATCGCCTGCTGACCTTCAACCAAAGGTTGCTCGACATTCAAAGCCAAAGTGACACCAGAAGGTGTGACAATCGAAACCTGATGAATAACCTGCTGACGCAGGATCATCAACGCCGCCACCCGGGCAGCGGCCGTTGCACAAGATCCGGTGGTGTAACCTTTGCGGTACTGTTTCCCCCTATGCCAAACTGTTCCGGGGCTATTTATTGCAAATCCATGCACGCCAAAACCTTCTGCCCGGCTATCACGGATTTCATCCATGTGTCACCTCCGGCATCCGATAAAGGATGGCATTAACAATGGCCGCGGCGATATTGCTCCCCCCTTTACGCCCTTTTGCCGCTATGCAGCTCAGTCCACTGTTAATCAGGGCATTTTTGGATTCTTCCGCACCAACAAAACCAACAGGTACACCGACCACGGCAATCGGTGCTGACTGATGTTCCATCAGGCGAAATAGCGCAGTCGGTGCATTGCCAAAGACAAAAATCTTCTCCCCTGACTCTTGCAGGGCAAGATCAACGGCCGCCATTGAACGCGTGATTTGCCGGTCTTTTGCTATTTGAATGACTCTGGGATCGCTGACATAACAACGGCATTCACAGCCATACTGAGCCAGACGCGTTTTGTTGATCCCTGACAGGGCCATTGTGGTATCGGTATATAGCGTACAGCCGCGTGAAATACCGCCACGAATCAGGGACAAAACACCCGGGGAAAAATGGAGAATATCGAGCCAATCAAAATCGGCGGTAGTGTGAATAACCCGTTTGATCACCGCTTCCTGATCCGCATCCACAAAGTGATAATCAGGACGTAATTCATCGATAAGGCGAGTAATTATTTCGAAGCTATTCTGTTCAATCTGTTGGGGCTGTTGAATATAATCGTTCATGCTACTCCCTCCTTATATCATCACACTGAACAGGCTACGCAGCAGCGCAAATAACAGGAGTGCCATCACTGATGCGACTATCATCATCTGTACAGACTGCGGGATATCGTCAGGTGTGACTTCGCGCTTTGCATCACCAATCCACGGTTTTTCTACGCGCTGGTTAAAATAAACATTCGGCCCGCCAAGACAGATACCCAATGCCCCTGCGACAGTGGCTTCCGGCCAGCCGCTATTGGGGCTACTGTGTTGATAACGATCGCGCCAACCGATACGCAATGCCTGCCGGAAATCCAGCCCTTGCCATTTCGCAGCCAATGCCAGTAAAAGCCAGCCCAAACGGGCGGGCAGCCAATTCGCCACATCGTCCATACGTGCCGAAAACATTCCCAGCGCACGATAACGAGGCGTTTTATAACCCACCATTGAATCAAGGGTGTTCATCGCCTTATAAGCCATAGCAAGCGGAGCGCCGCCGAGCATTAAAAAGAACAACGGCGCAATTACGCCATCCACGCTGTTTTCTGCTACGGTTTCAATGGTTGCACGGCTGATTTGTGGCGCTTGCAGTTGAGATGTTTCCCGCCCGACGATGTTGGCGAGCTGTTCACGACTGGCATCCAAATCTCCCCGTTGCAACGCCTGATAAACCGCCTTCGCCGCATCGCTCAGACCACGCCCCGCCAACACGGTATAAATCATCCAAATCTCAACCAGACACCCCAGCCAAAACCCCACACCATAAGCCAGTTGCAATGCCCCATAACTCACCAGCCAGACACTCCCCACAACCACCAGCCATAACAGCACACCGCCCCATTTCAGATCGGTTTCAGTTCGGCTTACCCGGCGAATAAATCGCTCAGTCTGATTGATAAGTTGCCCCATCCAACGCACGGGATGGGGCCAGTGAGGAGGATCGCCCAATTTCATATCCAGGGTAAAAGCGGCAAACCACAATAAGAGTGTCATAACCGCCTCCGTGCCAACATCAGCCAGCGATGAAGCAAACCGGGGCACTGGGCGAAATGGATATGCAGATACCCCGCCAACGTATTGCCACTCTGGTATCCCCCCAACCAACTTTTTTGTATTCCTTCCTGTCGTAAACCATCACGCCATTTAACGCACTGAAAAACAGCAGGTTGAGTAGTGACAAAATCCGAGTAATGAAACTCATGCCCGCGCAGCGTTTCCCCTTTTGCGATTAGGGGTGTATCGTACATTGCAGTCGCTTCACAGTAGCCAAAACGTTGCAAGCTCTCTCTCATCCGGCTTTCACCTGCAATCAGCCCCACCATGTTATGCCGTACACCGTCCACATCAGTCAGGGCTTCGCCGAGATACATCAAGCCACCGCATTCCGCATAAATGGGAATACCCTTTTGATGCGCCTGCCGTAATGCGGCATACATGGTATGGTTGGCAGCCAGTGCCTGTGCGTAAATTTCAGGGTATCCCCCACCCAGATAAACCATCTGGCACTCAGGTAATTGATGATCATGCAAAGGACTAAAACGCGTGATGGTTACACCTGCTTTTTCCAGTAACCACAAGTTATCGGGGTAATAGAAATGAAATGCTTCATCTTCTGCCAGAGCCAGCGTCAGACCTTGCCCCATCGCCGGATCAACAAGGGAATCGGTATTTCCTTCCGGTAAGGTGGATAATTGAGTTAACGCCAGCAACTGCGCCAAATCCACTGAGGCTTCGATTTGCCCGGCCAGATGTGACCAGCATTCATCATATTGGCTGTCTCGCCCTTGTGCAGAGATCAACCCAAGATGACGGGAAGGAAGTGTAATATCCGGCATAACAGGGATGCGTCCCAAAACGGGAATACCGCAATAATGCTCAATCGCCTGTTTTAACAACTGAAAATGGCTCTCGCGATTTACGCGATTTATCAGCACACCCGCAATATTGACAGCAGGATCAAATTGCTGAAATCCCATGACGGTGGCAGCAATAGAGGTGGAAACCGCTTTACCATCCACTAATAAAATCACCGGACACCCAAGCTGTTTTGCCATCGCAGAGCTACTGCAATAGTCAGGATCAGTGCCATAGCCATCATATAGCCCCATCACCCCTTCAATAACTGCAACATCCTTATCGAGCATCGCTTGGTTAAACAGGCTATTAAGTATGGGAACAGGCAGCATAAACGCATCAAGGTTACGGGAAACAATACCCGTTACAGCATGATGCCAACCGCCATCCAGATAATCAGGCCCGATTTTGAACGGTTGTATCCGCAGTTGACGGTTCATTAATGCCCGCATGATGCCCAGCGCGACTGTCGTTTTGCCACATCCGCTGCCAGTACCGGCAATGACAAAAGCATATTTTTGTTGCATCTGCTTTCCTCAAAACAGTTATCCCAAAACAGCTATCCCAAAACTTTTGCCCCTAAACATTTACCTATAACCATTTACCTATAGCTATTTACCTATAACCACTTACCCAAAAATATTTTCCTGAAAACATCAAAACTATATATTTATGTTTAAATTCATGTTCATTCTGAATAAGTTATTCTCATTCATTGATATATATCAAACAAAAGACATTTTATTCTCAATAGGGGTAATTAATTCCCTCCAATCAGGCGATATCAGTCCAATGCCTTTATACCAATAGAGAAAAAGCCAGAGTTAACATTATTATTACAATTTTATTCTTGGTTAAAATAAATAATGGCGATAGATCAATTTTCAAAATACACAGTTTTTATTTTTAAAAAAACATCCTTTATTACTTTTGTGATCTTGTTCATAATCATTGCGACATGAAAAGCATTTTTATTCAGAAAGAAATAAAAATTAATACAAAAAACAATTTAACATCACATATCAATCAAGCCAACATATTGAATTATCTTGATTTATTAAATATAAGTCTGAAACAACAAAAATGGAGTTCATTAATATAATAATCTTACATTAAGATAGAAAAACATTTTCACCCGATAACAAAATTTATCCTGAAAATAATTCACATTTAAAATGACGAATATTGACATAAATCAATTTCATCTTATTCACATTAACGTAATAATTATCGACAAATTAGATTGGATATGAGCAGGCCTATAACAACAGAATACATCATTATAAACGAAGTGAAATAAAACCAAGAACAATAAACCCATTTTTATGAAAAACAACCTCTCATATAATATTCGATACAATGATATATATTGGTGACTTTTTGGTTATTTATATTTTAACTTCCCGGAGATAATTCAATGAATAAAGGCAATGTGTGGTTAGTTGGTGCAGGTCCCGGTAATGCTGGCTTAATTACGGTCAAAGGACTGCATTGTATTCAATCTGCTGATGTTATTGTTCATGATCGTCTCGTCAATCCTGAACTGATTGCACAAGTGCCAGAACATTGCGAAATCATCAACGTAGGGAAAGAGCATAATTACCATCCCATCCCGCAAGAAGCAATTAATCAGATTCTGGTGAAACATGCTCTGGCAGGAAAGCAGGTTGTTCGCCTGAAAGGTGGTGATCCCTATGTCTTTGGTCGTGGAGGGGAAGAAGCCGAAGTATTGGCTCAACATGGCATCCAATTTGAAATCGTTCCGGGTATCAGTTCCTCAATTGGCGGGCTTGCCTATGCAGGCATTCCCGTTACTCACCGCGATTACGCATCCGGTTTCCATGTCGTGACCGGCCACACGGCTCAGGGCAATGAACAACAAAACTGGAAAGTACTCGCGCAATTGGAAGGGACGCTGATTATTCTGATGGGAATGACGCGTCTGGCGGAAATCTGCCAACAATTAATACTGCATGGCAAATCGCCTGCAACGCCGGCGGCAGTGATTATGTATGCCAGTCACCCCAAACAAGATAGAGCCATAGGTACACTGAAAACTTTGGCGGCAAAAGTGGAAGAAAAAAATTTACATGCACCAGCGCTGATTGTGATCGGTGAAGTGGTTAATTTAAGTGCAATGCTCTCGTTTACCCCGGCTTCGCTCACATTCAGTGAAATCTCTTCCAAGCTGAAAAACGTCACTGATGGAGCAATGCCATGAGTGAACATGGCGGCAATGTGATAGAAGTGGCTGAGCTATTTGGTCTACCGGCCAATGAATTGATTGATTTTAGCGCTAATATCAATCCGCTGGGCGCCCCCGAACGGGTTAAGGAGCTGATTAAAAATCACCTTGCTTGTATTGAAAAATACCCTGATGTGGAATATCGCCATTTGCATCAGGCTATCGCAAAAGCCCATCAATGTGCTTATGCTTCGGTGATAGCGGGTAATGGTGCAACAGAGCTGATCTACGCCATTGTTCGTTACCTCAATCCTAAACGCGCCCTGCTTCTTATTCCTGGGTTCGCGGAATATCGGCGCGCTTTGCAGCAAACCGGGGCAGAGATCATCGACTATCCATTAACAGAAAACACCGGGTTTCAACCTGATCTACGCCTATTAGATACGCTATCCAATACCCATCCTGATTGTGTTTTTATCACCACCCCCAATAATCCTACCGGATTAATGCCTGACAGCCAGTTTATGCAATCGCTGGTGGAATATTGTGAAAAACATAAGATTGCCCTGATTGTTGATGAAGCTTTTATCGATTTTTTGCCTGATAACCGGGGACTCATCCCCCAGGTTGCAGCAGCTCAACATCTTTATATATTGCGTTCACTGACAAAATTTTTCGCTATTCCCGGGTTACGGTTAGGATATTTGATTAGTGGGGATATAACGGGGATCGCAGAAATGAAAAAGCGACGTGAACCGTGGTCGATCAACGCTCTTGCCGCTCTGGTGGGTGAGATTCTGCTTAATGAGCATGCTTATATGACAGCCACACATCAATGGCTGGAATCACAACAACATTATTTATGGACACACCTTTCAGCCTTCCCTGAACTGACCGTCTGGCCGCCATCCGCTAATTTCCTGTTCTTCCGCTGTAATAAACCCAACCTTCATTTATGGCATACCTTGCTTAAACAAAGGATACTCATCCGCCATTGCCAAAATTATGTGGGGTTAGACGATCGTTATTATCGCGTAGCCATACGCAGCGAATGGGAAAATCAACGTCTGATCGCCGCCATACAGCAGGTTTTACGTGGCTGAGGCTTACTGCCCCGCATCCTGTGGAGAACTTCTACAAGGATGGTTATTGGGAGGGGAAAAGCTAATTTCCTGCCCAATCAATTGGTTCAGTTATGTTTCCGTCAGTGAAGGCATTCCCATCGCGCATGAACGGCCACGTATGCGACAAATGGTCAATTTACTGCTGAATTACTGGCAAGAATCCCCCGAACTGACTTCCAACCTGCGCATTGAATATCAATCGACAATCCCGATTGCCAAAGGCATGGCCAGCAGCACAGCAGACATCGCCGCAACAGCACAAGCCACCGCCCGATTATTGGGGAAGTCACTTAACGACACGGAACTCGCGCAATTGTGCGTCAAACTGGAACCTACCGATAGCACAATATTCAAGCAATTAACGCTGTTCGATCATATTACTGCCCAGACTCAACTTCCCTTCAACTGGCAACCCGATGTCGATATTTTGCTGTTGGAAAACCAACAAACCATTTTGACGGGAGAGTACCATCAACAAGATCATCGCCGACAGTTGCAGGATACTGCTTCATTACTCCAACAGGCATGGCAACAATTCCGCATTGCAAATCAGCAACATGATCATTACCGTCTTGGGGAAGCCTGTACATTAAGCGCTCTCGCCAGACAATCAATACTACCTAAACCCTATTTTGAACAATTACGGCATTTAGTCGAGCATACAGGTATTTACGGGCTGAACGTCGCCCACAGCGGCAGTGTAATTGGTCTATTATTCAATTCACACCATCATGATGCTGATTACCTATGCTGGTGGCTGCATCAAAAAAAGGTGACTGATCATTACCCTGAAATCCATCTTGTTAAAATTATTGCGGGTGGTGTGCGATAGCAATGACTTTATCCTAGTTATCCTTTCACATTTCCATTATGCTAAATAATATAATTTAAACAATGAATTAAACCCTATGAAGCATGTAAATTCCGAACCTGCTACGATTGATGCTAAGAACAATTAGACTCTCAAGGAGCCGTCCTGATCCAACCAGAAAGAGATGTGAACTTAGGCACACGGATGCTGTAATTTTTATCAGTAACTATAGGAAGACTATGAGAACACAAAAAAGATGTATGGGTTACGTTGCCATTGTTGTCGATGATTACGATAGAGCTATTGACTATTACACCAATAAATTGGGATTTACGTTGGTGGAAGATACCCTACAACCGGGTAAAAGATGGGTGGTTGTTACACCAAATCCTGAAAGCGATTGTAATTTATTGCTGGCAAGAGCCTCTAACGAAAGACAAGAAACGTTTATTGGTAATCAATGCGGTGGCAGGGTATTCCTATTTCTGCAAACTGACAACTTTTGGCGCGATTATCATAAAATGAAAGAAAATGGCGTCCATTTTTGTGAAGAACCTCGTCAAGAAGAGTATGGTACGGTGGTTGTTTTTGAGGATATTTATGGTAATCGCTGGGATTTGTATCAAAATGCGGTTAAATAAAAAATAACTACGTTATACCAATATATTCTAAAGTAGCTAAATTTATTTTTGGCTACTTATATTTTATATTAATAACTTATTCTAACAGACAACTATAATTATAGGTAAATATTAAAATTCATATTTCCTAATAACGATCAAACAAATCCAATCACCAAAATTATTATTCCAATAAGTGATCTCATTTTTGAGCCTAACTATCATTTTATATATTTCATATTATCTTGCCAAAATGCTTAAAATACCCACTAAAATAAACCAAAACCCAATTTACCTAGCAATTAAATAGCTCTTTAACTGTAAGAATATATCTTTTATCAAGATATATTCTTAGGTAACAACTAATAGCCAAAAGCATAAAACAGAAAATATAAATCATTCAAATATTAATAACCAGAATGAAACTTATATTTAAAAACCTTTAAATTTAAACAGGATATTATATTATGATCACAATCAACATAAGTGGCAGTAGTAGCATTACAATTATAAATAACACTCAAACTGCGCCAATATCAAAAATTGATAATCAAAATACACCCGAATCAGAAACTCATATCATCAGTAATTATAGCGATATGACAATCGAGCCACATTCTTCTGTTCAGGCAACAAGAATAGACACACCTATTATTCCTGAAACACGCCCTAATTACTATGTGGCTAATTCCGGCCCTGCTCCAGAAGTTAGAGCTGTTTTTTATTGGTCTCATTCCTTCACATCACAATGGTTCGAACATTCATCTATCACGGTAAAAGCCGGTGAAGACGGAATATTAAAATCACCTGGCAATTCTTTATATTACAGTAAGGTTGTAATTTATAACGATACAGATAAACGAGCCTTTGTTACCGGGTATAATAAATAACGATATAAAAAAATTATTTATCACCAATAAAACTTAAATGACAGTACTAAGGTAAAGACAAAATTATGAACACCACTCCTATTATTGTATCTGAAAATAGAACACTGCCTTTATCAAATGAGATAATAATGTTAGATACTTATACAGTTTCCACACCTGATTATGAATGGGATATGTCATCAATAATAAAAGATGCTATTATTGGTGGCATAGGATTTATTCCCGGTGCGGGTCCTGCAATGTCTTTTCTCTTGGGGTTATTTTGGCCTCAACAAAAAGACAATACCTGGGAACAAATTCTCCAGAAAGTCGAACAGATGATAGAGGATGCTGCCCTAAAAACCATTCAGGGTATACTTAATGGAGATATACAAGAAATCAAAGGAAAAATGGAACATGTGGAATACATGTTAGAAACTTCGCCCGGTAGTCAGGAAAGCCATGACGCATATATGTTCCTGGCCAGATATCTGGTTAGTGTAGAGGAAAAGTTTAAGTCTTTTGATAATAAAATAAACTATCAAATTCTTCCAATGTATTCCAACACTCTTATGTTACAGGCTCCTTATTGGAAAATGGGAATAGAGAAGAAAGGCGAAATTGGTTTAACAGATATAGAAGTCAATGAATTAAATCAACTCATCAACAAATTAGTTATCAATGCGAATAACTATATTCATACAATGTATACTAACCAATACGATGATGCTATAAACAACTCAACAGCAGGAACTGTGACTAATAATTTATTCTCTGTAAGAGGATATTGTTTATTACACGGTTTAGAATGCCTTGAACTCATTGAGCATATACAAAACGATAGCCTTGAAAGTGGTTTTTATCCCAAGACTATCAGTTATTCAACTGTGTTTGATCGTCCTACAAACAAAACAAGAATTCAGGCTCTTACAGAAGACGATAAAACGCAGGAACCACTCAAGCCCTCTTTAGTCAATGGAAAGTATAATAAAATAAAATCACTAATTGGGTATGTACAAAGGATCGGCAATGCACCTAGAGTAGGGGGTATTAAGGTCATATTTGACAACAACTCATCTCATACACTCGGTACAGTGACCTCAGAAACAAGATCAATTGATCTCAATGGTAGTGTTATAAGCAGCCTGGAAGTATGGGGAAATGGTGCGGTTGATGAGGCACTATTTAGGCTAAGTGATGGGCGTCAATTTAGTTTCGGCCAGCGCTATGCCAGTAAATATAGAAAATTCGCGGTTGATGGTCACTATATTGCCGGGCTTTATCTGGCCAGTGATGAACCTTCACTGGCTGGTCAAACCGCAGGAATTGTCGTTTCATACCATATGTTAACCGATAAAAAATAATATGATATATATCCAATAAATTTCAAATTACAGAACAATTGTAAAAAAGTAAATCTCCAGTCACATAGCTTATTATGTGACTGGAATATGTAATCCCGACCAAGATCCCCCACTCCGATCTGCTTAGCAGACTATTTTATGGATAATTAAATTATTAAAAATCCATTAATAAATTAGATTAAGAAATTTTATTCTAAATACCACTAAAAACCATCTTGTAATAAAAAATGACTCATAAAAAAACAAACATTTGTTTGCAACTCTCCATCAATAACACAACAGGTTGTTTTAAAAGAAATTATTACAGACGAAAATATAGTTTACTGACTTGATGTATTTATCTATCTAATTTTTCATGATTTTACAGCATAATATTCAAGATACAGATCACGTTTTCCTGCAAAATACATGCCTTATAAAACTTACGATCACATTCTCATAATTGGAACTAAACATAAGAATAGCCTTTACTATCAGTCACACATGAAATAAAACATCAATACAAAAAAACAACTAGGGAAATAATATGTCAAAAAGGGAAAACCAGATATTGCAACTTCTAAAACGTGATCCTTTCATTCAACAGCAAGAACTTGCTGATATCCTTGGAATTAGTCGATCATGTGTTGCAGGACATATTATGAATCTCAGTAAAAAAGGTTATATCAAAGGCAAAGGTTATATTTTATCCAATGACGTTTATACTGTCACAATTGGCGCAGCCAATATGGATCTAACAAGTTATGCCTATGCCAAATTGATTTATGAAGATTCCAACCCAGGGAAAATTATTTCGACACCAGGCGGTGTTGGGAGAAACATTGCACAAAATATTGCATTATTAAAAAATGAAAGTTACCTAATATCTGTTGTTGGTAATGATTCACATGGGAACATACTGTTTGAGCAAACAAAATCAGCAGGTGTTAATGTTAAATACCTCTATAAATTAGATGGAGAAAAAACATCAATCTGTAATTCACTTATCGACGCAACTGGTAAATGTGTTGTGGCTGTTAATGACATGAGCATTTTGGAAAAACTAACTCCTACGTTATTATCCCAATCTAAATCTTTAATCCAACATGCCAGTGTCTTAGTCATTGACTGCAACTTAACAGAGGATGCCTTGAAATGGTTATTTAACCATGTCGGTAACGTTCCTATTTTTGTTGATACCGTTTCAGGATCTAAAGCGCCCAAAATTCGTCATTGGTTATCCCATATTCACACTTTAAAACCCAATCGTACTGAAGCTGAAATTCTGAGTGGCATCAAAATCGACACTCAAAAAAATGCCGCCAATGCAGCACTCTGGTTTCACCAGCGTGGTGTCCAACGCCTAATTTTAAGTATGGATGCAGAAGGAGTCTATTACAGTGAATTGGACAACACATCAGGATGGTCACATGCTATCAATACTAATGTTATTAATACCAATGGAGCTGGTGATGCAATGATGGCCGGTCTTGTGCATTGTTGGTTAGAAGGTATGGAACTGAAAGAAAGTATTCGCTTTGCACAACAGTGTTCAGCACTGACGCTATCCTCAGAGAATATTGAGATATTTCCTAAAAGTCGTCCATATATTTAAAGACACACAAACCTAATGAATTATTCAAGGGAATACGCACTTGTTTACTTCGTTGATTACGGTGTTGCGCTTAATATGTGAATCCAAGTTAATTTTACATTATTTATCTTTAGTAAAGTTTATTATTTTATCTATTTATCCTTATTATGTGGATGCAAGGACTCTGATTTACTAATAGCGGTGAATATTCAAATAATATCCGATGAATTTTTCATGTATTTCAATGAGTTCCAACATGATATAGCATATATCCTATTAGGTAACCGTTAACGGGAATATAGCCTATTCTATTAGTATCCTTATGTTAAGCTCGCATTCAAACCTAATTTAGGATAGCATCTGCGCCTTTTTAAAATTGTCAACGATTGAGAATAAGGAAAGCTATGTTCATCGGTTTTGACTATGGCACATCAAATTGCGCGGTAGCAGAGATGATCGGGGATACACCACGGCTGATTGCTATCGAAAATGATAACTTTTACATGCCTTCTGCTTTGGCGGC
The DNA here is from genome assembly GCF_002632615.1 of Xenorhabdus miraniensis. Next base: position 147,693 of record NZ_NITZ01000006.1, read on the forward strand.
ACCGACCCGGGAATCTGTTTCTGAGCACTTATTTCGTCACTGGAATATCAGCCCAAGCAATCAAGCGGGTGAACAGCTTCTTCGTAGTGCGATTGCGACAAACCATGAGGAAGGTATTGAGCTTTTGCCAGATGATATCGTATTTGGGCAAGCAGCACTGGCCCGATATTTGGAAGATCCACAGGATGTTTACTATGTAAAATCACCAAAATCCTTCTTGGGTGCAATGGGATTAAGGGATATCCAAATCAGCTTCTTTGAAGATCTGGTTTGCGCCATGATGGCGAATATCAAACAACAAGTAGAAATCAATAAACAACGAGCTATTGAAGAGGTTGTGATCGGCCGTCCGATTAATTTTCACGGACGGGGTGGCGATAAGTCTAACCAACAAGCTGAGAAGATTTTACTTGATGCAGCAAAACGAGCAGGGTTTCGCAATATTGAGTTCCAATTTGAGCCAGTTGCAGCAGGTTTGGAATATGAAGCCACTCTGACAGAAGATAAAACCGTATTAGTCGTTGATATTGGCGGTGGAACGACAGACTGTTCTCTTATCCGAATGGGGCCAAGCTGGCGAGGAAAATCTGAACGAAAGGATAGCTTACTGGCACACACTGGGCAGCGTATCGGTGGAAACGATTTGGATATTAATCTGACCTTTAAACAGCTGATGCACCCTTTTGGGTTAGGAAGCAAAGTTATCTCAGGCATTGATATGCCACTGACTCAGTTTTGGAATCCGATTGCCATTAATGATGTGCAGGCCCAGAAAGATTTCTATTCTCGCCAGAATTTGGCGGTATTAAAATCCTTACACAGAGATGCCCAAGAACCAGAAAAATTAGCTCGATTATTGAAAGTATATCAAGACACATTGGGATATAGCTTGGTTCGCAGTGCAGAGGAAACCAAAATTGCCCTTTCAGAGCAATCTGAACATCGAGTTAAGCTAAATTTATTATCAGAGATTATTGAGGTTAGCATCCAGCGCGATCAGATGATTGACGCAATCGAATCCACTAAAGCGAAAATGGCAAAATTGGTTAGCGAAGCGGTGGTACAAGGAGGTACCCAGCCTGATGTGATCTTTATGACGGGAGGTTCAGCAAGTTCACCGATCCTGCGTCAGGCAGTTGAACAAGAGTTGCCGGGTATTCCATTAGTTGGCGGTAATTACTTTGGTTCCGTGACTACAGGTCTGGCACGCTGGGCAAAAATTTGTTTCGCTTGATAGGCCACAAGCAGGCTCAATAACACTGAGTCTGCTTTTTATTGTTAATAATATTACTCATAGTGAGTACACACAACTTAACCACTTCTCCACTAGAGATATCACCTGATCACTCTCTTCACCATATTGCGCCATGACAATGGCTCCATCGATCAGCAATGTGATTTGCTTAGATAGCACGAGCTTTTCCGGTATATCAGGCAAGAATTCTGCGAGTGTTTCTGTCATTTCCTGTTTATGAGACAGCACGACAGGTTGTATTTCAGGTAATGCCTGAGAAAATTCAATCGAAGAATTTATAAAAGCACAACCGCGAAATTCGCTGCTCATAAACCATTTTTTCAGTACGGCAGGCATTGCTTTTATGAATGTTCCATAGACAGACATTTCAGCGGTTAGTGTCGTACGGAACCAATCTATCCAGCGCTGATGTCTGTATTCAAGAAATGCCATGATCAAATCATTCTTAGAGGGAAAGTGCCGATAAAAGGTGACTTTTGTGACACCGGCTTCTTTGATGATACGGTCTATTCCTGTCGCTCTGATCCCTTCTTGATAAAAGAGATTGTGGGCAACCTGAAGAATACGCTCACGTGCAATTGAGATGTTTTTTGACATAGTGACTCCTTTAATAGAATTATCGATTAAGTAGACAGAGTTGTCTACTTGTATTACGATGAAAAAAGTAGACAGAGTTGTCTACATAATTAACAAAGGAGTAATTTTATGCAAACCCGCCCCCCATTGCCTCCCTTTAACAAAAAGACAGCGATTGAAAAAGTACGTTTGGCTGAAGATGCCTGGAACAGTCGTGACCCTGAGAGGGTTTCAGGTGTGTATGCGCCGAATACTCACTGGCGCAATCGTGCAGAGTTTGTTGATGGGCGTGAGGCTGTCGTGGAATTTTTATGCCGAAAATGGTCAAAAGAACGAGAATATCGATTAATTAAAGAGTTATGGGCCTGTGATGAAAACCGCATTGCTGTCAGATTCGCCTATGAATGGCAAGATGATTCAGGAAACTGGTACCGCAGCTATGGTAATGAAAACTGGGAGTTTAACGAGCTAGGGCTTATGACCAACCGCTATGCCTGTATTAATGACGTACCGATCAAGGAAGAAGAACGCCTCTTTTTATGGCCGTTGGGGCGTCGGCCTGATGATCACCCTGAACTTTCAGAATATGGGCTTTAATAACCCGCTGACAGGTAAGCGTTAAGTCAGCAATTATCATCATGTCCTGCCACGGAAGGCTATATATCATGCGTTTTACCAGATAAGGCGGACATTATGACTATGATTAAACAGCGATTACATGCACTTCTTCGTTACATCGATGAACATATTGATACACAGATGGATGGAGAAAGTTTGAGCCATGTTGCAGCTTGTTCTAAGTATCACTTTCACAGACTGTTTTCAGCAAATTACGGCATCGGCGTTGCTGCCTATATCAGGCAACTGCGATTGAAAAAAGCCGTTTATGATCTCGCCTATAGCAATAACCCAGTTATAGACATTGCTTTTGCATGTGGATATGAAAGTCCCGAAGCATTCTCAAGAGCATTCAAAAGCGCTATTGGTCAAAGTCCCACTGAATTCAGGCAAAAGCCTGATTGGTCTGTCTGGTATAGCCAACACCAAATCATAAATGACATTAGGACTAAAGTGATGAATGAGAAATTACCTCATCTTGAAGTGAAAGTCATTGATTTTCCAGAAACTTTAATCGCAGTTATGGAACACAAAGGCTCTCCATCGAATATCGGCCATACAATCAGAGCATTCAAGGAGTGGAGAATAAACAATAAATTACCACTCGGGCGGTACAAAACGTTCAATCTTGCTTATGCAGATCCAACAAAAGTTGAGCCGGATGAATATAAATTTGATTTGTGCGTCGAAGTCTCCTCCATGTTTGAGATTAGCAACCCAATAATTATCAAAAAAACCATTCCATCAGGAAAATGTGCTTATATAAGACATATTGGTCCAGATGAAGAAATAACCACCTTAGTCAATTACTTGTATACACGCTGGCTGTCGGAAAACAACCAAGAAGTCCGGGATTTCCCACTATTTTTTGAACGAGTAAAGTTATTCCCTAACGTCCCAGAAACTGAGACTGTGACAGATATCTACCTGCCTCTGGTGTAAACAGTCACACATCTCTCTTTCAAGTTGCGGTTGTGTCGGTTATACCGCAATTTGAAACCCATTTAGTATATGATTGCCAGGTCTCTTAATCAGGAATGTCAACTAAGAGACCGGGCTTTCATAAGTACAAAAAACAAACTAATATTACCCTGGTGCCGGGCGAGTAAAAATTTTTATTCAAAATAATGAAGATATTTTACCGATACAGAAGGAAAGAAATGCCTCTTTCCTAACCTTTCAGATAAATATCAATTTTAACTTATGTTTTTATAGTAAAATAAATACACCAGACAAATACTAAAATCAACACATAAATCATCAAATGGTGATTTTAATGATGAATTTATACGTTATTTTTTGGTGCCACATGAACAAAATACCATCCAAAAACAACATATCCAATTGATAAATAACAATAAAATTTAAATCCCCCTAAAATTTTCTACGCCCCGATAAAAACGAAGTAAAACAGTAAATCCCCACATTGATAGTATGAATATAAACAGGGTTACTGCATAAATATGTGCAATATAATTACATGTAGTTATAAATGAATAAGTTTATTGGTTATGGAAAAATAAGGGCACTGGTTTTAAATAGGCATTGGTTCTAAATAGGTAATAGCATCATGGGGGGAATCCCCCATGTGGCTTACTAGTTTGCTGTTTTGACAACCCACCGATTAAATAAATAACGTGAGCCGTAAGCAGGAAATACATTAAACAATGCAAAGAAAATCTTAATTAGGATTTGCACGATCATCATTGCAACAATTTGATTTATAGGTAATTTTCCATAAAATGCCACAAAACAGAAAATAAAACTATCAATCACTGATGCAATGAATGTACTGAAAAATACTCTTAACGCCAAAAAACGGGAATTTGTCATATCTTTCAGCTTGCACAAAATATAAGAATTGACAAGCTCTGAAACTAAAAATGACAAAGAGGATGCAAAGATTGCCGACAATATATGACTCATCAGAGCATTATACTGATCATTTAAATCCCAATTTGCAATTGCCGGTAGACTTGTTGAAATGCTCAACAAGGATACGATAATCAGATTAGAAATTAATGACATGTATATTGCTTTTCTTGCTAATCTGAATCCATAAAATTCACTCAGCAAATCAATAACTAAAAATGAAAAAGGGTAAATAAACGTACCAGGAGTAACAATAATATCAAGGTATTCGATATAAACGGGTTTTGCTGCTGCTATGTTGCTGAATGTATAGAAAATTGTCAGTAATAATGCGAGAAATGAATAAATAACCCAGGATTTTTCATTACGCTCTTCAATTTCATAAACTGAGGGAGTATTTGGAAAACTAGAATACAACTTTCTATAAAGTGATTTTATCTCGTGATTGTCCAGGTCATCCGCTATTTCGCTCTTTTCAAGCTCCTTTGTGTTTATTTTCAACACCTTTCCGGTTGATAAAATTAATACATTCGCTGTATTATCCTGACTATTGAATCCCAGTAATTTATATTTTTTTCCCATATCCGAACCGTTCTTCCATTATATCCCCAATCACCATAAAACCATCCGAATTCTCTTGAGTAAACTCTTTTATATGAAACCTTCGCTTTTTTGGATCGAAACATAATTTTGGGTTATTGTTCTGATAGTTACCCCTCTTAATTATTAATAAATCACCTGCATTATATTTACCTAAAAAATCATTCTCAAGTAAAACGGCAACGATATTAGGCCCGGAACCAAAATAATAAGTCAGTGGCCTATCCACAATCAGAGACCCTATCTTACTGTCAGAAAAATCAGAAGTAACGCATTCAGACTGCATAAATAACGGAACAGCACTGGGGTTCATGTTTCCTTCATAAGAGACAACCGCGTCCAGACGTTCTTTTTCTGCAATATCCGTTGCCTCTATTTCACTATATGATACGCCAAAGAAATTGGAGACTTTTTGTATTGTAGAAGAGTGAACGTTTTGCACTCTGCCATCTAAAATATTGTAGATAGTTGTACGGTTAAGCCCTGTTCGATCACAGAGAGATACTCTTGTTTCCCCTCTGGAATCAAGTAGGTATTGTAAGTTTTTTTTCAGGTGTTCCATTTTTTGTTTCTTATACATACTAACGCCCAGAAAAATATATAACCAGCTAATTTATATGACCTTTTAGACTAACCATTTTTTCTTAGAGCAAGGAAAGGTAAAAAAACACTCTTGTCATTAAATAGCAAAAATGATAGCAATTTATTTTTAAATAAATTCATTTAATAATATACCAAAATCATCTTACATGAAAAATATTTAATTAAAAAATTATATTTTAATATAAATCAGAAAAATAGATAATAAAACACATAAGAACAGCTCAAAATATAGGAGATATGACTTATGTTGATTTTTTTAGTTTCAACTCTCCAATTTATACGGAAAATTATCGTTTATGGGAATGGTGTTAATGAAGACAGATATATAAATACACGTGTTATTATTTATTAGTTAAAATTTAACAAATATGAATTAAATGAGGTAGCGATAAGTTTATCCTATAAAAATAATGCACTCTATTTAAAGGGATTAATCGCCATGATGGAACATCTCAGCGATCCTTGGGGGCATTAAGGATTTAGCAAAATCCGCCGTAAACCCTCGCCCAATGCGGGCAGGGATATAAAGCGAAAAGCCCGCAGAGCTTTAAAACACGTTACTCCGGGGTATTTTGACTGGCAACGTACGCTTTAAGCGTTTCTACCGTTGCGCCCCCGGCACTACAGGCAAAGTACGATCTTGATTACAAATTGGTCTGAGAACAGATTGGGGTGTACCGGCAATTAATTCGTTATTGCTGGCAAGTGTTGCCTATGGAGTATTTAAGTTAATCTGTAAGCGCTTTTGACACGAAACATCCTTGATATTGCTCCCCTTCCGGGGGAGCAGTTTTTCATTTAACGGCTGGCATGTTTCGCTGCATATTCTTCGCTATTAACCCATTGATGATCTTTTTCCCACGTGAATAACCACTTACGGATCGGGCCAGCCATCACATTCAAGTAATAGCTATCATAGCCTGCAATGGTAGCCACGGGATGATACCCTTTTGGCACCATCACCACATCCTTGTTGTAAACTGCCATGGTTTCATCCAACGAGCGATCATCGGTATAGACCCGCTGCACACAAAAACCCTGCGATGGATTTAAGCGGTGATAATAGGTCTCTTCCAGATAAGTTTCTTGTGGTTCATTGTCGGTATCATGCTTGTGGCTAGGATAGGAGCTGGTGCATCCTTCATCAGTATAAACTTCAACAACCAGCAGGCTATCCGCAGGTTGATCGTCGGGCAAAATGTTGTGAACATAACGCCGATTATTGCCATTGCCGCGGTGTTCCGCACTCATATCCTGCGGTGCAATCAAGCGGGTAGGATACTCTCCTTTCCCCTTTGCCTGACATACCGCCAATTCGAGTTGAGTTTCAGCAATGATTACCATTAGTTCATTGGGTGCAACATAAACAGCATAAGGCTTTTTACGTTCAAATGGGCTGATGCGTTCCCCTATTTTCTCAAATCGTTGCTGAAGTGTAATCACCGAAGCTATTCCCGCAACCAACACCAGACAAGTTTCATTTTCCGATGCAGGTAAGGTAATGGATTCTCCCACATTCAGTTCATAAACAGAAAAGTGGACATGTTCCCAGTTTGCTGTTTCCGGCGTGATATGTTGTGTCCGATTATCCTGATCGGGTGCGTGGTATTTTGATAGTAATTTAGGCATTTGGCCCCCACTTTTCGTATTTAAATCAGTCGTATTTAAATCAGTCGCATTAAATCAATTCCGCTTCTTTGGCAAATCGATACAAATTGTTATATCCCATCGTGGCATAAGTCAGCGGATGGACAACTGCGGGATCTTGTTCTGCCTCAACGACCAACCAACCGTTATAGTGATTCGCTTTCAATACATCAAAAATGGCCGGATAATCGACGCAACCATCGCCGGGTACGGTAAAAACACCACTCAATACGGCATCAAGGAAACTGGTCTTCCGATTTTTGACATCCTTTAACACGTCAGGACGAATATCTTTGCAATGCACATGGTTAATGCGTTTGCACCAGCGTCTTGCCACTGCCAATGGATCATCGCCGGCAAAGGTCAGATGCCCGGTGTCCAATAACAAACCCACTTCTTCTCCTGTATTTTCCATCAGGTTATTGATGTCTTCTGCACTTTCAATCACCGTCCCCATATGGTGATGATAAGCAATCTGCACACCTTGTGATTGGGTATAACGGGCGAATTCTGTCAGTTTTTCGCCATATTCTTGCCAGCAACTTGCCGGAAACAGAGGTCGCAGATGCACTGGTTTACTCTGATTACCATGAATACAGTGTGTCACTTCAGCAAACACCATCACGGTAGCGCCTAATTCACGCAATAGAGTCAAATGCGGCTGAACCGCTGCGATTTCTTCCTCAACACTGCGCTTGAGTAGTTCTCCAGAATACCAACCGGACACCAGTTTCAAATCATGGGCAGCCAGAATAGACCCCAAAACCTGCGCCTGACGAGGAAATTTATTACCAAGTTCAAAACCTGAAAATCCCGCCTGCCGCCCTTCTGTCAGGCAAGTTTCCAGAGGTGTTTCTGCACCCAAAGAAGGCAAATCGTCATTAGTCCATGTCAGGGGATTGATGCCAAGTCGAACTGCCATAAGGGTTCTCCTGTTTTACGTAGTTATTCCGGCTTCGCTATCCGCGCTGGTGCCAATAGCTAATCAGATTGTGATAGTTGGTTTTTATTTGCAGAATAAGAGCCTCATCATCAATTTCTCCCGCCAGCCATTGTAATGAGGGTTGACCAAACAGCGTTCGTCCGACAGCGAAACCTTTAACTATCGATTTTCCGGCTGCCGCTTTGAAGCTGGCTTTCAGGATGGTTTCAGGGGCATCAAGGCCAAGGATCACAACGCCCCGGCAATAAGGATCACGCTGTTCAATCAATGCCGAAATTTGATCCCAGGTAGTGGATTGCATCGGTGGTAATTTCCACCAGTCAGGTTTAATGCCGAGATTGTAGAAACGCTGGAGTGCTCGCAGGTATAACTCATCAGAATGGGGCATCTCTACTGGCAAGATCACTTCCAACAATAATTCATGACCAGACTGACAACAGGCAGCATAGACTTCCTGCACAGTTTTTTCCTGTTCCAGACGTAATGGAGGGTTATCTTCTGGATGGAAGAACACCAAACATTTCACGATATGTTCGTGTGGCCAGCTAATAAGCTGAGAACCAATATCGCCATGTTCGAGGCAAAGTGGTCGGGAACCGGGCAGTTCTATTGGGCGACCAATCCATAACCCCTTTCCTGTTGCGGCATTCAGTACATCTTGACCGAAACGACTGTCACACAATATTCCCGCTTTTCCTTCCAAATGGGCTTCTGTGCAAACTTCTTGGCTGGCTCGGAACAGTAATTTTTTCAATTGTGGAATTCGATCGAGGCTGACATTCACCTTACGTGCCATTTCAACAAACTGGATACGATGGTCAAATGCCATCACATACAGTTCATCCCACTGTTTACGCCGGCTACCAATACGATGCAAGTGGTTGAGATGTGCATCTAAATCAGGACACGGCACTTCCGTTGCCCGCATCAGATAATTATCCAACTCAGTTTTATCCGGCATAGCTGGCGCACAGCCATGACGGGAAACGACCAAAGCTCCGCAAGCATTGGCATAAATGCAAGCCTGTTCCCAGCTTTCATTGTTGAGGTAACCACGTAATAATCCTGACATAAAAGCATCTCCTGCCCCCAGGACATTTAATACTTCCACTTTTACGCCTTGTATGGTGATCCCTTCATCTAAGGTGTCTGGAATACTGGCAGTAAATACAGAACATCCCAACGCCCCCCGCTTGCAAACCAATGTTGCAGTAGTCAGTGCTCGTACATTTCGCAAGGCTTCCAGCGTGTCCGTAGCACCACCAGCAATATGAAATTCTTCTTCGGTTCCTACAATCAGATCAAATTGGGAAAGCACTTCCTGTAATTGTGATGTCACCTGCTCTGAAGCGATATAACGAGTTTCACCATCACCCAGTGAGGTCAACCCCCACAATACCGGGCGATAATCAATATCAATGGCCGTCTTGACACTATTACGGCGGGCATATTGCAGTGCGGTCAGCACAGCATCACGAGTTTGTGGATGGGAAAGATGAGTTCCGGTGATCGCCAGACAATGGGCAGATGCAATATAGTCCTCACTGAAATCATCGCGGGTAATGGCCATATCAGCACAATTATCACGGTAAAAAATCAGCGGGAATGTTTCGTTATCTTTAATACCGAGCAAAACCAATGCTGTCAGCCGTTCTTTGTCAGTAATCAAATGACTGGTATCACAGCCAACCCGCATCAACTCCTCACGCAGAAAGCGCCCCATGTGTTCATCGCCAACTCTTGCCAGCATTGAGGATTTTAATCCCTGACGAGCTGTACCGTAGGCCACATTCCCCGAAGATCCACCCAGATATTTTGAAAAACTCCCCATGTCTTCCAGACGGGAGCCAATTTGCTGACCATACAGATCAACCGCGATACGTCCCATGCAGATAACATCAAATTTTCTATGCTGTCTATGCTGCTCCATTGATTCACCTCTTACCGAATCGCTTGATTTGGTTAAACCTCAAATGGTTTTGAACATCAACATTTAATTAATTTCAGCGACGTTAACCCAACGTTTCTCTTGGTATGCCCTTTATATTTCATTCCCTTATTTTTCAGCTAAATGGCGTAGGTTTTCTTTGCCAAAAAGATAATGCCTTGCCTATTTGATAGAAAACATAACTCAGAATGCTGGCCGCGAATATATAGTAGATTGCCATGACATAAGCCGACACATTATGAGCAAGGAAAACGTACATGGAGATAGCAGCCAGTGTAATTAACCACCCCATTGGTTTCACCATTGACCACGGTGTAATATCCACCTGCTCTGTATACACTTCCTGATAAGATTCAGCCGGGAAGAAATAACCAATCGTCAGCATGAAAACGATATTCAGAACAAACAGAATGCCTACCAGATGGAAAAAATGAATATTGATGTTCAGGACAAAATTACAAACGATGTAAGCTGACATACCAAACAGCAACCCCAATTTTGCTGCAATCGGGGGAACGCGTTTTGTCATTAACCCGACTAATACCACACTGAGGATGGGGGCATTAAAAATACCCTGTAATTGTTGGATCAGATAGAACAAACCATCAGGTGCATTAGCAACAAGTGGGGCAATGATCATTGTTGCCAGTGCAAGTACGATCCCCAAATATTTGCCTACCGCCACAGTTTGTGCTTCCGTAGCGTTCGGGTTAATCCTCGATTTATAGATATTGACGGTAAATAACGTCACGGAAGAATTCAGGCCACCACTGAATGTTGAGAATACAGCTCCCACGACAACGGCGGCAAAAAAGCCAACCAGAATTTTAGGTAATACCAACTGCACTAATGCAGGATAGGCATTATCTGGATTATCCATCTGACCACTGAAAATATGGAATGCAATTATCCCCGGCAAAATAATAATCGAAGGAATAATGAGCTTAAATAAAGCACATAGCATTACACCTTTTTGCCCTTCCGCGAGGTTCTTGGCACCTAATGATTTCTGCACAATAGATTGATTGGTACACCAGAAAAACATGTTAGAGACAATCAAGCCAGTAAATAGCGTCGAGAATGGAACAAGTGAATCTTCGCTACCTATGGAATTGAATTTATCAGGATGAGCCTGATAAACATCGGTCAGACCTTTCCAGGCGTTACCATCCCCGGCATATAACAAGGCAAAAATGGTTACCATCAATCCGCCGACAATCAGGCCGACACCATTCACGGTATCAGCCACTGCAATGGCTTTGATCCCGCCGAAAATAGCGTAAATCGCACCGAGTCCCCCGACACCCCAGACCATGATCCAAAGCGCCGTAGTTTTATCGACGTGAAAAACCTGCGAAACCTGAAAAAGACTTTCCAGCGCAATGGCTCCGGTATATAGCACAATGGGTAATAATGAAATGACATACATCGCCAGAAATAGAATTGATGTAATGAGTAAGGTATTTCTATCAAACCGACGCTCAAGATATTCGGGGATCGTTGAAATGCCTAATTTCAGATATTTTGGCAAGAAGTAAATAGCAAACAACACAATAGTTAATGCCGCAATCACTTCCCAAGCCATAACAATGAATCCAGTTCTGAAAGCTAATCCATTTAAGCCAACCAAATGTTCTGTAGACAGATTCATTAATAACATGGAACTGCCGATATATATTCCGGTCAGGGAACGTCCGCCAAGAAAATAACCTTCGGTTGAATCACTTAAATGTTTGTTTCGTGTTTTGTAATAAGCAATTCCTGCGACCAGTAACGTAAAACCGATAAAGGAAAGAAAAGCTGACATATGACCCTCCACCCTGATTAACCGTTTTCAGGCATTAAAAACCATCGTTCTGTTCTTAATTTGTTGAAATGACGATTTGTTGAAATAGCGAGACATTTATAAGAGCTGTCTGCCACAGTGATGGTTGCTGGAACAGGCATGGTTTTTTATGAAATAAATGTTCCAGCTATACGTTTTATAAGGCCCGGTTATAACTTGATTTCTTTACCAGATTGCAGGGATTCGAGTGCCTTATCTGCAAGGTACAGTGCCTGTTCACCATCAATACCGCTGGTTTCAGGAATTACTCTACCTGCCATAACATCAACAAAATGGCTCCATTCTGCGATATAGGCTGCACGGTAGCGTTGCAAGAAGAAATGCTCTGGTTTGGCTGCAATACAACCTTCTTCTCCCCAGAACTCGACACTGTTTTCCCTGATATTTCCTGCTGCCAACAAGCCTTTCTCACCGTGCAACTCAAGACGCTGATCATAGCCATAGCCTGAACGGCGGCTGTTAGTTATGGTCGCCATTACTCCCGATGGGAATTTCATAACAATAAATGCAGTGTCAATGTCTCCTGCTGCGCCAATGGCCGGATCAACAAGATTGCTGCCCTGAGCATAAATAGCACACGGTTCTTCACCGATGATAAAACGAGCCATGTCAAAGTCATGGATGGTCATGTCCCGGAACATGCCGCCAGATACGCGGACATATTCAGCGGGTGGTGGAGAGGGATCACGAGAGGTAATCAGCAAGGATTCCGCTTTGCCGACCTTACCGGCATCAAACAAGTTTTTTAGCCGACGGAACTGAGGATCGTAACGGCGATTAAACCCGATAACCAAAGGAACCTGACACGCTTTTACCGTAGCAAGACACTGACGAACCCGTTCTAGATCAAGATGAACCGGTTTTTCACAGAAAATCATTTTATTGTGTCGGGCTGCCAGTTCTATCAAATCGGCGTGGGTATCCGTTGCTGATGCGATAAGCACACCATGAACATCAGGATCGGCCATCGCTTCTTCTGTGGTCTGAATTTTGGTTTGATATTTTTGTACCAAGATTTCAGCACTTGCCAGGTGTGGATCTACCACAGAATAAAGGCAAGTTTCTTTATGATTAGCAATGTTAGCAGCGTGAACCTGCCCAATTCGCCCAGCGCCAAATAATGCAATATTGAACATGAATGCTCCTTGATATCTGCTTTTGGTGTGGATGAAAATATATCAAACAAAATATTTATTTCAATTTCGTTTTATTTGAATAAATTTATTTTTTAGAGCCAGCTCATAACTTTCACTTGGGGTGCATCTTGCTAACAATTTCCTCCATAGCCACTATGCCACTATGAGGAAAAGATGCTTCTTCAGCATATTTGCATTTTGAGATAAGGAAAAATGGACATTCTGTTGATCCGCACAATTTATTACCACCGGAACAGCAACAAGAGTGTGTCTAGATACTCAGTATCGGTTAATATTGGCGCACTTTATTTTTCACATATTCTCTGATTTTTTCCGCCGATGCGGTGATCGCTGGTTCCTCAGCAATCTGCGCGGTTCCTGTTCTCCACCAAGATTCATAATCATGCGTCATGGTTTTAGGCAGGACTTTAATATCAATCAAAGTCGCACGTGGCTGTTTTTGCGCATCCAGCAAAGCGGCAATTAATTGTTGCTCGTTATGCACCCGATAACTTTTGCAACCATAACTTTCCGCATTTTTGGCAAAATCCACGGGTATCAAAGCGCCGTCCAACTTGCCGTTTTGCTGATTGCGATAACGATTTTCCGTAGCAAAACTTCCCATGCCTTGACTCATCTGCAAATTATTGATGCAGCCAAACCCGGCATTATCAAACAACAGAACGGTGATCTTGATGTTTTCCTGAATGGCAGTTTGTAATTCGCTGTTCAGCATCAGATACGAACCATCACCGACCATGGCATAAACTGGCTGTTCCGGGCAGGCAAGTTTTGCCCCCAACGATGCCGCAATTTCATACCCCATACAGGAGTAGCCATATTCCAGATGATAAGTATCTGGTACTTTTGGCCGCCAAACCCGCTGCAAATCGCCCGGCAGTGAACCCGCAGCCCCAACAATGATGGCGTTTGGCTCCAAATACTGATCCATCAGGCCAAGAACACGAGTTTGAGTCAGGTTGGTTTGCAATGTTTCACTGTACTCACTTAATTTATTATCCAAATGCCCCGCGATTTCTGGCTTAAATCCGTCCTGATACTGAATAGAGAACAGCCGCTCTAATTCTTTCTGCCAAGCTGATTTGGCCTGTGCTATTTCCTGCTGCCACGCTGAACGCCATGTTGTTTCTGTCAGTTCCTGCGCAATTGCATTCAACCCTTCACGGGCATCCGCCAATACACCTACCGCATCCAGTTTGCACACATCAAACTCCGCCACGTTGATAGTGAGAAATTCCACATCTGGATGCTGGAATAATGACTTCGAGGCGGTCGTAAAATCAGTAAAACGTGTCCCAACACCAATAATCAAATCAGCTTCTTTGGCAAGCAGGTTTGCAGCCAAACAACCCGTCGTACCCACCCCGCCACAATTCAGGGGGTGATCTGCCACAACTGCACTTTTTCCTGCCTGTGTTTCAGCAAATGGAATATTGAATGTTTCAGCGAAATGGCGAAAAACATCATGGGCTGCGGAATAACGCACACCTCCCCCACAAATCAGCAGCGGCTTTTTCTTGCGCTGAATCAGTGCAGCAGCCTCTTGAATACGCACCTGAGAAGCAGGACGGCGTTCAATTTGGTGAACCCGTTTCTGGAAGAAGTCATTAGGGTAATCCCATACTTCTCCCTGAACATCTTGCGGAAGACAAATCGTGACAGCGCCGGTATCAGCCGGATCGGTCAATACCCGCATGGCGTGGATCATAGCTGTCATTAGTTGTTCTGGTCTGGAAATACGATCCCAATAGCGGGATACCGGACGGAAGCAATCATTGGTACTGGTGGTGCCATCACCATATTGTTCTATTTGTTGCAAAACCGGATCTGGCTGACGGCAGGCAAAGGTATCTCCCGGCAATAACAAGAGCGGGATGCGGTTTGCGGTTGCGGTTGCCGCAGCCGTGACCATATTGGCAGCGCCCGGCCCGATAGAAGAAGTTACGGCAAAAATCTGCCGACGCTTTTTTTGCTTGGCAAAACCCGTAGCAATATGTGCCATTCCCTGTTCATTACAACCTTGGTAAACGCGAAGATGTCCCGGCTCCTGCTCCAGTGCCTGACCTAATCCCACCACATTACCGTGCCCAAATATTGTGAATACACCTTGGATAAAAGGGTATTCTTCTCCATCAATACAGATATATTGCTGGTTGAGAAATTTGACCAAGGCTTGAGCCATCGTCATTTTCTTCGTATTCATCACTCTGTTTTTCATGAAATAGCTACTCCATTGTTGGCATCACAAAGCTGCTATCGTGATGATTAACCAAACTCAATGCCGTGTCATAATCCAGCTACCGGATTAAAAATAGATGTAATGCGACCACTTTGGCTATCAGTGAGTTGCCCGCCAATAAAATTTTTAACCTGTTCCATTCTGAGCCTCTCTAAAAATACAATGACGATTGAATCAATAGAAGTTAATCAATAGACGTTGAATCAAGATGCCACAGATATATGAAATAAACATTTCACTTTTAATGAGAATTGAAATGCGTTTTAATTAATGTGATCAACACGTTATTTTTATGCAATTATATTCATCATACAGTGGCAACTTGCGAATATCTTCGCCTGCATCAAGCATAATTGCCTGATGAATGAATTACCTATTTCATTAAAATTTCTTTATGGAGGCATTATGTCTGCTGCATCTAACCTGAATGAACTTCAAGAACAAGTACGCTCACGCTATGGTGAATTAAGTAAAAGATTACAGCAGGTTGCAAGATATGTATTGGATAATACGAACAGTGTTGCATTTGATACTGTTGCCGTTATCGCAAAAGAAGCTGACGTTCCGCCTTCCACTTTGATCCGCTTTGCCAATGCCTTTAATTTCAGTGGATTCAATGAAATGAAACAATTGTTTCGCATGAATCTGGTGGAAGAAACAGCCAGTTATACCGATCGGGCACGCCTGTTCAAAGAATTAGACGGTGCTCATCAAATACCGGAAGAACCCCAACATATTTTGCAGGAATTTGCCCATTCCAATGCTCAGGCCATGCAGCAACTCGCTGCCCGTACACCGGCAGAGGATTTAAATAAGGCAGTGAATTTGCTGGCAAATGCGCACAATATTTACATTATTGGGCTGCGCCGCTCTTTCAGTGTTGCATCATACCTTGCTTACGCCCTCAGTCATCTCGAATGCCACCCTATGTTGATCGATGGTTTAGGTGGTATGTTCCGCGAACAAATGAATATGATTGGCCCCAAAGACGTCGTGATATCCATCAGTTTTACACCGTATGCAGAAGAAACCGTAATGGTAAGCGAAAGAGCGGCAAAGGCAGGGGCAAAGCAAATTGTGATCACTGATAGCCAAATTAGCCCGCTGGCCAGTTTCAGTGATGTTTGCTTTGTGGTGAAGGAGGCACAGGTTGATGCGTTCCGCTCTCAGTCTGCAACCTTGTGTTTAGTGCAATCATTGGCAGTAGCGCTGGCGTACCGGCAGGGTAATGCAAGTTAACATGCTTGATCGTGCCTTTTAGTCGCCACTGGATCTTTTCCATTCGGGAGAAAATTCAGTGGCGGGTTCTTTATCTTAGTTCTATTTGGGAAGAGATGTCCGGCCATTATAAACATCTTTAACCGGACAATATCGTCGTCAATAATCGCTTGCTATTCCTGCAATATCACTGACATTACACCGCCTCCGCTTCACAATTCGTTGCCAACGCCATACTTAAGGTTTTAGCCAAAATGGTTTTATTTTCACTATCCTCCATCAGGCTAAAGTGGTCACCCGGTACAGATGTTAGCTGGAGCAAAGAGTCAGGCACGACCTGCTCCCAGCCTAACGACGGTTCCATACTCAAAGAGGGTAATGCGGATTCCGTCACGAAAGGGAGCTGCGGATAAGATTCTGTCGCATAGAACTGGTGGAGCGTTATCGTCAATGCTTGTGGTTCATATTCTTTGACCATTTGCACATAATTTTCCATCTGTTCCCAACGTCGCGCGATCAGATCAGGACGCAGGTTTGCCGGATAGAGTTCCAGTTCCTGCGCCGCAGCAATAAATTGCACCAAATTCAGTTTATCGATTCTCTGATGCAATACCGCAATCTCCCCTGCATGTTCCTCACCCGACTGTTTTGCCAGTTCAACAAGAAACTGGAGTTTTGGTTGAATGACCTGCTGCCTGAAACAGTGAGGGGCAGGCGTATCAATCAAACCCACAAAATCGACAGTCTCACCCGCGTTCAATAGTTGCTGGGCAATGGCATAAGCCAGTACACCACCAGAAGAGTAACCATAGATCCGGTATCGGCCTTCCGGTTGAACCGCCTTCATAAAGGTGATCATTTTGGCGGCCAACGCTTCAAGAGTCGATACCCGCTCTTCATTGACAGACGGCCAGGGCAGGGCATAAACCGGATAGTCTGACTGAATATGTTTAGCCAATCCAAAGACATAGGAGTAATCATACATGCCGCTGGGCACAAAGAATAACGGCGGTTCCGTTCCGAATGGCCGCACAGGTATCGCACTGCTTTGCGGCTGAGACAGTGGATCTAATGTGATTTTTGATACCAATTCGGCCAGCACAGGGAATTGGAATAGGTTATTCAATGTACACATCAAACCACGACCGGCGGCAAGGTTTATCATCCGTACAGCAAGCAAAGAATGTCCACCTAACGCAAAGAAATTGTCATAGCGGCCTATTTGCTCAACCCCCAGCAATTCACACCAAATGGCTGCCAATGCGATCTCAACCTCCCCCTGCGGAGCTTCATAGGATTGGTGAGCAAAGGCATTCTGATCAGGCTCCGGCAGTGCCCTGCGATCCAGCTTACCGTTAGGGGTCAGCGGAAATGCGTTCAGACAGACAAAAGCCACCGGTACCATATAATCAGGCAAAATAGCACTCAGATGTTCACGCAAACGGGCAGCCAATCCGTTATCTTCTTCCGCCACGACATAAGCGATCAGACGTTTATCCTGCCCATCCCCCAGAGCCAGTACGATAGCTTCACGCACCGCCGGATACTCCGTCAGCCGGGCTTCGATCTCACCCGGTTCAATACGGAATCCCCGGATTTTAACTTGCTGGTCGTTACGGCCAATAAATAACAGGTTACCATCCGGCAAATAGCGGACTAAATCTCCGGTTCGGTACATCCGTGCATCTGGTGTCTGACTAAACGGATCAGCCAGGAAACGTTCAGCAGTCAGATCAGGATGGTTGAGATAACCACGCGCGACACCATCACCACCAATATACAATTCCCCAACTGCTCCCAATGGAACCGGTTGGCCATAGGCATCCAGCAGATAAACACAGGTATTGGCTATTGGACGTCCGATGGGGATTAATGCATCTGTATAATCTGCCGGACAACGCCAGGTGGCGGCACATACCGTGATTTCTGTCGGGCCATAAGCATTAAACAGTGTGGCTCGGCCACGCAGTGCCTGAAATAACGCCGGATTGGACGCTTCTCCTGCAAATATTAATGCCGGTTTTATCGCTATCGCCGGTAAATCAGCCCCATCCCGCAACAAAGCCGGTGTCAGGCAAATATGCGTCACTGCATGTTGTTCCAGATAATACCAGAGGTGACGCGGGTCCTGACGGACTGCTTCAGTCGGAATAATCAGCGTGGCTCCACTGTTCAGCGCCATCATAATTTCCCAGACACTGGCATCAAAACCAAATGAGGCAAACTGCAACATCCGACTGGTTGCACAAACATCAAATTGGGTAATTTGTGCCAAAGTCAGGTTAACCACGCCACGATGTTCAACCATCACCCCTTTAGGCGCGCCCGTCGATCCAGAAGTGTAAATCACATACGCCAGATGCCGGGAGGTTAACGTAAATATTTGTGGGTTACTGTCCGGCTGATAAGGTAAAACATTCGGATCAAGCACAGTGAATTCTGCCAGTGCTTCTTCACCCAACGCAGTACGTCCTGTATTATCCGCCAGTACCACTGACGGGGCAGCATCATGCAACATATAAGCTAAACGATCACTTGGATAGCTTGGATCTAGCGGCACATAGGCTCCTCCCGCTTTCAGCACCGCCAGCAGAGCCACCACCATCACTGGCGAACGTGTCACACAAATCGCCACCCGCTGATCCGGTACTACACCCAGAGAGATAAGCTGATGAGCCAGCCGGTTAGCCTGAACATTCAGTTCTGCATAGCTGAAGAGCTGCTCCTGATATGTCACCGCTGTAGCATCTGGGGTTTTCTCCACTTGTTGTTCAAACAATTGATGAATACACACTTGTTCAGGATACGCTATTTCAGTTGTATTCCGTGTTTCCAACAACAGTCTGCGTTCCGCCGGTGACAAAATATCAATTTCCCTGACAGGTTGTTGTGGGTTAGCCACCATCATTTGCAATACAGTGTGCAGGTAACCCACATACCGCTCGATTGTCTGTTGATCAAACAAGGCCGTTGAATAATTCAGAGAACCGACAATTCTGCCTTCTTCCTCAAACAGGTTCAGTTCAAGATCAAACTTGACCACATCAAGACCCTGATCAACCGGTAAGATTTCCAGCGATGGCAATTTCCACTCTACTTTCTCATTGTTCTGCCAGGCAAACATTACCTGGAACAGCGGGGTATACGCCAAGCTGCGCGGGGGTTGCACAATTTCCAGCACCTGTTCAAACGGCAGATCTTGATTATCCTGTGCCGTCAACGTAGTTTGCCGCACGCGCGCGAGTAATTCCGCCACATCAGGGGGGCCCGACAAGTCAATGCGTAAAGCCAATACATTGACAAAGAAACCCATCAGGGATTCAATTTCCTGACGACCACGGCCGGCACAAGGTGTGCCGATAACCAGATCACTCTGACCTGACAGGCGTGACAGAACCATCGCCCAAGCTGACAGAATGGTTATGAATAACGTCGTACCCTGCTGTTCACTCAGGCGCTTGAGGGATTTAGTTAACACCTCATCCAGATTGATAGGCAATGAACTTCCTATAAACGACTGCTGAGGAGGACGTGGCCGATCGGTTGGTAAATCAAGCAGTACCGGTGTACCAGCCAACATAGTACGCCAACAGTCAGCTTGGGACTGTAAACGTTCAACCGAAAGCCACTGACGCTGCCATGCAGCATAATCAGGATACTGAATCAGCAACGGTGGTAGTGGATCAGGTTGACCTGTCACAAAAGCCATATAGAGGGCACTTAGCTCTGATTTCAGTATCCCTAAAGACCAGCCATCAAAAATAATATGATGCAAGGTCAGCATAAATACATAATCATCGTCTGCCAGCTGTATCAGGCTGGAGCGGATTAATGGCCCCTGTGCAAGATCAAACGATCGCCCAAACTCCTCCATACACAAACGCTTAAGTTGTCCATCCGCGTCAGGTATGCCTCGCAGATCATATCTCTTCATGGGTAAACCGGGTTCAGCCGGCAATAGCCTGACTTGGGGTTGACCGTCAACCGTCACAAAGACAGAACGCAAGGCTTCGTGGCGGGCAAACAGAGCATTAAGCGCCCGCTGCCAGGCACTGATATCAAACTGACCACGCAAATGCTGTATTACAGGAATATGGTAAGTATCACTTACTCCTTCAAAGTGCGCGAGGAACCACAGATGATGCTGGCTAAACGACAATGGCAGAGCACTATCGCGGGATACCGGAGTAATCTCAGGCAGCCTGTCACTATCCTCATGACATTCCTCATGACATTCCTCATGACATTGTGCGTAGATCTTCTCTGCAAAAGCAGCCAGGGATGGTGACATAAACAAGGTGACAAGCGGTAGCTCAACACCGAAAGCTGCCACACGGTTCATCACCCGCGCAGCCAGCAACGAATGGCCCCCCAACGCGAAGAAATTATCATGTCGACTAATCTGTTCAACCCCTAACACCTCACGCCAGATAGCCGCTAACGCCGTTTCTATCTCCCCTTGCGGCGCTTCATAAACCTGACGGGCAAAGTCTTCCTCTCCCGGCGCTGGCAATGCCCGGCGATCCAACTTGCCGTTAGCGGTTAGCGGGAATGCGGTCAAACAGACGAAGGCCGCAGGCACCATATAATCAGGTAACAGAGCACTCAAATGCTCACGCAGGCTCGCTGCCAATCCGTCATCTGATTCTGCTAACACATAAGCGACCAAACGTTTGTCCTGCCCATCACCCAGAGCTAATACCTGCGCTTCACGTACCGCGGAATGTTCTGTCAGACGAGCTTCAATTTCCCCCGGTTCAATCCGGAAACCACGGATTTTAATCTGCTGGTCATTACGGCCAACAAATACCAGATTGCCGTCCGGCAGATAGCGAACCAAATCCCCGGTGCGATACATCCGGGCATCAGTGCCATCACTAAACGGATCAGCCAAGAAACGTTCGCTGGTCAGTTCAGGACGATTGAGATAACCACGGGCAACACCGGCTCCCCCAATATACAGCTCACCCACCGCCCCTAAAGGCACTGGCTGGCTGAGGGCATCCAGCAGATAAATCCGGGTGTTGGCCGTCGGACGTCCAATCGGAATGAATCCCCCCTGATAGTCTGATGGACAACGCCAGGCGCTGGCGCAAACGGTGATTTCCGTCGGGCCATAAGCATTGAATACCGTTGCCCGATCACTCAGTGCCTGAAGCAAGGCTACACTAGGAGCCTCACCGCCCAGTATTAAAGTTGGTTTGATGGTTATCGCCGGTAAATCCGCACCATCCCGCAGCAGCGCAGGTGTCAAACAAGCGTGCGTCACCGACTGTTCTTCCAGATAATGCCAGAGACATCCCGGCTCCTGACGAATGGCATTGTCAGGAATAACCAGACTGGCGCCACTGCCTAATGCCATCATGATTTCCCAGACACTGGCATCGAAACCAAATGAAGCGAATTGCAACATCCGGCTATGGGAATGAACGGCGAACTGGGCGATTTTATCCTGGATGAGGTTGACCAACCCGCCATGTTCAACCATCACGCCTTTCGGCGTCCCCGTCGAGCCGGAGGTATAAATCACATAAGCCAGATGACCGGAAGTCAACGCCGCAACATGTGGGTTATTATCTGGTTGATCAGGCGATGAATTCGGATCAAGAACAACATGTTGCGAAAGCATTTGCTCATTTAATGCTGAACGTCCGGTATTATCTGCCAACAAAATAGTCGGTGCAGCATCGGTCAAAATATGAATCAGACGTTCACCCGGATAAGCAGGATCTAGTGGCACGTAGGCACCACCCGCTTTCAATATTGCCAACAGCCCCACTATCCGCGCCGGTGAACTTGCCACGCAAATCGCCACCCGCTGATCCGGCTCAATACCCAGTGCGATAAGCTGATGCGCCAGCCGGTTAGCACGGATATTCAATTCCGCATAGCTAATGGATTGGTTTTCATAGACCAACGCTGTGGCATCCGGGGCATTCTCCACCTGTTGTTCAAACAATTGATGAATGCACAGTTGGTCAGGATAGGTTGTTTCGGTCGTATTCCAGGTTTCCAACAACAATGTGCGCTCAGTTTCCGGCAGGATTTCCAACATCTGTACCGGCGTTTTCGACGCCTGTTCAAGCGCCTCTGCCAGACTCTCCAGAGCCTGTTGCATATAACCACATATCCTTTCCGGATCAAAAGGTTGTACTACCTGAGCAGTCAGCCCCAAATCGGAACCACCATCCTCTACCGACAACACAAACGGGTAGTTGGTCCGCTCCTGTGCCCCAAGGAATTCAATTCCGCTGATGATTTCATCCGATGTGACCGGCGGGGTATTATGTCGATAATTCAACAACGCATTGAACAGCGGTGTCCCACTGGCTACCCCACTGCAACGTTGAGCCAGCGCCAGTGAGGCATGTTCATGCGCTAATAACCCCGCCAATCGGCTATGGGCAACCTGTACACTCTCCTGCACCGGGGTTTCATCTATATCCAATCGTAACGGCAGGGTATTAATAAACAGCCCCATGCCATTGTCGGCGCCTTCGCCAGCCTGCATACGCCCAAACAGCACCGTGCCAAACACCACTTGCTTCTGACCACTGGTACGCGACAATACCTGCGCCCAAGCCAAATGGCACAGCGCCGCCACACTGACACCCAAATGCCGGGCCTGATTACGCAGGCGGTTATTCAGTGCAGGCGGCAGCATTCTGTGCGATTCCGTCACCTGCGAGCCGTCATGGTGTACTTCCGTCAATCCGAATGGCAGTGTCGGCTCATCCACCGCCGCCAGCATATCGGTAAAGAAACGGGTATGTTCTTCCTGACTGATCCCCAAGTGAGCCTGAGCGACCAAAGTACGAAAAGGTACTGGCGCAGGCAAGCGGTCTCCCCGTCCGGTAAGATACGCCTGCACTTCGCTGTTCATTACCTCCAGCGTGGTATGGTCACCAATCAGGTGATGTAACAGTTGCAGCAAGATCCAGCGGCCATCAGTATTCTGAGCAATAACAAAGCGCAACAACGGTGCCTGACTCAGATCAATACGATGCTGGCACGGATCAAAGCGTTGGGACAGTTGGTCACTGATCGACCCGTCAGCCGGATTGAGTGTCAATTCTGTGATGAATAAGGGAACTTGACGACAAACCACCTGAGCCGGAGCTGATAATCCCTCCCAGATAAAAGCGGTTCGCAGGATATCATGGCGATCAACCACCTGTTGAACCGCGGCCAGATAACGATCCAGCAAAGTCCGATCCGCAAAAGCCTGTTGGGTTAACAGAAGATAAGGATCACCTTCATTCGCCAGCAAATGGTGGAATAAAATGCCATCCTGTAACGGTGACAAAGCATAGATATCCTGAATGTTAGCTATCCCACCCGGGATTTGATCAACAATACAGTCAATTTCAAGCTGAGTGAGGTCAATCAGCGGCAACATCTCCGGTGTTAGCACAGACGTATCCGGTGTAATACCGTTATCAGGCACCTTGATCGCACAATGCTGAGATAAAGACTGAGCCAGCACGTTCAATGTCGGATGCTGGAATAGCGATTGTACCGAAATGCCCAATCCCATACACCGCAATCGCTCAATCATCTGTACCGCCAACAACGAGTGGCCCCCCAGAGCAAAGAAGCTGTCGTGCCGACTGATCTTCTCAACTCCCAGCAATTCACGCCAAATGGTCGCTAACGCCATTTCTATCTCCCCTTGCGGGGCTTCATAAATCTGGCGGGCAAAGGCGTCTTCTCCCGGTGCTGGCAGTGCCTGACGATCCAGTTTGCCGTTTGGCGTCAGCGGAAACGCATCCAGACGTACAAAAGCCGTCGGCACCATATAATCCGGCAGCCGCGCACTCAGGTGTTCACGCAGGTGGGCGGCCAATCCATCATCTGTTTGCGCCACCACATAGGCCACCAGACGTTTATTCTGTCCATCACCCAACGCCACTACCAATGCCTCACTCACCACCGGGTGTTCAATCAACCGAGTTTCAATCTCTCCCAGTTCAATTCGGAAACCACGGATTTTAACCTGTTGGTCATTACGCCCAACAAATACCAAATTGCCATCCGGCAGGTAACGGGCCAAATCCCCGGTTCGATACATCCGCGTATCCGGCTGATCACTAAACGGATCAGTCAGGAAACGTTCGGCAGTGAGTTCAGGGCGATTAAGATAGCCACGGGCCACACCCACACCGCCAATATATAACTCACCGACTACGCCCAACGGCACTGGCTGACCGTGTTTGTCCAACAAATAGACACGCTTGTTAACTGCCGCTCTACCGATGGGAATTAATTCCCCTGTATAATCTGACGGGCAATACCAAGTGGTAGCGCAAACGGTGATTTCTGTCGGGCCATAGGCATTGAACAGCGTGGCCTGACGGTTTAATGTCTGGATTAGCGCCGGACTGGGTGCTTCACCGCCCAGTATCACGGTCGGCTTTATCGCCAGCGCTGGTAAATCGGCACCATCCCGCAACAGGGCGGGTGTCAAACAAGCGTGCGTCACCGATTGCTCTTCCAGATAATGCCAGAGACGGTGCGGGTCTTGCCGGATTGTTTCAGTCGGAATAACCAGCATAGCCCCACTGCTCAACGCCATCATGATTTCCCAGACACTGGCATCGAAACCAAATGAGGCAAACTGCAACATCCGGCTGGTGACACCAACCTCAAACTGGGCAATGTGTTCCAGCGTCAGGTTAACCAGACTCTGATGTTCAATCATCACCCCTTTCGGTCTGCCAGTGGAGCCGGAAGTGTAGATCACATACGCCAGATGCCGTGAGGTGAGATCAGGAATCTGCGGATTATTATCTGGTTGATCGGTTTCCGGCTGATCCGACAGGGTATTTGGATCGAGTACAGTTACCGTCTTCAGTGCTTCTTCACCCAGTGCCGCCCGGCCAATATTATCCGCCAGCAAAATAGTTGGCGCAGCATCAGTGAGTAGATAAGCCAGACGTTCACCCGGATAAGCCGGATCCAATGGCACATAAGCCCCGCCTGCTTTCAATACCGCCAGCAATCCCACTATTCTCTCCAGTGATCGTGTCACACAAATGGCTACCGGTTGGTCTGGCATTACCCCTAATGCAATCAGTTGATGCGCTAATCGGTTGGCGCGGACATTCAATTCAGCATAGCTGAGCGTCTGGTTTTCATACCTTACCGCTATGGCGTCCGGGGTTCTCTCTACCTGTTGTTCAATCAATTGATGAATACACAACTGCTCAGGATATGGCGCTATGGTCGCGTTCCAGGTTTCCAGCAACAACTGGCGCTCTACTGGTGCCAGAATATTAATTTCCCCGATCGGCTGCTGAATGTCAGCGACCATCGCTTGCAGTATTGTGTGCAAATATCCAACGTGTCGTTCAATTGTCGATTGATCAAACAGGGCGGTTGAATAACCGAGATAACCGACAACCCTGCCCTCCTCCTCAAACAGGTTAAGTTCGAGATCAAACTTAACGACATCAAAGGGTTGATCGATCGGTGAAATTGTCAGCCCCGGTAATCTCCATTCCACAATTTCATTGCTCTGCCAGGCAAACATCACCTGAAACAACGGGGTGTGCGCCAGCCTACGCGGTGGTTGTACAATTTCTACCACTTGTTCAAACGGTAAATCTTGATGCTCCTGCGCCGCCAGAGCGGTTTGCCGCACACGCGCCAGCAACTCCGTCACCTTAGGCTCACCCGATAAGTCGATACGCAAGGCCAACGTATTAACAAAGAAACCAATCAGGGATTCCACTTCCTGACGACTGCGACCAGCACTTGGTGTACCGATAACCAAATCATCCTGACCTGACAGACGAGACAGGACTATTGACCATGCTGATAGCAAGGTCATAAATAACGTGACCCCCTGTTGTTCACTCAGACGCTTAAGGGATGCCGTTAACTCTGCGTCCAAATTGATAGTCCACAGGTTCCCTGTAAACAACTGTTCAGGCGGACGTGGTCGATCAGTTGGCAAATCCAGCAAGACTGGCGCGTCAGCCAACATCATTCGCCAATAATCGGATTGAACCTGAACCCTCTCAGCAGAAAGCCACTGACGCTGCCATGCAGCATAATCAGGGTATTGGATCACCAACGGTGGCAACGGATCAGGCTGTTGGTTCAGACAGGCCGAATAAAGTGCATTCAGTTCTGATGTCAATATCCCTAAAGACCAGCCATCGGACACAATATGGTGTTGTGTCAGCAGGAAGACATACTCATCGTCAGCCAGTTGTATCAGAACAGAACGAATTAAGGGATCGCAGGCAAGATTAAACGGCATCTTAGCTTCCTGCTCGCACAAACGCTCAAGCTGTTCATCCACCTCAGGAGCGTTACGCAGATCGTATTGTTTCACCGGCAGACCAAATTCCGGCGGCAGGAGTTCAACCTGAGGCTGCTCATTTACTGTGATAAAAACGGAACGTAATGCTTCATGGCGGGCAAACAGGTGATTCAGCGCCTGCTGCCAGGCATGAATATCAAGCTGACCCCGTAAACGCAGTGCCAACGGAATATGGTAGGTATCACTAACTCCCTCAAACTGCGCCAGGAACCACAGACGCTGTTGCGCAAATGACAGGGGTAGCGCTCCGTCATGGGGTGTCGGTGTGATGATGGGCAATGCCCCACCCTGTTCATTAAGACGCTCATCAACCGCCTTAGCAAAGGCCAGCAAAACAGGCGCTTTAAACAATGCGGTCAGCGGCAGTTCGGCACCGAAAGCCGCGACACGGTTCATTACCCTCATCGCTAACAACGAATGACCACCCAGAGCAAAGAAATTGTCATGCCGGCTGACTTGCTCAACATCCAACAACTCGCACCAGATAGCCGCCAAGGCCATTTCAGTGTCCCCTTGTGGCGCTTCATAGACCTGACGGGCAAAGTCTTCCTCTCCCGGCACCGGCAATGCCCGGCGATCCAGCTTGCCATTCGGCGTCAACGGGAATTCATCCAGACGCACAAAAGCCGCCGGCACCATATAATCAGGCAAGATTGCGCTTAAGTGGGCACGCAGGCTGTTGATTAATCCGTCATCTGCCTGCGCTACTATATAGGCGACCAGCCGTTTGTCCTGCCCGTCACCCAGCACCAGCACCACAGCTTCACGCACCGCAGAGTGCTCCTTCAACCGGGTTTCAATTTCCCCCGGTTCAATCCGGAAACCACGGATTTTGACCTGCTGATCATTACGGCCAAGGAATTCCAGATTGCCATCCGGCAGATAGCGGGCCAAATCCCCGGTTCGGTACATGCGCGCATCCGGTTGATCACTAAAGGGATCAACAAGGAAACGTTCAGCGGTCAGTTCAGGGCGATTAAGATAACCACAGGCAACACCATCGCCACCAATATAAATCTCACCGGTCGCCCCCAGTGGCACTGGTTGACCATAAGCGTTCAACAAATAGAGGCGTGTGTTAGAGATTGGCCGACCAATGGGAAGCGTTGTCGTCCCTGCCGGCAATTCAGTGATGCGGTATGTCGTGGTAAACGTCGTTCCCTCACTCGGCCCATAGCCATTCAATAGCTGCTGAGGCGGGTTATTACGCAGGACCTGAGCGATCACATTCGGATTAAGGACATCCCCTCCGACAATCAAGATATGGATCTGTGGAAGAACCGGAGACAACTCCGCTGCCAGCCGGTTAAACAATCCAACCGTCAGCCACAGGACAGTAACCCGATGAGTCTGCAAAACCTGTACAAACGCCTGTGGTGTCAACAAGGTAGCATGGTCGATGACCACCAGCGCGCCACCGTTGAGCAAAGGCGTCCAGACTTCGAAGGTACTGGCATCGAAAGCCGGGTTAGCGGTAAAGGCAACCCGATCATCCTGTCCGGTTTCAGCATAACCATTATTGATAACCAACCGAACCACCGCACGATGAGGCACTACCACACCTTTTGGGGTGCCGGTAGAGCCAGAGGTATACATGATATACGCTGATCCGGTACTGGAAGCGGGTAAGTCAAGATTAAGGCGATCTTCTTCCCTGATGGTGCTTATCTCACCAGAGAGACGAAATAACGGAACAGCCAGAAGGTCAGCCGGAATATCGGTCCACATATCGGTAAGCAGCAATTTGGCTGAACAATCTTTTATCAACCCGTTCTTCCGTTCGTCCGGTACTCTGGGATCAATCGGGACATAAGCAGCACCCACCTTGAGAATAGCCAACTGAGCCACCACCAGCTCAATGGATCGCTCCAGCAAGATCGCAACATGCTCACCCGGAGAAATCCCTTGCTCAATTAACTGACGGGCCAGCCAGTTAGCACGGATATTCAGCTCCATATAACTGAGGGTTTGCTCTCCCGCTATCAATGCTGTGGCGTCAGGCGTTTTCTCTGCTTGTTGTTCAAACAACTGATGAATACATAACTGCTCAGGATACGGTGTTTCGGTCGCGTTCCAGGTTTCCAGCAATAATGTACGTTCCGTTTCAGGCAAAATATTCAGTGCCCGTACCGGTGTTTCCGGGGCCTGCTCCAGCGCGTCTGCCAGACTTGTCAGTGCCTGCTGCATGTAATCACATACCCGATCCGGTTCAAACGGTTGCACTACCTGCGCAGTCAGTCCCAGAGTAGAGCCCCCATCCTCTACCGACAGCACAAACGGATAGTTAGTCCGCTCCTGTTCCCCCAGAAATTCGATACCCGGTACAGCCTCATGTGGGATCAGCGGCTGCTCATTATGCCGGTAGTTCAGCAAGGCACTAAACAGTGGCGTGCCGCCCGCTACCCCACTGCAACGCTGTGCCAGTGCCAGTGAAGCATGTTCATAATCCAGCAATCCGGCCAGCCGGGACTGTGCCAGCCGTACACTGTCATGTACCGGCGTGTCATCCATATCCAGCCGCAGCGGCAAGGTATTGATAAACAGCCCCATGCCGCTATCAGCCCCTTCCCCTGCCGCCATGCGCCCGAACAGCACCGTACCAAACACCACTTTATTCTGCCCGCTGGTTTGTGACAGCACCTGCGCCCAGGCCAGATGACACAATGTTGCTACACTGACGCCCAGACGCTTTGCTTGCTGACGAAGGCGGTCGTTTAACTCCGGCGATAACATCCGGTGCGATTGTGTGACCTGCGAACCATCACGATGTACCTCGGTTAGTCCAAATGGCAGCGTCGGCTCATCCACGTCAGCCAACATGTCGGTAAAGAAGCGGGTATGTTCTGCCTGATTGACATTCAACCGGGCCTGCGCCACCAGATTGCGGAAAAGCACTGGTACTGGCAAGTTGTCGTCCTGTCCGGCAAGACAGACCTGCACTTCGCGCTGCATCACTTCCATTGTTGTATGGTCGCCAATCAGGTGATGCTGCAATTGCAACACATGCCAGCGGCCATCAGTTTCCTGCGCCACTGTTTCTTGTGCTACTGTTTCTTGTGCTACTGTTTCTTGTGCTACTACAAAGCGCAACAACGGGGCCTGACTCAGATCAAAACGATATTGACGTGGGTCAAAACGGTGAGCCAATTGTTCACCCACTGGCCCGTCAGCCGGGTTCAAGGTCAGTTCAGTGACCGATAAAGGTGCTCGACGCCAGACTACCTGCGCCGGTACAGATAATCCCTGCCAGATAAATGCGGTTCGCAGGATATCATGGCGATCAACCACCTGTTGCACTGCTGCCAGATAGCGATCCAGCAGCGCCCGGTCAGCAAAAATCATCGGATAGGCCAGCAGATAGGGGTCAGCTTCCTTCGCCAGCAGATGATGGAATAAAATACCGTCCTGCAACGGCGACAGTTCATAGATATCCTGAACATTAGCGATCCCGCCCGGCACTTGTTCAACGATATGGTCAATCTCAGACTGGGTCAGATCAATCAGCGGTAACATTGCGGGTGTCAGCACGGTGGTCGTTGAGGTAATGACATTCGGCGGCACGACGACAGCCTGATGTTGATCCAATGTCTGAGCCAGTTCTGACAGCACCGGGGACTGGAACAGGTTACTGGCGGCCAGTGTCAATCCCTGATTGCGCAGACGTTCAATCATCCGTACACCAAGCAGAGAATGACCACCCAGCGCAAAGAAACTGTCATGTCGGCTAATTCGCTCAATACCCAATAATTCGCGCCAAAGAGTCGCCAGAATAATCTCCATCTCTCCTAGCGGTGCCTCATAAACCTGACGGGCGAAAGCGTCCTCCCCCGGAGCTGGCAACGCCCGGCGATCCAATTTACCATTCGGCGTCAATGGGAATTCATCCAGACGCACAAAGGCCACCGGCACCATATAATCCGGCAACCGCGCACTCAGGTATTCGCGCAAGCGGGCAGCCAATCCGTCATTCTCTTGGGTCAACACATAGGCAACCAGTTGTTTGTCCTGCCCCTCCCCTAACGCCAGCACCACAGCTTCACGTATCGCCGGATATTCCACCAGTCGAGCTTCAATTTCCCCCGGTTCAATCCGGAAACCACGGATTTTAACCTGCTGGTCGTTACGCCCTAAGAATTCCAGATTACCGTCCGGCAGATAGCGGGCCAAATCTCCGGTTCGGTACATATGCGCATTCGGTTTATCGCTAAATGGATCTGTGAGAAAGCGTTCAGCGGTCAGTTCAGGGCGATTGAGATAACCGCAGGCCACGCCGTCACCCCCGATATAAATCTCACCGGTCATGCCCAATGGCACTGGCTGACCATCAGTATCCAGCAAATAAATCCGGGTGTTGGCAATGGGTCGGCCAATAGGAATCGAAGCCGTCCCCGATGTTAACGCGTCAATACGGTAGGTCGTGGTAAACGTGGTTCCCTCACTCGGACCGTAGGCATTCAATAACTTTTGTGGTGGGTTCTTACACAGCACTTGAGCAATGACATGCGGATCGAGGACATCTCCCCCGACCAGCAGTATTTTAAGTTGGGGCAGCACCGGGGACAGCTCTGTTGCCAGCCGGTTAAACAACCCGACGCTCATCCACAAGACTGTAATGCGATGCACCTGTAACGCCTGGACAAAATCCCGCGGTGTCAGCAACGTGGTATGATCAATAACCACCAGCGCAGCACCGTTAAGCAAAGGCGCCCAAACTTCAAAGGTGCTGGCATCAAAAGCCGGATTAGCGGCGAAAGCAATCCGGTCATTGGGTTCGATGTCAGCATAGCCATTATTAATAACCAACCGAACGACAGCCCGGTGAGGCACAATGACCCCTTTTGGTATACCTGTCGAACCGGAGGTGTACATGATATACGCTGGCTCGGCACTGGCACCCAATAAATCAAGATTGTGATGCTCTTCTTCCCGGATCGATTCTGTCTCGTGGGTAAAACGGAGCCGCGGGACAACCAATTCAGCCGGGATTTCCGTCTGCATATCAGTCAGCAGTAATTTTGCAGCACAATCGTTTATCAGCCAGTTTTTCCGTTCATCCGGTACGTTGGGATCAACAGGAACATAAACCGCACCAGCCTTAAGGATAGCTAACTGAGCCACCACCAGTTCAATTGAGCGTTCTAACAGGATTGCGACATGGTCACCCAGACAAATCCCCTGTTCAATCAGTTGACAAGCCAGCCAGTTGGCCCGGGTGTTCAGTTCTGCATAGCTCAGTGCCTGATCCCCGGCGATTAACGCTACAGCATCCGGGGTTTTCTCTACCTGTTGTTCAAACAACTGATGAATACATACATGGTCAGGATATGGGGTTTCCGTGGCGTTCCAGGATTCCAGCAACAGAGTACGTTCAGCCTCAGATAATCCATTAAACTTTCCCGCAAATATGTCGTCACTCACCTTTTCTGACGACACATTCACTAACTCTGCTTCAAGGGTATTTTCCTTGCTGGTAATACTGTCTTTCATCTGCTTACTACCTCAACGAATCTATTGGATATTTGAAAATTGTTATTCCCAGAAACCATCACAAATGTTTTTCTTTTATTTTTAGGAGAAATAACAGCGGGCACGCCAAGCATCGAAAGATACTCAGTCAATACTTTCTCTCAGGCGCTGGATGTCATAGTCTGGTCAATAACCGCACAACCAAAAATTATGTGGCAATAATTTTCCAGACAGCGGAATAAAGGGTTCATTTGATGAACCGGAAGAAGTTATTCCATTTTTTTCCTGTTTTTTAGATAAGCGTCTTTGATTTACCGCAATTTTTTATTAATCGATGCTGAATCCCATAACAAAATAAAAATGGATCTATTGAATGTATCTATTGGCATGAGCGCTAAGTCCTTGCTGTATTTTGTCCATTCAGTATTAATATCTAATTGAAATTATTTCATATGAAATAAGGTGTTTATGAAAATATATAATCCCTAACAACCAAGGAACAAGGAAAACCAAATTAAGATATTATTTATCATCACCTTATAGTAAACACATGTATATTTACCCATATAAAAAATAAACTAACTTTACTACATATTATTTTATAATAATCAAATTGCATAACTAATGTAAATGTAAACGATAATTATATTTAATAACTAAATGAAACAATTTAGAATGAATACTAATTTTTGTACACATTCCTTTGCAATAATAGAAAAACATTATGAATATGAAAATTCATTGAATTTAATACCCTTGATAAATAATATCAAAATAAAAAAATAATATGGCTAATTATTTATTTAAATATATATTTCATTTCCATTGATAGCGAAACGAGTGACATGGAATCCCAACCTAAAGCCAATATTTATAAATAATCAGAATTTTAAACTGATGGGATTAATTTAATAAACAAAATGACCATAATATTAGAAATATACATTCATTAATTCTATTAATTCGATATAATTTCTGGGAGTGGATCGCTTTGAGACGTGGCAATAACTGGAATCCGAGCAATCCGCAGAAAGCAAAAGCTATTGTGCTCTGACCGAGTGGATCAACGTACTGTCGATCAATCTCCATCTCCGTGCAATGGTGGATCACACCCTCGATCATTGATGCTACTTCCGACGATGGGGGACTTGGTGAGCTTTCCCAACGCTTGCAATATAGCCAGGTCATCATGTTCAAAGCCACCCGACTGCCGAAATTCCATGCCCAATTCACTCAGCAGGAAATGATGGAAGAGGCTATGTATGCCAGTGATAACCATATAGGGCAAACCTGCCAACATTTGTCCATTATTCCTCTGCCTTGTGATCACTACGATATTATCGAACAGGAATCACAGATTAATGAAAGAATGCTCGAAATGGTTGATTAAACCGATTGTTGTCAAACAGGCGCAATTTTTAGATAGATTTTCCTTTGGTTTTTAAATTCTCGCTACCCCCGACAATAGGAACTCCCCCTCGCATTTGGGGCATTCGACTAAATCCGCCTCTCCAGTAACGGGAATACCTTTATAAGTATAACCACCCACAGCAGTAATCACTTTTCCACAGTGATCCATTGATTTTTTTTCAGGTGGTAAAAATGATTCAGACTTATCTTTATAAGTTTTCCAGTAACTTGAAATAGTATTGGATATGAATTCACATCCTGTTAAACATAGGGTAAGTGGTAATATTGTTAATAATCTGAATATTACTTTCATTATTAGCCTCTTATTATCGTTTCTCAGAGTAACGTTGTAAGACTATTTTTAGTTTCTTTTCTGGTTTTTTCATTTAATTTCGGAAGTAAATAAAGTTTTGACTCCGAATCAGGGAGAGCATAAAAGTAAACTAATTTACCGTGGTGTAAAAATGGGTCGTTATCACGGCTGAGTGACTTAACTCTTTTTGCAGTGAGAGCACCAGCTATACTTAATGATGTGCCCACAGCAATATCAAATAATTCGATTACGTAAGTGTTAAACGATAGTTATGAGCTAATTGTCTGGGTGTAGAAAATCTATCCACTGAATATTTAAAACAGAGGTAGTCAGAAGTATAAACGGGATGCTCGAAAGCCACCCTGTGCATATGACGTGAAATGAGATCAGGGCGTAGCTCAATCCAATTAGGAAAAAGACAAATGAAAATAGGGTTTGATGCTGATATGAAAAATAAGTGTGTGATTCAACGTTCATACACTCAAGTGACAATACAAAAACACCTTTCTGAGGTATTTCTTAGTTTAAGAGACCTTCATCGCCGAACAAACTAGGATTATTCATACTGGCGATACCTGCTTCCAAAGGTGCGCAAATGTACCACAATTCTTGCTCTCCCTTTCAGGCTGTGGGAGTTTTGTTTAGCCACCTGAAAGCGCTCTTTGCAAGTGGTAAGATCATTAAGGTATAAGAAAGATGTTAACGATTGAGTCGGATAAGGTCAAATGGTTGCTGAGCCTGTATTTTTAAATGTTGCTTAAATTGAGACAAAAAACCAAATTTATTAATTAAATTAACGTATAATTCCGCGCCATAAACAAAGAAACGATATTTTCTTTATTATTCATAAATATTTTCAATTAAATACCGATAAGTTAATAATTTAAATGCCTCTGTATGGAAGAGAAACATGAAAAATCGGAAGGAATCGCTATACCTACAAGAGCTGGCCTATCTGCGCGAAAAGATGAAGTTAGCCGCAGCCGAAAATCCGCATTTAGCCGAGTTTCTGGATCATCCCAATGACCCGGATATTCAGCGTTTACTGGAAGGTTTTTCGCTTCTGTCTTCAAACCTACTCAGCAAAATTGATGATACTTGTCCCGAAGTTTCCCATGAAATGCTCGGACGCATCTGGCCTCACACCTTACGCCCCGTACCACCGACAACGATCATTCAATTCACACCCCATCAGGGCATTCATCAAGGGGTGATAAATATTCCTCAGGGCACACCGATAACCGCAGCACAAGAGGAACAGAGTTTACCGTTTCACACTTGCCGCCCCTTGCATATCGAGCCGTTTGTATTGCTGGATAAACAGATCCAAAAAACACGCGAATACAGCGATATTGTGCTGACGCTGCACCGGACAGGAAATACACCGGCAGTCTGGTCAGGCGGAAAGCTGCACTTCTTTTTGGGTACCGATCCACACCGGGCAGCACAATTAAGTTTGTGGTTGGATATGCACATTGAGTACTGCTACTGGCACACAACAGAGGACGAAAAAAGACTCAAAGGCAGTGATTTTCTGGGCTGGAGTGAGAATCTTCAGCAAACCCTATTGCCTACTGAAGTATTACCTTTCGATCGCCTACAACAGATGACCGAATATTACTGCCTGCCTCATGTATTCAATTTCATGACATTAGATATTAATGAACAACGGGATTTAGCGTTAAACCCGGATGGCACCTGTGAGCTGGTTATCCGTCTGCGTGGGGAGCTGCCGATAGATAATTTGGGCGATGCCTTCCAGTTGGGTTGTGTCCCGGCGGTGCACCTGATGCCGATGATTAGCCAACCTATTTCACTCACTCCCGATAATTCGTGTTATCCGCTACCGCTGGCAGACACAGAGCGACTTTTCCGTATGCAAAGCATCCAAACCGCGAAGCAGCCCGGCGAGAAAGCCGCGAAGGGAAACGCCCCGCGGGGCAAACCGTGTCATTACCTACCAATTGATCGGTTTCACGCCAAAAGTGACTGGCTACTGGATGTCGGTGACCCCGATAACGTCTATTTTCAAGCGCTGATAACCGACGATTTACTGGGGCGTCTCCATAATCAGATACACTTTTTCGGGATGGATGGAAAAGCCGCGAATACCCTGCCACCTCAGGCGGTGCGTGCTCACTTTACTGGCTACCATGTGCAGGCCATGAAGCTGGCTATCGGTGACATTACGCTCACACAAGAATCGGTGCCCGCCCATTTATACGCAAGCAATATTACATCGGTTTCCCCCGATTTTCCGCCAATGGTAATGGGAAAATCGGATTGGTCGCTGATCAACCTCTTAAACTGTCCGCCATTTTTGCTTTTTCATGCCGAATCACTGAAAGATTTTCTGCGTTTGTATGATTGTTATGCCGGGCATGATCGCGCCCTCAGCCGCCGGATGCAGCAGCATATCAATGGAATTGTCCGTGTTGACGCTCAGCCGAAAAGCCGCCTTGACAACACCCCATCGGGTCAGGGACGAGTGATTAATGGCTACATCTTGCACATCTACCTTGATCCGGCGTGTTATGAAAATGACGGTATCATGTATCAATTCTGCCGGATGATTGACCAATTGCTGGCGTGCTTTGTCGTTCGGGATAATTACATCATGTTAGAAATTTATCGGCGGGATGAGAAGGCGATGTTATGGCCGTTTCGCCAAAGGCTTGGACTACGCAGTGAAATGTAATGCTATTAACGGAAACAGAAAAATCAGGAGAAATAATGCTAAAAAGTGGATTACGTTTTCTTTGCCGTATAGGGAGCTTACCCGAAAATACCTTTGCTGTGGCTGATTTTACCCTGCGGGAAGGGCTTTCTGACCTTTTTACCCTGAACCTGACGCTGGTTCAGTCCCTGCCTGACAACCCCTTCAAACCGAAGCCAGATATTGATTTAACCGCACTGTTGATGCAGGACGCCGTATTACAGGTCTTCCACGGTGAAACGGAGCAACGCAGAATCACCGGCATCATTTCCCATGCCGACTGGTGCGGCACCGATGGCAATAAAACTCGGTATACCTTCACCGTGCGCCCGCACCTCTGGCGGCTGACGCTCAATCAGGACAGTCATATTTATCACCGCCAGAGTGTGCCGGATATCATGAACTTGTTGCTGAAAAAACATAAAGTTCGCGCAGATTCCCAACTGGAAGATCCGCATCAGAACCGGGAATACACTACCCAGAAGCGAGAATCGGATTACGCTTTTTTCTGCCGTCTGGCAGCGGAAGAAGGCATCAGTTTCTGGTTTGAGGATGAGCAATTGTTTTTCAGTGACAGCCATCTCGGGATGACGGCCAACCTGCCTTTGCAATACCAGCCACAACCGGACACCGCCCACGGACAGGATGTGATTTATCAGGTACGCCTTGGCGTGGGGATGGCCCCAAAGCGCAGCATCCACCGGGATTACAACCCGGACAGGCCGCTTTCTCAGGTATATCAACTGGAGAGCAGCCCTGAATATCAGGCAATGGGCACGCTGACGCCATATACCATTTACGAGAGTTATGGCCGTTTTCAGCGGGAGGCCGAAGGCAAACCCTTCGTCAAATATCGGCACGAAGTGTTGAAAAACCAGACTCAAAGTGGAAGCGGAAACAGTAACTGCATCAAACTGATGCCGGGTAAAATCTTCGAAATCGAAAATCATCCCCATGCTCCGCTCAATACCCGTTGGCAGATTGTCGGGATCAGTCATCATGGCCGCTGCCCACAGGCACTGGGAGACAATGGCGGCGAAGGCACAACACTGAGTAACGATTTCAGCTTTATTGATGGTTATGCTGACTGGCGGCCTCCTTTTCATTACAAACCACAGGCAGACGGTGATGAAAGTGCGACCGTTGTCGGGCCGGAAGGGGAAGAAATTTTCGTCAACAAAGACGGCGCGATTAAAGTGCACTTTCATTGGAATCGCTATGATAAAGCCGATGACAGCGCCTCCTGTTGGGTTCGTGTTGCTCAGGGCTGGAACGGTAACGGTTTTGGTTTTATGGCGATACCGCGTATCGGGCAGGAAGTGATTGTTTCTTATCTCAACGGCGATATTGACCGCCCGATAGTCACCGGCTGCGTTTATAACGGCCTGAACCGTCCCCCACTGGATTTACCGGCCGCCAAGACCCGCACCACATTTAAGACCAAAACCCATAAAGGGGAAGGCTTTAATGAATTGCGCTTTGAGGATGCCAAAGGCAGTGAGGAAGTGTTTATTCATGCGCAAAAAGATATGAAAAGCCAAGTACTCAATGACGAAACCAGCAATATTGGCCATAACCGCACACATCATATTAAAAATGATGCGCATTTACGCGTTGATAATGAATACCGTGTACAGGCAAACAATGACATTTCTCTGTCAACCGGGCAAAAACTCCATATCAAGGCAGACGATGCTCTGCTTACACAAAGTGGCAATGAAATTCATCTGAGTTCCGGCGCTAAAGTTGTGATTGATGCGGGGTCTGAACTGACCATTCAGGCAGCAGGACATTTTCTGAAAATTGATGCTGGCGGGATCACTAGCAGCGCGGCTATTAACTTTGGCAGTGGCGCACCGGGCAATGGCTCAGGCTGGGGCGGCAAGTTGCCGGATATACTGGATAAACTGTCACCCATTAATGTGGCTCAGGCAGAAAAAATGGTTACCCCACCACCGGAAAAAATTTGCCTGTCCTGCTTAATGGAAGCGGCATCAACGGGGTCAGTGATGGTCATGAGGGGAGAATAATGATGACCACCTTAAAGGAAAAATGGGCAAAATACCGGGAAACCTACCCGGAAATGAAGTTATATGCGTTGGTAGACGGTTTACAGTACGAGCGGTGCTTTGATGACGAATTGACTTATCTTGAGGGGACGAATAATCCGCTGTTCCGGCAATTCCCGGATGCGGAAATCGCCTTTGCTGGGCCGTGGTTGTTTGATATGTGCCACGCCCCAGAATGGGAAGAAAAATTCTTACGGCTGGAAAGCGCAGCTCCTGCTGTTTCATGGTTGTATTCAACACTGTCATTGGACAAACTGACCCGCCATCTTGAAGCATATTTAAATATCCGATTAAAGACAGGTAAAACGGCGTTATTACGTTTTTACGATCCCCGCGTTCTGCATCAAATTCCAGATATTTTTACGCCAGAACAGTTGACTGAATTCACAAAAGATATCGAAGAGTGGGGATATCAACTTGATAACAATCATCACGTTGTGAAAGGAAAATAATAGCTATGGACAAAAACAGTATCGCTTCAGTCTTCTCAGATTTGAAAAACAAAGCCTCCAAAAGTATTGAGAAGGAAAAAAGTAAAGTTACCCATCCCACTAGCGTTCCTAACTGTTCGGGAAAAGTCGGTGATCCGGGCGTGAAATGTAATCAAAAATTCAGCCATCAGCTAAAATTACTGCCAATTGATAATCAGGTTAACGTGAGTAATGTGCCTTATGCCTATATCTCCATCCCCGCCAGAGGGTTCGGAAAGACAAATGGAGCAGGAGAAACCGACCGTATCATGACCCGGCAGCCCGAAGAAATCACCGTACTGGTCGGCAAGCTGGCTAAAAGTTATGAAAGAAGGAAGGGGAACTTTGGCTCACTGAAAGAACTTGAAGAAAGAAAAATTAGCCTGATTACGAATACCAATGACCCAACCACCGAGAAACCGTATATCAGCGGTTATGATTATATTACCGTGGCGGGCGCTAGAACAGCGCCTTGGGAAGCAAGTCTGGGATCAGTTAAGAGAACAGCTCAGCTAGAGTCATTTTTCAAAGAGTCACTGGGAAATCAATACCGTTTTATTAATTGTGGGTTACATCAGTTGCAGCTTTTTCCTAAAGCAAGTCAAGGCGACCTTTCTGTGCAACGTATTATGGTGGTCTTTCAGCAGGGATATACGCAAAAGGATATTGATATAATTAATCAATATACTAAAGCGTTAGGAAGTCGCATTGTCTATGTGAAAAATAAACAAGGGCTTATCGATTTTTTGAATCAAAGGAAGGAAAAGAAAAGACTTATTAAAGAGATGGTGTTTTTTTGTCATGGCATTATTAATTATGCCACTTTTCATTATCAGGGAGAGGATGTCGAGGAAGGGCTTTTTGGACCAGAGGAGATTAAAAAGGTCTATGAATCAATATTTGATTTTGACGCTAAAATAACAACCTACGCTTGCCGTGCGGGAATTTCAGAGTCTGGAGGGGATTTTACAGGAAAGGATGCGGGGCAGGATAAAAGCCCGGCACAACAAATGGCGAATACCTGGGATGTTGAAGTCAAAGCATTTGAGAAGCGATCTATTTATACCATAGCCTATGGGACGGGAAAGGAAATTAAAGATGCGGAAAATTATGGGAAAGTGATAAGTAAATATTTAGCTGATATTGAAGTTTATAAAAAAGAGAAAGCAAAAGGCAATAAAAATTCAAAACCGCCAGAGAAACCTAAAGATTATGACATAATGCAAAACCGTAATCGAGATTTGAAAGAAAGAGGGGATAATGAAAATAATGGTGGC
The DNA here is from genome assembly GCF_002632615.1 of Xenorhabdus miraniensis. The sequence continues at coordinate 188,266 of NZ_NITZ01000006.1, forward strand.
GGACCTATTGCTCCAAATGGTTCTTGGCACTTACCTGGCACAGCAAAAACTCCAGAAGGATTGAAAGTTGGTCTGCAAAATTATAAACCTATGGAGTGGAACACATGAGGTTATGTAAACGAAAATTACTCATAGTAATATTTATTTTAATAGTTTTAATTTCAGTTTTATCTGGAGCTTATTATATGAATACGCAAAAATATCAGATGGCAGTTAATGTTTCAGTGTATGATGAAAACTCTATAGACTTTCCGTCTAAAAAAACATGGTTTGATGCTAGTATGTGGTTGACAACATCTCAATATATTAAAGTCAATGATTTCTTCCTGATTAATAAAAAATTCCCTCCTATTGAAAATTTAAATACTGTATATGTAACGACAGAATTACAGTTTGCAATTGACAAGTCATCAAATAGCTTCCCTGAATTACAGGAGTTAAAAAATATGGATGTTTTGAAATTTTCTGATTTAATGGAAAATAAAACGAGCTATGAATACATATATAGTCAGTTTAATCAGAAATCATTGAAACCAGAACAGGATATATTCCTTATTTCATTTTTGTATAATAGCAATAAATATGAAGTTAAAATGATAAGAGAAATATGTAATGGAAGTTATTTGTATAGTTCACTTGGTGGGATTTACAAAGAAGGTGGATGGCATAAAGCTAATAGGGATTTTTTGACATACAGAGATTACCTCGCAGGAAAGATTGATTCATATAAATAATAAATTTTAAAAACTATAGTTGCTGGATTTTCAATACAATGAAAAATATATTTCACCAGCAGCTATAGTGCTAACTATTATGATCGGAGATATCATAAATATGACGATAGAACTTAATGAAGATCAATGGAATATACTAAAAAAACATTCATTCAATGCTTATATTGATGAATTAGCAGCACATTGCAATGAATCTTATCACTATCTTGAAATAAAATTAGGTAAAGATGGCTTAAGAACCGCGCTGGAAAACGCAGTAGAAAAAGCAAAAAGCGACGGATTTGATCAACGCGGTGCTGTTCAGCTTTATATTGATATGTTTATTTTATTTGGTACGGAATTTCAGACTGACCCGCAATACACATGGATAAAAACAATCCTTGATAATCATTCCCATCTTGGGCAATTAGAAAAAACAAGTCTGCTTTATCATAAAGTAACTCGATATTTGAATGAAGTACATGGCGAACAAGATGAGCACCTTAAAACCAGCATGCGTAAATTTCAAAATATCAATATTGAACGCTTAAATGTTCAATGGAATACCTATGAAAGCAATATGGATGAATTATTGAATTCCCTGTATCCACAAAAATATAAATATATAAAACAGGATGACATCAAGAAATCCATCCAGTTTGGTGTTGAAAAATCGAATCAGTATGGCATAGAAAATGCCAATAATTCGGCATTTTTAACACTAACAATGTTTTTATTAGGGTATGAATTCGATCAGGATATTTTCTTGCCTCATTTAAATAAGAAATTGTTCAAACAATATTATTTCGACACTGATTCACTAATCATAGAAATGGAAAAACAAGTCAAAGATTATTTGAAAACATTTCTTCAATAACATAGAGATATTGTAACTGATTACGAGGAGATAAATATGTCAAATAAAGCCGTTATCCGCTTAAACGATACGACTGATCACGGTGGGAAAGTGATCACCGCTATTGATGGTTATGTTTATCAGGGAGTCCCTATTGCTGGCAAAGGTGATTTAGTTGCTTGCCCAAAATGTGAAGATACATTTCCGATAGTGGAAGGAAGTGAGACTTTAAAGTATCAGGGCAAACAGATTGCCTTGGAAGGTATGAGCACAGCTTGCGGGGCAACACTGATTGCCAGCCAGAAAAAGTTTCTCGCTTAATGAGGAGCCAATTATTCCAGTCTATTTAAGACGATGCTGACGCGTTACGCTTGTCTTCTCCGTTCTAGCAGGCTAATACATTAACCTGCTAGAACGGAGAGCCGAAAGAACACTTGCCAAAAAATCCATTTTTATATCGCTATATAAATATTTCACGGGATAACGGGATAAGTGATTTATTTATTATATATTTCATATTGTTACCCTATTCCACGTTATCCCAGCCTATCCCGTGATATGACGTCACTATTTTTAATTCTTTTAAATTCAATTAATTATTACCTGCCAGAGAAAAATATTTTTCGGGATAACCTACACTGTCACAATATCACTTTATTTTTTTAATCACTGTCCCGTCCTAAATAAAGTTGACATTTTCCTTCAAATATACTGGGAATAATGAGGTATTCCACCTGTCCATCATCAGGCGGTTATGCACCAGATACCCGGCAAGATCATTAATTCTCATGACGTGTGCTTTATCGATATCGCAGTTGGGTCTGCCGTAGGTGTAAGGCTGAAAGCGTGAAAGCCCGTATTTCTGGATAAAATCACGGGTACGGGTGACAACCTGATACTTTTCCCGGTTCCCGATACCAAAATCAGCTAACCAGTCATTGAAACTTTGCTTTATCGCAGCATGACACGCTTCTTTATCCCCGCCCGTGATATGAGTCGCCAGCTCTCCGATGGTGAACGAAACCGCCCGTAGCCTGTAAGGAAGAGCAAGATTGCGGTAAATCCGAGCACTTTTGGAAGCAGATATCGTCGGACACATGACTCACCATCTACAGCTATAAGACTTAATCACTTTAATCGTGTTTTTTATTAAATCCTGTTTTCACTATTAATACCTTACATCTTATCCACCAAATTATTTTTAATACATAGCCATTATTATTCGGCCGTAACTGACAAATTTATTTTTATTACAGAAAAATGAAATTGCATAAAAAGCAATTTGCATTATTGGCAATGTACTGATTATCGTTTTTTCGGCACGATGATTCTTGATGTACGTATGATATAGCCGCATAAAAATATTTTCAGAATGATATACCTGTCATTTTGTGGCGGTAGCTTTGTCCAAATATATTGTCCTGCATCTTATTTTAATTGAAATCAATCATAACCATTTTCATTTTAAAAGAGGCTATTATGTCTACAAGCACATCTCAAATCGCTGCTGAATATCCTATTCCTTCTTATCGTTTCGTTGTTTCTGTCGGAGATGAACACATTCCATTTAATAGTGTTTCAGGACTCGATATTAATTATGAAACCATTGAATATCGTGATGGTGTCGGTAATTGGTTCAAAATGCCGGGGCAGCGCCAGCCAATTAATATTACCCTGCGTAAAGGTGTTTTTCCCGGCAAAACTGAATTGTTTGATTGGATTAATTCTATCCAGCTTAATCAAGTAGAGAAAAAAGATATTACCATTAGCTTAACCAATGACGCAGGCACCGAATTATTGATGACCTGGAATGTCGCTAATGCGTTCCCTACTTCATTGACTTCACCTTCCTTTGATGCCACCAGCAATGATATTGCCGTTCAAGAAATTACCCTGACAGCTGATCGCGTGACCATGCAGGCTATTTGAAGCATTGATAGTTAATCATTTCATATAAGGAAATTTCTTATGACAACCATGACCAGTTATCCTGGCGTTTATATTGAAGAATTAAACAGCCTGGCGTTATCCGTATCAAATAGTGCCACCGCTGTTCCTGTTTTTGCAGTGAATAAAGAAAATAAATATATTGATGAAAATACGGCCCATCGAATTAATTCCTGGATGGATTATCTGAATCTGGTGGGCGATTTTAACAATAAAGATAAATTGTCAGTTTCTCTTCGGGCTTATTTTACCAATGGCGGGGGTTATTGTTATCTCATCCAAACCCCAAGTTTAGAAAAACTCATTCCAACCTTAGATGATGTCACTTTATTGGTTGCTGCGGGCGAAGATATCAAAACAGCAGCGGCAACTTTGTGTCAGCCGGGAAAAGGATTATTTGCCATTTTTGATGGCCCGGAAGAAGCGTTGACTATCACGAATGCAGAAACAATCAAGGGCCAGTATGACGCTACAGCGTTCGCCGCAGTTTACTACCCGTGGCTGAAAGCGGATTGGGCAAAAATCACCATCCCACCGAGCGCGGTTATCGCAGGGGTTTATGCTTCCGTCGATCTCTCCCGTGGCGTGTGGAAAGCTCCTGCCAATATCGCATTAAAAGGCGGACTGGAACCTGCATTTTTGGTTACGGATGAATTGCAGAGCGCATATAACTCCGATCATGCCATCAATATGATTCGGAATTTCAGCAATACTGGTGCCACCGTTTGGGGAGCAAGAACACTGGAAAATAGTGACAACTGGCGCTATGTCCCCGTGCGTCGCCTGTTTAATACCGTCGAGCGGGATGTTAAGCGCGCCATGAGCTTTGCCATGTTTGAACCTAACAGCCAGCCAACTTGGGAACGTGTCAGAGCGGCAATCAGCAATTACCTTCATAGCCTGTGGCAACAAGGAGGATTGGCCGGCAGCAAAGAAGAAGAAGCCTATTTTGTGCAGATCGGCAAGGGGATTACGATGACACCGGAACAGATTAATCAAGGACAGATGATAGTAAAAATCGGTCTGGCAGCGGTTCGACCGGCGGAATTTATCATCCTCCAATTTACGCAAGATGTAGAACAGCGTTAATCACATTGATTGATAAGGAATTATCATGCCAGCTAATCTAAAAACGCCCGGCGTTTATATTGAAGAAGATGCGTCCCTTGCATTGTCTGTCAGCAACAGTCCCACCGCCGTGCCTGTTTTTATCGGTAAGTTCACCCCAAAAACTGCGGAACCAACCCAAGCCTGTATTCGTATCAGCAACTGGCTTGAATTTACTTCCACTTTTTCTTTGGTGCCAATGACAGAAATTGTCATCAAATCGAGTCCTGAACCCTCTTCTAGTGGTGAGTCAAAAGAGGCCGAAAAAGAAAAAGTAGAAAAGAAAGAGAGTGAAGCCAAAGAAACGCCCAAAGTTCAGGCTTTATCTGCTGCTAAAGAAGAGCCAAAAAAATGGATTCACACGATTGAGAAAATCAATCAGTCTCTAGCCGTAGAAGCCTTGAAACTCTATTTTCAAAATGGGGGCGGATCTTGTTATATCTACCCATTAAATGATGTCACTAACGAGAAAACTCTGGCAGCCATTCCTGAATTAATCGAACAAAAAGGGGATATCACTCTGCTGGTTTGCCCGGAAGCAGATTGGGATTACAAAAACAGAGTTTATGATGCAGTCAGCTCACTGCTGAATGATAACAAAGTGGGCTATTTTATGATTGCAGATAGCCACGATGGTGAATCGATACCTAGTTCGGGAACTCGCACCAAGATTGCCGCCTATTATCCTCAGTTGGAAACCAACCTGACACTGTCTGCCTTACCCGACGATCAGGACATTATTATCAGTGGATATGAGGATGAATCAGGCAAGAATAAACTGAAAAATCTGGATGAGCTCAGGAAAAAAAATGAAACGCTGGCGCAGAATATTGATGCCAGATTGCAGCAGGAGCAACAACGTCAAATCACTCTTCCACCCAGTACCGCCATTGCCGGAATTTATTGCCAAACAGATAACCAGCGTGGTGTCTGGAAAGCCCCCGCTAACATTGCACTTACCGGCATCAAAGGACTGACTGATAAAGTCGATGATGATCGACAAGGTGTCATGAATGACAAGGGCATCAATGTCATCCGTTCATTTACAGGCCGTGGTTTGATGGTTTGGGGAGCCCGTACTTGTACAGATGTCAACGATACCCACTGGCGCTACATTCCTGTCCGTCGTCTGTTCAATTCCGTTGAACGCGATATCCGCCAGGCACTGCGTGCCGTGTTATTTGAAACTAATAATCAACCGACCTGGATGCGCGCCAAAGCCGCCGTTGACCAATATCTTTATGCTCTTTGGCAAAAAAATGCCCTGATGGGGAACAGCCCGGAAGAGGCTTATTTTGTCCATATTGGTCAGGATATCACCATGTCTGATGCGGATATCAAACAAGGCAAAATGATCATGAAAATCGGTCTGGCCGCAGTGCGACCGGCTGAATTTATCGTTCTGCAATTTACGCAGGATGTCGCTCAGTAATCTCCGTGATTAAACACCAGGCACTGTGATTAACAGTGCCTATCTCACCAAAATAAAGGAGATGATGATGGAAAGAATTCAACCGGGTGTCACCTTAACAGAACATATCACCGCTATGGGCCAGCAAGAGATAGCCAGCGCAGTGCCCGTATTTATTGGCTATACCATCAAACAGCAAACAGAAACCGCGGTTCCTATCAACAATCTGGCGGAATATACCCGGCTATTTGGCGACCATCATTTGATGGCATTGGCAATCAGGCACTATTTCGATAATGGCGGGCAACAGGCTTTTGTTTTACCACTGCAAGGCAATATGCCCTCAGCAAGTATCACCCAAGCGGAAGCCGAAACGCTGATGGCAAAATTAAGCTCTGATGCAGTGAAAGAAGCCATTAGTGGGGAAACACAGATTACCCTGATTTTGGCACCGGATATTGCCCGACTGAATGACAGTGTCATCGATGATCAACACACCTTAGTCAATTTATGGTCTGAAAGCTGGGAGACATTACTGCAACTGAGCCAGCTCCGTCCTAATCTCTTTGTACTGCTGGATGCACCAGATGAAGTTGAACAGGCTCAGCAATGTTTGAAGGATCTCTCATCAAAATATCGCCAATGGGGAGCGGCCTATTGGCCCCGTCTAGAAACCACTTATCAGGATGTATCCAGCAAAAAAGATATCGTGCTCTCCCCCACTGCCGCCATCGCAGCAGTCATCCAGCGCACAGATAGCGAAATCGGGATGTGGAAAGCGCCAGCCAATATTGCCCTGTCTCAGGTTATCCGGCCGGTTAAGTCGTATCTTCAAGGAAGTGCATTGTTTAACACCAATGGGACTTCCCTCAATGTGATCCGCACTTTCCCCGGCAAAGGCATACGCGTATGGGGATGCCGCACGCTGGAAGACACAGATGATACATCATGGCGTTACCTGCAAACGCGACGCTTGGTTTCTTATGTCACCGTTCATTTGGCGCAATTGGCGCGTATGTACCTCTTTGAACCTAATAACGAACTGACGTGGATGAAATGCAAGGGACAAAGTTACAACTGGCTGCGACAGCTCTGGTTACAGGGTGGCTTGTACGGCTCACGGGAAGATGAAGCGTTTACTGTGCTGTTAGGGGTAAATGAAACGATGACCGAAGAGGATATCCGTGCCGGGAAAATGATCATGAAAGTCGCCTTGGCCGTATTGTCTCCCGCTGAGTTTATCGAGATCAGTTTGGTATTTGATACCCAAACGGGAACGCTTCTGTCTTAAAAAGGAAAGAGCACAATGAACGATTATTATACTCCCGTGGTCTCCCACCGTTTTATGGCGAGTTTTATTTTTAATGGCATTCCTAATCCACTGGATATCCGTTTTCAGCGCATTTCCGGCCTAAGCCGGGAACTTCAGGTCACCCAGCACAGTCAAGGCGGTGAAAATGCCCGCAATAACTATCTGGCTGAAAAGATCCAACACGGCACATTAACGCTGGAGCGCGGCGTAATGACGGTTTCTCCTTTGACCTTAATGTTTGACCGTGTATTGCGTGGAGAAAAAATCGCCTATGCGGATGTGGTGATTATGCTGTTAAACGAAAACTCACTGCCCTTGTCCAGTTGGACACTGAGCAATGCCTTACTGGTACGCTGGCAAACCAGCGACTTTGATGCGAACAGTAACGCCATTTTGGTGAATACCCTTGAACTGCGCTATCAGGATATGTGCTGGCTGGGAGTCAAAGTATGACCGTCGAAATCAGAGAATTAATCATTCAGGCAAAAGTGGTTTCACCAACATCAGTTTCACAAACACTAGTTTCACCAACACAAACGACCGGCTCAGATCAGCAAGGCCATTCTTTGATTCAGGAAAGTCTGGATGAGGCTATTTGGGTTGAGAAAATTAAACGCGAAGTGCTGGCGGCATTACGCGATGAGGAAGGGTGGCGTCCATGAGTTTGATTGAACGTGGTTTAGCAAAGCTGACCATTAATGCCTATAAAGACAGGGAAGGAAAAATACGGGCAGGCACTGTTCAGGCCATGTATAACCCTGATTCCCTGCAACTGGATTACCAAACGGATTACCAACAATCCCAAGCTATTAATAGCGAAAAACAAAGCAGCATTTATGTACAGGCCAAGCCGGCTGGGTTATCCCTTGAGTTGATTTTTGATGCCACAATGCCGGGCAACAAAACCCCCATTGAAGCTCAGCTCATGCAACTCAAACAATTGTGCAGCGTGGATGCCACCAGTAATGAAACGCGATTCCTGCAAATTAAATGGGGAAAAATGCGTTGGGAAAGCCGCGGCTATTTTGCCGGCAGAACGAAAGGCCTGTCTGTGAATTACACCTTGTTTGATCGTGATGCCACGCCTTTGCGGGCGCGGGTCATTCTGACATTGGTAGCAGATGAAAGTCTGGTCTTGCAGGAGACAGAGCAAAACCTGAAATCCCCGGCAAAAATTGCATTACGGGTACAGGATGGTGTTTCACTGGCCCTGATGGCGGCCAGCACAGCATCAACGCTGTCTGGTGGCGTCGATTACCTGACGCTGGCCTGGCAAAACGGGCTGGATAATCTCAACGGATTTGTACCGGGTGAAATATTGCAGGCCACCCGAGGAGACAACTCATGAGCCGCCAACTGAAAATCATTGCAGATGGTAAAGCGCTGTCCCTGTTGGCCGCTGTCGATGTGGACACCTATTACCGCGTTAACAGTATTCCTTCTGCGACGCTGAAACTCAGCCTGCCAGACAGGCCACTTTCCTCATTCAGCCAAACAGATGTACAGGCTGAACTGGCCCATTGTCAGGCAGGAAAAACCCTGCGTCTGGAATTGACCGATGACGGCAAAAAATCAGTGCTGTTTAACGGCCTGATTACCCGTAATTCATTGAAGATCAAAAACAAGCAATTATTGCTCACCTTGGTCGTCAAGCATCGGTTGCAATTGATGGCAGATACTCAGCATTCACAACTGTTTAAGGCCAGTAACGAAAAAACCATCTTAAATACCTTGTTGAATCAAGCCGGTATCAAGGCTCGCTTTGAACGGATAGCCGCATTAGATCAAAAACATGAGCAGATGGTGCAGTTTCGCTGTTCAGACTGGCGTTTTTTGTTGTGTCGGCTATCAGCAACTGGCATATGGCTGTTACCCACGACAGAAGGCGTTCACCTTGTCCAGCCTGACGCCCTGAAATCCAACCCAACCCATACTCTGAAAAGCCGTGGGGACGAGAAAAAAGATATCATCGTCAAAGATGCCAGTTGGCAGTTTGATAACCATCTTAATCCTGCCTCGCTGGAAGTCAGTGGCTGGGATATCAGTAAGCAGCAGGAATTATCCGGCGGTCGCTACGGCAGTGTTGCCGTGGGCAAAGCCGCCCTCTCCCCTGACAGACTGGCATCTTTAAATAAAACGAGTTGGGACATTCGCTACAGCAGCCCGTTAACCACCCAAGAGAGTGGCTATCTGGCACAAGGGCTATTGCTGAATCAGCGCATCTCTGGTGTCACAGGTGAGTTCCTGCTTAAAGGTAATGGACGTTATCAGTTAGGGGACAACATTCAACTGACGGGATTCGCTTCCCAATTGGATGGAACGGCAAGCATTACTGCGGTTCGCCATCGTTTTAACCGACGAATTGATTGGGAAACCACGTTGGGCATTGGTTTACAACAGGACTCCCTGCCAATGTTACCTGATGCCACCGAACTCCATATTGCAACAGTCGCGAAGTATCAGCAGGACAAAGCCGCCCTGAACCGCATTCCGATTATTCTGCCGGTATTGAATCGTCCGAATGAATTCTTGTGGGCCCGATTGGGGAAACCTTACGCCAGCCACGAAAGCGGTTTCTGTTTTTATCCAGAACCCGGTGACGAAGTGATTGTCGGCTTTTTTGAAAATGACCCACGTTATCCGGTGATTCTGGGTGCCATGCACAACCCGAAAAATAAAGCGCCTTTGGAACCTACCCAAGATAATCAAGAAAAAGTTCTGGTGGTGAAAAAAGGAGAAACTCAACAACAAATCATGATTAATCGCAAAGAGAAAATCATTCAAATAAGTGCGGGAGAAAACCAAATAACGCTCCAGCAGGATAAAGATATTTCACTGTCAACGAAAAAAGAATTCACACTGAAAGCACAAACAATAAATGCCCAAATGGAGCAGGATATTTCTCTATCAGCGAAAAAAGATTTGACACTGAAAGCGCAGACAATGAATGCCGAAATGGATAAATCACTTAATATTTCTGGCAAGAACAGTGTTGAGATCAAAGGCAGCAAAATTAATCTTACCCAGTGAAAGGTGAACAATGGAAAACCAAATACTGACACAATTCTATGGTCGTGGCTGGGCTTTTCCTCCCGCCTTTTCCCTTGAAAAGGGGGTGGAAATGGCGGAAGGGGCGGAAGATGTACGCCAAAGTTTGCACATTCTGTTCAGCACTGAGCCGGGGGAACGCCTGATGCGTGAAAATTATGGCTGCGGATTACATGATTTTATGTTTGAAAATATCCGCAATGAACTGTTTGCTGAAATTGAATCCCATATTCATGACAGTGTATTACGCTATGAATCACGGGCAGATATTACCGATATCCAGGTTCGTCAGGCGCCAAATAATAAGAGTACCTTGCAAGTGCAGGTTATGTATCGCCTGCGGGGAAGTGATATCAATCAGCAAATTCAGGGAACACTGGCGCTGAGTGAAGGCCGGGGAATGGAGGTGGTATGAGTGAAGCCATTGTGGTAGATGGAGATGCTTTACTGTTTGATCCCAGCTTTGGAAATCGGCAGGTAACACCTTCCAGCCCAGCTAAAATCAGTGGCACAGGACATGCACAAGTGAGCGGAAAGAAAGTTTGCATTCTGGGGAATGAAAAACAGGTCAGGATTCCAGCCACCTATTTCACCGCAACACACGCTACGCCGGGAACAGGAACCATTACCATCAGTGCGTTGGATACCAGCCAGCAGGCACTTCAGTGTACCAGTGGAGCGGCTTTAATTATCAAGGGGCAGAAATTCACGGCGCTGTTTACGCCTGAATCACCCGCCATGAATAATACGGTGACTCCCCCTCAACCGGATGTGATGACACCTTCATCGGGAAAGGGGAGTTTTATTACCCAACAAAACTTTGCCACCGTAAATTAAGGTATTGGCTGAATTAAGCGGCATTAAATAGAAATTAAATGGTGTGAATAATCATTTATTCACAGAGTAATCACTGTGCCACACAGGTGATATTATGGAATTAACTGAGTTAAATAATAAATTGTCAAACTTGGTGCCGATGAGCGATTTTAAATTAGATAATCGCACCAGTTTGCAATTACTCCAATATATTGAGACGTACACCCAAATAATTCCCTTCAATCAGGAAAATAATCATTGGAATGATTTTTTCTTTATGGCGAATAATACGCCAGAAAAACTTGCCGAATTATATCAAGGGGAAATTGAAGCCAATGGGGAATTATTACCTCATCAGGCTTTTCTATTGGCAGTATTGCGATTATTGGAAACCCCAATATCTTTATTGAATACCTTACCAGCAGCTCATCGCGATCTCTATTATCGGGCGCTTTTGGGATTATCTCCTCATTCAGCCCAACCCGATCAAGTTGCTTTATCTGTAGAACTGAATACCACAGTCACAGAGCAATTGCTCACTAAAGGCACCTTATTTGAAGCCGGGCAAGATGAACAAGGAAATGCTTTGCAATATGCGCTGGACGCCAGTTTATTGGCGAACCGTGGTTATATCAGTGATTTGCGCTGGCTACGTAAAAAAGAAAACCAACAATGGGTTACCGCGACACCGTGGGATTCTCAGGCACAGTTATCATTGCCATCTGATGGAATACGGTTATTCAGTGAAACTGATTTAGATAAACCTGTACTGGGCGGACTGTTGATCACCTCTGCACAACTGGCAATGGAAGAAGGGACAAGAAAGATAACAGTTACCTTTGATAAAGACATGAGTAGCCAAAATCTGGTGGCTCAGATCAGCAGCGGTAATCAGTGGCTAACCTTGACACTCAAAGTGAATACAAAAGAAATCACACTAGAACTTTCAGATAAAGAACCAGCAATCAGTGCCCCGGAGGATTTGGATAATCTGGCTTTCAGCCAGCCAGTCCTCAGGCTACAGGGCAAAGACAGCCAGCCACTGCCTACGGTAACAGAGCTCAAGGTACAAGAAAAAACAGTAGATAAAGCCTCATACGAGACATATCACCTAACCCCCTTTGGTTATAGCCCTGAGATTGAGCCATTGGAAGAAGATCCCGCTTTATATCTTGGTATCACTGACGTCGAGCCGGGACAAACCTTATCGCTATATTGGAAATTAAAATCGCCACAGCAACCCGAAAACGTTTTCTGGTATTACCTGAAAGAAAAGAATCAATGGGCTGCATTGGATGCGTGGGTCAATGATAAAACCGAACATCTGTATCAAGATGGCACTTGGCAGGTTGTCCTGCCTGCGGATGCTGTCAATCAAGCAACACAGATGCCAACGGAGCGCTATTGGTTAAAGGCCGTCGTGGTTATCCCCACATACGCAGGCTCATGGGGGAAAACCCCTTGGTTATGCGGACTGATCTATAACGCCATAACAGCAACATTGGTCAATGCCAACAGCATCAGCAACAGCCATTTTTTGACACCTTTACCGACAGGCACTATTCAACGCCCAGTGGAACCTATCATGGTGGTGGCTTCAATCAACCAGCCTTGGCCATCATGGAATGGACGTGTAGCGGAATCCAACAGCGCCTTTTTTGAACGGGGAGCACAGCATCTTTCCCACCGTAACCGAGCCTTAACCTGGGGCAATATGGCGACACTGTTAAAAGAGCGTTATGTCAGCATCTTTGATGTTAAGTATCCCGGCAATGATGAACTTACCCGAGTACCTGCATTGGAGAAACAACAACTGACGATCATTCCGGCTAACCGATACAACGACAGCGATGATCCTTTGCGTCCGGTGCTGAATCCGGCACGCTTGCAAGAGATGGCTGACTGGTTAAAGCAAAAAGGTTCTCCCTGGGCTGAGATTAAGATCAAAAACCCAACATATGTTTGTGTGAAAATCAATTACAAGGTGATTTTTAAGCCTGACGTTAACGAAGATTTTGGTTATCGCCAGCTACGGCAGCAACTCAGTAAGACATATATGCCCTGGAGCGTCGATGAGCAGCGCCCCGTTATGCTGAATAACAGCATTAATTATTACCAGTTTCTGGCGACCATTCAGCAGCAACCGCTGGTTGAGCGGGTCACCTGTCTGACACTGCGTCGATCAGATGCAGCTAAAGGCAGTGATATCACTGCATCGGTGGAAGCCAAAGATAATGAGGTGCTTATTTTAGTCTGGGAGGCAGACGATATGCTGCAATGCCAAGGGGATAACCATGAATAATCAAGATGCACTGTTTCACAGCGTGAAAGACGATATTCACTTTGATACCTTGCTGGAGCAGGCTCATCAGGTGGTTGAGCAACAAGCAGGAAAACTTTGGAGTGACACGGCAGAACACGATCCCGGAATCACTTTTCTGGAAGGGCTCAGCTATGGCGTGTCAGATTTGGCTTACCGTCATACCCTTCCCTTAACAGACTTATTGACTCCTGCGCCCAATCAGCAGAAACAGCAAGACGGAATTTTTCCCGCTGAATTTGGCCCCCACAATACACTGACTTGTGGGCCAATCACCACCGATGATTATCGGAAGGCATTGTTGGATCTGCATAGCAGTGACTGGGCAGAAGAGGCATCAGAATCAGAACAGGATAAAGGGGATTTTCTGTTCCGTAACGTGCAACTGGTACGTGAACCGGAAACGCAACGCTATGCCTATTGGTATGATGCCACCAAAAGGGAATATAGCTTTGTCGAGCGTAAAGAGGCAAAAAAGTTTACGCTACGGGGAAATTACTGGCTCTATCTGGAACCAACCCGTCGTACACAGGAGAATCTGACGACTGCCGATCAACAACTGAAAGATTTTTTGACGCAGAACCGCAATATTGGTGAATCGGTCAGCCAGATTATCTGGTCAGAACCGGTTGATTTTCCGCTATTACTGGATATTGAACTGGATGACGATGTACAAGATATCGCGGGTATTTTTGCTGCCGTCTATAGCACAGCAGAACAGTATCTGATGCCTGAGGCACAGCGTTACCATACTGAAACGCTGCAAGATGCAGGAATGCGCAATGATGAAATCTTTGAAGGACCACAATTAAAACATGGCTGGATCCCTGAATTGCAGACAGCCCGTGATTATACCAAGCCGATCATCCTCAACCTTAGCCGGCTGGTTAATAAACTGCTTGAGATTAAGGGCATTCAGAATGTCAATCGCCTGCGTCTGGATGACAGCTTTGACAAGACTTTGATTGAACCGATTAAAGAGGATAGTTGGTCATGGTCAATTAAAGAAGGCTACTACCCTCGCCTGTGGGGTAAAGATCCGCTCCATCAATTGGCACAACACGATGGCCCACTGCGGGTGATCGCCAAAGGTGGGATCAGCGTCACAGTGAGTGAACAACAAATTCGGGACAGTTTACCCAATTCTCCCCTGATTCAGAATAAACCCGTGGTATTGGCTTATGGTCAGCATCGCAATGTGGGTCGTTACTATCCCGTCAGCAATACCTTGCCCGCGTGCTATGAGTTACAGCAGCCCTTATCTGAAAGTGAACATGCCCAACGTCTGCGGTCACTCCATCAGTTTATGCTGCCTTTTGAACAACTGTTAGCTTGCGGTTGTCAGCAAATTGCCATGCTGCCGAAATTATTGGCTTTTAAGCGTGAGGGATATGAAGTCTGGGGCGATCAATGGCCGTTTAAGCCGGATTCTGTCAATGATGACGCCCACCAAAATTATGCTTCGGCACTAAAGGAGCTACTAAAAGAGATTGCACTCGACAGCGATCACGAATTGGATATCGTCAATTATCTGCTCGGATACTTTGGCACCCAGCGAGCGCCGCGTACCTTTACCACCCCCATTGATGATTTTCGCGCCGTGCAACAAGGCTATCTGGCTCAACAACCGACATTAACTTATCACCGTGCCAATATTCGGATTGATCAAGTCTCGTCACTACAAAAGCGCATTGCTGCCCGCATGGGGTTAGGCAATGAGCTATTCAAACCGGAACCTGACCTGAGCCAACTGCCTTTTTATCTGGTGGAACACCGGGCATTGCTGCCCATCAAGCCCAACAGCCAGTTTGATAAAGAGCAACAGCCTGATTCAGTGACAGAAGAGAAAGACGCCCAAACGGGTCAACATTATGTGGTGATTAAGCAAGCCGGTATTGATGGCAAACTGACACAGGGGCAGGTGATCAATTTAGTTCTCTATGAAGGCGAACAGGGCAAGACCCGATTTACAGTACGTGGTCAAATGATAGTCAAAGCTGAGGGGGATCAGTTTTGGCTGGATGTGGGTAATAGCTCTCAACTGGAATACAATCTGGAACGAGTGATGGCAGCAGCCAAAGCAAAAAAATTGCGCTGGCAAAATAGCGTAGTCTGGATGGAAGATATGAATTACCGTCTGGCCTACGACAGCGATCAATCCCAAAATGACAGCCCATTGCCTGACAACCAGCGGCGCCTGACCCGCACAGCACAAACTCCTTTCCCGTCCCTGATTGCGGTAGGCAATGAAATTACCCTGACCAAGAATTTAGGGCTAGTCGGAGTAACACAGGAATATGCTGATGAATCAGAAAAACTGTATGCAAAAGTTGTCAGCTTTGATCGCATTAAGGGCACTTTGATTATTGAACGTCAGGGTAATTCGACATTGACGTTCCCTGCCCCAGAAGAAGCATGGCGGTATAGTTGGCATTTTTCCGGTGAGGAATATGAAAAAACAGATCGTTTCTCATTTGTTATTAGCGTAGTGGTAAACAGTGATTTAATTAAAGTACCTGGTGTTGATCCCTATAAATTAGAAGAGTGGGTTAAAGAAACAATTCTTACTGAATTCCCTGCTCATATTTCCATGATTATTCATTGGATGGATCGGGAACCCTTTTTAAATTTCGGCAATACTTATCAGCGTTGGCAGAATAATGGTACCCCATTAGGAGATGCCGCTTATTCTATTCTGGAAAACCTGACATTGGGTAAATTACCTTCTTCTCTAAAAGGCATAGGAACAATGCGGATTGCTACACCAAACCAAAGAGAGGAAGTTGTTGGTAAAAATAATGACCAATGGAATACCAATAAAATAATCCAGAACGAATTATTCTATGTTCCGAAAGAGAACGAATAAAAAAACAAGCAACTACCCATCACAATTTTATATTAAATCTATTTAATGGAGTTAACCATGAAAGAAGTTCGTTATTCTGCAAAAATAAAAGAGCAACAAACATTATCTAATGCAAAAGGTGTTGGCCCTAAAACCGATGAATTAAAAAATAAATTTAAAGAGGGAAGCATTCCTTTACAAATTGATTTCAATCAATTAATTGATATTGCCGATGTTGGGCGTAAAGCTTGTGGTCAGGCACCAGAACAAAATGGCCCCGGAGAAGGATTAAAACTGGACGATAGTGGTACGCTTAGTTTAAAAATAGGCACTCTTTCCAGTAAAGACTTTTCTCCATTAACATTAAAAGATGATGTTTTATCTGTAGATCTTGGTAGTGGTCTGACTAATGAAACCAATGGGATATGTGTCGGTCAGGGTAATGGTATTACAGTTAATACTAGCAATGTAGCTGTAAAACAAGGTAACGGAATTAGCGTTACTGGTAGTGGTGTTGCGGTTACAGCTAATGCTAGTAAGGGAATTAGCGTTGATAGTAGTGGTGTTGCAGTTAAAGTTTATGCTAATAATGGAATTAGCGTTGATGGTAATGGGGTTGCTGTTAAAGTTAATGGTAATAAGGGAATTAGCGTTGATAGTAGTGGTGTTGCAGTTAAAGTTAAAGCTAATGGTGGGATTAAAGTAGATGCTAATGGTGTTGCAATTGATCCTAATAAAGTATTGCCAGCAGGTATGATTGTGATGTTTTCTGGCAGGACCGCACCAGAGGGTTGGGCTTTTTGTGATGGTAGTAACAGTACGCCTGATTTAAGAAGCCGTTTTGTAATGTGCGGTGAAACTATTTCTGAAGCAGGGAAAAGTAGTAGTAAAGCCAGTGGGAGTGGTAGTACAAAAAGCTTCTCCAGAAATACAACATCAACTCAAGTTTCTGTCACTGTTAATGTACAAAACACGACATTAACAGCATCACAAATACCTAGTCATAAACATATTGGAGGTATGTCTTACTATAATTTTTATGGAATGAAATATAGTTATTCATCTGATACCCAAACCGACTATCAAATAAACAATAAACCTGGTAGTGTAATATGGTTGAATCCTTCAAACGGGAACAATTTTTATCCATATACATCAAACACAGGCGGAGGACAAGGACATAATCATCAGGCAACAGCATCCTCCTCCTCACATAATCATAATATTGATGTAGTTCCTCCTTATTACCTTTTGGCTTTTATTATGAAACTGTAGTTAAATTAGCTTGATTTATATTAATAGCAATGGGTTCCAATGAATATTCATTGCTATTTTTCATAATTTATTAATTTTATGAAATGAGATTAACCGATGTCTTTATCTGATTCTGTATCCGATCGCATTGTATACAAGACAGTTTTTGCCTTTGAAATCTCAGGTTATAATGGTGAAAAAATAATGGATAGATGCTCATTTGTTTTTAATAAAAAACTAAAGGGAATCATAACGGAAAATATTATTAGTTTATCATTAAATAGCAAGGGAAAATTATCTTTAGAAAAGGTAATAGTGGATTTGGGAAATATTGATCTTGATTTTCTTGAAACAGAAATTCCCAAAAAGCTGGCGACTGGATTAAGAAAAGCATTGAGTCAATATTATCACTCTTCTGAATATATTCCGTGGACAGAAAGGGTATCTTACCCGCAATCGATATGGAAAGAGGCATATCCACATATAGACAACATTAAGGGTGAAAAAAAACTATTAGAAGATATTTTAAACCAGCAATCTGCAATGGTTACCACCCACAACGCCTTTGCTGGAACACAATTGATAGAAAAAGTGGATTATTATTTACGTAAGGGGTATTGGTCATCTGAGGACAGAACAAATACTGTGTATATTTATAGTTATTTGTGGCAACAAATCAACCACCAGCCACAACAATGGCTACCTATGTTAGCTAAACACTGTTTACAACCTGCGGGGCTAAGCCGTTTAATTCAGATCTTCCAGCCAGACGTTCTTAATATGCTTTTCCAGTTATTTACTGAAACAACAAAATCTGAATTTTTTAATTCACAAGGACAGAAAACCACAGATACAAAAGTGACACCAGAAAAATTAAGTTTGGCGGCTAAATATTATCTTCAACGTCAGATTAAATATGCATATGACTCACAAAAAGCACTTGGATTACAAACTCAAAGTGAACTGACATCGGAGAAATATATTATTGAGAATAATTTTAATCCATTGAGGCAGGATAATGATAATAATGAAACCAATACGCTAACAGAAGATAGCAATCTATTAAAACAGATCCACAATAAACCTGATATGCAAATGGATGCAGTACCGCCATTTGCATTCCAACCCATGCAAACACACTATCAACCAGCAACTACACAACGGCATTATGGCCTGATAAAACAAGCCGCAGGAGAAAATCTACCAACTTTACACAACAGAGAGCAACACAAGGAATTACTGAAATCGGCTTTATCAGCATCAGCGCAAGTATCATCTATACAACCTGACAATAAAATTCAAGCCCCATCAGTACAGTCAGTTCTACCCATCAGCAATGCTGGTTGCATAATTTTATGGCCGCTGTTGCCAACATTTTTCCGTACCTTTGATTTATTGGATAAAAACCGATTTATCAGCCTCGAAGTGCAAAGAGAGGCCGTCTGTTTACTTGATTGGCTGATTTGGGCGGAAGAAGAAATACCCGCATGGCGGTTGACGCTCAATAAGGTGCTTTGTGGATTACCCATTCATGATAACGCGCTATGGCATACCCCAAATCCAGAACAGCAAATTACCATCAACCAATGGCTGGAAAAAACTATCGAACAACTTCCGGCGTTGAAAAAAATGGGAATCAACGATGTGCGCCACTTATTTTTGCAACGTTCCGGGGAATTAAGTGAGTTAAACGGCATGACAAATATCCATATTAAACCCGAAGTTTACGATGCACTAATAAGCGAATGGCCGTGGCCAATAAATATAGCGAGCCTTAGCTGGTTGAAACACCCCATCACCATAACGTGGTTATAACCACCGACCTAAATAGTTTAGTCTGAGTAAAAATTTATGAATACAGTGCCTGTTTTCTCTGATTTATTTCAGCAAAATAATGACTCTAATTTAGCGTTTTTATATAGCCAACTGGAACGCATCGATCTCGTTCTTCAATACCATGTTCATTGCATATCAGCTCAGAGAGGTGACCTCCTTGATGAGTTTCTGTTAAGTGAAGAAGATGTAATAGCCAGACTGGATAACCCAGTGGGTAAACCCCATTGGCTCAATGAGGATTGTCTGGCAATACCGCAGACAATCACTCCCGTGGCATCCCGGTTAACTGAATTGGTTGCACGTTTTGAACTGACTGATTTTGAAAGAGATGTGTTGCTGTTAGGTTTACTGCCTCATTTTGATAACCGCTACTATCAACTGATTGCGCTGATTCAGGGAGAACCACAATCCCGGTTTCCCTCTTTTGCACTGGCGCTGGAACTGTTTTGCCGCTCAGAGCTGGAGAAACAGGCACAACAAGCCAGCTTTCTACATCGGGCTCCCCTGATTGGCTGCCAGCTATTATCCATTGATAGCCGTCAGAAAACGTCATCCTGGATTCAGACACCTTTTATCACTGACAACAGCGTGTACCATTTTTTACTTGGGCACCACTATATTACGCCTGATTTGGAACATTGTTCTGAATGGTTAGTTCCCGCAGAAAATGGCTATTACCCAACCAAATTAAAACAATTGCTCAGTAACGCATTGTTATCTGACCATGATGATATTCGCCCCATTATTTTACTAAAGGGCATTATCGGCAGTGCCAGAACACATGCGGTTGCCAATATCATGGCGTCAGAAGAGCGGCAAACGCTAATGGTGGATATCGCCAAATTGGCTGACAATAATGATAAGGCCTTGCTTTCCCAAATAAAGCCTATTTTGCGGGAAATTCGTATGCGGGGTGCCTGCTTATTACTGCAAAACTTTTGCTTATTCGCCGAACAGAATCAACAGTTACTGGAACCTCTGTCAGCTTTATTGCATCAACCTGAATTAAGGATTATTTGTTTAATTGAACCCTCTTCCCCACTAGTCTGGTTGAAAAAATTATCGATATTATTGGTAGAAATGCCTGTTTTGACCTCAAAAGAAAAAGCCAATCTATTAACTGCTCAATTACCCAATCATTGTGCAAATAATATTGACGCAATAGCCTTAAGCCAGCGTTACACCTTTAATCCCGAAACCCTGCCATTGATTTTGCAGGAAGCTCTGCTTTACCAACAACAGAGAAATCCTTTGGATATTTTGCAACAATGCGATATCCATAAGGCACTCAACTTACGCGCCCAGCAAAATTTTAGGCAATTGGCGCAACGTATTACTCCTAAACGTTCATTAAAAGATTTATTGGTATCCGATGATATTACTCAACAGATACAAGAAATACTCACGTCAATTAAGTATCGTGAACAAGTTCTGGCGGAAGGTTTTAAAGATAAGATTGGTTATGGTACCGGTATCAGTGCCCTGTTTTATGGTGATTCCGGTACGGGGAAAACCATGGCGGCAGAAGTGATTGCCAATTGCATTGGCGTTGACTTAATCAAAGTGGATTTATCCACCGTCGTGAATAAGTACATCGGTGAAACCGAGAAAAACTTATCCCGTATCTTCTATTTGGCAGAACAGGATGCTGGTGTTTTATTTTTTGATGAGGCAGATGCTTTGTTTGGTAAACGCAGTGAAACCAAAGATGCGCAAGACAGACATGCCAATATTGAAGTCTCTTATCTATTGCAGCGACTAGAGAATTATCCGGGATTGGTGATTTTATCCACCAATAACCGCAGTCATTTGGACAATGCGTTTAATCGCCGTTTTACTTTTATTACTCGCTTTACTTATCCGGATGAAACTATCCGCAAGAAAATGTGGCAGGCAATCTGGCCTGAAAATATCAAAGTTGCTCAGGATGTAGATTTCGATAAATTAGCCCAACGAGCAAGCATAACAGGGGCAAATATTCGCAATATTGCTTTATTGTCTTCACTTTTTGCCGCAGAGAATAACCATAACGAAGTCAGTAATGAAGATATCGAAATAGCATTATCACGGGAGCTTGCTAAAGTGGGTCGATTAATTTTTTAAAATTCATAACAATAAAATTAGCCAAATATTAAATATATAGATGAATTAATGGTTATCACAATAATAAATTAAGAGGATTTTTTTATGTTAAAAATGCAAACCGTTATTGATGTCAATAAAGCAATGAAAGAGGTTCTGGAAAAATATCTTGATAACAAAGTTGCGATTCGTTTTGATTTGCCTGAATTGGATACTGTGCAATCTGATGCGATGGTTAGTGTCTTTCTTTATGATATCTATGAAGATTTGCAGCTTAGAACAACAGAATCCAGAGTGTTTAATGCCGCTTCTGGAAGGTTATTACCAGGCTGGGTCAATATTAAATGTAATTATCTGATTACCTATTGGGAATCGAGCAAACCCGCAATAGATGCCAGCAGCCCTGATAGCCAACCTGATAATCAGGCAATACAAGTTATGTCGCAAGTCTTGAATGCTTTGATTAATAACCGCCAATTGGCAGGAATTCCCGGCGCTTATACTCAGGTTGTACCACCGAAAGAAAGTTTAAATAGCTTAGGAAACTTTTGGCAATCACTGGGAAATCGCCCACGGCTTTCTTTAAATTACTCAGTGACAATACCGATTAGCCTCACCGATAAGCAGGATGAGGCGATTCCGGTAAGCACCATTTCTTCTACAGTGGAACAAATTGCATCACTCAGTCAGGAAAAGATTAGCCATGCTTTGCGAGAATTACTTATTATGGCACTACAGATACAACCTGTTGCAGAATCAGAAAGTGAAGAAAATATTAGGCTAGCGCTGAGCAAAGTTGAACTATTAACAACGAAAGAGGCTATGACTCCAGACAATTCAGCAGAAATTTCTATATCCCTGTCTGTATCAGGTATTACCCACCAAAAATATCTAGAGGACATCAATAAAATTTTTCATCGCTGGTTAAATGGTAACAAATTTGTTACCACGGTCGATGATTATGGAATCAGGATTAAGGATATAGAAAAAAACCATCTTTTCGGCATTTAATTTATTATTGTTTACATAATTCATTAAATAAAATTTTATTTTAACTGTTGTACTATTATGTTTAGTTTAAGACATAAGAAAAAATGGAAAATCAATTCTGTTTTCCTACTCAAGATTCAGTCAATGGTAGTCAGGAAATAACTTCAAGAATAAAAAAGAAATTAGCCAAGCAAGAATAATTTACTTTTTTAACATAATGATATCGTTCATCAGCCAAACCCGGCCTAATGACATAAATTAACCTTATTAATAATAAGGTTAATTTATCATATATCTTAAACATTCCATTGTTTTTCAATAAGGTTTATTTATTTTAAAATAATATTTATGAATGCACTGACTTGTATATTAAATTGTTGACAAATCATAATGTGCATATATGATTATTGCATAATTAATGATTTTCACTGTGATGAATAATTCATCAAATCATGTCATTAAAATAACAATGTAACTAATTTATTAATAATTTTATAACACCAGGAACAAACCCTATTGCATTTAAAAAGGAGTTGAGGTGTTTATTTCAAAAGACTTAGCAAATTTTATTGTTGTAGCCAAAAACAAATCAATAAATAAGGCAACAAAGGAGCTTTTTATCACACAGTCTCCAATTAGCCGAAGCTTAAAAAAACTGGAGTTCTCATTAGGTGTAAAACTTTTTGTCAGAAAAAACCAAGGATTAGTTTTAACAGAAGAAGGAGAGTGTCTATATAATAAAGTGTTATCAATTTATGAACAACTTAAAAATATCGAAAATGATTACAAAAATCATAAACAACCCTATTATGACATTTATAAAAAACAACATAATGACTTAACATAAAAAATAATCAGATAGATAAAAAGTCTTTCAAATAACCATTGAATCATATTCAATAAATTTCAATATAAACACAAATTAAAAAGTAAATTTAATATGCCTAACTATCTTAGAGAAGCAGAAAAAAATACTTCTGCACAAAAACATTCTACCGATAGCAACCTGGATAGCTTTACACCGGGAAATGATTCCATTACTTTAGATCAGATTCGAAATTATAAATTTTGGAAAGAAAACATTTCTCAATATTACAAATTTATGGTTGTTACCAAGGAGCATTTAAAGAGATTAGATCTCACTTTAAAATCAATGGATTCCGCTGAGTCTTCAAAAATTAACCTGGCAAAAAATATAGGAACCACTGCACTAGGATCTATATTAAGCACAGCGGGAACGGCTGCCAGTGGTGCTATTGGGGGAGCAATAGGAACCGCCATAGCTGGTCCAGTAGGAACTATTGTTGGTACAGGGATAGGTATGGCATCAAGTACCGGATTAAATTATCTTAGCAAGAAAGCTGTCGGAAAATTAAATGATCAGCTTGGAATTGTACATCCTTATCCTAAAACAAGAAATATGATATTAGATATCAATAATTATGATAAGAACTTGATAACTAAAACAATTAAAACTGAAACTAACAAAGATAATTTGAAAGTCACCGCAGCTAACCTGTTAACATCACAACTTGTGGGTAAATTATCTCCGGTTAAAATCCCCGTATATCAACTTGCTGATTTGGCTGTATCACATCATAAAGCATCAGGAAAACTCAGAAAGGACAAGGCTGAACATATATTAGATTTCACTAAAAAAATTAATGAAGTGTTAGATGAAAGTCATTCTGATGCAGTCAAATTTATGCGTAGAGCATATGGCGATCATAAAATGAGCCTTACTGGATTTTCCTCTAGAATAAAGAGAGAAAAATTAACTTTAGACACTATGGTGAGAACAAAAAATAAAATAGAAATAAGAATCAACAGCATTAATAGACAAGTATTAAAACTTTCATCAGAAAATAAAGGCGAATAATTAATTCATAGTAAACATCAACTAATCTTACTTAATAATTCAGAGGTAACAAATGACCTACAGTTATGACAACAAGATGATTTATAAAAAAAAGTCCGGACAAAATAAGACCCTGGAGGCTTTGCATCTCGATACACCAGATACAGAAGAAGTTTCTGCTGCTTATCAGCATCAATTAGCTTCTACCATGGAGAAATTTAAAAGTAAAACGGACTCAATTCTTGAAGAATCTGAACGCCCTACTCCCGCTAAGAAAAAACCAACAGAGATAAAAAAATATACCAAAAAAGCATTACAAAATTTTGCTGCCCATGCTGGCTACTTGCATAACAAAACTTATCAAGATGAGTTTGTTAACTTTAAGGATAATAATAAAAACCTGGCGCCCGGAAAATTATTCCCTGGTGTGGAATTAGTTTTTCCAACTCCCATTGAAATAAACAGACCGATAGGGCCATGGAGAAATAAACATTCCTATGTTATTGAAGATGGGTTTAGAAATAACATGGCAATTGAATATCGGGTAACAAATACTTCCGCCTTTATCGAAGGATTACAGGATATGTATAAAAAAAATGGGCAAACATTACATCCGATGACACAACTTCTGGTTGAAGAGCATATCTCACATAACAAGAACATGTTACCAACGATGGCGGGTATTGCCGGGCTTCATGCCGAAGTACAAGCGTTGAACCAGGTATTTATGGAAGCAGGTAAACCTTCCGATCCCCTCAATCCGGCTCGTTATGCCAAAGCAATGCTTCAATCATCCATTTTCACCAAACGGCTGACCACAAAGAAGGCCGGGCAAGATTTCCCTGCTTGCCATAACTGCTCAGGTATTATTCAATCACCGGCCAATGTGATTACAGGAACGGTTGACAGTGCAGGTAGTAACTTTTCTGCTCAGGTTGCAAAACGCCATCGTTCCCAGTCACTGAGTCAATAAATAACTCTCTTTGTGAACTTGAACAAAGTTTCATAGAAAGCTTTATTTTGCAGCCTAATCATAGAATTAATTACAATCATTATTGCCAATTTATTTTTACTACCGATTATTAACAAATAATCACTTAAGCCACGCATTACCCATATAAATCGCCATATCCTCATTGAGTATGGAAAGATGTAAAAAGATTGAAGCCTTATAAGAACCAGAAAAATAACAGATCATTCCCATTGAAATATTAAGGAATAGTTATGCCAACATATGACACTAAAGAAAAAAGAAAATATTCAAAAAATCCTTCACGTAATACTTCGCCTAATAATCAACTTATTGCTCAAAGTCTGGAACCTACCTCACAGCAAGAAACAGCAACACCGTTTCTCATCAATGAATTTAAACAAGGTGATATTCTATATGGTCTAAATACACCAAGGGATAGTGCTTTATCAAAGCTAGACAAAATGGGATTTAAACGTAAAGGCCCAGCGCCAGATTATTCAAAAACATTATTTTCCAAATTCGGTCAACTTCTTGGAAAAAAGAAAAAAATAAAAACCAATATACTGATACAAAATGACATAACCAATGCTGTCTGGAACCCCAGTAAACCAACAGAATATGCTGACGATAAAAGTATTAAAAAAGAGTTACATGATTATAATCGTGCGATGGGATTTAGGGAGTTTCTATCTGCACACCCTAAATACAATGTTAAAAATGATGAAGCACTTATAACAGCATTAATGAGCAATCCGTCACAAAGCGCAGCAGTACCGCTTTGGAAAAAAACAAGTAAAGCTGGATTGGAATATCAGTTAATGCACAGAAAATCACCAGTTCATTTTTTAGCTGATATTATTGGAGATGATATTGATACCGTGATATCAAAAAAGGATCATGGTGCAAGTATAACTTCCAGTGAATTACGTTGGCTATATCGCCATAAAGATATCGAAGAAGTTAAGCAGAATTTAAAATTTTGGCGAGATGGGAAAGCAGTCCCTCACAGTGAAGTGTTTGCTGATGAAAAGTGGAATAGTTATCACCCTAAAAACAGGTATCCCAAAATCGCTAATCAATAAATAAGTGAGTATTACTGGATAGCTGGCTAACTCAAAAAGAACTTAGCCAGCTTTACACTATTCAAAATCCTTAAAAGTCGGTCCCTGAAAGTAAACGGCTTTAATGTGGCAACTGCGGGGTTGGGTGATCACAAACCGTAGCGTTTCCCATACGGAACGGCCGTTCAGCATTTTCTCTCCCATGGTTTTATGGTCATCCAATACTTCATCAAAGCCATTAAGTTCAAAGTCTGGTGGATAAAGCCCCGTCACGCGAATATTTTCTTTGCTTAAGTGATGGGCTAAATTCTGGCTAAAGCCACTCATGGCATGTTTGGCGGCAAAAAATGCAGGATGAGCAACGGATTCGGTAAATTGAGGAATACCACACACCGATACCATAGCAACGATATCTGCACCTTGTGACTGACGCAAACTCGGCAATAATGCTTTGGTCAGCAGGATAGAACCCGTTATACCGGAATTCACAGTGCTAACGATATCAGCATCGCTGTCCCCTTCTCCCAAATGCCCTTCCAGCCATTGGGCGGCACTTAAAATCAGGATATCGATAGGTTGCTTGTCTTGCAGTAACTGACTGGCAAAGTCGCGAACAGAGTCGGCATCACTCAAATCACACTGATAACCCCTGGCAGTACCACCTTCACGACGAATAATCTCACAGGTTGCTTCCGCGCTGGCTAATTGGCGGGCACAGAGATCAACATACACCCCTTCACGCGCTAACCAAACAGAAACTGCTTGCCCAAAATCGCGGCCACCGCCTGTGATTACAACTCGTTTACCTTTTAGCTTACTTGTTCCGCTGGCTTCATTAAACATCATGTGGCTATCCTTATATCAGTTATAAAGCGGGATGAGGAACCATCAGATTTATTGGTAATTCACTGTTTAGAAAGCCAACCTTACTTGAGAATTTCCACCAGCGCCCTACTATTTTGTGCTATTTTTGTGCTACCTGAAAAAACTTTAATCACATTTAATACGAACTTTTTCCTGAACATATTTGTCATATTTTATTTCACGACTAAATCAGAGAGCATTCTGAAGATCGGAAACGTTGACATCTGCTAAACTTCAGGCAGCAGATAACGTAAATCGTGTGCTGGATTACTGTAGTTTTTAACACCATAAAACCACAACCATCACCTGTGAAGGGGGTTATATGAAAGCACTTGTTTATCACGGAGCCGGAAAAAAACGCTGGGAAGAAAAAGCACCACCTCAACTCATTGAACCAACAGATGCTATCGTCCGCATCGTCAAAACTACCATCTGTGGCACAGACCTGCATATCCTCAAGGGAGATGTTCCCACTGTCGGGCAAGGCCGGACATTGGGCCATGAAGGTATTGGGATCGTTGAATCAATTGGGGAGTCGGTCCGCAATATCAAAGTCGGTGACAAGGTGATTATTTCCTGTATCACCGTCTGCGGTAGTTGTACCTATTGTAAACGCCAGCTTTATGCACACTGTAAAGATGGTGGCTGGATCCTGGGGCATAAAATTGATGGTACACAGGCAGAAAAAGTACGGGTTCCCCATGCTGATAATAGCCTGCATCGTCTGCCGGGAGGTGTCGATGAAGAAGCGGCATTAATGCTCAGCGACATCCTGCCAACAGGCCTTGAAATTGGTGTTATCAATGGCAGGGTCCAACCGGGACAGACTATCGCCTTAATTGGCGCGGGGCCAGTCGGGTTATCAGCATTACTGGCATCACAATTTTACTCCCCGGCACATATCATCATGATCGATACTGATGATAACCGCCTTAGCGTCGCCCGGCAGTTTGGTGCTAACACGGTTATCAACCCGACAAAACAAAACGTAGTAGAAACCATCAACAAACTGACTGACGGTATTGGTGTAGACGTCGCTATTGAGTGTGTGGGGATCCCCGCAACTTTCAAAATATGTCAGGATATCATCGCAGCAGGGGGATTCATTGCTAATGTTGGTGTCCACGGCAAATCCGTTGATCTGCATCTGGAAAATCTCTGGATCAAAAACATTACCATTACCACCGGACTGGTAAATACGAGCAGTACTCCCATGCTGCTGAAAAGCGTCCAGTCCGGCAAAATTGCACCTGAAAAGCTGGTCACCCATCATTATCCATTGAGTGAAATAGAAACTGCTTATGAAGTATTTAGTAATGCAGCCCAAGAGAAGGCATTGAAAATTGTCTTGTCAGCATAATGGATATAGCAGGAAGGGTAGCCGGATTGCTCTCTTCCTGCTAAAACTAATACAAAACAGAAAAGCCGCCGCAATATACTGCATCAATGCTCCTATGCAATTCATTACGGCGGCCTTTATACTATATTTGATTACTATATTTGATTACTATATTTGATATTACGTTTGATTTGATATTACACTTAATGTATTAATTAATTATCTTATTAATACATTAATAAACCATCAATCTATAGTTCGCTTTCTTCATCCAAATCTTCTTGAGAGAGATTCCCGATAGCAATAAATTCATCCAATAACCCTAAAAGTTGGGCCAATTTTTCTGGAGAAAAAGCGTTTTCAATCGCCATATAACCCTCAGCAACCTGCCCTTTTGCCTGCTCATAGAGTTCCTGCCCAGCCGGAGTCAAAGAAACATACAGCTTACGCTGATCATTCATAGGCTTCAGGCGGAAGATAAGCCCATCACGCTCCATACGTGTCAAAATGCCTGTCAGGCTTGGACGAAGGATACAAGTGAGACAAGCTAAATCATGAAAATCAATAGAACGGCTACTTGCCAGTACACGAATAATACGCCACTGCTGTTCAGTTAAATTATAGCTCTTCAAAATAGGCCGAAAAAAACCCATCGCGGTTTCTCTCGCTTGAAGCAATGCAATTGTTAAGGATTCATGCATAAGTAAAAGTGACTCTTTAGTTAATCGCTAGTCATTCTATAAGTTTAACGCCCACGCTATTTATTATAGACAACATGAACACCAAAAAGACTAACACGCTCATAATCATCCACAAAGGAGAAAGACTTCAACATTAACAAATAAATAAAATCATCCCACCCCTAAAAAGTTAACAATAAGTTAAATACAATCCCAAATGACCTTGGTTAAAAATATAACAGGCTGATCTTTATGTAGTAAAAATGATCAGCAATAAAGTGTTGTTACATAGATCACAATTAAAATTAACAATCAAATTAACATATTGAAGATTGCCCGGACATGATTTATTAATATATTAATAACATTCTCTCTCTAAGCCGCTTAGGTTACAAGGAGTTGTCAATGAAAGGCACCATCTTTGCCGTCGCCCTAAACCATCGTAGCCAGATCGATGTCTGGAATGGGGCATTTCACGAAGCACCTTATAAAACACCCCCAAAAACGCCAATTTGGTTTATCAAACCCCGCAATACTGTCATTGGCTCAGGGGATGTGATTCCTCATCCTGTCGGAGAAACGGTACAAAGCGGCGCAACTCTGGCAATGTTGATTGGAAAAACCGCCCGTAAAGTCTCGATTCAGGATGCAGACCAGTACATTGCCGGATATGCCTTAGCAAATGAAGTCAGCCTACCAGAAACATCGTTTTACCGTCCCGCGATTAAAGCGAAATGTCGGGATGGTTTTTGCCCGATAGGTCAAATGAGCAAGATAAGATCCGTGGAATTGCTCGATATAGTGACTGAAATCAATGGGCAGGAAGTTGATCGCTGGTCAACCAAAGATCTTATCCGTTCAGCGCAGGAATTGCTGGTGGCATTAAGTGAATTCGCCACATTGAAAGAAGGCGATGTCATCCTGCTGGGAACACCCCATCAACGCGCCACTCTCCGTTCCGGCGATCAAATCACGATCAAGGCTGAAGGCTTCCCCAATCTGGAAAATAGGATCGTACTCGCAGGAGGTCAGGCATGAAACACGCCAAAATTTATTATCAGGGTCAGGAACTGAATGTCACCGTAGATGAGCAGGAAAATATTCTCCTGCCCAATGGCAGTACGGTAAACAGTGAGGATGTTATATGGCTTCCTCCCGCCAACGGAACCCTGTTTGCGTTGGGGCTGAATTATGCCGATCACGCAACAGAACTGGAGTTTAAGCCACCGGAAGAACCGCTTGTATTTATCAAGGCTGCCAATAGCTTAACAGGCCACCGTCAGGTTTCTGTCCGCCCCGACAATGTGGAGTACATGCATTATGAAGCAGAACTCGTTGTCGTGATTGGCAAACCCGCACATAAAGTTTCCAGAGAAAATGCGATGAATTACGTTGCGGGATATACCGTTTGTAATGATTACGCCATCCGTGACTATCTGGAAAATTATTATCGTCCCAATTTGCGTGTAAAAAGCCGGGATACGCTCACGCCAATCGGCCCTTGGATCGTGGATAAAAATGAGATCGCCGATCCCCATAATCTGACCCTGAGAACCTGGGTCAATGGTGAGTTACGTCAACAGGGCACAACCGCCGATTTGATCTTCGACATTCCTTTCCTGATCACCTACCTCAGCGATTTCATGACATTGCAACCGGGCGACATGATTGCCACCGGAACCCCAAAAGGGCTGTCCAATGTTGTTCCCGGGGATGAAGTTATCGTGGAAGTTGAAGATGTTGGTCGTCTGGTGAATCACATTGTCAGCCAGCAAGAATATGAGGAGAGTTTGTCATGACCATTATTAATCATTGGATCAACGGCAAGAACGTTGATAGCAAAACCTATTTCGAAACAACAAATCCCGCTACCGGTGAGGTGCTGGCTGAAGTGGCTTCTGGCGGCCAAGCAGAGATTGATCAGGCGGTTGCTGCTGCCAAAGAAGTTTTCCCGAAATGGGCCAATACCCCAATGAAGGAGCGGGCTCGCCTGATGCGCCGTTTGGGAGAACTCATTGATCAAAATGTTCCTGAAATTTCGGCAATGGAAACGAAGGATACCGGTCTGCCCATCCACCAGACACAAAATGTGTTGATCCCACGGGCTTCCCAGAATTTCAATTTCTTCGCTGAAATTTGCCAGCAAATGAACGGACGCACTTACCCCGTTGATGATAAAATGCTCAATTATACCTTGATTCAGCCTGTCGGGGTTTGTGCATTGATCTCCCCATGGAATGTGCCTTTCATGACGGCAACATGGAAAGTCGCCCCTTGTCTGGCTCTGGGAAATACCGCTGTTTTAAAGATGTCCGAACTTTCACCACTCACGGCTAATCGTCTGGGAGAGCTGGCGCTGGAAGCCGGTATTCCGGCGGGCGTATTGAATGTGGTACAGGGTTACGGTAACACCGCAGGTGATGCGCTGGTAAAACATCACGATGTGCGCGCTATTTCTTTCACGGGCGGAACAGCTACCGGTCGCGTGATCATGCAGAATGCCGGGCTGAAAAAATATTCCATGGAGTTGGGTGGAAAATCCCCCGTTCTGATCTTTGAAGATGCCGATATTGAACGTGCGCTGGATGCCGCGCTATTCACCATTTTCTCCCTCAATGGCGAGCGTTGTACGGCAGGTTCCCGTATTTTCATTCAAGAAAGTATTTACCCCGAATTTGTTAAGCGCTTTGCTGAACGAGCCAACCGACTTCGCGTCGGCGATCCCAACGATCTCAATACTCAGGTTGGCAGCTTGATCAGCCAACAACACTGGGAAAAAGTCTCCAACTATATCCGCTTGGGGATCGAAGAAGGTGCAACATTGTTAGCAGGTGGCCCCGATAAACCCACTGGTTTACCTGCCCATCTGAAAGATGGCAATTTCCTGCGCCCCACTGTCTTGGCTGATGTGGATAACAGTATGCGTGTAGCACAGGAAGAGATCTTCGGCCCCGTTGCTTGCCTGCTACCGTTCAAGAGCGAAGAGGATGGGCTGCGCATGGCTAATGACGTGGAATATGGCCTTGCATCCTATATCTGGACACAGGATGTCAGCAAAGTTTTGCGTCTGGCACGTGGCATTGAAGCGGGTATGGTGTTCGTCAATTCACAAAATGTCCGTGACCTGCGCCAGCCATTTGGTGGAATCAAAGCCTCCGGTGTAGGGCGTGAAGGCGGGGAATACAGCTTCGAAGTCTTTGCCGAAGTGAAGAACGTTTGTATCTCTATGGGCGATCATCCGATTCCCCGTTGGGGCGTTTGATCAATCAGGAATGAAATCAATTCCAGCGTTAACCACAGTTGGCCATCCTAATATCA
This sequence comes from Xenorhabdus miraniensis, assembly GCF_002632615.1. The sequence continues at coordinate 220,896 of NZ_NITZ01000006.1, forward strand.
AGTGAGGGTTTATGGGAAAGTTAGCGTTAGCTGCGAAAATTACACACGTGCCTTCTATGTACCTGTCTGAACTGCCGGGCAAGCATCACGGCTGCCGACAAAGTGCCATTGACGGACATAAAGAGATCAGCCGTCGTTGTCGTGAAATGGGTGTCGATACCATTATCGTTTTCGATACGCATTGGCTGGTTAACAGTGCCTATCATATTAACTGTACTGACCATTTTTCTGGCATCTATACCAGCAATGAGCTACCACATTTTATCCGTGACATGACCTATGAATACGACGGTAATCCTGAATTGGGGCGGATGATTGCGGAAGAGGCGCGTCAGATGGGAGTTCGTGCTCAATCACACGAGATCCTGAGCCTGAAGCTGGAATACGGCACGCTGGTGCCGATGCGCTATATGAACAGTGACCGCCGTTTCAAGGTGATTTCAATTTCTGCTTTTTGTACTGTCCACGCTTTTGAAGATAGCCGCAAATTGGGAGAAGCCATTTTACGGGCCATTGAGAAATACGATGGCACGGTTGCAGTGCTGGCCAGCGGCTCGTTGTCGCACAGCTTTATTGATGATCAACGCGCCGAAGAAGGCATGAACAGTTATACCCGCGAGTTTGATGAGCAAATGGATCGCCGCGTCGTACAGCTTTGGAAAGAGGGTAAGTTCAAGGAATTCTGCAAGATGCTGCCGGAATATGCACAGTATTGCCGGGGAGAAGGCAATATGCACGATACCGTAATGCTGCTTGGTCTGCTCGGTTGGGATAAATATGACGGCAAAGTGGAATTTCTGACGGAACTGTTCGCAAGTTCAGGGACAGGGCAGGTTAACGCCGTTTTCCCATTACCGGACGCTATTAATAAGTAGCAGACTATTAATGAAAAGGCCGTCGATAAAATTGAGGCCAACAGGAGTAAACCGTGCCACATTTTTATGCAGAGTGTACTGAAAATATCCGCAAAGAAGCCAATTTGCCGGAATTATTTGCCAAAGTGAACCAAGCGCTGGCAGAAACGGGCATCTTCCCTCTGGGCGGTATTCGCAGCCGTGCCATTTGGTTGGATACCTGGCAAATGGCGGATGGAAAACAAGATTACGCGTTTGTTCATATGACATTGAAAATTGGTGCCGGACGCAGCCTTGAAGATCGGCAGAAAGTCGGAGAGATGTTATTTGCCTTAATCAAAACGCATTTCACCGATTTAATGGCGCAGCGTTACCTTGGCCTCTCTTTCACTATGGAAGAGCTCGATCCTGTGCTGAATTATAAATCCAATAACGTTCATAGCCTGTTTAAAGCAAAAGAGTAACGACGATAGGTGGCATAATTAAGATCACTCGCGTCTGTTTTTTTAAATTAAAGAGGAAACTATGACAAGTCATTTGGATACATCATTGCTGCGTCAACAGGCTTATATCAATGGTCAATGGGTTGATGCAGAAAATAAAGCGACCTTTGAAGTGACTAACCCTGCCAATGGTGAAATCATTGCCAATGTCAGTAATCTGGGAGCAACAGAGACACAATCTGCCATTGAAGCCGCTAACCATGCGCTTCCTGCATGGCGGGCATTAACCGCCAAACAGCGCAGCCAAAAGCTCAAGCAATGGTTCCATTTGATTATGGAAAATCAAATCGCTCTGGCTGAAATAATGAGTGCGGAACAGGGTAAATCCCACGCGGAGGCAATGGGAGAAATTGCTTACGGTGCCAGTTTCATCGAATGGTTTGCAGAAGAAGGCAAACGCATTTACGGTGAAACCATCCCTTCCCCAATGCCGGGCCGACGTCTTGCCACCATTAAGCAGCCCATCGGCGTTGTTGCTGCCATTACACCGTGGAATTTCCCCAATGCGATGATCACCCGTAAAGTCGGGCCTGCTCTGGCGGCGGGGTGTACGGTGGTTCTGAAACCGGCGGCTGAAACGCCACTCTCTGCGCTGGCACTGGCGGTATTGGCAGAGAAAGCAGGAATTCCGGCTGGTGTCCTGAATATCGTCACCGGAATAGATGCCAAAGCGATCGGAGAAGTACTGACTTCAAGTCCTATCGTACGCAAACTGTCGTTTACCGGTTCTACACGTGTTGGCAAGTTATTGATGGCACAAAGTGCTGATACCGTGAAAAAACTCTCCCTCGAACTGGGTGGCAACGCGCCTTTCATCGTGTTTGATGATGCTGATCTTGATGCTGCTGTAGAAGGTGCAATGGCAGCAAAATTCCGTAACAGCGGGCAAACTTGTGTTTGCGCCAACCGAATTCTGGTACAGGAAGGCATCTATGATGCGTTTGCGGAACGTTTGGCACAAGCAGTAAAACAGCTCCGTGTCGGGCCGGCCACTGACACCGGGTCACAACAAGGGCCACTGATTAATCAGGCCGCAGTGGAGAAAGTACAGGCTCATATCAGCGATGCGATTTCCAACGGCGCACGTATTCTGGTGGGGGGTAAATCCCATGCTCTGGGGGGATTGTTCTTTGAACCAACAGTTCTGGCCGATGTTACGGAATCCATGCAGGTTGCCCACGAAGAAACATTCGGCCCATTGGCTCCCCTGTTCAAATTCCGTGATGAAGACGAAGCCATCCGCATTGCCAACGACACGGAATTTGGCTTGGCTGCCTATTTCTATTCCCGCGACATCGGCCGGATTTATCGCGTGGCAGAAGCGTTGGAAAGCGGTATGGTAGGTATCAATGAGGGACTGATTTCCAACGAAATCGCACCATTTGGTGGTATCAAACAGTCGGGACTGGGACGTGAAGGTTCACGTTACGGTATCGAAGATTATCTGGAAGTAAAATACCTCTGTTTTGGAGGGTTAGAAGCTAAAGGAGCTTAATCCCCTATGCTACAGCAAGAAGTCGTATCACAGGTTGCACGCCGTTTACATCAGGCAGAAAAAAATCGTGAGCAGATCCGCCAGCTCTCATTGGATTATCCAGAAATGACGATTGAGGATGCTTACGCCATTCAACGCGAATGGGTAAATTTGAAAATTACGGAGGGCCGGGTTCTCAAAGGCCATAAGATCGGCCTGACGTCCAAAGCCATGCAAGCCAGTTCACAAATTGATGAACCCGATTATGGTGCCCTGCTGGACGATATGTTTTTTCAGGACGGCGGTGATATCCCTTGCGAACGCTTTATTGTGCCGCGCATTGAGGTCGAACTGGCTTTCGTGCTGGCAAAACCCCTGCGTGGCCCAAACTGTACGCTGTTTGATGTTTATAACGCGACAGATTACGTTATTCCGGCGCTGGAACTTATCGATGCCCGCTGCCACAACATCGATCCTGATACTCGGCGCCCGCGTAAAGTGTTCGATACGATTTCTGACAATGCCGCCAATGGCGGTGTCATCATGGGAGGTCGTCCGATCAAGCCAGATGAATTCGATCTGCGATGGATCAGCGCCCTGCTTTACCGCAATGGCGTGATTGAAGAATCCGGCGTGGCAGCCGCTGTTCTCAATCATCCGGCCAATGGTGTGGCGTGGCTTGCCAATAAACTGGCACCACATGATGTTCAACTTGAAGCGGGCCAGATCATTTTGTCTGGCTCCTTTACCCGGCCTGTCCCTGCACGCAAAGGTGATACCTTTCATGTGGATTATGGTGTTTTAGGCTCTATTGGCTGTCACTTTGTTTAAAATCTCTAAGGTATGATCATGGATCAATTAACAAATAGGTTTAAACAAGCTCTAAAATCAGGACAGCCACAAATCGGACTCTGGCTCGGGCTATGCAGTGGCTACAGCGCAGAAATTCTGGCAGGAACAGGATTTGATTGGTTGTTGATTGACGGCGAACACGCTCCCAACGATATTTCCACCATCCTTGCCCAATTGCAGGGCATCGCCCCTTATCCAAGCCAGCCTGTCGTTCGCCCCCCGTGGAACGATCCGGTGATCATCAAACAGTTGTTGGATATTGGCGCTCAAACATTGTTACTCCCAATGATTCAAAACGCAGAACAGGCCCGTCAAGCGGTTCGATCCACTCACTACCCGCCTGCGGGTATTCGTGGGGTAGGCAGTGCGCTGGCACGGGCTTCCCGCTGGAATCGCATTCCTGACTATCTATCCCGTGCCAATGACGAAATGTGTGTGTTGGTACAGGTAGAAACGCGTGAGGCCCTGCAAAATCTGCCAGAAATCGTGGCAGTCGAGGGGGTTGATGGCGTGTTTATCGGCCCTGCGGATCTCAGTGCGGATATGGGATACATCGGCAATCCTCAGCATTCAGAGGTTAAGACAGCGATTGAACAAGCGATAGGTCAAATCAAGGCTTCTGGTAAAGCAGCAGGCATTTTGATGACCAATGTTGATGAGGCTAAGCATTACCTCAATATGGGCGCCCTGTTTGTTGCCGTAGGTGTTGATACAAGCTTACTGACAGGGGCTGCTAACGCACTGGCTGCACGTTTTGGCAACATTCGGGAAGAACTCAACACACCATTATCCAGCAGTTATTAAGTTCTCATTACCGACAATAACACAATTCATTACCCTACACCGCAGATGTTGATCGCGACATCTGCCATTGCAGTTTGAATTTTCTGATAACTCAACTTCCTGATAACTCAATTTCCTAATAACAATAAAAAGGAAACGACAATGAGCACCTCACCTGACGCTATACCCAAATCATCTAAATCAAATAATCCGGCTTATTCACACCAAAAACTCACCTCCCAACAGCAAAATATCATCAATAAGTTATTCCGGCGTCTGATTTTCTTTCTCTTTATCCTGTTTGTTTTCTCTTTTTTGGATCGCATCAATATTGGTTTTGCTGGTTTAACGATGGGAAAAGATCTTGGCTTGACGTCCACCATGTTCGGGCTGGCAGCCACGCTGTTTTACGCCACTTACGTGATTTTTGGCATTCCCAGCAATGTCATGCTGAGTATTGTGGGAGCCCGCCGCTGGATTGCCACCATTATGGTGTTATGGGGAATTGCTTCTACGGCGACGATGTTTGCGACCGGCCCTACCAGCCTGTATATCCTGCGCATGTTGGTGGGCATTGCAGAAGCGGGGTTCTTACCCGGTATTCTGGTCTACCTGACTTATTGGTTTCCGGCCTATTATCGTGCCCGTGCCAATGCGCTGTTTATGATAGCCATGCCCGTAACGATGGCATTTGGTTCACTCATCTCCGGTTATATTCTGGAAATGGACGGTATCTGGGATCTGCGTGGCTGGCAATGGCTATTTTTGCTGGAAGGCTTCCCTTCTGTTTTGCTTGGTTTTGTTGTCTGGTTTTATCTGGATGATTCACCGGAAAAGGCCAAGTGGCTGACCCGTGAAGATAAGCAATGCCTTCAGGAAATGCTAGAAAACGAGAAACTTTCACAGGAACACACCAACGCGCCTGTTCTGCAAAAAACCAGCTTATGGCGGGAGGTTTTTACCCCGATTGTATTGATGTATACCTTCGCTTATTTCTGCCTGACCAATACCCTGAGCGCCATTAATATCTGGACGCCGCAGATTATGCAGAGTTTCAATCAGAACAGTAGCCACGTCATTATCGGCATTCTGACTGCCATTCCGCAATTCTGCACAATTTTGGGCATGATTTACTGGAGCCGCCGCTCAGACCGCCTGCAAGAACGCAAGATGCACACCGCCCTGCCTTATCTGTTTGCCGCCGCAGGCTGGGTCTTAACTTCACTTACCGACCACAGCCTGATACAGCTACTGGGGATCATCATGGCTTCCACTGGATCGTTCACTGCCATGGCGATATTCTGGACGACACCGGATCAGTCGATCAGTCTGCGTGCCAGAGCGGTGGGGATCGCCGTAATCAACGCCACGGGCAATGTGGGATCTGCCGTCAGCCCGCTTTTGATCGGCTGGTTGAAAGATCAAACCGGCAGTTTCAACGCAGGACTCTATTTTGTCGCAGGGTTATTGGTTATCGGAGCATTGATGGTTTTGTTTATCCCAATGCAACATGCCAGATCACGGACAACATCGTAAATAACGGGCAAAATATCTTGGCCAGCAACAAGGCACGGGAGGAAAAAATCGATGTCTGTATCCAACATCACAAAACCTATCATCACCAATATCGATATCAGCAAGGATTATGATGAAACTCAGGGATCGGATGATGTGCATTACCAAACTTTTGGTCGCATGGCGGCATTTTTTGGTCGTGATATGCAGGCGCATCGCCATGATGGTTTTTTCCAACTGCATTATCTGGTGACAGGACGAATTGAACTGCAACTGGATGAACAGCACTATTCCGTACAAGCCCCGCTATTTATCCTGACTCCCCCTTCTGTTCCCCATGCTTTTTTTACGCAGGAAGACACGGACGGTTATGTCCTGACCGTCCGTCAGGCATTGATTACACCGTTGCTTAATTCACTTTATCCTACTCATCGGGAACTGGTTGATATTCCTGCTATCTGCCTTTCTGTGGCGGATAAACCTGGTGAACTGGAAACATTCAACCACTATTGGGCCTTAATCAAGCGTGAATCTGCCAACCAATTTGTTGGGCGCGAACAATCACTGGCATTTCTGGCTCAGTCGCTGTTTACCTTTCTGTTGCGCAGTATTCCCCTTGATGATCATCATTCCGGTGGTGTTCGGGGAGAGTTAAAACTATTTCAACGCTTCAACCAGTTGATTGATCAACATTATCACCAACATCTTGCCGTACCGGAATACGCGGAAAAATTGGGAATTACGGAATCTCGCCTAAAAGATATGTGCCGACGCTTTGCCAACCGGCCCCCGAAGCGATTGATTTTTGACAAACAATTGCGGGAAGCAAAGCGGTTATTACTGTTTAGTGACAGTCCGGTATTTGAAATAGCCTATCAGCTTGGGTTTAAAGATCCGGCTTATTTTGCCCGGTTTTTTAATCGGCTGGTGGGGTGTTCACCAAGTCTTTGGAGGGAGAGGAATTTAGTTGGAAGATAAAAAGATATCTTCAACTAAGAGTTTATTCCCATTAGGCTCTAAATTTAAGTGAAAAAATTATTTGTTTTTATCATTTTTGGATTCATATATAAATAATTCAATATCACCGATAAAAATTAGATGAACTTATGATGGTATTATGTCCATATTTAGATCAGAATTACACAGAAAAATAAAATATGAACGAATAAGAAGGGTATTCTTATGTATACTAAGAAAAGAAAAAACTTCAAATCGATTATAATACAGCTTACTCGCTCAGTTAGTTTTGATATTGATTACCTTTCATCTTAAAAAAAATAACCAAAACAAGAGAGCGCTATATCCAGGATATTTCTTCAAAAGCACTATCATATGTTAATGATTAATAAGATTGCCTAATATTTTAGTGTCCTTTAATTACAATATGTATCCTGATAAGGAGGGAATTTGCAATGCCAATGCGCCTTCGTCAGTCAGGAGAGTTTTAGAAGAGTAGCCATGACGGGTATTAGGGCCTGATTTTGGCTGGTGTTTTTCATGCCCCAACTGCGTCGCTAATTCAGCGTTAAGTGCGGTTTCGACAGTCAATTTTTTAAGGAAACGGGAGAGCTGGCTGAGATCTTCCGGGGTTTTGAGATTTTTAGCCAGCTCAGTAGCCAGAACTTGCAACTGTTTTTCGTCCATTTTATCACCTGTTTTAGTTGATTAACCCGAATTCTGGATAAGAAGTTGACGAGAAGCCTGTTCCAGGAGCAAAGTTTTGGTGCACACCCAAAAACAGCTCCGAGGTGGAACAGGCTATGGACAAGTTAGTCGAAATTTTCTGTGATGTCGATGATTTTTGCCGTTTTTTCATCCCTCAATGGGAACAATTTTGTCTCGATAGCGGGCATCGTTTACGCCGCCGACAAGGCCACATGTATCCCAGTGAAATCATGACCATTTTGATCCTTTTTCATCTGTCACATTACCGTGATTTTAAAAATTTTTATTTAGAACATATTTGGAAATATCACCACAATGATTTTCCCACCTTACTCAGCTATTCTCGTTTTGTCAGTATGGCTCCTTCCGTTTTGGTGCCACTATGCAGCTATCTGACTCAATTAAAAGGAAAACCCACCGGCATTGCGTTTATTGATTCCACCAGTTTGAGTGTCTGCCATAACATTCGCATTCCGCGACATAAGGTCTTTGCCGGGATAGCAAAGCGCGGAAAAAATTCAATGGGATGATGTGATGGACGTCCCCTTTTTCAGTGGAAAATAGTGCCATCTTTTATCCGATGCACTGAATTTCGGGAGAACATCTCATGAGTACGATCAAAGTAGTGGGTATTGACCTCGCTAAAAATATCTTTCAAGTTTGTGTCTGGATGGAAGACGGAACTGTTGCTTCGAACCGAAAAATCCCACGACAAAAATTGCTTGATACCCTACGGGTTTTTCCGCCTA
>NZ_NITZ01000060.1 GCF_002632615.1 Xenorhabdus miraniensis
TATTAATGGCTATTTTGATGCTTCGGCACAAATTGCAGCTAAAGTACTAGTAGCATTGGAATCTACAGAAAAAAGTATGGAGCTTGTGCTTTATCATGAGGGGATTCAAGCATCAGCAAGTGTAAAATATGGGGCAGGTATTAAAGCAAAGAAAAATGGTAATGGGGAATGGGAAAACACTGGAGAATTAAAGCATGAAGATAAACCTATTGAAAAAGATTGGGTATTTCAAAAACCACTACCAAAAGAAAAATCTCCTTACAGGATTTCTTTGGGGTAGCGTTTTACTTTCCGTATTAATAATCACGACAAATATAGCATCAGGAAAGACAAATATGGAGCATAAATATTTAGTCTCATTCAATACTCAGCGTAGCTTATGCGTTTTGAAAATAAACGAGATGGTAATGCTAGAGAATACCTCCTCACGAACAGGAACAGAATCTAGTGGTTATAATATATCAGCTTTTTTGGAGAATGGTCCTAATACGATTAAATTATTAATGGGACGTAAATCATTTGACAGAGATACAGAGAAATTTCATAAAGAATCATGGTGTGAAGCAACAATAAGGAGAGTTACTTCTCATGGTGATCAAGGAGAAATTATCAGTAATATAAAGTTAACTGTGGATGAACATGGAAACGTAATCACTAAAAATTCAATAAATCAAAATGAAAAATTTGATTACGCAAATATGTCAACAAAAAAAGGAGAAAAAAACTTATTTTCGGCTCAAAAAACTTTTTCAGTAAATGGGCTACCAAACTGGATGTGGACAAAAGCTACACCCGTTACTGAGAATGATTTACCCTCTATAAAAGCAACCTATCAGGAAATCAGCAATACTTTTGCTCATCGTGATCTAGATAAAATATGGAAAATGAGCCAGTCAGCATGGGAAGAATGGGCTATAGCTGACAATAGTAGTGCTAAAATATTTTTTGATTCTATGGATTTTGACGAAAACGTAAAAGATGAGTTTGTTATTACAGACCCTGATTGGAATAGTTATAAATTAGTTAGCTATAAAAATGGTCGTTTATTCCGGTTGGAAAGTGGTGTGCTAGGATCTTCTCCTATCATTTTTCATAATAAGGAAAATAATGAAGATACTACTTACAACCCTTACCTGTCCGTTATCAATGGTAAAATCGTTATCGCAAGATAATTAACTTAATTTGGCTAATTGATTATTAATAATTCATATTAGCCAAATTTAATTAATAATATTAATGTATTGCATAGATCTACATACTAAGCCCCCTTATTGCCATGACCTAAAAAATCAGCTAATCTAAACTGGTATAAAACGCTTTTTAGCGACAATAAAAAACTCCCGGAGCCTGAAAGGGAGTGCAAGAATTGCGGTACATCTGCCCACCTTTGGAAGCAGATATTGCCAAGACACCTAAACCCTCGTCTGGCAATGAAGGTCTCTTAAACTAATAGATAGCCCAAAAGGATATCTTTATCTGGTTACCTAAGTGTATTGAACGTGGATTCATACACTGGTGTTTCAAATCAACATAAATCCTATTTATCTTCAATGAACAACAGGATAGCTTTTGCGTATCTGTTCATACTTTTATCTATCCCTGTTTAAATTATTCAACAGTCAATTTTTCTACAGCTAATCCATCAACATGACTACCGTTTGACATTTAACCTTACGGCATTTTGCTATGCCTGATGGTACTTCAACGTTCGCACGATTTTTGTTGATTGTTTACAGAACTCAAGGCGTCACTTTTTGCGGATTTACCGCTGAAAGTGACGCCGCAGCCAAAGAACAATCGAATCCTGACAGGCTCACGCCTGCTTCACCCCGCAGTGAATCTGACACTGCATTTTTAGATTGAAAAAGGAGAACTTGACGATATCGAGGCTGGCTTTTTTGCCGGTAGGGATGACCTGTTAATACAGGCGGCAGTACTGCGTACTCAACCGATACCCCGCAATACCTCAACCTGCGTTCACTCTGGCGCACAGATATTCGTCAAGGGCAAAACCGGTGCTTTCTGTTTTGCCGCCCTGACGCGCGCCAGAGATCGCATATCGTTAGGTATCAATAGGGAAAATGAGATGAGTCGATTGATTAAAGAGTTAAAGTTTTTTGCCCGACAAGGTGGCGGTAGTCACAAAACCTGCCATGATCGCATTCGGATCGCCGGGCGTTTGGGCGCGTTGTTATTGAGCCTGAATATTCAGGTGAAAAGCCTTAGTCATTTGAAGACTAAGCATGTGGAACAGTACGTTGATACTCGTTTATCTCAGGGGATTGCCAAACGAACAGTACAAAATGAAATGTCCGCGTTGCGTAATATCTTCCGCATGGCAGGCCGGGAAAAACTGGAAACCTCACCGCGTTTGAGCAATCAGGCATTGGGATTAAGCGGCACCAGCCGTGCCGGAACGAAACAGGCGATCCCTGATATTACGTTTCAGGTTGTTTATCAGAAAGCGCTTGAACGTGATGTTGGATTTGCCGTCACCTTGAAACTTGCCCGCTTGCTGGGATTACGTTCTCAGGAAGCCGTACAATGCAGTGCTTCACTGAAAAGCTGGCGAAAACAGTTAGAGCAACCAGAGCCGAAACTGCATATTGTCTTCGGTACAAAAGGCGGCCGACCAAGACAAACCCGCGTATTGGATGTTGCAGCAGTAAAAGAAGCTGTCGAGCAAGCCATTGTTGTTGCAGAACAACGTGGTGGCAGGTTGATTGATAAACCAGACCTCAAACAGGCCATGAACTACTGGCGGGCACACGCCACAAGGATTGGGTTAACCGGTTGCCATTCTCCCCATAGTTTGCGCTATGCATGGGCACAGGATGCCCTGAATTTTTACCAACAAAATGGTTTTAGCCGTCAGGAAGCACGAGCACTGGTTTCAATGGATTTAGGGCATGGTGATGGTCGTGGGCGTTACGTTGAACGGGTTTATAGCCGTTAAACTTAGTCGTTCAGTTATTGAGTCCGATAAAACAATCAGTTAAAGTATTTCCGCCATTGGCAAAATCCGATGGTCAAGGTTTAGCAGCCTTGTGTAACTATACACTGGTAGGAAGTTTCTACCAGTGCGTCTGCTATCACCCTTTCAATGGTGGTTCAGGCAGGGGAGGCTTCGGCCTCGCTGGTCATAGTTACCCAGTCTGCTAACCCTGCCTTGAATCACCACCATCAATGATTAATTAATGGAAGGGGTAGCAGGAATGAATAATAACGTTAGAAATGACTGGCATCAGGCCGACATTATTGCTGCATTACGTAAACGGGGTACAACCTTAGCGGCAATCTCCCGTGAGGCGGGACTCGGTTCATCAACACTAGCAAACGCATTCAGCAGACCGTGGCCGAAAGGTGAATGGGTTATCGCAAATTACCTTGGCATCCATCCCTCTGAGATCTGGCCCAGCCGTTATTTCGATGCTTATACTGGAGAATTATTAGAAAGGAAAGCCCGCTCTAAGCCACAGGAATAACCCGCTGTAATTTGTGATCGATGTCGTAAAAATGATAAATTTTAATATGAAGCCCTGAGCATGAAATGGCAGCCAAATTTGACCATTTTTAACCCTCACGGCTTTTTTGCTTTAAGGTGATTGAAAAACGTACAATTAATAATTTAAATAATTAAAATCAGTCAGATATGAAAGGAAAAGTAAGCGAAAAAATCTGGGGGCATTAAAAGGGGCATAAAATAAAATATAGATAATATTCCCTTTATATTCAATTGATTATATTGATTTCCGATTCCCGATACTGCGGCCAAACAGAACCAGTACGTAAACACGGAACAGGTAAAACGGGTTTTCCGCGCTATTATTGCAAAGACTGCCAAAAAACCTTTCAACTTAACTATCGTTACAATGGTCATAAGCCCGGCATGAAAGAAAAAGTGATTGATATGGCGATGAATGGTTCTGGTGTCAGGGATACCGGTCGTGTTTTAGGCATCGGTATCAACACGGTTATATGAACTTTAAAAACTCTCACCAAAGCAGGTAACATCAAGGCAGGAGGAATGTAATGAACGCATCCCATTCACTTAGCCTTTGGCATTGTGCTGGAATTGAGAGGTGAGGTGTGGATCCTCTCCGATTTCCGGCCTTATAGTGCCTAAAAGTGGGAGCCTGTTGCTCCCTGATGACGGGAGGATCCACCTATGAAATATACTCCTTTTGGCGTCGATATTGCAAAACATCTGATGCAAATTCATTTTGTAGATGAATATACCGGGGAAGTCATTGATAAACAGCTACGCCGTGATGATTTTTTAACGTTC
>NZ_NITZ01000061.1 GCF_002632615.1 Xenorhabdus miraniensis
CAGAGCCTGTAATTGTTTTTCGTTCATAAATCAACCTTATTTTGATAATAAATTAAACATATCAAGTTAAGGCAAATACACAATTTAATTTACAGGCTCTCCCATTACCATTTTTTTGGCATCAAAAGGCGCTGTTAACTGATAATAGGGATGTAAATCGGCCATCAATAACAAAAAGTTGTACTCACCGGGTACCAGTTTAGTGGCATTCATGTGATGTACATTTTTACCTGCGGCCTCTTTCTTCTGCCATGCCCGTAATGTCAGCCCCATAATTTCGCCCAATTCAGTCTGAGTGAGGCTCATTTTTTTTCGCAACAGCTCGATTGTTTTTGGATTAGGGACTTCAGAGACGATTTTAACTCTGCTCATTTACTTTTCACACGGGTAAGGAAGGTATTAAGATCCCAAGAAACAGCCTCACTGCTGCTATCGTTTTCATCTATTAATTGGCGAAGCACTTCCAATTTTGATTCAGCTTGCTTTTCCTGTAACAAACACAATCCTTCACGAACCATTTCACTATTCGTTTTGTAATAGCCAGATTCAACTAGACTTTCTACGAAACTACGTAATTCTTCACCAGTATCAACTGTCATTGTACGAGTTGTCATAATGCACTCAATTATATCATTGATTAACATTCAATAATATAAAACATATTCCTACAGATCAAGGAGAACTCCTATCTGGAACGGGCGGTAAAGATAAAGCTACTGAAACTCGTTTCTTAACCGAGGACAACTGACAATCGGATCTCAAATATTGGTTTTAGCGAAGTCGGCACTTTTAAATTAATAATTTGCTCCAATGGGTAACACTGAGCTATTTCTGGAAAAATATCAATTAATAAATAACGGTCATAACGAACTACAGCACGATATTTTCAGCAGGTAGTGATGTTTGATTCTTAACATAAGCAATTAGTGCAATTGAACTTAATAAAATAATAACTAACTTATTCATTTTCATATTTTTATTCCATGTAGGTATTATTCCCTATACTTTGATTGTAAATAAAAAAATTTCAATAAATAAATCTTATTTGAAAAAAAACAAAAAAAACAAAAAAAACAAAAAAAACAAAAAATAATAAATAACAACAAGATGTAAAAATTATTTTTGCATCTAAATTAATTAATCTTATGAATGAATTTTTTTTAAAATTTGTTTAGGTAAAGTTTAAAATAAAATAGAAAAAACATATAAAATTAACCATTGAAATATAATTGGTCGTCGTACCATTTTATTTTCAAAAGACCTTCAAAGAAGAGGAATGATTAATTATGCTTATATAAGGTAGGCATTATGAAATTAAAACACCTTAGCTCTGGAATTATTATAGCAGTGTCAATACTGAAATTAACTCCAGCAATATCAGCCGAAAATGTAATTGAAACATCTTATAAACAACCCATAAAAACATTATTAATACAACAAGAAAATACAACATTGCCTTATGTACTCATTGGTTATGCTAATGGAGGTGATGCTAATGGAGGTGATGCTAATGGAGGTAATGGATCACCAGGAGGTGACGGTGGAAGTGGTAATAATTCTCCTGGTGGTGATGGAGGTAAAGGTGGTGACGGTGGAAACAACGGAAATGGCAATGGAAGCAGTGGAAATGGTACTGGGAATGGAAATGGAAGTGGGAATGGAGGCCATGACAGTGGTAAAGGCGGTGGTAAAGGAAGTGGTGGTAAAGGAAGTGGCGCTAAAGGCGGCGGCAAAGGAAGCGGAAAGCCTAAATAAATAAAAGCGCAATTTAATTATCCAGTTGGATAAGTTGCGTTATTTTACTCTTTGCAAATAAATTTTATATTCTAGAGAGAAATGAAAATGAAACTAAGCATAATAATCATAGCTACATCTATACTAAGTCTTCCTATTTTAGCATCACATGCTAAATCTGAAAACAACCATACTTTGAAGAAAGTGATTATTGATTGCAAACAATTAGATGGAAAGCCCGGTCAAAATGGTAAAAACGGGATACCTAATAGTAATTGTGAAAATGGAGGTAGAGGTGGGGATGGAAAATCACCCGGACAATCAGGTGGTAACGGTGGTAAAGGTGCGCCTAATGGTAATGGTGGTGATGGCGGTAACGGTGCACCGAATGGTGCAGGTGGTAACGGTGGCGATGGTGGCGATGGTGGCGATGGTGATGCCAATGGTGGTAATGGCGGCAGAGGTGGTAATGGATGAATAACTTAAAATCACTATTTTTCATTCTAATATCATTACTGATTTCAGAAACATTGCATGCTTCAAACATTCCATCTTTCCATATTAGTGACTATGTTCTTATTTCAGATGGGGGTAATGGAGGCAATGGGGGTAATGGAGGCTCCGGAGGTAATGGTGGAAATGGCGGGAACGGAGGAAAAGGCGAACTTGGAGGTAATGGAGGCAATGGGGGTAATGGGGGGGCAGGTCATAATTCTCATGGTGGTGACGGTGGAAAAGGGGGGGATACTGGCGGAGATTCTCACGCATCAGGTGGTAATGGTAGTAATGGAGGCAAAGGAGGAAATGGTAATAATTCTTCTGGAGGCAAAGGTGGCGATGGCGGTAATGGAGGAAACAACGCATGATCAATAAAAGTAAACCATTATTATCAACTACATTATCTTTATTTATTCTAGCAACATCTATATTTATTTACACTTCTTCAATTATATTTCCAACAACAGCCTATGCAGTAAGCCATAAAAATGGTGGCAATAAAAATGGAGGCAATGGAGGAAACGCTGGTAAAGGAAGTAACGGGAATGGTGGTAATGGTGGAAATGGAGGGAAAGGTGGTGGTAATGGGGGGCATGGCGGTAGTGGGGATGGCACTGGTCATGGAGGCAATGGTGGGAAAGGAACCGGAAGTAATGGGAATGGTGGTAATGGAGGACATGGTGGTTCTAAAGGGGGAAATGGTGGTAAAGGGGGTAATGGGAGTGGCTCTGGAAATGGAGGCAATGGTGGGGACGCCGGCAAAGGTGGTAAAGGAGGAGAAGGTGGAAAAGGTGGAAAAGGTGGGCATGATGGACACAAGGGTAAGGATGGATATTTTTAATTTATGAATATGAATAAAAACTAAAATTCCCGCACTAGTTGCGGGATTTTATAATTTGTACTAACTGAGCCTGTAAATTAAATTGTGTATTTGCCTTATCTTGATATGTTTAATTTACTATCAAAATAAGGTTGATTTATGAACGCGAAACAATTGCAGGCTCTT
>NZ_NITZ01000062.1 GCF_002632615.1 Xenorhabdus miraniensis
TAATGGAGATTAAAAACATGAAAAAAATCATGGCGAGCCTAATCAAAAATAGGTTCACCCAAATCCTGACCTGTTCGATGGGAATACTCTTAACAAACGTTGCCCCCTCCCATGCCGCAATCGTTCCGCCGGGAACACAATTGGCCGATAAACAAGAAATTGTGCGTAACAATGGCTCCTTCCCTGCTTCGTTGGATGTCCATAAAGTAGAAAGTAATGTCGAGCTGAATATTATCCATGATTTTTTTGATGGTTTGGTCTACACCGATAGAAAAGGCAATATCGAACCGAGATTGGCAGAAAGCTGGGAAACAAAAGATAATAAAACTTGGGTCTTCCATCTCAGAAAAGGCGCTAAATGGTCTGACGGCTCACCGATTACCGCCCATGATGTCGTATTTAGCTGGCGGCGTTTACTTGATCCAACAATGGTTTCCCCCTATGGCAGTTATCTTGGAACTGCTCACGTTATTAATGCAGACGATATATTATCAGGCAAGAAAAAAGCAGAAGAGCTTGGTGTTAAGGCACTGGATGATCTCACATTGGAAGTAAAACTCGATAAACCCGTGGCGTATTTCTTGCAGATGCTGACTCATCCGATTTTAGTTCCGATTAGTGAAAAAGTGGTTAAAAAACAGGGCGATAAATGGACGCACCCCGATACTTTTGTGGGCAGTGGTGCGTTCAAACTCTCCGAATGGAAAGTGAATGAAAATGTCATCGGTGTCAGGAATCCCCAGTATTGGGATAATAAAAACACAATAATCAATAAAGTGACTTATCTTGCCCTTACATCAGAAAAGTCGGACTTAAACCGTTATCTTGCCGGTGAAATTGATATTACCTTTACCATTCCATTGGATTCCTTTGCATCATTAAAGAAAACATTAGACGATCAAGTTCATATTGATCCGATGCTCAGCACTTACTATTACGCCTTCAATATTAAAAAACCGCCATTTAATGATGTCAGGGTCAGGAAGGCATTAAGTTTAGCCATAGATAGAGATGTGATTGCTGAAAAAGTATTGGGAATGGGACAACTTCCCGCTTACAATATTCTTCCACCTAATATCGGCGGGATCACATTAAACCCACCAGAATATGCCTCCTGGACACAAGCACAGCGGATTAAAAAAGCCAAAGAATTATTGAACGAAGCCGGTTTTAACGAGAAAAATCCGCTCAAATTTAATTTGCTTTATAACACAAGAGAATCCCATAAAAAACTTGCCATTGCTGTGACGGCAATGTGGAAGCAGAACCTGGGTGTTCAAGCCAGCTTACAAAATCAGGAATGGAAAGTGATGTTGGATAATATGCACCAGAATAAGTTTGATATTGTCAGATACGCATGGACGGCAGACTACAATAGCCCAATGTCTTTCTTAGGAATTTTCCTGACAGGAAGCAGCCAGAACATACCATTATATGAAAATAGTGATTTCGACCAGTTGGTCATTAAAGCAGGTGAAACCAACGATACTGATTATTATCAAAAGGCAATAGATATTTTCGACAATGATATGCCTGTAATTCCTGTTTATTATTATGTTATTAACCGCATGGTAAAACCATATGTCGGTGGTTTCTACGTTAGCCCAATGGACTATATATCGACAAAAGATCTCTATATTATTAAGCACTAACCTTAAATCAGAGCCTGTATTAACAGGCTCTGATTATAGCGATTGATAAGTTAATTAAATCATGAGTTGGATAAGTAAGATTAAATACAATTATGGAGAGCTAAAGTATGTCAAAAATAATCAACAATAAAAAAATAAAATTACTTACTTGTACTATGGCACTTATGTTGAACAATATTGCATTATCTCATGCTGCGGTAATTCCTGAAGGAACAAAGTTGGCAGCTAAGCAGGAAATTGTGCGCAATAATGGCTCAGAGCCAGCTTCATTGGATACACATAAAGTTTCAAGTAATGTTGAATTCAATATTATCAGTGATTTTTTTGATGGTTTGATTCAGGTTAATAGGCAGGGAAAGATTGAGCCAAGGTTAGCAACCAGTTGGGAAACCAAAGATAATAAAACATGGGTTTTTCATTTAAGAAAAGATATCAAATGGTCAGATGGTTCACCTATTACAGCTCACGACGTTGTATTCAGTTGGCGGCGTTTAATTGATCCTGATACTGTTTCTCCTTATGGTAGTTATCTTGAAAATGCGTCTGTAGTGAATGCAAATGAGGTTTTGACCGGTAAGAAAAAAACAGAAGAGCTAGGGATAAAAGCGCTGAATGATGAGATGCTGGAAGTGCGGCTGGACAAACCCGTCGGAGATTTTCTACAGATGCTGACCCATCCCGCTATGTTTCCGATAAGTGAAAAGGCAGTAAAAAAATATGGCGATAAATGGACAAGACCGGAAGTATTTGTCGGCAGTGGGCCATATAAACTTTCTGAGTGGGTTGTTAATGAAAAAATAGTCGGAGTCAGAAACACCCAATATTGGGATGATAAAAATACAGTGATTAATAAAGTAACCTATCTTCCTCTTTCTTCAGAAAAATCGGATTTAAACCGTTATCTGGCGGGAGAAATCGATATTACTTTTACTATTGCAGCAGAATCTTTTCCATCACTGAAAAAATCATTGCCTGATGAGGTAAAACTCTCTCCCAAAGCAACAGTATATTTTTATGAGTTTAATAATAAAAAATCACCATTTAATGATGTCAGAGTCAGGCAGGCGCTGAATTTAGCCATCGATAGAGATATTATTGTTGATAAAATCTTGGGGCAGGGGCAATTACCTGCTTATACTATGCTCACCCCAGATATAGGGGGCTTTAATTTTAAACAACCTGATTATGCTTCATGGACTCAGGAGCAGCGTATTGCCAAGGCTAAAGAGCTACTGAGTGATACTGGGTTTAATCAAAATAACCCACTTACTTTTAATCTGCTTTATAACACGCAGGAAGGACATAAAAAAATTGCCATTGCGGTTAGCTCAATGTGGAAAAAAAATCTTGGTGTAAA
>NZ_NITZ01000063.1 GCF_002632615.1 Xenorhabdus miraniensis
TCTTGATTCACTTTTGCAGTTGCCAGACAGCAAGGTGTTTTAACAAATCAAAAGGGGTTTTTATAGCCGCTTCATCGCTGAAAGCTCTACGGAACCCCCTGCCTAGCAGGGGGTTTTCTATATACAACAAAAGACCTGATTGATTTATCAGGTCTTTCTAGGAGTTAGTTTACTAGAGTAGACGTTAGTAAACTTATGTTTGGTGCCCGAGGCGGGACTTGAACTCGCACAGTCTAAAGGCCGAGGGATTTTAAAATCATTGTCATTTCAAATAAAATAAATAAGTTAGATCACTTACGCCTAATATAACTAGCTATTATCCCCTTTAAAAACCAAACAGTTACAAACTTTATTCATTGGTAATTAGGAATAAAAAAGCATAAGGCGAATAGTAAATCTGGCTTACCATTAAGCATTTTTATGCATTTTTTATAGAGAAGCTACTATCTCTAACATGCAACAGTTTGCTGATTACATTGATGGGTGTCAGTACTGAGGCATTTTTCTGTTTTCTGACTATAATTAGTTAAATTCAATTAAAAATGGTGAGCCATGAAGATTTTCGTCATTAACTTAGAAAAAGATATAGATCGCAAATTATCAATACAAAACCAGTTAGAAAAGGTAAGCCTTGATGCTGAATTTATTACGGGTGTGTATGGGAGAGGATTGTCTGATGAACAGATCAAGAAAATTTGCCCAGACTTCAATAAAATATATCTAACTCTTGGTGAAGTTGGGTGTTCAATGAGTCATCTAAATGTCTATAAAAAAATAATAGATAATAATATTCCTATTTCTCTCGTATTAGAAGATGATGTCATTTTTGATAATAATCTAACAGCAGTACTATCCTCTTTAGAAAAAGATCCTCAGGCTCTTAGCTCAAATCCATTTGTTTTTTTACTGAACAAAACCAATGAATACTTTGACTCATTTAAAAAACCATTAACTGATGAGCATACCATTGTCAATGTGATTGATTCAGCAGGAGCTTTTGGATATATATTAAATTTAGCTGCAGCTAAAAATCTATATCAATATTTACAACCTGTTAGATTTGTTGCTGATGAATGGAAGATATTCAGAGAACACAATGTCATTAAATTAAAAGGAATTATACCTCCACCAATTACTCATTCTTCTCCTCATTCTTTAAATTCATCAATTGGAGAAAGAAAATACTCACTAACAAAATTAGACAAGAAAAATCGAAAGTGTGACATCATTACTAAAATCAAACTAACCTTATGGAGAGTTTTTATTCGTGCTTGGCTGAAGAAAGTTAAACTTTCGCACTAGAGTGCTAAGGTTATCTCCAATCATGCAGTTCAACACTATCCTATTAATTTTTAATTGTTGGTATCATGATAAAAAAAATAAAATTTTCATTGCTGGATACAATTTGAGCGGATTTGGAGGTATGGAAACAGTTTTCAATAATTTTTACCGACTAATGTCATCACCGAAAAGTGGCTATGAAATATTGTTCGTATTTTTTGAAGATACGTTTAAAAACCCTAATGACCAATGGCTTGATAGTAAAAATTATGTTCGCATAAAATCGAGCGTTAAAAATACAAAATTAAGAAGACTGCATTTTGCATATAAATTTTCAAAATTAATTTTACAACACAATCCAGAGCATATTATTTCTTACGATTCGTTAACATGCTATATATCCTTATGGGCAAGAAGATTTAGTTTGAGAAATACAAACATATTTTCCTGGAGTCATTCTACATTGCATAACACCTATAAAGCAGAATACATGCTACTGGCAGATAAACATTTAGCTATCAGCTCTGGAATCACTACGCAACTCCGCAATATGGGTGTTAGCCCAGATAATATTTACACGATTTATAATCCGGTGACACCGAAGTATGAAATAATAAGCCGTTCAGACGACAATGTTTCTTTTTTATATTTAGGCAGAATCACTTTCAATGATCAAAAAAACCTAAAAGAGTTATTTTTGTCACTTTCCAGAATAAATGGACATTGGTCATTAGACATTGTTGGCTCTGGTGAAGAGCAGGAAATTGATAAATTAAAAAAACTAGCACTCATACTTAAAATTGAAAATAAGGTAAAATGGCATGGTTGGCAACAAAGTCCATGGGAGTATATAAATAAAAATATTAAAAATGTAACTTGCTTATTGTTAACTTCATCTTATGAGGGATTTGGAATGGTTTTATGTGAAGCAATCTCCTATGGTATCTACGTAATTAGCTCAAACTGCCAAACCGGACCCTCTGATATAATTAAAAATGGGATTAATGGCCAATTGTATCCTTTAAATGATATAGATGCATTATCTAATAAATTGCAAGAAATCGTAAACGGAAAGAAACTTCCTGATTATCCAAAGATAAAAGAATCCATAACTGAATATTACGATGATATATATCATAATAGAATCATGACAATATTAAGTAAAAATTTCCCTTATAGAAGAGAGCATTGATTCCCCTCTCCTAGATGGTGTCGTCATGAATAAATTCATGTAATAATAACTCTTTATTACATGAATGGATGACTTTAATCATGAGTAAACCCACACACCGCCGTCACGAT
>NZ_NITZ01000064.1 GCF_002632615.1 Xenorhabdus miraniensis
GGTTTTGAGTTCTTACGTAAAGAAAATATTGATGATTGGCGTTCAAAATCCACTGAGCTGACAGATTCTTTTCCTTGAATCAGATATTTTGCCATAAAAGCCAATAAATATTTTTTGCTTATTATGTCGTCTATTAGGTTAGGAATACGGGGTTCAAAATCATAAATCATCAGTTTGTTATTTTTGTCAAATCCATAAGCTCTGAAATACAGAACATCATATAGGTTAACAACATCGACTTGAGAGTAACGTGCAACATACATTCTTCCCTTACGCCATGTATAAAACAGTTGTTTTTCCCGATCAATAACAAGAGGTGGTATTTTACGAATTAAAGATAATACCCATAAATGAATTAAAATCATTGTAATAGAAAATAGGAAAAAACCACCATCTAAAAATAAATTTTCTCTCACTCTAGATTTTTCATAAAAACCATTATCCATATAACGAATATGAAAATATTGAGACCAAGATATTTTCTTTGCATCATAAATATACTTATATGGCTCAAGAAAATCTGGCAATTTTGAATTTAAATAAAACTCATCTCCATACTTTTTCTTGGCACGAATAACAGTTTCCAAATAACTTTCTTCATTTGCTTTCCATGTATTAATAACATCATTAATAAAAAAACAAAAACCTAATAAAAAACCTACTAAAGAAGCAAGTAAAATATTTTCACGATAATTACTTTTTCCAAACCGTATTTCGCATTTTTTATTATCAATTAAATTAATAAAACCTTCTGATTTTATTTGCTCTTTATTCAGTATGCCAATATCTTCATCTAAGAAAGGATCACACACTGTTGATAGCCGGTTAATTCTGAGATTTTTAATTTTTTTATAGTCCGTATATTCCATAATCCATCATCCTACTTCATTCATTATTGAGAAAATTTCTCTTTCCAAAGTAATTACAGAGCGATAATAAACGCCCTGCTAGAAAGGTACGTATTAAATTCTTTCTATCAATTTTTCATTAAACTCTTTCCTTCGGAGTTTTTTCAGATACAGAGACATGAGGTGGTCCAAATCGATCTACTTCAGCTAAAATTGCTGCAACCTGTGCCTCCCAATCTGCCGGTTTTGGCTCTTCACGTAACCAGAAAAGTGGTCCTCTACGTTTAAAATCAACCAAACTAACAGTATCTTTTCCTTGCACAAAATATTTCGAGACAAAGGTCAGTAAATATTCTATATCTATATTTGTATTAAATATGCTTGGAAATTTAGGTAAATAAAAATA
Organism: Xenorhabdus miraniensis; assembly: GCF_002632615.1. The sequence goes on from NZ_NITZ01000064.1 coordinate 1,255, forward strand.
ATTAATAAGCTTATTGTTCTTATCGTATCCACAGGTTTTTAACCCTAAATTACCTGAGGAATTATAGACTTCCAACTGAGCATAATTTGCCACATATACCTTTCCTTTCAGCCAGGTATAAAAAATCTGTCTTTCTCTATCGATGATAAAAGGAGGGATGGTGCGAACTTTGAGTAAAAAATAAAAAGAAACAATAATAAAAAAGAGATAAAGTAAGAAAAAACCAGCATCTGTCATTAAAAAATATCTTGCCCGCTCTTCACTATAAAATCCATCTTTGGAATAACGAATATGCCAATATTTTAAAAGTGAAATACTCTTGTCGTGAGCAATATACTCGTACTTTTTTTGATATTCAGGCAGATTTGGGTTTAAATAAAAATATTCACCATAATCTTCTTTTGCATAACTAGCCCCCTCAATATATGATGTCTCACTCGCATTCCATACTTTTAAGTAGTGGTTAATAAAGGTCCCCATTCCAATCAACGAACCAATAAAATACAAGTACATAAAAAATCGCCTCATTAAATTCAGGCTATTTATTAGACGGCATTCTGTGTTATTAATACTCTCTAAGCAGGCTATTTTCCTTGCTTTTTTGTTATTAATTTTTTCAAATTTTTTGTTAATAGTATCAGAGCATAGCTCTGAAAAATTTTCTGTTTCAAGAGTATGATTTTTAATAGAATATGTTCTGTTCATAATATAATCCTTTTTTATATACCAAACTTTCTATGTAATACTTCATCATCATAACCATAAATGGCATTTTCTAGTATTGGTTCCTTACCCCATTCATAACGAAGAGGAGCAATAACATCTTCAGTAAGCATATAATACCAAAATATTTACAGTGTAATTTTTGAAATTTTAAAATTTGCACCGAGATGATTATAATATTCTTCGGTGCTATTTTTTCCAACTATGGTTTAGGATCAGTGGCCCTTTTCGGTGGACCAAGCCTATCCAACTCTGCTAAAATTGCTGAAATTTGTTGTTCCCAATCTGCCGGTTTTGAGTTCTTACGTAAAGAAAATATTGATGATTGGCGTTTAAAATCCACTGAACTGACAGATTCTTTTCCTTGAATCAGATATTTTGCCATAAAAGCCAATAAATATTTTTTGCTTATTATGTCGTCTATTAGGTTAGGAATACGGGGTTCAAAATCATAAATCATCAGTTTGTTATTTTTGTCAAATCCATAAGCTCTGAAATACAGAACATCATATAGGTTAACAACATCGACTTGAGAGTAACGTGCAACATACATTCTTCCCTTACGCCATGTATAAAACAGTTG
>NZ_NITZ01000065.1 GCF_002632615.1 Xenorhabdus miraniensis
ACGGCTGGTGGCCTATGTCGTGGCGGAAGCGGATGAAGTACTGGTCAACAACCTGCGTACTCACCTGAGTGCGGTTTTGCCGGATTATATGGTGCCGGCGGCCTTTGTGCGTCTGGACAGCTTGCCGCAGACCCCGAACGGCAAGCTGGATCGCCGGGCACTGCCGGCACCGGACGGAGACGCCTTTGCCCGGCAAGCCTATGAAGCCCCGCAGGGAGAAACAGAAATCGCGTTAGCGGCGATTTGGCGGGAAGTCTTAGGGATTGAATCGATCAGCCGGCATGATAATTTCTTTGCCTTGGGGGGCCATTCATTGCTGGCGGTGCGGGTCATGAACCGGATAGCGGTTTTAGGGGGGGAATTGCCGCTGAGTGAGTTGTTTAATTCCCCTTCTTTGGCTGTCCTTGCTGAAAAACTCCATACCCGGTTTGATCAACAAAGCAGCACTCTGCCCCCTATCATGCCCGTCTCTCGTGAAGGGATACTGCCATTGTCATTTGCTCAACAGCGTTTATGGTTCCTGACTCAGTTTGAAGGCGTCAGTGAAACGTATCATATTCCCATTGCGCTACGTTTGCGGGGTCAACTGGATATCGCAATCTGGCAGCAGGCACTGAATGCGCTATTTGCTCGTCATGAAGCGCTGCGCTCTGTCTTCATTACCGTTGATGGTCAGCCTCAGGTCCGCCTGCTGGCGGTAGGCCACGGATTACCATTGGTCCAGCATGACCTGCGTGAGCACCCGGATGCCGAAGCAGTACTGGAACGACTGTGCGCTGAGGAAATGTCTGCGCCATTTGAACTCAGCCGTGGCCCCCTTATCCGGGCGGTACTTATCCGGCTGGCGGATAACGAATATCAGTTTTTGCTGACCCAGCATCATATTGTTTCCGATGGCTGGTCGGTCAATGTGCTGATAGATGAACTGAACACGCTTTATAGCGCTTTTCTGGCCGGACAACCGGACCCTTTGCCACCTCTGGCGATCCAGTATCCTGATTATGCGGTCTGGCAACGTCAGTGGCTCTCCGCTGAACGTATTCAGGTGCAATCTGATTATTGGCGTACAACATTGGCTGACGCCCCCGTTTTGCTGGATTTACCTACAGACCGCCCACGCCCGTCTGAGCAGTCGTTTGCCGGTCAGATTTTACCCATCAATTTGGATGCGGAACTAACGGCCGCGCTGAAACGCCTGAGTGCGCAGCACGGTGTTACCTTATTTATGACGCTGTTATCTGCCTGGGCAGTGGTCTTATCGCGTTTATCCGGTCAAACGGATATCGTGATTGGAACCCCAAGTGCCGGTCGCAGCCGTCAGGAAGTGGAGTCTTTGATTGGCTTTTTTGTTAATACGCTGGCATTGCGCATGGGGGTTTCGGGTGAGCTGACGGTGGCAGAATTATTGACGCAGGTCCGGCAAACCGCGTTAGCGGCACAGGCGCATCAGGATTTGCCGTTTGAGCAGGTGGTGGAAATTGTACAACTGTCGCGCCGGTTGTCTCATACGCCACTGTTTCAGGTGATGTTTTCCTGGGAAAACAATGAACATACCGACTGGACACTGCCGGGGTTGACCGTGTCTCCGGCTGATCAAGATATGGAGATTGTCAAATTTGATCTCGAACTGGATCTGTTTGAGGAGGGCGACAGGATTGCCGGTGATTTAAGTTATGCTACCGCCCTGTTTGATCAAACAACCATGGAACGGCACATTGACTATTTGCACACTGTATTGCGGGCCATGGCGGCTAACGCCCAACAGCGGATCGGGGACATTGATATCCTGACACCGGCAGAGCGCAGGTTGTTGCTGGAAACCTGGAACACGACGGAGACTCCCTATCCTGAGGCCTTGTGTATTCATCAGTTGTTTGAACAGCAGGTACAAAAAACTCCACAGGCGACAGCGCTTGAGTATCAGGGGCAACGCCTGAATTATGCCGAATTAAATGCCTGCGCTAACCAGCTGGCCCACCAGTTGATTGAGTCGGGGGTAGAGCCGGAGCAACGGGTCGCTATTTGTGTTACACGCTCACCGGCCATGGTGGTGTCACTTCTGGCGGTACTGAAAGCCGGTGGTGCCTATGTGCCGCTGGATATCACCTACCCGGCAGAGCGTCTGGCCTATATTCTGAGTGACAGCGCCCCATCCGTAATATTGGCGGATGGCACCGGGCAGTCCATATTGGGCGACGAGGTACTGGCTGAGTTGACTGTGCTTGACCCGACGAAACAGCCTGATCAACCGGACAGTAACCCACAGGTTTCAGCATTAACGCCACAACATCTGGCCTATGTGATTTACACCTCGGGCTCTACCGGCCAGCCAAAAGGGGTGATGGTGGAGCATCAGGCAATTTATCAACGTACGCTGGGGGTGAAC
>NZ_NITZ01000066.1 GCF_002632615.1 Xenorhabdus miraniensis
TGGCATCCTCCAGCATATAGGCCAGCCGTTCAGCCGGATAGGCTGGGTCGAGCGGCAGATAGGCCGCGCCGGCCTTAAGAATACCCAACAGACCGACGATCATTTCCAGACTGCGTTCAACGCAGATAGCCACCCGATCATCAGGCTGTACGCCCAGCGCAAGCAGGTGATGGGCCAGCCGATTAGCGCGGCGGTTCAGTTCACCGTAGCTGAGGGATTGTCCTTCAAACACCACGGCGATAGCATCAGGCGTCAGTTCAGCCTGTTGTTCGAATAGTTCATGGATCAACGCTTCCTGTGGAAAGTCAGCCTGTGGAGCATTGAAGTTCGCCAGCAACTGCTGGCGTTCTGTAACAGACATCATGGGCAGCGATGAAATAGTCTGCGTTACATCTGCGACCATTGCCTTTAGTACGTTCTCAAGGTAACCCGCGATACGAACGACGGTATCTTGATCGAACAAGTCGGTCGCATATTCCAGTTTGCCGACCAAGCCAGAGGGAGTTTCGGTAAGTGACAGTGTCAGGTCGAATTGGGTACTACGATGCGGTTGCTCAATGAATGAAACTTCCAGATCAGGCAGCTTTATCTCCTGAGTTGGGGTGTTATTCAGTGCCAACATGACCTGAAAGATTGGGTTATAACTCAGACTGCGGGCTGGTTGCAATGCTTCCACCACCTGTTCGAAAGGCAGATCCTGATGGGAATAAGCGGCAATCGTCCGTTCACGAACCTGTGTAAGCAGTTCAGATATGGTGCTGTAATGGCTGGGTTGGACACGCAAAGCCAGAGTATTGGCGAAAAAGCCAACCAAACCTTCCAATTCACTGCGTGTACGGTTGGCAACGGGAGTACCGATGACAATATCATCCTGACCACTGAGGCGGGCAAGGACAACGGACCAAGCTGCGAGCAGGGTCATAAACAGGGTAGTGTCTTGGCGCTGATTAAGCGCCTTAAGGGATGTGAGTACTTCAGCATTCAAATGGATAGGTACTTGACTGCCCGCATAGCTCTGTACCGATGGACGTGGTCGATCCGTAGGCAATTCCAGCAGAGCTGGTGCTCCCTTGAGCTGGTTACACCAAAAATCACGCTGTTTGGTCAGGTTTTCTCCTTGCAACTCGCTGCGTTGCCAGACCGCATAATCGGCATATTGAATAGGCAGCGATGGTAACAGGGCGTTGTGATCGTCGAGAACAGCGTGATAGAGCGCTGCGAGTTCGCGAACCATGATGCCGGTGGACCAACCGTCGGAGATGATATGGTGTTGAGTCAGCAACAGCACATGCTCCTCATCAGCCAGTTGCAACAATTGACCACGGATGAGTGGTCCCTGAGTAAAATCGAAAGGTGCACGAGCCTCATATTCGGCGAGTTCGGCAACGCGATTTGTGCGGGCCGTTTCGCTCAGGGAACGCAGATCTAAATGGGAGAGTGAAAAACCAATGTCTGCGGGAGCGATCTGCTGACAAGGCTGATCGTCAACCAACGCAAAGTGAGTGCGCAGGCTCTCCTGACGGGCAACCAGATTATCGAGCGCAGAGGTAAGCGCCGATTGGTTCATCTTACCCGAAAGCCGCAGCGCCACAGGTATATGATAGGCTTGGCTGGCAGCAGAATCGAACTGACCGAGGAACCACAGCCGTTGTTGAGCAAAGGACAACGGTAAAGGCATATGGCGATCCGCTTTCCTTATCGGTAGATGCAATGGGCGATCTCCGTGTTTTTTTAATTGCTCTTTGAGTTTCTTCTCTAAAACGGCACGTTTTAGCATCTCGATATTCATGTTAGTTTTGGTCATTGTTCAGTATCTCCATCTAAAATCGCCATTAACTCTTCTATCGACATTGCATCAAGGTCGCTTTTTATTGATTCAACATCTTTTCCCCATGTAGAGCGCATTTGCGCAGAGAGAATTACCTCTGCTAATTCTGCTAACTTGGGGGATTGGAAAATTGAGACGATGGGTATATCGACTAAAAATTCGGTTTGTATATGTGTTATTAATTGCACAGCGATGAGCGAATGACCGCCTATCTCAAAGAAATGGTCATAACGCCCGACACGTGCCAGCCCCAATAGTTCTTGCCAGATTTGAGCAAGGGTGTTTTCTACTTCCCCAACGGGCGCCTCATAACTGCGGACTGCCACGGCTGACTGTTCAGGGGCAGGCAGCGCCTTACGGTTAAGCTTGCCATTAGGAGTCAGCGGGAAAGTTTCCAGCGTTACAAAGGCGCTGGGCAGCATATACTCGGCCAAGTGCTGTGCCAGTTGCTGGCGCAATTCAGTTGGCATGAGTTCAGTGTCA
>NZ_NITZ01000067.1 GCF_002632615.1 Xenorhabdus miraniensis
ATTTGAGATTGGTGGCACACTCACCGTCAAGATTATGGAGGGCTGCATTGTGCTCATTCCTGACAGCGACGACACCCGCAATATCAGGCAACAGTACCAACGCCAGCAAGACCAGCTCAGTGAGATCAAGCTGCGAATGCGGGAACTGATTGGGGATTATCAGGCAAGATGATAATAAAAAAGCCGGAAGATCACAGGGATCTTTCCGGCTTTATTATGATGAGATGCTTCTATATCAACTAGTTTTTAATACCATTGGATTAAAAGCGACTATTTTTTTATCCTTAGTCATTCCACATGGATAAAAACCTTCTTTATATATATCGAACATTTTTTCTAACAGTGATTCTTTTTTATGCCCTAATATATATCTTTGGATAGATAACATTTTTAGCTGATAATAGACTTCATCTAAGATTTCAAAATAAAAATCATCATACTCCGTATTTGTCTTCTTTATCTTAGCTTTCCTATAATTTAATATTTTTTCTTCTTGTAAATCACCATATTCTTCATCAATATCTTCTAAATAATCTTCGGCTTCAGAATAGTTATCTTCTAAAGAAAACTCACCAACGCTATTTTCTATAAGATCTTGCCAAACTAAGTATCCATCTGGCAAATCTTGACTAAGTGATAATTTTAGAGATTTATCTTTTTCTTCCAATAAGATAACACCAGAATATAATTCACCACTCCCTGACAAAAGATCATCTGAAAATAAAAAACTCATTGGTTCAATTACAAACTTCTTATTAACACCTTTCATCATTCTACCCCTAAAATTTTATTCCACATTTCTAAAGCTCGTTGATTACCTATCTTAGACTTTCCTTTCCAAATATCTTTAGCCCTTATTGGTGTTCCATTCATCATTCCTTTCTTAGCTAGATTTTGTATATCAGCAACTTGTTTCGATATCTCAGCAACAGACTGATTTAGATCTATCTTATCTAATGCATTTTTAACAGCTCTAGAATAACCATTATGATTACCCTGATGCCTCGCCATTGCACTGACACCATTATCGACTTCTCTTAAGAAAATTCCATTTGCCGCATTATCGATATCATACTTAATTTTTTTCAAGGCAGGATGGCTAGCGTATTGTTTAGGAATAACATGATGAGCCTGATAACCACTCCATTTAGTTGAGCGCGGTAATCCCATATCTTGCATCATATTTTTACCCAGTTTGGTCGAACACCCCGCCAACCCTAATGGATCTATCGTTGCCGTGGGGTTTGTAACATAACTATATGGCGTTTCCCCACCCAGCAGCCCAATGGGATCAGGCGTCAGATACTGCCCCGCCACTGGCGAATAATACCGGAACCGATTGTAGACCAGCCCGCTCTCCTCATCCAGCCACTGCCCTGCGTATTGCAGCCCCGGGTTCAGTTCGGCATTTTCCCCCGGCACACCGAGGCGCAGCCCGTACAGGCTCTGCGGCGGCTGGCGCCAGACCCGGTGCCCGGCTTCATCAAACAGCGCCAGTGGTTCACCCGTCGGCGCACACACCGCATACTGGGTCTGGAGTTCGCCCGCAAGCAGTTCATGACGGTTTTCCGGATTAGGCGTAAAAAACTGCACCTGTTGCGCCAGCAGTTGCCAGCCATCAAACACCAGATGGCGGATACTGTACAGCCGGTTGTGCCGGTACTCGCGGATTTCCGCCGGCACATCCCCGTCCCACAAGTAAGTGGTGCGCAGCCCGGCCCGTTCACACACTTTCTCCGTGCGCCGCCCGAACGCGTCGTAGCGATAGTCCCACTGCTGGCCGCCCGGGGTTTGTACGCCGATGAGCTGGTTCTGGCTGTTCCACCTAAATTTGGTCAGTTGCGGACAGTGCCCCTCCTGCCACAACTGCATGGCGGTCATCCGCCCGGCATCGTCATACTCAAACAGGTGTTGCCCGAGCTGCCGTAACCGGTGGCCTTTCTGGTAAATACGTTCACCGTCTATCTCGTTGAGGCCATCCTCAGACGACTCCGGGTGCGGTCATACTTTTTTACGTCATTTTTTCTTTCAATATCATGCCATTAAAGAACGGCTTTTACCTGTTCCGTTAACGGCCGCGAACCCAAAACGCCGAGGTACACTTTCAGGATTGTCGGCAACGGCTGGACGCTGACCAGCTTGTCTGGGCGGCGGGCGGCCGTTCTGCGGGTGCGGGCG
>NZ_NITZ01000068.1 GCF_002632615.1 Xenorhabdus miraniensis
CTTGACAGTGCCGTGCCCATGCAGGACGTGGCTGGCATCGTTGCGGTTGAGCGTCAGACGATTGCGCCAGCCGTTGAACCCGAACCGCCTGTGACCTTAATCGCTGAATCCACCGCCAACACCACACCGGGGGTGGTCTGTGAACCCGGCGAGCATGGCGAGCTGCTGATCTCGGTCGGCACACTGCAATGGTGTCTGCGGGGAATGGGGGCAGTCAAAGCCGGTGCTGCCGCCCTGAAACTCAATGCGCAGGTGCTGGACAGGCAAAGCGGGGTGCTGTTCGCGGATGGGGTTGATCTGATGAGTGCCCGCAGCCGGAACAGTTATGCCAGACTGGCGGCCACCGAACTGGGACTGGCAGACGGGGCACTGCGGCGCTCGCTGGGGCAGGTGTTGCTGGCTGCCGAGCAGTGGCAGCAGCAGGCGGCGAACCCGGCAGCGGCGCAACCTGAACTGAATGAAGCTGAGCGGGAGGCGGCACGGGCTTTGTTGCAAGATCCGGCGCTGGCCGGGCGTATCACCGCCGATTTAGCCGCCTGTGGCGTCGTCGGTGAATCCACTAACTTACTGGCGGGGTATCTGGCCGCCGTGAGCCGCAAGTTACCCAAACCGTTAGCGGTGCTTATCCAGAGCAGCAGCGCGGCAGGAAAGAGTTCGCTGATGGAGGCAGTGCTGAACCTGATCCCGGCAGAAGAGCGGGTGCAATACAGCGCCATGACCGGGCAAAGCTTGTTTTACCTCGGTGAAACCAATCTCCAGCATAAGATTTTGGCGATAGCGGAAGAAGAAGGGGTACGGCAGGCGGCCTATGCGCTCAAGCTGTTGCAATCGGACGGGGAATTAACGATGGCGAGCACGGGCAAGGATGAAGCAACCGGAAACCTCGTGACCAAAAGCTACACGGTGAAAGGCCCGGTGATGCTGATGTTAACCACCACCGCCATTGATGTGGATGAAGAGCTGCTGAACCGCTGTCTGGTGCTGACGGTCAATGAATCCCGCGAACAGACCGAAGCGATCCATGCGTTGCAGCGCCATAAACAGACCCTTGAAGGCTTGCTGGCTGAGAATGAGCGGGACTATCTTACCGCCCTGCATCAGAACGCCCAGCGGTTATTGCGCCCGCTGAACGTGGTCAATCCGTATGCCTCACAACTGACCTTTGTGTCAGACAAAACCCGTACCCGCCGTGACCACATGAAATACCTGACCTTAATCCAGAGCATTGCCCTGCTGCACCAGTATCAACGAGAAATCAAAACGGCGGAGCATCGCGGGAAAACGCTGGAATATGTCGAAGTGACCCAAGCCGATATCCGGCTGGCGAACCAGCTCGCCCATGAAATCTTAGGCCGGACGCTCGACGAGATGCCGCCGCAGACCCGCAAGCTGTTATTGCTTATCCAACAGATGGCGCAAGATAGGGCCGCGAGCGAACAGAAAACGTTACGGGAAGTTCGCTTTACCCGGCGGGATATCCGGGCTTACACGAACTGGAGCGACAGCCAGCTTAAGCTGCATTGCCAACGTTTAAGTGACATGGAGTATCTGCTGATCCACGGCGGCAGTCGCGGGCACCTGTTGCAATACGAACTGCTCTGGGACGGTGACGGCGACAGTGCTCACTTAAGCGGCCTGATCGTCCCCGTATGATTATCGCAAGTCTGGGCAGCACGAACGCAAGTCTATGCCAAGTCTGCCCCAAGTCTTGGCTAAGTCTGGGTAAGCAAAATAGCCCTAAAGCCACAGCCAGACAGGGTTAACCGCCCGCCAGTCGGGCTAAACGAAAAATCACTGTTCCGGCAACGTAAGAAAATAAAATCACACCGTACTGCCACTGCTTCACGTTAACGCAAAAAAATACAAGGAGCTGTCTGATGCCAAACACCCATAACTTCACGGTAATGACCTTACGCCAGCAACTGGACGGCTGGCTGGACAGCCTGACGGCACAGGGCAAAAGCCCGCAGACCCGGCTGTCTTATCAGGCTTACTTAGTGCCGTTCGTGGACTGGTGCGAACAACGGGCTATTCGCACCGCCCCGCAGGTCTCGCTGTCGGTGCTGGAAAGCTGGCAGCGTTATCTGCGTGCATACCGCAAGGCGGACGGGCAGCCTTACCGCAACAACGGTCA
>NZ_NITZ01000069.1 GCF_002632615.1 Xenorhabdus miraniensis
TGGCATCCTCCAGCATATAGGCCAGCCGTTCAGCCGGATAGGCTGGGTCGAGCGGCAGATAGGCCGCGCCGGCCTTAAGAATACCCAACAGACCGACGACCATTTCCAGACTGCGTTCAACGCAGATAGCCACGCGATCATCGGGTTGTACGCCCAGCGCAAGCAGGTGATGGGCCAGCCGATTAGCGTGGCGGTTCAGTTCACCGTAGCTGAGGGATTGTCCTTCAAACACCACGGCGATAGCATCAGGGGTCAGTTCAGCCTGTTGCTCGAACAATTCATGGATCAGGGCTTCCTGTGGGAAGTCGGTCTGTGGGACGTTAAAATCCACCAGTACCTGCTGGCGTTCTACAGCGGACAGCATAGGCAGAGACGAAATAGTCTGCGTTACATCTGCGACCATTGCCTTTAGTATATTCTCAAAGTAACCCGCTATACGAACAACGGTTTCCTGATCAAACAGGTCGGTTGCATATTCTAGCCCACCAACTAAACCAGCGTCAGTTTCAGTAAGTGATAACGTCAGATCAAATTGGGTACTATGCCGCGGTTGTTCTACAAGGGTGAGTTCCAGACCGGACAGCTTCAACTCCTGAGCTGGGGTATTGTTCAAGACCAACATAACCTGAAATATTGGGTTGTAACTCAGGCTACGGGCAGGCTGTAGTGCTTCGACTACCTGTTCGAAATGCAGAGTCTGATGAGCATAGGCGGCCAGTGTGCGTTCGCGAACCTGAGCCAGCAATTCCGCCACGTTATTGCACTGGCCGGATTCGATACGTAAGGCTAGCGTGTTGACAAAGAAGCCAATTAACTCTTCGGTCTCTCTGTTCTGGCGGTTGGCAACAGGAGTACCGACGACGATATCGTCCTGACCACTGAGACGGGCAAGCACGATAGTCCATGCCGAAAGCAGGGCCATAAATAGGGTAATGTTCTGACGTTGACTAAACGTTTTGAGGGAAGCGAGTATTTCAGCGTTCAAATGGATCGGTATCTGGTTACCGGCATAGCTCTGTGTTGACTGGCGTGGTCGGTCAGTGGGCAGTTCTAATAGAGCCGGAGCTCCTTGTAGCTGGGTATACCAGAAATCCCGCTGTTCTGAGAGAACACCTTCCTGCAACTCATTGCGCTGCCAGACGGCATAGTCAGCGTACTGGATAGGCAGTGATGGTAAATCCACATCGTGATCATTGAGGGCGGCTTGATAAAATGCAGCAAGTTCGCGAATCATTATGCCAATGGACCAGCCATCAGAGATAATATGATGCTGAGTAAACAGTAATACATGCTCTTCATTAGCCAGTTGCAGTAATTGACCGCGGATCAACGGACCTTGAGTCAGATTGAAAGGCGTACGGGCTTCACATTCGGCGAGTTCAGCAACACGATTTGTACGGGCTGTTTCACTCAGGTGCCGCAGATCCAGGTAGGAGAGTGTAAAACCAGTGTCTGGGGAAGCTATTTCCTGGCAGGGCTGACCGTCAACCAATGTAAAGTGGGTACGCAGGCTATCTTGGCGAGCAACAAGGCCATTGAGTGCCGAAATGAATGCCTGATGGTTAAGCTTACCAGAAAGTTGCAATACTGCGGGGATATGGTAAGCCCGGCTGGCCGCAGGATCGAGTTGGTCAAGGAACCACAATCGCTGTTGGGCAAAAGAGAGTGGCAGTGGCAGATCGCGATTGGCAGCAGGAATAATTGTCTGAGTAGTTACTGAAGCATCAATAAGCGTCCGGGCAAGGTCAATAAGAGTAGGCTGAGCAAAGAACTGGGCAAGCGGCAGATCCAAGGCTAACTCTTGGCGTACGCGTGTTGCGCATTGGACAGCGAGTAACGAATGACCGCCAAGGTTAAAGAAATGGTCATAACGTCCGACGCGCTCCAGCCCCAGTAGTTCCTGCCAAATCTGTGCCAGTCTTGTTTCCAGTTCGCCAATAGGTGCTTCATAGGCATGGGTTGCTACGGCAGACTGATCAGGAGTGGGTAGTGCCTTACGGTCGAGTTTTCCATTGGGTGTGAGTGGGAAAGTTTCCAGCGTTACAAAGGCGCTGGGCAGCATATACTCGGCCAAGTGCTGTGCCAGTTGCTGGCGCAATTCAGTTGGCATGAGTTCAGTGTCA
>NZ_NITZ01000007.1:0-157734 GCF_002632615.1 Xenorhabdus miraniensis
GCATGAAGTGGTGATGCTGGATTACAAATCTATTTCATGCAGTCACCTCGCCGCCGGAACGTCGGGTTACAGTATTTCGCAATTAGTTGGACGTGAAGAGGAAAGGCCGCTTTTGTCTGGGTTTAATCATATTCAGCCACTGATTGAAGAAGTTATTGTTGCTCTATTTAGCCATAAATTCACTCTGAAACATCAAGGAAATATTTGCCAAGATATAGCGTATGGAGTGGAAACGGACAAGGGACTGATTGAAGGGATATGTCAAACATCGGGAATGACAAAACAGTTTGACGCCAAAAAAGAAGAAAATCTTGAAGTTAAATATTTATTTCAGACAAAAATAGGGATTTGATAATGTCGATTTTTAAAACCAAAACCGTTAAAGGCGGCAAAAATACAGAAATTGAAATGGATATCTTCTATTTAAACCAGAACCCGAATGCAATGGAAAAAATGGGTTGGGAAATGGCACCGAAATTAATGCGGCATTGGTTTAATACAAAGCCTGCTTATTATTTTACAGAAAAAATAAAAACAGAATATTTTCGAGGTCGCGCAATAGATATACCAAATGAACTGGTTAATGATTCCATCATAAAAATGGAATGGGCAATGAAATATAAACAACCTCAAGACGTGATGTCTGTATTAATTAATGGATGGGCAAGTAATGCGGGTATCGTGCAATTAAAAGAACAGCTAGAGAAAGAAGGTGGAAAAAAAGAATTAGGATATGAAAATGATATACGGGAAATAGACACGTTTTCAGTAGTCAATGTTAGGCAATTTGGTTCTAAGTTGGATACGGTTGATGATTGGTATGGGGCTATGGGTAATTCCAATATGAAGGTGGCCGTTAAGGGATATGTGGATAAATTAAACAGTAAAGATGTTTTTGTCACCGAACAGATTGGCATGTATTTAAAAGATACCTATGATTTTGTTGGCGCTAATGAACCTTTAGGCATTTGGAGTAAAAATGGTATATTAGATAAAATTGGTTCCGTTGATTATGCCGCTCTTTATGCGACTGGAAGTTGGCTGGCTTTATGGATTAAATATAATGGGTATGTTCCTGTAATTAATGATGGTTTTAGAAAATGGCAGAAAAAACATAATGAAGGTGGTGATTTTATTGTTTTTTCTGATATTTTATGGCTGAGCCCGTTACCACAACATAAAATTATTCACCTATGAAAAATAAATGTAAATACTTTTTTAGAAAACCATGGCTGGTTTTATTTTTTATCATTATTTTTATAATGTGGGTGTTATTTCCATCAACATTATTCTTCGGTAATTGGAATAAATGTTTTGAGGAGAAGGGTGAAGATGGTCAATATACTGCAGTGGTATATAAGAAGTTGCCAATATCTCCATATGCAATGTGGAAGTATGTCATTTTGGGAGACAAATATTTTATTGTTTTATATGATAATAAAAACAGAGATATCTGGAAAAGTTCTCCTTTTACGTCAATATCATATGGGGCATTTTCTGCCTCATTTAGCCTTCCAACCGCTAATAAAGATGCTTTTATCTATCCAACAAATGACGGATATGAAGTCATCTATGTAAATAAATTAAAATAATTTTTTGTAAATGTTTTGTTTTCATGTTTATCTCTGTTTAGCCTCTGAGTTTCAGAGGCTTTTTTATTATTGTGTGATTGAACACCATAGTAAATCTACTTTCTTATTGTTTTTCATGTTGTTAAATATATTCCATCAAAAATAAATCGATATAAAAACACCATGAAAAAACTGCTCGAATTACGCCAACAAAAAGCCGACCTGACCAATCAAATGCGTTCGCTGCTCACCCAAGCCGAAACTGAAAAGCGCTCACTCACCGAAGATGAAGACAAACAGTTTGACGAGCTGCGCAGCCAGTCCGACCCCCTGAATACCGAAATTGCCCGTTATGAAGCGCTGTCTGATGAAGAACGCAATCAGGCGAAGAACCAGCCAACCAGTGAACCACTCAGCAATGACGAACTGCGCCACTATGTTCTGACCGGGGAAACCCGCACCTTGTCTACAAGTGTCCCGTCAGACGGTGGCTATACCGTTATCCCGGAACTGAACAAGCAGATCATGCAGCAACTGGCTGATGAGTCGGTCATGCGTCGGATCTGTACGATTAAAACCACTCGCAGCAATGAGTATAAACAGCTTGTTTCGGTCGGTGGTGCAGCCGTCACCCACGGGGAAGAAGGCAAGGCACGCAGTGAAACGACGACACCGAAGATGGAAGAAGTTAGCATTAAGCTGTTCCCGATTTACGCTTACCCTAAAACCACCCAAGAGATTATCGACTTTAGCGATGTGGATATCTTGGGCTGGCTGACCACCGAGATTGCAGATACGTTTGTCGATACCGAAGAAACCGACCTTGTGAGTGGAGATGGCAGCAAAAAAGCCAGGGGCTTCCTGTCTTATCCCCGTGATCCCCAAGCCGACAAGGTACGTGCTTTCGGCACGCTGCAAAAGCTGGAAGTCAGCACCCTTGAGGCCGATAGCCTGATTGACCTGAAATTCCTGCTCAGGAACAAATACCGCAAGAACGCCGTGTGGGTGATGAACTCCACGACCGCCGCGAAGGTGCAGAAGCTGAAAAACGGTAACGGCGATTATATCTGGCGCGAGCGTTTACAGGCGGGTGACCCTGATATGTTATTGGGCTTGCCGGTTCATTACCTCGAATTTATGCCGGAGGGGGTGATTGGTCTGGGTGACTTCAAACGCGGTTACTTCATTGTTGACCATCAAACAGGCACCCGTACCCGTCCCGACAATATTACCGAACCGGGATTTTATAAGGTACACACCGATAAATACTTGGGCGGCGGTCTGGTGGACTCCAACGCCATCAAAGTGCTGGAAGTGAAAGCAGCCAGTAAATAAGCAAGAGGGGCACAGCGCCCCTTTTTTGTCTTGGAGTCTCTCAAATGAATGATATTGAATTAAGAACGGCATCACTTTCTGCCAGTGATAAAAAGCTCACGGGTTATGTGATTAAGTGGAACAGCCGATCACAAGTCTTGTGGGATGAGTTTGTGGAGCAGTTCGCCGCCAATGCCTTTAGCGCCAGTTTAACGGCGAATACGGATGTCAGGGCGCTTTATGAACACGATCACACGAACCTGTTAGGCCGCACTACATCGGGCACATTGCAGCTTGCCGAAGATGCCATTGGATTACGCTTCGAGTTAACCCCGCCTGATACGCAATTGGGGCGTGATGTACTGACACTGGTTGAGCGTGGTGATATACAAGGCATGTCCTTTGGTTTTCGTGCCATTAAAGATCAGTGGGATACGGGTCAAACACCCTATATCAGAACCGTCTTAGAGGCAGAGCTACGAGAAATTAGCCTGACCAGTATTCCGGCCTATCCGACAAGCAACGTAGAGATTGCCAAACGTTCCCTGAATGCCGCCAAACCTTGTGATGCCGATTTGCGTCATTACTGGCTGCAACTGTCCGAGGTGTAACCATGTGGCCTTTTAAGCGAAAATCGCCTGAAACCCGTAGCATGACGATGGATGAGTTTCTTTCTCTGGCGGGCATGGCTAACACCAAATCCGGTGAACATGTTTCCCCGTCCACGGCGGAGGGCTTGCCTGCGGTGATGAATGCGGTCACGGTGATCAGTGAAGCCGTCGCCACCATGCCTTGTTACCTCTATCGGGTACAGCACCAGCACGGCAAAGAATCCCGCGAGTGGCTCAGTGATCACCCTGTGGATTATTTGCTGAATGAATGCCCGAATGACTGCCAGACGCCGTTTCAGTTCAAGCGCACCCTGATGCGTCATTGTTTGCTGAATGGCAATGCCTATGCGGTGATTGTCTGGGGCAAAGACGGCCAGCCGCAATCCTTGCACCCTTACCCGCCGTCAGCGGTGGTAGCACAACGCTTATCCGATCACCGCTTCGCCTACACCATCACAGAACCGTATAGCGGCAAGGTGAAAACCTACCTACAGGAAGAAGTGTTGCATCTGCGTTATGCCACCGAAGACGGCTTTCTGGGGCGCTCACCTGTCACCATTTGCCGTGAAACCTTGGGCTTGGGGCTGGCACAACAGCGCCACGGTGCCAGCATCATGAAAGACGGCATGATGGCCGCCGGGGTGATTAAATCCACTGACTGGCTGGATGGGGTCAAGGGCAATAAGGCACTGGAAGCCCTCGAACGTTACAAGGGCGCCCGCAATGCGGGGAAAACGCCCATTCTTGAAGGTGGAATGGACTACCAGCAATTAGGGATGAGCAATCAGGATGCGGAATGGCTGGCTTCCCGTCGTTTCACGATTGACGATATCGCCCGCATGTTCAACGTCAGCCCGATCTTCCTGCAAGAATATTCGAACAGCACTTACAGCAATTTTAGTGAAGCATCCCGTGCTTTTCTGACCATCACCATGCGCCCGTGGCTGGCTAACTTTGAGCAACAAATCAAATCCGCCTTGCTGCTGGCGTCCCCAAAACGGGGCATTCGTTACCAAGTGGAGTTCGACACTGCTGACCTGCTGCGTGCCAATCCGAAAGAACGCTTCCAGAGTTATGAGACGGCGATTAAATCCGGTGTGATGTGCCCGAATGAAGCCCGTGAACGGGAGGGATTATCCCCCCGTGAGGGCGGTGATGAATTCAGTCAGGCATGGAAGCAAACAGTGGAAATCAAGCAACAACCGGAGGGCAAGGAATGAAAGCGGGCAGATTACGGCATCGGGTGATGATTCAAAAGAATGAACCGACCCGTGGTGAATACGGCACGATGGTTAAGCATTGGGTGGACGTTGCCACCGTCTGGGCAGAAGTGAGATTTATCAGCGGTCGGGAACTGGTGGCCTCCGGACGGATGCTTTCCGAAGCCACAGTACGTATCTGGTTGCGCTACCGGAACGATATCACCACCACACACCGGATTATCTATCAGGGTGATAGTCCCCACAGTCAGGCTTTTGCCATCGTTGCCGTTATCCCCGATCCGAAACGGACTCACCTAGAGCTACTTTGCAAGGGAGGCGTGAAATATGCCTGATATTGAAATCCCCCTGAGTGAAATCAAGCAGCATTGCCGGATAGATGAGGGCAATGA
The DNA here is from genome assembly GCF_002632615.1 of Xenorhabdus miraniensis. Next base: position 5,109 of record NZ_NITZ01000007.1, read on the forward strand.
TTTAGAGGATGCCCTGCTTCAAGGTTATGCTGATGCGGCATTGGAAGTCTGCCAGCAACATATTGGCAAGCGGTTTGATGCAGGCTTGACCTTTACACCCGCCATTAAGGTGGGCTGTTTACTCTATATCGGCTTGCTGTATGAGAACCGGACAATGGTGGCTGATAAGGAACTGAAAGAAATCCCGTTCACCATTAAATCATTGTGGTCTGTTTATCGTGATGTGGGAGTGTATTGATGCCGTGGCAACCGTTAAGACGCTGTAATTATCCGGGCTGTAACCAGCGGGTGAAGTCAGGACGCTGTGAGCAGCACAGACGAGAAACCAGCCGACAGCAGGACAAGCAACGCGGCACACGTACCCAGCGTGGTTATAGTAATCAATGGGGTAAATACAGGATGATGTATCTCAAGGCGAATCCCTTATGCGTCCATTGCCTTAAGCAGAACAGTTACACACCTGCCACCATCGTCGATCACATTATCCCGATAGAGGGTGATAGTGATGTGTTGTTCTGGCCTGAATCCAACCATCAATCTTTATGCCACGCCTGCCATAACCGTAAGACCGTACAGACAGACCCGATCACCAAACAGAAGCGCAAGAACGGTGAGTATCGGAAGCAAGAAGCAGAAGCGGCAAGGTTGGTGAGTTGCGGAATAATAACCCAATGAAATAGAGGGGTGGGGGTATCAAAAATGACAAATGCCCCCCTCAGCGGAACCGCCGCCTCCTCCAATTTTTACGCACGGCACTTTTTTTGAAAATAAAATCACAAGGAAAACAAAAAATTATGGCAAGAGCACCCAAACCCCCGACGTATCTGAATGAGATTGCCGCCAGCCAGTGGAAAGCCAAGGCAAAAACCTTAAGCGAACGGGAAGATCTGACCGCCGCCGACTGGAACAATTTAGAACTGTACTGCGTCAATTACGCCATTTACCGAAAAGCGGTGGCAGACCTTAATATCAGGGGCTTTAGTATTGTTAACAGCCAAGGAAGCGAAAGCCGCAACCCCTCACTGAGCGCCAAAGCTGACGCAGAAAAAATCATGATAAAAATGTCCTCGCTGCTGGGTTTTGATCCCGTATCACGGCGTAAAAATCCAGTGGAGATTGAGGAAGAGGACGAGTTAGACCGACTATGAATGCTTGGGAGCAATACGCTTTTGATATCGAAAACAGCAGAATTCCGGCCTGTAAACGGGTAAAACAGGCGGTGAAACGCTACTATAACGACCTGAATAACCCGCTTTATACGTTTGATTCGGAGGTTGTCGGGCGTTTTGTGGCGTTCTCTCGTCACTGTCCGCACGTCAAAGGTCATTTACGCGGCAAACCTATCGTCTTGGAACCGTGGCAGCAATTTGCCTTTGCCAACCTGTTCGGCTTCAAAGTCAAAGCGACCGGACGCCGAAAATACCGCAGTGCCTACATTCAGGTGCCACGCAAAAATGCCAAGTCCACCGTGGCCGCGATACTGGCGAACTGGTTCCTTGTGATGGAGAACGGGCAGCAGGATATCTACACCGCCGCCGTGAGCCGTGATCAGGCGCGTATTGTATTTGATGATGCCCGTCAGATGTGTCTGCTTTCCAAGCCACTCAAAAAGCGGGTCGCTATCCAGCAACACAAAGTGACCTATCCAAAGAGTAACAGCCTGTTAAAGCCACTGGCCGCCAAAGCCGCCACGATTGAGGGGACTAACCCCAGTCTGGCGATTGTCGATGAGTACCATTTACACCCGGATAATGCCGTGTACTCTGCTCTTGAACTGGGCATGGGGGCACGTTCCGAAGGCATGCTGTTTGCCATTACCACAGCGGGCAGCAACGTGATCTCCGCCTGTAAACAGCACTATGATTATTGCTGCCAGATACTGGACGGGGAAGAGCAAAATGACTCCCTGCTTGCCCTGATCTACGAACTGGACGACGAGCACGAGATTGATGATGAAGCCCTTTGGATAAAGGCTAATCCCAACCTGAATGTGTCCGTGGACAGTGCCGCGTTGCATGACACTATCCAGAAAGCGCGGGGCATTCCCTCACAATGGACGGAAATGCTCACCAAACGCTTTAATATCTGGTGCCAGGGCGAAACGCCGTGGATGGGGGACGGGGCTTGGCAAGCCTGCCAGACAGAATACGATGAAAACGACCTTAAAGGGCTGGAGTGTTACGCCGGACTCGATTTATCTTCAACCGGCGATATCACCAGCATTTGCTACACCTTTCCCGTGGACAATGAACTGTTATTACTGACCCGCCATTACCTGCCCGAAGCCCAGCTACAGAATCCCGCCAACAAGAACCGGGCGGTTTATCGTCAGTGGGCACAAATGGGCTGGATACGCACTACAACGGGCGACTGCATTGATTATGACCGTATCCGTGATGACATTCTCAACGACAGCCAGCACTTTGATATCAAACTGGTCGGCTTTGATACATGGAACGCCACCCACTTACGCACCCAGCTACAGGGTGCAGGGCTGGATGTGGAGCCGTTCCCGCAAACCTATATGCGGTTTAGTCCGGTGGCTAAATCTGCCGAAGTGTTCGTGAATCGCAAAATCATTCGTCACAACGGCGATCCGGTTCTCGCGTGGGCAATGTCCAATGTGGTGATGGAAACCGATGCGAACGCCAATATCAAACCGAATAAGAAGAAGTCTGCGAATAAAATCGATCCGGCTATTGCGTTTTTGATGAGTTTTGGCACATGGCAGGCAGAGCATGAAGAGTTTGCGTTTGGCTTGAGTGAAGAACAGAAGCAGCGATTGGATAATTTTAACGGAATTTAGTCAATGCATTAATTTTATTTCTTCATGAGTGTTTGAAAGGCCAATGTCTGATGATATATTTTCCTCCTATAAGAGCTACTTATTGATGTAATAAATATATAGAACTAGGGATTTTTAATAGGGGAATAAATTGAGTAATAAATTAGGAATTACATGTGTAGGAGATTTTCTTCGTGTTGTTAAGAAATTTTCTCCTAATGAAAAACGTGTTTTTTACCGTGGACAAAGAAATTCAGAATATGGTATTAATTCGAGTTTAAGTAGATTATTAAAGTATTCTGATTCAAAACTAAAACATTATTATGTTAAAAAGTATAATTTAATTACTGAAAGTTATCAAGACCATGATATTTCAAAATATGAATTGGCACATGAATTATACTCAAAATTTAAGGAAAAGCATATAGTCTATCCTGATGTAAATATTATTAACGGTTATAGGATGAATGATATTGATCTTCATGTAACTGCTCAGCATTATGGACTATCAACCCGAGTTATTGATTGGACTAATAGCCCTTTAATTGCATTGTATTTCGCAGTTGAAAAAAAGAAGGATGACGAAATTAAAAAAAAATATGAAGAGATTAAAAAGGAGTATGAAAAACTTAAAAGTAAACATAAAGAAAATGAATGCCAAGATGACAAGATTGAAGATGAATCTGAGATAATAAATGCTGCGGTGTTTATGATCTGGAATGAACAATCCAACCCACTGGCCGTGTGTTCTAGCGATCGTTTTTTTAAAGAAATTGAAGAAGAGAAAAAATTCCATAAAAAAATACACGGGCTTTGTGGACGGTTTTTTATGAAGCATCGTGATTTTTATGTTTCTCAAAGGAGTGATCAAGTAACATACAAAGAAAAATCTTCAATTAAATATGATCTTGCGATGCTTATTAATGAGCTTATGGTTGATTTTAAATATTTCAAGAATGCCAATCCTGTAAGACTAAATTCAGAAGTTCATCTAATTGATATTATAAATAAATTACCTGAAAAATATACTGATGAATTCGATGAAAGTACTTATGATTTTCCTAAATTATTTGTCAGTGTTTCAGATGATAATTATTCAAGATCGTCTGCTGCTATAGATATTTTCAATAATTATAATACTATCATCGAACCATTACCAATTAATCAGAGGATAAAAAACCAACAAGGAGCGTTAATGTTTTGTAATAATATAAAAGATGAGGTTTATCCATCTGACGTATTTAATAATGATAATACTATAACTACTATCGATGATAAATCATTAGATAATATTAACAAAAATACTGGATTATTAAAAATAATCATACCTGAAGAAAGTATAGAGCCTATAAGAAAAGAGCTGGAGCTATACGGCTTTTCGAAAGATTTTGTGTATCCTGAAATCATATCTTTCACTGAATACATGCAAGAGAAGATAGTATCTTACCGTAGCATTTAATTCTATTACGGCTCGAAAATCACTTTGAACGGAGGTGAGAGGTAGTGGTAGCACCATTATCAATGGCACATAACGCAAAAAGTTAAGCGTTTATACGAGTTCGCTTATTGAGTCAGATAAAACAATCGGTTAAAGTGGCTCTGCCATTGGCAAAATCCAATGGTCAAGGATCATCACCCTTGTAAAGAGCTATCCACTGGTAGGAAGTTTCTACCAGTGTGTCTGCTATCGCCCTTTCAATGGCGGTTCAGGTAAGGGAGGCTTCGGCCTCGCTGGAAGGTAGCTCCCAGTTGTGATGACCTTGCTTGAATCGCCACCATCAATTTTCTCAATTAATGGAAGGGGTAGCAGGAATGAATAACGTTAAAAATGATTGGCATCAAGCTGACATTATTGCTGCATTACGTAAGCGTGGTACAACCTTAGCGGCTGTCTCCCGTGAAGCCGGACTCAGTTCATCTACATTAGCAAATACTCTCAGTCGGCCTTGGCCAAAAGGTGAGTGGATTATCGCTAATTACCTCAATATACATCCCTCTGAGATCTGGCCTAGCCGCTATTTTGATATGGACGGTCAGCTTGTTGAGCGTCATGCTCGCAATAAACCATAGGAATAATTATCCGTCAGCTTGTTATTTATTCTGTGAATAATAAATTTTGATACGAAGCCTTGAAACTGAAATGGTATCCAGACTTAACCATTTTTAGCACTCATGGCTTTTTTGTTTTTCAAGTGGTGATTAGGGAAGCAGAAAGCTAAATTCTATAATGTTCAAGGAATGTGATAAATATCACAGAGGAAAATACGACAACGGTTCATTACCGTAGCAATGTTAATCGGTTATACCTCACGCTACTGCCAGAAGGTATCCTATGGGTATCCTAGAAAAAACTAAGGGGTTGCACTTTTGATGCAACCCCTTGATAAATCTGGTGGCCCCTGCTGGACTTGAACCAGCGACCAAGCGATTATGAGTCGCCTGCTCTAACCACTGAGCTAAGGGGCCGTTGAAGTGAAGCGATTATACGGCACACTTTGGTATTAGGTCTAGTCCCCAAAATTCATATGCGTGTTTTATATACAATAATTAGTATTTTTTAACATGTTTACCGTCACTGGACGTGGTTTAAAATTATTCTTAGTGATGTTGATTGCTTTTTTAATAAGTCTTTCTGATTATTTTTCGTCCTTTGATTAGACTTTAGCCAACGAAAAATACCCTTGTAAATTAATATGAAAACATTCCCTTTATCTGCGGCTATCTTGGCCTATCATCAAATAGAAGATCACTTTTTCTCATCTATCAGCCAAATGTATCAACATATCAGCAAAGAAGTTCGGGTTTATGTGACCGGTGTTGAAACCTCTGCGTTAAATTTGCTATTGGTAACAGGTAGCTCTGTCAAAATAGCAGAAGAGCTTAAAACAGCTATTCGGCTGCTGGATGAACACGTTAGCGTGCCTTTCATGATTGCTGCCATCGATCCAGATAGTCAAATTCTGGCGGTTATCCAGCAGGCAGGATTTGTCCCCGATCCTGATAGTGTCACTACAGCCATGCAGCTTGATTTGATGGGTTGGCAGATGAGTGATGTATCAGCGATGGAATATGAAATCAGGCGTGTTGACCATTGCTTGGATGATTGGGCAACTCCGATAGAAAACGCATTTGAGACAGAAAAGCCTACCTCTGGGCAATATCGAAAATGCCATCAGGCGGCATTAGAGGCAGGAAAAGATCTACAACATTATGTGTTATATGTTGAAGGGCAACCGGTATGCGCTTTAACCTTATCAAGACAAGGCAATATTGCTCGTTTTGATGATATCGGCACAGTGGTGGAAATGCAGGGCAGGAGATATGCTTCTGTCTTGATTAATCAGGTTTTGCACGAAGCCAAACAGCAAGACGCGACTGAGTGCTATTTAGAGGCTTCTCGTGATGGTAATGGATTGTATCGACGCGTCGGGTTTAAGCCATTATTTGAGTATCAGGGATTTATCCGTGAATAATAAAAAAGCGTCTGCCGGAACAGACGCTTTTCAGATTGATCAGCAAATTCGTTGATTAGTCATCAAGGAAGCTGCGCAGTACTTCAGAACGGCTTGGATGGCGCAGTTTGCGCAATGCTTTGGCTTCGATCTGACGAATACGTTCGCGGGTTACATCAAATTGTTTACCCACTTCTTCCAGTGTATGGTCAGTGTTCATATCAATACCAAAACGCATACGCAGAACTTTCGCTTCACGTGCAGTCAGGCCAGCCAGCACATCGTGAGTTGCAGAACGCAGGCTTTCTGAAGTGGCAGAATCCAGCGGCAGTTCGAGGGTAGTATCCTCGATAAAATCGCCCAGATGTGAATCTTCATCATCACCTACAGGTGTTTCCATGGAGATTGGCTCTTTGGCAATTTTCAGTACCTTGCGGATCTTGTCTTCAGGCATCAACATACGTTCTGCCAGCTCTTCTGGTGAAGGCTCACGACCCATTTCCTGCAACATCTGGCGGGAAATACGATTGAGTTTGTTGATGGTCTCAATCATATGTACCGGGATACGGATGGTACGCGCCTGATCAGCGATAGAACGCGTGATTGCCTGACGGATCCACCATGTAGCGTAAGTTGAGAATTTGTAACCACGACGGTATTCAAATTTATCAACTGCTTTCATCAGGCCGATATTACCTTCCTGAATCAAATCGAGGAATTGCAGACCGCGGTTGGTATATTTCTTCGCAATCGAAATAACCAGACGCAAGTTAGCTTCAACCATCTCTTTTTTCGCACGGCGGGCTTTCGCTTCACCGATTGACATACGACGGTTGATATCTTTGACCTGCTCAATGGTCAGGCCGGTTTCTTCTTCGATTTGGCGTAACTTTTGCAGGCTACGCATGATTTCTTCTTCAACTTCCAGCAATTTATCAGACCATGGTTTGTTCATTGCTTTTGCAGCGGTGAACCATGTGTCAGTGGTTTCATTGCCAGAGAACAGCGTGATGAAGTTTTTCTTCGGCATTTTGCACTGTTCAACACACATCTTCATGATTTGACGTTCTTGAAGACGAACACGATCCATCATGGAACGCATGTTGTTGACCAGATAATCAAACTGTTTCGGTACCAGACGGAACTGTTTGAATACCTCAGATAAGGTCAATATTTCTGCTGCGGTACTTGGATGACTGCGCCCGTGGTTCTTGATTGACTGACGGGTCAGTTCATATTGTTCACGTAGTTCCAGAAACTTCTGGCGCGCCAGTTCTGGATCAATGCTGTTATCATCTTCGCTGTCAGTATCATCATCGCGCTCTTCATCGTCATCGTCATCATCGTCGTCAAGCTCTTCCTGAGGAAGTTCTGAGCCAACGTGAGTCGCTGTTGGTGCGAGATCTTCTTCTGCATTAGGATCGACGAAACCCGTGATCAAATCAGACAGACGGCTTTCGCCGGCTTCAACGCGATCGTACTGCTCCAGCAGATAAGTAATCGCTTCAGGGTATTCGGCAACGGAACACTGCACTTGGTTGATGCCATCTTCAATGCGCTTTGCAATGTCAATCTCACCTTCGCGAGTCAGTAACTCCACCGTACCCATTTCACGCATGTACATGCGAACAGGATCGGTGGTACGACCGATTTCTGACTCGACACTGGATAACACTTGCGCAGCCGCTTCCGCCGCGTCTTCATCGGTGTCGTTTGTGTTTTCTGCCAACATGAGATCATCAGCATCAGGTGCTTCTTCCATTACCTGGATGCCCATGTCATTGATCATTTGGATGATATCTTCTATCTGATCAGAATCGACGATATCTTCCGGCAGATGGTCATTGACCTCAGCATAGGTCAGATAGCCTTGCTCCTTACCTCGGGTGACAAGTAGCTTTAGCTGTGACTGCGGGTTTTGCTCCATAAGACGGTATCCACACTTCAGAGTATTGGTTGGTGTCGGTCGGCGAAACAAATATGCCAACAATAACATTTGGGGGCGTTTTCATTGTATTGCCGCTGCCCTCAATAGCGACAATCGTAGGGCTGTCTCCCTACCTAATGCGGCAGTTAAGCCGTGAATTCTGTATCAGTGATTTTACACTTGGTATAGAACCTGTTTCATCAAGCTATATTTCTTTAAAAAAATATATTTTCAAAAATTTATGTTTTTCAAAGGCATATTTTCATCCAGTGATGTTACGAACATAAACGTATTGAGTAAGTCAGCCAAGTAATATAGTCTTCATATAATATAGCTGGTTGAGACAGTTTCTTATTTCCTCGCCCCAGATTCCGTAATTAAGCAGACTTCTTTACGTTCTTCTGGTGTCAGTCCTTCTGTCCTCTCTTTGGCCATCAGAAAGTTAAAACGCTCATCAAGGGCTGACGCGAAAAGATGGTTCAGCGCATCGCTGAAAGTTTTCTCAGCAATTTCTTCTATCTGTATATCGTTCCATGCAGCGAGTTTTTCAAGCTGTGCTGCATATTTATTATCGCGATACTGCTCCAAAAGTTGCCCGGTTGTTAAACCTGGTTGAGCAAGGCACGTGTCGACAAGCTCTATAAATAACGGTAACCCCGCTATCTGAGCAGAAAACATTCCCTGTAATGAAGGAACTAATGTCGCTAAATGCGGATTCTGCACCAGCAATGCGATAAGAATACGCATTGTTGTTGGTTTCAGTTTTAGCGCCTGATATGTATTGGTATCTTTTTTGACAAGTTTTGCCAAAGATCGTTCCAATTGTGTTGTATCAGGTATGCCAAGCAGTTTTCCAATTTCCTGGAGCAGGTAGAGCCGCAGTGTTTCCCCAGGAATTTGACTAATCAGAGGCATAGCAAGCGAACTGAGTTTGGTCGCACCTTCTGGGGTACTCAAATCTACCTGGGGTAATAGTGATTCAAACAAGAATTCAGATAAGGTTAATGCTTTCTGTATTCTTTGTTCGAACGTCGCTCGTCCTTCTTTGCGAACCAGTGAATCTGGATCTTCGCCATCTGGCAAGAACATAAAACGTAACTGCCGACCATCATTCAGATAGGGTAACGCTGTTTCCAGTGCACGCCATGCGGCATCGCGGCCAGCTCGGTCGCCATCGTAACAACAGATAACATTATCCGTTGTGCGGAAAAGTAACTGAATGTGTTCGGCTGTCGTAGATGTTCCCAACGAAGCTACGGCATAGTCAATGCCAAATTGGGCTAACGCGACAACATCCATATAACCTTCAACCACCAATAGCTTTGAAAGCGTGTTATGGCTCTGTTGCGCTTCATAAAGACCATATAATTGGCGGCCTTTATGAAATATTTCTGTTTCCGGTGAGTTCAGGTATTTAGGAAGTGCATCTCCCAGCACTCGGCCACCGAATGCAATGACACGACCACGACGATCGCGAATTGGGAACATCACACGTTCGCGGAAACGATCATAAGTACGGCCATTGTCGTTAGTGACCAGCATTCCCGCGTCGTTTAGCTGTTTGCGATCTTCCACATTATGGGCAAAGCGTTTTAGCGCATTGTCCCACCCAGCCGGTGCAAAGCCAATGGCAAAGCGGTGGGTTATCTCTTCACTAAGACCGCGTTGAGCCAGATATTGCCGGGCTGACTGAGCGCCGGGGGTGGTCAGTGAATGCTGATAGAAGCCGTTGAGCTTATCCATCAGTTGATAAAGATTTTGTCTTTGGTGGCGTTCAATATGACCACCGCCAGAGCCTGCTTCGTAGGGCACTTCCAGCCCGTGCATCGCAGCCAGTTCTTCGATGGATTCGACAAAATCTAACCTGTCATAATTCATCAGAAAATCAATGGCATTGCCATGTGCACCACAACCGAAGCAATGGTAAAACTGTTTATCGCCATTAACGGTGAATGAAGGGGTTTTTTCGTTATGGAAAGGACAGCACGCCTGATGATTCTTGCCTTTCTTTTTGAGAGGCACCCTTACATCGATCAAATCAATGATATCGGTTCTTGCTAATAAGTCATTGATAAATGCGCGTGGAATTCGTCCAGCCATAAGCCCTTTTACGCCTGTTGATGAACGAGAATAAGCCGCGCTTCCTGTTGGAAAGCACGGCCTTTAACAGCAGTAGTTTGTTAATACAACCACTAAGCGGATTGACCGCAAGGATTAGTACAAACGAGTGCGGCGTGCGTTTTCACGAGCCAGCTTCTTAGCATGACGCTTAACAGCAGAAGCTTTAGCGCGTTTGCGCTCAGTCGTTGGTTTTTCATAGAATTCACGACGACGAACTTCTGCTAATACGCCTGCTTTCTCGCAAGAACGCTTAAAGCGACGCAGTGCTACGTCAAATGGCTCGTTTTCACGTACTTTAATTACTGGCATGTGCCTCTCACCTCAATGGAAATCGGGTTTGTCGCTGGCGTGATAGTGCCAGCCGTCTCTAAAATGGTGCGGAATTTTACTTCAATGAACACGGCTTTGTAAAGTGCCGAGGAAAATTGAAACCTATAACGCTACGGGTTACAGGATGCTTTTTTGTATGTAAAACAAGCAATCTGATGTCGGCGTTATTAACATTAACCACACAGGATATTCAAGTAGGGTACTGATTATAGACTAAACAGGAAAAATAGCCAGCATGTAATGGTTCATGGATAGTGTTACGCAGATAGTGTTACACTGACGCCCGTTCAGAGGAATACGAATGTATAGTGACGAGACGAAACGAGACGAATAGTGCAATGCGAGTTTTAGGTATAGAAACGTCCTGCGATGAAACCGGAATCGCAATTTATGATGACAAAGCCGGTCTGCTAGCGAATCAATTGTACAGTCAGGTCAAGCTGCATGCTGATTATGGCGGTGTTGTGCCTGAATTGGCGTCCCGTGACCACATTCGTAAAACGGTTCCCTTGATTCAGGCGGCTTTGCAGGAAGCGGGCCTGACAAATAAAGATATTGATGCTGTTGCTTACACTGCCGGGCCAGGTTTGGTTGGCGCATTGCTGGTTGGGGCAACCATTGGACGTTCACTGGCGTTTGCGTGGGATGTGCCTGCTATTCCGGTGCATCATATGGAAGGCCATTTATTGGCACCGATGCTGGAAGAAAATAGCCCAGAGTTCCCTTTTGTCGCCTTGCTGGTTTCTGGCGGCCATACCCAGCTTATCAGTGTCACGGGTATTGGTGAGTACAAACTGTTGGGGGAATCCATTGATGATGCAGCCGGTGAAGCCTTCGATAAGACGGCAAAATTGCTCGGGTTAGATTATCCGGGCGGCCCCGTACTTTCCCGTATGGCGCAACAGGGCAAAGCAGGACGTTTTGTCTTCCCGCGTCCAATGACGGATCGTCCGGGATTGGATTTTAGCTTCTCCGGTCTGAAAACATTCGCTGCCAATACAATCCGCAATAATATTCATGGCCATGATACGGTTGAGGATGAACAGACCAAAGCGGATATTGCCCGTGCATTTGAAGACGCGGTTGTGGATACGCTGGCGATTAAATGCAAGCGCGCGCTGGAACAGACGGGATTTAAACGTCTGGTGATGGCGGGCGGGGTGAGTGCAAACCGGACATTGCGTACCAAGATGCAGGAATTAATGGAAAAGTTGGGTGGGGAAGTTTTCTATGCCCGTCCTGAATTCTGTACTGATAATGGCGCAATGATCGCATTGGCTGGCATGATCCGTCTGCAAGGCGGAACTGCGGGTGAATTGGGCGTAACGGTGAAAGCACGCTGGCCATTGGCGGATCTTCCTGCTCTGCAAAAATGATAAAAAACACGCAGTTTGATATGGGCTGAACGTCATTTGGCGCTCAGCTTTTTAAATGTCTTATTACCCTTGTTGAGGCCATCCACATCAATCGTCTTGTTGCTCCCGCTCTTTGGCAGCTTGAATTTTCTCTTTATCCGTCATTTCTTTTTTCTTTTTCAACTTCTGCCAGATGCGACTTTCCTGCCCTCGCCAAAGTCGCTGGATATTATCATGGTGACGAACCAGCACCAGACATGACAGCATGGCGACGGGAAATGTGAATTCAGGTTTGAACCACCAGACGTAGAAAGGGGCGATTAATGCCCCGATGATGGCACCTAATGAAGAATAGCCACTTAACAGCACTGTCAGCAGCCATGTGCCGGCGATTAATCCCATGAGATCCCAACCAATGGCGGCAATGGCCCCGAAAGCGGTTGCTACGCCTTTTCCCCCTTTGAAATGGAAGAAAATGGGATAAATATGTCCCAGACAGGCGGCAATGGCGATAACACCTAAATAAAATGGGGGAATATTCAGTTTGTACGCCAGCCAAACAGGAACCATCCCTTTGAGGACGTCACAAATCAGCACGGCTAATGCGGCCCATTTACCGCCGATGCGCAGTACATTCGTTGCCCCGGGATTGCCTGAACCATGCTGACGAGGATCTGGAAGCCTTGCCAAACGGCAAATCAATATCGCGCTGGATATAGAGCCACATAAGTACGCGAAGATGATCATGCCAAGCGCGATTGCACTCATAAGATATCTCCAATGATAAGGGTCGTTTTCTTAAGTCTAACAGTGGATAATACGCATATTTCGTCGGAAGTGGTATCTGGCGAACCGAAAAACGGGGAAAAGGGCGTGATGGATATCGTATTTATTGAAGAATTAACAGTGACTACCACGATCGGTGTTTATGACTGGGAACAAACAATTAAGCAGAAATTAGTGTTCGATATCGAAATGGGATGGGATAACAAACGAGCCTCTTCCAGTGATAATGTTGAGCACTGTCTGGATTATGCCAAGGTAAGCCAAGCCGTGATTAACCATGTGGAAAACCAACGTTTTGCCTTGGTCGAGCGGGTGGCGGAAGAAGTCGCGGACATTTTATTGACTCAATTTCATTCACCTTGGGTAAGGATCAAAGTCAGTAAACCGGGAGCGGTTGCACAGGCAAAAAGTGTCGGTGTGGTCATTGAGCGGAGTGCAGGTTAATTAGCTGGTTACTTAGTCGCTCATATTAAAAAAGCGTCCCAATTTAATGAATTATCGGAACGCTTTTTTATTTATTATCGGCAACTAACCGATTGAATGCTGTTTCCAGTTTTCAATGGCGAAGCGTCGCTGACGTTCTAATTCTGTGCGAATTTCCGCGCCTTGAAATCCACGGGCAATCACTTCTTGGACGCTGACTTGGCTGGCAAGGGTAAACACTTTGCGTAAATAATTGCCTTGTGGATAGGATGCCGTTTCCGAGCCGGTATAGCCACGGTAATCTGCTTCACTACAGATAATTAATTGTTCGATTCGTTGTGGCTTACGCCAGGCATCCACAGCATTAAACAAGGCTAATAGGGTTTCGGGAGATAATTGCTCTGCGGTATGTACCCAACTGTGGTATTGCGCCACAATTGTGGCTAAGTCGCGTACTGAGTTGGGAATACGCAGCCGTTCGCACATTTGCTTCACTGACATGATGCCGATATGGCTGCATAGTGAGGCGAAACGAATATCTGCCTCTTCGCTCAATTGGGTAGATATGTGCAAAACTTGCAGTGAGTGAAGCCCGGCATCAAGCCTGAGATGCGTTTTTTCCTGTTGTTCGTCCCGTAATGGCAGAAGAATGCCAAACAAATTATCAACTTCAGGAAAAAGAACAGCCAATGCGCCGCAATCGCGTAGCACTTGAAAATAGACCTGTGGTGATTGTGTGGCGAGTGCTTTTTCAGTTTCCCGCCAAACTCGTTCCGCGGTTAATGATGATAACTCACCGCTTGCGACCATCTCTGCAATCAGTGATTGGGTTTCCGGTGCAATGGCAAAGCCTAAATGGGCAAAGCGGGCGGCAAAACGGGCCAAGCGCAGTACACGCAAGGGATCTTCTGAAAACGCGGCGGAAACATGCCGCAAAGTGCGATTTTTGAGATCATCGGCACCATGATAAGGATCAAACAATTCGCCTTCAGGTGTTTGGGCCATGGCGTTAATTGTTAAATCACGGCGCAGCAGATCTTCTTCCAGTGTCACATCGGGAGCAGCATAACAGGTAAAACCGGTATACCCCTGACCAGATTTTCTTTCTGTACGTGCCAGTGCATACTCTTCATAGGTTTTAGGGTGCAGGAAGACGGGGAAATCTTTCCCAACCTGTTGATATCCTTTTGATAGAAGTGTCTCTGGATTCCCGCCGACGATCACCCAGTCCCTTTCAGTAACGGGCAGCCCCAATAATTGATCGCGAACGGCGCCGCCAACCAAATAGACTTTCACTCTTGCTTCCTTAAATCAGCTCATCCAGCGATCTTTCTTTTTGCGGCGTGGAATAATGTGCGGCAATACCAATCCCAAAATCAGGCCGATTCCAGCCACGCCACCGCCATAGGTAAACCACTGTAAGATAATTTCTCTTTGTTTATCATCCAGTTGTAAATTAGCGGCTTCTACCTTTTTCTCAGCGATGGTTAATTTACTCTGGAGCTGTGCATTTTCTTTTTTCAGATCATTGATGATCTTATCGCTGGTCGCTACCTTGTTTTGTAACTCAGCGGTGCGTTTATTCCACGTATCATCAATATTTGCCAAATTCTCGGTCAGCGTTTTGATTTTTTGATCCATAGCTGGCAGGCGTTCACGCAGGCTTGGAATGGCACTGAGTTCACTTGCGAGGATCCAGCTTGTACGTCCTTTGTGGTCTTTTACCTGAAAGAAACCATTTTCTGATTTTGAGCTGAGCAGGATGACTTCTTCACCGGAACTCAGTGAGCCAATGATACGGTTTTGAATGCTTGGGCCGCTACGAATGTAGGCTGATAATTCATCAGAAACATAACGTGTTTCTTCAGCGTGTACGGATAATGGTAGCGTGAAACCCAACAATAAGATAAATAATCGATGTAGTTTTTTCATTCTGTATTCAACTGTCTCTTTGTGTATGGACCAATCGTGATTCAAACTACTCAAATAATAGTAAAGAGTTAAGTTTGTGGGTGCAATCAGTAAACCAGAATCAATCCTCTCTCAACTGACCGAATACAGACCTTGTTAGGGGGTTTTTTAACAAGGTGAGCATGATGATTGTTGAGATAACACCCTATTGTGGTTTATTTTTCTCTTTTGTTAACGCAAGTGTGAACAGTATATAAAAAATTCTGTTATATGAATTGAGGAATAAAAAAATATGAGTTCTGTAGAGATAGAGTTGAAACTGTCTGTTAAGCCTGATGCGATATCAGCAGTTCGCCAGCAGTTATTTCAGCTTCCTCATCAACACACTTCACCAGAGCATTTGACAAATATTTATTTTGAGACGCCGGATAATAAGTTGCGGCGCTGGGATATGGGGTTGCGCATCCGTGGTTTTGACGGGCACTATGAGATGACAATCAAAACCGCAGGTAAAGTGATTGGTGGGTTGCACCAGCGTCCCGAATTCAATGTTCCCCTGCATCATCCTGAGCTGGATTTAACACAGTTTCCCTCGCATATCTGGCCTGAAAATACTGATCTTGTACAGCTGCAAGCTGAATTGACCGTATTATTCAGCACCGATTTCACTCGTGAAAAATGGCTTGTGACTTATGGGCAGAGTGAAATTGAAGTGGTGTTGGATCAAGGAAGTATTTTCTCTGGAAAGGCAGGTTCTGGAAAGCAGACATCACCCATTTGTGAGTTTGAGTTGGAGCTGATAAACGGCAATATCACCGATATTCTGTCATTGGCGGATACACTGGCATCACAGGATGGGCTGCGTTTAGCGAATAAAAGCAAAGCAGCACGGGGATATGCACTTGCTCATGGTTTGTCGCATAAGGCGTTATCATGTGTCCCTGAGGAATTGGAATGGCAGCAGCCATTGTCTGTGCTTCTGCCTGAAATTTTGATGCAATGGCAGGAACAGGAAGAAGGATGGTTGGCGGGACTGAACGAAGGTAAAACGGGATTGATTCGTGTTGTACATTCGGTGATGCAGCTCACTGAAAAGCAGACCGGACATTTACCCGCACTGGAACGATTGTCTGATTTACTCTCCGAATTAAGGAAGCGCTTATCTACTGCCGATGCAGAAGCAGAAATGTTGTGTTACAGCGCTTCATGGCTGCAATGTAAGCTGGCGTTAACCCAATGTTTGATGGCTCAGTCTCGATAAATTCAGTGTTATTACCATCATGATTAGCATGTTGGTAATAAGCGGTAATAAACGGTAATCAAGGGAAACCCAGTCATGTTGCCATTTTCATCACCTTTAGCTCAGCAATTACAGCGTGTCATCGCGAATTTCCAGCCATTAGAGGGAACCGTCGCGCCTTTTTCACTTCATGAACAGGCTGTCCTGTCATTAAGTGATTTTGTGGCAGAAAATTTACTTTCTCACCCCGCATGGCTGGAGGATATCCGCCAGAATCCGCCGCAACCGGATGAATGGCAATGTTATTCCCACTGGTTAGCACACGCATTGTCTACGGCAAATGATGAAAATGGATTGATGCGGGTTTTGCGCCTGTTCCGTCATCGGATGTTGGTCAGGACTGCATGGTCACAGGCTTTGCAGAGCAGCACGACAGAACAGACTTTACAGCAGTTAAGTATGCTGGCTGAAACCCTGATTGTCGCCGCTCGTGATTGGCTTTACCTGCGTTGCTGTCAGGATTGGGGAACGCCGACCAATAGTGATGGCGTGGCACAACCGTTGTTAATTCTGGGAATGGGTAAATTGGGCGGCGGAGAACTCAATTTTTCCTCTGATATCGACCTTATTTTTGCTTATCCGGCAAATGGCGTCACCCAAGGCGGACGCCGTGAAATGGATAACTCCCAGTTTTTTACTCGCATGGGGCAGAAGCTAATTAAGGTGTTGGATCAACAAACCGCAGATGGATTTGTTTATCGTGTGGACATGAGGCTGCGTCCGTTTGGTGACAGTGGGCCTTTGGTATTCAGTTTCCCTGCTCTGGAAGACTATTATCAGGAACAAGGGCGTGACTGGGAGCGTTACGCGTTGGTGAAAGCACGTATTTTGGGGCATGATGAGCAGGCTTATTCACAGGAATTGCGTCAGATGTTGCGTCCTTTTGTCTTCCGTCGCTATATCGATTTTAGCGTGATCCAGTCCTTGCGGAATATGAAGGGCATGATTGAGCGGGAAGTTCGCCGTCGTGGATTAAAAGACAATATTAAATTAGGCGCGGGCGGGATCCGGGAAATCGAATTTATCACTCAGGTTTTTCAGCTTATTCGTGGCGGAAGGGAGCCGAGTCTGCAATCCCGTTCATTATTGCCAACATTGAAGTCCATCGAAAACCTGGCGTTACTGCCACCGGAACAGGTAAGGCAGCTCGAAGAAAGTTATCTGTTCTTGCGTCGGCTGGAAAACCTGCTGCAATCGATCCGCGATCAACAAACACAAACCTTGCCGGATAATATATTGGATCGCGCTCGTTTATCCTGGGGAATGGGTTTTCCGGATTGGGATGCGTTGATGGCAGAAACAGAACGCAAAATGTATGCCGTGCGAGGTATTTTCCAGCTGTTGATAGGCGATGAAAGCGAAGAGAATGGTGAGGAAGCTAACCATGTGCCATTTAAAAGTTTATGGCAGGAGGCTTTGAACAGGGACGAACTCATCACATTGATCCCTCATCTTGATGCAGCAGAAGCCCGGAAAATGCTGGATGTAATCGCACTTTTTCGTCAGGACGTCAGTAAACGCACGATCGGCCCAAGGGGACGAGATGTACTTGACCAACTGATGCCACGTTTGTTGGCAAAAATTGGTGTGCGGGAGGATGCTAATACCGTTTTGGAGCGGATTATCCCGCTGTTACTCAGTATCGTCAGCCGAACGACTTATCTGGAACTGATGTTGGAATCAGAGCAAGTCATGGTTCACGTGATTCGCTTGTGTGCCGCTTCCCCGATGATTGCCAGCCAGCTTACCCGTCACCCCTTGCTGCTGGATGAGTTGCTCGATCCCAAATCGCTGTATCAGCCGTTGCCGATGGAAGCCTATCGCGATGAACTTTATCAATATTTGCTGCGTATCCCTGAAGATGATGAAGAGCAATTGCTGGAAGCATTACGTCAATTTAAGCAGGCCCAGTTATTGCGGATTGCAGCAGAAGACATTGTAGGTGCTTTGCCGGTGATGAAAGTGAGTGATCACCTGACTTATCTGGCAGAAGCCATTATTGGTGCTGTTGTGCAGCAGGCGTGGAACCAGATGGTCAAGCGCTACGGCACTCCTGTTCATTTATCCCGGCAAGGGGGGCTAGGATTTGCCATTATCGGTTATGGCAAATTGGGGGGCTGGGAGCTGGGTTATGGTTCCGATTTAGATCTGGTTTTCCTGTTGGATTGCCCAATGGGGGTCGTGACCGACGGTGCACGCTCTATTGATGCCCGTCAGTTTTATTTGCGCCTTGCTCAACGCATCATTCATCTGTTCAGTACTCGAACAGCGTCGGGAATATTATATGACGTTGATGCCCGTTTGCGTCCATCCGGTGAATCAGGAATGTTGGTCAGCACGCTTGAGGCTTTTGATGACTACCAGAAAAATGAAGCGTGGACTTGGGAACACCAAGCGTTGATTCGGGCGCGTATGGTTTTTGGCGATGAGAAAATGCGTAGTGACTTTGAGCGCATTCGTCGTGAAACATTATGTATTCCTCGCGACCCTGCGTTTCTGCGCCAGCAAGTGCGTGAAATGCGGGAAAAAATGCACCGGCATTTAGGCAGTCAGCAACAAGATCAATTTGATATCAAGGCTGATCCGGGCGGGATCACGGATATTGAGTTTATTGCCCAGTATCAGGTGCTGCGCTATGCGCCGGAAAATGCCAAATTGACCCGTTGGTCTGATAATGTGCGAATTTTCGAATTAATGGCGAATCATAATATTATGGATGAGCAGGAAGCGATGGCATTGACGCAGGCTTATATCACCATGCGTGATGAACTCCACCACCTTGCCTTGCAGACACTACCCAGCCGGGTTTCATCTGACCATTTTAGCCAGCAGCAGACATTGGTGCGTGATAGCTGGCAGAAGTGGCTAGCAGATAATTGTTGAAATTGTCGGTTTTGCTGTTGATCTTACTGGCATTCAGATGGGTTATGGTAATATCCACCACAGTTTATTTTGATATTTGGAGCATGGGATGAAAGTAACACTCCCTGATTTTCACCGCGCAGGTGTTTTAGTTGTCGGTGATGTTATGTTAGACCGCTATTGGTATGGCCCAACCAGCCGCATTTCACCGGAAGCACCGGTTCCCGTGGTTAAAGTGGAAACGATTGAAGAGCGTCCTGGTGGCGCGGCGAACGTCGCCATGAATATTGCGTCACTGGGGGCCAATTCACGTCTGGTCGGGTTGACGGGTGTTGATGATGCAGCAAGGGCATTGAACGAAAAACTCAGTAGTGTGAAAGTCCAATGCGATTTTGTTCCTGTTCCAACGCATCCAACTATCACAAAATTGCGTGTTTTGTCACGTAACCAGCAATTGCTTCGTCTGGATTTTGAAGAAGGTTTCCAGAACGTAGATGCTCAGCCGATGCTGGAGAAAATTCGACAATTTTTGCCACATATCGGGGCGTTGGTTCTGTCGGATTATGCAAAGGGAGCGCTGAACCAAGTTCAGGCAATGATTAAGCTTGCCAACGAAGCCGACGTTCCTGTGCTTATCGATCCGAAAGGCAGCGATTTTGAGCGTTATCGTGGTGCAACATTGCTCACGCCAAATATGTCAGAGTTTGAAGCGGTTGTAGGGCACTGTAAAGACGATGATGATCTGGTACAGAAAGGCACGCAACTGGTACAGGATCTGGAACTGAAAGCGTTGCTGATCACACGTTCTGAGCGTGGTATGAGCTTGCTGCGAGTCGGGCAGACACCTCTGCATTTGCCAACTCAGGCACAGGAAGTTTTTGATGTCACGGGTGCGGGCGATACCGTAATTGGGGTATTGGCAACGGCTCTTGCTGCTGGCAAGCCGCTGAATGAAGCTTGTTACCTTGCCAATGCGGCGGCAGGTGTTGTGGTTGGCAAGTTGGGAACTTCTACTGTTTCGCCTGTCGAACTGGAAAACGCCGTGCGTGGACGTGCAGAAACCGGGTTTGGCATAATGAGCGAAGCTCAACTGAAAGAGGTGGTTGCACAGGCTCGTCAGCGCGGCGAACGTATTGTGATGACTAACGGCTGTTTTGATATCCTTCACGCCGGACATGTTTCTTACCTGTCCAATGCGCGCAAATTAGGTGATCGTTTGATTGTTGCCGTTAATAGCGATGCTTCCACCAAGCGACTGAAAGGGGAAACTCGCCCGGTCAACCCACTGGAACAGCGTATGATTGTGTTATCGGCACTGGAATCCGTGGATTGGGTTGTGGAGTTCGAAGAAGACACACCTCAGCGTTTAATTGCTGGTATCCTGCCGGATATTTTGGTCAAAGGTGGTGATTACAAACCAGAAGAGATCGCCGGTAGCGAAGAAGTTTGGGCGGCTGGTGGCGAAGTTAAGGTATTGAACTTCGAAGATGGTATTTCAACAACCAATATCATTAAAACCATTCAGCGCCAGTAAGTTTGGCATTGTATCCGTTATGCTTGTTTGTGAGCATAACGGCATATATCTTTTATTTCTTAAGTTACTTATCATTTTTTCTTTCGATAATACAAAAATGAATAATTTACTTGGGTAAAATAATAATTATGATAATAAATTGTTTAATTTATTATTCGTGATTGGTTTATGAGACTATTTAAATTTACTTTCTTATTTTTTATGTTGTTTCCTGTTTATGTTTCAGCGAAAATATCTTCAATCACACAGAAAGATTGCCAGAAAATGGAATTATCTGGTGTGATAACAGAAAATAATCCCATTCCTTGTCACCGATTAAATGTCGTTAATTTTAAATACATTGATCTTTCCGGAAATGAAAATACGGGTGAAATAGTGGTGCTTGATATATTTTCACCGCAGGTTGAGAATATTTTTAACGAATTGTTGTTAGCCAATTTTCCGATACATAAGGCATTACCCATGGAACACTATAATGGTGATGATCAAGCCTCTATGCGCGATAATAATTCATCGGCATTTAATGGAAGGAAAATAACAGGGGCTTCGTCATGGTCAAAGCATGCGTATGGTGCCGCTATAGATATTAATCCCGTGCAGAACCCATTCTTAGGCTTTAATCAATCTGGTGTTCCCTATGTTTTACCCGAAGCGGGTGCAGAAAAATATCTCAATAGAATAGAAAAGAGACCGGGAAAAGAGGTCAGAGAAGGGATGGCAGAAAAAGTCATTGATATCTTTCTGTCGAATGGTTTTATGCGGTGGGGAGGATATTGGGATACGCCTATAGATTACCAACATTTTGAAGTGGGAAGCGTCGGTTTCATTGAAGACTTATTAAAAAAACCATTATCTGTAGCAAGGGCGGAATTCAAAGATTATGGAGATAAATATAAGGCGTGTATGAAAGACTCAAATCAAAATGACAGAGATATTATTCGAGTGAAATGTATAGAGAAAAATATAAGATGATTTTTTATGTTAAAAATAAAGGGAAACGATGGAGGAGAACGAAGCTACGATAGCTATTCTCCTCTCACCATTATTCAGCCTGCTCGGTTTTTTTGTCTGAACCTTCCAGACGGGCTTCCAATTCAGTCAGGCGTTGTTCCAGCGCAACCAACTTTTCACGTGTACGCAGAAGAACTTGTGTTTGGACATCAAACTCTTCACGGTTGACAAGATCCAGCTTGCTCAGTTGAGATTGCAGAACGGTACGTAATTTTTTTTCTACGTCGTCACCAAACTCTTTGACACCTTTTGGCATTGCATTGTGGATTTGGCGGGCAATTTGTTCAATTTTCTTTGGATCAAGCATGATGATCATCCTTTTAGGCATAATTGTGTTGGCAGTATTCTAATACTTGATGATGAAAGCATAAATGATTGCGAGCCAGGTTTCATATTTGATTTTGTAGATTGCCCCTACAGATTATTAGCGCTATAGTGAAATTGTTTATCTCAGGGCAGGGTGAAAGTCCCTACCGGCGGTAACATGAAATGATCGAATGATAATTTTATGAAGCCCGCGAGCGCTCTGTTTGTTGTTGTCCGTAACGAAATAAAACAGAGGTCAGCAGATCCAGTGTGATTCTGGAGCCGACGGTGATAGTCCGGATGGGAGAGAATAACAGCATCAATCGAGTGCTTGCGCTCGTCTGTTGTTTTTGTTGCCGTATTTTTGTGCAGCATGAACTCCTCAAAATTGCCCTGATTCTGGTAATCCATACATTTAAAGAGGTTTCTTTACCATGAATCAGACGCTACTTTCCTCATATGGGACGCCATTTGAACGTGTTGAACGTGCGCTTGTTGCTTTGCGTGCGGGTCAGGGTGTGATGGTATTGGATGATGAAAATCGTGAAAATGAAGGCGATATGATTTTCGTTGCCGAAACAATGACGGTAGAGCAAATGGCATTAACCATCCGTCATGGCAGTGGAATTGTTTGCCTTTGCCTGACCGAAGAACGCCGTCAGCAGCTAAATTTGCCCATGATGGTCGAAAATAATTCCAGTCAGTACCAGACAGCTTTCACTGTCACCATTGAAGCCGCACAGGGGGTAACCACCGGCGTGTCTGCGGCAGATCGCATCACCACGATCCAAGCCGCCATTGCAGACGGTGCTCAACCAAACGATCTAAATCGGCCTGGACATGTTTTTCCTTTGCGGGCGCAACCGGGAGGCGTATTGACTCGCCGTGGTCATACTGAAGCCACCATTGATTTGGTTAAATTGGCCGGTTTCAGGCCTGCGGGAGTACTGTGTGAATTGACAAACGACGATGGTTCAATGGCCCGTGCACCTGAAGTGATTGAATTCGCAAAACTGCATGGTATGCCGGTAGTCACTATCGAAGATTTGGTGGACTATCGCTTAAAAATAGCAAAGGCGGCGAGTTAATAGCCTCCCTAATTAGGTTACTTTAAGACACCAATTCATCATGATGTGTAAGAGATATTGTTTTCCTTATATGGATAGAAAATAGTGGATGGAAAACAAATCAAATAGAGTATATCGGTTATACTCAACAGATTTTGAGTTACTGTGCGGTGTCACAGTAACTTGAAAGATGGGGAAAAATATCGCATGCACGTATGAAAGGCTACAGCCCATCTTCTGTGGCCTTTCAGTATTTTTGAAACACTCCATCATTTTTGATTGACTGTATTCAGGGAAGAAAAGTCTTAATCTTGTCATAGTCTTTTTACCATAACGCACAATCCATTATTCTAAATGTTTAATTTGCTGTATAAGGGGCGAGAATGAGTCTCCTGAGAATGCCTGCATTGTTCATTGGTCATGGTAGCCCAATGAATGCCATTGAAGATAACTGCTATTCACGCGCTTGGTTTGAGCTGGGGAAAAAATTGCCCAGACCAAGAGCGATTCTTGTGATTTCTGCTCACTGGTATACGGAAGGTACAGCAGTGACAGCCATGGCTCAGCCCAGAACGATCCACGATTTTGGTAATTTTCCCAGAGAGTTACATGAGAAACAGTATCCGGCCAAAGGGTATCCTGAATTCGCTGTATTGGTACAAGATATTCTGGAGCCGATTGAAGTCGAGACTGATTTTAAAGACTGGGGATTGGATCATGGCTCTTGGGGAATATTGGCTAAAATGTATCCTGATGCAGATATTCCCGTTGTCCAATTGAGCATGGATCGCACTCAGCCTGCGTCTTTTTATTACGAAATAGGCAAAAAATTAGCCCTGCTTCGTGATGAAGGCGTCTTAATTATGGGAAGTGGTAATGTTGTACATAATTTGCCGGCCGCGGTATCGGGGGCAGAGCCTTTCCCATGGGCACTCTCTTTTGAGCAGTTTGTGCGTGAGAGCTTAACCAGCTTTGAAGAACCTCATCCTTTGGTTAGTGCTTTGGATAGGGAAGATGGTCAGCTATCTAATCCAACACCAGAACACTTCCTGCCGTTGCTGTATGTGATGGGGACATGGGATAAAAAAGAGCCGATTTCAATCCCGGTTGAGGGTATTGAAGACGGCTCCTTGAGTATGTTGTCTATTCAGATTGGATAATTGAATTAATCCAAAATAATATGCGGGTAGAAACGTGACAGATCTTGAGTTATTAACTCTCGATCTTCACGGATACAGATACCCGCCGATTGATCATCCACCAACCAACTCCCCACCAACACATAGCTATCGCCAAATTTTGGCAATGAATGAAATTGCTGAACGATCATGCCTTCTTCCCCATAGGGGCCATCGGCACTGGCTATTTCCCGTCCATTTTCGATGATACGAATATTAGCACCTTCACGGGAAAACAGTGGCTTAATAACATAGCTATCCATATCTGTAGGGCGTTCATCCGCAAAATAAGCAGGCAGCAGATTAGGATGATTCGGGAACATTTTCCACAGCATTGGCAATAATGCTTTGTTGGAGATAATACTTTTCCATGCCGGTTCCAGCCAACGCACACCCGCATCAGCCAGTTTGGTGGAGAACATCTCACGCAACATAAATTCCCACGGATACAGTTTAAACAGATTGCCGATCACTTGATCCTGTAAGTCAGTAAACTGCCCTTTTTCACCCAGCCCGATATCTTCAATAAACAGGAATTCGGTTGGAATACCGGCTTCCGCAGCACAGTCCTGTAAATATTGGATGGTGCCACGATCTTCCTCAGTATCCTGACAGCAGGCCATATGCAGCAGGCCAAATCCATGTTTTTCACGTAACTGCACAAAACGATCAATCAACTTTTCTTGCAGGCTGTTGAACTGATCTGCATCTGACGACAGGTTACCGGCATTGATCTGGTCTTCCAGCCAGATCCACTGAAAGAAAGCGGATTCATACAGAGACGTCGGGGTATCGGCGTTGTTTTCCAGTAACTTGGGCGGATTTTTGCCATCATAGGCTAAATCCAGACGGGAATAGAGTGAAGGTTGGCTGGTTACCCATGAAGAGCGGATAAACTCCCAGCAGTGTTTTGGGATCTGAAATTTTGTCAGCAGCTCTTCGCTGTTGACCACTTTTTCCACGACCTGCAAACACATTTGGTGCAGTTCTGCTGTCGCATCTTCAATGTCTTCAATCTGGTTCAGAGTGAACTGGTAATAAGCATCTTCACTCCAGTAAGGCTGACCATACATAGTATGAAAGTTAAAGCCATATTCTTCAGCCTTTTCGCGCCAATCCGGGCGCTCGGTAATACCAATGCGTTTCATCTTTAATTAACCACCCATAGAACGGGAAGAACTGGAACTTGAGCTGGCAGACGAACGCTGCATGGCTGATTGTTTCGCCACAGATTCACCGAATCCACCGCGGGTAATCGTGGTTGTGGTGGCGGGTTTTGGGGCCATCGCGGTTTTTGGCACCGTCATGCTGCGACCACCTGCGGTAGCAGGGCCATAGCTTTTACCTGTCGCATCAACAAACTTGCCGTTAGCCGGGCTGGAAGCTGATTTTGAGGTAAACAGCGGTTGTGATGGTGCAGAGCTGCCGCCCATTAAGCGACCCATCATGTAACCCGCCATCAACGGCATCCAGAAACTGCCACTGTTGCTTTGTGCCTCAGCCTGAGTTTGACCGATGCCTGCCTGAGCAGGGGTTTGAGTACATTGCTGTTCACCGAATTCAGCCACACACTCTTCACGAGAGGCATATTTCGGTGCGGTTTTTTCCGCTTCTTTCAAGGCATTATTGTAAGCAGTCTTACATTGTTCACTTTGAGAAGGATTCGCCTGAGAGCACTCATCGGCATTGGTATAGAGTGACACCGTTTCATCATTTTGTTCACAGGCAGAAAGCATGAAAACAGCACTGACAGCGAGCGCTACAGGTGTCAGACGATAGCTTCGCCACGTTTTGCGGAAAGAATCGCGGTTTATCTCTTTTGTCCGTTTCCTGGGTGTTAAAGGAATAATTGTCATAGGGGGCATCCATCTTAAAGGTATCTGATTAAGAGCGTGTCCCACGTAGGATATCCAGGGGATTGGCTCTCTGGGATATGCTTAAAAAGCAGCCCACACAATCGGCGGGCTGCTTTCTTTAGTATAGCGTCTTTAATATAACGTTTTTTAATGTAAAACGATAGAATATTAAATCAGCGAATTGATGGTGTTTCCATCTCTTTAATGATATTGCTGGCAGAGGTTGAGATTTGCGTGCCTAACATTTTGTTCAGCTCTATCAAATCATTTTCATTCAAAGTGCCACGAGCCAGTTGGTTACCTAATTGGGAAAGCAGGTAATCGTAGCGTGCCTTAGACAGATTCTGTTTGGCTTGATAAAGTTTGGTTGTCGATTCCAGCACATCAACGATAGTACGGGTTCCTACCTGATAACCGGCTTCCATTGAATCCAATGAGCTTTGTGCAGAAAGTACCGCCTGCTTGTTGGCGTCAACACTACTGATCGCCGCAGAAATATTGTTGGTAGAGGAATGCACTTCTTGTGTGACTTGGCGATAAGTGTTTTCCAAGTTCTGGCTGGCACTGACGAAATTATATTTTGCTTGTTCTACTTGAGAATAGGTAGCTCCACCACTGAATAAGGGGAGGCTTAAGGATACTCCAACAGAGTTATTCCCGTTGTAGGTATTTTCGTATTGAGCGCCACGGGTATGACTGTTGCTGATGCCTGTAGATGCAGTTAATTCAACAGTTGGCATATAGCCTGTCTGTGATTCCTTGATCTGTTCGCGGCTTAGATCTTGTTTTAAACGCGCTGACAGCAGGCTCAGGTTACTGGCTTCTGCTTCTTTTAGCACTTTATCAGCAGACTCTGGCTGTTTAGTTTTAAATTGATCAATATTCAATGAAGCCAGTTGTGGATAGTAAGTACCGGTAATCATGCGTAGTTTTTCCAACGCATTGTCCAGAGTGTTACGATCAGAAACCTCTTGTGCTCGAATTGAATCATACTGGGCGCGGGCATTCTGTACGTCAGTAATGGCAACCAGACCGACATTAAAACGTTGGGTAGTTTGATCCAACTGACGATATAGTGAGGCTTTCTGGGCTTCTCTATATGTCAAGGCATCAATACTATTCAGAACGTCAAAATAAGCTTTGGCGGTCTCCAGAATTAATTTTTGTTGAGCTGTTTGGTAATCGATATCGGCAATACCAGCACGTTTCTCAGATTGATTTAGCTGATTCCATTTCGCCATGTTAAAGATGGTTTGGGTCAATTGCAGTTTAGCGCTGCTACTACGACCTTCTGATTGTTTATCTTTTGGAACTCGAAAACTTTTGTTGTAATCAACACCCGCACTCAGCCCCAACTGAGGCAATAAAGTACTACGCGTTTCATTAATCTTTTCAACTACTGAATTGCGATCAGCTTGTGCCTTAAGCAATTCCGGGTTTGTTTCTTTTGCCTGCTGATAAATCTGGAGTAAATCCGCAGCATGGCTTGAAGTACTAAAACCTACCAGATTCATAGCAATAAAAAGAGAGAGCAATTTTTTCATTTGCGTTCCTTGTTGTGCAGCTATTTTGCTTAAGTTGCCTCTGCATCAAAACTAAATACCACAGATTCTAGCAGAAAATACCAATAAGGCAGGGTGGCTGTTTGTGCCATATTGCCTCATTTTTCAACTTGTTTGTATCATCAAAATGAATTTATTTAGACAATGTAGAAAAATACCTTTTAATAATAGGAAATTTTAAAAATAATCAGGAGCCTTTATGAAAGAAGATCTTTCCCCGTCACGCACTTTTACAAAACAAGATGTTGAAGTTATTTCCCAAAAAACGCTCTATCGCGGTTTTTTTACCATGACGGAGTATCAATTCAGGCATCGCCTGTTCCGGGGTGGTTGGAGCGAAACCGTTAAACGCGAGGTTTTTGAACGCGGTCATGCGGGGGTTTTACTGCCTTATGATCCGGTACGCGATGAAGTCGTTTTGATTGAACAAATCCGCATCCCTGCGGTTGAAACCAGTGATACACCGTGGTTGCTGGAAGTGATTGCCGGCATGATCGAAGAGGGCGAAGAGGCTGAACAGGTCGTGCGCCGTGAGGCAGTGGAAGAGGCAGGTATTGACGTTAAGCGCTGTCAACCTGCGTTGAGTTATCTTTCCAGCCCTGGCGGTACAACAGAGCGCATGCACATCTTTGTTGGTGAAGTGGATGCTTCTACTGCGTCAGGCGTTCATGGTCTGGAAGGTGAGCATGAAGACATTCGCGTTCTGGTTGCCAGCCGTGAACAGGCTTACCAGTGGGTGGAAGAGGGGATTATTGATAATGCCGCTTCGGTTATTGCAATACAGTGGCTTGCGTTGCACCATGAAAAACTGAAGAGAGATTGGTTGGGGGAATAATTCCTAATTTATGCTGGAAAACGGGAAGTGTGCCCCAGTCAGCAGATCTTTTACATAAAGACACGCTAGAATAATCCTTATGATCGACAGGAAAAGGAAACCATTTGGAAAGCCTGCTTGAAATACCTGTGGCAGAAGGCGCCACAGCCAGAATACTGCAAATCACTGATACGCATCTTTTCGCCAATAAAGGCGATTCACTGCTGGGAATCAATACTTATCGTAGCTATCATGCTGTGTTGGATAAGATCCTTGAGCAGAATCTTGATATTGATTTGATCGTTGCGACAGGTGATTTGGTTCAGGATCAGACAATCAATGCCTATCAGCATTTTGCTGAGGGGATTGCCCGTTTGCCTGCGCCTTGTGTTTGGCTGCCCGGTAATCATGATTATCAGCCGGCGATGGTTGATACGTTGGCAGCAGCAGGGATTTCGCCTTCCAAGCAGATATTTATCGGCCAGCATTGGCAATTGATTATGTTGGATAGTCAGGTGCAGGGCGTTCCTCATGGAGAATTGACGGATTATCAGCTCGAATGGATGAATAAATGTCTGGATAAGCACAGTGAGCGCCATACCATTGTCATGTTGCACCATCATCCCATTCCTTCTGGGTGTACATGGTTGGATCAGCACAGCTTGCGTAATGCCCCTGAATTATCAGAGTTTTTGAAAGGCAGAACACAAGTGAAAGCCATACTGTGCGGGCATATCCATCAGGACGTTGATGAAATGTGGAATGGCATTCGTGTTATGGCAACACCATCAACCTGTGTGCAATTTAAGCCGCATTGTACTAATTTTATGCTTGATACAGTGGCTCCGGGATGGCGTTACCTCGAACTGTCTGTGGCTGGCAACAAAGAAGCAAGTTTGCAAACACAGGTTCACAGGCTTAAGAGTAACGAGTTTTGCCCGGATTTAGATTCGGACGGGTATTAATGTCAACGTTACTTTATCTACATGGTTTCAATAGCTCACCCCAATCAGCGAAAGCCAATGCGCTGAAAACATGGTTGCACCAGCAGCATCCTGAAATTGAGATGCTGACGCCGCAATTACCGCCTTATCCTGAAGAGACGGCGACCTTGCTGGAGGAACTGGTGATGGAGCGCGCCGGTGAAAATATCGGTCTGGTGGGCTCTTCCCTTGGCGGCTATCTGGCTATCTGGCTTTCCCAGTGTTTTGGATTGCCTGCCGTGGTCGTTAACCCTGCGGTACGCCCATTCGATTTGCTTCAGGATTATCTCGGGGAAAACGTGAATCCCTATACCGAAGAGCGGTATACTCTCGAACAAAGCCACATACATGATCTCAAAGTGATGCACATTGACCCGCTGGAATCGCCCGATCTTATCTGGTTATTGCAGCAAACCGGGGATGAAGTGCTCGACTACCGTCAGGCCGTTGCTTACCTGATGCAGTGCCGGCAAACGGTTGAATCTGGTGGGAATCATGCTTTTGTTGGCCTCGAATACTATTTCCCTCAAATCATCAATTTCTTGGGTCTGACCAGTGGCAATAGTAAAAAAATTGCCAAAAATAGGTAAGCGACTGGTATTATCAACAGTATATCAATACTGATTGGCCCTCTAATAACGAAGCAACCGACAGAATTACAACATGACTCAATCTAGTTACAACGCAGAGGCCATTGAAGTCCTCAGTGGCCTGGAGCCAGTTCGTCGTCGTCCCGGCATGTATACCGATACAGCCCGCCCGAACCATCTGGCACAGGAAGTGATCGATAACAGTGTGGACGAAGCTCTGGCTGGTCACGCGAAGCATATTGAAGTAATCCTTCACAGCGATCAGTCTCTGGAAGTGATAGATGATGGCCGTGGTATGCCGGTTGATATCCATCCTGAAGAAAAAGTTTCTGCTGTTGAATTGATCCTCACCCGCCTGCATGCGGGGGGAAAATTTTCCAATAAAAATTACCAGTTTTCTGGTGGTTTGCATGGTGTTGGGATCTCGGTGGTCAATGCCCTGTCCAAACGGGTAGAGGTCACGGTTCGTCGCAACAGTCAGGTTCATCAGATCGCTTTTGAACATGGCGAAAAAGTACAAGAGCTGGACGTTATCGGCAGTTGCGGTAAGCGCAACACCGGAACCAGTGTTCACTTCTGGCCGGATGAAAGCTATTTCGATATCCCCCGTTTTTCTGCGACTCGTTTGACACATTTGCTGAAAGCCAAGGCGGTATTGTGTCCGGGTGTTGAAATTGTCTTTAAGGACAAATTGAGCGATACAGAGCAGAAATGGTGTTATGCCGACGGGCTGACAGATTATCTGCTGGAAGCCGTTAATGGGTTGGTCACGTTGCCACAAGCACCTTTTGTAGGCACACTCCGCGGGGATACTGAAGCGGTTGACTGGGCATTGCTTTGGTTGCCGGAAGGCGGAGAATTACTGGCAGAAAGTTACGTCAACCTGATCCCGACAGTACAGGGGGGAACCCACGTTAATGGCTTACGCCAAGGTTTGCTTGATGCCATGCGTGAGTTTTGTGAATTCCGCAACATTCTGCCACGTGGCGTTAAACTCTCGGCTGATGATATCTGGGATCGCTGTGCTTACGTGTTATCCCTAAAAATGCAAGATCCGCAATTTGCAGGGCAAACCAAAGAACGCCTCTCTTCGCGTCAGTCTGCGGCTTTCGTTTCTGGTGTGGTGAAAGATGCGTTCAGCCTGTGGTTGAACCAGCATATTCAGGAAGCAGAACAACTGGCTGAAATGGCGATTGCCAGTGCGCAACGCAGAATGCGTGCGGCGAAGAAAGTTGTACGTAAAAAGCTGACCAACGGCCCTGCATTGCCGGGTAAATTAGCAGATTGTACCGCTCAGGATCTCAGTATCACGGAGCTGTTTCTGGTGGAAGGGGATTCGGCCGGCGGCTCTGCTAAACAAGCCCGCGATCGTGAATTTCAGGCAATTATGCCGCTGCGTGGAAAGATCCTGAATACATGGGAAGTTTCTTCCGATGAAGTACTGGCTTCGCAGGAAGTGCATGATATTTCTGTTGCGATTGGTATCGATCCAGATAGTGACGATTTAAGCCAGCTTCGCTACGGTAAAGTCTGCATACTGGCGGATGCAGATTCGGATGGATTGCACATTGCCACCCTGCTGTGTGCCCTATTTGTCCGCCACTTTCCGACGCTGGTAAAACGTGGACATGTCTATATGGCAATGCCGCCACTGTACCGTATCGACCTCGGCAAAGAAGTGCATTATGCGCTGGATGAAGGGGAAAAGAGCGCCATACTCGATCGCTTGAGTCGCAAACGGGGTAAGCCGAATGTCCAGCGCTTTAAAGGCTTGGGTGAAATGAACCCAATGCAGTTGCGCGAAACCACGTTAGATCCCAACACTCGCCGTCTGGTGCAGTTGACTATCGACGATGATAATTATCAGGAAACCCTTTCAGTCATGGATATGCTTCTGGCGAAAAAGCGCTCAGAAGATCGCCGCAACTGGCTGCAAGAGAAGGGTGATTCCATCGATATTGAAGTTTAGCGCATTGAGATATAGCGCAATAGATAGTCAATACAGATTCTGAGGAAATTAATACATGAGTGAGATAACTCACGATGGTGTGGAGCGCCAGCCGCTTCACACATTCACTGAAAACGCCTATTTGAACTACTCCATGTACGTCATCATGGACAGGGCGTTGCCTTTTATCGGTGATGGTTTAAAACCTGTTCAGCGCCGTATTGTCTATGCGATGTCAGAACTGGGGCTGAGCAGCAGCGCCAAATTTAAAAAATCTGCCCGTACTGTGGGTGACGTGCTGGGTAAATACCATCCGCATGGGGATGGTGCATGTTATGAAGCTATGGTTCTGATGGCTCAGCCTTTCTCATACCGTTATCCGCTGGTTGATGGGCAAGGTAACTGGGGTGCCCCGGATGATCCGAAATCTTTTGCGGCGATGCGTTATACCGAATCCCGGTTGTCCAAATATGCTGAATTGCTGCTGAGTGAGTTGGGGCAAGGCACGGTGGATTGGGTGCCAAACTTTGATGGCACATTGCAGGAGCCGAAAATGTTGCCTGCACGCCTGCCTAATATTCTGTTGAACGGTACTACCGGCATTGCCGTTGGTATGGCTACGGATATTCCACCGCATAATGCCCGTGAAGTGGCGAATGCGCTGATTGCCATGCTGGATAAGCCTGATCTATCGCTTGATGAGGCAATGGAGTATGTCAAGGGGCCGGATTATCCCACCGAAGCCGAGATCATCACGTCAAAAGAAGATATTCGCAAGATCTACAAAAATGGCCGTGGTTCGGTGCGTATGCGGGCGGTTTGGTCGAAAGAAGAGGGCAACGTTGTCATTACTGCCCTGCCACACCAAGTGTCCGGTGCGAAAATTTTGGAGCAGATCGCTAGCCAAATGCGGGCGAAAAAACTGCCAATGGTGGATGATCTACGCGATGAATCTGATCACGAAAACCCAACCCGCTTGGTGATTGTTCCACGCACGAATCGTGTTGATGTCGAACAAGTCATGAACCATCTGTTTGCGACGACTGATCTGGAAAAAAGCTATCGCGTTAACCTCAATATGATCGGTTTGGATAACCGTCCTGCGGTTAAAGGCTTGGTTGAGATCCTCAGTGAGTGGCTGGTTTTCCGTCGTGAAACAGTGCGTAACCGTCTGAATCACCGCTTGGAAAAAGTCCTTAAACGTTTACATATTCTGGAAGGGTTGTTAGCGGCTTATCTTAACATTGACGAAGTCATCCACATGATTCGCAATGAAGATGAACCAAAGCCAGTGCTGATGCAGCGTTTTGAATTAACCGAAACGCAGGCCGAAGCAATTCTGGAGCTGAAATTGCGTCACTTGGCGAAATTGGAAGAAGTCAAAATTCGTGGCGAGCAGGATGAATTAGCGAAAGAGCGTGACAAACTTCAGGCGATTTTGGGTTCCGAACGTAAATTAAATACCTTGCTGAAAAAAGAGATTATTGCCGATGCTGAAAGCTACGGTGATGTTCGCCGCTCCCCGTTGAAAGAGCGCATGGAAGCGAAAGCCATGAGCGATCATGACATCCTGCCATCTGAGCCCATTACGGTTGTTATGTCTGAAATGGGCTGGGTGCGCAGTGCGAAAGGGCATGAAATTGATCCGGCCGGCTTGAATTATAAGTCTGGTGACAGCTTCCGCAGTGCAGTACGTGGTAAAAGTAACCAACCTGTGGTCTTTATTGATAACACCGGGCGTAGTTACTCTATAGATCCGTTGGATTTGCCATCAGCCAGAGGCCAGGGTGAACCGTTGACGGGGAAATTGGCATTGCCGGCTGGAGCATCCGTTGAGCATCTTCTGATGGCGAAAGAAGAACAGAAACTCCTGATGGCATCAGATGCAGGTTATGGTTTTATCTGTACTTTCAGTGACCTGATTGCTAAGAACCGCGCAGGTAAGGCGTTGATTACCCTGCCTGAGAACGCCAAGGTGATGTTGCCGTTGGAAATTAACAACGAGCAGGATGATATGCTGCTGGCGATAACCAAAGCAGGTCGCGTGTTAATGTTTCCTGTAGCGGATCTTCCTCAGCTTTCCAAAGGCAAGGGCAACAAGATTGTGTCTATTCCCGCAGCTCAGGCCGCATCAGGGGAAGATATGCTGAGTTGGTTGCTGGTGCTGCCTCCACAATCCACCATTACGCTCTACTTTGGTAAGCGTAAATTGCAACTCCGCCCAGAGGACTTACAGAAATTCAGGGCAGAAAGAGGGCGTAAGGGAACTTCACTGCCTCGTGGATTACAGCGCGTGGAACGTGTTGAAGTAGAAACGCCTAACCAATAAGTTAAGTAACAACAAAAATCATAATTGCGGGCCAGTATGATACTGGCCTGCTCTGCAAGAGGCCGTTATGCTAGCAATCATTCGTGGAATTATTGTTATTCTGTTTACAATCCTGATCTTTATTTTTGGTTGTATCTACTGTTTATTCAGTCCGCGCAATCCACGTCATGTGATGACTTTCGGCCATGCGTTTGGCAAACTGCATAAAATATTTGGTATTAAACTAGTGGAACGTATTCCAGCAGAAGCTCAGAAATACGGGCCTAGCATTTATATCGCTAATCATCAAAACAATTACGACATGGTTACCATGTCTAATGCAGTGCAGCCACGTACCGTCACTGTGGGCAAGAAAAGCCTGGTTTTTATTCCGTTTTTTGGTCAGCTTTATTGGTTGACAGGCAATATTTTGATCGACAGAGAAAACCGCACAAAAGCACACGGTACAATCTCACAGGTTGTTGACCAAATTACCAAAAAACAGGTTTCTGTCTGGATGTTCCCGGAAGGAACGCGCAGTCGCGGTCGCGGATTATTGCCGTTTAAAACAGGGGCCTTTCATGCCGCCATTGCAGCAGGTGTACCTATCGTGCCAGTGTGTGTTTCTTCAACACACGATAAAATAAAACTGAATCGTTGGAATAATGGCACTGTGATTGTCGAAATGTTACCTCCGATTGATACCACGAAATATACCAAAGAACAGGTTCGTGAATTGGCGGGGCATTGTCGGCAAATGATGCAATCTAAAATTGAAGAATTGGATAAAGAAGTTGAGGCGCTGAATAAGCGAGGATAATTTCAGATGACGATAAAATGGCCGAAATCGTCAAATATATTTCCCCACACTTTGGATGGATTTTGGCTATCAATTTAAGATATTTTTAGAATTTATTTCCCATTCGCGATATGATTGCGTTTAATAACTTAATGTTTTTATTAAACGCAATCGATAGAATAATAAATCCTGATAGCCACAATATCGGGATATTCATCCCAGTAATTATTTGAGTTTTTTAGTCATTAGTTAGTGTTTGCGTTTACATAAGCAATCATTGTGGGTTGCTATTCTTGTTATTGCTTGTCGTAGATACTATTTCTTGTCGTAGATACTATTCCTGCTGTGGAGAAAGTATGTCACTGAGTCGACGCCAGTTTATTCAGGCATCTGGTTTGGCAATGTGTTTAGGGGCGCTTCCTTTTGCGGTTCGAGCCAATAAAAATCAACAAACGAAATTGCCACTTCCCCCCTTACTGGAACCCCGAGGCGGACAACCTCTCTTTTTAGCCATACAGAAAGCCAAATGGTCATTTAATGGTCAGAATAAAGTTCATGTTTGGGGCATCAACGGACACTATCTGGGGCCGACTATCCGGGTTCGTCGAGGAGACGATGTCAAACTGATATATAGCAACCGTCTGTCTGAACCGGTTTCAATGACGGTAGGTGGTTTACTGGTGCCCGGAACCCTGATGGGGGGGGCGTCCCGTTTGATAGCACCGGGTGAAAATTGGTCGCCGGTTATCCCGATAGATCAACCTGCGGCTACCTGTTGGTATCATGCCAACACACCACACCGAATGGCACGGCATGTTTATACTGGTCTGGCCGGAATGTGGCTGGTGGAGGACGAAAGCAGCCGTGGTTTGCCTTTACCTGAACATTATGGCGTTGATGATTTCCCTGTTATTTTGCAGGATAAACGGCTGGATAATTTTGGCGTACCACAATATGACCCGCCAGCTAATCAGGGTTTCCTTGGCGATACTTTAGTGGTTAACGGGGTTGAAAATCCTTTTGTTGAAGTTGCCAGAGGTTGGGTCAGGCTACGTTTGCTGAATGCTTCTAATGCCCGGCGATTTCAATTAGAACTCAGCGATGGGCGTCCTTTCTATATGGTTGGCACTGATCAGGGGTTGTTGCCTGCGCCTGTAGCCATACAGCAACTGCCACTTGCCCCGGGCGAACGTCGTGAAGTCTTGGTTGATATGTCGAAAGTGGAAAGTGTCACTATTACTGCGGGAGAATCCGCAAGCGTGATGGATCGTCTGAAAGGGTTGTTTGAACCTTCAACCAAATTGTTATCCACCACAGTATTGACACTTAAAGCCAGTGGTTTGCTCCCACTGGTGACGGATCAATTACCTTCTCAGCTCGTGCTGGATAATACACAAATCAATTCTTCTATCCGAAGCAGGCAGCTAGCTTTGGGAGATTATTCGCAGGGGATTAATGGTTCAGTGCTGAATGAACATCGAACCGACATAGCTAGCCAGCAAGGTGCATGGGAACGTTGGATAATCACAACCTCAACACCCCAGCCTTTCCATATCGAAGGCGTAAGATTTAAAGTTATCAGCCTTAATGGCAATCGCCCAGAGCCACAGGATTATGGTTGGAAAGATACTGTCTGGATTGATGAACGGGCAGAACTACTGGTCAATATGATGCAGCCCTCTTATGAGAATTTCCCCTTCATGTATTACAGCCAGATACTGGAAATGGCGGATCGTGGAGTTGCAGGACGACTAATTGTTAACCCTGCCAGCTTCGGCATTGGATAAAAACCGCATTGAGGAATAGTAACCTTTAGAAATAAATAACCTTGAGAAATGGCAGCAGCTCAGAATGGCAATGAAAAGCGGTGGTGGATACCCCATCCGATTGAGCCGGGCTGCGATGAGAGTGCTTTTTTGCTAACCAGAAGTTGATTACGCTATAAATTGCTTAACATTTAGAGTGTAGTCTAACAATTTGTTCTGAATAAATTGCTAATTTTATCGACTGAGCGTAACCCTTTCCGTATAGTGTCCCAAATTTTCATACTACTTGCCTGTAAGGTGACTTAATGAATATCAGCTTGATTGCTGCGATGGCCATGGATCGAGTTATTGGTATGGAAAATTCCATGCCGTGGACTCTGCCAGGTGATTTAGCCTGGTTCAAACGCAACACACTCGGAAAGCCGGTTGTGATGGGACGAGTTACTTATGAATCAATTGGCCGTCCTTTGCCGGGACGTCTGAATATCGTGATCAGCAGTCAACCTGCAAGCGATGATCGGGTCACTTGGGTAAGCTCCATCGAAGCTGCCTTAGCTGCGGCTGGTGATGTTGAAGAGATTATGGTGATGGGAGGAGGAAAAATTTATGAGCAGTTTATTCCTCTGGCTAACCGTATGTATCTGACTCACATTGATGCAGAAGTGATCGGTGACACGCATTTCCCTGATTATGAACCTGATGAGTGGAATTCAGTTTTTACTGAATATCACGATGAAGACGAAAACAATTCACACAGCTATTGTTTTGAAATCTTAGAACGCAGAAAGTGATTTTATTTTACGTGCGGAGTGCTTAGGCACTCCGGCGTCGTCAATTCAGTCTTTTGATTTTGTGAGCATTGAATCCTGACTGAAATACTGTTTATCTTCCCAACGTAGCATTGTCAACTTACCTCCCCAACAGCAGCCCGTATCCAGCGCATAAATACCATCGGGAGCACCTTGCCCTTCCAGCGCAGCCCAGTGACCAAACGCAATGGCATAATCTTCAGGAATGTTGCGCGGTAATTCGAACCAAGGTTTCAACGGAGCAGGGGCATTTTCGGGCTTAGATTTACAGATCATATCCAACTGACCATTTGGAAAACAATAACGCATCCGGGTCAGTGCATTGGTGCTGTAACGCAGCCGGGCAAGGCCACTTAATTCAGGGGCCCAGTTATTTGGCATATCCCCATACATTTCATTAAGAAATAAAGGGTAACTGTCACTGCGAAGAATGGCTT
Source organism: Xenorhabdus miraniensis (assembly GCF_002632615.1). The sequence goes on from NZ_NITZ01000007.1 coordinate 43,329, forward strand.
CCACTTCACGGGCGCATGTTTTGGCAGTTTCTAAATCCCATTGTGGGGTGAGCCCCGCATGGGCCATGACCAATTTCAACTCATCATCGATTTGTAACATTGGCTGTTTTCTCAGCCAATTTATCAATTCATCAATATCTGGTGCAGAGAGTAATTCATCCAGCAAGTCTTTCGGCTTATTACGGCTGATCTTTGCGTAAACCGCCAGCAAATGCAGATCGTGATTACCCAGTACCAGTTTAACTGCTGTGCCGAGCTGCTTGATATAACGAAGTACTGCCAGAGAGTCAGGGCCACGGGCAACCAAATCGCCCGTTAGCCACAATGTATCTTTGCCGGAATGAAAATCAACTTGTTCTAATAAGGCACGTAATTCACGGTAACAACCGTGAATGTCGCCGATAAGGTATGTCGCCATAATTAATTAATCAGTGTCGGAATTGCCAGTCGAAATACGGGAATGGTGGCACGAAATGGGTGGCCTTCGTGATCAATCATTTCATAATGACCTTCCATCGTACCCAGAGGTGTTTCCAGGATTGTCCCGCTGCTGTAGGTATATTCTGTTCCTGACGGGATCAAAGGTTGTTTCCCCACAACCCCTTCACCCTGAATTTCGGTCCGGTGACCATCACTGTTGGTTATGCGCCAGTAACGGCTAATCAGTTGCACTGGGAAATGCCCAAGATTGCGAATTGATATTGTATAAGCAAATACAAAGCGCTGTTGTTCCGGCTGTGATTGACTTTCTACATAGGTACTTTGTACTTGAATATAAATTCTTGGTTCATTGAGCATAAGTGCCTCCTGTTACTGTAACGACTGTTTGTTGGTTTCAGGCAACTTCAGACTGAGACGATAACCAGTTTGCCATTTTACAGTATTGCTCGACAGAAATGTTTTCAGCCCGAGTGGTTGGATCAATACCCAGTTCAGATAACTGTTCAACAGAAAAAATATTTCCAAGGCTGTTACGGATAGTTTTTCTCCGTTGGTTAAATGCTTGGGTTGTGATCCGGGCTAACATGCTGATGTCCTGAACCGGATAAGGTATGGTCTTGTACGGGATCAAGCGCACAATAGCGGAATCCACTTTTGGTGCTGGCGTGAATGCCGTAGGCGGTACCTCAAGAACAGGGATTACTTGACAGTAGTATTGAGCCATCACACTTAAACGCCCGTAAGCTTTGCTGCCCGGGCCAGCGACAAGACGATTCACCACTTCTTTTTGCAGCATAAAGCTCATATCAGCGATAGCATCAGTATAGCTGAAAAGGTGGAACATCAATGGCGTGGAAATATTATAAGGCAGATTACCAAATACACGCAGTGACTGCCCGCGCTCTCTGGCAATCTGACCAAAATCAACAGTCATCGCATCTTGTTGAATGATTGTCAGCTTATCTTTCAGTTTCGGATGGACATGCAGTCTGGCCGCCAAATCGCGGTCAAGCTCGACGACCGTCATTTTATCCATGCGCTCACCAACGGGTTCAGTCAGTGCTCCCAGACCCGGGCCAATCTCCACTACAGCCTGACCGGACTGTGGGTTTATCGCATCGACAATGCTGTCAATAATAAACTGATCGGTTAAAAAGTTTTGCCCGAAACGTTTACGGGCATGGTGCCCCTGATGGACTTTATTATTCATTACTGTTTTGTATCATTTTAATTGCTAGATTTAATGCGGTGATAAAACTACCCACATCAGCTTGACCTGTCCCCGCCAGCTCCAGTGCTGTGCCATGATCGACAGAAGTTCGGATAAATGGCAGGCCCAATGTGATATTCACGGCCCTGCCAAAACCCTGGTATTTTAGCACGGGTAGCCCCTGATCGTGATACATCGAAAGCACCGCATCAGCATTATCCAAATATTTGGGCTGAAATAGTGTATCCGCGGGCAATGGGCCTTCCAGCCAAATTCCTTCTGCTCTCAGGCTCTCCAGTGCAGGAATGATCACGTCTATTTCTTCATGCCCCATATGCCCGCCTTCACCCGCATGGGGATTCAGGCCGCAAACATAGATGTGGGGACGTCGGATACCGAATTTGGTTTTCAGATCATGGTTGAGAATGGTGACGACTTCCCTGAGGGAATCAAAGGTAATCGCCTTGGGAACATCTAAAATTGGCAGGTGTGTCGTTGCCAGCGCAACCCGCAACTCTTCTGTTGCCAACATCATGACTACCCTTGAGCATTGGCTGTGGTCAGCAAAAAACTCAGTATGTCCGGTAAAGGGCACGCCAGCTTCATTGATGACGCCTTTATGCACCGGGCCTGTTACCAGAGCAGAAAACTCCCCATTCAGGCAACCATCGCAGGCTTTTGCCAGTGTTTCCGTGACATAAGTACCATTTTCTCGGTTCAATTCACCCGCAATAGCCGGAGATTGGAGAGAGACAGGCAGAATAGTCAGGGTTCCGGTCGCTTGTGATGAAGAAATGTGTTCAGGGGAGTATGTTTGTAGTCTCAGAGGTAAATTCAGTTGTCTGGCCCGGGAGAGCATCAGCTCTGGATCAGCACAGACTACCAATTGGATGGGCCACTCTTTTTGGGCGAGGGCAATAACTAAATCAGGGCCAACCCCGGCTGGCTCGCCGGGGGTGATGACAATGGGGTTGATAGTGGGTTTATTGTTGTGCATCGCTACCATCTAAAATTTTCACATAAGCGGAGGCGCGTAATTCCTGCATCCAGCTTTGTGCCTCTTCATTGAATTTACGGTTGAATAGCAGACGGTAGGCACGATCTTTCTGTGCTGTATCAGTTCTGTCAACTTTGCGGCTATCAAGCAGTTGAATTAAGTGCCAGCCGAAAGAAGAGTGAACGGGTTGGCTGATCTCACCTTTTTGCAGTTTGGTCAAGGCATCACGGAAAGCCGGGTCATAAGCACTCGGCAAATTCCAGCCCAGTTCTCCACCACGCAGGGCGGAACCGGGATCTTCAGAATACTCTTTTGCTGCTGCTTCGAATGTCGTTTTGCCGCTTAAAATTTCTTCCCTGAGTTTCATTAATTCGTTACGCGCCTGCTCGTCGTTCATAACCGGTGATGTTTTCAGCAGAATATGACGGGCATTCACTTCAGTGACTGCAATCGGCGTCTGACCACCACGGATATCATTCACTTTCAGAATGTGAAAACCCACACCAGAACGAATCGGGCCAATAATCTGCCCTTTGTGCGCAGATTGGAGCTGTTCAGCGAACAGGGTTGGCAATTCTTGCAGCCTGCTCCAGCCCATATTTCCCCCTTTCAGGGCTTGGCTGTCACCAGAATACGCGATGGCCAATTTGCCGAAATCCCCGCCATTCTTGAGTTCAGACAAAACTTTTTTGACCGTGGTTTCAGCTTTTTCTACCTGAGCCTGATCTGGATTTTCTGGCAGAGGGATCAGAATATGGCTGATGTTCAATTCCGAGTCCTGACTATTTTGGCTTTCGAGCTGATTCGCCAGTGAATCAACTTCCTGTGGCAGGATAGTGATGCGGCGGCGCACTTCATTATTGCGTACTTCCGCAATCGTCATTTCCTTGCGGACTTGGTTGCGGTAGGTGTCAAAATTAATACCATCTGCGGTCAGGTTCTGTTTCAGCTGGGCCATGCTCAGGTGGTTTTGGGCAGCAATATCGGTAATTGCAGAATCCAGGGCTTGATCGGGGATGGTAATTTGCATCTGCTTTGCCATTTGCAAAACGATGTCATCCATAATCAGGCGCTCAATGATCTGATGACGCAGTGCTTTTTCATCCGGTATTTGCTGGCCTGCATGCTTTGCATTGAGTTTAACGGATTGTAAGAGGCTGTTGACGTCACTTTCCAGTACGACATCATTGTTAACAACGGCAGCTACCCTATTGAGTTCCTGTGGTGCAGCCACTGCGACAGTGGTTACTGAAAACATCAATCCGAGAATGAGCGCTTTCCAGTTCTTCATACATTTCCCATCATATCAATCCCGCCTTGGCGGGGTTATTGTGTATATCGGTATTAGAGTTTATCGGTATCAGAATGCGCGCTGGTATGGAAGAATACCTTGCTGTAGCATTTTCTGACTCCCCAAACTGTGATTGTTACTTAAGCCACGAAGTTCAACATTGAATGACCATTTGTTGTCATACTGACTGCTGCCGAATCTCCAGTTGACGATCTTGCGTTCATAGCCCACATTGACTGCCCAACAGCAAGTGTTGTATTGCAGACCTACCATCTGGTTCGCCGGTTGTTTCTCTTTGGTATCGTAGTAATACGCTCCGACAAATGCCCAGTGATCCGTCAATGGCCAGCTTGCCACCATTCCAACCTGCGAAATACCCTGTTGATAAGCTGGCGCACCGCCTTTGAGCGTGGCCTGAATATAATCGCGGTCAACGAAACGATAGTTTAACTGCAATATGCGATCAGCATCACGACGGTATTCCACTACTGCATTACCCATGGTTAAACTACCCAGACGGTTATCATATTGCAGCCCGCCTTTGAATCCCCAGGAATCATTGATTCTCCAGTGCGTATCGCCAGCCCATGTCGTGGCGCCCGTTCCCTTTTTGTTCCCGATGATATCTTTAGAACCTGAATTAGGTTCAGTATCTTCAGTACGTGGACGTTCAAAGTAGTAGATTTGACCTACGGACAGGCTAAAACGTTCAACTAAATCTTCATCATAAATACGGGTAGTTACACCCGTCGTAAATTGATTGGCAGATGAAATGCGGTCTAAGCCACTGTAGAAGCGGTCACGGAACAATCCGGTATAGTCGGCTTGCAGCAGGGAAGAATCAAAGTTGTTGATGTTATTTTGATTCTTGTAAGGCACATACAAATACTGAGCGCGTGGCTCCAGCGTCTGGGTATAATCCTGATTAAAATACATGGCGCGTTCAAACACCATCTTGGCATCTGATTTAAATACAGGCAGGAGACGGTTTACTGATCTCTCCAATGAAGCCGTAACTTTATTGGCTTTGGTTGCAGCAGTAAGATCCTGTTGGTAATGCGTAGCCATCAACTTAAATTCATTATTGATGCTGGCCCAGCTATTGGAAAGTGGCAAGTTAATGGTGGGTTCCACATGCAAACGTGTTGCATCAGGCCACTGGCTACCAACGCTGGTAAATTTAGCTGCTTGGGCATAGGCATGAAAATCAAATGGCCCTAAATCGTTTTTATAATAATTCAGATCCAACTGAGGGGCTGCCCGGTAGGCTCTTCTTCTATCGTCAATGGTAAAAATCTGGAACTGTTTGGTTGCGAGTGTGGCATTCCAGTTCTGTTGCGCATAACCAATACTGAATTTCTGGGTCGCATAGCTGTCCGTGCTAGAACCATACTGAGAAGTAAAGTCAGTAAAATAGCTTGGATCACTGACTTTGGTATAGTCGGCGCTAAAACGCCAGACCTGATTCATGACGCCGCTATGGTTCCAATAAAAGAGCCAGCGATTATCACTCTCTCGTTCAGGTCTTTTGTCTTCCCTGTACAGGCGGTCGTTGCCTATCCAATCCAACGCAACAGTGCCCGTACCGGCTTTAGTCAGGTAACGGAATTCATTATCCAGTTTCAAGCCACGCATAGTGATAAGATGCGGAGTGATCGTGGCATCATAATTAGGGGCAATATTCCAGTAATACGGCAGCAGGAATTGGAAACCATCTTTATTGGAGAAACTGGCATTGGGGATCAGGAAACCCGAGCGGCGTTTATCACCAATCGGTAACTGCAAATACGGGCTGTAAAACACTGGCACGTTGGCAACCCGGAAACGGGCATTCCAGATTTCAGCCACTTCTTCTTCGCGATCCAGGATCACTTCGGAACCGACAACACTCCAGCTATCGTTGCCCGGCAAACAAGAGGTAAATATCCCGTTATTTAAAATGGTATAGCGGTTTTCATCACGCAACATCATCTTATCTGCACTGCCACGTCCCTGGCGGCCAACCATCTGGTATTTGCCTTGTTCCACGTCGGTGTCTTTATTGTTTAAATTAGCCCAGGCGCGTGGCCCTTTCAAAATGATCTGAGGGTCATCATAGCTGACATTACCTGTTGCGGTAATAGTACGAACGAGTTCTTTATCTTGTGTTTGCTCAAGCCTGACTTTATCGGCTGTCAGCGTTTTATTTCCCTGCCGGATATCAACATTACCAATGAACTCAACCGCATTAGGATATTCGCCACGAGTATCTTCGGATTTAATGTTAACGGGCATTTTATTGGGATCACCTGTGATAATCGGCTTATCATAGACAGGGACACCCAGCATACATTGTGCTGCGAGGTCAGCATGTGCTTGCTGACTGTAAAGTGCGGCCCATACCATCGTGGCCAGCAGGGTAGGATAACATTTGTTCATAGATGTTTATGCGGTTCCGTCATCAGTGCCATCGTGCCGGCAAATGTTCAGAGACTAACGTAGTTGAGATATATGCACCAGAGTAAAGTTTAACTTTGCTTATCTTGTTGTTAGGCACAGAGCTTAATGAATAGTATGATAATGCAAAATTGCGCTAAGGGCATTGGGGAATTGAAGACTATATGCAGTATTGGGGAAAATTATTTGGATTAATATTTGGTATTGCGTCTGGTGCTGGTTTTTGGGGGATTGTGATTGGCGTGTTGTTGGGTCACATTCTTGACAAAGTCAGGGCCCGAAATTTGGGTGCCGATGCTAAAGGCCCGACCCGACAGTCCCTGTTTTTTCGCAGTACTTTCCAAGTATTGGGGCATATAACCAAAGCAAAAGGCCGGGTAACAGAAACAGATATCCAGCTTGCCACTCAACTGATGGACAGAATGCAACTGCATGGTGAAGCCAGGCTTGCCGCCCAGCAGGCATTTCGTGAGGGCAAACAGCCTCAGTTCCCTCTGCGTGAAACATTACGACAATTACGGCGTGCTTGCGTTGGTCGTTTTGACCTGACTCGGATGTTTTTGGAAATTCAGTTACAGGCTGCATTTGCTGACGGTGAACTGCATCCTAACGAAAGAAAAGTTTTATTTGTTATCGCCGAAGAACTGGGAATTTCCCGTATTCAATTTGAACAGTTCCTTGCCATGATGGAAGGCGGGCGTCATTTTGACGGGCAGAATTTTGGTGGGCAGAATCAGCAATACGGGCATTACCAAGGTCGTGGGCAGCAGCGTGCGACGTTGTCAGATGCCTGTAAGGTATTGGGCGTCAATGAACAGGATGACGCCACAACCATTAAGCGGGCTTATCGAAAACTAATGAGTGAACATCATCCCGACAAACTGGTGGCGAAAGGTTTACCACCAGAAATGATGGAACTTGCGAAACAAAAAGCGCAGTCCATCCAGTCTGCTTACGATTTAATTAAAAAAGAGAAGGGCTTTAAATAGCGCTTATCCAAATGTGCCAAAAGCGCATGCGTTAAAAATCTGCCTGGCACTCAAAATACATTGGAGTGCCATAAGCCGGATGAGTAATGAAGAGTTCTTGGGCATGTAATTGCAGGCGAGGTGCCAATTCCCTTGCCTGTTCATGGGCATAGAACCGATCCCCCAGAATAGGGTTGCCAAGTGCTAACATATGTACACGGAGCTGATGAGAGCGCCCTGTGATTGGTGCCAGCCTGACCCGCGTTGCTTGTGCTTCATACTCCAGTACCTGATACTCTGTTTGTGCCGATTTGCCGGTTTCAAAACAGACTTTCTGTTTCGGGCGATTCGGCCAGTCGCAGATTAACGGTAGATCCACCAATCCTTCTTCCGGCTCCAGTTTTCCCCATACCCGCGCGATATAGACTTTTTTCGGTTCACGCTCGCGGAATTGACGCTTCAATTCACGTTCGGCGGCTTTAGTCAGCGCAACAACCATGATACCGCTGGTGGCCATATCCAATCGATGTACTGATTCAGCAGTGGGAAATTCCGCTTGTACCCGTGTCATGATACTGTCCTTGTGCTCTTCTGCTTTGCCCGGCACAGAAAGCAATCCACTGGGTTTATTGACAACCATAATGTGCTCGTCTTGGTACAGCACATATAACCAAGGATCTGTCGGGGGATTATAAGACTCCAGCATAATAGCTCCCATATGTTGAAGGATGATCGTGTTGAAAAATAGTCGTGTCGAAAAATAGTTATGTCGAAAAATAGTTATGTCGAAAAGTCGAAAAATAGTCAAATCGGAAAAATGACGGGGGCTTTCGTGAAGAAAACCCCCTGAGTTTAAATCAATGATTGGCGATAAGCCATTACTGATAAACCGCTATTACTGGTGAGAAACTATTATTGATGAGAAACAACCACCAGACGAATAGCGTCCAGACGCCAGTTCGCTTGATCAAGGTTAAGCAACAGATGCTTATGCTCAGATTCAATCGCTTCCAGCTCATCATCACGGATATTCGGGTTAACCGCTTTCAGGGCTTCCAGACGTGATAATTCTGCTGACAGGATTTCATCTGCTTCTTTTTTGGCTTTCTCAATCAATTTACGCGCTTGCTTTTCAATCAGAGGCTCTGATTGCTGCAAAATCGCATGAACTTCTTTTTGTACCGCATTAACCAGTTTGCTGGCATTGTGGCGATTGATGGCATTTAACTGGCGGTTGAAACTCTCAAACTCTACCTGAGGAGCCAGATTGGTGCCTTTCAGATCCAACAAGAGGCGCACAGGCGTTGGTGGCAAGAAGCGGGTCAATTGCAGATGTTTAGGCGCTTGTGCTTCAACAACGTAAATTAACTCAACCAACAGCGTACCGACCGGCAGTGCTTTGTTTTTCAGAATAGAAACAGCGCAGCTTCCGGTATCTCCTGACAAGACTAAATCCAGACCATTACGGATGATTGGATGTTCCCAGCTCAGGAATTGAGTATCCTCACGGGATAGCGCTTTCTCACGGCTAAACGTAATGGAGCAGCCATCTTTCGGTAATCCGGGAAAATCAGGTACCAGCATATGATCGGATGGTTGCAGGGCGATAATATTATCGCAGCGATCTTCCTGATTGATGCCGATGATATCGAACAGGTTCAGGGCAAAATTCACCAGATCCGTATCGTTATCTTGTGCGGCAATGGTTTCTGCCAGTTTTTGGCCTTGCTCGCCGCCGTTAGAATTCATTTCCAGCAGACGGTCACGGCCTTGTTCCAGTTGTTGTTTGAGTTGTTCGTGATGTGTGCGGCATTCCGCAATAAATTCATTGAAACCCGCCTGCTCGTTTGGCTTGGCAAGGAAGTTCAACAGAACTTCATAATACTTGTCATAGATAGAACGGCCGGTCGGGCAGGTATGTTCAAAGGCATCCAGACCTTCGTGATACCAGCGCAGGAGAATCGATTGCGCGGTGTTTTCCAGATAAGGCACGCTGATCTTAATATCGCGGCTCTGGCCGATACGATCCAGACGTCCGATACGCTGTTCCAGCAAATCAGGGTTGAATGGCAGATCAAACATGACGAGCTGATTGGCAAACTGGAAGTTACGCCCTTCGGAACCAATTTCAGAACAGAGCAGCACTTGCGCCCCTTCTTCTTCAGAAGCAAAGTAAGCCGCCGCACGGTCGCGTTCCAACAGGGACAAGCCTTCATGGAATATGGCACTGCGGATACCTTCGCGCTCACGCAGAACTTGCTCCAGTTGCAGCGCCGTTTCTGCTTTGGCACAGATCACCAGAACTTTTTCGTCACGGTTTGCCATCAAGAAACCCAACAGCCATTCTACGCGGGGGTCGAAGTTCCACCATGTGGCGTTTTCACCTTCGAACTCCTGATAGATCCGCTCAGGATAGAGCATATCTTTGGCGCGCGCTTCCACGGTTTTTTTGGCGCCCATGATGTCAGAAACTTTGATTGCCGTCTGGTATTGGGCAGGCAACGGTAACTTAATCTCGTGCAGTTCGCGATGAGGGAAACCTTTCACGCCGCCACGGGTATTACGGAACAGCAACCGGCTGGTGCCGTGGCGATCCATCAGCATAGAGATCAGTTCACGGCGAGCATTTTCGCTCTCTTCATCCTGATGGCTGTTTGCTGCTTTCAGAAGAGGTTCAATATCCTGCTCACTGATCAGCTCAACAATCACATTTTGCTGGTCATTATTCAGCGTTTCACCGGACAACAATAACGTGACAGCATCAGCAACAGGACGATATTTCTGTTGTTCATCAATAAATGCCTGATAATCGTGGAAGCGGTTTGCGTCCAGCAGACGCAGACGGGCGAAGTGGCTCTCTTGCCCCAACTGCTCAGGTGTCGCTGTCAGCAGCAGAACAGAAGGAATTTGCTCTGCTAATTGTTCGATAGCGTAATATTCGCGGCTTGGGGCTTTTTCGCTCCACGCCAAATGGTGAGCTTCATCCACCACCATTAAATCCCAGCTCGCTTCCAGCAGATGTTCGAAACGCTGCTTATTGCGGCGAACAAAATCCAGGGAACAGATAACCAATTGCTCGGTTTCAAAGGGGTTGTCACTGTCATGCAGCGCTTCGCTATACCGGCCATCATCAAACAGCGAAAAACGCAGGTTGAATCGGCGCAGCATTTCTACCAGCCATTGATGTTGCAAGCTGTCTGGCACAATGATTAACACCCGCTCGGCACGCCCGGCCATCAATTGCTGGTGGATAATCATGCCCGCTTCAATGGTTTTCCCCAGACCAACTTCATCCGCCAGTAACACACGGGGGGCGTGACGCTTACCCACTTCATTGGCAATGTGTAACTGGTGAGGGATCAAACTGGCACGAATACCACGTAACCCACTTTCAGCCAGCCGAAATTGTTCGCTCTGGTGCTTACGGGCGCGAAAACGCAGTGCAAAGCGATCCATGCGGTCAATTTGACCGGCAAACAGACGATCCTGCGGCTTATTAAACGTCAGTTTGCTATCCAGAAAAACTTCCCGCAGGCAGATATTTTCTTCTTCGGTATCCAGACGAGTACCGACGTAGATCAGCAGGCCATTATCTTGCTGAACATCATCGATCTTGAGTTTCCAGCTTTCGTGACTGGTCACGGTATCGCCCACATTAAACATAACGCGGGTAATGGGGGAGTCATTGCGTGCGTAAAGGCGGTTTTCTCCGCTGGCAGGAAAAAGCAACGTTACCATGCGCGCATCAAGCGCTACGACTGTTCCTAATCCAAGTTCGCTTTCTGTATCGCTTATCCAGCGTTGACCAAGAGTAAATGGCATAAATTTGGGCTCAGTTTTCTGTTAGACAATGTTATTTATGGTTGCAGGATGGCTGCTTTTGTTGGATATCGATCATCATTGGTTATCGATAGGGATAGTTTTCAATGGACTTTATAGCGCCTGTTTTTTGATAACGAGGTCACAAAAGCACCATTCCCCTTTAGAGGGGCGATATGTTAATTGATGCTGAGCAAGCCGTCACCTGCAAAAATATCCATTACTCAAAAGAGATGCTCATTTGCCCTGTCAGCAAGGTCATAAAGTCATCCTGAATAAATGGCAAGATAGCATCAGCAATCGGCATCAATTGCTTATTGATATAGTGCTCATAATCGGGGGGTGAAGTCTGATTTTCCAACGGTTCAGGCCCGGATTGAGTGATGATATAGTTGATCCAGCCTCCGTTTTGGTACTGCAATGGGCGATGATGCTGTTGGTTATATTCATCCGCCAAACGTGCGGCCCTGACATGAGGGGGAACATTGCGCTGGTACTCAGACAATTTGCGGCGTAGCCGTTTGCGGTAAACAAGGTGATCATCAAACTCACCTGCCAGCGTTTTGGCAAGATACTCACGGACATAATTCTGATGGGGTTTCTGATGGAAGATCAGAGTATATAACTCCTTTTGGAATATTTGTGCGAGTGGTGTCCAGTCAGTTCTTACCGTTTCCAGCCCTTTGAAAATCACTTTGTCGCCACTCAGCCCGGCATAGCGCTTTTTACTGCCTTGCTCCGCACCTCGTACCGTTGGCATCAGGAAGCGCCGATAGTGCGTTTCAAATTCTAATTCCAGCACACTTTCAAGGTTGAATTCGGTTTTGAGATGATTTTTCCACCATTGGTTAACAAATTGCGCCAGCGCATGCCCAATTTGGCTGGCTTCTTTTTCAGAATGGAGGCGTTTCAGCCAGACAAACGTAGAATCTGTATCGCCATAAATCACCTGATAGCCTTGTGATTCTATTAACTCACGGGTTTGATGCATGATTTTATGCCCACGCATGGTAATTGAGGATGTCAGGCGAGGATCAAAAAAATGGCAGCCGGAAGCACCGAGTACCCCATAAAACGCATTCATAATAATTTTCAGGGCTTGGGAAAGCGGAGCGTTCTGTTGCTTTTTGGCCTTGTCACGTTCGTACCAGATTTGCGTAACGATATCGGGTAAGCAATGTTGCGTACGGGAGAAGAAGGCTTGCTTAAAACCGGGGACAGCATGTTCATAGTCGGGAGCGGCAATTCCTTCGACCATGCCAACGGGATCAATCAGGAATGTGCGAATAATCGAAGGATAAAGGCTCTTGTAATCCAGCACCAATACCGAATCATACAACCCCGGGAATGAATCCATCACAAAACCCCCCGGACTGTTATCATCGAAATAAGTTGGCTGAACGGGAGCGACATAGCCAATCCGGTGCATTCTTGGCAGATAAAGATGGGTGAACGCAGCCACAGAACCGCCGCTGCGATCCACCGCCAAGCCTGTTACCGTGGCGCGTTCCAATAAGAACGCCATGAGATCCGCTTTCTCAAAAATATGATTGACGAGAATACAGTCCTGCAAATTATAGTGGGCGAGGGCGGGCTTATCTTCCTGAAAGCGACGATTGATTTCATCCATGCGGTCATAGGGATTATCAAGGGATTTCCCTTCTCCCAATAGCGCTTGTGCAACATATTCAAGGCTGAATGAAGGAAAATTCCACGTTGCCGTTTTCAGCGCTTCGATACCATCAATAATCAAGCGGCCTTCTGCTGAGGCAAAAAAGTGCCCTGCTTTAAAGCCATGTTCACGCCATTCGAGCAGGCCCTGATTACGGCCGAATTTTAATGGCACGTTATAGCGCTCAGCATGTTGCTGTAACACCCTTAAATCAAATTGAATCAGATTCCAGCCAATAATGGCATCAGGGTCGTAATGAGCCAGCCACTCGTTGAGTTTTTCCAGCATCAGTGGACGGCTGGCGACATATTCCAGTTTGAAATTGAGATCCTGCTGGTTGCCGTTCTTCGGCCCTAGCATAAACACTGTTTTCTCACCACATCCCGCCAGGCCAATGGAATACAACTCCCCATGCTGACTGGTTTCAATATCCAGAGATACCCATTTCAGCTTAGGGCGATAGGTGGGATTGGTTTTCATCTGATAACTTCCGTCAGGTTTCTGGCCGAACCAGACAGGGGCGGTAATAAAGCGCTCCATCATAAACCGATCGGGCGGCCGAATATCAGCCTCGTAGAGCGGAATATCCTGTTCTTTAAGGTTTTTTTCCAGGTATTGCAGGTGGTGATATTGTAAACAATACAGTGCTGAGACAGGCTGACGGTTGAAATCTTTCAGTGGCAAGGCGTTCAGTTGGCAATGTCTTTCTTGTGCCAATAAACGCTTGGCTTTAGGTAAATCATGTTGAGGAATAAAGGCAACGGCTTTTTGATGAGGAATTGTGATGCGACGTGCCCCGTTATCTGTCGCCAGCCAATACACTAACTCGATGCCAGACGAAGTATCTTTCCAGTGACGAGTCAGTATAAAACCTTGTTCAACGTGATTTATCTGCATGGTTTTCTTTATTAAAAGCAATCAGCCATATCTGGTTTTGTAAAGGTAATTTCAATCATAGCACTGATAGTGGTTATTCATACAGTGTTTTTTGTGGGATTAAGGCTTGGGGTGGGAATAAAAATTCCCTGAAGAAATTGTATTTATTAATTAATATTGTCAGTAAAATTTAGAAATTCATTTCAATAGATTTAATTTTATTAAGTTAATATCAATGATATTAACCAACTATAATGGATTGAATTCTAATCTAGTTATGGCAGGTTCCTTTTGTTATTATTTTTAATTGTATAAGATGTTATCGGTTTTTATGGAGAAGATAAATGTTAATTGAATCTGGTAAATATTGATGAATAAACCCAATAAACTGACTCAGACAGATATCAAAGCATTACTGTTATTTCTAGCTTTCACGTTGCTTTATTTATTACCTGGTATTTATGGGCATACTCCCTGGAAACAAGATGAAAATTATAGTTTTGGTATTATTCAAACCATGTATGAAACGGGAAATTGGTTAGTGCCCAAAAACGCGGGGCAACCTTTTATGGAAAAGCCCCCTCTGTATTATTGGACAGCAACCTCGTTTATACATTTATTGTCCTCTTGGCTTCCGATGTATGATGCAGCCAGAACCGCCACTTTATTTTTTTCTATAATCAATTTTTCCTTTTTTATTTTGTTATCCCGGCGTGTATTTGATGCCAGACACTTTACAGACAGCCGGATATGGATTGCCTTTGCGTTGTATGTAAGTGCTCCCGGTTTGGTTCGTCACAGTCACGATATGTTTACTGATACCTCATTGATAGCAGGAACAACCATCGGCTTATATGGTTTACTGGGATTAATCAAACAAGAAAAAACCAGTTACTCCTGTTTATGGTTAATTATCGGTACGGTTATGACATTGTTATCAAAAGGGGTATTTATTCCGGGATTATTATGGATTTGCTTGCTTCTTGCCCCCGTTTTTCTAAAACAGTGTCGAACTAAACAATATGGGTTAAATACTTTCTTGTCAGGCGTTATTGCACTGGTATTCATCCTGCCGTGGCCAGTCATGTTACTTATTGAACATCCTGATTTATTTAAAGTCTGGTTTTGGGATAACAATATCGGTCGCTTTTTAGGTTTCTCTGTTGAAGACCTCGGAGCCAGAGGTAATTTGACCATGATCCCCGAAGCCGTGCTTTTATTCGCTCTGCCATCAGGTGTTTTAGCTTTCATCTTCATATTAATGAATCCAATCAAGTCATTATCTGATGAGCACTATTTCCTTTGCTCCGCATTTGTTGTATTAGGTGTTGTTCTATTGCAAATATCAGCCTCTGGCCGGGCATTATATTTACTGCCTTTTATTGCACCTATGGCTATTTTAGCAACAGAGACTTTCATTAAAATACCTCAAATAATCTATAAATATTTAACCTTATTTTCCTCCATACTTTGGTCTGTTCTGATTATATTTTTATGGGTCTGTTATTTCTTAGCACTTTCCACGGATTATAAACACTGGTTAACGCCACTTGGCAGATGGTTGCCAATGAGTTATCAGATACATTTTTCTGGATTTATATTTACTATCGCTGTTTTAATTACGGCAATATGGGTAGCCAAAAATTGGCTTATTTCTAAATCTCCCGCTTTGCACGCCGCACAAAACTGGGTTCTGGGTATTGCCACAGTTTGGGGATTAGTCTTTACATTATTTGTCGGTTGGATTGACTACACCAAAGGTTATCAAGGCACTTTTCTTGATTTAAAGGAGAAGTTAGCAGGGGTATATCGATATAATGACTGCATGGCTTCATATAATATTGGTGAATCTGAAGCTCCAATGCTCTATTACTATGCCCATATTTTGCATCAACAACAGAAAACCTTTGATGCCCCCAAAAAATGTGATTGGTTGCTTGTTTTATTTTTATCTGAAGAGATAGATCCTGCACCTAAAGGCATGGTGTTATTTTGGCAGGGGCATAGGCCAGGTCAAGATCGTGAAAATTTGGTGGTTTATAAAAAGGTGGGGTTGGAAGATAATAAATAATTTAAATAAAGCGCCATTAAATGGCGCTTTATTTAATTAGGACAAATACCAACTTGACTCCAAGAATCAATGACAATAAATCGAATTACGTCCAAAAATATTTTTATAGAATGTATAAGTTTTTTCAAGATAATCATAGGGTTCATTAGCAGCTACATCCTTGCTTGGATACTTCTATTTTTCAAGGCTCAAAAAGAGTTATCCCATGATTAATCAAACAATAATAAATTATCTGCACTCGGTTTATCCTGAGTTAGAAATTGATACCCGTTATCTCAGGGGATATCCCTCTGAAAAAATATCAAAATTTGAACTGCACCCCAAAAGTTAGGCATTAATTGATTAAGGTGCAGTTTTATGAAACAGTCGCATGCCCTTAAATTAAGACTGACAATAGTCAGGCAATATTTTGTCTGTGTAAAATGTCAAAATTCAACCTATCCCTAAAACCGCCGCCTCAGCCGCCTCTCCACTCATCAATTTCTCTGTTGCACCATCATAACGAATTTTCCCATCCACAATCAGTAACGAACGTGGAGCGATTTTTGCAGCGTCATCGAGATTATGAGACACCATCAATAGAGTGATTTGGCGTTCACGACAGATTTGATCCAGCAATTCCAGCATTTCATTGCGTAAAGCAGGATCAAGTGCTGAAAAGGGTTCATCCAGCAATAAAATAGGCTGATGGCGAACCAAGCAACGCGCTAATGCTGCGCGTTGGCGTTGACCGCCAGAAAGTTGAGCGGGTAAGCGAGAGAGGCATTCCTCCAGCGATACCTGAGTAGCGATCTGCTGGAGTGTTTGCTTTTGTTCGGTATTTAAGCGCAATCCGGGGTGTAAACCTAAACCAATATTTTGCGCAATGGTTAAATGGGAAAACAGATTGTTTTCCTGAAATAACATAGAAACGGGCCGCTTAGAAGGAGGAGTATACGTATGATCTTCATTATTCAGCCAGATTTTGCCATGCTCAGGAAATTGGAAGCCCGCCATTAAACTTAATAAGGTACTTTTGCCTGCTCCGCTTGGACCGAGGATCGCAATGCGTTCCCCGGCTTTAACGTTCACATCAAACTGCATGGCAAGATGTTCGTAAGTATAAGTGACATTATCGAGTTTAATCATGGCGTCGGCTCGGTAGACGTTCAATAACAGTGAATAAAATAAAACAGAGAAGGAGCAGTAAGAACGCGGTGACTGCACCATCCTGACTGCGGTATGCCCCAATTTGTTGATAAAGATAGAAGGGCAGAGTACGGAAATCTTCGTTGCCAAATAATGCGACAACCCCAAAATCACCAATTGACAATACACAGGCAAAAGCCAGTGCTTGTGCTAATGGGATTTTCAGTGCTTTAAGCTCAATGAGACGCAGCCGATGAATACCCTGAATATTGAGGGAACGGCATAGAGGGTTGTAGCGTTCAGCCAGATCGCGCATAGGATTTTCTAATACTTTTAGAGCATAAGGGATCGCCATCAGTGCGTTGGTCAAGATAACCAATCCGTAAGGTGATTGGGGTATGCCAATAGTGGTATTCAGTAAAAGGAAAAAACCTGTAGCAAGGACAATGCCCGGCATGGCAAGAATTAACAAGCCACTGGTTTCCATTGCTTGCCCCCAGCGCGATAAATGACGTAAACGTAATTCGCGGCTACTCCATAGCAGCATCATGGTCAGTACGACACAAAGTAATCCGGCGCCCAGTGCAATAAAGATGGAAGTGATAAGGGCCTGCCATAAAGCGGGCTGGCTCAAGACAGTAAAAATACTGAGGTTCAGTCCATCGACAATGACGGCTAGCAAAGGAGGCAGCAGAAGTAGTAACGCCACGCTAATCAGTAAACCATCGGATAGTTTTCTCAGCCATGAATCCTGTGGATTGCGCCATTTTCGTTGATGGCTGTAACCGACAGAAAAGGTGCCTTTGAGTTTTTGGCTAAGTAATACCAAGCTGAGGCAGCAAAAAAGTTGTATCAGGGCGAGCAGGGCAGCTTGAGAGAGATCATAGTCATAACTGATTGCCTGATAAATAGCCAGTTCGATAGTGGTCGCCGCAGGGCCACCACCCAATGCAAGCACAGTGGCAAAACTGGCAAAACACAGCATGAAAATCAGTGCGCCTGTCGGCAAAATTTGGCGGCGCAGATAAGGCCACTCCACAAAACGAAAATGTTGCCATTCACTCATACCAAGCTGGGCTGCAAGTTGCCGTTGTTCGATGGCAATATTTTCCAGAGATTGCAGCAATAAGCGTGTTGCCATCGGCATATTAAAGAAGATATGCGCCAGTAGAATTCCTTGCAACCCATAAGGCGTAAAACGGTATTCCACCCCTATCCATTGGGAAATATTTGCCAGCCAGCCGGTTTGACCATAAACAGTGAGAATACCAAACAGAGCGACCAAAACAGGAAGGATCAATGTCATTGCGCATAAGCGCAGAAACAACATTTTGCCCGGAAAATGGCGGCGATAAAGCGCCCTTGCGAGGAAAATGCCGGGTATTACCGATAATACGGCAGATAAGAACGCTTGCCAGAAGGTGAACTGAATAACATGCCAGAGATAACTGTCATGCAGGAATGTCTGCCAGTTGCTTTCAGGCGCATTGAACCACAGCGTCCCAAATGCTGACAGGGCAACGATAATTAACAGGCCGGAGGCAATAACCCCCGGCAATATCCAACCCGCAATTAACGGCTGACAGCGCTTTGCCATATACGGATCCATTTGGTACGGTGTTTTGCCACATCATCTGCATTGAATAGCAGGGATTTCTCAGGAACCGTGAGTTGCTTGAAAACCTCAGGTAAAGGAATATCAATCACGGGATACATCCATTGGGTTGTCGGAAGGGCTTGCTGGAATGCCGGCGATACCATGAAATTCATGAACTTTTGTGCCAGCTCAGGCTGTTTGCTTGAGGCTAATTGGGCTGCGACTTCAATCTGCAAATAATGCCCTTCCTCGAATATCGCCGCCGCATAGTTATCTTTTTTCTCTGACATGATGTGATAACCCGGTGAAGTGGTATAGCTCAGCACCATATCACCTTCGCCTTTCAGGAACAGGCCATAGGCTTCACTCCACCCTTTCGTGACAGTAAGCGTCTTTTTGGCTACTTTCTGCCACTCCTGTGCGGTGTTATCGCCATAGAGATCCTGCATCCAGAGCAGGAAGCCCAAGCCCGGAGTACTGGTGCGCGGGTCTTGATAAATAATCTTCCAGTTCTGGTGACTATTGATTAATTCATCCATACTTTTTGGTGGATGAGGTAAGGTGTTCTTGTTGTAAATGAAGGCAAAGTAACCGTAATCGTAAGGAATAAATGTTGTATTGTTCCATGAGATGGGTAATTTCAGTTTTGATACATCAACATGGCTTGTTGTGAACAATCCTGTTTGTTGGGCGGCTTGGATCAAGTTGTTATCCAATCCCAGCACGATATCTGCTGATGTTTTTTTGCCTTCCATTCTCAAACGGTTCAGTAGGGATACGCCATCTTCCAGAGCAACAAGTTTCAGTTCACAACCACACTCTGCTTCAAAGGCTTTTTTAATGGCTGGCCCAGCCCCCCATTCAGAGGCAAATGAATCATAAGTGTAAACTGTCAATGTTGGCTTCGATTGAGATGCTTGGGCAAAGACACAGGCAGAAATCAATAGCGTACTGATGGCGATAAAGCTGAAAAATAATTTCTTAAACACTTTGCTCTCCTGTACTTATGGACATTAGTTATTAACGTTCGTTATTGGCAGATTGGCAAAGGATCTGAGAAGGTGCTAAATGATAATTACTTATTTTATATCAATGACTAGCGTCTCAAATCCCTACGCCGGTACTAACCGGTTCAGGTTCGACGGGTTTGTTCTCAGCAAAACTGTTTTATTACAGCCGCACCCCGTTGAGATGGCGGTATTGTAGAGACTTAGGCTACGTCTGCAAAGTCCAATCATAGAGGTTTACCGCTTGAGATGAGTGTGAAACAATTAGCCATCTTTTCAAATGTATTTTATCGAGAGGTAGTCTGGTGATCGATGATGATGGCTACCGCCCGAATGTAGGAATTGTAATTTGTAATCGCCAAGGGCAGGTTCTGTGGGCCCGCCGTTATGGGCAGCATTCCTGGCAGTTTCCTCAGGGGGGTATCAATCCGGGGGAATCACCAGAGCAAGCGATGTATCGCGAGTTGTTCGAAGAAGTTGGTTTAAGTCGCAAAGACGTACGGGTTCTCGCCTCGACCCGTAGTTGGTTGCGTTACAAATTACCCAAGCGTTTGGTGCGTTGGGATACAAAGCCTGTTTGTATTGGGCAAAAGCAACGCTGGTTTTTATTGCAGTTGCTGTGTAATGAAGCAGATATTAATGTGCAGCGCAGTAATACGCCGGAATTTGATGGCTGGCGTTGGGTTAGTTATTGGTATCCTGTCCGGCAAGTGGTTTCCTTTAAACGGGATGTATACCGCCGCGTGATGAAAGAATTTTCTTCCATTGTGATGCCAATACAGGAATCTGCTTCACAGATACATTCACCTTATTTACATCGTCGTAGAAGAAGTTAGGTAATTGTTATGCTCACGCGCTTACGGGAAATTGTCGAAAAAGTGGCTATGACAGCTAATTTATCTGAAGCGCTTGAGCTGTTGGTCAATGAAACTTGTCAGGCAATGAACACGGATGTCTGTTCTATTTATCTGGCAGATCATCAGCGACATTGTTATTACCTAATGGCAACCAAAGGGTTGAGAAAACCCCGGGGTCAAGCGATCAGTCTGGCCTTTGATGAAGGCGTCGTGGGCGAAGTCGGGCGTTTGTCTGAATTAATCAATCTCGCAGATGTTCGCGAACATCCTAGTTTCAAATATATCCCCCAAGTCAAGGAAGAAAGCCTGCGGGCTTTTTTAGGTGTGCCTATTATTTATCGCCGTCAGTTGCAGGGAATATTAGTTGTTCAGCAACTTGAACGGCGGCTGTTTGATGAAAGTGAAGAATCTTTCATGGTTACACTGGCGACACAGCTTGGTGTTATTCTTGCTCAGACGCAGACAAAAGGGTTATTTGGTCAGTACCGTCAAACCCGTATTAAGGCTCTCGCTATTTCTAATGGCATTGTCATGGCTCAGGGATGGCAAGATCGCTCACAACCTTTGCTGGATCAGGTATCTGAGGCATTGACGCTGGATTATCAGGCTGAACGATCAAGACTGACTCGGGCCCTGGAACAAACTACAGCGGAGTGTCGCCGGATTAGCAAGCGTTTCACTGTGAGCTCACAGAAAGAAAGTGCTGCCATTTTTGATCTCTATTCTCATTTATTGAATGATCCCCAACTCAAGCAAGATCTGTTTTATTCCGTCGATAATGGTTTTATGGCGGAATGGGCAATCAAAGTCGTGATTGAAAAATACGCCGAACAGTTTGCCAGCTTGCAAGACCCCTATATGCGAGAAAGAGCATCTGATCTGCGGGCGCTTGGGCAGCGGGTGTTGTTTCATCTGGATGATTCTTTCGCTGGCGCTGGTCAGTGGCCGGAACGCTTTATTCTGGTTGCCGATGAACTTAGTGCCAATTTGTTGGCTGAAATGCCGCAAGAACAGTTAGTTGGCGTGATTGTGCGTGACGGTGCGACGCATTCCCACTCTGCGATACTGGTTCGTGCGATGGGGATCCCGGCTATTATGGGAGCGGATATCCAACCTGAACTACTGCATAACCGGACGCTTATCCTTGATGGCTATCGCGGAGAGATTTTCGTTGAGCCAGAGCCGCTTATCGCTCAGGAATATCGGCAGATCATTGAAGAAGAACGCGTCCTCAGCAAGCTGGCCGAAGGTGAACAGCAGCAGCGAGCACAGCTCAAGAGTGGTGAGCGGGTTTTGGTGCAACTGAACGCGGGCCTGAGTCTGAAACATGAACAGCAAATAGCGGATAGTATTGATGGCGTCGGGCTATATCGCACAGAAATCCCCTTTATGCTGCATAACGGTTTTCCATCAGAAGATGAGCAGAAAAATCGTTATCAGGAGATGCTGGAACTTTTTCCTGATAAGCCTGTGGTGTTGAGAACACTGGATATTGGTGCAGACAAACAACTTCCTTATATGCCCATCAGTGAAGATAACCCCTGTCTCGGCTGGAGAGGAATTCGTATCACTCTGGATCAGCCTGAGATTTTTCTCATTCAGCTTAGGGCTATGCTGAAAGCCAATATACACACCGGCAATCTAAAAATTCTTTTGCCAATGGTGACAAGTATTGAGGAAATTGATGAAGCTCGAAAACTGATTGAAAGAGCGAAAGCTGAGGTTGAGCAAACCATCTCTGACATAATCCCCATGCCCCAGATTGGTATCATGATTGAAGTGCCATCTACGATTTTTCTGTTGCCGCAGTTAAAGAAGCGGGTTGATTTTGTCTCTATTGGCACGAATGACTTAACCCAGTATTTACTTGCAGTGGATCGCAATAATACCCATGTCGCTTCACTCTATGATAATTTACACCCTGCGGTGATTAAGGCGCTAAAACTGGCCTTTGATGAATGTCAACGCCTTGATCTTCCTATCAGCATATGTGGTGAAATGGCGGGTTTACCGATGGGAGCATTAATATTGCTTGGTTTAGGTTATCGTAGCCTGAGCATGAGTGGCCGAAGTGTTCCACGCATCAAATATTTGTTGCGCCAATTGGGTGTTAACAAACTCGAAAGCCTGATAGATGTGGTACTGAAAGCCGAAACCAGCCAGCAGGTAAAAACTTTGTCAGCCGAGTTTATGGAATCGCATGGGCTGGGAGGATTAATCCGAGGCGGTATTTAGCATTAAATCAGCTCAAAATCCCTTGGAATAGGCATTGGAGTTAATTCAAAAACACCGTGAATTTTATGCTTGAAATTCGATGTCTGACGATAAGGGCGGAGAACAGTCACTTGGCTATGCTATTATTTGTCTGGAGTTATTCAAGCAAAATAATTTATTCGCATAAGATAATTTATCCGCCATATCATTTATTCACACAACATTACTTTTAGTGGGGAACGATGAGCACTAGCTATCTGGAATTTCCTAAAATTGACCCAGTCATATTTTCAATCGGGCCTGTATCCCTCCACTGGTACGGTTTTATGTATCTGGTTGGTTTTGTTTTTGCCATGTGGCTGGCAAATCGCCGTGCAGCAAAACCCAACAGTGGCTGGAATAAAACCGAAGTTGAGAACTTACTATATGCAGGGTTTGTCGGGGTTTTCGTCGGTGGACGCCTCGGTTATGTTCTGTTTTATAACCTTCCAATGTTCCTTGATAACCCTCTTTATCTGTTTAAGGTTTGGGATGGCGGCATGTCCTTCCACGGTGGGCTGGTAGGGGTTATCTGCGCCATGTGGTGGTTTTCCCGCCGGACTAAACGTCATTTCTTACAGGTCGCTGACTTCGTTGCCCCATTGGTTCCTTTTGGTTTGGGCATGGGGCGTATCGGTAACTTTATCAATGGCGAACTGTGGGGGCGTGTCACGCTTGATACGCCATGGGCGATGTTGTTCCCGGGTTCCCGCAGTGAAGATATCGCATTGGCGACAACCGATCCTTCTTTATGGCCGATTTTGGAAAAATATGGTGTCCTGCCTCGCCATCCATCACAGTTATACGAGATGGTGCTTGAAGGTATTGTGCTGTTTATCATCCTTAATTTATTTATCCGTAAACCACGTCCGATGGGAAGCATTTCAGGCCTGTTCCTGATTGGTTACGGCGCATTCCGTATAATAGTCGAATTTTTCCGCCAGCCTGATGCGCAGCTCGGGCTGTTTGAAGGGATTAGTATGGGGCAAATCCTTTCTGTTCCAATGATTCTGGTCGGAATTTTAATGATGGTATGGGCGTATAAAAGCCCTGGCAACAAAGCTCGAAACAATAAGGTACAAGAGGCAAAATGAAACAGTATCTGGATTTAATGAAAAAAGTGCTGGAAGAAGGCACGGCAAAAGATGACCGTACCGGTACGGGAACTCTCTCTATCTTTGGTCATCAGATGCGTTTCAATTTGCAAGAAGGTTTCCCGCTGGTAACAACCAAGCGTTGTCATCTTCGCTCCATCATCCATGAACTGCTTTGGTTCTTAAATGGTGATACCAATACCCAATATCTGCATGATAATGGCGTGACCATCTGGGATGAATGGGCTGACGAAAATGGCGATTTGGGGCCTGTTTACGGTAAACAATGGCGCGCCTGGGGCTCGGCGGATGGTCGTCAAGTCGATCAATTAACCCAAGTTATTGAACAATTGAAAAATGATCCTGATTCACGCCGGATTATTGTTTCAGCATGGAATGTTGGCGAGTTGGATAAAATGGCATTGGCGCCATGCCATGCTTTTTTCCAATTCTATGTGGCCGATGGCAAACTGTCCTGTCAGCTTTACCAGCGTTCCTGTGATGTGTTTTTAGGATTGCCATTCAACATTGCCAGCTATGCTTTGTTAGTGCATATGATGGCTCAACAGTGTGATCTTGAAGTGGGTGATTTTGTTTGGACAGGTGGAGATACCCATCTTTACAGTAATCATATGGAACAAACTAAACTTCAGTTAAGCCGTGAGCCACGTGCGTTACCTAAATTGGTTATTAAGCGTAAGCCTGATTCATTGTTTGATTATCGATTCGAAGACTTTGAAATTGTGGGTTATGATCCACATCCGGGCATCAAAGCCCCAGTCGCGATTTAAGAAACGATACCAATAGTTTCTTAACGTAATACCAAATTATTAAAGAGCGGGTTTTGCCTGCTCTTTTTACATTTATCGCCAGAGGTTCTCAATATTAAAAATTAGCTGCTTGTCACTTTTGCGTGTTGCCTCCCAAATAAAATGAAAGAGATTATTTCATCGTTATTTTTCCCTGAAATCACTTCGCATAATGAAATAAATTGTCTTCCTATTTTTCTATGAATCAAAGATATTTTAGCCGAAAGAATCACGCCTTAATTATAAAAGGAATTGGCGTATAAGAGATTGATATGAGAATAATTATTAAGACGACAAATACTAAGGTAGAAAATTGTCCAGAAAATAGTTTATTAAATTGCAAAGCAAATAGGCGAGTAAACAGACCTGAACAATCAGGGTTTACATTATTGGAGTTATTGATAGCGATGCTGATTATCTCCATTAGTTTGTCTTATGGACTGTATTATTGGGGGCAATATCAAAACCGCCTGCGCTTGCAATCAGCGGTGCACAATGTTTTGTCCTTTATGGAAAGGCAACAGGCTTTGGCAAATTATCTGAACCAAGATCGTACACTATGGTTAGTCATGGGGCATTCTTGGTGTCTGATATCTTCTGTGACCAAGGTATCTGATTGTAGTGCAGAACATGGAGAACGGGTTAATTCTCCTCATGGCGATGTTTTTTTGGCGTCATCTACGACTGAACGCATTGATTTTTATGGCATTAGAAACACGGCAATGCCGGCCAGTTTCATGCTGGCAAATTCTGCGGGTGAAATTAGTATTGTGATTTCGGGACGCGGTCGGATTAGAACGTGCAGTAATACAATTAGCCAACTTCCTGATTGTGAAGGAATAAAAAATCCATGATCATGATGCTGGCTGCTTTTCGCTTTAAAACTACTTTTCGTTTTAAAACTACCTTCTGTTTTAAGACTATGTTCTGTTTTAAACAAAAACAGGCAGGGTTTTCCTTGTTGGAAATAATGGTAGCCATGTTGATTAGTAGTGTTATTTTTATTGCCATGACCAAAACCTATCCGGTTTTGTCTGGTCAGGTCTTCGATCTCTATCGTAAATATCGTCTGCATTATTTGGTGAATAGAACCGTTTATTTGATGGAAAAAGATATCCGGCGGGCAGGTTATTGTCAGGATAAAAAACAGTGTGAAGGTGAGCCATTGATCATTAAAAATAAGAATACAGAACCTGCCAGCTCCTGTTTTATTGTCGCTTTTGATCTAAACCTAAATAATCGATGGGAAAAACCTGATCATATTGAATCCGAGTTTTTTGGCTATCGTCTGAATAACCGGGCGCTTGAATGGAAAAGAGGGGCGGGTGATTGTCAGGAAAATGGTTGGGAAAGGTTATTTGATCCTAAAGAGATTGTGATTGATATCTTCTACCTTGAAAAATCACAGGCAAAAAAAGGGCCGATTTTTGTCACTCTGTCCATTAAAGCCCATTGGCTGAAATCTTCATCAATTGTCTATCATCACCAAACGACAATCCGGCTACGTAATGTCAGGGAATAAAGAAAATATGGCAAACAAGCAGCAGGGAAATATTTTGCTGGTATCGATAATAATGTTATTGGCGCTGAGCTTAATGATGTTGAAAGCGCTCCATTATCAACAAGAAAACGCGATGCTTATGATGATGGATGAACAACATTATCTGAATGCTTTTCTGCGGGCGGAATCCTCACTGGCATGGGGAAAGGTGCAACCGTGGCAGATCAATCAGCAAGAAATGGATGATTGGTTTTGTTTGCAACAGACAGAGTTTAATTTGAAAAGCTGTTTAAGACGTTATTCAGATGAGCTTTTTTTATTAAAAGGAATAGCTCCATTCACCTCAGGGGAAAATATTGAACTTTATCAATGGATGAAACAGATGAAACACTTAAATCAGGATACACTTATTTCTGTTGGGCTGATTCCCGTTGAAAGTGGTTGGTTAGATTTTTGCCCTGTTCCTCAGGTTGAATTTTGTTTATGAAAAGGAACCTCCACCTCGGCCGGCAAGAAGGCATGAGTCTGCCAGAAGTTCTGGTAGCATCTGTTGTATTTGCGATCTCATTATTGGGGTTAATGCGCTACCATCAGGCATTGTCAGCAAATTTTCAGCAATATTGGGGGCAACTTAAGGCAATCCGTTATGCCCATGATCAGTTGGAACAGTATGAACGTTTGGAAGGGCAAATAGGCTCGGGTAAAACAGAGGGAGAAACGGCGTCAAGGCAGAAATGG
This sequence comes from Xenorhabdus miraniensis, assembly GCF_002632615.1. The sequence goes on from NZ_NITZ01000007.1 coordinate 70,094, forward strand.
AAAATGGAGTTTCAACGAGAGTTTCACTCTTTGGAATGCTTTCAGGTAACGGTTAAATTGACAGTATATTACAATAAACCAAGTAAATTAGAACGCTGGTTTTGTGCAAGTGGGAGCATTGATGTTTAGAGTTTATCATTCAAATCAACTCGATCTTCTTAAAGAGTTGATGGCGATATTGATCGGGGAAACCCCCCTTTCTGACCCATTTGGCAAAGAAGTGATTCTGGTTCAAAGCCCAGGAATGTCACAGTGGTTGCAGATTCAATTGGCAGAGAAATTGGGCATTGCCGCGAACATGGAATTTCCACTTCCCGCGACTTTTATCTGGCAGATGTTCACTCTGGTATTACCTGATATTCCTAAAGATGGTGCCTTTAGTAAGGATGCCATGAAATGGAAGTTAATGATGTTGTTGCCTGAATTGTTAACAGAACCCGAATTTTCGGCCCTCAGGCACTATCTTGATCAGGATATCGATAAACGCAAAATTCACCAATTAGCGGGTCGGGTTGCGGATCTATTTGACCAATATCTCGTTTATCGTCCGCAATGGTTAGAAAATTGGGAAAATGGTCAATTAATTGATGGCCTGAGCAGTAATCAATTGTGGCAACAAAGACTCTGGTCTGAACTGACAGAGTATACTCGTCAGCTACAACAACCGCTGTGGCATCGCGCCAATTTATATCAGCGGTTTATCACGACGCTGGAAAGTGGAAATTTTCCGTTGGAGAATCTGCCACCGCGTATTTTCATTTGTGGGATATCTACGCTTCCTCCTGCTTACCTGCAAGTATTTAAGGCATTAGGGCAACATATTGATATTCATCTTATGTTTACCAATCCGTGCCAATATTATTGGGGAGATATTCAGAGTTATGCGTTTCTTGCCAGGCTAAGTAGCCGTAAACCCAAACATTATAAAAACAGCCAATTACTGGAGAGATTCAAAGATCCAGATAATGCCCCGTCACTCTTTAATGAAGAAGGGGAACAAAATCTGAATAACCCACTATTGGCATCCTGGGGAAAATTGGGGAGGGATAATCTCTACCTGCTGTCACAATTAGAGCCAGATTCCGATATTCATGCTTTTGTTGAACTGGAATCTGACTGTATTTTGCACCAAGTCCAACGAGATATTTTTAATCTTGAAGATCATGCTCAGATAGGATCTACGGATAGTACTTTCAGAAACAGTTTAAAAAAACGCCCGTTCGATCATACTGATCGTTCTCTGACTTTTCACTCGTGTCATAGCCCACAGAGGGAAGTTGAAGTGTTGCAGGATCAGCTTCTGCATTTGTTGGATGATGATCCCTCGCTGACACCGAGGGACATTATTGTGATGATGGCTGATATTGACAGCTATGCCCCCTATATTCAGGCGGTTTTCGGTAATGCGCCGGATGATCGCTATATTCCTTTTGCCATCTCAGACCGTAAAGCGCGTCAGGCTCATCCTGTTTTACAAGCATTTATTACTTTATTGGATTTGCCGCAGAGCCGATTTACGGCTGAGCAGGTATTGGCATTATTGGAAGTGCCGGCTTTAGCCAGTAAATTTGCCATTCAGGAAGAAGGATTGCGTTTATTGCGGCGTTGGGTGAAAGAATCCGGGATCTGTTGGGGGTTGGATGATGACAATATTGAAGCCTTGTCTTTGCCTGCCACGGGGCAGAATACCTGGCGTTTTGGCCTGACACGAATGCTACTGGGTTATGCGATGGATAGCCATGCAGGGCCGTGGAATGATGTTTTGCCTTATGATGAATCCAGTGGCCTTGCTGCCGAATTAGCCGGACAACTGGCTGAGTTTTTAATGGAATTGAATCACTGGCGGAAAATTTTGAGTGAAGAGCAGCGATTGGTGGATTGGCTGGCAATATGTCCGCAATTGTTGGAGACTTTTTTTGAATCCGATGATGAAATTGAACTGGTATTGGCACTTATCACGCAGCAATGGCAAAAAGTGATTGATAATGGTCTTAATGCACATTACAGCGAAAAAATCCCTTTGGTACTATTGCGGGATGAATTGGCGCTTCGTTTTGATGATGAGAAGATCAGCCAGCGTTTTTTAGCAGGATCACTTAATTTCTGTACCCTGATGCCTATGCGTTCTATTCCTTTTAAGGTTGTTTGCCTGCTGGGAATGAATGACGGCGTTTATCCGCGGACAATTCCTCCGCTTGGGTTCGATCTGATGGTTGAAAAAACCCAGCGAGGGGATAGAAAACGGCGCGATGATGACCGTTATCTCTTTTTGGAAGCATTAATTTCGGCTGAGCAATTTCTTTATATCAGCTATATCGGTAAATCGATTCGAGATGATACCGAATGTAACCCATCTGTTCTGGTCAATGAGTTACTGGATTATGTTTGCCAGAGCTTTTGCCACTTGGGTGATGAAATGCTGAATGTTGATGACAGTGCGAGAAATGTCAGAAATCATTTACTTTCACAGCATACTCGTGTTCCTTTTGCGACAGAGAATTTCCTGCCCGACCATTACTCACAAAGTTATGCCGCAGAATGGCTGCCTGCGGCAGCACAGCAGGGCGCCTCAGGGATTGATTTTTGCCGACCGATTGCATTTGATCGCGGTGAAATAAAAGAAGTTGCATTGGATGAACTGATCCGTTTTTATCGCCACCCTGTCAGGGCCTTTTTTCAGCAGCGGCTAAAAGTACATTTTGTGATTGAAGAAATGGAATTGCCTGAAGAAGAACCTTTTGTACTGGATAATCTGCAACGTTATCAATTTAACCAACTGTTGCTCAGTATCTTGATAGAGCAGGGCGATCCGGCATCTTTATTCCACCATCTTCGGGCATCGGGGGGATTGCCATACGGCTCTTTTGGCGAAGTCTATTGGGAAGAACAGTTGGAGTCCATGTGGCCACTGGCGGATAAGGTGCGTGAAGAGAGAACCGAGACTTTTACCATCGACCTGTATGAAGAATTAGACAGCGTGATATTGGCCGGCAAAATCCATCAGGTACAGTCTGATGGGATTTTACGTTGGCGTCCGGCGAACTTAACGGCCAATGATAGTATCCAACTATGGATTGAGCACCTTGCCTACTGTCTTTCAGGTGGAGCCAGCGAAAGTCGCATGTATGGAACCGGGAAAAAAGATAAAAGGGAGAAAGAAGGTAAAAAGGTGCCAGATTGCCGATTTTTACCGCTAGGACGGGATGAGGCGAGAAACTACCTGAATCAGATGATAGAAGGGTATTTTCAAGGCATGTCTGAGCCTCTCCCTCTATTTTGTCGAAGTGGCTGGGCATGGCTGGCTGATTGTTTTGACCGGGAAAGTCAGGAAATCAACTTTAGTGAGGAAACTCAACAAAGTGCTGAAAGTAAATTGATGGAGCAATGGTTGGGGACACATGACAGAAAAGGTGAAAGTTACGATCACTATATACAGCGGGCTTTCCGGCAAGTTGATCAATCACTTTTAGAGCGTATGAAACGCGAAATTCAGAGCTATTTGTTACCTATGGCTCGTTATTCAAATGGCTCGTTGTTCAAATAACTAGGGAGAATATTAGGTTATGCCTAAATATATCGTTCGCATCATGATGATGCTCTTTCTGCTGCTTTGTGGAGTAACGGCATATGCTCAACCGCTGTGGCAACCGTTGCCGGATACAATTCACAAGAGCAATCGCGATCCTCGCCAATATGAAGCCATTCAATTGCAAAATGGCATGACAGTCCTGCTGGTTTCCGATGAAAAAGCGATTAAATCATTGGCCGCCGTTTCGATTCCGGTCGGTCATATGGAGAATCCAGACAATCAGCTTGGTTTGGCCCATTATTTGGAACACATGGTATTAATGGGTTCCAAACGCTACCCACAACCAGGTGATTTTGCTGAATTTCTGCAAAAACATGGGGGAAGCCGTAATGCCAGTACCACTGCCAACCGCACTTCATTCTATTTGGAAGTTGAAAATGATTCCTTAACTGAAGCGGTTGATCGCCTTGCGGATGCGTTGGCAGAACCTTTGTTGAACCCGGTCAATGCCGATCGGGAACGCAATGCTGTTGATAATGAAATGACCATCGCTCGTGCAGGTGAAGCGCATCGTATGTGGCAAATCCGGGCTGAGACCATCAACCCCGCTCACCCTAATGCCCGCTTTGCTGGCGGAAACTTAGAAACGCTCAAAGATAAACCAGACAGCAAATTACAGACCGCACTGATTGATTTTTACCAACGCTATTACTCTGCTAATTTGATGAAAGGGGTTGTGTATGGCAACCAATCAATCGATAAGTTGGCTCAGATGGCGACGGAAACCTTCGGCCGCATTCCGAATCGACATGCTTCAGTACCTGCTATTACAGTGCCGGCAATTACCGATAAAGAAAAAGGCATCATCATCCATTATGTGCCTGCCCAACCTCATAAGGCGTTAAGACTGGAATTTAGCATCGCTGACAACAGTGCAGACTTTCGCAGTAAAACAGATGCGTATGTTGGGTATTTGATTGGTAACCGAAGCCAGAATACCTTGTCTGATTGGTTGCAGAAGGAGGGACTCATCGAAAGTATTGACGCTGGAGCGAGTCCCAAAACTGATGGTAATTCCGGGACGTTTGAGATTTATGTTTCGCTGACGGATAAAGGGCTTGAACATCGCGATCAAGTTATAGCCGCTATTTTTTCTTATATTAATCTGTTGAAACAACAGGGTATCAATAAGAACTATTTCGATGAAATGTCAAAGGTTCTTAATTTGGCATTTCAATATGCGTCAATTGTGCGGGATATGAACTACATTGAAGGGTTGTCCAATGCCATACAAGTACTGCCTGTTTCCCATGTGCTGGATGCGGGTTATGTTGCGGATACTTTCAAGCCAAAAGCGATAGCGAGCCGTTTGGATGAATTAACACCTGAAAATGCGCGTATCTGGTTTATCAGCCCAACAGAGCCATATAACAAAGAAGCTTACTTTGTGCAGGCTCCGTATCAGGTCAATAAAATTACCCCGAAACAGTTGGCGGACTGGAAACAGCTCGAGCAAGGCGTTTCGTTCTCTTTACCTAAATTGAACCCTTATATTCCTGACAATTTATCCCTGATTAAACCATCGGGTAGCCAAAAACATCCTTCCATGATTTTGGAAAAGCCAAATGTTCGCTTGCTGTATATGCCGAGCCAATATTTTGCGGATGAACCTAAAGGCAGTATTGCTCTGGAAATGCGTAATCCTAATGGATTGAAGAATATTAAAGATCAGCTTTCAGATACATTATTGGGTTATTTGTCCGGGCTTGCGCTTGATCAACTGAGTTATCAGGCATCAGTCGGAGGAATGGGCGTTTATACGGGGTATGTCGATGGTTTGAAAATCGGCGTCAATGGTTATACGCAACATTTACCGGAATTGTTAACTTCAGCAATTAATCAATATATTTCGTTTACGCCAACTCAGGAAGAATTAGCACAAGCGAAATCATGGTACCGGGAAAAACTTGAAGTTGCCAATAATAGCAAAGCCTTCCAAATGGCTATGCAGCCCATTTCTCGCCTTTCAAGCGTACCTTACTTTGAACAGGCAGAAAAATTGAAGGTACTGGATACCATCACCGTTGACGATATTGTGAAATATCGCCAGATGATGATTCAACATGCTGCTTTACAAGCGTTTATCTTCGGTAATTTTACGGAGCAGGAGAGCATCAGCATCGTTCAATCAGCGCAGAAGCAGCTCGCCAATCAGGGTACGGTATGGTGGACGGGCGATCACATTGTGATTGATCGCAATTATGCTGCTGATTTCAAGGGAACTGCGAATAGTACAGATAATGCTTTGGCTGAAATCTATATCCCAACAGGGTATGACCGTATCCATAGTAATATTTATTCCAGTTTGCTGAGTAGCATTTTGTCACCGTGGTTCTATGATCAATTAAGGACGATAGAACAACTTGGCTATGCGGTCTTTGCTTTCAATCAGAAAGTGGGAGAACAGGGGGGATTAGGTTTTCTGTTGCAGAGTAACAGTAAGCAACCCGATTATTTGCATCAACGCTACCAAAGCTTCTATCAGCAGGCAGATAAAAAATTGAAAGCGATGCCTGATGCTGAGTTTGAGCAGTATAAAAAAGCACTTCTGACAGAAATGCGTCAGCCGCCAGAAACGTTCTATTCAGAAGCCGCTCGTTATGATTGGGATTTTGGGCGCAATAACTTCAAATTTGATACGAGAGAGAAAAACATTGCGGCCATGGAAAAAGTCACGAAAGCACAACTGATTGAGTTCTACGAAAAAGCGGTTATCAAGCGTCAGGGATTGGCATTGATTTCCCAAATTACCGGGAAAAAAGGCACGGTTCATCAATATGCTGAGCTGAAAGGATGGAAAACTTACAATTATGTGTCAGATTTCCAGAAACAATTACCGGTTAAGGTGAATGCTCAGTGAGCAAAGAAATACCCGAACACCAAATACAATCTCATAAACTTAACCCATTAACATTGCCGCTGTATGGTCAGCGGCTGATCGAGGCTTCAGCAGGCACAGGAAAGACCTACACAATAGGTTTGCTTTATCTTCGTCTGTTACTGGGACTGGGCGGCTCTGCCGCCTTTTCCCGCCCGCTGAATGTTGAGGAGATTCTGGTTGTTACCTTTACAGAAGCGGCAACGGATGAATTGCGCGGGCGTATTCGCGAAAATATCCACCAGCTTCGCTTGGCGTGCGTACGGGTACGGGAAGAAACAACTGTCAGCGATCCGGCCTATCAGCAATTGTTGGATGAGATTTCTGATAAAAAAAGCGCCGCGAGTTGGTTATTAGCCGCTGAACGCCAAATGGACGAAGCGGCGATTTATACCATCCACGGTTTTTGTCAGCGAATGTTGGTTCACAATGCGTTTGAATCCGGTGTGCTGTTTGAGCAAACGTTAATTCAGGATGAGAGCCAGCTGCGTAAACAAGGCTGTGCCGATTTCTGGCGCCGTCACTGTTATCCTCTTCCATTGCCGATTGCCTCAGAAATAAGCCGAATATGGAGTGGGCCGGAAGCATTGCTGAAAGATATCTCTGATTATTTGCATGGGGATATGCCGTATATCGTCAATGCGCCTGATGGCGATGAAACACTGTTTAGCCGTCACCAGAAAATTATTGAGCAAATTGATCTGATAAAACGCCAGTGGAATGATGCAGCCGCTGATTTACCCGGTCTTATTGCCAGTTCTGGTGTTGATAAGCGAAGCTATAGCAGCCGGTTCTTACCTAATTGGTTAAGTAACGTCTCTGAATGGGCTAAATCACCAACCAAAGATTACCAGCTTGCCAAGGATTTGGATAAATTTTGCCAATCACGATTATTGGAAAAAACTAAAAAGGGTGAAGCTCCACGGCATCCGCTGTTTGAAGCTATTGATGAGTTATACCAGCATCCACTGACGCTGAAAGATATCATTATCTCTAAGGCGATTGTTGAAGTCCGCCAATCTGTCAATCAAGAGAAGCTGATGCGCGGCTACATGGGGTTTGATGACTTGCTGACCCGTTTGGATAGCGCCTTGAGGCGTGCTGGCGGGGAACATCTGGCAACGACTATCCGCCAACGTTATCCCGTTGCGATGATTGATGAATTTCAGGATACTGACCCCCAGCAATACCGCATTTTTCAGGCTATATATTGTGATCAATCAGAAAGCAAGCCGTCAGAATATCCACCATTAGAAAATGGCTTATTGTTCATCGGAGATCCTAAACAAGCGATTTATGCGTTCCGTGGTGCGGATATCTTTACTTATATTCGGGCGCGTTCCAATGTTAAAGCCCATTACACATTAGAGACTAACTGGCGTTCTTCCGCATCAATGGTGCAGGCAGTCAATAAACTGTTTTCCCGAACAGAACGCCCATTTTGGTTTGAACAGATCCCATTCATTAATGTCAATGCAGCTGAAAAAAATCATGGGCTGAAATTCTCTTTACATAATGAGGAGCAGGCTGCGCTGCGATTTTGGTTACAACCCGGTGAAGGTGTTTCCAAAGGGGAATATGAACAGAACATGGCGCGACTGTGCGCTGCCCAAATCCGGGATTGGTTACAGGCGGGGCAAGAAGGCAAGGCTCTGTTGTGTAAGAAAGAAATGTGTCAGGCAGAAATGTGTCAGGCGGAAAAAAGCCGTCCTGTTGTGGCGGCAGATATTACGGTATTGGTACGTGATCGACGGGAAGCCGCATTAATCCGTAACGAACTGAACACGTTAAAGATACCATCGGTATTTCTTTCCAATCGGGAAAGCGTGTTTGATACACCGGAAGCCAAAGATCTCCTTTGGTTGTTACAGGCGGTTTTATCGCCGGAAAAGGCCCGAGAACTGAGAAGCGCACTAGCCAGTAGCTTATTTGGTATGAGTGCACAGCAAATTGATCAACTGAATCACGACGAAGCTGCGTGGGATCGTCTGGTTGATGAATTCGATGGCTATGCCCGTTTATGGCGCACACGTGGGGTATTGCCAATGTTGCGGGCGGTGATGGTGAAATATCAGATAGCGGAAAACTTGCTGGCCGGAGATGACGGTGAACGTCGGCTTACTGATGTGATGCACATTGGGGAGTTATTGCAGGAGGCATCCCTGCAACTGGATAGCGAACACGCTGTTGCCCGTTGGTTGGCGCAACAGATTTCCCGCCCTAATCCACAATCAGAAGCCCAACAAATGAGACTGGAGAGTGATCGGCACTTGGTGCAGATCTGTACTATCCATAAATCAAAGGGGCTGGAGTATCCATTGGTTTGCTTGCCTTTCATTTGCAGTTATAGGAAGCAGAAACAGGCGGTTTACCATGATCGCCGTAATTTTGAGACTCATCTCAGCATTTCACATGATGATGAAAAACTGAAAAAAGCTTTGGAACTGGCTGATGAAGAGCGCTTGGCAGAAGATTTACGTTTACTTTATGTTGCATTAACCCGTTCAGTTTATCACTGTAGCATTGGTGTGGCTCCGCTTATCAAAGGAAATAGAGGAAAAACGGGGGAGACTGATTTACATTTATCTGCCTTGGGGTATCTATTGCAGAAAGGTCAGAAAGGCGATGCGGAATTGCTGGTGGATAGCTTAAATGAACTTTGTGACGACAGCATAGAAGTTGAGCGGGTGGGCGAAACTGCTGATAAGCAATGGTGCTCACAAAGTGAAATTCCTTTTTCGCTGGAAGCCCGAAGATTTCAGCGCTCCATTCGGGATGATTGGCGAGTGACGAGCTATTCAGGTTTACAACATTCAGCTTCCCATGCTATTTCAAATGCTATTTCCCATGAACGCACGAGTGCATTTGTGGAGTCAGTTGATGTGATCGTGCAATCCATCGCTCCGAAGCTGGATATTGATGCACGAGGTGAAAAACAAGAGGAACTATCATTGCAGATGACCCCGCATACTTTTCCACGCGGAGCATCTGCGGGAACTTTTCTGCACAGTATTTTGGAAGATTTAGATTTCGCTAATCCCCCTGATCAAACGTGCCTGGCAGAAAAACTGGCAGCATCAGGGTTTGATGAAAATTGGGCATCTGTGTTGGAACAGTGGGTAAAAGATATTCTGAGCGCAGAGTTGAATGCGCAAGGAATGCAGCTTGCCAGTGTGCCTCGCCATTTTCAGCAAAGTGAAATGCAGTTTTATTTACCAGTGGATAAGTTATTGCATTCAAAAGAGATGGATGCCCTGACTCGTCGCTATGATCCGTTGTCAGCACAATGTGCACCGTTGGGCTTTTATCAGGTCAAGGGGATGTTAAAAGGATTTATTGATTTGGTTTTTTGTTGGCAGGATAAGTTTTACGTCGTGGATTATAAATCAAACTGGCTGGGAGAAAGTAGCCAGTCATATACGCAGGAAGCGATGGCTAAGGCCATGATAGAACATCGTTACGATTTACAGTACCAGCTCTATACGTTGGCTCTGCATCGTTATTTGCGTCATCGATTAGCTCACTATGATTATCGTCAGCATTTCGGCGGGGTAATATACCTATTTTTACGCGGTATTGATAAAAATAATCCCGGACATGGTATTTATCACTATTTACCGCCCTTTGAATTTATTGATGAACTGGATACGCTTTTCAGCGCTGTGGGTAAGGAACAAAGCGTATGAATTCCATGAAGTCATTATTGCAACACGCCGTGAGCCAGAAATTGTTGCGCCCGCTGGATGTGCAGTTTGCTTATGCGATGATTGAAGATGAAAATCCTCTTTTATTGCTGATTACGGCCTTGTTAAGTGCCGAATCAGGCGCGGGACATGTTTGTTTACCCCTCGAACGGATTTCCCCGAAATATTTATTTGAAGGCAGGCAGCCAGAATTAGCCGCTTCGCTTTGGTCTTTAACGGGGGAGCCTGATCAACAGCAGATTATTGCTGCTTTGCAGGCATGTCCGGCAGTGAGTACGGGGGAGTTTCCTGCGCCGATCATCCTTTCGTTACAGAATGTTTCTGATTACCGTTTATATTTGCAACGTATGTGGCAAAGTGAACGGCGTGTGGCAGGTTTCTTTGCCACTGTTGAATTGACTGATGTTCCTGATGAAATGCAGTTACGCCGCATTTTGGATGAGCTTTTCGGTGTCACTGTTGAAGGGGAGATCGATTGGCAGAAAGTAGCGGCGGCCGTTGCGGTAACAAGCCGTATTTCGGTTATTTCTGGTGGGCCGGGAACAGGAAAAACAACGACAGTGGCTAAGTTGCTGGTTGCCTTGATAAAACTGCATGAAGGGCAGCAATTGAGCATTCAATTGGCAGCGCCAACGGGTAAAGCGGCGGCGAGATTAACTGAGTCTCTCAGGGAAGCAGTAAATAAATTGGCTTTGACCCCGGAACAATGGCGTAGCATTCCAGAACAGGCGCAAACCACCCATCGTTTACTGGGCGCACAACCTGATAGCCAGAAGCTTCGTTATAATCGCAATAACCCTCTTGCCCTTGATATTTTGATCATTGATGAAGCCTCTATGGTGGATTTACCGATGATGGCACATTTGATTGATGCGTTACCATCGCGGACAAAAGTGATTTTTCTGGGGGATAAAGATCAGTTGGCGTCGGTCGAAGCCGGAGCGGTATTGGGGGATATTTGCCGCTTCGCTGAACAGGGATATAGCGCTAAACGTACGGAACAATTGGGGCGATTAACCGGGTGCCAGTTAATGCCTTATTTTATGTCACACTCTATATCTCATGCTGATGATAAACCTTTCGCCGTGCAGGATTGTTTATGTCTGTTACGTAAAAGTTATCGTTTCAATTCGGCTTCTGGCATTGGAAGGCTGGCATCGGCAGTTAATCAGGGAAATCGTGCCGGAGTATCTGCGGTATTGAAGCAACCTTTTCCCGATGTATCCTTTAATCCTCTTTCAGGGGATGAAGATTATCAGCGTTTATTGACTGAAACTGCTGAGGGTTACTCCTCATATTTGGCGATGGTGCAGCAACGGGCTTCAGAAAAAGCCATTTTGGCGGAGTTTAACCGTTTTCGGTTATTGTGTGCATTAAGGGAAGGGCCGTTTGGGGTTATGGGGTTAAATCAGCGAGTGGAGCAACTGCTGCACAGAAAAGGAATTATAACGCTACCCAGAAATATCGAGAATCGGGGTTATTCCGGGCGTCCGATCATGATATTACGTAATGACAGTACCCTTGGACTGTTTAATGGCGATATCGGGATTATGCTCAGGAATCAGGAGAATGAACTGAAAGCTTATTTTCAGTTATCGGATGGGCAGATCAAAGGGTTTCAGCCGAGCCGATTACCACAACATGAAACGGCTTATGTGATGACGGTGCACAAATCTCAGGGTTCAGAATTTGAACATACTGCATTGGTATTACCGACCCAATATTCACCGATAGTCAGCCGGGAATTGGTGTATACCGCACTGACTCGGGCACGAGAAAAATTAACCCTTTATGCCCATAAGCCCGTGTTGGATAAGGCTGTGGCTACGGCAACACAGCGCCGAAGTGGGTTGGCAGAATGGCTAAATCAGCCGTGAAACAGGTATTGGCCGAGGTTGTTATCACCAAGGCCAATATAACCGGAGTCAATTAAATTAAGGGTAATCTGAGTAAAGTTTCCGTATACAAAATCAATGGAGCTATAAATTCAGCATTAAGATCTTGGAACAGCGCTGGTAGTTATACAGAGCCTGTTTTTCTACTGGCAGTGTTTCAATGCCTGCGGGTTCAAACCCTCTCTCTTGAAACCAGTGAATACTGCGAGTTGTAAGCACAAAGATTTTTTCTAACCCTGTTTGTTTAGCCTGATTGATAATGGAATTTAGCAGTATTTCACCCCGGGAAGAGTTCCGATAGTCTGGATGTACGGCAACGCAGGCCATTTCCCCGATTTTTTCATCAGGATAAGGATACAGAGCCGCACACGCGATGGTGACGTTATCAAGTTCTATCAACATGAACTTATCAACCTCCATTTCCAATTGTTCCCGTGAGCGACGCACCAAAATGCCTTGTTGTTCCAATGGGCGAATAAGCTCAAGAATGCCGCCAATGTCATTGATATTGGCACGACGAATCTGTTCGGAGCGCTCCATAACAATTTGAGTACCGATACCTTCACGGGAAAATAACTCCTGAATCAGCGAACCATTTTCCTGATAACTGATCAAATGACTGCGGCGAACGCCACGGCGACAGGCTTTGATGGCTCCCCTCAAGAAACGCACTGTTCCTGAATAGTGATCATCGGAGTTTTCCAATTCATGCAGGCGGTTTTCTCCTTCATTGGGGAACATTTCTGATAATGTATTGCCTTCAGCATCAAGCACGCCCTGTGATGAACAAAAACCGATCAATTTCTCCGCCCTTAATTTAATTGCCAGTTGTGTTGCAATCTCTTCAGTTGTCAGGTTGAAACTTTCTCCCGTAACGGAAACGGCAACAGGCCCAATTAATACAATCGCATTATTGTCCAATTGTTGGTTGATGGCATCTTCATCAATACGGCGTATTCTGCCACTGTGGCAATAATCGACCCCATCATCGACGCCCAGGGGCTGGGCAATGATAAAATTACCGCTGACAACATTAATATGTGCGCCTTGTGATGGGGTATTGCTCAGGCTCATGGAAAGACGCGCCGTAATATCCAGTTGCAACAGACCGGCAGCCTGTTTGACCAAATCCAGCGTTTTGGCGTCAGTTACCCGGGTGTGTTTGTGATAAAACGGTTGGTGATTGTGTTCGGCAATATTTTGTTCGATTTGTGGGCGAGCACCATACACGACGATTAAACGAATGCCCAAATTATGCAGTAATCCAATATCGTTGACGATATTGGAAAAATTATCATGGGCGATGGCTTCACCTCCCAACATAATGACAAAGGTTTTACCTCGGTGTGCATTGATATATGGAACCGAGTGCCGGAATATTTCAACCAATTCGGTACTGCGCTCTCTCATGAAACCCTCTCCGATTGAATTTTTATTCGAATTTTTTGTATTTTTATTCTTTTTGAAAGGAAATGGCAAGCGGAAACATGGATAAAAATAACGTTATTATTTATATTGGTATAAATAACTTGAGAGAGCAAAAAATGCTTTTTTTGATGACAGCGATTCGTTAATTAATTAGAGTTCCCGCCTGACTATTATGTTGGTTAAAGATTATATGTTGGGTAAAGATTACTGCGTTTGGTTGTTTTTAAATGGAATAAACGATGAGTCATTCAGACTATAATTTTTCACGTCGTCGTCTGTTGAAAGGCGCAGCCGCTGTATGGCTGTTGAGTATTAGCCCTATCGGCCAGGCAGCAAATTCAAAAGTGGTTGCTGTTCGTATTTGGCCTGCATCAAGTTATACCAGAGTGACGTTGGAGTCTAATATTCCACTCAAGTATCGCCAATTTTCTCTCTCAAATCCTAATCGCATTGTTATCGATTTACAGGGTGTCCAGCTTAATAGCGTTTTGAGCAGCATGGGAACACAGGTTCAGCGACGCGATCCTTACCTGAAAGTGGTGAGAGCCGGACAATTTAATCCTAAAACGGTGCGTTTGGTTTTTGAAATTAAGCAGCTAATTTCTCCGCATATTTTTACATTGCCACCGATTGCGAAATTTAAGCACCGTTTGGTATTAGATCTTTATCCGAAAAAGGCCGCTGCTGTGGATGATGATCCTTTACAGGCTTTGCTTGAAGAGTACAACAGCGGGGACTTGGAAAGACACTTGCCTGCGGAAACACGCAAACCTGGTAAGGCCGGAAAAGACAGGCCAATTGTAATTATGCTCGATCCGGGGCACGGCGGTGAAGATTCAGGGGCGATTGGAAAATATAAAACCCGCGAAAAAGATGTTGTGTTACAAATTGCTCGTCGTGTACAGGCGCTTATAAGACGTGAACCTGGCATGAAAGTTTACATGACTCGCAACGAAGATGTCTTTATTCCGTTGAAAGTCAGGGTGGCAAAAGCGCGTAAAATGCAGGCTGATCTCTTTGTTTCGATTCATGCGGATGCCTTTACGAACCGCTCTGCCCGTGGTTCATCCGTATTTGCGTTGTCAACTAAGGGAGCAACCAGTAATACTGCCCGTTTTCTGGCCCAGACCCAGAACGAGGCGGACTTGATTGGGGGAGTGAGTAAAAGCGGTGATAGATATTTGGATCATACTATGCTGGATTTGGTTCAGACCGCGACTATCAACGATAGCCTGAAATTTGGTGATGAAGTGCTCAAGAGAATGAATAAAATTAATAAGCTGCATAAAAATAGTGTCGATCAGGCGGGGTTTGCAGTATTGAAAGCGCCAGATATTCCCTCCATTTTGGTGGAAACTGCGTTTATCAGCAACTTGGAAGAAGAGCGTAAACTTAAGACAGCCAAATTCCAGCAACAAGTAGCGGAATCTATTTTTGCTGGCATTAAGGCTTATTTTAAAAGTGGCGCAGAATTGGCACGGCGGTGAAATATCCGCCTTAGATACTTATATCCAGACTTAAAATAGCCAGACTTAAAAAATTTTAAATAAGCGTTGGGAACGGCTGTGAAAACCAGATAAGCAATAAGAGATGAAGATTAAGGAAATAATAAAAGGAAGTATTAATAAAAAGAAAATTGGTTGCGGGGGCCGGATTTGAACCGACGACCTTCGGGTTATGAGCCCGACGAGCTACCAGGCTGCTCCACCCCGCGTCCGTCTATCTGCAAACTTTGATTATTAACAATGAGTGCAAATACTTAATGATGACATCATACAAAATTGGTTGCGGGGGCCGGATTTGAACCGACGACCTTCGGGTTATGAGCCCGACGAGCTACCAGGCTGCTCCACCCCGCGTCCGTCTATTTGCAAACTTTGACTATCAATAGTGAGTGCAAATACTGAATGATAACATTCTTTACTGCTAGATTGTGTCTATGCTGAATCATCTGTTAATAAATGATATTCTCGCGTAGATTTGGTTGCGGGGGCCGGATTTGAACCGACGACCTTCGGGTTATGAGCCCGACGAGCTACCAAGCTGCTCCACCCCGCGTCTGATGTCGGCACACTATACTCTTGAACGGCGTGGTTGCAAGTTTTTTTATTGATATTTACTGAATTTGTTTGTTTTTTGGTTAAAAAGCATTCTTGTTGTTTTGTTTTTGTTCTATGTGCGTTGAAAAACTATAAGCTATTTTTTCTAACTACATTTTATTATTTATTGGTGTTTGATATTGTTCATCGTCAGATAGTAATGGTAAGAAAATAAGGCAGAAATATGAAGCACTGGGGCAAATATCTTTTATGTGGATTTGTCATCTCGTCATTATCGGGCTGTCATTTACGTCCGACAGATCAGGCTCAGCAATATAAAGATGGTCGGATTACCCAAAATCTCCAATTGGTTAACATGCCTAATGCTCAGGGTAGCCCGGTTAATGCCAAAGATTTTGCTACC
The DNA here is from genome assembly GCF_002632615.1 of Xenorhabdus miraniensis. The sequence goes on from NZ_NITZ01000007.1 coordinate 86,051, forward strand.
CAAGTTAAATATATCAGTACATCTTCTCCCCGCTTGTATAACAGTCACCGTGAAACATTCGAAGCCATCGAAAATTGGATGTTATCCGGTGGTGATACTCGCCATTTAAATGAGTTTGGTTTACTCGCCTATCAGATGGAAGGCGGAGATAATTACGGTAATGTGAAGTTTACGGGTTATTACACGCCCGTTTTGCAAGCCCGGCATATTAAGCAAGGGGAATTCAAATATCCGCTGTACAGTATGCCAACGAAATCGCGTTTTCGTTTACCCAATCGCGCAGCAATATACAGCGGGGCGTTGAACAAAAAATTTATCATCGGGTACAGTAATTCCCTGATGGATAATTTTATGATGGAAGTGCAAGGAAGTGGTTACGTCAATTTTGGTGATGGTCAACCATTGACCTTTTTTGGTTACGGGGGAAAAAATGGGCATGCCTACCGCAGTATTGGCAAGGTGCTGATCGACCGTAAAGAAATCCCCAGTGACAAAATGTCAATGAAAGCGATTCGTCTGTGGGGAGAACAGCACAGCGAAGCTAAAGTGAGAGAGGTGCTGGAACAGAACCCTTCATTTGTTTTCTTTAAACCTGAGTCTTATACCCCTGTCAGGGGAGCCAGTGCTGTCCCTCTTGTTGCAAAAGCTTCGGTGGCATCTGATAAGACATTGATCCCGCCGGGGACCGCATTGCTGGCGGAAGTTCCTGTGTTGGATGAATCCGGTAAATTTACCGGACAGTATCGCATGCGGTTGATGGTGGCATTGGATGTTGGTGGCGCCATTAAAGGGCATCATTTCGACATTTATCATGGTGTCGGTGAAAAAGCGGGGGAAATGGCAGGGTTTTATAATCACTATGGCCGTGTTTGGGTATTGAAGAAAGCCTTATCTGGTTTTTTAGCGGCAAACCAGTAAGATCCCCTCCTAAAATCATCAATCGATAACCTATCCCGATAGAGATAGGTTTTATGCAGGATTTATTTAGCGATGCAAGTTTCTCTCTCTGATGCTTATCTCCAACGTTTCGCTGGCACGGCTCGATTATATGGCCAGAAAGCACTTTCATTATTTGCCCGCTCCCATGTTTGTGTTGTCGGCATTGGCGGTGTCGGTTCGTGGGCCGCAGAAGCGTTGGCGCGCACAGGCATTGGTGCTATCACGCTGATTGATATGGATGATGTTTGCATCACTAATACCAACCGCCAGTTGCATACGTTGGTACAAAATGTCGGATTGCCGAAAACGGAAGTCATTGCCGAGCGGATACGGGCCATTAATCCTGAATGCCAAGTGACGTGCATTGATGATTTCGTCACGCCTGATAATGTCGCTGAATTGATGTCTACAGGATTCAGTTATGTCATTGATGCCATTGATAGCATACGGCCAAAAGCGGCGTTACTGGCTTATTGCCGTCGTTATAAGATCCCTGTTGTTACGACGGGGGGAGCGGGCGGACAACTTGATCCTACCCAGATTCAGGTGGTGGATTTGGCGAAAACAGTACAAGATCCGCTGGCAGCGAAATTGAAAGAGCGCCTGAAATCGGATTATCGCGTAGTGAAAAACGGTAAAGGAAAATTAGGCATTGACTGTGTTTTTTCCACGGAACAGTTAGTTTATCCGCAATCTGACGGTACGGTTTGTGCTGCCAAGAGCACGGCGGATGGTTCCAAACGAATGGATTGTGCTTCTGGTTTTGGTGCCGCAACGATGGTTACGGCGACCTTTGGTTTTGTTGCTGTATCCCACGCACTGAAAAAGATGGTGGCAAAAGCCGAACGGGAAAAGGCGCTGTAATAGAGGGACTAATTCGTGTAAGTGTGCGCGATTTCCTGAATGGTGTTAATCAGGGATTTCACACCATTGAGCCGTGAGTCACTCAGTTGTTGTTCCAGGCCGAGTTGTTGAAATAGCTCGGCCAAAGGTGTCTGCAAAACCTGCTCAGGTGTTTTGCCTTCCACCGCCGTCAGGATAACCGCTAATAACCCTTTAACAATGCGGCCTTCGCTGTCACCGTAAAAATGCAGGCAGCCCTCTGAAAGCAATTGATGCCCCAACCAAACACGGTTTTCACAACCGGACATTTCAATATTCTGCTGTTTTAGTTTATCCGCCAAAGGTGGCAGTTTTCTGGCAAGGCCGATTAGCTGTCGGTAGCGATCTTCCCACAACTTACATTGCCGGAAGTTTTCAATGAGTTGTTGCTCTGTAATCTCTGTTCCGAATGGATGCGGAGCAAGGATGCTGTCTGAAAGTTGTGTCATCGGTTTTTTATCTTGCAGTGAGTTTGTTACTGATTTTCTCTGGATGAGGTTTCAGGATCATAGCAGTTATCATTGCTATGATGAATTAGCATTTCCGGTGACTGTATCGGGAGAGGCTTCCCACTTCAATAATCAGTTATGCGAAAAAGGAAAAATTGATGAGTTTTATTCGTTGTCAAAAAAGAGTGTTTTTTAGCCATTGTTGGTACTGCCAATAGAGTATGATTTTCATACAAACACATAACTCCAGCTACTTCCACTTTGAGAAAATATACCTATTATCAAAAAACACTTTATATTTTTCTAATTGCGTTTAACGCAATTTCAATATCATAAATTGTTAATCTTTTATCAAAAGAAGCCCGTACAAATTGACTGTGTAACAGATGAGGGGCTAAAAATGGGGTATGTTGCGCCGTTCCTTCCCATAAATTAATGCCTTGATCTCTTAATTTTTTCACCGCATCAGAAGCAGGGCAGTGTTCAAATTGAAAGGCTGCTATTCCTTGTATCGTTGAATCAGGGAAAAGAACTTTAATCGTTTTAATTTTTTTTAATTCCTCAAAAAAAAATGTGAAACTTTCATTATTATAATCACTATCATTCACTCTTATTTTCAACGCATTATTGAAACCACAAACAGAAACAAGACTCCTTTCTGTTTTTTCAACATTTTTTGCAGTATTGACAGTCAAATACGAATTAAAATTCTCGATATAACCTGCATGTAGGTCAAAAAAGTCATAGTTAAGTTTACGTAATAATTTTTCTGAAATAAATGCAAAACCCACCCCTCTAGGGCCATGCAAAAATTTGCGGCCGGCACCGGTTAAAAGATCACATTGAATTCTTTTCACATCAACAGGCAGTTGACCTATTGATTGACATACATCAACAATATAAGTTGTGTCTTTATTTTTTAATATATCACCAATTTTTTCAATAGGATTGACAATCCCACAGCATGATGGAATATGTGTAATACTGACAATAGAAACATTATCCGATAAGTTATTTTCCATCCATTCGAGATTAAGAGTAAAATCTGGATTAGAGGGGATTTTTCGTAATTTTAAATTGTATTTTTTGGATAAAAATGAGAAATATATAATATTAGCGGCATATTCTGAATCACTAGTCCATATTTCTGTTCCTTCTTTAACTGATAACATTCTCATAATGTTAATCCAGGCATCTGTTGCACTGGTAAACAAAGCGACGTTTTTTGGATCACAATTTATCAGTTGTGCACAATGATTATAAACTTCATTCTTTAAAAGAAATTCATTCTTCAACTCAGTTTCATAACTACCTATTTGAAACTCTGAAGATAAATAATTACTCATAACCTCATGAGTGGAAGCATGGATAATACCCGATCCGGCAGTGTTCATATGTACTTTCATGTTAAGCATTATCCTTCCACAATATTTTATTTTTCTTTACCAAAAACAAAAAAACAGAAATAAACAGTAAAATCACCCCAATAAATAGCCAAGGGGAGATAAATTTATTTTCCATCATATAAAACGCAATAGAAGGTGTAATCATAATACCTATGTTCACACCAGCTGAATAAAAACCTAAATTTCTATCAACCGTTTCACGTAAAGATATACCACTAATATAATGCGTGATAGCAGGGAATATTATCATTTCGCCCAAAGACCATAATACAGTAGCGCTTATTAGAAGAAAAATACTATGACCGTAGATCATTAATGAGAATCCTCCTCCTGCCAACAAAAATCCTAAAACTAATGAAAGTCTACTATTGATATTATTCATTTTTTTATTAATCGGAATCTCAAATAAAATCACAAGAAACGCATTAACAAAGAAAATAACACCGACAAAGTAGCTGGGCAGTGATGTATAGCCTATAATATAGGCAGAAAGAAAGGTTGGCGGAAGTGCATAGGCAATATGTACAGGTAAAACGGAAGATAGAATAACCACTAATCTTGAAGATTGATATTTTCTATCTTCCGAAACTTCATATTCCTTTTTCATATTATCATCCGTGTCATCAAGCTCTCTATTAAGAGTAGTTCTGACTCTCAGAGAGAAAAGGTAAAAAATAAGTGAGAATAAAGCAAAAACTGCATTCACTAAAAAAACAGATATAGGACTGACAGAAAATATAATCCCTCCTATAAAGGGTCCAATTGCCATACCGATATTTATAGCTAATCTATTACATGAAAAGGCAATTTTCCTTGTTGAATAATCTGAATTTGCAACTGTTTCAGAATAGGCGGCAGGCGTAAAAGACTCATAGCTCATTCCCCAAAGAAAAGAAAATACAATAATTGTATGATAAGAATCTAGGAATGGAATAACAAACAAGATCATCGATGTAAACAATAATGAAAAAACAATAATTCTATTAGAGCCAAATTTTGTAATAAAATAGCCGATAATAAGATCACAAAGTAATGCACCTGCACCAAAAACACCGACTAACACACCCGCTTGAATGGCAGTTAATGATTTTTCCTGTATAAGATATGCGGCAAAGAATGGGAACCCCATCGTTCCCATTCTGAATGAAAGCGTCGCAAAAAATAAAGATTGAAGTTTTTTGTTCAATCCTCGTATCGTTGCTATTGTGTCAAACATTTAACTCATACACTCCATCTTTGATTGAATCTATTTTTTTATAATCTAATTCGATAGCTGTTTTTTCATCCGAGAAAATAAATATCCTTAGTGGACTTGATAAGAGATCAATAGTGGGTGATATTTTTCTGCCAACACTATATTTTACTACTAATTTAAAAACCGTATCCAACCCTCTAATTTCATTCACTATACTTTCATTAATCGCGGTTATTATCCCATCCTGTTTCGTTGATGTGTTTAAAACACATGCTTCTTTTAATTTTCTATATTTTTTACCTGCAAAATTTTTCAAGAACCTATCCGGAGAGCAATAGGCAATATAAGTTATTCTTGCCTGATTGTTACCCAACACAATATCGTGAAAATCAGGTTCCATGTTTCCATTTAGTCTCGCTCCTATTTCAACAAGTGCAGGCCCCTTATCAGTTAATATCACTTCTGCGTGAGCCGGACCATTCATTATCCCTAGAGCGGGCAAGACCTTATAGATATAATCAACCAATAATTTTGCTTCATCGCTATTCTCATCAATCAACACATCTCTGTCATATATGTTCTTCCCGCCATGGACCATTTTTTTAACATATTTCCATATCCCACAAATATAAACATGCCCATGACTACTTACTGTATCAACGATATATTCATCACCTTCAAGAAATGATTGAACTAATATATCCTTATTATCAAGGCCAAATATATCTTTATTGTTTAAAACAACATCACACGCATCAATAACATCCTTTTCATTAAAACAAATAGTCACACCATCCGTTGAGGCTGAACTTAGTGGTTTTACAACACAAGGATATCCACTTTGGTTATTCACCCAATCAAGGATATGATTTTTTTCTGCTGATTTAATTTGGCATGTCGCGTTAATATTATTTTGATGCAACGTTTCAATCATATCATATTTATTTCGCCTAGAACTGGATAATTGAGTTCCGTTTGAATTGGTTAAATGAAGTGATTCACTTAATAAATCAGCTAAAATTACTCCCGGTTCCTGCCCAGCAATAATAGCAATCACATTCATTTCTTTCAATAAAATTACAATTTCATCTAAATTACAACCATTATAAACTAAGTTAATTTCATATTCGGATAGATTAGGCCCTAACATTGTTGGCATCAGTTCAGGGGTGCTTTGTACATGAATCAGCGAGATCCCATTTTCTTTAAAAAAACGTGGTAAAAAATTACCACTAGAATACACATCAACTAAAGCGACATATTCTTTCATCGGTTTTCCATTTACTTATATAACTAATAGTTATATGACTTTTTGATTTTACCATTTAAATAAATATCATTGAATGCTTGATAAATATTTTCAGGTGATTCTGCTAAACGATGTATAAAATGCAAATACCAATTGTAACCGTAAACACAGGCAATACGCGGTTTAATGACAGACAAATCTCTAGTGCTTTTCAGTAATTCAGGCCTTACACCATGCAGCATTTCATGCTCCCCTGTCTTATGTATACCTTCCCCTCTAATCATTTCTATTAGCTTTGGATCTTGAGTTGCATAAGCAAAGATATTTTCATTATTAGCTATTTCTATTAAAATTTCCATATATCTCTTATCAAGTTTGCTTCCTCTGGGGAGAGATATTTTCTCAGGTTCATCATAAACCCCCTTGACTAACCTAATTTTACATCCGGTTTTAAGAACATCCTTTATATCATCCTTAGTTCTATTTAATTGAGCTTGTAACGTTATTCCTAAGTTACTAAACTTCTTTCTCAGCATAAAGAAAATATCAAGAATGATATCAGTCCATTTAGATCTTTCCATACTAATGATTATGGGTATATCTTTTTTGATTGCTTTCTCACAAATTTTCTCACAATTCAGAATAGCAATCTCTTTTGAAATTCCTGAACCTAAATTAGATAAATCAAATCCTAACTGAGGTTTACTATCAACCCCATTGTCTATACGGTCGATCAAATTAAGATATTCATTAACTATTGTATCTACTTCAGCTATTGAGGAAGCCTCTTCACCTGCAAATTCGATTCCCGTGTTATAGCCTATACTTGCTAAATTTTGTAACCTTTCGAATAACTCAGAAATATTTTCACCGACAATATAGCGATGTGCTGCAGGTCTTAAAAAGTCCTGAAATTCTTTTGATGATATGAATAATTCTCTTAAAGAAGCATTGGCAGCAAAGTACTTAAGTGCCTTAGAGGTTATTAGTCTTTGGTTTACGTCATTCATAAAAACAAGGTTCATAAGCAATATCCTTTTTAATATAGGTTATTGAAGAGACAACATATATTTCGCAAAACTGTGACTAACATCATTTTTTTCATTCAATCGTTTATACTCTCTATATTTTTTAGCATAACTAAGCAGTGTTTCTTCGTTTTTATTTTTACGTGTAAATATTCCTCCCCATAATCGATCCCACCTAGCATAATTTGTGTCACTCATCAGATGGATATGGGCTTTTTTCATATTCCAATGTGGAATACCCGGATGTAAATGATGAACCAGATGATAGTTATCATTATGTCTGCCAAAAAAGAAATTCTCCCACCATGCTCCTTTGCGATTTCGAGTTAGTAATAGTGCTTCATTTTCAGATTCAGGCAAGGGGTAATGCTCGGAAAGTTCAACTATCCAACCAATCGCAACGGCAAAGGTAAATAATGGCACTAACCAAAAAGCTAAAAAATATAATATAACATCAAAGTATACACAAACTGATAAAATAGCAATCCAATATAATAAAAATGGAATTAACTCTTTTTTCCCCTCCTCGTTCTCATTATTTTGTATCTTTATTCTATCTTTTATTACATATTGTATATATTTGAAGGACCTGTAACCTGTTAGGGCTAATAAAATATTTTTAATGAAGAAATCTTTTGAATCTTCATTCGAATTGTACAGCCCAGATTTTATATGAAAGTTATAATCTGGATCTTTATCTTTATCCCCTAAATAAACGTGATGATATTTAATATGCGAATAACTATAAGAATTATAAAAATGAAACACCAAATAGCCAGACAAGTAAGTACCAGCTATATAATTTAACACCTTATTTTTAGCCAAGACATTATGAGATGCCTCATGTAATATATTAGTGAACGCTCTTTGTGTAGAACCAATCACAAATAATGAAATAGGGTAAAACCAATAACTGACACCAAGTGTTAAATATATTGATATAGCTATAAGAGAGTAGTCCTTTAAAATAGCTAACAGCCAGTGATAATTATCTTGTTTACATAAAGGCTTTAATCCTCTAATTACATCTCTTGATATTTTATACCTATTAGATACCTCTATATTTTCAGAAATCATAACACACCCTTACTTAATAAGGAAAAATAAGATCATGATGTTGATAATATATTTTCCAATAAAGATAAAACTTGATTTTTACTAGAAAGTAGTATTTAATTTCGAAATTAAATGCGTAATTATAACTAAAGAAACTTGCTTTTAAAGTCAATTATAACTATCTACATTAAATTTTATTTAACTTTCACACAAGTACATAATCACTCCTATAAAAATCTAATTTTAGTTTTAAATATAAACCAAGCATTAAACATTTGGTTATAGTTTCACTGATAAATATTTAATATGACTACGCTAGATAAACACAAAAATTAAAATAGCAAACAAGTTACATAAACACAACAAACTAAATTAAAAAAATAACACTTTAGGGTTAAATTTATTTTAGTGCTTCCAATTTGGTTTCATTTTGTGAAAAATACACATCCTTATAATGAAATTTATAAACAATGCCATACTCTAATTGGTTTTTTATTTATGAAGAAATAAAAATTAGAAATGCTCTTCAGAGAAAAAGTTTGGATAGTAATTTTATCTACACATAATGTCGCTCTGAAAAATTAAATAATGTCAATTTATCTATTAAACTAAATAGATCAGATATTATATTCAGGATGGGGTCATGTATTAAATAATGAGTTGTAGCAGGCTTATCGGTTTTTAGTGATGAAGGTAAAGCATGGCTAAAGTTAACGTCTATTGTTGTTATTGTCACAAATTAGAACATGTCAAAGTGGTGATCGCAGCAGGAAAACGTTGGAAAAACTGCTTTTACTTCTGTCTTCTTTTAATATCTGGTTTTACTGTACAGATGACTATGTCGTTTGTCATTGCTTTCCTGAGAAAAAACACCTCACGGGAAAGACGTTTACCCAACGTATCGGGAGAACTAATCTCACTCAGCGTATCCGCCTAAAAAGGCTAAACCGAAAAACGATAGGTTATTCCAAATCCGAAGAAACACACAATAAAGGATAGGAACGTTCATTGAAAATGAATACTACTTCCTTTAAATGATCTCACTATTGGAGTCATGACTAACTGATTAAGATACAATTTTATGAAACAGAAGCATTTCCTTGAACGTTTCAGTCAATATATTAAACACACGCCCCTACTATAAATAGAGGCGTAATCAACAACAAACTAATATCACTCATCCAGCAACGACAGCGCAAATTTCACCGCTTCAATCAATCTATCTGCATCTTGCTGGTTGTTATAAGGCATAAATGAAGCGCGCAAGCAGCCGCTGATCCCAAGAGCTTCTAGCAAGGGTTGAGCGCAATGTTGCCCCGAACGCAGGGAGATATTTTGTTCTGCAATCAGTGTTGCTAAGTCACTGTGATGTATTCCGGCGAAATTGAACGCCAGCAAACTGGAACTAGCCACACGGTAGCTGATAAAACCCGGCAGAAGGCTGAGTTGCTGCTCGGTGTAATCCGTCAGGGCAATGGCATGGGATTCGGCGAGCTGGATATCAATGGTTTTCAGCCACTCCAGAGTTGTTGCAAAGCCGATTACGCCAGCAACGTTAGGTGTACCTGCTTCAAAGCGATAGGGCACGGCTTCCGGTGTGAAACCGTCAAATGAGACTTGAGTCAGCATTTTGCCGCCGCCATGCCACGGAGACATCGCATTCAGTAACTCAGTTTTGCCATACAACACACCCAACCCATTCGGGCCATACAGTTTATGGGCTGAGAACGCATAAAAATCGATATCCAGTTGCTGAACATCAATAGGTGCGTGAACGATGCCCTGAGCACCATCAACCAGTACCTTGCAGTGATATTGATGGGCGAGTGTTGTGACCTGTGCCAAATCGATGGCGGCGCCAGTCACGTTCGACATTTGGCTGATGGCGACTAGTCGGCTTTTCTCATTTAACAGTTCTACCAGTTTCTCTATTTCAGGTTGGCGTTGGTTGCCAATCGGCCATTTTACGATTTTGACGCCTGTCTGTTCTGCCAGAATCAGCCACGGTAGCAGGTTAGAGTGGTGTTCCTGTTCGCTGATAATGATTTCATCACCTACGTTCAGGCGGGTGCGAAAGTAACTCTGCGCTACCAGATTAATGGACTCAGTGGTGCCTTTCGTCCAGATGATATCCACAGGTAATGGCGCATTGATCAATTCCGCGACCCGTGATCGGGCTTGCTCATAACGCGCGGTCATGGCTTGTGCTGTCGCGTGCTGGCTGCGATGTACCGTCGCACTGTGGTTCTGGTAATAGTGTTCGGTCGCCTCAATCATACATCTCGGCTTTAATGCAGTGGCGGCACTATCCAGAAACGTGGTTGATTCTTGCAGGGCAGGAAATTGTTGGCGGAATTGTTCTGAGTCAAAGGCTTTCATAAACGGTGTAATTTAATCATTGTGTGATAAAGAATAAGTTTTTCTTTAGCCAGAGGAAGGGGAATTCTACAGGAAAGTTGAGAAAAAAAGCACCGCAATTGCGGTGCATTAAAAAAATCACTATGGACAGACAGGGTAAATGTACAGGAAGTGAAAAAAAACGGTAGCTTACGCTACAAAGTCTGGATTACCAGACAACTTGCAAACACAACATCACAACCACAAAGCCAAAAGTATCAATGTATTAATACAAAGAGACTTTTCGTTCCGGCTTAGGAAGTGCGCACACTATAGGGATTTGCTGGTATATCATCAAGGGACAAATTATAATGCTTCGGATTATAAAAACTAATACCTGAACGAAAAGAGTTACCGGTATCGTCACCACCATATAAGAAACCAACATGTCTAAACGTTTACCTCCACTCAATGCCTTACGCGTTTTTGATGCCGCCGCCCGTCATTTAAGTTTTACTAAGGCGGCAGAAGAATTATTTGTGACTCAGGCCGCAGTTAGTCATCAGATGAAAAGTCTGGAAGATTTTCTGGGATTAAAGCTTTTTCGTCGTCGTAATCGTTCACTGTTGTTAACTGAAGATGGGCAGAGTTACTATCTCGATATCAAGGAAATTTTTACTGCTATCAATGATGCAACCCGCAAGCTTCAGGCACGTAGCGCTAAAGGGGCGTTAACCGTGAGTTTGTCTCCCAGTTTTGCTATTCAATGGCTGGTGCCACGGCTTTCTGGTTTTAATCAGAGCTTTCCGGGGATTGATGTCAGGATTCAGGCGATAGATCGGGAAGAAGATAAATTGACTGATGATGTTGATGTCGCCATTTTTTATGGCAGGGGCAATTGGCCGGGGTTGCGGACCGATCGTCTTTATCCTGAGTATTTACTGCCCGTCTGTTCTCCGGCCTTGTTGGCGGGAGACCGGCCCTTGAAAACCCCTTCAGATCTTGCCAGGCATACCTTATTGCACGATTCATCCCGGAGGGATTGGCAAGCCTATATTCGTCAGCTTGACATGCAGCAACAAATCAATGTCCAGCAAGGGCCAATATTCAGTCACAGTGCAATGGTGATTCAGGCGGCTGTGCACGGTCAGGGGGTTGCCCTTGCCAATAATGTTATGGCACAAAATGAAATTGATGCGGGGCGTTTGGTCTGTCCATTCAATGATGTTCTGGTCAGTAAGAACGCATTTTATTTGGTTTGTCACGATAATCAGGCAGAATTGGGCAAGATTGCCGCTTTTCGGAAATGGATATTGACGCAAGCCGCGTCCGAACAAGAAAGGTTGGGATATATCACTATACCCAATAGATGCCAATCTGAAACAGGAGCTGTGTGATGAGCAGTCGGGTCATGCTTATTTTTGTCGGGATCAGTGGTTTTTTCTACGTGGCATTGGGAGCGATGGGGGCACATATGTTGGCGCCTGTCCTGACTTCACGTCAGATGGAATGGATTCATACCGGCCTGCAATATCAAGGGCTGCATACACTCGCCATGATGGCGCTGGCTGTTTTTTTGATGCGTCAGCCAGTACCCCAATTTGGATGGAGTGGTATTTTTTTCGCAGCGGGAATTGTGCTGTTTAGCGGCAGTCTTTATTGTCTGGCCTTTTTACCGCTAAAATTTCTGGTGTATTTGACACCAATCGGTGGGCTGAGTTTTCTCATTGGTTGGTTATGTGTATTAATTGGCGCTCTGCGTCTAAGGAAATCGGCGCTTAGCCATGAATAAAGTTGCTTTATATTGCCGCCCGGGTTTTGAAAAAGAGTGTGCGGCAGAAATTACCGATAAAGCGGGTAAAAAAGAAATTTACGGTTTCGCCCGTGTGAAAGAAAACAGCGGATATGTACTGTTTGAGTGTTATCAGCCTGATGATGCCGATCGTCTGATCCGTGAAATTCCGTTTAAGGAATTGATTTTTGCCCGCCAAATGTTGGTCGTGGGCGAGTTGTTGAAAGATCTGCCGCAGGAAGATCGCATTACACCGATTATTGGTATGTTGATGGGGGTGATTGAGCGAGCCGGTGAGCTGCGTGTAGAAGTCCCGGACACCAATGAAAGCAAAGAGTTGATGAAATTCTGCCGTAAATTTACGGTTCCACTACGTAATGCAATGCGTCAGGAAAAGCTCTTGCTGGCAAAGGAAAACTACAGCCGTCCTGTAATCCATGTTTTTTTCATTGCTTCAGGTTGCTGCTATGTGGGGTATTCCTACAGTAACAATAATTCCCGTTTCTATATGGGGATCCCTCGTCTGAAATTTCCATCTGATGCACCAAGCCGTTCCACGCTGAAACTGGAAGAAGCCTTTCATGTCTTTGTTCCTTATGACGAATGGGAAGAACGTCTATGCAGCGGTCTTCATGCCGTGGATCTCGGTGCCTGTCCGGGAGGATGGACTTACCAGCTGGTAAAACGCAGCATGCTGGTTCATGCGGTAGATAATGGCCCGATGGCGGAAAGTTTAATGGAAACCGGTCAGGTGAAGCATCACCGCGTGGATGGCTTTAAATTTGAGCCGTCAGTAAAAAACATTTACTGGCTGGTTTGTGACATGGTTGAAAAACCTGCCAAAGTTGCACACTTGATGACAGATTGGTTGGTAAAAAGCTGGTGTCGTGAAGCGATCTTCAATCTCAAATTGCCGATGAAAAAGCGTTATGAGGAAGTGGATCACATATTGCAGAAAATTGAGTCGCAACTGAAAGAGAATGGTGTAAATGCTCAAATTCAGGCGAAACATCTGTATCACGATCGTGAAGAGATTACAGTACATGTTCGCCGCATCTGGTCTGTTTATGCAACTGAAAGGGATTATTGAAGGTGATGGATAGGGAATAAATTTCAAGTTGCGGTGAAAATACCGCAATTTGAAAAAAGAAAGTGTAAATAGATAATTCTTTCTTAGGGCTAATTTCCAGCAGATAAAAACAGTATTATTTTATAATAAATAATACTGTTTTTTTGTTATCAAAAAAATTTCATTGAAAAATAAATAATTAAATACATAAACTAAATTTGTTCAATATGTATTCTAAAAAGATATATTAATTATTTTTACACGGACAAGAACTAACGCTATTTTATGCTGGAGTTTTATTTCTAAGGGGAACTTAGAAAGAATTTAAAACTCTTGCTCCCGTTATTACAACTATTTCGGGTTTTAGAAAATTAATCTTGTTCTTACAGGAGATTTACATGACCTCAAAGAAAAAATATACCTATTCGGGGTTATCTGATTCTAATTCTGTTCAGGATGTAAAAGCACTTCTCACAGCCTACGTTCCGAATTACGATTCTTCTATTCGTGTTGATCATAATCCATTGGGCGATAATGCGCCTGATCAGCTTGTGAGGGGCCATTATCACTGGTCCAATAAATATGTTAATTCTTCTGGAACATTGGAATTATCATATCATTTTCTAACAAAAACACCGGCTATCATGCCGCTGTTTAATGTTTCTGGCTTCAGTGCGTTTAATGAAGATCAGAAAGATGCAGCGAGACTTTCTTTACAGTCTTGGTCTGATGTTGCCAATATTAAATTTACCGAAGTAAGTAATGCTAATAAAGCAAATATCACTTTTGGCTTCTTTGATTATAGCAAAGCGAAAGATTACGCATTCGCAAATCTGCCACAGGGACAAAAAACAGCTTATACATGGTATAACGCTAAGAGCCATACTTTTGTAGACAATGACATTGATGTGAATGGTTATGCCCGTCAGACTTTCACGCATGAAATTGGACATACTTTAGGATTGGAACACCCTGCTGATTATGATGCTTCTGATAAAGTGCGTCCAAGCTATATCACTAAAGCAAAATATTTCGAAGACTCTCGTGCCTATACGGTCATGAGTTATTTCGGTGAGAAATACACGGGCCAGGATTTCAAAGGTGAATATTCATCAGCACCTTTGCTGAATGATATCTCTGCCATTCAGGATTTGTATGGCGCTAATATGGAAACTCGTGCAGACGATACCATATATGGCTTCAATTCCAATACTGGCCGTGATTTCATGACCGCTACCGATGCGAACAGCAAACTGGTGTTCAGCGTTTGGGATGCGGGCGGTGAAGATACATTTGATTTCTCTGGCTTTACCCAAAATCAGCGTATTAACCTGAATGAAGGGGCTTTCTCTGATGTTGGCGGCTTGAAAGGTAACGTTTCTATCGCACGTGGTGTCGTTATTGAAAATGCGATTGGCGGTAGCGGTGACGACATTCTGGTCGGTAACAGCGCAGATAACATCCTGAAAGGTGGTGCAGGCGACGACATCATTTATGGCGGGCTTGGCGGTGACCATCTGTGGGGTGGCGAAGGCAAGGATACCTTTGTTTATCTGGATGGCAAAGAATCATTGAAAGACAACCCGGATTGGATTCATGATTTTACTTCTGGTGAAGATAAGATCGATCTGTCTTTCTTCAACTTCGGTAGTCGTGGCGATATCAAATTTGTGGATTCATTCTCAGGCAAGGCGGGTGAAGTGAAGTTCACTTATGACCAAGTGAATGAAGTCACAGATTTAGAGATCAGTCTTGGTGGTGATCTGGCGGGCAACGATTTCCTAGTGAAAGTTGTTGGCCAGCCGCTGACTGAGGCAGATTTCATCGTTTGATGATGTCATCGCAATAACTGAATGCTGCCGTATGCTTCTTGGTGTACGGCAGTATTAAGGAGGCCGCTGTGTTATATCGTCATCTGAAGATAATATCGGTTTTCTTTCGTCCCCTGTTTCATCAGTATGAATTTTTTGGAACTCCGTTTTATAGGTTGAAGACATGTTTGCGGAGAGCTTTTTTATCGACAATAAATTTATCGGCATTGAAATTATCGGTAATTTTATCTCTTTTTTTTGCAGGAGGATGTATGGCGAGTAGTTTGAGACTTCCACCCGCTGATGAGTTGAAAGGGCTATGGCAACTCTCCGATGGGCAGCAGGTATGTCGTGTTGAATTGACCGATACCCGTTTACCTGAAGGGTCAATTTGGGCGCTAAAAAGTGACGCCTGTGCGACAGCGCTGTTTGGTCAGCCTGTTGAAGGATGGCGTCCGGCTCCCGATGGAATCACATTGACGGATGATGACGGTAATAGTCTGGCCTTTTTTGGTCATGAGTCTGAAGAACAATGGGTCGCCTACCTTGTTGATGGCAGGGAATTGGTCATGACATTTAGTGGCACAGCGAATGCAGTGACAAAATAAAAAATCAGGCATGATTTGATAACTAATTCGTTTTGCTTCAGTTAATGATAAAGGGATTGCAGTGAAATTACGCTTTCCGAAGGATGAAATCACGGATGTTATCCGTGCACGCAGCAAAGTATTCTGGACTATTGGCTTATTTACAGCGTTTATCAATCTGTTGATGCTGGTTCCCTCGATTTATATGCTTCAGGTATATGATCGGGTACTGCCATCCGGTAATGAAATGACCCTGTTAATGCTGACGCTTATCACACTGGGTATGTTTGCCATCATGGGCGGGCTGGAATATATCCGCAGTCAGGTGGTAATCCGCATTGGCAACCAGTTTGATATGAGCCTGAACCAGCGGGTTTACACCGCTTCGTATGAGTCCAACCTAAAAAGTGGCTCAACAGATGCGGGGCAAATGCTCAATGATTTGGCGACTATTCGCCAGTTTCTGACGGGGAATGCACTGTTTGCTTTTTTTGATGCTCCTTGGTTCCCCGTCTACCTTTGTGTCATTTTCCTGTTTAGCCCGTATCTGGGATTGTTGGCACTGGTTGGGGCCATCATTCTTATCACGCTGGCGGTATTGAACCAGTGGCTATCCCAGGCACCGTTAGCCGAAGCAAGCAACCTCTCTTTACGATCAGCCCATCTTGCCAGCACCAACTTACGCAACGCAGAAGTGATCGAAGCGCTCGGAATGTTGCCGGTATTGCGTCACCGCTGGTTTGGTTTGCATAAGCGCTTTCTCCATTTCCAGTGTATTGCCAGTGAACGAGCGGCATTCATTGCTGCGCTGACTAAAACAGTACGCATAGCCTTGCAATCTTTGATTCTGGGTTTGGGCGGTTGGCTGGCGATTGAAGGGAATATCACGCCGGGAATGATGATAGCAGGTTCCATTTTGATGGGGCGGGCGTTGTCCCCGATTGAGCAGTTGATACAGGCATGGAAGAGCTGGAGTGCGGCTCGTTTGTCATGGCAGCGGTTGGACAAGCTCCTGAAAGCTCAGCCAGAGCGCAAAAGTGGCATGTCATTGCCTGTTCCCAAGGGCGTATTGCTGTTGGAGAAAGTCTCTGCAATACCACCCGGTAAAACACGTGCCGCTCAGGCATCACCAAGCCAGACATCACAAAACAAGCAATATGTTTTGCAGGATATCAACTTTGCCTTAAATCCCGGCGATGTTCTGGGGGTGATTGGCCCCAGTGCGTCAGGGAAATCCACATTAGCCCGTTTGCTGGTGGGGATTTGGCCGGCACAGGAAGGCGTTGTACGACTTGATAGTGCCGATATTTACCAGTGGAACAAAGATGAATTGGGGGCATCCATTGGTTATTTGCCGCAGGACATTGAACTGTTTGGTGGCACGATTGCTGAGAATATCGCGCGTTTTAACGATGTTGATCCTGAAAAAGTGATCGAGGCGGCACAAAAAGCCGGCGTCCATGAATTGGTGCTCAATCTTGAACAGGGTTATGACACGGTCATTGGTGCCGGAGGAATGGGGCTGTCTGGTGGGCAAAAACAGCGGATTGGGCTGGCTCGCGCTTTGTATGGTAATCCGTCGCTTGTGGTATTGGATGAACCTAATTCGAATCTGGATGATATCGGAGAAAAAGCGCTGAGTAATGCCATTGCTCAATTACGGGAACAAGGGAAAACGGTGGTGGTGATTACCCATCGTCCTTCATTGCTCTCGCAAACAACCAAAGTTTTGCTGTTGGTGCAGGGTAAAATGAAAATGTTTGGCCCTTCCCAGCAAGTCATGGCGGCGCTGTCTCCGTCACAGCCACAGCCACAACCAAAAGCGGTCGAACGTGCCTCGTAACATGATTCAGCCATATTTAAATTCTTGGGATATTGCTATCTGGGAGTAAAGATGTCCTATCAGACCAATGCAAAGGATGCCCAAAATGAGGCGTCAGAATTATTGCCGCTGGATGCGAATCGTTACCTGCGAATAGGCTGGTTGGTTATTGGCATTGGCATTCTGGGCTTTTTAATCTGGGCCGCGTTTGCGCCACTCGATAAAGGGGTGGCTTCTTCAGGGACGGTTGTCGTGGATGGAAACCGAAAAACGGTACAGTCCCCGGTGAATGGTATTATCAGGCAAATTCAGGTGAAAGAGGGTGAGCAAGTCAAGGCCGGGCAGGTTTTGGTTCAGCTCAGCCAAGTGCAGGTTAATGCGCAGATTGATTCTCTGAAACAGCAACTTTATACCACTTTGGCAACGGAAGCCCGACTGTTGGCCGAACAACAAGGACAGGATGCCATTGTCTTTCCATCCACATTATTGAGTCAGCAATCGGAGCCGCGCGTTCAGGATATTCTGGCATTGCAGAAACAGCTCTTTCTGTCACGCCGTGAGATGTTGCGAAGTGACTTGGCAGGCATGCAACAGACTGAGGAAGGGCTGAATTTCCAAATCAAAGGATTACGAGAAGCCTTAATAAGCAAGCGACAACAGCAGGCTTCACTCAAGGAGCAAGTGACTAACCTGCAACCTTTAACAGAGGAAGGCTATTTTCCCCGTAACCAGTATCTGGAATTACTGCGTAACCAAAGTGAGTTAAGTGGCAGTGTGGCCGAGATGTCTGGGCGAATTGGTCAGCTTGAAAAGCAGCGGCAGGAAACGCAACAGCGAATTATTCAGCGTCAGGCTGATTACCAACGTGAAGTACGCAGCCAATTGTCGGATGTGCAGGTGTTGGCTAATGAATTAGGCAATAAGCTGGAAACGGCCCAGTTTGATTTGTCTCATACCTCAATTACGGCTCCGGTCGATGGTTCAGTGGTGGGGTTGAACGTATTTACCCAAGGCGGTGTGGTGGCTTCCGGTGAGAAATTGATGGAGATCCTCCCTGCTCAGAGTACCTTGGAAGTGGAAGCGCGCTTGATGGTGCATTTGATTGATAAGGTGGCTGTAGGTCAGGATGTTGATTTGATGTTTACTGCGTTCAACCAAAACCGGACGCCGAAAGTGACGGCTAAGCTGGCAGTGGTTTCTGCTGACCGGTTAGTGGATGGAGTAACAAGGGAACCTTATTACCAGATGCGATTGAAAGTGACCCCTGAGGGAATGGAGAAATTGGCAGGACTGAATATCAAGCCGGGGATGCCGGTTGAGGTGTTCGTCAAAACGGGATCGCGCTCTCTGTTGAGCTATCTGTTCAAGCCACTGGTGGATAGGGCGTCTACATCGCTGATTGAGGAGTAATGGAGATGTTGAGGTATTGCGGTTTTGCCAATAAACGTACTTTGCTATTGCCTCTGTTTTTAAGGCGAATGTTTTTGAGGGCAATGTTTTTAAGGGCAATGTTTTTAAGGGCAATGTTTTTGAGGGAAATGTTTTTAACGGCATTGTTGGTGATGTCAGCTTCCGGTTCCGCGAAAGCCCTTTCTTTGACGGAAACTTATGCTCTGGCATTGCAGCATGATCCAACATTTCAGGCCGCCATCAAAGAGCAGGAAGCAGGGCAGGAAGAGAAAAATCTTGGGCTGGCAGAATTGCTGCCCAAGGTATTGATTAGCTATCAGAATTCACCGCAAAACTGGCAGAAAATGGAATCTCATTCTGTAGATATGCGTGGTCGGAAGGTTAGCGAAAGCCGTGACCGGAAGTATGACAGCTATAGCGGTGCGATTATTTTGACCCAGCCGCTGATTGATTTTGAAGCGTGGGCGCGTTATCGAACCCGTCAGGCTTATACGCTGATGAGTGATGCCCGCTTTCGGGCGGATAGCCAGCAATTGGCGGTCAGGGTAGTGAACAGCTATGTGGCTGTAGCCTATGCACAGGATCGGCTGGAGCAAGTCGCCCGGCAGAGGACTGCCTATGAAGAGCAACTGGAACGCAATCAGAAATTGTTTTCCTCTGGCGAGGGCACTCGCACCGATGTGGCAGAAACGCAAACACGTTACAGCCAGGTACTGGCCGATGAATTGATGGTGCAGGATGAGCTGGATGCCGCAATCCGTGACTTGCAGCTATTAGTTGGTGTACCGTTGCCCGCCGGTTTACCGGTTAATCGCTTGTCCGACGCACCACAGTTCAAAGCCATCAAACGGGATATCGGGCGTTATGCTGATTGGGAACAGCAGGCATTAAGCCAGAACCCTCAATTGGCGGCAGCCCGGCAGAAAGTTGATGTGGCGTATCATGACATTAACCGCAATCGTGCGGGATACCTGCCAAAACTTGAGTTGTATGCTTCTCATAGCGAAAATAAGTCCAGTAGCGATAACAGTATTGACCAAAAATACCGGACAGATTCTATTGGCTTGCGTGTTTCCATGAATCTTTATAATGGCGGCGGAACGGCGGCGGCAGTACGTCAATCGGCGGCAAATTATGGCAAGACTAAATATGAGATGGATGCACAGGCAGGCGAAATCCTGAATGCACTGCGCCGCAATTATAATGCCTATGTTAATGGTGAGAAGCGGATACGAGTCTATGAAACCGCGGTAGAAGCGGCTGAATTACAGGTGAAAGCGACGCAAAAAAGCGTTGCTTTGGGGCAGCGAGTGAATGTCGATGTGCTCAATGCTGAGCAACAACTCTATACTGCGCGTCGTGAACTGTCTCAGGCTAAATATGACTATATGAAAGCGTGGATTGGATTGCTGAATGAGTCGGGGCAATTAAATGGTGAACATATTAAGTTAATTGCTGATTATTTTGGTTGATCTGATTTTATGCAGAAACCGATTTAAATGATTTTTTGAAATTTCCATTAAATAACAGATAAGAGAAAACAGCGTACTTTATTATAAAGCTATGCTGTTTTTTATTTTTATAAAATAATTTAATGGGATTGTTTAGCTTATCTGATTAAGAGAGGGATAAGTTTAAATAAATGTTAAACGATATGTAAAATGATCTCTTTTCACAGGAATTTGAACTAAACTTTATATTGTGGTTGATGTGTTTATTATATGTCAGCAATTGATTTCCGTCTTTTATTTCAGGTTGATGCCTTTTTAAGGAGGTCGGGATGTCCTTGTCGAAAAAAGAAATTAATGAGAATGAGGTTTTATATTCTTATGCGGTTAAACAAATAAAAAAATATTTGGATTATTACAATCCAAGTAAAAATAAAAATATTAATAAATATAAAAAACCAATATATGGTGATAAATCATATGAGAAAATTTTGAGAAAGAATTTTATTTGGAAGAATAAGAAAAAAGAGACGCTACCTAACGAGCCTGTACAATTCAAATATTGTATATTAACATCAAAGTCTAAATTTGCGAAAGAACCTGCGGTTAAAAAAGCTATGGAGAAAGCCAAGGTTGCAGAACTTGCGACCATTGATATGGATATTAAGGAAGCTTTGGATAAATCCTATGAATCTTGGAGTCGTGTTGCTAATATCTCTTTTACCGAAGTTTATGATTATGATAAAGCTGATCTTGTCGTTTGTTTTTATAGTAAAAATATAAAAAAAGCAGATCTTAATCCATTTACTAAATTACCTACTAAAGGAAATTATAAATCCCATTCATGGTTTAATATGAATAATGACAAATTTTCTGATAAAAAATTTCTTGAAGTCAATAGAAATATACGAAAGGCGTTTGTTCACGAAATTGGGCATCAATTGAGTCTGATCCACCCGTCTCCATATGATGCCGGTGATAAAGAGAAACCCAATTATGAGAAGAGTGCTTCTCATTTTGAGGATAGTTTCGCTTATACTGTTATGAGTTATTTTAATTCATCTTATACTGGGCAGGATTTTGAGGATTTATACCCATCTTGCCCTGTAATGAATGATATTTCTGCTGTTCAAAAGTTATATGGTCTTAACAGTAGTAATTATCCTACTTATATTGTATATGGTTTTAATTCTAATACCGGTTTGGATTATGAAACTGCATTACACAAAGAGAGTAAATTGATATTTTGTGCCTGTCCTCCTAATATTATTTCAGGCAAAGAAATAGAGGTTAATAGGTTTGACTTTTCTGGTTTTGTGCAGGATCAGGTTATCAATTTGAATGAGGGGGCTTTTTCTGATGTTGGTGGATTGAAAGGCAATGTCTCTATCGCCCGCGGTTGTACTATTCATGAGGCTATTGGTGGTCGTGGTAACGATATCATTATAGGTAATAATGTTCCAAAAAATTTGGAAGGCACTGCGGGCAATAATATTTTATATAGTGGCTTTGGAGGAGGAACGATAAGGGGAGGAACGGGAAAAAACACATTCGTTTATTTGTCTGGTAATCAATCAATAGATAGCAGTTACGATACCATTCTTGATTTTGAATCAGGTAAAGATAAAGTCGATTTATCAGGTTTTGATTTTGGTGGAACAGGAAAAGTGAAATTTGTTGAGCGTCACAATTTTGGTCAGCCAGGAGATGCCTATTTTATATACCAGAGTATATACAATTCAACAAGTTTATATATTAAGTTAGGGAAAGGAATGGTCTCTGATATGTTTATGTTAGTATTTATAGGGATAAAAGAATTAACTGAATCAGATTTTATTCTCTAATTCAGTTTATACATATTGTTTTTCAAGTCGCAAGATGACTGGTTTTTCCGGCTCACTTTCTTAGACGGTTATTCTTCTCTGCGATTTGAGATTTATTCGACATAAATCAGCCTGAGTTGCTGCAAATTTCCTTGTAGTGATAGATCGGTTTTTAATGAAGCGACTTCCCGGCTGATATAAGCTATTTCTTTATGAGCTTCTAATTTTTTTCGCCATTTATCTGGTTGGGCTTCCAGATTCTGGAATAAATTATCCAGCGAACCGGCTTGTTGTAGCAGGGTGGCGGCTGTCTTCGGGCCAATGCCCTGAACGCCGGGGATTTTACTGCTACTGATACCTGCCAGCCCCCAATAATCAGGAAGTTGGTCAGGGGAAACGCCGAATTCTTGCTGAACGAACGGTAAGTCCAGCCAGCGTTTTTGGAAGTAATCACGGATTTGAATATTGGGAGAAAGAAGCTGGCAATAGCCCTTATCTGTTGAAACAATTGTGACATGATGACCGGTATTGGCGACTTTAGTCGCCAATGTTGCGGCCAAATCATCCGCCTCATGTCCTTCTGCATGCCAGCAAGCTACGCCAAGTTCATTGAATGCCTGCTTAATCAGCGGCATCTCCTGTTGTAAGTTTTCTGGCATAGCAGAACGCCCTGCTTTGTAGTCAGGGAAAAGTTGATGGCGCCAGCTATGTTTGCGATCATCTTCATCAAATACGGCAACGGCATGAGTCGGGGATGCGTGGGTGATTAATTGCTTTAACGCATGTTCGCAGGCAGGAACGCAAGGGCTTCCCTGTACCGCATGGATGCGTCGAATCAGATTTAGGGCGTCTACAATTAAAAGATGTATCATGGTCGTTATATTCCATCCTTGGATTTTATTCCTTGGCACTAGCCTCATTGAATCGTGAAGAGAAAAGGTATCTGTGATTTATTTGATTATCTCATAACACGGCTCATAAGCAGTACCTCCCGGAAGTTTCATGCGATCTTGCTCCACAAAATCTTCTAGCAAGTTATCCATACAGTGCATAATGTCAGCATCACCGTGGATCTTGAATGCCCCGTATTTCTCTATGGCATGAATACCCACTTCTTTTACATTACCTGCCACAATGCCAGAAAATGCGCATCGCAATGCTGACGCAAGTTTCTCAGGTGGTTGATTTGGATATAAATTCAGGTTAGCCATGTTGTCATGGGCTGGATTGAATGGAGATTGTAAATCAGGGCTGATTTTCAATGACCAGTTGAAGCTGTAAGCATCTCCGGTAGAACG
Source organism: Xenorhabdus miraniensis (assembly GCF_002632615.1). The sequence continues at coordinate 109,652 of NZ_NITZ01000007.1, forward strand.
GCGATTCTCTTTGACGTTTGGCATCGCCCTTTTCATTATACGTGCGACTTCTGATGGTGCATCCATAATAATGCGGTAGTAGTGACGAGCCTGTTTTCCCAAAGTATTAACGATAAACTCATCTAACGCGTGGAAGTAATCGGCACTCTCTTTGGGGCCTGTTAAGACCAGTGGCAGAACCTGATCTTTATTTTCAGGATTCATCAGGATAGCCAGCAAATACAGCAGTTCTTCTGCCGTACCCACGCCGCCGGGGAAGATAATAATACCGTGAGCAATACGGACAAAGGCTTCCAGACGTTTTTCGATGTCAGGCATGATAATCAGCTCATTCACCAACGGGTTGGGAGGTTCTGCCGCGATAATTGAAGGCTCTGTAATACCGACGAACCGACTGTTTTTATAATTCTGCTGGGCATGCCCTACCGCAGCGCCTTTCATTGGGGCTTCCATTGCTCCCGGGCCACAACCTGTACAGATATTCAGTTCGCGTAACCCCAGCTCATTCCCTACCTTGCGCCCATATAAATACTCTTTTTCATTGATGGAATGACCGCCCCAACAAACAATCATATTCGGATCTTCTGAGATATGCAGGGCGTTAGCGTTGCGCAGGATGGAGAAAATGGTGCTGGTAATATGTGTACCATTTTCCATATTTAAATTGTGAGCTTTCTGTGCATTGGTAATTTGCGCGTGAACGAACAAAATATCCCTTAACACTGCGAACAGATTTGCTTGCAGGGAACGGATGATTTTACCATCAACAAAAGCGTCTTCCGGTGGATTGACTAACTCCAGCTTTACGCCGCGTTCTCTGCGCAGTACGTTGATATCAAAATCTTCATATTTTGACAGCAATTCTTTACTGTTATCGGTTTGGCTTCCAGAATTAAGAACCGCCAGTGAACAGTTACGAAAAAGGCGGTATAAATCACTACTTGCGGTACGCTTAAGCGTATCTACTTCAAGCTGAGAGAGTAAATCCATCGATCCCAATGGATTGACATGTGTAATCAAGAATGACTCCTTTTACCCCTTATAGGGGTTCCTCAATAATGATTTATACCCTCTATCTTTCAAATTGCTGCTTTATTGCGTCCACTCCTTCCAGCGATATAACGAAATAACATGATGTTACCTTATGACAGTTATCTCAGTTTCTGGGGAATTAGCTTATTTGCCGTCACAGCAACCTGAAATTTATTGGGTATAACTGATTTCATCCAGCAGTCTGGTTACCCATTGCTAATCAAATTGATTTGATTATTGACGGGCTAACCTTCCTATTGCTGGAGTAAATTCTTCGTTACTGCGCCACGGATTGATATCCAACCCTCCCCGGCGGGTATAACGTGCATAAACAGTGAGTTTTTCAGGCACGCATAATGTCATTAAGTCATTGAAAATACGCTCGACACATTGTTCATGAAATTCATTGTGATGGCGGAAAGAAACTAAGTAGCGCAATAACTTTTCCTGATCGATTCTGGCGCCTTTATAGTGGATCATGACAGATCCCCAGTCTGGCTGATTAGTGATCAGGCAGTTTGATTTTAGCAAATGACTCACTAAAGTTTCTTCAACAATAGGGCCAATGGCTGCATTGTTAAGATAATCGCGACTGAACTGATAATCATCAATTTCAATATCCTGATTATCGATACATTTTCCTGTAAATTCGGCAATTGGCTGCTGACTGAAGTTGTGGAGGGGATGTAAGACAACGTCGATATTGCCATTGGCACACGCAGATAAATCCTGTTGCAGCGTTTTTTGTACGGTTTCCCAATCAGCAAAGCGGGTTTGGTTAAAACTATTCAAATAAAGCTTAAAGCTTTTTGATTCGATAAGGTTTTCGCTGGTGGCATCCAGACTGACATGACCAATAGCAACTTGAGGAACACCGCGTGCGTTGAGCCAGGAAAGTTCGTACATCGTCCAGATATCGGCACCATGAAAAGGAATACTTTCAGGGAATAGTCCAAGCGGTTCACGGTTCATGCTGCGGGGAACCGCTTGCAGTAAAGTCGGATCGTAGTTGTCGCGGTAGGGAGTGGGTTTACCTAACGTGAGTTGAGCGAGTGCCTGATTATCCTGATATAAAGACATTAAGATTCCTTAAAATTGGTAAATCATTATGTTTGAGGTAGACCGTAGTTTATCAAGGAATCCTGAATGGTCGTATTTTTATTGTGCATTATTCTCCGTACTCATCGAGCCATTTTAGCGCTGCTTCTGCAAGGCTAAGCCTTTTTTCTTCAATAGATGTACTGTAGTCTCGTGACTTACCATCAATTGTGCGGGTAATCAAATGACGTTTATATCGTTCTGGCAGGGTTTCTCTTTTTTTTCTCCATACTTTTATGGTCATACCCAATGGATTTCAGATGCGGCATGATGATAAGGAAGTTAAATCCCAGAAAGCATAATTCATGATGTGGTTGCCATGTCATTGTGAAGCATCGTGTAACTAACGAAATTATAATTTGAAAGCCTATGGATATAGTAGATATAAAAATATATCTACTATTTGTTAAGATGCCTTTATTCAGAAAGTAATTTATCTAATAATGGCGATCTGAATATGTGATGTGGATCGTATTTCTTCAATGCAGAAATTGTTGAAACCCAATTGTTATCGGCAGGCAATCCATCAGTGAATGAAGCTGGAATTATTTTGGTTAAAACTTCTTTATCTTCCCACGCAACGTTGGTGCCATAAGCCCAACCTTTACTCCATTCAACACGGGCTGAGGCATAAGAACCCTCAAATTCTTTAAATAGCCACTGTTCAAATTGGCGGCAAAATTCAATGGCATAAGGTGTGTTTGGAAAGGTCAATATATCGAGCCAGACTGCAACATCCCATTCAGGCTGATCTAAACGGGGACGGATTGCAGATAAACTGGGAACAACCGCCTTTTCATGTAGGACGTCGGCAGGATCATCTAATCCAGTGACTCTGATTTCAATAGGGCCATTGATGGGATATCGCCCCTGATTTGCAAATTCACGCATTAATTTTTGCCATTCGGTATAAAATTCATTCAAAACGCGCTGGATATCAGCACGGCGCGTTAATACCGCATAGCCATTTGCTGTAACACGCAGTGTTGTGGGTTTCACATACAGCAATAGGTTTTTACTCCAACCCCAAATATCTTTTCCATGGCCTTGTAAAGCGGTATTTGCCAGTTGATATTGCATCTCACCGACCAGAGGCGTTATTGCAGGGAAACCGGAAAGAATGTCATCCACGATATTCGATATGGCTGGTGAGATATTATCGGAAAATGGATAGTTATAGGGTGTTTTAACCTCAACGCTGGCAGCCGGTTTGGTTGGTGCCACACTCCAGACTTTTAACCATGGGAGGTTTGTGAAAGGAAATAAAATAATCTCAGCCCGACCGCTTTTATTTAGAAAATGACTAAAAGTTCGATTGCTTTCTGGAAATTCGGCATCGGCAAATAATTCCGCCGCTGAGATATTAGTGAAGCTTTGGCAGCGTAAGCGTTGATTTTTACCAGACTGAAACTGGACTTCTAAAATCAGGGAACAACCTAAGTGAGTTAATAGTGGTGCACAATTTGGATCACTTCGCTCAAAATGCTTGATAGTATATTGCTGGTTTTCTGCATCCCACACAACAGCAGACAGGGACAATATTGTGTTACTCAGAGAGCCATATGTGTGCCCGGGAAGTGGCGTTTCGTCCACTGCTTTAATGGCAGTTCCATGCCCGCCTATCGCGAGAACGCCCCCTAATGTTAAATCACCGGGAGCTGGTGTTGCGGTGAAACCAAGATTTTGATCCTCCATTTGAGTCATTAGTGTTTCCATCAATATACCCGTTTGTGCGGTTACGATAGAAAATTGGGAACGGTGTTCGATATTGACGTGAGTAAAATGCTCAGAGAGATCCATCAACATAATACGATTTTTGAAGCTTTGCCCTGATTCCAGGATCAATGGTGACCAATTATGAGATTGTCCGACAATTCTTAGCTTATAATTTTCCTTCCATGCCCAATTGACGACTGAAATAACCTCTTCAGCAGAACGAGGTATACAGCATGGTACATTGTGAGCCTGAACTTCTCCTGACCAATTTTTAAAGTTTAAATTTTTCCAGATAATATGGTCAGGAAAATGAGGCAAGTGATATTCTGGCTCAGTAATAATGTTATCTTGTAAGTAATTTTCATCTTGTCGATTTATATCTGATGTGGTCATTATTTGTCACCTTAATTTTTATTTTGTGAGTTTTGGGTTCTTTAATATGAATTTAAAACTAAATCCGTTTATTACGGGATTATTTACTATGAACATTAAAAGGTCATTCCGCCTTTAGGCAGTGGGGATCATCTGTTAATATTTATTTTATCTCTGATATGTACTTGATGCGATATGGATGACATATAGTCGTCATTAAATGCTTTAAATTTCAGACTTGTGAAGAAATTCAGAAAACATAAATTTTGTTGAAATTAAATAATATGGGTTAATGATGAGGATAATAGAAAGTTTTATAGGTCAGATACGAAAATGATCTCATTTTTAGCATTTATTGGAATAGATGACAGGTATTCAGATGAAGGAAGTCATATCAACACTTTTTCATAACAATGGTAACTTTCATAACAATGGTAACATCACTCTTCGGTTGTTATTTTGCTAAAAAACGTATAGGAATAAGTAGGATAACATTATAAACCTGAAAATGATGGATGATATAATCATATGACCTTTAATGTGACAGAAGCTAATGTGACAGAAGCTCTCTCTGGCTTCACCCAACGCTATGTTGAATTGTGGCAAGAGAAGACAGGTTTTCCGCCAGCCAGCAGTGATCTGTATGGCATACCTTCACCCTGTATTGAACGTACCGGAGATGGTGTAGTGCATTGGCTTCCCCAGCCGTTTTCTGTCCGGGAAAAACTCCAGAAGGTCGAAACAGCGCTGGATATTTGTTTGCAAAGTGCTATCCATGATTACTATGTGACGCAACTTGCGGGTGATATGACGGCCAGTTTTGAAGGGCAGAATTTCAGTTTGATTCAGGTATGGAGTGAAGATGATTTTATTCGGTTACAGGAAAACCTAATTGGTCATCTTGTCACACAGAAGCGGTTAAAGCTCTCACCAACCGTATTTATTGGCACGACTGATTCTGATATGGGGCTGATTTCTGTATGTAATCTGACCGGCCAGGTGATTCTGGAGCAGTTTGGCAGTAACGAGAGGACAATGTTATCTGCAAATCTGGCAAGTTTCCTTTCAGTTATCAATCCCGTTGTGTGCAGTTAGTTGCAGATGTGTGCAGTCACTTGCAGATATTAGTTTGATCTTTTGTAAGAGATATCTCACATGGTGCGTGAGATATTTCTTTTAATCACAAAGTGAATATTAGCGCGTGAAATTATTTCTATTTTATATCAATATCATACAGAATGTGACAGCAGTATCCTTTTTACCATCGTACTGACGGTTCCTGTTCGGTTGCTTGTTCCAACCGCCCAAATCATAGATCCTTTTACTGTTCCGTAAGGGATCACAGCAAAACAATAACCAGGGAATAAACCCATCGGGAAGATGGTTCAGGGAAGGTCAGGTAGAGGCAGGATCGCCAAATGCCATTATCGCCGGATACTATCAGTATAATAATTGAGCAGTACAACGATTAAGTAAAGGATGACAGACAAGGAAGTATTTTTGTCAGGGAATGAGCAGGAAGCGATTGATTTAGCAGGATTGCTATGACAGATAAATTAAGAGGAGGGATTTTATCTCTCCTCTTTTTTTATCATCCTTAAACCATCTCTTGAAGGGGTGGTCATTGTTTCATTTTATCCTATCGCAAGTTTTCCGCTGAAATCGTATCAATGATACTCTTATGTTCTAATGACATGGTGGCAGCTTTTGTCATCTGAGCCACAGCTAAGCATCAGACGAAAAATCATGAGTATCGAGAAACAAATTCTAAATCAATTACAGTCCATTGAAGTCACCATGAAAGCGGTAGGCTTATGGCAGAATTATCCTCCTAAACCAGAATCTTTTGAAAGTACCGAGCCTTTTTCCATTGATACGATGTCAGCGGAAGAGTGGCTACAATGGGTATTAATTCCAAGAATGCGCGCCTTAATAGAACAAAAAGCCAACTTGCCGACGGCATTTTCGATCGCCCCGTATTTTGAGGAAGTTTATAAAGAAGAAACAGAACGTTATTTACCTTTACTTGAACACTTGCGAGCATTGGACAACCTGTTTATGCAGGACATTTGATATGCTGGATATTATTTATCAGGACGAACATCTTGTTGCAGTTAATAAGCCTGCGGGTTGGTTAGTCCATCGCAGTTGGCTGGCGCGCCATGAAACTGTTTTTGTGATGCAGACGCTGCGCGATCAAATAGGGCAGCATGTTTTTCCTGTCCATCGTTTGGACAGGCCGACATCTGGTGTCTTATTAATGGCGCTTTCAAGTGAAGTGGCCAGAACACTTGCACAACAATTTGAATTCCACGATATACAAAAAACGTATCATGCTGTTGTGCGGGGTTATGTTGAAGGTGATGATATTATCGACTACGCCTTAATGGAACAGTTGGACAAAATTGCGGATAAATTTGCTGATCCAGACCGGGAAGCACAGTCAGCAATTACGCATTACCGTTCATTGGCAAAAGTTGAGTGTCCGGTTGAAATAGGGCGTTACCCGACATCACGTTTCAGCCTGTTGGAGCTGATGCCCAAAACAGGTCGTAAGCATCAATTGCGACGTCATATGGCACATATTCGGCATCCCATCATCGGGGATACCACGCACGGCGATTTGCGGCAAAATCGAGGAGTTGCTAAATATTATCAGATTGGCAGATTAATGCTGCATGCCAGCCACCTTCGGCTCAAGCATCCCGTGACAGGAGAAGATCTTCTTTTAACCGCCCGGTGGGATCTATCGTGGCAGCATTTGCTTGAACAATTTGGCTGGCAGGGTATGGTGCCTGATTTGGAATGTTTAGCTACTCATAAATGTTTAACGACTCATAAATGAACGTAGTATCAAACCGATTAAAGAGATCAATATCTATGGCAAAGATTGGTATTTTCGTTGGTACAGTTTATGGCAATGCGCTGGCAGTTGCGGAAGAAGCACAGCAGATCCTCAGGCAGCAAGGGCATGAGGTTGAGATCTTTGAAGATGCAACCTTAGCGCAATGGCGAGAGTATCTGCAACAAATTGTTTTAGTTGTCACTTCGACGACAGGGCAAGGCGATCTGCCTGATAATATCCAGCCGCTTTATGTAGAGTTGAATGATAAGTTGGGCTATCAGCCCGATTTGCGTTATGGCGTAATTGCGCTGGGTGACAGCAGTTACGACACTTTCTGTGGTGGTGGTCGTACCTTTGATAAATTGTTACAGGAGCAGGGAGCCAAACGAATCGGGGATATGCTGCTGATTGATGCTATTGAGGTAGTTGAACCTGAGGTCTTCGCCCAGAACTGGATTGAGGAGTGGGGAACTTTGCTGTAGAAAAATGCGTTGTCACACCGCTTATACCTTTACCTTGGCTTGAAATGCAAGAGGATAAGCGGTGTTGTGACATTGCTGACGTGATTATTTACGGGTCAGCTTTTCCAAATCTGCTTCGATTTCTGCAATCTTATTGGCAACAACATGCTCAAGATGACGTAAGTCGTCGAGGATTTTGTGTTTCAAATCCACTTCGATCTGGTCACGTCTGCAAATTTGATCCAGCTCTTCGATCACATAACGCAGGTTGGTGTTGATCTCTTTGACTTCTTTGTAACCTTGCCCGGAATGATCGTCAGAGATGGTTTTCAACTGGCGTGGGTACTTAAATTTAACGCTCTTGGCGAAGAACTCGCCTTTGTCCTTGCGGAAATAAATCTTCAGAATGTCGTTGTTAGCTTCCTGACGGAGGCTATAGCGATCAATATCTTCAGGATGCGTGATCCCCAAACTTTTCAAATTATCGTACATAGCGCGTCACCTAGTCACCTAAATGAAATGGAAAAGGCAAAAGAAATAGTGGATTTATTATCCATTTCGTAATTGTTAAAAGTCAATCGGTTAATGGCGATTGAGGGGAGCTACACAAAAATTAGCGCAATGATGTCGCTTGAAACTCCCCATAAATATACATATGATCAGCTCATAATAATGACGGGGCCTTGATCGTGGATTATGAACATGGACTAGAGATCTTACTAGATCTTCATTGCCAATGAGTTAATAGGGATGATGGTTATTGGTGGGAAATATAAGGGTCGTATAGTATACGATCATATGCACAGAAACTCGCATGATAAAGGAGTACCACACGAGTTCATGTCACCTTATCAATTAATTGAAGACTTTTTTGCTAAAATTGACGAGGTCATAGCTGAGAGAGAATCTAGAGGTTAGTAAAATGAAAGCACTCATCGGCGTAATGAATGAAGAACTCATTCGTAAACGTATATTGGCAATAGCCAAAGGGGAATATAAACCACTTTCAGATGAACCCAAGGTCTGGTTTACCTCCATGATAGCGCTGGCTCAGGTGTTGAGTGAAAATAATATCGCTTTACTTCGTATGATGGATGAGCAGAAGCCAGAGACCATAGCCGAACTTTCCGGGCTTTCGGGGAGAAAACCTAGCAATTTATCAACTACGTTAAAAACACTTAATCGGCATGGTTTTGTTCGGTTGGAAAAAAATGGAAAAAATGTCAAACCAATTGCTTTATTTACCGATTTTGAAATAAAGATTGAACAGGATGTTACCGAAAGAATTATGAAAGCCTGCTCAAAAGGTAAAAAAGCTGCCTGAGATTGAATAAGTTCCGACTTTTTTCAGACCGCAGCAGCAAACCACCCGCTATAAGGAGGCTTGCTGCTATTTTTAATATTTAGTCAATATTTCTCAGTAATTCATTAATACCCACTTTGCCACGCGTTTTGGCATCAACCTTTTTCACGATAACGGCGCAATACAGGCTGTAGCTGCCATCTTTCGAAGGCAAATTACCGGAGACTACAACAGAGCCTGCTGGTACGCGGCCATAATGAATTTCGCCGGTCTCGCGATCATAGATTTTAGTGCTCTGACCGATGTAGACACCCATTGAGATCACAGAGCCTTCTTCCACGATAACGCCTTCCACGATTTCAGAACGGGCGCCGATAAAACAGTTATCTTCAATGATGGTCGGATTGGCTTGTAATGGTTCCAACACACCACCAATACCAACGCCGCCAGATAAATGAACATTTTTGCCGATCTGTGCACAAGAACCGACAGTTGCCCAAGTATCTACCATCGTACCTTCATCCACATAAGCACCAAGGTTGACGTAAGATGGCATTAACACAGTGTTACGGGCGATATATGCACCCTGACGGACAGCCGCAGGAGGGACGACACGGAATCCTTCTTTTTCGAAACGAGCCTGATCATAATCAGCAAATTTCATGGGTACTTTGTCGAAATAGCGGCTTTCAGCGCCTTCCATGACTTGGTTGTCATTAATGCGGAAGGAGAGCAACACGGCTTTTTTCAGCCATTGGTGAGTGACCCATTGCCCATCGATCTTTTCAGCGACGCGCAGTTTGCCGTTATCGAGCATCTGGATGACTTGATTAATAGCATCACGCGTCGTTCCATCAACGGTAGCGGGTGTGATGTTTACGCGATTTTCAAACGCACTTTCGATAGTAGCTTGTAATTGCTGCATAATTATGCGGTTCCTAATTTCTGTTAAGAGAATTTTGCTATAGTTTATCCCGTGTGTTGAGGGCTTCTGTCAACCTTTCTGATAATTCATCCCTGATTTTTTTATGTAATGCGTTTTGATCTTTATCTGCCAGTACAAAAAAATCTTCAACTTGTTCACCAATAGTAGTAATGCGCGCACCATGTAAGGAAACACCCAATTCAGCGAAAATATTGCCTACCCGTGCCAATAATCCGGGCTGATCTAACGCAATTAATTCCATATAGGAGCGACGAACATTTTTTGTTGGCAAAAAACTCACTTTGGTTGGCACATTGAAATGACGTAATTTAGAAGGCAGGCTACGCGCTTTTGGTACTTTAGGATGAGGATCATTCACGACTTTCAGTAAGGCTCGACGGATAGGTTCGTGGCGATCAAGAGACAATGGATGACCATTAGGTTCCAAAACGATAAATGTATCCATCGCCATCCCATCACGATTAGTGAAGATTTGGGCATCATGAACACTTAAATTGCGCCGGTCCAATTCCCCGACAACGGCAGCGAAGAGAGAAGGCCTGTCTTGGCACCAAATAAAAATTTCTGTGCCGCCGTGAGAAAAAGCGGTGCTGATCAGAACCATTGGTTCCGCAGAGAAAGGGTGGATAAGATGGCTGGCATGCCAGGCTAATTGATCGGGACTGTGACGTAAAAAATAATCGGCATGGCAGCGGCCCCAGATATAATGTAATCGTTCTTCGTCAATATTTTCTTGCCGCAGCAGAGCTAATGCCTGTAATCGGTTGTTACGGACACGCTCCCGTAAATCAGGCGTATTCTGAATGCCTTGGCGCAATTGGGCTTCAGTGGCGAAATAGAGTTCACGTATCAAGCTTTGCTTCCAACTATTCCAAAGTTTGGCATTCGTCGCGCAGATATCAGCAACGGTCAGGCAGACCAAATGATTTAAGCGATTTTGATTTTTGACCACACTGGCAAATTGCTGGATAACCTCAGGATCTTGAATATCCCGCCGCTGGGCAGTGACTGACATCAGCAAATGGTCGCGAACCAGCCATTCCACTAATTCTGCTTCGCGGTTTGTCAGGCCATGCTGTTGTGCGAATAAGTAAGCATCTTTGGCCCCAAGTTCAGAATGGTCGCCATTGCGCCCTTTGGCGATATCGTGGAAAAAAGCCGCCAGCCGCAAGAGTTCTGGCTGAAGAAGGCGTGGGTAAAGCTCGACACATAGGGGGTGGATCACGCGGTTGTTTTCGTCAGCAAAGCTTTCCAGTTTTTGCAGTACCCGAATGGTATGTTCGTCAACTGTATACGCATGAAAAAGGTCAAATTGCATCTGGCCGACAATGTTGCTCCAATGCGGCATGTAAGCGCCTAGCACGCTATGCCGGTGCATCGGGAGCAGGGCGCTTCCGACTGCACGGGGATGGCGTAGAATATCCATGAAAATCTTTCGTGCTTCGGGCAAATCACACAAGGGGGTTGTCAGGTTTCTACGGGCATAGCGAAGCTGGCGCAATGTTGTGGAATAGATACCTTTGATTTCACGATGTTCAGCCATGTGATAAAACATTTTCAAAATTGACGTGGGATCACGGCTAAACAGTGTTTCATCAATTAAATCGATGAGGTTTCCTCGTAGCTGAAACTCAGCGTTCAAGGGACGCGGTTTTTCATTGGGCTGCAATGCCAGAATGGCCTCATCAAACAGTTGCAGCAGCATGTTATTCAGTTCACTGACACGACGGGTCATGCGATAGAAATCTTTCATCATCCGTTCGACAGGCTGATTGCGTTCACCTTCATAGCCAAGCAATTGGGCGACGCTGACCTGACGTTCAAACAACAGTCGATTATCATAGCGGGTAACGACCAAATGCAGTGCAAAACGGATACGCCAGAGAAAATTCTGGCATTCGTTCAATTCGTTGCGCTCTTCCTGAGTCAGGAAGCCAAAACCAACCATTTCATCTAACGATTTTGCCCCAAAATGGCGGTGAGCAACCCAGAGTAACGTGTGAATATCGCGTAATCCACCCGGGCTACTTTTGATATCAGGTTCCAGATTGTAACTGGTGCCGTGATAACGCTGATGACGTTCTTGTTGCTCAGTGAGCTTAGCTGAGAAAAATCGGGCTGATGGCCAGAAATCATCACTGAAAATATATTTCTGCAAGCGCAGAAATAGAGGTAAGTCCCCATCAATTAAACGGGCTTCAATGAGGTTTGTGGCAATAGTCAGATCGGCAAGCCCTTTTTGTTTACACTCTTCGAACGTTCTGACACTGTGGCCCACTTCCAGACGAATATCCCAGAGTAAAGTAATAAATTTTCCGATATGAGCGGATTGTTCTTCACTCAATGGAGATTCACTGAGAATCAGTAGATCAATATCGGAAAGAGGGTGCAACTCGCGGCGACCGTAGCCACCTACTGCAATCAGAGAAAGGGAGGCTATCTGGTCAAATCCCTGTTCCTGCCATAATCGTTTTAAAAGCTGATCAATATAGTCACTGCGAGCATAAATCAGTGCGTTCGGCGAAATGCCCGCCTTAAATGCCTGTTCAAGCCATAGCTGAAATTCATCAATATGTTGTTTCAGGGCAGGAAGTTGCAGATCGTTGTGGGAAAACTCCACAGGAGAAATGGGCGGAATGGGCGCTTGTGCTAAGGAAATATCGGCTGGCATATGCGGAAACCTATTATGAGAAAGCTCATGAGGAAACAAACCATAATGACCAGATTACTGAGAAACACGTGAGATGAACAGGGATTATTGCCAGAGAATGAAGTCCCTGCGGAGTGAGCAGGAGCTTCATTAATTAGGGGGATACCTGGCATCAAGGCTTTTATGCGTTCACCAGTACCGCAGAGATATGGGACTCTTCTTCTTTTCGCCATGTCATGATTTCACAGCCATTGTCGGTAACGACAATCGTATGCTCATACTGTGCAGACCAGCCACGATCTTTGGTCTTCACTGTCCAGCCATCTTTCATGGTACGGATGCGGAAATCACCTGCATTTACCATCGGCTCGATGGTGAATGCCATGCCTTTTTGCAGGACGACGCCACCATCATCGGCATCATAATGCAGAACGTGAGGTTCTTCGTGGAAGACCCTACCGATACCGTGGCCGCAGTATTCGCGGACAACAGAGTAATCATGACCTTCCACAAACTGCTGAATGGCTTTACCGATGCTACGCAGGCGAATACCCGGCTTAACCATTTTCAGGGCAAGATACAGGCTTTCCTGTGTCACACGGCACAGGCGTTCACCTTGAATGGTTGGTTTACCAACGATGAACATTTTGGAAGTATCACCGTGGAACTCTTCTTTGATAACAGTCACATCAATATTGACGATATCGCCTTCTTTCAGCACCTTGTCATCGCTTGGAATGCCATGACAAACCACGTCATTGACGGAGATACACACGGATTTAGGAAAACCGTGATAGCCCAGACAAGCTGAGATAGCTTGTTGCTTCCCGGTGATATGTTCGTGACAAATACGATCAAGTTCACCTGTGGTGACACCAGCCTTGATGTAAGGCTCAATCATTTCCAGAACTTCGGCTGCCAGACGTCCGGCAACACGCATCTTCTGAATGTCTTCTTCTGTTTTGATAGAAATAGCCATGAAATGGGTCCATTTAAGTCGGAAAATTGCCGACCACTTGATATTAACTAAGGAAAAATATTGTCAGTAATGGTATCAGCCCACCGAATGTCTGCCAATAACTGTTGGCTGACAGACTACCAGAAAGCAATAACAAATGTTGGAGTATGGTGGCGGTTTGTGGTATAAAGCGCGCCGGTATTCTGTGTAATTGTTTCTGATGTGATGCAGTTCGCAGGGATACTAAATAAACTCATTATGTGTAAATAACACACACGGATCGGCACATACACCGGGGTGCTCTAATGCGGTTAATTCATTGATATGAATCATCCGCAGTCAAAGAGTCGGTGTCATGGGATCTGTGGAGGCATAACCCCAATTAACTTTATAGAGGTCTAAAATGGCAACTGTTTCCATGCGCGATATGCTGCAAGCGGGCGTTCACTTCGGTCACCAGACTCGTTACTGGAACCCAAAAATGAAACCTTTCATCTTTGGTGCTCGTAACAAAGTTCATATCATCAATCTGGAAAAAACTGTTCCAATGTTCAACGATGCACTGGCAGAGCTGAACAAAATCGCTTCCCGTAAAGGTAAAATTCTGTTTGTTGGCACCAAGCGTGCTGCTAGCGAAGCAGTAAAAGAAGCAGCACTGAGCTGTGACCAATACTTCGTTAACCACCGTTGGTTAGGTGGTATGCTGACTAACTGGAAAACTGTTCGTCAGTCAATCAAGCGTTTGAAAGATCTGGAAGTTCAGTCTCAGGACGGTACTTTTGACAAGCTGACCAAGAAAGAAGCGCTGATGCGTACTCGTGAGCTTGGCAAACTGGAAAACAGCCTGGGTGGTATCAAAGACATGGGCGGCCTGCCTGATGCTCTGTTCGTTATCGATGCTGAACATGAACACATCGCTATCAAAGAAGCCAACAACCTGGGTATCCCAGTATTCGCTATCGTTGATACCAACTCTGATCCAGATGGCGTTGATTTCATCATTCCTGGTAACGACGACGCAATCCGTGCAGTAAAACTGTACCTGACCGCTGCAGCTACCGCTGTTCGTGAAGGTCGTTCTCAAGATCTGGCTGTTCAGGCTGAAGAAGGTCTTGTAGACGCTGAATAATAAGGCATGCTCAATTCTTGAGCCCTTATTGACCAGGTATTGAAATATATTGGTTAGGGGGCCTGTCACGGCCCCCTTTACATATCTGATATAGAACTATCCCCGCGGAATATTATCTTCCCGCGAGACACATCGAGGAATAAAACAAATGGCTGACATTACCGCTGCTCTGGTAAAAGAACTGCGTGAGCGTACTGGCGCAGGCATGATGGAATGTAAAAAAGCACTGGTTGAAGCAAATGGTGATATCGAACTGGCTATCGATAACATGCGTAAATCAGGTCAGGCAAAAGCGGCTAAGAAAGCAGGCCGTGTTGCTGCTGAAGGTGTTATCCTGGTTGAAGTTGCTGCTGATGCTAAATTCGCAGGTATCGTTGAATTGAACTGTGAAACTGACTTCGTTGCTAAAGACGCAGGCTTCCTGGCGTTTGGTAAAGAAGTTATTGCTTCCGTTATGGCTGACAAAAACGCTGACATCGAAGCTCTGAAAGCGAAGTTCGAAGAACAGCGTGCTACTCTGGTAGCGAAAATCGGTGAAAACATCAACATCCGTCGTGTTGAAATTCTGGAAGGCGAAGCTGTAGGTTCTTACCTGCACGGTGCTCGCATTGGTGTTCTGGTTGCTGCTGAAGGCGCAAGCGAAGAGCTGATCAAGCACATCGCAATGCACGTTGCTGCAAGCAAACCAGAATATGTAAACCCAACTGACGTTCCTGCTGACGTTGTTGAGCGTGAACACCAGATCCAGTTGGACATCGCAATGCAGTCTGGTAAGCCTCGCGAAATCGCAGAGAAAATGGTTTCTGGCCGTATGAACAAATTCACCGGCGAAATCTCTCTGACTGGTCAGAACTTCGTGATGGATCCAAGCAAATCTGTTGGCGATCTGCTGAAAGAAAACAATGCTAAAGTAATCAACTTCATCCGCTTCGAAGTTGGTGAAGGTATTGAGAAAGTTGAAGCTGATTTCGCAGCAGAAGTTGCTGCAATGAGTAAACAGTCTTAATTTTCTTAAACGGAGCCGCCGATTGGCGGTTCTGTTTTATCTCGACATGAGTTTTTTACATCTGGGCTGAATAGTGCGTGGATGTGTAGTAATTGAATAAACCGTAATAAATCCTCAATAATCCTTATCTGCTTAGGACTGAACACCATGGCAACCAATGCAAAACCCGTATATCAGAGAATCCTGCTTAAGCTCAGTGGAGAAGCCCTGCAAGGCGAAGAAGGTTTTGGTATCGACGCTAGAGTCTTAGACCGCATGGCTCAGGAAATCAAAGAACTGGTTGAGCTGGGTATTCAGGTCGGTGTCGTTATTGGAGGAGGTAACCTGTTTCGTGGCGCAGGCTTGGCACAAGCAGGTATGAACCGTGTAGTAGGCGATCACATGGGCATGTTGGCGACCGTGATGAACGGCTTGGCGATGCGTGATGCGTTGCACCGCGCCTATGTGAACGCTCGTTTGATGTCTGCCATTCCATTGAATGGTGTGTGTGACAACTATAGCTGGGCTGAGGCGATCAGCTTACTGCGTCACGGTCGCGTTGTTATTTTCTCTGCGGGAACTGGTAACCCGTTCTTTACAACTGATTCCGCTGCATGTCTGCGTGGCATTGAAATTGAAGCGGATGTTGTGTTAAAAGCAACCAAAGTTGATGGCGTTTATTCCGCTGATCCTGAGAAAGATCCTGAAGCAGAACTCTACCACGAGCTGGCATATCAGGAAGTATTAGAGCGTGAATTGAAAGTGATGGATCTGGCGGCCTTTACGTTGGCTCGTGACCATAACCTGCCAATTCGTGTTTTTAATATGAACAAACCAGGCGCACTTCGTCGTGTTGTGATGGGGGAAAATGAAGGTACGCTGATTTCTAACAACTGATTTTCATAATTCATGCTCAGAGACACCGATGAAGTTTGACGGTATGATCAGCGACCTGATGCGCCAAATTTAATGACACAGGGCCACTTATTCATTAGCGTATTTGATGCGATATTTGCTCATTACGCATTTGGCCTAAAAAATAACATCTCCCAAGGGTTTGTAACGTGATTAATGAAATCAAAAAAGACGCACAAGACCGCATGGAAAAAAGCGTCGAAGCACTGAAAAACCAAATCAGCAAGGTTCGTACTGGCCGTGCTTCTCCTAGTCTGTTGGATGGAATCAGCGTTGAATATTATGGCGCTGCGACTCCACTGCGTCAGATTGCAAACGTCGTTGCAGAAGATGCACGTACTTTAGCGATCACCGTATTTGACCGTTCTATGACTGCGGCTATTGAAAAAGCAATTATGGCTTCTGATCTGGGTCTGAACCCATCTTCTGCCGGAACCATTATCCGTGTCCCACTGCCACCACTGACAGAAGAACGCCGTAAGGATCTCATTAAGGTTGTTCGTGGCGAAGCGGAGCAGGGTCGTGTTTCTATCCGTAATATTCGTCGTGATGCTAATGATAAGGTCAAAGCATTGCTGAAAGATAAAGAAATCAGTGAAGATGAAGAGCGTCGTTCACAAGATGATATTCAGAAACTGACTGATAGCTTCATTAAGAAGGTTGATGAAGCACTGGCAAATAAAGAAGCCGAATTGATGGACTTCTAATTGCTAATGCAGGAATACAACTCATAAGCACAACGCCGCAATTTTTGCGGCGTTGTGCTTATTCTTGATATTACACTTCGTATCACATTTCTTTCTCAAGCGATGGACATAGCGATCTGTACCGCTCAAACTATTGTAATTTTATATCAGTAGTCTATTCAGAGTATCAAAATGAAACGGTTAACTATTCTTGGCTCAACGGGTTCGATTGGGAAAAGTACGCTTTCTGTTGTCAGAAATAACCCAACAAAATTCAAGGTAGTCGCCCTTGCTGCCGGGAAAAATATTGAAGTTATGGCACAGCAGTGTCTGGAATTTAGCCCACAATATGCAGCGATGGAAGATGAGCAATCCGCAAAGGGGCTGCGCCGGTTATTGCAGGAACAGGGAAGTCAAACCGAAGTGTTGTTCGGTAAAGATGCTATTTGTGATTTAGCCGCACTGGAAGAAGTCGATCAAGTCATGTCTGCCATTGTTGGGGTGGCCGGGTTATTACCGACATTGGCGGCTATCCGTAAGGGAAAACAGGTTCTGTTAGCGAATAAAGAATCCCTGATTACCAGTGGGCGTCTGTTTATGGATGCTGTTGTCCAGCATAAAGCGCAACTGTTACCCATCGATAGTGAACATAATGCTATCTTTCAGAGCTTGCCGGAAGCGGTTCAACATAACCTCGGCAATGTAAATTTGAAGGATTATGGCATTTCCAGCATTATTCTGACAGGTTCCGGTGGGCCGTTCCGTAAAACGCCGTTAGAAACATTACCTCATGTTACGCCGGATGAAGCGTGTGCCCACCCTATTTGGTCAATGGGACGTAAAATTTCTGTTGATTCGGCTACCATGATGAACAAAGGGCTGGAATATATCGAGGCGCGTTACCTGTTCAATGCGTCTGCCGATGAAATGGAAGTATTGTTACATCCCCAGTCAGTCATCCATTCCATGGTTCGCTATCAGGATGGCAGCATCATTGCACAATTGGGAACGCAGGACATGTGTACTCCAATAGCCCATGCAATGGCTTATCCTAATCGTATCTCATCCGGCGCAAAACCATTGGATTTTACCGAGCTGAGCATGCTGACCTTCGAAGCCCTCGATTATCAACGCTACCCTTGTCTAAAATTGGCCATTGAAGCTTGTAATCAAGGCCAGGCGGCAACCACAGCCTTAAATGCAGCTAACGAAGAAACTGTTGATGTTTTTTTGAAAGATGGAATTCATTTCACAGATATCGCGACAATTAATCGCTTGGTCGTGGAAAAATTAAATTTATCTGAACCTCAAAGTATTGAAGAGGTCTTAGAAGTCGACAATACAGCACGGATCTTGGCGAGAGAAACCATCAGAATTTTTGCCAAATAGCGAATTTTGTTAATAAGTATGTGTTTGTTTGCGTTTTGGCAAATGATATAGTTCGCGGGTAAATTATAGTTGTTATAATAGCCAATTCAGTTAGTTGGTATCCGCGTTTCAATCGTGTATATCAAGGACAAAGGCTTTCATTCAGGCCGTGCCAGAAATAGCCGTGGTAGCCGTGATAATCATTAACACGTAACACGGCTTTTTCATGTTTGGAATAGATTGAATTCATCGAAAAGCCAGCTTAGTTATTTTAAGGATTATTTTGAGTGATACCTCCCAGTGATAGTGATTCATTGCCAACGTTGCCCAGACATGTCGCCATTATTATGGATGGCAATGGTCGTTGGGCAAAAAAGCGTGGCAAATTAAGAGTGTTTGGTCATCGCGCAGGCGTTAAAGCTGTGCGGAGTGCCGTGAGTTTTTCAGTGAAACATAACATTGAATCATTGACCCTATATGCTTTCAGCAGTGAAAACTGGAATCGCCCACAGCAGGAAGTCAGTTCATTGATGGAGCTGTTTGTTTTTGCTCTTGATAATGAAGTGAAGAGCCTGCATAAACACAATGTGAAATTGTCTGTTATTGGCGATATTAGTCGCTTTAGCCCACGGTTGCAGGAGCGTATCCGCCGTTCAGTTGAATTAACGGCGGACAATACCGGATTGCAGCTTAATATTGCCGCTAACTATGGCGGACGTTGGGATTTGGTTCAGGGTATTAAGCAAATAGCTGAAAAAATTAAGTCAAATGAGTTGGTTCCTGAGGAAATCAGCGAGGCCACAGTAGGTAACTTCATTAATTTAAGTCAGCAGCCTGAAGTTGATCTGGTCATTCGAACCGGAGGCGAACATCGTATCAGTAATTTCTTGTTATGGCAGATAGCTTATGCAGAATTGTATTTTACCGATATACTTTGGCCTGATTTTGATGAAACTTCTTTTGAAGGTGCAATTAATGCCTTTGCCAAACGAGAACGCCGATTTGGCGGAACACCAGACGATGCCGAAGTGGGATCATAGGAGGAGAACTTGCTGAAGTACCGTCTTTTAACTACGTTGATATTGATTCCACTTGTTGTAGCAGCACTGTTTTTCCTTCCCCCATCAGGATTTGGATTGGTTGTCATTGCTGTTTCAGCGCTTGCCGCATGGGAATGGGGGCAATTTGCTGGTCTCTTCACTCAAACTAAACGTATTACGCTGGCTGTATTATGTGCCGTAGGATTATTGGCTTTACAATACTCTTTGTCAGATTTTTCTCATCTTATTGAAAAACCGCAAATTGTATATCTGTTGTGGGCTGGCATGCTTTGGTGGGTAGCCGCAATTTTATTGGTGGTCACTTATCCGGCTTCGGCTTCCATCTGGAAGTCATCGGTTGTTTTGCGCCTGCTGTTTGGTGTCCTGACTATCGTGCCATTTTATTGTGGAATGATGGTACTGCGCACCCAGGGTTATGAAAACAATACCTATGATGGAGCATGGTGGCTGCTGTATGTCATGTTGCTGGTATGGGCTGCTGATTCCGGTGCTTATATTTTTGGCCGCACTATGGGTAAGCACAAAATGGCACCAAAAGTGTCACCGGGCAAGACCCTTGAAGGGCTTGTTGGTGGGCTGTTAACTGCTGCACTGATTTCATGGCTGTTCGGTAAATTTGCACCCGTACCTGCAATGCCAGAACACTTGTTGTTGATTTCTACGGTAGTCGTTATTGCCTCGGTCTTTGGTGATCTGACCGAAAGCATGTTCAAGCGGGAATCAGGGATTA
The DNA here is from genome assembly GCF_002632615.1 of Xenorhabdus miraniensis. Next base: position 129,907 of record NZ_NITZ01000007.1, read on the forward strand.
AAGACAGTAGTCAATTGATTCCGGGACATGGCGGAGTCATGGATAGGGTAGATAGCTTAACAGCGGCCATCCCTGTATTTGCGGGTTTGGTCATGTTAATTTCTTCTGGATTTGCTCTCTGAGGGTACATAATGGATATTCTCTGGAATCTGGCTGCATTTATTGTTGCGTTGGGTGTTCTCATCACAGTGCATGAGTTTGGTCATTTTTGGGTTGCCAGACGATGTGGTATTTACGTTGAACGCTTTTCCATCGGGTTTGGTAAAGTGCTTTGGCGTCGTACAGATAAACAGGGGACCGAATACGTTATTGCCCTTATTCCGCTTGGCGGATATGTCAAGATGCTCGACGAACGGGTGGGGGATGTTTCGCCCGAACGTCGTCATATGGCATTCAACAATAAAACCATCGGCCAGCGCGCGGCAGTGATCAGCGCCGGGCCAATTGCAAACTTCATTCTGGCGGTTATCGCTTATTGGTTGGTTTTTGTGATTGGTGTGCCAACTGTACGCCCTGTGGTGTTGGATGTTAAGCCAGATTCTATTGCCGCACAGGCAAATATTTTGCCTGGAATGGAACTAAAAGCTGTTGATGGTATCGAAACCTCTGATTGGAATTCGGTACGTCTTGCTATGGTAAGTAAAGTGGGTGAGACATCTGTGTCCATGGATGTTACTCCCGTGGATGCCACTGACAGTATTCAAAAGACGCTGGATTTGCGCGGATGGGCATTCGACCCATCTAAGCAGGACGTTTTGCTGTCTTTGGGCATCATGCCTGTTGTTCCGCGAGTCAGTTCGCAAGTGGAGAAGGTTTATCCTGCTTCACCTGCTGAAAAAGCCGGTTTACAGTCGGGAGACAGAATCGTTAAAGTCAATGGTCAGGATGTAGATGTCTGGCACACTTTTTCATCATTTGTCAGGAAGAATCCCAATATTCCTCTAAAATTGGACGTTGCGAGAGCTGGAGGGATGATTTCCCTGTCTCTGATCCCTGAGGTCAAAAAATTATCCAATGGCCGTGAGGAAGGATTTGCAGGTACTGAACTTAAGGTCATTCCACTGGCAGATGAATACAAAGTGGTTCAACAGTACGGGCCTTTTTCTGCCATTTATGAGGCAGGGGATAAAACTTGGCAATTAATGAAGCTGACCGTCAATATGCTGGGCAAATTAATTGTGGGTGAGGTGAAACTTAATAACTTAAGTGGCCCGATTTCCATTGCCAAAGGTGCCGGAGTATCGGCTGATTCTGGCTTGGTGTATTATTTGATGTTTTTGGCGCTGATTAGCGTCAACCTTGGGATCATTAACCTGTTCCCATTACCTGTACTAGATGGTGGACACTTGCTTTTCCTTGCAATCGAAAAGATCAAGGGAGGGCCGGTCTCCGAGCGTGTACAAGACTTCAGTTATCGCATTGGTGCTGTATTGCTGGTGTTATTAATGGGGCTTGCACTTTTCAATGATTTCTCCCGTTTTTAAGACGGGAGACCGGTTAGGAAAACGCATAACAACGATGGCGATGAAAAAGTTGCTCATAGCGTCGCTGCTGTTCGGCAGCGCCACTGCATACGGTTCAGACGGATTCATAGTTCAGGACATTCATTTTGAGGGTCTTCAACGTGTCACCGTTGGTGCAGCATTACTGAACATGCCAGTTCGAGTCGGTGATACGGTTAGCGATGAAGACATTAGTCGCACGATTCATGCACTGTTCTCAACTGGGAACTTTGAAGATGTTCGTGTCTTACGTGATGGCAATTCACTTGTCGTTCAGGTAAAAGAACGACCGACTATCGCCAGTATCACTTTTTCCGGTAATAAATCGGTGAAAGATGACATGCTTAAGCAGAATCTTGAAGCGTCGCGTGTTCGTGTTGGTGAAGCCCTTGACCGCACTATGCTGTCCAATATTGAAAAAGGGCTGGAAGATTTTTACTACAGTGTTGGTAAATACAACGCGACAGTGAAAGCGGTTGTCACGCCGCTGCCCCGCAACCGTATTGACTTGAAACTTGTTTTTTCTGAAGGTGTTTCTGCCAAAATTCAACAAATTAATATTGTTGGTAATAAGGCCTTTTCGACCCAAGAGCTGCTTAATAATTTCCAGCTCAGGGACGATGTTCCTTGGTGGAATATGACGGCTGATCAGAAATATCAGAAACAAAAACTGTCTGGTGACCTTGAAACCCTGCGCAGTTTTTATCTTGACCGCGGCTATGCCCGTTTCAACATTGATTCAACCCAAGTCAATCTGACACCAGATAAGAAAGACATTTATATTACCGTCAATATCACCGAAGGTGATCAATACAAGATATCAAATGTTGATTTAAACGGTAATTTGGCTGGCTATCAGTCACAGATACAGGAATTCACTAACATTGAGCCGGGATCATTGTATAACGGTGCAGAAGTGACCAAGATGGAAACAGCCATCAAAAATCTGCTTGGTCGCTATGGTTATGCTTACCCTCGCGTAATGACTCAACCTGAAATCAACGATGCTGATAAAACCGTTAAGCTGCATGTCAATGTCGATGCAGGCAACCGTTTCTATGTGCGCAAGATTCGCTTTACAGGTAATGATATTAGTAAAGACTCAGTACTGCGCCGTGAAATGCGTCAGATGGAAGGGGCATGGTTAGGTAGTGATCAGGTTGAACAGGGCAAAGAACGCTTAAATCGACTCGGCTATTTTGAATCGGTTGATGTGGATACTGAACGTGTATCGGGTAGCCCAGATCAGGTTGATATCGTTTATAAGGTCAAAGAACGTAATACCGGTTCCATGAACTTTGGTGTTGGTTTTGGTACGGAAAGTGGCGTGAGCTTCCAAATCGGTCTCCAACAGGATAACTGGTTGGGAACGGGGAATTCCGTAGGTATCAGCGCCAGTAAAAATGATTATTCAACGTCGGCTGATTTATCTATGACCGATCCTTACTTCACCGTCAATGGGGTCAGTTTAGGTGGTCGCGTGTTTTATAATGACTTCCGTGCTGATGATGCTGAGCTTTCGAACTATACCAACAAAGCATATGGTACAGAGGGTGTGCTTGGCTTCCCATTGAATGAAAATAACTCTCTGGCGTTGAGACTGGGTTATGTACATAACTCCCTGTCTAACATGAGTCCACAAGTCGCGATGTGGCGTTATCTGGATAAAATGGGTAAAAAACGGGGATATGATGACAAGGCGAAATTCGATACCAATGATTTGTCTCTGACACTGGGATGGAGTTATAACAGCCTTGACCGTGGTTTCTTCCCAACTGCGGGTATCCGATCATCTCTGGATACCAAAATGACAATTCCTGGTTCTGACAACCAGTTCTATAAAATCACTTGGAACGCGACAGGTTATTATCCTCTTGATGATGATCATTCATGGGTGATGATGGGACGTACCCGTCTGGGGTATGGTGGTGGTTTTGGTGGCAAAGAAATGCCATTCTATGAAAACTTCTATGCTGGTGGCCCTAGCAGTGTTCGTGGTTTCCGCTCGAATAATATCGGCCCGAAAGCGATTTATTTAAATAATCAGGGTAAGCTAGATAAAAATAACCCATCCCGTGATGCTGTGGGGGGGAACTCGGTAGCGGTTGCGAGTTTCGAGCTGATTACGCCAACGCCGTTCCTGGATGCTAAATATTCCAATTCCGTTCGAACTTCATTGTTTGTGGATGCGGGAACGGTTTGGGATACGAATTGGGATACTAATTGGGCTAAGACTCACGGGATGCCTGACTACAGCAAGCCAAACAATATCCGTGTTTCGACCGGTATTGCTCTACAATGGATGTCACCGTTAGGGCCGCTGAGCTTCTCTTATGCGAAGCCAATTAAGGATTACGAAGGTGATAGATCTGAGCAGTTCCAGTTTAACATTGGCGGATCTTGGTAATAATTAATCTTTTTTGGTAAAAAATCGCTCTATTATTAGATAGGGCGATATTTAGAGTGTTCCAGATTCCGATTGGCATATAAAATAGCCTGATAGGATAAGCTCTAAATTTTCCAATCTGTAAAAATAGCGTGGGTCAAAGGAGTTTATAGTGAAAAAAGTATTATGTGCAGCAGGCCTGGGTATGGCGTTGGCGTTCTCTGCGGGTGTTCAGGCGGCAGATAAAATCGCTTTAGTGAATGTTGCTGAAGTTTTTCAACAGTTGCCAGCCCGTGAAGCTGTGGCAAAACAGTTGGACAACGAGTTTAAAAGCCGTGCAACTGAATTGCAGCGTATGGAATCAGATTTGCAGACCAAGCTCCAGAAATTACAGCGTGATGGCTCAACAATGAAAGCCAGTGAACGTGAAAAATTAGAAAAAGAAGTTGTGGCGAAACGCGATGAGTTTGCCCAGAAAGCACAATCTTTGGAAAACGATAGCCGCCGTCGCCAGTTGGAAGAGCGCAACAAAATCCTGACCCGTATTCAGGATGCGGTTAAAGTTGTTGCAGGTAAAGAAGGTTACGATCTTGTTCTTGATGCGAATGCCGCTGTGTATTCTGCGTCGGGTAAAGATATCACCGCAGAAGTACTGAAACAGGTTAAATAAGTAGATGGTTTCAATTCGATTGGCTGACCTCGCTCAGCAGTTGAATGCGCAATTGCACGGTGATGGCGATATCGTCATCACCGGTATTGCACCGATGTATTCAGCAAATAGCGAACAAATTACATTTTTATCCGATAGCCGTTATACTGACAAGCTTGTTGAGTGTCAGGCAGCGGCTGTTGTGCTACGTGAAGCCGACCTTCCTCACTGCAAGGTTGCCGCATTGGTTGTCAAGGATCCTTATCTTGCCTATGCCCGTATGGCGCAAATTATGGATACAACACCACAGTCTGCGCAGGATATCCACCCATCAGCAGTTATTTCTCCCGATGCAGTTTTGGGCAAAAATGTGGCGGTTGGCGCAAATGCTGTTATCGAATCTGGTGTTGAACTTGGTGATAATGTCATCATCGGGGCAGGTTGCTTTATTGGTAAGAATGCACGAATTGGTGCGGGTACCCGTCTTTGGGCCAATGTATCGGTATACCATAACGTTGAAATGGGTGAGTCCTGCTTGATCCAATCAGGAACTGTTATAGGTTCCGATGGTTTTGGTTATGCCAATGAACGCGGAAACTGGATTAAAATCCCACAGTTAGGCACTGTAATCATTGGGAACAAAGTTGAAATCGGCGCATGTACGACTATTGACCGTGGTGCGTTGGATAACACAGTCATTGGCAATGGTGTTATCATAGACAACCAATGCCAGATCGCCCATAACGTGACGATCGGAGACAACACCGCAGTGGCGGGTGGTGTCATTATGGCGGGCAGCCTGAAAATTGGTCGTTACTGCATGATCGGGGGTGCAAGTGTTATTAATGGACACATGAGTATCTGTGATAAAGTCACCGTGACGGGTATGAGCATGGTGATGCGCCCCATTACAGAGCCTGGTGTTTATTCGTCGGGTATCCCATTACAACCGAACAAAACTTGGCGTAAGACTGCCGCTTTAGTCATGGGTATCAATGACATGAATAAACGCTTGAAGTCAGTGGAACGCCGATTAGAAGGTGAAAACGAGTAATCATACTACATTTGATTAAACGTTTTTAATCAGCATTTTTGGTTGTGCTTTTAATTTTTGCGGCCTGCCTGATAACTCTAAATTTAGAGTTAACGCAGGCCGTGTCGTTAATACAATGATTCTTATATAGACAGGAAGAGTATTTAGATGAGTAATAGTCATACTCTGCAAATTGAAGAAATTTTAGATTTACTGCCTCATCGCTATCCATTTTTGTTGGTAGATCGTGTTTTGGATTTTGAAGCAGGTAAATTTTTACGCGCAGTCAAGAATGTATCGTTCAATGAGCCATTCTTTCAGGGGCACTTCCCGGGTAAACCTATTTTCCCGGGTGTTCTGATCCTTGAAGCCATGGCTCAAGCCACCGGAATTCTGGCATTCAAAAGTGTAGGGTCACTTAAGCCGGGTGAATTGTATTACTTTGCCGCTATTGATGGTGCCCGATTCAAGCGCCCAGTGCTGCCGGGTGATCAATTGGTGATGGATGTTGAGTTTATTAAAGAGCGTCGCGGTGTTGCGCGTTTCAGGGGCGTAGCGAAAGTCGATGGGGAATTGGCTTGCGAAGCGGAAATGATGTGTGCTCGCCGCCGTGAGGAATAATCCATGATTGATCAGACCGCTGTTATTCATCCTTCTTCAATCATTGAAGAAGGTGCTGTTATTGGTGCCAATGTTCGCGTTGGCCCATTTTGTTATATCGGTTCTCAGGTTGAGATTGGTGAAGGGACTGAACTGAAATCTCATGTTGTGGTTAATGGGATAACTAAGATTGGTCGCGATAACCAGATCTATCAGTTCGCTTCTATTGGTGAAGTCAATCAGGATCTCAAATATCAAGGTGAACCGACTCGTGTTGAAATTGGCGATCGTAACCGCATTCGTGAAAGTGTCTCTATTCATCGTGGTACTGTTCAGGGCGGTGGAGTGACCAAAGTCGGCAGTGATAATTTGCTTATGATCAACGCCCATATCGCCCATGATTGTATCGTTGGTGATCGGTGTATCATTGCAAATAATGGCACATTAGGCGGTCATGTCATTTTGGGTGATTACGTCATTATTGGTGGAATGACGGCAGTGCATCAATTCTGTCAGATTGGTTCCCATGTCATGGTTGGAGGTTGTTCTGGCGTTGCTCAGGATGTTCCTCCGTACGTTATTGCACAAGGAAACCATGCAACACCTTTCGGATTGAATATCGAAGGCTTGAAACGTCGCGGGTTTGATAAAGAATCGCTGCATGCTATCCGTAACGCTTATAAGACGCTTTACCGCAGCGGAAAAACGTTGGAAGAAGCCAGACACGAAATTGGCCTTCAAGCGGAAAATAACCCACACGTGAAAGTATTCAGTGATTTTCTGGAAAATTCCGCAAAATCCAGTCGTGGCATTATTCGTTAAGTAGATGAAGGACACTCCTTTGACTACCTTTTCTTCTGTTGACAATCAGCGCCCGCTGACAATTGGTTTGGTCGCCGGAGAAACATCCGGTGATATTCTTGGGGCTGGCCTGATTCGTGCATTGAAAGCAAAAATTCCAAATGCCCGCTTTGTGGGTGTTGCTGGCCCTCTTATGCAGGCGGAAGGTTGTGAAGCCTGGTATGAGATGGAAGAGCTGGCCGTAATGGGGATTGTTGAAGTTTTGGGGCGTTTGCCCCGTTTGCTGAAAATACGCAAAGACTTAACGGCGCGTTTTACTGCCTTAAGGCCGGATGTATTTATTGGCATTGATGCCCCTGATTTTAATATCACCCTGGAAGGGCGGCTTAAGCAGCAGGGGCTCAAAACAATCCATTACGTCAGTCCATCAGTATGGGCATGGCGACACAAACGGGTGTTTAAAATCGGCCGGTCAACAGATTTGGTACTGGCATTTTTACCATTCGAAAAAGCGTTCTATGATCGGTTTAACGTTCCATGCCGGTTCATTGGTCATACGATGGCAGATGCAATGCCTCTGCAAACAGATAAAGCCGCTGCCAGAGAATTTTTGGGCGTTCCATTGAATACCCATTGTCTGGCGGTGCTGCCCGGTAGCCGCAATGCTGAAGTAGAGATGCTCAGTGCTGATTTCTTAAAAACCGTACAATTATTACGGAAGGAATTGCCTGATCTGCACGTATTGGTTCCTTTGGTGAATGCTAAACGGCGTGAACAGTTTCAGCGCATTAAAGACGAAATTGCACCGGATTTGCCAATCCATTTATTGGATGGAAAAGCGCGTGAAGCCATGATTGCCAGTGACGCAACTTTACTGGCATCAGGAACGGCAGCACTGGAGTGTATGTTGGCCAAATGCCCGATGGTAGTGGGTTATAGAATGAAACCTTTTACATTCTGGCTGGCAAAACGCCTGGTGAAAACGCCATATGTTTCCTTGCCTAACTTGTTGGCAGGTAAAGAATTAGTCAAAGAGTTATTGCAGGATGAATGTGAACCACAAGCGTTGTCGCAGGCGCTGTTGCCTCTTCTGCAAGGTGGCGCTGACGTGGAAGCACTGAAACAAACGTTCCTGCATTTACATGAAAGCATTCGTTGCGATGCTGATGAACAGGCTGCTCAAGCTGTTCTGGAATTAGCGAGAAGATAATGGATTTTGTTTATCCTCAGGTGAATTTAATTGCCGGTGTTGATGAAGTTGGGCGTGGCCCACTGGTAGGGGCTGTCGTCACTGCGGCAGTTATTCTGGATCCGGCTAAGCCTATTACAGGCTTAACGGATTCGAAAAAACTCACAGAAAAACGCCGTGAAGCGCTGTATTTAGAAATTAAAGAAAAAGCATTGTGTTGGAGTCTTGGGCGTGCAGAGCCAGAAGAAATCGATCAGCTCAACATCCTCCATGCCACAATGCTTGCCATGCAGCGGGCAGTAGCGGGTTTGGCAATGACGCCTGATTATGTCCTGATTGATGGTAATCGTTGCCCGGCATTAGCAATGCCAGCTCAAGCGGTGGTTAAAGGGGATAGCTTGGTTGCCGAAATCAGTGCGGCTTCAATCCTTGCTAAAGTGACACGTGACAGAGAAATGGCAGAACTGGATAAACAGCTCCCTGATTACGGTTTTGCGAAACATAAAGGTTATCCTACGGCCCTGCATCTGGAAAAACTGGCGTTGCTGGGTGCGACGGAACATTATCGTAAAAGTTTTGCGCCGGTTAAACGGGCGCTGGGTCTTGAATAAGAATCTGGGATAAGTATCTGGAATAAATATCTGGGCAGATTATGACAGAACCACGTTTTGTACACTTACGTGTTCACAGCGACTATTCAATGATCGATGGCTTGGCTAAGACGGGGCCATTGGTAAAAAAAGTCGCCAAATTGGGTATGCCGGCTCTTGCCATTACGGATTTCACCAATTTATGTGGATTGGTGAAATTCTATGGCAGCGCCCACGGCGCGGGTATCAAGCCGATTATCGGGGCTGACTTTTATGTGGAAAGTGAGCTGTTAGGGGATGAATATGCCCATTTGACGATCCTCGCTCGCAATAATGAAGGTTACCAAAACCTGACCTTGCTGATCTCTGAAGCCTACCAAAAAGGTTATGGTGCGATTGGCCCGACTATCAAACGGGAATGGCTGGCAACGCGGAAAGCCGGATTGATCCTGTTGTCGGGCGGGCGCATGGGAGATGTGGGTAAATTCCTGCTGCGTGGCAATCGGGCGATGGTCGATCAGTGCCTCGATTTTTATCAGGCACATTTCCCGGACAGCTATTATCTTGAATTAATCCGCACCGGACGTCAGGATGAAGAGAATTATCTTCATGCCGCTGTAGAATTGGCAGCGGAAAAAAATGTGCCGGTTGTCGCGACCAATGACGTCTGTTTTCTGGAAAGTACCGATTTCGACGCACATGAAATTCGGGTCGCCATTCATGATGGCTATACGCTGGCTGATCCAAAACGCCCGAAAAATTACAGCCCTCAGCAATATCTGCGCAGTGAACAGGAGATGTGCGAACTTTTCTCCGACATCCCGGAAGCGCTGCAAAATAGCGTAGAAATTGCTAAACGCTGTAATGTCACGATCCGTCTTGGTGAATACTTTCTTCCGCAATTTCCGACGGGAGACATGAGCACCGAAGATTTCCTGATTAAAAAATCCAAACAAGGTCTGGAAGAGCGTCTGGAGTTTCTCTATCCCGATCCAGAAACCAGGGCACAAAAACGCCCGGAATACGATGATCGTCTGGATATTGAGTTGAAAGTTATCAACCAGATGGGATTCCCCGGTTACTTCCTGATCGTCATGGAGTTTATCCAGTGGTCGAAAGACAACGGTGTTCCCGTTGGGCCGGGACGTGGTTCCGGTGCGGGTTCTCTTGTCGCTTATGCGTTGAAAATTACCGATCTCGATCCATTGGAATTCGACTTGCTGTTCGAACGTTTCCTGAACCCTGAACGTGTTTCCATGCCTGACTTCGATGTTGATTTCTGTATGGAAAAACGTGATCAGGTGATTGACCATGTTGCCGATATGTACGGGCGAGATGCGGTATCGCAGATTATCACCTTCGGTACAATGGCAGCAAAAGCGGTTATCCGTGACGTCGGGCGTGTACTTGGGCATCCATACGGGTTTGTCGATCGCATATCAAAACTGGTGCCGCCTGATCCCGGCATGACGCTGGAAAAAGCTTTCGTAGCGGAACCTCAACTGCCTGAAATTTATGAAGCGGATGAAGAGGTTAAGGCGCTGATCGACATGGCGCGCAAATTGGAAGGTGTCACCCGTAACGCAGGTAAACATGCGGGTGGTGTTGTTATTGCACCAACCAAGATCACTGATTTTGCGCCGATTTACTGCGATCCCGAAGGGCAAAACCCCGTTACCCAATTTGACAAGAACGACGTGGAATATGCGGGGCTGGTTAAGTTTGACTTCCTTGGCCTGAGAACCCTGACCATCATCAACTGGGCACTTGAGATGGTTAATGCGCGCCGTGCTAAAAAGGGTCTGGAGCCGATTGATATTGCAGCCATCCCGCTGGATGACCAGAAAAGTTTCGATATGCTGCAACGCTCCGAAACCACGGCTGTATTCCAGCTTGAATCTCGTGGGATGAAAGATCTGATCAAACGCCTGCGTCCCGACTGTTTTGAGGACATGATCGCATTGGTGGCGCTGTTCCGCCCCGGGCCATTGCAATCCGGCATGGTGGATAACTTTATTGACCGTAAACATGGGCGGGAAGAGATCTCCTATCCTGATGTCGAATGGCAACATGAAACCTTAAAACCCGTATTGGAACCAACGTATGGCATCATTCTGTATCAGGAACAGGTGATGCAGATTGCTCAGGTATTGGCGGGTTATACCCTTGGCGGTGCAGATATGCTTCGTCGTGCAATGGGTAAGAAAAAGCCAGAGGAGATGGCTAAACAGCGTTCGGTATTTGAAGAGGGAGCGATAAAACAGAGTGTTGATGGCGAACTCTCGATGAAAATCTTCGATTTGGTGGAGAAATTCGCGGGTTATGGCTTCAACAAATCTCACTCCGCAGCTTATGCGTTGGTTTCTTATCAGACTTTATGGCTGAAGGCTCACTATCCGGCAGAATTTATGGCAGCCGTGATGACGGCGGATATGGATAACACCGAAAAAGTCGTTGGGCTGGTGGATGAATGCTGGCGCATGGGGCTTAAAGTCTTGCCACCGGATATCAATAGTGGTCTGTATCACTTCCACGTTAATGATGAAGGTGAAATTGTTTATGGCATTGGTGCGATCAAGGGTGTAGGTGAAGGGCCGATTGAGGCCATTATCGAGGCCCGCCAGAAAGGAGGGCATTTCAAGGAACTCTTTGACCTGTGTGCGCGTGCTGACATTAAAAAACTCAACCGTCGTGTGATGGAAAAGTTAATCATGTCCGGCGCTTTTGACAGGTTGGGGCCACACCGTGCGGCGTTGATGTCTTCTCTGGAAGATGCACTGAAAGCGGCTGACCAACACGCCAAAGCGGAGGCGATTGGACAAACGGATATGTTTGGTGTGTTGGCCGAAGAGCCTGAAGAGGTTGAGCGTTCATATGCCAGTACGCCAAAATGGCCGGATCAGGTTGTTCTGGATGGTGAGAGAGAAACGCTTGGGCTGTATTTAACGGGTCACCCGATCACAAGTTATTTAAAAGAGATTGAACGATATACAAATGGGTTGCGTCTAAAAGATGTGAACCCGACGCCTCGTGGTCAGGTAACGACAGTGGTAGGTTTGGTGTTGGCATCCAAAATAGTGACAACCAAGCGGGGTAACCGCATTGGTATCAGCACGTTGGATGATCGTTCAGGACGGCTGGAAATCATGCTGTTTTCTGATGCGTTGGAAAGATATCAGCATTTATTAGAGCAGGATAAAATTTTGATTGCTACCGGACAAGTCAGCTTTGATGACTTTAGCGGTGGGCTTAAAATGACGGTTCGTGAATTAATGGATATCAGTGAGGCACGTGAAAAGTTTGCACGTGGGCTTGCTATCTCGTTATCAGACAGGCAAATTGATGAGCAATTATTGAACCGTCTTCGTGGTGTATTGGAGCCACATCGTTCAGGTACGATACCGGTTCATCTTTATTATCAGCGGGTAGATGCCCGTGCCCGTTTACGATTCGGGGCAACATGGCGGGTAACGCCAACGGACACCCTTTTGACAGATCTGCGAACTCTGCTGGGTAACGAGCAGGTAGAATTAGAATTTGACTAAGATAGGAACGTTATGAGTCTGAATTTTCTGGATTTTGAACAGCCGATTGCCGAGCTGGAAGCGAAAATTGATTCGCTCACCGCAGTTAGCCGTCAAGATGAAAAGCTAGATATAAATCTGGATGAAGAAGTCCAGCGTCTGCGGGAAAAAAGCCTAGAGCTGACTCGCAAGATTTTCTCTGATTTGGGGGCATGGCAAATATCTCAATTATCACGCCATCCTCTGCGTCCCTATACGCTGGATTATATTAAACACATTTTTACCGATTTCGAAGAATTGGCGGGTGATCGAGCCTATGCTGATGATAAGGCAATTGTGGGCGGATTGGCGCGTATTGATGGTCGTCCGGTTATGATCATTGGTCACCAGAAGGGCCGGGAAACGAAAGAAAAAATCCGTCGTAACTTCGGTATGCCATCACCGGAAGGCTATCGCAAGGCGTTGAGATTGATGGAAATGGCAGAGCGTTTTAAATTGCCAATCATCACTTTCATTGATACTCCTGGCGCCTATCCTGGTGTGGGAGCAGAAGAGCGTGGTCAATCAGAAGCGATTGCCCGTAACCTGCGTGAGATGTCCCGCCTCTCTGTGCCGGTGATTTGTACGGTTATCGGTGAAGGAGGCTCTGGTGGCGCATTGGCGCTCAGTGTGGGCGATAAAGTAAACATGCTGCAATACAGCACCTTCTCGACCATTTCTCCTGAAGGTTGTGCTTCCATTTTGTGGAAAAGTGCTGAAAAAGCGCCATTGGCAGCAGAAGCAATGGGAAATACAGCCCCACGCCTGAAAGAGTTGAAACTGATTGATACTGTTATCCCGGAGCCATTGGGTGGTGCACACCGTCATCATGAAGAGATAGCTGAGACATTAAAAACGCAATTGTTGGCTGATCTCTCTGAGTTGAGTGAACTAGGCAGCGAAGAGTTAGTTAACCGTCGTTATGAGCGTTTAATGCAGTACGGTTACTGCTGAGCTTAGGAAATGGGGCTCTGAAAGCTGTTTTATTGATAACTATTTTTGGATAGTTACAGCTTTATTTTCAATATGACTAATAGCAGGTGGAAATACTGGGGAATTATCACTCCTCAATATTTCCACCTGTTTTGTTGTTTATGGCGGGTGAAACCATCACGTTCTTTGCCAGCTGGTATTATCATTTTCAGGGATATTGGGATGGATTCGGGGCCTCAGTCGTTGGGCTTTAAAATAATAAGTTGAGTTTTTCTATGGCTAAATATAAATATATTATTTATGCGTTCTCTTGTGTGTTTATCTGGAGTTTTATTCCTTCTATAGCGCGTGTTGGTCAGAAAGAGATGGATCATTTCCAATATTTATTCTGGTCAAATGTCCTGTCTGTTTTAGCGGTATTTGTTGTTGCTCTCATTATGGGGAGAAACTGGAAGAAACTATTATACATTCCTTTTCCAATTATGCTTAAGGTATTGATCTTAGGCGCGTTAGACTGTTTCTTCTATCTGTTGCTTTATTATGGTTATTCCATCGAGAATGGTGTTGCTGTTTTAGTTATTCAATATAGCTGGCCATTAATGATAATCGGTTTATCGTTTTTTCTGTTCAAAGAAAGGTTGTCCATTAGGCAGATGATTGGCATTGTGATGGGGTTCATGGCTGTGGTGATTACCTTCACGCAAGGCAATATAACCGAGATTGCCGTAGAACATCCTCAGGCATTGTTTCTGGTATTTAGTGGCTCATTTTGTTTTGCGCTGATGTCCGTATTATCGAGACAATTTGCTATTGATCCCTATATCAGCACGCTTTGGGTATTCATTTTCTCTACATTAGTTTCCGCAGTATTTATGTTCGCTTTCAGCAGCATCAACTTACCTGTTGGTGATGCACTGATGCCAACATTGCTCAATGGCATCATACTGAATGGTATTTCCTATATTATTTGGTTCAAGGCCATGAGCAGCCCGGATTCTCATAAAATAGCTTCAATCTTATTCTTATCACCCGTCTTGTCGATGATGTGGATTATTCTGTTTTTCGGTGATGCTTTTGTTCTTGCTTATGTGGTGGGATTAGCGCTTGTTATCATCTCTGGACTTCTTTGTATCCGGGCCAAAGGCAACGATCCCGAAGGGAAGAAGTCAGTGGATGATTTGATTGAAGACTAATCTGGCAGATATGAAGAAGGCTTGAGTCCGTAATGACAAATACTCATGAACCTCTGCTGACGATGTTGGCAGAACAAATTGAACCGCATAAAAAGATTTTGGTTGGGTTTAGCGGTGGATTGGATTCCACCGTATTGTTACATTTGCTGGTTCGTCTGCGAACTCAATATCAGCAACTGGATTATCAGCAACAGAATTGTGAGCCAATGACCTTAAGGGCAATCCATATCCATCATGGTTTAAATGCAAAGGCGGATTTGTGGGTTGAACATTGTCGTCAGATTTGTATTGACTGGCAGGTTGATTTTCGAACTGAAAAAGTGAGTTTGGATATCCGGCGGAATGGCATTGAGGCTGCGGCCAGAGATGCCCGTTACCAATCTTTTCAACGTGAACTACAGCAGGGTGAAATTCTGGCAACAGCACAACATCTTGATGATCAGGCAGAAACATTTTTGTTGGCATTGAAACGGGGAAGTGGTCCTGCTGGGTTATCTTCCATGCCTTTTTGTATGCCATTTGCTGAAACGACATTAATTCGTCCACTATTGAATGCAGGCCGGGCAGAATTAGAAGCCTATGCTCAGGCGCAGGGGTTGAAATGGATTGAGGACGATAGCAATCAGGATGATCGCTATGATCGTAATTTCTTACGCCTGCATATTATGCCATTACTCAACCAGCGTTGGCCTCATTTCCCACAAGCCGTTTCCCGCAGTGCAGGTTTATGTGGGGAACAAGAAAGGTTGTTGGATGAACTGTTGAGTGAATCATTGAACTCACTAACCACATTGGAAGGTGCGATTTCCATTCCACCTTTGGAAAGGTGTTCTGAAGCTAAACGTAACGCATTGTTGCGCCGATGGTTCAACCAGCAGGGTGTAAAAATGCCTGCGCGGGAGCAGCTTCAACGAATTTGGTCAGAAGTGGCGCTCGCCCGGCAAGATGCAGGGCCTTGTTTTAAATTGGGGCAATATCATATTCGCCGTTATCGGCAGCAACTATGGCTGGTTCCTCAGCATCAATTTTTGGCGGGAACGGTTCTTGAATGGGATATAGAACAGGAACTGGCGTTGCCTGATGGATTGGGAACGCTGGTTCGGGCGGAAGAAAACGGTATAAAAGTAAGAGCTCCTGATAATAATGAACAAGTGACAATTCGTTTTGGTGTTCAGGGGAATATCAGTATCGTGGGGCGGCAGCATTCCCGCCAGAGTAAAAAATTGTGGCAGGAGCTTGGCGTTGCACCTTGGCTCAGGGAGAGGATTCCACTGCTTTATTATGGCGATAAACTGATTGCGGCACTGGGGGTTTTTGTCACCAAAGAAGGGCAATGTTTGGTTGATGACATGGGGGTTATCGTTTATTGGAATAAAAACCCTACACCACATTGAAGAATGTAGCTGTTATTACATTGACAGAAATTTGGATAACAATTTTGCTGACTTGAGAGATTGCGTTATTTCTGATGCAATCTTTTTTTATTGATTAAATTCAATAGAATATGTGATTTTTAGGGCTAAAAAATGTGAGATGTAAAAGCATTGTGATTTCAAATGAAATAATTTCATCTTGAAAATAAATAAATGTATACTATCTTTAAAAATATAAAGAAAATTTTGATGTGATAAAGTGAAGGTAAATTTTAAGGCAGGGGTGGTATTTTATTTATTACTATTGGTGTTTGTCAAACCAATTTTAAAATATCACCCAATCCTACAAAGTAGAAATTTCACCTAATTTATCATATATTTAAGTTAATGAAGTTCGAGCATTAAAATGGAATTTATCTATATTTTTTGTTTTTTTGAAAAAGCTTAGTATGAAAAAGTATATTTAATAATAATTTTTAATCCTATTTTTATTAAAATACTAAGGAGATGAAGAATGAATAACGATTCATCAAATGTGCCAACAAGTGGCCCATCTGTAACCTCTGTTTTCAATTCTAATTACGCCGAACTAATATATGTAGAGCAAATGGTTCCTAATAATGGAGACAAAGGGTATATTTACTGGTCTGGATGTAATTTTTATTTTGAGGATCGCGGTGGATATGCTGGGATACAACATCAAGTAAACTCAGTTATCAATGGAGTACCTTTTATTCGTAATAACATATGCTCTATATGGGATAAAATTGAAAAAGATCCTTCGCTTCCAACAGAGGTTCAATTGACATATTCTTCTCCCAATACCTATTCGAAACATTTTGGAGGAGAAGGCTCTGGTTTACAGACATTAAATCCAATGCCTTGGTTTCCAGATCATTGGTACTCAATTGTTCTTCGCAGATGGTATATTCAGGGTGAAGATTCAACGAGAATGGCTATGTTTATGTATTCATATAAGGATAATAAGTGGACTCATTATATTTCAGTTAAAATACCAGATAGAGATCTTTATTTTACAGGTAATGGATGTACAGGTTTTCTTGAACGTTTTGCTGGAAATGAATTAGGTTATTATGGTGTCTATGGGCAACATTTTCGCCTAAATAAATATGGCCAATGGGAAAAACCTTTGCATTATCAGGCAACGGCCGGAGGTAATCCGAAATATTGGAATGCTGAATTATATCAAGGGGTTAATGTTAGGTTGATTGCGGGCGGTGAGTTTAATAACAATAAAAATGAAATAATACTTTATCCTAACCAATTTGATGAAAAACCAAAACCAGTAATTCAACCTAGAATTGAATCCATGACTATGTTTTTTAATAATGGTGTTATTAGTGTAGCATGGATAAACTCTGAAAACACCCCTCCACAGTTGAGTTACTTTGTGAAAATATATAAAAATAATTTACATGGTGAGCTTATGGCTCACAGTTCACAATCTATACCAGAAAAAAGAAATGAGTCAATTTATGTAGGTAATATTACTAACGGAAGATATTATGCCACCGTGGAATTTATTGATATATTTAATCAAAAGTCAAACCTTAAATCTATATCAATTGATATAAAGTAAAATACTATCATTCTAATTTGTCGACATTGATCCTAAATATGTACTTTTCATTGACTATTTTGATGATATAAATAATTCATTTTATGCAAAGCAACTATATAATATTATTAAGGTGAATGTATTTATCTACTTATAGATTTAATATTAACACATTTAAAATATATATCATCATAGGTATTTGATTGATGGTGTGTATTTTATTCCTGAGAGTTATTACAATATTTTTCCAGATTATAAAATATTGGGTTAATGGGTCACGTATTCAACTCGTTAATGGTGGTATATAATTCCCCCTTTTTTTGGAGAAATTAAATGGCGGCAGTTGAAGTAAAATGTCGATTTTGTTAACACACAGAATTCGTCAAAAAACACGGTAAAGGCGATGCGGGACATCAACGCTATCGTTGGTTATCCTGCAAACGAACCTTTCAACTTTACTAAAAGATGACATTACTAAATTGGTGCTACAGTATTATTAAGGTTGTTTATTATTATGTTAATGCCTTGGAAATAATCGCACCTAAATATATAGAGCAGATTTTATAATTAATCACTGTCATTTTATAGTGCAATGATTTTTTTAAAATTAGAAATGGTGTTATTTATTCTAAATAAGGTGAATTATAATGAAATATGAATTTAATGAACATGAAGTTAAATTACAATCTTTGACTACATTCTGCAATGATATGAAAGGTAAGTTAGAACAAAGTAAAATTGATGAAATAAGTAAAGAATTTCTTTTAAGTGATAAAAAAGATTTTTACGGTGCAAAATTTGTGCTTACTTGCTACATATTATATGCTTCCTTAGAAGTGGTTTTAGATAATAACGTGACTTTTGATGGTTCGGCGGATACATTGGGTACTCCAGGTAAGGGAGAATATTTGGGGACGGTTTATACCAGTAATTATGATGAGTTGATTGATAATACAGATAGTTTTTGGCATGCTTCGAATGTTACTACCTCAATAATCATGTTTTTTAATAAAAATAACTCATTTTTGGGAAGTTTTGTAGGGGCAGGACTCTCGACAGTGGTATCCACAGGTGCCGGAAAGGGACGGTGGGCACCAACAGAATAAAATACATGTGCGCATCGACTGTGATGACAGTTTTGATGTAATTAACGGGTTCATATGAAAGAGGATGACTAAACAATAAAGTCCTCGTATTAAGTGAGGACTTTTGTTGTAGTGTAGTAGAGATTTTCTACATGTTAATGACTATTATTATCGCAAGTTATTATCACAATGAAGAATGCTCAATAACAATGGTTCCAATTTCTGGATTGCTGAAACTGATAATGTGATCTAACCTTAATTCACGGGATTTTTCTTTTGATTCAATGAGGAGATATTCTACTTTTTTTCTTAAAATCAATTCCTTAGCTTCTCCTTCAAATATTTCACCATCTCGCAATTGGATCTGCAAATGAAGCTGGCGTTGGCAAGCTAGTTCAAGGTTATCGTAATCGTCACAGTTAATTGGTTGATATTCAGTATCTATAAACATATTTGCTCACCACTATGTTACTGGCGGTAATCGTGCCGCCCGTGATTGACCAAACTCAAACGCAAAAAATGCTACCTACGACTATAGCACAGTAATCTACCGTGATTACTAAATACATCTGTGGGAATTGCGTTGAAATTAAGAGTAGATTAAACCTGTCCCTCATCATCAGGCAATGAAATTACGCCATAAAATTTGATTTTTCTCACTGAGTATTTTGGGATGCGGTAAAGTAGCGTCAATTTTGTTACTTAAGTCTCATGTTTTATAGGGAGTGGACGTTATAAAAAATGGGTTATACCCTCTATCCTTCAAGTTGCTATTTCGTTGGCCGTACTGTAACTCGAAATTGATTAGGTATTCTTTTGAATTTATTGGGTTTAAATGATGATGAATAAGAAAATTTTATTTGTATTGTTAGCTGCGGGAGTATTTACATCGGTTGGATGTCAGGACAACTCCATGTTGCAGAATAACCCGGCATTGCAGACGGGCAATGTATCTCAGGGTAAGACGTTACCAACCGAGAAAGTGTTTAATGGTGTTATCCCTTGTGCAGATTGCGCAGGTATCGACACTACCTTACAGCTTGCCAAAGATGGGACCTATATATTGGGGCAGTCTTATCTGGAAGCTAAAAGTGAGGAAAATACTTTCTTTGAAACAGGGAAGTGGGTAATAAAGGGTAAAAAAGTCACATTGAGCAATGAAGATGGCAAAAAATCTTATTACCAAATGAAAGATGAAAGTTTGGTTATGCTGGATATCAACGGCGAGCCAATCGAATCGAAATTTAACTATGAGTTGGTCAAGGTAACCCCGAAAAAATTGGTAGGAGAATACAGCTATTTTGCTGATTCAGCCCTTTTTACGGAATGTCGTACCGGCAAACGTTATGATGCTTCTGAAAATATTGACTTGGAACGTGGTTACAGTGCCACGGGCGTGGAAGGAGGAACCCCAGTTTATGTGGAAGTTGAGGGTTACTACACGTTGCGTCCTTCAATGGAAGATGGATTGTTTGATAATTCAGTGATCCAAACAGGCAAAATCCGTTTTGATAAGTCATCTTCTTGCAATACAAAAAAATAACGCATAACAGAGACACATAAAAAAACCTGCGCGATAACTACGCAGGTTTTTTCAATTTACGCTGATGCTTTTACTGAGTTATTGCTCGTAAGTAAAATTAAGCTTGCTGAATTTGCCCTTGCAGATATTCAACAATATTTTCCAGTTTCAGCATCTGCTTATCGCCACTGCGACGGTATTTGTATTCGATCTCATCGTTATCTAAATTACGATCACCGATAACCAGAGTATGTGGTACGCCAATCAGTTCCATGTCAGCAAACATAACACCAGGGCGTTCTTTGCGATCATCAAAAATCACATCAATACCGTTGGCGCGCAAGTCCGCATATAATTTTTCAGCGACTTCTTTTACTCGATAAGATTTGTGCATATTCATTGGCAGAATTGCTACCTGGAACGGAGCAATCGCATTTGGCCAGATAATGCCACGATCGTCATGATTTTGTTCAATGGCGGCAGCAACGATACGGGTTACACCAATACCGTAGCATCCCATGCTGACAACTTGATTGTGCCCGTCTTCGTTCTGTACTGTCGCTTTCAGGGCATCAGAGTACTTGGTACCCAATTGGAAGATATGACCAACTTCAATACCACGTTTGATTAATAGTGTGCCTTTACCATCTGGGCTGGCGTCACCTTCGACGACATTACGGATATCAGCCACTTCTGGCACTGGCAGATCGCGCTCCCAGTTAATACCAAAGTAGTGTTTGCCATCAACGTTGGCACCTGCACCGAAATCACTCATGATGGATACACTGCGATCAATAATAACGGGCATAGGCAGGTTTACAGGGCCTAAAGAGCCGGGGCCTGCGTTTACAATGGCACGAATTTCTTCTTCAGTCGCAAAGTTCAGTGGGCTGGCTACCAGAGGTAATTTTTCTGCTTTGATCTCATTTAGTTCATGATCACCACGTACCAACAAAGCAACTAACTTATGTCCGCTCTCTTCCGCAGCATGAACGATCAGCGTCTTGACTGTTTTTTCAATTGGTAAGTTGAATTGTCCGACCAACTCAGCAATAGTTTTTGCGTTTGGTGTATCAACCAGACGCATTTCCTCAGATGGAGCCGCACGTTCCTGAGATGGCATAACTGCTTCCGCCAACTCAATATTAGCTGCATAGTCAGATTCGGTTGAAAATACGATATCATCTTCACCGCTGGCTGCCAGAACCTGGAACTCATGAGAAGCATTTCCACCAATTGAACCGGTATCTGCCAGAACCGCGCGGAAATCCAGACCAATACGGGTAAAGATTTTGCTGTAAGCAGCATACATCTTATCGTAAGTCTCTTGCAGAGACGCTTGGCTGGTGTGGAAAGAATAGGCATCTTTCATGATAAATTCACGTGAACGCATAACACCGAAACGTGGGCGAACTTCGTCACGGAATTTGGTCTGGATCTGGAACAGATTCAGCGGAAGCTGTTTATATGAGGTGACTTCGTTGCGAACCAAATCGGTGATCACTTCTTCATGGGTTGGCCCCAAAACGAAAGGACGTTCACCACGATCAACAAAACGCAGTAATTCTGGGCCATATTGTTCCCAACGGCCACTTTCCTGCCACAAATCTGCTGGCTGAACTACCGGCATGGAAACCTCAATCGCTCCCGCATTGTTCATCTCTTCACGAACAATGTTTTCAACTTTTTTCAACACGCGGACACCTGTCGGCATCCAGTTGTACAAACCTGAGGCGAGTTTACGGATCATGCCGGCACGAAGCATCAGTTTATGACTGACTACTTCTGCATCAGCAGGCGTCTCTTTTAAAGTAGAGAGCAGATATTGGCTAGTACGCATATAAGTTTCCATTGGATAGCAAATTGCTTCTGGGCGGCAAGTAGCGCCACCCTGCCCAGAAAATAAAAATAAACTGCTAGTCTACCAGCGAGCTTGCGATGTCAAAAGTGGTTTTAGCGGTGTTCGATAGAAACCACTTCTGTCATAGTGTCATTCACCAACCAACGGACATTGAAATCCAATATATGGGCGGCATATATTCGGTTTTCTCGTTCTTTCTTACGGTAGGCCGGGCGAGGATCTTGAGCTAATATCTGGCTAATAAAACGTCGCAAATGAGGATAATTGGCTTGATGGGATAAAAGTTGGTATTCCGCTTCTGCCGAGAAATTGATTTTCATATCAGCAATTGGTGCTGATTGGGCAAACCCTGCTTTAGCTTCTGGACGTGATTCGACAAAAGGTAAATAAGGTTTGATATCTATCACGGGTGTACCATCCACTAAATCCAAACTGCCAAGTTCCAGAATGATACGATTGTTAGCGTGTTGAATTCCTTTCAATTCAACTAAGGACATGCCGATCGGATTTGGGCGGAAAGTTGAACGAGTGGCAAATACGCCCATTTTGGCATTTCCTCCCAAACGGGGAGGGCGCACTAATGGATTCCAGCCGCCGTTCATGGTTTGGTGAAAAACGAAAATGATCCATAAATGACTGAATTGCTCCAGCCCTCGTATTGCATCAATCTGATTATAAGGAGCAAGCAATTCTAACTGTCCTGTACCATCTTCCACCAAACCCGGTTGACGGGGAATGGCAAACTTCTCTTTGTAAGGAGAATGAATGGTTCCGATTTGCGTAAAATGAAAATCTGCCATGGGCGTTTTTTAATAATAATTACTTGTTGGTTGTTAGCAGGGCTGAACCTTCACAAATGGCAACTTGGTAGCAACCTTGACCAGGTAAGATCGCACATTTATGAAGTAAGACCGCGTTAGCGTTTAGATAATTTGCTTTTGCCAGCATGTTTTGCCGGGCAATTGCAATGCTGGCAGGGGGATCTTGTAACGTACTGCGACAGGATTCCCCAGCTACAATACCTAAATCTTTAAATGGTAAACCTAACAGCTCATCTGTTTTGGTGTATAGATGGACGTAAGATGGTGTTTTGCTTTTCTTGACTGACTGACGTTTCAACTTCGAATCTGATGTACTGGATTTATCGACCTGAGTTGATAGTGAAGTACACCCCACCATAAAGAGCGCCATGAAACAGATAGGTAACACACGCATCGAGTTGAATCCTTATATTGATAGAGTCAGTGAGGAACAGGTTTAATCTTATTGATTGAAACTACGATAAAGTCGTTTGTTTCTTTCAACGAAAACGGGCGGATATAAAAATATCCGCCCGATAATTTTAATCTTGATTGACTGAATATGAAAGATTACCAGCCTTTTATTGCTCCACCTTTAAAGACTTTTTGTGCTTCTTGTTCTACTTCTGGAGATTGGTATGCTTTCACGAATTTTTGCACATTTTCGGCATCTTTATTGTCTTCACGGCTAACGATGATATTGACGTAAGGTGAATCTTTATCTTCAACAAAGATCCCATCTTGCTCTGGGGTCAAACCAATCTGCCCTGCATAGGTGTTATTGATGATAGCCAAAGCAATTTTCTGATCATCCAGTGAGCGTGGTAATTGAGGTGCTTCCAGCTGGACGATATCCAAGTGCTTAGGATTGCTGGTAATGTCCAGAACGGTCGGCAGCAGGCCTACTCCCTCTTTCAAAGTGATTAGACCCTGTTTTTGTAATAACAGTAGCGAACGACCTAAGTTGGTTGGATCGTTGGGGACAGCAATTTGAGAACCATCCTGCAATTCATCCAGTGATTTAATTTTCTTGGAATAGGCCGCCATTGGGAAGATGAAAGAGTTACCAACAATAGCCAGCTTGTAGTTACGTTCTTTTATTTGTTGATCTAGATAAGGCTTATGCTGGAAGACATTCACATCAATATCTCCCTTGCTCAGTGACTCATTTGGTAAAACATAGTCATTGAATGTCGTCAACTCAACATCAAGGCCATATTTATCTTTAGCAACTTGCTTGGCAACTTCAGCAACTTGAAGCTCAGGCCCTGCAATAACTCCAACCTTGATATGGTTTGGATCACGTTGTTCCTGGCCGCAACCAGCAATAATTAATGAACCTAATAAAGCGCTGATTACTGCAATGGATTTCAATTTTACTGACATATTTTCACCCCTATTGAATACTGATTTATAACCTGTCTTATCAAGCTACTGTGTACTATCTATTACAAGTACCACTACCTATTACAAGTACTATTACAATGAGGCTTTTAGGTATAAGCCTTGTAAGCGGAGCCGTTAGTGGCTCCTTATTTGAAATAATGCTATTTACGATTAACGGTTTTGGCTAAACGATCGCCACCTAATTGAATCAAGAACACTAAAACAACCAGTAATGCTAATACGGTATTCATTACTGTTGCATCATAGCCGATATAACCATACTGATAGCCAATCTGGCCCAAACCGCCTGCACCAACAGCCCCGCCCATTGCGGAATAACCGACTAAAGTAATTAAGGTAATGGTGGCAGCATTAATTAAACCTGGCAGTGCTTCCGGCAAAAGAATCTTTTTAACAATCTGGAATGGCGTTGCACCCATCGCTCGCGCCGCTTCAATTAAGCCTGTCGGAATCTCTAATAATGTATTTTCCACCATGCGGGCAATGAAAGGGGCCGCCCCTACGGTCAACGGAACAATCGCCGCCTGTAAGCCAATTGATGTGCCTACAATCAAACGGGTAAATGGAATCATCCATACCAACAGAATAATGAAAGGTATTGAACGAGTAATATTTACCAATGCAGAAAGTATGCGATAAAGTGTGCCATTTTCAATAACCTGCCCAGGACGGGTAACATATAAAAGTACACCAGCCGGCAACCCAATCACAAAGCCAAAGAAACCAGAAACGAAAGTCATTACGAGGGTTTCCCAGACTCCTTTAGCTAATAATAAAATCATTCCTTCAGACATAACCGAGAACCTCTACTTTCACATGATGCGTTTCTAAAAATTCAATTGTTGATTTGATGCTATCGCCTTCTCCATCCAACTCAGCCAGCATAACACCAAATTTAACGCCACCCGCGTAATCCATTTGGGAACTCAATATGCTGATATCGATATTAAAGCGGCGAACTGCCATGGAAATTAAAGGTGCATCAACAGATTTACCCGTGAATTCCAACTTCAATAATGGACTGCGATCAGGCGCAGATTCCGGCTGTAACTTTTGTAAGTAATCTTCAGGAATGTCCAAATGCAGTGTAGATTTGATAAATTCTTGAGCCACCGGAGTCTTAGGATGCGAAAATATTGCACTGACAACATCTTGCTCGATCAATTGGCCGCCACTAATGACTGCAACTTGATCACAGATGCGCTTAACCACATCCATTTCATGGGTGATCAAAAGAATGGTTAACCCCAAACGGCGGTTAATGTCTTTTAATAGTTCCAGAATAGAACGCGTTGTTGCTGGATCCAATGCGCTGGTGGCTTCGTCACACAAAAGTACTTTCGGCGAGTTCGCAAGTGCCCGGGCAATAGCGACGCGCTGTTTTTGACCACCAGACAGATTGGCAGGATACGCGTCATGCTTATCAGCAAGGCCAACCAACTCCAGTAATTCATTAACCTTAGCCTTTATTTCAGCTTTTGGCGTGTTGTTCAATTCTAAAGGTAACGCAACATTGTCAAATACTGTTCTGGATGATAATAAATTAAAGTGTTGGAAAATCATGCCAATATGGCGACGTGCGCGAGTTAGTTCACGTTCTGAAAGAGAAGTGAGATCTTGCCCTGCAACTAATACCTGACCCGAAGTTGGGCGCTCGAGCATATTCACACAGCGAATTAAGGTACTTTTTCCCGCACCAGAAGAACCGATGACGCCATATATTTGCCCCTGTGGGACATGTAAGTTGATATCTGAAAGCGCTTTGATTGAACGCGCGCCTTGTTGAAATATCTTGTTTATCTGAGTCAGTCTTATCATTTTTTTCTTATTAGATGTATAGATGAATGACTTGAGAACATTTCAACAAGTCATGAATTAAAGTGGATGTTAAGGCGTCTAGACGTCTAAGTCAACTGGGAATAAATTAAATGCTGCATTCTCATTCAGCAATAAATCATGCGATACTGTTTACTTGATCCATTCTTGGAGTAATCAGGTGACTCAAGGTATTCCCGCCGTATTTTTAGATCGTGACGGCACGATTAACATCGATCATGGCTATGTGCATGAGATAGATAATTTTCAATTTATTGATGGTGTGATTGAAGCCATGCTTGAATTGAAGAAAATGGGCTATGCACTGGTCTTGGTAACAAATCAGTCGGGTATTGCACGTAAAATTTTTACAGAAGATCAGTTTATGCAGCTAACAGAATGGATGGATTGGTCATTAGCAGACCGAGGCGTCGATCTTGATGGTATCTATTATTGCCCTCATCATCCGGAAGGGAATGATGAAGAATATAAGAAGAGCTGTAATTGCCGTAAACCACAACCAGGTATGTTGTTGGATGCACAGCAAGCATTACATATCGATATGTCAGCTTCTTATATGGTAGGAGACAAAATAGAAGATATGTTGGCAGCACATGACGCTAATGTTGGAACTAAGATCCTCGTTCGTACAGGAAAACCGGTAACAGAAGCAGCAGAACAAGCTGCAGACTTGGTTATTAATAGTCTGGCAGACCTACCAAATGTGATAAAAAACAGGCAAAAATAGCCTTTTAGCCTAAATTGTGATCGTTCAAATAAAAAATCACAAAAAAGGCTTGCCTAAATTTAAAGGCTCCCTATAATGCGCTTCCGTTGTCACGACAAACACACAAACATGTCGAGATGACAAAGTGAAAAGCCCTGAAAAATAAGGCTTGACACTCTCAGAGGAAAGCGTAAGATACGCAGCCTCGTAACCCGAAAGAATGTTTCTGGTTGCCACGCTCTTTAACAAATTAATCAGACAATCTGTGTGGGCACTCGCAAGACGCTATCCACGCCGGAAGGCGAAAAAGATACCAGTCTTGAAGAGTGACTGAACAGTTAATTCATTACGAACTAACACAGTTAAATTCTTTGAGCATCAAACCTTTAATTGAAGAGTTTGATCATGGCTCAGATTGAACGCTGGCGGCAGGCCTAACACATGCAAGTCGAGCGGCAGCGGGAAGAAGCTTGCTTCTTTGCCGGCGAGCGGCGGACGGGTGAGTAATGTCTGGGGATCTGCCCGATGGAGGGGGATAACCACTGGAAACGGTGGCTAATACCGCATAACCTCTTAGGAGCAAAGTGGGGGACCTTCGGGCCTCACGCCATCGGATGAACCCAGATGGGATTAGCTAGTAGGCGGGGTAAGGGCCCACCTAGGCGACGATCCCTAGCTGGTCTGAGAGGATGACCAGCCACACTGGGACTGAGACACGGCCCAGACTCCTACGGGAGGCAGCAGTGGGGAATATTGCACAATGGGCGCAAGCCTGATGCAGCCATGCCGCGTGTATGAAGAAGGCCTTCGGGTTGTAAAGTACTTTCAGCGGGGAGGAAGGCATGAAGCTGAAGACGCTTCATGATTGACGTTACCCGCAGAAGAAGCACCGGCTAACTCCGTGCCAGCAGCCGCGGTAATACGGAGGGTGCAAGCGTTAATCGGAATTACTGGGCGTAAAGCGCACGCAGGCGGTCAATTAAGTTAGATGTGAAATCCCCGGGCTTAACCTGGGAACGGCATCTAAGACTGGTTGGCTAGAGTCTCGTAGAGGGGGGTAGAATTCCACGTGTAGCGGTGAAATGCGTAGAGATGTGGAGGAATACCGGTGGCGAAGGCGGCCCCCTGGACGAAGACTGACGCTCAGGTGCGAAAGCGTGGGGAGCAAACAGGATTAGATACCCTGGTAGTCCACGCTGTAAACGATGTCGATTTGGAGG
>NZ_NITZ01000007.1:157834-160812 GCF_002632615.1 Xenorhabdus miraniensis
TGATGAGTCTCTCAACCCTGCAATCTGAAGACACCTTCGGGTTGTGAGGTTAAGCGAATAAGCGTACACGGTGGATGCCTAGGCAGTCAGAGGCGATGAAGGGCGTGCTAATCTGCGAAAAGCGCCGGTCAGGTGATAGGAACCGCAATACCCGGCGATACCCGAATGGGGAAACCCAGTGCAATCCGTTGCACTATCATTCACTGAATCCATAGGTGAATGAGGCGAACCGGGGGAACTGAAACATCTCAGTACCCCGAGGAAAAGAAATCAACCGAGATTCCCCCAGTAGCGGCGAGCGAACGGGGAACAGCCCAGAGCCAGCATCAGCATCAGCGCCAGGAGAACGGTCTGGAAAGGCCGGCAGTAAAGGGTGATAGCCCCGTATCCGAAGACGCTGGTATTGTGAGCTCGAAGAGTAGGGCGGGACACGTGGTATCCTGTCTGAATAGGGGGGGACCATCCTCCAAGGCTAAATACTCCTGACTGACCGATAGTGAACCAGTACCGTGAGGGAAAGGCGAAAAGAACCCCGGCGAGGGGAGTGAAAGAGAACCTGAAACCGTGTACGTACAAGCAGTGGGAGCACCCTTTGCGGGTGTGACTGCGTACCTTTTGTATAATGGGTCAGCGACTTATATTCTGTAGCAAGGTTAACCGTTTAGGGGAGCCGCAGGGAAACCGAGTCTTAACTGGGCGTTAAGTTGCAGGGTATAGACCCGAAACCCGGTGATCTAGCCATGGGCAGGTTGAAGGTTGGGTAACACTAACTGGAGGACCGAACCGACTAATGTTGAAAAATTAGCGGATGACTTGTGGCTGGGGGTGAAAGGCCAATCAAACCGGGAGATAGCTGGTTCTCCCCGAAAGCTATTTAGGTAGCGCCTCGTGAACTCATCTTCGGGGGTAGAGCACTGTTTCGGCTAGGGGGTCATCCCGACTTACCAACCCGATGCAAACTGCGAATACCGGAGAATGTTATCACGGGAGACACACGGCGGGTGCTAACGTCCGTCGTGAAGAGGGAAACAACCCAGACCGCCAGCTAAGGTCCCCAAGTCATGGTTAAGTGGGAAACGAAGTGGGAAGGCTCAGACAGCCAGGATGTTGGCTTAGAAGCAGCCATCATTTAAAGAAAGCGTAATAGCTCACTGGTCGAGTCGGCCTGCGCGGAAGATGTAACGGGGCTAAACCATGCACCGAAGCTGCGGCAGCGGCACGAATGTGTTGTTGGGTAGGGGAGCGTTCTGTAAGCCTGCGAAGGTGTGCCGTGAGGCATGCTGGAGGTATCAGAAGTGCGAATGCTGACATAAGTAACGATAAAGCGGGTGAAAAACCCGCTCGCCGGAAGACCAAGGGTTCCTGTCCAACGTTAATCGGGGCAGGGTGAGTCGACCCCTAAGGCGAGGCCGACAGGCGTAGTCGATGGGAAACAGGTTAATATTCCTGTACTCGGTGTTACTGCGAAGGGGGGACGGAGAAGGCTAGGCCAGCCGGGCGACGGTCGTCCCGGTTTAAGCGTGTAGGTGTGTGCTCCTGGCAAATCCGGAGTACTGCAACACTGAGGCGTAATGACGAGGCACTACGGTGCTGAAGTGGTTGATGCCCTGCTTCCAGGAAAAGCCTCTAAGCACCAGGTAACACTGAATCGTACCCCAAACCGACACAGGTGGTCAGGTAGAGAATACTCAGGCGCTTGAGAGAACTCGGGTGAAGGAACTAGGCAAAATGGTGCCGTAACTTCGGGAGAAGGCACGCTGGCATTAGGTGAAGAGACATGCGCTCGGAGCTGAAGCCAGTCGCAGATACCAGCTGGCTGCAACTGTTTAATAAAAACACAGCACTGTGCAAACACGAAAGTGGACGTATACGGTGTGACGCCTGCCCGGTGCTGGAAGGTTAATTGATGGGGTCAGCCGCAAGGCGAAGCTCTTGATCGAAGCCCCAGTAAACGGCGGCCGTAACTATAACGGTCCTAAGGTAGCGAAATTCCTTGTCGGGTAAGTTCCGACCTGCACGAATGGCGTAATGATGGCCAGGCTGTCTCCACCCGAGACTCAGTGAAATTGAACTCGCTGTGAAGATGCAGTGTACCCGCGGCAAGACGGAAAGACCCCGTGAACCTTTACTATAGCTTGACACTGAACCTTGAGCCTTGATGTGTAGGATAGGTGGGAGGCTTTGAAGTGTGGACGCCAGTCTGCATGGAGCCATCCTTGAAATACCACCCTTGAATGTTTGATGTTCTAACGTAGGCCCGTGACCCGGGCTGCGGACAGTGTCTGGTGGGTAGTTTGACTGGGGCGGTCTCCTCCCAAAGCGTAACGGAGGAGCACGAAGGTTAGCTAATCACGGTCGGACATCGTGAGGTTAGTGCAAAGGCATAAGCTGGCTTGACTGCGAGAGTGACGGCTCGAGCAGGTACGAAAGTAGGTCTTAGTGATCCGGTGGTTCTGCATGGAAGGGCCATCGCTCAACGGATAAAAGGTACTCCGGGGATAACAGGCTGATACCGCCCAAGAGTTCATATCGACGGCGGTGTTTGGCACCTCGATGTCGGCTCATCACATCCTGGGGCTGAAGTAGGTCCCAAGGGTATGGCTGTTCGCCATTTAAAGTGGTACGCGAGCTGGGTTTAGAACGTCGTGAGACAGTTCGGTCCCTATCTGCCGTGGGCGCTGGAAGATTGAAAGGGGCTGCTCCTAGTACGAGAGGACCGGAGTGGACGCACCACTGGTGTTCGGGTTGTCATGCCAATGGCATTGCCCGGTAGCTAAGTGCGGCAGAGATAACCGCTGAAAGCATCTAAGCGGGAAACTTGCCTTGAGATGAGTCTTCCCTTGTCCCTTGAGGACACTGAAGGAACGTCCGAGACGAGGACGTGGATAGGCTGGGTGTGTAAGCGTTGCGAGACGTTGAGCTAACCAGTACTAATGAACCGTGCGGCTTAACCTGACAACACCGAAGGTGTTTTGGGT
>NZ_NITZ01000007.1:160912-211570 GCF_002632615.1 Xenorhabdus miraniensis
TGTAAGCGTTGCGAGACGTTGAGCTAACCAGTACTAATGAACCGTGCGGCTTAACCTGACAACACCGAAGGTGTTTTGGGTGAGGGTGAGAGAGATAACCGTTTCAGAGAAAGAAAAGCAGCTTGTTCGGGATTGAATACAGGATTTGTCTGGCGGCAACAGCGCGGTGGTCCCACCTGACCCCATGCCGAACTCAGCAGTGAAACGCCGTAGCGCCGATGGTAGTGTGGGGCCTCCCCATGCGAGAGTAGGACACTGCCAGACATTCAATTAGCCAGAGAAGCCATCCTTAACCGGGTGGCTTTTTTGCGTCTGGAATAATTCATTGATATTACTATTGAATTCATACCTTATTGTTATTACCTTCCTTATTACCCCTCCTAGTTTCATATAATAAAATGAAATAATTTCAATTTGAGTACAATAGCTCGACATCGCTTTCACCTTTTTGTTAAATTTAGCTATCTAGAAGTCTAAATGTGCAAATTGAAATAGTAGAGGTTTCGAGCAATGCCTATTCGTGTACCAGATGAATTGCCTGCGGTAAATATTCTCCGCAATGAAAACATCTTTGTCATGACCTCAACACGGGCAAAGGTTCAGAATATTCGCCCATTGAAAGTATTGCTACTTAACCTGATGCCTAAGAAGATTGAAACTGAAAATCAGTTTATTCGGTTACTGTCAAATTCACCGCTACAGATTGATATTCAATTATTGAGAATTGATAGCCGGCAATGTAAAAATACGCCTGTTGAACATTTAGATACCTTTTATTGTGATTTTGACTCAATAAAAGATCAAAATTTTGATGGATTGATTGTCACGGGCGCTCCTTTGGGATTGGTTGAATTTGAGGATGTGACTTATTGGGATGAAATTGAAAAAATTGTCACTTGGGCAAAGAGTCATGTTACTTCGACACTTTTTGTCTGTTGGGCAGTGCAGGCAGCCTTAAATATTCTTTACCGTCTTCCAAAATACACCCGGACAACCAAACTATCTGGTGTCTATTCCCATTCAACGTTAGATCCTTTAGCATTACTAACGCGCGGATTTGACGAAACTTTTTTTGCACCGCATTCTCGTTTTGCTGATTTTCCTGAATCCATTATTCGCGAACATACAGACTTAGATATTTTAGCCAGCTCAGAAGAGGCTGGCGCTTATTTATTTTCCAGTAAGGATAGAAGACTCGTATTTGTTACAGGTCACCCTGAATATGATGTGGGTACGCTGGCAGCAGAATACTGGCGTGATCGGGCTGCTGATTTGAATCCTGTGCTACCGATCAATTACTTCCCGAATGACGATCCTGAAAATAGCCCGATTGCTGCTTGGCGCAGTCATGGTCACTTACTGTTTTCAAATTGGTTGAATTATTATGTTTATCAAATTACGCCATATGACCTCACTTTTATGAATCCTTCCCTAGATTGATCTCCATTTGAAACAGAAAAATGAGGATTGGCTGAAGCGAGCCATTTCTCATTTTTTTAATTTTCCTTTCCATATTGATGATTTCCGGACATGAGTTATTTCTTATACATAACAAAAACTTAACACTTTTCTGTTTGCTTTTTTGGAATTTATTTCCCTGTCTTTCTTATCTTTAAATAAACTTAATCGATTGATTTTATTTGGTTAATTTTAAAATTGAAAAATAATGGAAATCATTTTTGATTTATTTTTTTAATTGATTAATCTTAATCAGGTTGAGCATTTAAAAGACGAAAAGAGGGGAGTATGCAGCAAATGTTAACAACCCAGTTGACCTTCATTAAGCCCTTTGGTGAGGCAGAGAATCAGGTGTTATCACCTGAATCTATTGGTTTCTTAGAAGATTTGATTGTTGAATTTTCTGGCAGGCGTGAAAAATTATTGGAAGAACGCATAGAATGGCAGAAAAAAATAGATGATGGAATACTCCCTGACTTTATTTCGGAAACATCTTCCATTAGAGATGGGGATTGGAAAATACAGGGAATACCTGACGATCTCAAAGATCGCCGAGTCGAAATAACAGGTCCTGTAGAACGTAAAATGGTTATTAACGCCTTAAATGCAAATGTAAAAGTATTTATGGCGGACTTTGAGGATTCATTAGCTCCTGCATGGGATAAAGTCATAAGCGGGCAAATCAACTTACGAGATGCTGTCAATGGCACTATTTCATATACCAATGAGCAAGGTAAGCGTTATGAATTGAAGCCAGATCCCGCAGTATTGATTGCTCGGGTCAGGGGATTGCATCTGTCGGAAAAACACGTTCTTTATAAAGGCGAACCCATTTCGGGAGGGTTATTTGATTTTGCCCTTTACTTCTATTTAAATCATAAAAAACTGCTGGAAAAGAGCAGCGGCCCTTATTTTTACCTGCCTAAAATACAGAGTTACCACGAAGCGCAATGGTGGAGTGATGTTTTCAGTTTTACAGAATCACGTTTCAATTTGCCAAAAGGCACTATTAAAGCCACGGTTCTGATTGAAACACTGCCTGCTGTGTTTCAGATGGATGAAATTCTTTACTACTTACGTCATCACATTGTTGGCCTCAATTGTGGGCGTTGGGATTATATTTTCAGTTATATCAAAACATTAAAAAATCATGCTGATCGTGTTTTGCCGGATCGCCAGTCTGTTACGATGACACAACCTTTCTTGAGTGCCTATTCCCGCTTGTTGATTAAAACCTGCCATAAACGCGGTGCGTTTGCGATGGGGGGAATGTCGGCATTTATTCCTAGCAAAGATCCTAAACAAAATCAGCAAGTTTTGGATAAAGTTAGGGCTGACAAAGAGTTAGAAGCCAATAATGGTCACGATGGTACATGGGTCGCACATCCGGGGCTTGCAGATATTGTCATGATGGTCTTCGGCGCCAAATTGGGAGAACGCCAGAATCAATTGACAGTTTTGCGTGAAGAGGATGAAACCATTACGGCTGCACAGTTGCTTGCGACTTGTTCGGGAGAAAGAACTGAAGAGGGAATGCGCGCGAATATTCGTGTCGCTGTTCAGTACATAGAAGCATGGATTTCGGGTAATGGATGCGTACCGATTTATGGCTTGATGGAAGATGCTGCTACGGCAGAAATTTCTCGCACCTCTATTTGGCAATGGATTCGGCATAAAAAATCGCTTTCCAACGGTAAAAAGGTAACAAAAGAACTCTTCAAGGAAATGCTCAAAGAAGAACTCGAGGTTATCAGACAAGAGGTTGGGGGAGCTCGTTTTGAGCAGGGACGATTCATAGAAGCTTCGAGCTTGATGGAAAGGATTACCACGCAGGATGACTTAATTGATTTCCTGACGTTACCTGGTTATCAGTTATTGGATTAATTTAAAAACAATAATGGCAAAAATATCCGATTAATTAAAAATAGGAAGTAGAACATCATGACCATGTCCCGGACACAACAAATCGCTCAATTAGAACAAGAATGGAAACAACCGCGTTGGGAAGGCATTACTCGCCCATATAGTGCTGAGGATGTCATTAAATTGCGTGGTTCACTTAACCCTGAACACACTTTGGCGCAGAGGGGAGCGAAAAAGTTGTGGGAATTGTTGCATGGCAAATCCAAAAAAGGTTATGTAAATGCGCTTGGAGCGTTGACGGGAGGTCAGGCTCTTCAACAGGCTAAAGCAGGTATTGAAGCGATTTACCTTTCCGGCTGGCAAGTTGCGGCGGATGCAAATACAGCTTCAAGCATGTACCCCGATCAGTCATTGTATCCTGTTGATTCTGTACCTAATATCATCAAGCGTATCAATAATAGTTTCCGTCGGGCAGATCAAATCCAGTGGTCGAATGACATTGATCCAGACAGTCAGGAATACGTTGATTATTTCCTGCCGATTGTTGCGGATGCAGAAGCCGGGTTCGGTGGAGTATTGAACGCATTTGAACTGATGAAAGCGATGATTGAGGCAGGAGCGGCTGCGGTTCACTTTGAAGATCAATTGGCTGCGGTGAAGAAATGTGGGCACATGGGGGGGAAAGTTTTGGTTCCGACTCAAGAAGCCATCCAGAAACTGATAGCTGCACGTTTGGCGGCGGATGTATCTGGTGTGCCAACGTTATTAGTCGCGCGTACTGACGCAGATGCGGCCGATCTTCTGACATCGGATTGCGATCCTTATGACAGCGAATTCATTACAGGCGAGCGGACTTGTGAGGGTTTTTATTGCACTCGCGCAGGGATTGATCAGGCCATCAGCCGTGGATTGGCTTATGCCCCTTACGCCGATGTTGTCTGGTGTGAAACCTCTACACCAGATATTGAAGCGGCTCGTCGTTTTGCCGAAGCCATCCATGCAAAATACCCGGGTAAGCTGCTGGCTTATAACTGTTCTCCGTCTTTCAATTGGAAAAAGAATCTGGATGATAAAACTATCGCCAGCTTCCAGGAACAATTGTCTGAAATGGGCTATAAATTCCAGTTCATCACGTTGGCGGGTATACACAGTATGTGGTTCAACATGTTTGATTTGGCCTACGATTATGCCCGTGGCGAAGGTATGAAGCATTATGTTGAAAAAGTACAGGAACAAGAATTTGCTGCTCTTAAACGTGGTTATACATTTTCTTCACACCAGCAGGAAGTGGGTACGGGATATTTTGATAAAGTAACTACAATTATTCAGGGAGAGGCTTCTTCTGTTACTGCTTTGACAGGATCAACAGAAGAGCAGCAATTCTAAATTTATTATATCCATTCCATTGATATTGTTGGGGGATTCCAAAAGGAATTCCCCTTTACGTGCCAAATAAGGTGGCTAAATATGGAAATAGATCTCGCACATTTAATTGCACAAACCATTTTGCAAGGATTTGATGCGCAATATGGTCGATTTCTCGAAGTCACGTCAGGCGCACAGCAACGTTTTGAACAGGCGGATTGGCATGCGGTACAGCGGGCCATGAAAAAGAGAATAAATTTGTACGATCATCATGTTGGCTTGGTAGTAGAACAGTTGAAGCGTATTCACAGTTCATTGCAGCAGGATGAGGATTACCTCGCTGGAATCAAAGCTGTTTATACTCGGTTATTGCCCGATTATCCCCGTTTCGAAATTGCAGAAAGCTTTTTCAATTCGGTTTACTGCCGTTTGTTTCAGCACCGTAATTTGAAGCCGGAAAATTTATTTATCTTATCTTCTCAGCCAGCTTGTCGTTTTCGTGAGATCTCTCGCCCTTTATCACGGGATTTTTCCCCGAATGGCTGTCTCACTTCCATGTTGCGAATAATTTTAAGTGATCTGCCATTGCGTCTTAAATGGGAAAACTTAGAGCGGGATATTTGTTACATCACGCAATACTTACAAAATACATTTCCTCAACACGATTTATTGCACGCGACATTCCAAATTGCCAATGAGTTATTTTATCGCAATAAGGCGGCGTGGTTAGTAGGAAAAATAAAGATGGGAACAGTCACTTACCCATTTTTACTACCTATTCATCATGATGAGTCAGGAGGGATCTTTATCGATACCTGTTTGACCAGTCACGATGATGCCAGCATCGTTTTTGGCTTCGCACGTTCCTACTTTATGGTTTACGCGCCTTTGCCAGCCGCTTTGGTAGAGTGGTTACGTGAGATCTTACCGACAAAATCCACGGCTGAGTTATATATGGCAATTGGTTGCCAGAAACATGGTAAAACGGAATATTATCGTGAATATCTGGCATTTATTAATTCTTCTCAGGAACAGTTTGCGATTGCGCCGGGCGTAAAAGGCATGGTGATGCTGGTTTTTGCGTCCTCCTCTTTTGACCGTGTATTCAAAGTGATTAAAGACAAATTTGCGCCACAGAAAGAAGTTTCCCAAGAGCGGGTGCAGGAATGCTATCGTTTAGTCAAAGAACATGATCGTGTGGGAAGAATGGCTGATACACAGGAATTTGAAAATTTTGTCATTGATAAACGCCATATTAGCGCGGAATTAATGGCGGAATTGCAAAAGGAGATACCGGAAAAACTCGAAGATTTGGGTGATAAGATCTTGATAAAACATCTTTATATGGAACGTAAAATGATTCCACTGAATATTTACATGGAACAAGTCAATGAAGCACAATTGAAAGATGTGATAGAAGAGTACGGAAATGCGATTAAGCAGTTAGCCGCAGCAAATATTTTTCCCGGTGATATGTTGTTTAAAAACTTTGGCGTTACGCGCCACGGTCGGGTCATTTTCTACGATTATGATGAGATCTGCTACATGACCGAAGTCAACTTTCGGGATATTCCTCCACCTCGTTATCCAGAAGATGAATTGGCTAATGAGCCTTGGTATAGCGTGGCTGTTAACGATGTTTTTCCAGAAGAATTTCGGCATTTTTTATGCACAGACAAACGTATTCGAGGTTACTTCGAAGAGAGCCACCGTGATCTATTCAAAGCGGATTACTGGCGGGCATTGCAAGAGCGTATAAAAAACGGGCACGTGGAAGATGTCTTTGCGTATCGCCATAGACAGCGATTCAGCCAGCGTGATGAAATGAATTAAATAGAAAAGAAAATATCAGTTGTAATATTACACCGCTGATAGATCCATATACTTTATTGATACTGCGATATGACTTATATTTTCAGATACGACGAGTGAATTTGATGAAAAAATTCGTGAAGGCAATATCATCCATCTGCTGAATAGTTTTAATAATATTCATGATGGATTTCTTGATACTTGTTGGCTATCAGATCAACCAGAAGTTGTATATGAAATTTATACTTCTCTGCTATCAAAAATTCTCAATTATAAGAATGTCTTTTAAATGGAATTGGTTTATTTCTTTTTTAATACGGAAAGTTACAGTGTAAGAGAAGAGAATGTATTTTAATTCTTTTCAACTAAAAACAAAATGGTACGGTCAGTATCATTTTGTTTTATCTGTATAAACAAATCCCCTTTACTCCAAGATTCACTTCCATCTGTATTCCAATACGCGTTTATATCTTTTATATAACCTAATTTTTCAATATAGCTTATCAATTTTATTTTACGATTTGGATTTACATTCGAAAATAAAACTGAATTAGTCATTGGTTTTACACCATCTGGAGAGTCATAATATATAACATAATCATTTGAAATAATTGGTACGTTTTTAACCTCATCAAAAGTAAATAAATTATATTTAATAAAGTCATTTTTTGTATATGAAAAATGATTATCTACAAATAAAATAGGAATGGTAAAAATCAGCCCTAAAAAAAACAGGGCGATAAATACAATTTTTAAAAATTTATTCAAGTTCAATCCCCCTATCTCTTACTGCATGTATGTTATACCCAGTTATATCATTAATATGTATTATCAAATGACTTCTATCTATATCAGTTATGGGTGATATAGTATTAAGAAACGTAGGCAAAGAAGAATAATATGGTCTGGCATTATGGGGGTATTTTTCCGGATCAGGGAACAACAAAGGCTTAAACATTTTATTTTTATACTTTCCTATGGGACCATAGTAATCCCATCTCTTTAGTGAATCTTTTTTACTTATAGGTTGAAGCTGAGGTAAATAATCAGTTTCATTTATCGCTTGATAAAAACCAAGCAGATTTGAAACTAAATCCTCACCACTGTACCCACTATCTGTATACCAATTAAAAGGAAATGAATCTTGATGTGATTCAAATAGATGAGTTGTATACATCATAATAGTAAGGGCAACTCTTTTTTTATCATGTAAAGATAATCCTCTCCTTACTTTCCATCTTGTTATTTTAGATGTGCCATATTTTAATCCAAGTCCCATGTATTGTGTGTACTTAATGGTAAAGTATGATTCTTTAGTATCATCACCTGAATTTATAGCAGCCATTAACATTCTGGCATCATTACCTTTTGAATGCCCAGTATCTACCCATCCTAATTTTTCAGTATAAACTAACCTTCCTTCGATTACATCACTTCTACTACTCATGAAAACTCCTGTAATTTAGTTAAATACACTATAAAACTTTAGATTACATAATAGTACATAAAATAATTAATCGACTGCCTAATAGAAGCCTTTTAAAAAAGGTTGTTGTTTTGTTGCCTTACACTAAACAATAGGCTTCTATAGAATATGATACTATAATTACATAGTAGATTAGTAAATCCCAACCTCACTTTTTAGTAAGGACATAGGCTTTATATAAAGTCGCTTTAGATTAAAAATGTTCAGATTTTCTTTTATTAAAAGTAATATCTATTACAAACTATACCACTAATTAAATTATTTAAACTAAATTCTTAATAATACTCACTTGATTAATTTTTAGGTTAGCTATTTGGCGGTGGTTTTAAAATCAATAAAATAAAAAATATTTACTTTGCTTATTCTTCTTCCTGTATGGGTGTAGTAATCCACATCCCACATTTTACCTAAATCAAATCATTTGCCTGATGCTTTTGTAAATAAATCTCAATACTTATGAGTATCATGAAAGAATCGGTACATGTAGAAATCACTCCTAGTGATTCTGGAATACAATGGAATCCATATAGAACCATAGTACAAAGAGGAGAAGAAAAGGAAATTCAAGAAAATTGCAATAATATTATAATTAATGGAACGTCCATAATGCCCGGGGGAATAAAAATAACATTGTATGGTACAACTCGTGGAACAATGTTTACAAAAGTAAGCGAATATCAACGCGGATCAAATCACCATTTTGTACTTTTGTCAGCAATCCGTCTGTTCTGGCTTCTGGCGTGACATGAATGGCTGAAGGGTTTTTAGCGCAATAATGCCATTGACGATGGCTTTTTCATCGACCAACGGCGGCGAGTCTCTTTTGAGCGTTCAATGATACGTTATGTAATGCGCGCGACAGTTTCGTTGGTAGCCGTGCCGTTCTGGTTTGTTGTCATGATAATTGCTCCCGACACCACAATGGAATGTGACTATTGCTTCATTGTTACCGGTAATATTGGTAATGCAATAATCAGAGGATGCAATCAACTTTCTCCGACTACGCATTTTATTTGTGATCTACATCAATTTTTAAAGCTGAAACGTAACAGCTTGTCAACAAATCAGCTTTTTAAATGGGTTTCGGCAAAAATTACTTAATTCCACCGTATTCCCGGCTGACAGCTTTTGCCGCGCGCATAACAAGAGCACCGAGTTCAATGACTCGATCATTAGAGATGCGTGATATCGGACCAGAGATAGAAATGGCGGCAAAGGCTTCATGATGTTCATCATAGATACAGGCGGCAATACAGCGTAGTCCCAACGCATGCTCTTCATCATCAAATGAAAACCCCTGTTTGCGAATCTGCTCCAGATTCTCTGTTAATGCTGCGGCGGTAGTACAGGTGTGCTGAGTGTAGGCATACATGCCTTTTTTATGCAGTAATTGAAGCCGTTTTTGTTCCGACAATGTGGAAAGAAGGGCTTTACCGGCACCGGAAGCGTGCATCGGCAGTTTACCGCCAATTGGAGCTGACATACGCATCAGCGCATTACATTGCACCTGATCGACAATCACCGCTTCATACTCATCAAGATTGAGAATGGCAAGATTGACAGTTTCACCGGAATCTTCCATTAACTGACGAAGAATAGGGTGAACCAGCACCATCAAATTGCGACTTTGTAGGAAACTACTGCCGACAACAAAAGCATGGGAAGCAATCACCCACAAACCCAGATCGCCAATTTGGCGAACAAAACCATGTTGCTGCAAAGTCGTTAAGAGGCGATGAGTGGTGGAGTTGGGCAAGCCTGCTTGTATTGCCAGATCAGTCAGGGCGACACCGACAGGTGAATCGGAAATATATTCCAAAAGTGTCAGTCCTCGACTTAAAGACTGAACTTGGCCGCTTGCAGCGGCACTGCTTGTTGTCATTTTAGTTTTTTTTGTACGTTTATTGGCAACTGCTGTACTCATAAGATGCCCTCTGGATGATAATCGGATTGCAGCAATGATGGCTGCGATGGACAAAAAATGGAATTTATTTTCGTTTTCTTATTATGAATGATAAAGCGGGGAAAAACATATCCGATGTGTTGGTAGTGAATATTTAAGTGAACAGAGACAAAACACCAGTAAAGGCAAAAACAGTGGCTGATCATCTTGGGGATGAAAATTGTATTGGTGGGATCTGGGTTTACGTTGATATAGATTTGTCTGGATACGAAGGACGCGCGACTAAACTAAATATTACCTTGCCATAGTTTCTCTTAGCCCGAATTGATGATTATGTTAGTTCACATCGCGAGTATCTCAGCCGCCGTGGATTCTTCGCAGAATTAGCCCGGCGTGAACTATCGAAACATTCGTAAGCTCGGTTTAATATCCTGATTTGCAAAATCAAGAAAACCCGCATAATGCGGGTTCTTAAAGCATGTTTAATTTGTTTTGTCATATTTCAAACAAACTTCGATGTAACGTCTGAATCATTTGTTCTGCATCTTTGCCAGGCACGAGCAGGCAGATATTATGACTGCTTGCGCCACCGCTAATCATCCTAATATTAAAGGATTCCAGAACGCCAAAAACTTTTTTTCCCAATCCCTTAGACTTCGAAAGATCATTGCCGATAATCGCCACCAATGCCATATTTTCTTCGACCTCCACACGGCATAACGTGGAAAGTTCCGTCAGTAAGGCATTCGTCAATAAACTACCATTAGTGCTGGTGGAACCAGTGGTATCCAGTGTCAGGGCGATGTTTACTTCCGATGTAGTAATCAGATCCACCGATATATTATGGCGCGAGAGCAGGGTAAAGACTTCTGCCAGAAAACCTCGCGCATGTAACATCTTCAGGCTATGCAGAGTCAGTAAAGTTTGTTTGCGGCGCAATGCCAATGCACGAAACAGCGGTGGATTTTCTGTTTTATCGCAAACCACTGTGCCGCCCGCGAGAGGATCTTTGCTGGAGCCGACAAATACCGGAATGCCAGAGCGAACAGCCGGCAGCAGCGTGGCAGGATGGAGAATTTTGGCGCCAAATGTCGCCATTTCTGCCGCTTCATCAAAGGCAATGGTATTGATGCGTTTAGCGGTAGGAGCAACACGGGGATCGGTGGTATAGATACCCGGAACATCTGTCCAGATATCAACACGTTGTAATCCAAGCGCTTCGCCCAACAAAGCAGCAGTATAATCACTGCCTCCCCGTCCCAGCGTCGTTGTACGGCCTTTTTCTTCTCTGCCGATAAAACCTTGCGTGATGACGATCGTATTGTTCAGGCGAGGATGAAGATACTCCATTGCTAAAGTATGGAGTTGGAGGGTATCTGGTTCTGCTTTTCCAAAGTGAGCACTGGTTCGCATGATCCGGCGGATATCAAACCATTCTGCATCCGTATTACGCTGGCGCAGAAGCTCAACAAACAGCAAGGTGGACATCATTTCACCGTGGCTAACCAATTCATCAGTCAGTGCTTCTGACGTGGCAAGAGACGCAGCTTCTGACAGCATCTCAATATTTTCCAGCAGACGATCAATTTCTTCGCGGATCACGTTCGCATCATTCAATCGCTCAATAACTGCATATTGAATGTCACGGATCTGTTTCAGGTAACTCTCCCGTTTATCGTTATCGCAGCCAGCCGCTAATGCAACCAGCAAATTGGTCACGCCAGAAGAGGCTGACAGAACAACCACGCGAACATTGGCATTTGCCAAAATAATATCGGCACAGTTATTCATGGCATCAAAGTCAGCCACACTCGTACCACCGAATTTTGCTACAACATACTGCGAATTAGGAGATGAAACAGCGCACATGGATGATAACCTTTTGTTCGAAGAAGAGACTTTTAGAAATATCGGGTTAAGTGCATTGAGTCAATGTTTGGTAATTAAGCATAAATAATTTTCATGATGGAAATAAAATTATCGTTTTTGCCTATC
This sequence comes from Xenorhabdus miraniensis, assembly GCF_002632615.1. Next base: position 172,795 of record NZ_NITZ01000007.1, read on the forward strand.
TCACCAATTAGGGCTGGAAATCACTGACTATTTTGACCAATATCAGTAATTACAAGAAAAAGGAGATTAATCACAGAATTAACCCGTTACAATCTGTGCATTCCTATTGTTTATTGACAGTTGATAGAGAGTATCATCCATGAAAAACATCAACCCCAGCCAGACTGAAGCCTGGAAAGCATTACAGCAGCATTTTGAGCAAATGAAGAATGTGCATTTGCGGGATCTGTTTGAACAGGATAAAGAACGATTTACGGCATTTTCTGCGCCATTTGATCAGCAGATTCTGGTGGATTATTCCAAAAACCGCATTACTACGGAAACACTGGAAAAATTACAGGCACTGGCACAAGAAACTGATTTGAGCAGCGCAATTCGCAGTATGTTCTCCGGTGAGAAAATTAATCGCACTGAAGATCGCGCTGTGCTGCACATTGCCCTGCGTAACCGCAGCAACACCCCGATTATGGTGGATGGGGAAGATGTCATGCCGCAAGTTAATGCGGTGCTGGCAAAAATGAAATCATTCAGTGAGCGTATCATCGATGGTGAATGGAAAGGATATACGGGTAAAGCGATTACTGATGTGGTGAATATTGGTATTGGTGGTTCCGATCTTGGCCCGTATATGGTGACTGAAGCACTGAAAGCCTATAAAAATCACCTGAATACGCATTTTGTTTCCAATGTTGATGGAACTCATATTGCTGAAACACTAAAAAATTTGAACCCAGAAACAACCTTGTTCCTCATTGCTTCCAAGACTTTTACCACGCAAGAAACGATGACCAATGCCCATTCTGCGCGTAACTGGTTCTTGCAAAACGCCATTGATGAAGCACATGTTGCCAAACATTTTGCAGCGTTATCAACCAATGAACAGGAAGTCAGTAAATTTGGTATCGATCCACAAAACATGTTTGAATTTTGGGATTGGGTAGGGGGACGTTATTCGCTCTGGTCTGCGATTGGTTTATCCATTGTACTTTCTATTGGTTATGAAAATTTTGAACAGTTGTTGAGTGGCGCTCATGCGATGGATAAACATTTTGAGCAAACCGCCTTTGAACACAACATTCCCGTTTTGTTGGCATTAATCGGCATTTGGTACAACAATTTCTTTGGCGCAGAAACTGAAGCGATTCTGCCATACGATCAATACATGCATCGTTTTGCTGCTTACTTTCAGCAAGGCAATATGGAATCAAATGGTAAGCACATCGATCGCAATGGCAATCCGGTCAATTACCAGACCGGGCCGATTATCTGGGGTGAACCGGGCACGAATGGTCAACACGCTTTCTATCAGCTTATCCATCAGGGAACCAAACTGATCCCGTGTGATTTTATTGCGCCAGCAATCAGCCATAATCCGGTTAGCGACCATCATAATAAGTTGCTGTCCAATTTCTTTGCTCAAACTGAAGCACTGGCCTTTGGCAAAACAGAGGCTCAGGTAGAAGCAGAATTTGCAGCGGCTGGAAAGAGTGCCCAGGATGTGGCGAATGTTGTGCCGTTCAAAGTATTTGAAGGGAACCGTCCGACCAACTCTATTTTATTGCGCGAAATTACGCCATTTAGTTTGGGCGCATTGACGGCCATGTATGAGCATAAAATTTTCGCTCAAGGCGCAATTCTGAATATTTTCTCTTTTGACCAATGGGGAGTAGAGTTGGGTAAACAATTGGCGAATCGTATTCTGCCTGAATTGCACGATGCAGAAGCGGTGAACAGCCATGACAGTTCTACAAATGGTCTGATTAACCGATTCAAAGAATGGCGATAATCTGACTCCCTCTTGTTTATTCCACCTTCCCCCACAATAACAATAGTTATTGTGGGGGAGGTTTTTTTATGATTTCCATAATTTGTTATCAACTTTTTATTTTATTGGTCTGCAACATGATATCCTCATTCCCCATTCGTTGTGCTGTCGGGGAAACTGATATTCTCCGCAATGGAAAAATGACATGGCAGATGACACAATATTAACTTCAACCCCCATCCACTGGTTTTCGGCAGACGAGACCGATCTTCCTGACGATATTTTAGACTGGCTGATGGAAGTTGGCTCAATGACACACCGCTTTGAACAACACTGTCAGCAGGTATCTGTGGCTCCTTTCCGGGAATGCTTCATCACGGCAGAAGAATTAGGCGATGAAAGTAAGCACTTACCTGTGAGCGAAAAATATTGGTTACGCGAGATTGTCTTGTATGGAGATAATATCCCGTGGCTTTTAGGTCGCACGGTTATTCCGGCAGAAACGCTAACTGGCCCAGATCGAAAATTGGTTGATGTAGGAACCGTCCCACTCGGGCGTTATCTTTTTAGTGGTAATAATCTGACGCGGGATTATATTCAAATAGGCTGGCAAGAGTCACGTTGGGTGCGGCGTTCATTATTGAGATTGTCAAGTAAGCCACTGTTGCTCACAGAGGTTTTTCTGCCAGCATCACCTGTATATAAAACAAACAAAATAAAAGGGGAGAAATAGATTGGAGGTCAGTATGACGCAAAATAAATGGCGTGCCTATTGCCGTTTAATGCGTATCAATAAACCCATTGGCGTATTATTATTATTATGGCCAACATATTGGGCATTGTGGATCGCCGCAAAAGGTATACCAAATTTACATGTGTTGTTAGTATTTACTCTTGGTGTGTTTTCTATGCGTGCTGCGGGATGCTGCATTAATGATTTCGCAGACAGAAAATTTGATGGATATGTAGAACGAACAAAATCTCGCCCTTTGCCTAGTGGTGATATCACCGAAAAAGAAAGTAAAATCTTGTTTGCCACGCTGGTACTCATCTCTTTTGTGCTGGTTCTGACGCTGAATAAAATGACGATTGCATTGTCGATCGTTGGTTTGGTATTGGCGTGGAGTTACCCTTTCGTAAAACGTGTCAGCCATCTGCCACAAGTTGTATTAGGGGCTGCCTACGGCTGGTCAATTCCGATGGCGTTTGCCGCAGTAAGTGAGTCCTTACCTTTGGAATGTTGGCTGTTATTTTTAGCCAACGTTATTTGGTCAGTGATTTATGATACACAGTATGCGATGGTTGATCGTGATGATGACCTAAAAATCGGTGTGAAATCGACGGCGGTGCTTTTTGGACGCTTTGATAAGCTGATTATTGGTATTCTGCAATTTACCATGTTGGGTATTTTGGTATTGATCGGCAATATCGTGAATCTGGGGGGAATATACTACTGGACGATATTGCTGGCAGCAGCGTTGTTTATTTATCAACAAAAACTGATCTCAGGCCGGGAAAGGGCATCTTGCTTTCAAGCCTTTATGAATAATAACTACGTTGGCCTTATTTTATTCCTTGGTATCTTTTTCAGCTATGTCTAATATAACGGGCGGTATTACCGCCCGTTAATCGTTTTATATTCCGCGTAACACCATTATCTTTGCTCTTTTACCTGTTCAGGGTCATTTTGCTCTGGTGGCATACTGACGCTTTCAATTGTCAGGCGAATTTCAGGTGACATCAACTCGCTCAACACATGGTAAAGTGCCTGAGCGTTGGTTGTAACTATAGTGCCACTATTTTGAGCGCCACTATCCTGAATGTAACCTTCTTCGCGTAGCGTGTTGACTGAACAGGCGAAAACCGCCTTGTCAAAGAACTCTGGGGCATTGATGCCATGCAGCACTGACAAACGCTGTGCCAACATCCGGCTCTCTTTTTCCAATACACCACGACTGATGTCCGGGGTGGCATTCAATAAAGACAGCGTAATTGCATAGCGTTGCAGTGTTTCTCTGATACCCGCCGCCAGTAATTGCAGTGGACGGATGCGGGCAGGGTTCAGTACCAGCATTCCTTGCTCTTTATTACAGATAAGGCATTGACGTGCCAGCTCATCAATCAGGGTATTGACGACTTCTGGAAGCGTTTCCTTGCTGTAACGCATGAAAAGCTCCTGCTTGATTAACGGATAGATTAACTCTACCTGCCTGAGCAATTCACTGCGACTAATACGACGGTGATGCATCACAATGCTGGTAATCAAGGATGGCAAAATCAACAAGTGCTGGATATTGTTGCGATAATAAGTCATCAATACCGCGCTTTCGCGTGGCAGGATAATGATATCCCCCAGACTGTCTTTCTCGACTTCAAACTTATCCATCAGCAAGGCATGATCCAACAACTCTTCTGCTGTTTTGTTCGGTACAGTGATATCGTTGGTGTAAGGCACATTGTTCAGCAATTGCAGATAACAATCTAACTGCTCAATAAGCTGCTCGCGAGTAAGTGCTCGCTGACGTGACGACAGCAAGGCCGTAGTACATAAATTGATAGCATTGGCGGCGGCGGCATTATTGATATTGACCATAATGTTATCAGCCAGTTTGCTGACTGTTGGAGTCAGCCATGTGGGGCGCTGGGATTCTATTGGGTCAATGGAATCACGCCAATCTGGAACATGTTGGTTAAGGTACTGTACCAACGGGATCGGCTCGCCAAAGTTCACGTAACCTTGTCCCAAATTACGCAGTTTGCGCAGGCCACTTACCATCTGGAAAAAGCCTTCTTTTTCTTTGGTGGCTCCCCGCAACTCTTTGGCGTAAGTCGCAACTTCCATCACATGCTCATAACCGATATAGATCGGTACAAGCGTGATTGGACGGGATTCCCCCCGCAGCATCGCTTGCAAGGTCATGGAGAGTGTACCCGTTTTCGGATCAAGCAGACGCCCGGTACGTGAACGACCACCTTCGACAAAGTATTCAACCGAATAACCACGGGAGAACAATTCACCGAGATATTCGCGGAAGATCGTCGAATAGAGCTTATTGCCTTTAAATGTACGGCGGATAAAGAACGCACCAAGACGGCGGAATATCGGGCCGGCAGGCCAAAAATTCAGGTTAATGCCCGCAGCAATGTGTGGGGGAACCAGCCCTTGATGATAAAGTACATAAGAAAGCAGCAAGTAATCCATGTGGCTGCGATGGCACGGAACATAAACCAGTTCATGACCATCTTGTGCCAACCGGCGAATTCGCTCGGCATTATGAACATTAATGCCTTGATACAAACGGTTCCAGGTCCAACTCAAAACGCGGTCGGTCAAGCGCACTGTTTCATAGGAGAAATCCGCAGCAACCTCTTCCAACATATTGATGGCATTCTGCTTTGCCTTTTCGGAAGAGATTTTCTTGCTGCGTGCTTCATCAGCAATCGCTTTTTCTATCGCTTTTGAAGCCAATAACTTGTTGAACAGATCTTGTCTGGCAGGCAAACGAGGCCCAACAGCCGCGAGACGTTGACGGGAATAGTGTATCCGCGCAACACGAGCGAGTTTATTGGCAATGATATCATCCGCACCGTGTTCGTCAGCCATACGGCGTAAGGAAACAGGCGTAGAAAAACGCACAAAACTATCCCGCCCAAGCCACAGGATCGCAAAAAACTTCTGCACACCATTTAGCAGACGTAACTGCGGTGCTGTGTTCCCTTCATGCCCTTCACGCCCGGGAGAGCGACCAAACATCACGGAAACTGGCACCATCTGGATATTCAAATCAGGATTATTGCGATGCAGGTCCAGATAAGAATGAAAGATTTTCACCGATTCATGTTTTGGTGCATAACAACGGAACACACGTGGGCCGTTATCAATAAAGACACAGCTAGGAAGCTGCGTGTCCCCAATTTCCAAAGGATTCAACGGATCCGGCAGATCTTGCGCCAGACATTGTTGACGCAGGGTCAATAAGTCTGTTTTTGAATGGTACGGCAGTACATACAAAATGGGCCGTGTCGTATCAAGACGCAGCTCAGCAATGGGATCCGTAGGGATAAGTTTACTTTTTACTAATAATTTTAGTGGTAAATTCAATAACTTATAATATATTTTACGCCAACCTGACATAACTGCTTTAAGCCTCTTGTTAGCAACGCGTCGCAAGGATACCAGAAACAGATTTTGAGATCTGTGGAAATAAGACAATAATAAGAGCTAAAAGTTATATGACCATACAATCATTAAGCTCATTTAGAAAATTACCATGGCAAATCAATCAACAGGTTTGACCCGCATTATCAAAGCTGCGGGCTATTCAGCGAAAGGAATTAAGGCTGCTTGGCAAAATGAAGCGGCATTCCGGCAGGAGGCAGTGACTGCCATATTTGCGATCATCGTCGCATTTTCTTTAGATATCAGCTTAATTGAGAGGCTCCTGCTTATCGGTTCTGTCATGCTTGTCATTATTGTTGAGATCCTTAACAGTGCCATAGAAGCCGTCGTGGATCGTATTGGTAGTGAATATCATGAATTATCGGGTCGAGCGAAAGATATGGGATCAGCGGCTGTATTGCTAACCATAATTCTTGCGCTGTTGACTTGGGGAACAATTCTTTGGTCGCATTTCATACGCTAATGTGATGTGTTTTTCATCAAAATACGTTATTTAGCTGCTTTTACATGCTAGCAGGTTCCCAATTCTAATTTACCTGTATATACTCACAGTCGGACTGTATAAACAAACAGGGGGCGAAATGAAAGCATTAACTGCCAGACAGCAGCAAGTCTATGACTTGGTGCGTGATCATATTTCGCAAACGGGTATGCCACCAACACGTGCTGAAATTGCGGCACGTCTGGGTTTTCGTTCACCTAACGCGGCAGAAGAGCATTTAAAGGCTCTGGCACGTAAAGGGGTGATAGAGATTATCTCTGGTGCATCCAGAGGTATCCGTTTGCTTCTCGAAGAGCAAGGTGAAGGTGCGGGATTACCGCTAATCGGTCGTGTTGCTGCCGGCGAACCACTGCTGGCTCAGGAACATATCGAAAGTCACTATAAGGTTGATCCTGAATTATTCAAACCAAGTGCTGATTTTTTGTTACGTGTCAGTGGAATGTCTATGAAAGACATCGGTATTATGGACGGGGATTTACTGGCTGTTCATAAGACTCAGGATGTTCATAATGGGCAAGTCATTGTGGCGCGTATTGAAGATGAGGTTACAGTAAAACGCTTTAAACAAACAGGGAACAGAATTGAGCTGATTGCTGAAAATCCAGAATTCAAGCCGATTGTTGTAGATTTGAGTGAACAGAGCTTCACTATTGAAGGATTGGCAGTAGGTGTTATTCGTAGCGGAGACTGGTTCTGAGCGTAAAAACGGATACTTGCACTTTGCCATTCTGAGGCGGTCATTTTTCCCGGTTCCCGTTAAACGTAGATTAAGCGGTGACATGAGGATAAGTGAGTACATCAACCATGACCGCCTCACCGTTTAATCAGGCTTTCAGCATTCTCACCTTATTTCTTTTTATTCTCTGTAACTGAATGATTGTGCTCGCATGTATCTCGTTCCGTGCAGGAATCGATTTCATAGCAAGAAGAGCACAAACCATGCACTTCTATCACACTATTTCGTAAATGAAACCCTGTGCCTTGTGCGAGCTGTTGAATAGTGGATTCAACATCTTTCGCGTCTTTTTCCGTTACGGAGCCACAGTCTTCACAGATAAACATCGCTGAGGTATGGCTGGGTTCCTCAAAATGATGACAGAGGACATAACTGTTTGTGGATTCTATTTTGTGGATAAAACCTTGTTCCAATAGAAATTCTAAACCACGATAAACCGTTGGCGGTTTGGCTTGCGGTTCGACTTCACGCAGCAAATCCAGCAAATCATAGGCACTTATTGCGCTGGGCTGTTCAGCGATGAGACGAAGAATTTCAAGGCGTTGAGGTGTCAAACGAACCCCTCTTGACAGACAGATTGTCTCAGCCTGTGCCAGCAACTTTTTTTGATTGATAGTTTTCATTACACCTCTCACACCTACACGATGTTAATGATTTTAATACTACCATGTTTTTGGGCCTGAGAGTGGGGTCCACACAATGATTAGCGCTTTTCTGATGCCTGATATACATAGGGCGGCTGGCTATCTTGGCATTATGTGACATGCCCTTACCAGTTAAATAATATGGAGAACGAAAATCAATCGACGGATAAGAACAATAAAATGGGCTAAAAAATGGAAAAAATAAAAGTAAAAATGCTGGATAATATATAAATGGTTAAATTGGTCAATAAGAGTGATGATATGGAATTAACAATTCATTATTTCAATATAACAACAGTTATAGTCCATAAAGAAAAGAATATTCTTATATGATTACAGATAGAGATAAATTGTAGTGGTCAATACAATCAATGACTTTTACTCCAATAATTCCATTTAGAACGGAAATAAATTTCAGTATCGTAAAATACAGATTAATGGATTAAAAATGAAAGAATTACTACAGAACCACCCGAATAATAGAAGATTTCCCGTTGATGGTTTTAGGATAGTCAAAGCAGTCCTCAAAGAAAGAAAAGGAATGACGTTTCTTAAACCTATTCAGGTAGTTGGCTTAAGTATACTTTGGATTGCAACACTGTTACTGAGTGGGTTATCGATAGGGGTAACGGGATTAATTCTCAGTGCCGGTAACATACCTTTCATGGGTTATATACTTTGGGCTGTATTGGTTGGTTTAAGCTTAACCGGCGTATCTCTCTCTATTTATAGCTTCCGATGCCTCAAAAAACTGCCTATCGCTGAGCAGACGCGTTATTACGCACAGGCAAAATGCTCTGTTTTGCCGGCAGAAAAACGTCAGGCATTGCGCCTGCATATAGTGAGTTGTTATTACGATGGATTTTGGACAGAAACCTTAGAGCATTATCCTCTGAAAAGTCGAGTTGCTCACGATAACTATCAATACCGTATTCTGCCTTTGTCTGATGCAGAACCTCACCAATCTCGAGTTTACCAAGACTGGGGTATTCTTGATGAAAAAGATTATTGGAAAGTATTGCATGACTTATGGGCAGGAATGCACTCAGAACGTTTTGCTGCTGATGCAGTTTTTACCGATGGAGAAATGTTTACGATATTGGGTAGCTTGATTGAAGAATCACCTGAATATGTCCAACAATGCTCCCGGTCAATTGATGGGCGTCCTCCCGCTTTGCTTTGGGGATTTGATCTTTGGCGGGCAATTATTTTGAGCCGGAACTGTTTTTCCGCGGGTTATATCAGTGAAGAAACAGCGTGGAAAAATATATTGAAAACTGCGGATTATGTTTATGAAATTTTTGGCAGCTTTGATGCGTTTTACACTAATTATCGGTTAGGTAACGCTTATTGGAGCCGGGATTTTGATACAGTAAAAGGTCGTTTGAAAGAATTCCGGTTTTATAAAGAATATTGTGATTGGCCTATAGCGCAACTACCTTGGCCAGATCCGAAAGGCATCTTCATGGAACAATATATGAAAGATGGTTTTTCTGATGTCGTAAATTCTATATTACAAGATCAGATGGAAGATCCGCTCAACGATGAAATAATGGATGAAGGTAATAACCATACTGAAATCCGCATCCTGCACTGAATTTTGCACTGGATAGTTACATTGATCGCCTACACGGATAGGCATTTACTCTGTATTGCAATAAGGAACCGAAGATGGAAAATCAACTTGATTTGCGATTACCCATCTCGGTGATCTTACCATTCACGTTATTCCGTCATTTGGAAATTGTATTAAAAGAGAGCAAAGATACGTGTGAAATGTTTGAGCATTTTAATGTTGATGAATTTATTGGTTTGCTAGATGGCCCAGAAAACACACAGCCATTTAATCGGGTCATTTTTAATATGTCGAATGGGGATGAGGGAACTTAAATGACAATATATGAGTTAACAGAGGATTCGTTGATAAAAATTGAAATGACTTCATTTGAGGCTGAAAAGTTGAAGGAACGGGAAGACATTCAGCGCCTCTTAAAATTAAATATTGAAGCTATTAGCCCTGATACATTAGTGATCGCCGAAGAATATAGCCATTTTGTGGACTCTAATCGTCGCCTTGATTTACTCGGCATTGATAAGTCTGCAAATCTTGTCGTTATAGAACTAAAGCGGGATGATGATGGTGGTCATATGGAACTCCAAGCGATTCGTTATGCTGCTATGGTTGCGAATCTGACTTGGGAGCAAGTAGTGAGTGCTTACAGGGATTTTTTAAATCGAATGGGGCAAAATATTGATGCTGAAAGTTCGATATTAGATTTTCTGGGATGGGACTCACCACAACAAGGTGATTTTGCTAAAGAGACACGTATTGTCTTAGCTGCTCGTAATTTTTCTAAAGAAATTACTACATCAGTTTTGTGGATGAATGATATGGGGCTGGACATTACTTGTGTTCGTCTTCAACCTTTTCGAGTTGGTAAAAAACTCTTATTGAATGTTGAGCAAATTATTCCCCTTCCTGAAGCGATGGATTACCAGATAGAGGTGCGTCACAAAAAGCGAGAAGAGAGAGCGGCTCGCAATAGCGAAAAAGATCATTCATCGTTGACTCTGTATGTCAATGGAGAACGTTATCAGCAAAAATTCCGTAAGTCAGATATTGGCTTTTATACGGTTAGAGCACTTGAAGAGCATAAACTTATCAGTGAACCTGTTTTTTACTTCCTCAGATATAATAAAACGTGTTCATTTCAGTTACTGAAGAAATTCGAAGAAATCAAAGGTACTGAAGATAAATACAAAAAATATCGTACTCAGTCAGAACCTGAGTTTGTTTACCAGGATGAAGGATATTACATCGCTCGAAATTGGAGCCTTTCTAATACGAACCGATTTATCAATGAAATTCAAGAAGAATTCTCAGCACTGCGCTTTGAGTGGGATTAATTCGGTTGTAGTGGTTTAAATCTGGCTGAGTTTGAAGCTATCCTTCTCGCTCTGTATAATTGCCCGCCTTGGATATTTGGGGGAAGTTTGTACTCCCCTAAATATCCTCTAATAGCTGAATAAGCTTAAATAGACCAGAATATAAAGCGGCGGTATCGGCGCTATCTTTTTGATTTTTAAATGAGGTTTGTGATATGCACCCATCATCCCGCTTTTCCGTTGCTCCCATGCTTGACTGGACTGACCGTCATTGCCGTTACTTCCATCGCCTATTAAGTAAGGAAGCGTTGCTTTACACGGAAATGGTGACAACAGGCGCGATCATTCATGGCAAAGGGGATTATCTGGCTTATAACGAACAAGAGCATCCACTGGCATTGCAATTGGGTGGCAGTGAACCTCACGCTTTGGCGCACTGTGCCAAGATTGCGCAAGAGCGGGGTTACGATGAAATCAATTTGAATGTTGGTTGCCCCTCTGATCGTGTGCAGAATGGTCGTTTTGGAGCATGCCTGATGGGAGAAGCCGCGCTGGTGGCCGATTGTGTCAAGGCGATGCAGGATGTGGTGGATATTCCTGTTACGGTGAAGACTCGCATCGGGATCGATGAACAGGATAGTTACGAGTTTTTGTGCGATTTTATTGATACTGTCGTGAAAAACAGTGATTGCGACAATTTTGTGATCCATGCGCGCAAGGCGTGGTTGTCTGGATTGAGTCCAAAAGAAAACCGCGAAATTCCGCCTCTGGATTATCCACGAGTTTATCAATTGAAGAAAGATTTTCCACAACTGACTCTTTCCATTAATGGCGGCATTAAGTCATTGGAAGAAGCGAAGCAGCATTTACAGCATGTGGATGGTGTGATGATTGGGCGAGAAGCCTACCAAAATCCATCTATTCTGGCGAATGTAGACCGTGAATTGTTTGATCAAACCGCACCCGTGACGAATACGGTTGATGCGATTAAGGCGCTTTATCCTTATATCGAACAGGAATTGTCAAAAGGAACTTATTTAGGGCATATCACCCGCCATATTTTGGGGATTTTTCAGGGAATTCCCGGTGCACGTCAATGGCGGCGCCACTTGAGTGAAAATGCCCATAAATCCGGTGCTGATATTATGATTGTTGAAAAAGCTCTGGAAATGGTGACAGAGCGGATGTGATCCGCTCTCATTTTGTTCTGTGTTATGGGATCAACAAGCTGGAACCGTGGGTGGCACGGCTTTCCAGCCTCTGGTGTGCCCTTACGGCTTCGCTTAGTGGAAACTGCTGGTTTTCCGGTACATCCACATTGATTTTGCCGCTGGCGATGAGATCAAACAGCGTCTTGCTGGCTTCTGCCAACTCTTTGCGAGTCGTGATATAGCCATTAAGAGAAGGGCGGGTAACAAACAGTGAACCTTTCTGATTGAGGATCCCCAAGTTCACGCCTGTCACTGGCCCCGAAGCATTACCGAAGCTGACCATCAAACCTTGCCGTTTCAGGCTATCCAATGAATCCAGCCATGTCTCCTTGCCGACAGAATCATATACTACGCCAACCTTTTCCCCGCCAGTGATGTCCAAGACACGTTCCACAATATTCTCGCGATGATAGTTGATGGTCTGCCATGCCCCAGCCGCTCTGGCAAGCGATGCTTTTTCGTCTGAGCCCACTGTTCCAATCAATTTTGCGCCCAGTGCCTTTGCCCATTGGCAGGCAATTAAACCCACACCGCCAGCTGCGGCATGAAACAGAAATGTTTCTCCTGCCTGGATCTTATGAGTCAGATTGAACAGATAGTAAACGGTTAAACCTTTTAAAAAAGATGCGGCAGCTTGTTCAAATGAAATCTCATCTGGTAACAGCGCTAATTTGCTTTCGGGCACATTGTGTACTTCACTGTAAGCACCAGCGGCAGATTGGGCATAAACAACACGATCACCAACTTTAATGGATGTCACATTTGAACCCACTTTAGTGACAATACCTGCGGCTTCGGTTCCCAGCCCGCTGGGCAAACTGGCTGGTGGATATAGCCCGCTACGCACATAGGTGTCAATGTAGTTAATCCCGATGGCTTTATTTTCGACTTGAACTTCATCAGATGCAGGGTCAACAGGCGTAAATTCACAATATCGGAGTACTTCTGGGCCGCCAGTGGCGGAAAATTTGATGTGTTTTGCCATGGTAACTCTCTCATTATGTTAGAAATATTGGGAGCGGCCTCGCACGTTTGCAATGAAACTGCTGCAAACAGCGTAAATGTATCTGAAATCATTACAGACTATATGTAACAAATGTCTAGTCCTGATATACGTTGACACTTATTTTACTCATAACCGCCTGATGATGTACTTCATCGGACGTTTTATATTTTAGGGCTAAGTGGGGTCGATATCGATTATATATCTCTATCGATTCACTCACCATTTTCGTCGCGTCTTCAAGATTAGCGGGCTTACAGAGTAAGAGTTCGTTTTTTAGTATGCCATTGACACGTTTTGCCAAGGCATTCTGATAACAATCGTAGCCATCTGTCATTGAGCATATTACTGCATGGTACTCATGTAACATTTGATAGGATTTGGAACAATATTGTAATCCTCTGTCTGAATGATGTACCAGAGATTGTCCGATCAATTTTCGGCTTCTTAAGGCCTGTTTATTACGCCTTGATGACCGCATCTGTTTTTAAGTTATCGTGTACATGATATCCGAAGAAGCCGAAGAATGGCTGCCGTCTGTGCCTGAATGCCGGGATTTTAAATCCCCGCTATAAGCTTTTTGGATTTAAGTCTACATTCCATACATTATTTTAAGTATCCATTTGTATTTAAAAGAAAATAATAGATGTATATTTATTTCTTAGCTATACATCAAATATACATTCTCTTCATTAGGGTAAAAAAAGGAGGGTGAACAGAGGATACAGTGAATGAATATTATATTAATCGCCCTAAACCCAGATGTAGCAAGGCTTTCAGGGAATTGTGCGGAGGGTGCATAACTGAGAGGGCGAAAAAGATTTATAGGGGGTATCTCTGGTAGGAAGACTAAATTTCCTAATTTTAAGTGATCATTGTTCTTGTTTACGAGAGTAATTAGCGCATGAAAATACTTTTATGCTCTGATATATATCAGGATATAATTCAAATCAACAGTTAAACAGTCGATTTATAAGCTGTATAATAAAATATTCTTTCATCTAAATATTATTAAGTGCCGCTCAATATAATGTGCTCTCCATTGATTGATAGTATTTTTAATTCCTATATTATATATTTTATTATTGTTATTTTGTTTTATTTTAAATTGTCAATAGTGCTATTGACAGGATGATGAATGATTATATATTTTATGGAGGGAGAATAACATGCAAAAGGAAATGAAATGGCAAATATTATTTACATGACCTTAAACGGTAAAAATCAAGGGTTGATATCATCAGGTTGCTCAACTTATGATTCAATCGGTAATAAATATCAAGAGGATAATAAGGATAAGATATTGATTTATTCTATAGATCACGATATTAATCGAGAGCAAAATGTAAATCATCACCCTATAGTAATAACAAAACCAATTGATAAATCATCTCCATTATTAGGAGTTTCAATATCAAATAATGAACATTTAGATTGTCTGCTTGAAATATATAGAAATAGCTCGGCAGGGGGATTAGAAAAATTTTACTCGATTAAATTAACGAACGCCGCTATAAAAAACATCTCCAGCCACTATCCGAATTCACTAAGTCACAATGATATGCAACCATATGAAAGTATAACAATTTCATATAATAGCATAACATGGACACATCACATCGCTGGCACATCAGGTTACAGTATAAGAGAAGAGAATGTATTTTAATTCTTCTCAACTAAAAACAAAATGGTACTCTCAGTATCATTTTGTTTTATACTTATAATGGTATTATCTTTACGCCAGCGTTCATCTTTCCAATACTTATCATAGTATTTTATAAATCCCATATTTTCAGTGTATTTTATTAATTCTGCCAGACGACTCAATTTTACATTTGAAAAGATAATTTCGTTAGTCATGGTATTATTACCATCAGGGGAGTCATAATATATGATATAATCATTTGAAATTAAAGGAACATGCTTAATTTCATCAAAGGTAAATGCGTAATAATAAATAAAATTTCTTTTTGTATATGATAAATTAACATTCGCTAATGATGCAAAAAAAAGAATAACGCCAATAGCTAAAATGAAGATAACTATACATATACGTATAAAATTACTCAACCGCAATCCCAGCATATTCTTTACCTATATTAACCCAGCTTGCATCTTCAATAAGCATTACATCCTGACCAGTTTTTATATCGCTCATAGGCGTTATTGTATTTAAAAAACTAGGCAAGGGAAAATTATAAGGAATTGTATTATTTGGATGCTTTTCAGGGTCAGGGAATAATAATGGCTTAAAAGACTTGTTTTTATATTTTCCTATAACTCCATAGTAATCCCATCGTTTATATGCTTTTTCTTTACTTACTACCCCTACTTGAGGTAAATAATTAATCTCGTTTATAGCCTGATAAAAACCGAATAAATTAGAAATCAAATCTTCACCACTATAGCCACTATCTGAAATTAAAGTAAAAGGAAAGGAGTCTTGATATGATTCAAATGAATGAGTTGTATACATCATAATAGTAAGAGCAACTCTTTTTTTATCATGTAAAGATAAACCTCTTCTAACTCTCCATCTTGTTTTTATAGATGTTCCTAGGCTACGCCCCCTACCCATATATTGGACATATCTAACGATAAAATGCGATTTATTAGTAGTTTCATCCCCCAAGGCAAGAGAAATCATCAATTTTCTTGCATTATCACCATTAGCATGCCCTAAATCTAACCACCCTAATTTTTCTGTATAGATCAATCGTCCATTTTCTATATCAGATCTTTTAGTCATTATAACTCCTGTTATTTAGTTAAGTACGCTATAAAATTTTATATGTATGATAGTACGAAAAATCATTAATTGACTGCCTATAGAAACGTTTTAACAGAAATTTACTGTTTTGTTATCTGACACCAAACCATAGATTTCTATGGAGTATAGATAATATAATCACATAATAGATTAGTAAATCCAAAATTCACTTTTTAATAGGTAACGTATTTTTAATGTAAATTCGCTCTAAACAGGAATATACATCAAAGACATTAAAAGAAATTTATTTCAAATGGAAATTATAATTATGAAAAACTATCAGTTTTACATTGCTGCTTAATATGTGTTTATCCACTAATAAAGCATCTTTTAAGAAAATTTAATCAAATTATTACTACTAAGAAGAGAATGAACAAATCCGTCAGGTAAAACCCCGGATAATTGGCCGGAAAACAAACGATACCAGAAAGATACGGATGCAACCTGGACGAAAAAAACCGGCAAAAATTATTTTGGCTACACACTCACGATTAATGTCGATGTAAAGTACAAAGTCATTCGTCAAACCGCCACAGGAACCGCCTCTGTCCATGACAGCCAGTATCTTGAAGCCGTTTTGGACAGGGTCAATACGAGTCGGGATATTTATGCGGACAAAGTGTATGCCAGCCATCAGCGTGAGCAGGTGCTGAAAGGACAAGGCTATCGTGTACATATTCAAAGAAAAGCATCACGAAATAACCCGTTATCAAACTGCCAGAAAGGGCGTAACAAGAAAATCGCGCGCACTCGGGCACGAGTAGAACATATCTTTGGTTCACTCACCCAGATGGGAGAAAAATTCATCCGGACGATAGGTCAACTGCGGGCTAATTTCACGATGATGTTAATGGTGACCTGCTATGATTTACAACGTTTGGTTTATTTTGGAAAATCGGGTATTCATGCCTTTTAATCTTTGAAAAAGTCAGAAAGCGTCACACTCAATAAGGTCAATTTTATTACGGATAGGTACAAAATTGAGCTTATTTTTTCATGGGATAGTTTTTAGAGGTTCCCTTTTCTTTTACATTGTTTTCATCTTATGCTTTGTTTATAGGTTCGTTCAGTGTTCTATGTATAAATAATTATATAAACGAACAAAAACAATCTCATTAAAAATGATTTTTTCAATAAATATCAATTTGTTATGTTTGAATTGTGAATGTGGGCTATCTATAATTACTCAAGGCAGTTTTCATGGCGTATACTGATGCGCTATTTCGTTTTTTGTTTAGTGGATTGACGCGGTATACATGGCTGGAAAAAAACCAACTAACAACAGTATGGCTGAACCAAAAGATCGCCAAGTGGAAGGGCTGAAACTTCCACCACACTCTTTGGAAGCAGAGCAATCCGTGTTGGGCGGTTTGATGCTGGATAATGAACGTTGGGACAATGTTTCTGAGCGGGTTACCAGCAATGACTTTTTCAGCCGACCCCACCGACGTATTTTTTCTGAAATGCAGCGTTTACTCGAAACGGGTAAACCTATCGACCTGATTACATTATCGGAATCTCTTGAACAGAATGGCGAGCTCGATAAGGTAGGTGGGTTCGCCTATCTGGCAGAGTTGTCAAAAAATACCCCAAGTGCTGCGAATATCAATGCTTATGCCGATATTGTCCGCGAACGTGCGGTAGTGCGCGATATGATCGCGGTGGCAAATGAAATTGCAGATGCGGGTTACGATCCGCAGGGGCGGACTAGCGAAGAGCTCTTGGATCTGGCTGAGTCACGGGTATTCCAGATTGCCGAAAACCGGGCGAATAAAGATGAAGGCCCGAAAGGTATTGAACAGATCCTTGAAGAGACCGTTGAGCGAATTGAACAACTCTATCAGCGCCCACATGATGGTGTGACAGGCGTCTCTACAGGTTATCAGGATCTGGATAAAAAGACGGCTGGTTTGCAAAAATCAGATCTCATTATTGTGGCAGCGCGTCCTTCAATGGGTAAAACCACCTTTGCGATGAACCTGTGTGAGAACGCAGCGATGATGCAGGATAAGCCAGTCTTGATCTTCAGCCTTGAGATGCCCGGTAATCAGATCATGATGCGTATGTTGGCATCCCTTTCTCGCGTGGATCAAACGCGCATTCGTACCGGTCAGCTCGATGATGAGGATTGGGCACGGATTTCCAGTACCATGGGGATTTTGCTGGAAAAACGTAATATGTATATCGATGACTCATCCGGTTTGACGCCGACAGAAGTGCGTTCCCGTGCGCGACGGATTTTCCGTGAGCATGGCGGGCTTAGTTTGATTATGATCGACTACCTGCAATTGATGCGAGTACCTTCTTTATCTGATAACCGGACACTGGAAATTGCGGAAATATCACGCTCATTGAAAGCATTGGCAAAAGAGCTTCAAGTGCCAGTTGTTGCGCTCTCCCAGCTTAACCGTAGCTTGGAACAGCGAGCTGATAAACGCCCGGTTAACTCTGACCTGCGTGAATCAGGCTCTATCGAACAGGATGCTGACTTGATCATGTTTATCTATCGTGATGAGGTTTATCACGACAACAGTGAACTGAAAGGCGTGGCAGAAATCATCCTTGGTAAACAGCGTAACGGCCCGATAGGGACGGTAAGGCTGACATTTAATGGCCAGTGGTCACGGTTCGATAACTATGCAGGGCCAAGCTATAGCGACGAATAACTCTGGTGCCTATCGTTCATATTCAAATGGCCTGAAATAAGCAGCGTCCAAATAATGGGGATAGGCTTTTAATTACCACTCTTGATCGGAACATCATAAAAAGGGGACGAAATGAAAGCGGCAACTGCTGTTATCGACCGCCGCGCTCTGCGACATAATCTGCAACAGGTTAGAGTACAAGCTCCTGACAGTAAACTGATTGCAGTTGTGAAAGCAAACGCCTATGGACATGGTTTATTAGAAACTGCGTACACAATGGAAGACGCTGATTGTTTCGGCGTTGCTCGGATTGGGGAAGCTCTCGCTCTGCGTAGTGGAGGGATCGTCAAGCCAATTTTGCTATTGGAGGGTTTTTTTGAGGCGGCAGATTTGCCCGTTCTGGTTGTTAACCATATTGAAACCATTGTACACAGCATTGAGCAGCTCGAAGCGTTAGAGCGGGCGGAATTGCCCCATCCGATTAAAGTGTGGATGAAACTGGATACAGGTATGCACCGTCTGGGAGTCAGGATTGATGAAGCAGAGGAGTTTTATCAACGCCTGAACCGTTGCCATAACGTCGAACAACCCGTGAATATCATCAGCCATTTCAGCCGTGCAGATGAACCTACCGTAGAAACTACCCAACATCAAATTGATTGCTTTATGGCATTTGTTTCGGATAAATCTGGTGAAAAATCCATCGCCGCATCAGGTGGAATTTTATTGTGGCCACAAGCCCATTTGGATTGGGTTCGCCCTGGTATCATGATGTACGGAGCTTCGCCGATAGAGGGTAAAACAGCGGCCGATTTCAACTTAATTCCTGCAATGACACTAAAATCCAGTTTGATTGCCGTGCGTAAACATAAAGCCGGTGAATCAGTAGGATATGGGGGTACGTGGAATAGTGAACGCGATACTTATCTTGGTGTTGTGGCGATGGGATATGGTGATGGTTATCCCCGTAGCGCACCCGCGGGTACGCCAGTATTTATTAATGGCCGGGAAGTACCACTTGTTGGGCGTGTTTCCATGGATATGATTACCGTGGACTTAGGGCCAGAGTGTCAGGATAAAGTGGGCGATGAAGTTACCCTTTGGGGGAATTCCCTGTTAGTTGAAAAAATAGCCCAACATTCAGGAATTAGTGCTTATGAGTTGATTACGAAACTGACTTCACGTGTCGCGATGGAATATCTAGACGAATAATTCGGTAAGTTATATTGTCTGTCAGTACATTTTCTTATATATACCCACTGGATTTTAAGATGTAGCGCGACGGTGAGGGAATGAATCCACAGGCGCATAGCTAACCCTATGTTTATAATTATGTTTATTAAATATGTTTATAAATATGTTTATAACTACAGTGTCTGGGGCGAATAATTCAGCTCAATAAAACTACAACTTGGAAGACGACGGGTATATTCAATAACAGGGAGTATGAAAAGTGTTCCAGAATGTTGATGCGTATGCAGGCGATCCTATCCTGTCGTTGATGGAAAAATTTAATAGCGATCCCCGTGAAGAAAAAATTAATTTGAGCATTGGGCTTTACTACAATGAACAAGGCATAATTCCACAATTGCAGGCTGTTGCTTCTGCTGAGGAGCAAATGTGTGCTCTGCCATCATCTGCTTCTCTTTATCTCCCAATGGAAGGATTACTTGCCTACCGTGTGGCAATTCAGGAATTGTTGTTCGGTAAAGATCACCCCTTATTAAATCAGAAACGTATCGCGACCATTCAGACTGTGGGTGGTTCAGGTGCATTAAAAGTGGGGGCTGATTTTTTACACCGTTATTTCCCTGATTCTGAAGTGTGGTGTAGTGATCCAACATGGGAAAATCATGCTGCTATTTTTGCTGGTGCAGGGATCAAAGTGAATTATTACCCCTATTTTGATGACAAAACTAAAGGGGTAAAATTTGATGAAATGTTGGCAACATTTAAGCAATTGCCGGCAAAAAGCATTATTCTGATACATCCTTGCTGCCATAATCCAACGGGTTCTGATTTAAACAATGACCAATGGGATCAGGTAGTGCAAGTTGCCAAAGAGAAGGGATTGATTCCTTTCCTCGATATCGCTTATCAGGGACTTGCAGATGGTATGGAAGAAGATGCTTATGCAATCCGGGCGATGGCAAATGCTGAATTACCTTGTTTGGTCAGCAACTCATTCTCAAAAATATTTTCGCTGTATGGTGAGCGTGTTGGTGGCCTATCCGTTATTGGTGATGATGCAAAAGTAACTGAACGTATTTTGGGCCAATTAAAAGCGAGCGTGCGACGCATTTACTCCAGCCCGCCAAATTTTGGTGCTCAGGTTGTCGCAAGAGTATTAAGTACCCCTGAATTAAAAACTCAGTGGCTGGAAGAAGTTGAACAGATGTGCTTGCGTATTCGGGAAATGCGGACAGTGTTGGTCAACGCATTGAAGAAATCCTTGCCAGAGAAAGACTTTGATCACTTGCTAAAACAACGCGGTATGTTCAGTTATACGGGATTCAGCCAGGAACAGGTTGATCGACTGCGTGAAGAATTTGGTGTCTATCTGGTCGGTTCTGGTCGTGTTTGCATGGCGGGCGTGAATCATCATAATGTACAGCGCATCGCAGAGGCGTTTGCTGCGGTGAGTTAGTAATTTTTATCGCCTGTAAGTTCATAAATCCCCTGTTCTCATGGTGGGCAGGGGAAGTTTGACCAATACGTGAATTAAGCAGGTATAATTTGTAGAGAGGTAAAGAATATCCCGTATAATCAGGTAAAATGAGTTTCTATATCACAGATATCTCTGTTATAGCCCAAAATAGAAGATTTTTATTGGTTATTTTTGCTTGAAGTATGTTCACCATGTCAATTAATGATGGTTTACTATATAGTGACCAACTGAATATAGTGGCCGCCTAAATATAACGGTCGCCTAAATATAGTGGCTACCTGAATTTTTGACACTTCCCTTTCACCTTACTATCTAATTCACTTGAATATTTAACTTAATCTTTTAAAGCCAAAAGATTAACTGAATGGAAATAAAGAAAATGTAATACCTACTCTTGAGCTCTTTCATCAGTTATTAAGATGGACATTAACCCGTAAAGGCGCTATTGCGATAATTATTAAAAGAGTCAAAGCATTATGGATATGCAATCAAGAAAGTATGGTAGAACGTTCCATTACCCGTTCTCGCCAGGCACGACCAGTGACGATCGCATCAATCATCATTGGTGGCAGGATATACAAAACATTAAGCAGCTTGTTCACACGGAAAAGCTGGACGGTGAAAATAATTGCCTGAATAAATATGGTGTATTTGCCCGTTCGCATGCCGCACCAACGCAATCGGCATGGACTCAACAAATTCGCCAGCGTTGGCAATTGCTGAAAGGTGACTTAGGTGATATTGAGATATTTGGTGAAAACCTTTATGCCATTCACTCCATTGAATATCGCCATCTTGAAGAATATTTCTTCGCATTTGCTGTGCGTATTAAAGATATCTGGCTCAGTTGGGAAGAAGTCAAATTCTATGCGGCATTATTTGATTTTCCGACTGTGCCTGAAATAAACATTCCTGAAATAAGAAATGAATCGGCATTTATGCAAAACATTATTGAAACGGCAAAGCAGGGAAGTTGTTTTTCTTCATGGGATACACAGAACAAAAAATTATGTTCAATGGAAGGCATTGTTAGCCGCGATGCGGGAGAATATTTGGTGACTGATTTTCCACATCATGTCTTCAAATATGTGCGAAAAAATCATGTCAAAACAGATAGCCATTGGAAGAGGAACTGGCAAAGAGCACCTCTATATTTCGAACATCTTTCTAATTCGAATAAATGCAATACGGAAGGAGAAAGGAAATGAGTTGGTTATTCAGCCACAATAAATCGTGGAATGACTTATCCTCTGCTTTCTCTTTTATCGCTGATATGGATGGGGTTCAACAAGATCCCATCCATCATGCGGAAGGTGATGTTGCGATCCATACCCAAATGGTATTGGCTGCATTGGAACAATTACCGGAGTATTCCTTACTGACGGCGGAAAAACAGGAAATTCTCTGGACAGCAGCGCTGTTACACGATGTAGAGAAACGCAGCACTACGCGGGTGGATTGGGACGGACGCATTATTTCTCCGGGACATGCCCGTAAAGGGGAGCTGTCGGCCAGACAAATTTTGTTTCAGCAAATACCTACTCCATTTGTAATACGGGAACAAATTGCTGCGCTTGTACGTTTTCATGGGTTGCCCTTGTGGTTAATGGAAAAGCCCAACCCACAAAAGGCATTATTGGCAGCTTCATTGCGTGTTGATACTTATTTGCTGACTTTACTGGCAAAAGCCGATGTATTGGGGCGCACATGTCACGATTCGCAAGAGTTACTTGAGCGTATTGAGCTGTTTGAACTTTATTGCCGTGAGCAAGGTTGCTGGCGTAAGCCCCGGGCATTTTCATCTGGTGGAGCACGATTCCATTACTTTTCCACTGACAGCGAACATCCAGACTATCAACCTTATGATGACTACGGTAGCCAAGTGACATTGTTGTGCGGATTGCCGGGTATGGGTAAAGACCACTTTATCCAACAGCATGGTAAGGGGATATCAGTGATCAGTCTGGACGCGATTCGTCGTGCGCATCAAATTAATCCGGAAGATAAAAATGCTAATGGTTGGGTCGTACAGCAAGCGAAACAGCAGGCCAGAGAAAAACTACGCAGCAGGCAAGATTTTATCTGGAATGCGACTAACTTGACGGGACAAATGCGTCAGCAATTGGTCAAGTTGTTTGTGAGTTATAACGCCAGAGTACGGATTGTTTATATTGAGCAAGATTATAAGTGCTGGCGTCAGCAGAACAGTAATCGCCAATATGTGGTACCGGATAAGGTGATGGATCGGATGCTTGATAAACTGGAGGTTCCTGCGCCTGAAGAAGCACATGAAGTTTGCTATTTTATCGATTCTGTGATGTTGAGCTGATAATCTCGAAAAGTACTTCTGAGAGTTTTGACGAAATTAGAAGGCTGCTGGAATACCGCAGCCTTACTATTCTTATGCCTTTAATATGAAAGGATTATTTTTGCAGTAATTGATAGAACGTTGGGTTGTCGTCACATTGTCCGCCGCCACATTCCAATATGGTAGAAACCAGATTAGCCGCGATCAACAATGCGAACAAACCCATGGTAATTTTGCCTAATATTGGTGGGGTGTATCTCGCCGTATCAGTATTGCCGGATTTCAGAGGCATGATAACTGCGATGGCAATAATGGTCAGAATAGATAGGATTGCAGCCCAGGTATAAAAATGTAATCCGAAGAACGTTGAACCATATCCCGTATCACCCGGCAGGATATGAAGGGAAACCTGACGCATGGCAACGAACCCAGTCACAATACAGCCAAGTATTGAGAGGCTATAATGACCATTTTTTATGCCAAAATAAATATTAAATAAAAATCCGAAACCAATCATGATGATGCCCGCGCGTTGCAATAAGCATAATGGGCAAGGGAGTTCAAAACGTGCTAATTGGTAATAAAACGCGACTATTAAAACGACACTGATACCGAATAGACCAAGGATATTCAAGGCCATCGCTAGGTTAATATTACGTGGTGCTGACATTGTATTATTCATTGTGGCCTCCGATTCAGAAAGAAAGATTCAAGGCATCAGTGGCATGATATTTAAACCAAAATATCGTGATGATGAATAAAGCGAACCAAAGTGCATACGTCAGCTTTTTTTTGCCTGTCACGACGGTGGCAATGATAACCAGTGCGACTAAGAACGGTAAAAACATATACATGTTTAATCTCCATTATGAATTTAAAGCATATGTTATGCCATTATGGCATTAATACGTGAAAAGGTGTGATTAGTAATAATATTAGATCAACAATACGATACTGATTCACGAAAGGTTATTTCGTCTGGATTGGCTACAAAAAAATATTTTTTGCACTTATGGGGTTTTGTTGGTCAACAATTTGGTTGAAGGCAGATAAAAACTCCCCACCGTGTGGGGAGGATAGTAAATTATTTTAATTAAGGAAGTAAACTAATCACGTTCAAGTATTGGCTTCAAAAAACGAGCAGTGTGAGATTTCTGACAATTAGCAACTTCTTCTGGTGTTCCTGATACCAATATTTCACCACCACCACTGCCACCTTCAGGGCCAAGATCGACAATCCAGTCAGCGGTTTTGATTACATCCAGATTATGCTCAATGACGACGATGGTGTTTCCTTGATCCCGCAATTGATGCAAAACGGACAGTAACTGTTGAATATCTGCGAAATGCAAACCGGTTGTTGGTTCATCAAGGATATACAGCGTTTGGCCTGTACCTCTTTTAGATAATTCCCGTGCCAGTTTTACCCGCTGAGCTTCCCCGCCAGAAAGTGTTGTTGCGGATTGTCCTAGGCGAATATAGGAAAGGCCAACATCTATCAAAGTTTGCAGTTTACGGGCAAGTGCTGGGACTGCATCGAAAAACTCCCGGGCCTCTTCAATCGTCATATTCAGCACTTCATTAATATTCCTGCCCTTATATTTGACTTCCAGAGTTTCGCGGTTGTAACGCTTGCCCTTACACTGATCGCAAGGCACATAAACATCAGGTAAGAAGTGCATCTCAACCTTAATTACACCATCGCCTTGGCAGGCTTCACAGCGTCCGCCCTTGACGTTGAAACTGAAACGTCCCGGAGTATAACCACGAGCACGGGATTCAGGGACACCGGCAAATAACTCCCTTACTGGTGTAAATACGCCAGTATAAGTCGCAGGGTTTGAACGAGGTGTTCTGCCGATCGGGCTTTGGTCGATATCGATCACCTTGTCAAAATGCTCAAGTCCTTGAATATCGATATAAGGCGCCGGGCTAATGTTTGTTGCTCCGTTCAACTGACGCTGTGCGATAGGGAACAACGTATCGTTGATCAGCGTCGATTTACCTGAACCAGAAACACCCGTGATACAGGTAAACAGGCCAACAGGCAATTTTAATGTCACTTTTTTCAGATTATTGCCTTTTGCACCAATCAGTTTCAGCATTTTGTCTGGATCGGCTGGTACACGCTGTTCAGGGATCGCAATTTGGCGTTCACCGCTCAGGAATTTTCCTGTGAGCGATTTCTTGCTTTCCATGATATCGGTGATCGTTCCTTCGGCAACAATCTCGCCGCCATGTACACCCGCCCCAGGCCCGATATCGATAATATGGTCAGCCGCCCGGATGGCGTCTTCATCGTGTTCGACTACGATAACGGTATTACCCAGATTGCGCAGATGCAGCAAGGTTTCCAGCAAACGCTCATTATCCCGTTGGTGCAGACCAATGGAAGGCTCATCCAGCACATACATCACACCAACAAGGCCGGCGCCAATTTGGCTGGCTAAGCGGATACGTTGGGCTTCGCCGCCCGAAAGGGTTTCTGCTGATCGGGAAAGCGTCAGATAATTCAGCCCGACATTGACCAAAAATGTCAGGCGATCATGGATCTCTTTCAGAACTTTTTCAGCAATTTTCGCACGTTGTCCACTCAGTTTGATATTTTGGAAAAACGCCATCGCATGTCCGATGCTGAAATCTGAAATTTGTGGCAGCGTAGTATTTTCGATAAAGACAAAACGCGCTTCTTTGCGCAATCGGGTTCCTTCACAGGAAACGCAAGAACGATTGCTGATATATTTTGCCAACTCTTCCCGTACTGCGCTGGATTCAGTCTCTTTGTAGCGGCGTTCCATATTATGCAGAACACCTTCAAAGGGATGATGACGAACGGTGACATCGCCACGGTCATTGGTGTATTTAAATTCAATAGATTCTTTGTCTGAGCCGAATAAAACCACTTTCCGAATGGTTGGGTTTAACTGGTTGAATGGTGCTTCAATATCAAATTTATAGTGTTCTGCCAATGATCTCAGCATTTGGAAGTAATAGAAATTACGGCGATCCCAACCACGAATAGCGCCCCCTGCAAGGGAAATATCTTCATTCTGAACAACACGATCAGGATCGAAAAATTGCTGAACCCCTAAGCCGTCACAAGTTGGGCAAGCACCGGCGGGATTGTTGAAAGAAAACAGGCGTGGTTCCAGCTCGCTCATGCTATAGCCACAAATTGAACAGGCAAAATTGGCAGAGAAGACCAATTCTTCGGCTTGCCCATCATCCATATTGGCAATCACAGCCGTGCCACCGGAAAGCTCCAACGCGGTTTCGAATGACTCTGCCAGTCGCTGAGCGAGGTCGGCACGTACTTTGAAGCGATCGATAACCACTTCAATAGTATGTTTTTTCTGCAATTCGAGTTTGGGTGGATCGGAAAGATCACACACTTCACCATCAATACGAGCACGGATATAGCCTTGTGCAGCGAGATTATCCAACAGTTTGGTGTGTTCACCTTTACGTTCTTTGACGACAGGAGCCAGCAACATCAAGCGTTGGCCTTCCGGCAATGCCAGAACATTATCGACCATCTGGCTGATAGTTTGTGCTGCCAGTGTGATATCGTGGTCGGGACAACGTGGCTCACCCACACGTGCAAACAGTAAACGAAGATAATCGTGGATTTCAGTAATCGTTCCGACCGTAGAACGCGGGTTATGGGAAGTAGACTTTTGCTCAATAGAAATGGCGGGGGATAACCCCTCAATATGGTCGACATCGGGCTTTTCCATCAATGACAAAAACTGGCGGGCATACGCAGAGAGTGATTCAACATAGCGACGCTGACCTTCCGCATACAGGGTATCGAAAGCCAGCGATGACTTGCCAGAGCCAGATAGTCCGGTAATGACTATCAGCTTGTCACGGGGAATTATCAAATTGATATTTTTGAGATTATGGGTGCGGGCGCCCCGAACTTCGATGTTATCCATATACCATTTCCCAGATTATTGACAGTGCAAAATTTGTAAACGCGTTATTATTGCACAAACATTGCTGAATGGATATACAGTATTTAACGGGAAATCATGCTGAAACCATGACAATGTAAAGTACGATACGCTTCGCAAAGTATAATATAACGGTACTATGTTTAAACTTAATCCTCGCATGGTAAACTACTTTGTTTATAATTAGAGAAGTTCGTTTTTAGCAAAATTCATTTCATCAGGAGTATTCCCAATGGCCAGCAGAGGCGTAAACAAAGTTATTTTAGTGGGTAATTTGGGGCAGGACCCGGAAGTTCGCTATATGCCGAATGGCGGTGCAGTCGCAAACATTACTCTGGCAACGTCTGAGAGCTGGCGTGACAAGCAAACCGGTGAGATGAGAGAGAAAACCGAATGGCACCGTGTGGTACTTTTCGGCAAACTGGCAGAAGTTGCGGGTGAATATCTGCGTAAAGGTTCTCAGGTTTATATCGAAGGTTCTTTGCAGACTCGTAAATGGCAGGATCAGAGCGGCCAAGACCGTTACACCACTGAAATCGTGGTAAACGTTGGCGGCACTATGCAAATGCTGGGTGGCCGTGGCAATGCAGGACAAGAAGCTCCTATGCAACAAAGCGGCGGTTGGGGACAACCACAGCAGCCACAAGCATCTCAGCAATTCAGCGGCGGCGCTCCATCTCGTCCGGCACAGTCTCCTGCTCCACAGAGCAATGAGCCACCAATGGATTTTGATGATGATATTCCATTCTGAGTGCGCCGTTTTTGCTTTGTAAATCAAGTGGTTAATTTAATTTATTGAGTTAATCATAGGCTGTTGGAGTGCCTATTGCAAGCCTGACTTATCCTTATCCAGTAATGGGTTTGAACCTTGAAAGAGGAAGGGGAGTGCAGCATGTCAGGAAAAGGCTGGTTGCGGGGAAATAACCTACTTTGCGCCAGCCATTGCAAGTCCCATATGGTTAAGCCTGATTGGTTGAATCATAGTTCATAGTGGGTTTCGGGATGCCTTTGACTCACGGTTATTCAGGAGTCATACCAATATTTATAGTGGTTATCATTAGAAGGCCGCTATATCCAACAATACTGGCACCTGCTCGGTGAGAGTGGTAATTGAACGTAAGTGGAACCTAAGTGGGACGTACCTTGACTACAAAGAAATACGGGATTATCTAAGTTGGTTAAGTAATTAACCAATAAGGTAACGGAGACTCCATAGTACCCAACGTAACTCTGTAATGGAGTGGCAATTGGCTGGCCAATCTGAAAAATATATATAAATCGATAAGTAATTATCGGTGAAATTATATTCGTAAGGGGGAAGGGAGTCAGTTGGAACTATACTAAAAGAAGCAAGGTTCGATAGTCAGTGCTATCACAGAGAACACTCAATGCTTTAAGTGGTATAAACAAAGCCAGCATACAAGGTTATAAGATCAGGAAACTGCATAAAATTATGTGCAGCAATAAAGATCTTTGGGCACAGGCTTATGCCAATATTTATTCCAATCGGGGAGCTATGACGAGAGGAGTAAATAATAATACGATGGATGAAATGAGCGTCAATAGGATCGTAAGTCTTATTGAAACTATTAACTCAAACACGTATAAACCCGAACCTTGTAGGCGCATATACATACCTAAAGATGCCCGAAAACCAAATGGGAAGAAACGCCCATTAGGTATTCCTACTGGAGATGATAAATTAATACAGGAAATAATGAGAATGTTATTGGAAGAAATCTATGAACCGGTCTTTAGTGACTGGAGTTATGGATTCAGGCCAAAACGTTCCTGTCATTCTGCATTAAAAGAAATCAGAAACAGTTGGAAAGGAACAAAATGGGTATGTGATGTTGATATCAAAGGTTACTTCGACAATATTGACCACGATTTATTGCTGAAATTTTTGAGCAAGCGGATCGCTGATAACAAATTTCTGGCGCTTCTCAAGAAGTTCCTGAAAGCTGGCTATCTGGACAATTGGCATTACTTTGGCACCCATAGCGGGACACCACAAGGTGGGATTATTTCCCCTATCCTTGCCAATGTATTCCTCCATGAACTTGATGATTTTATGAAGAATAAAATCAAAGAGTTTGGCAAAGGAGAACGAAGGAAACCCAATCCCATATACAAAAGAGCACTACAGAATCGGGCAAATCGTATTAAATGGATCAGGCAAGGATTCGGCGCTTCTGGAATGCCTGCTGATGAGCAGAAAATCCAAAAATGGAAACATGAAGCGGATGAACTGGAGGAAAAACTGCGCACACTACCCAGTGTTATTATGGATGATGCTGAATTCAAAAGAATGCGGTATGTTCGATATGCTGATGATTTTCTAATTGGTGTGACAGGAAGTAAAAGTGAGGCGAAAAAGATAATGAAAGAGGTTGTCGATTTTGTTGAAACTGAACTTCATCTGGAAATATCAAAAGAAAAATCTGGCATTATTGACCCAAAGAAAGGATTCACTTTTCTCGGTTATGAAATTAAAACACGCCGTGAAAGCAAACAGGTCAAATGTGTTGTAGGGCTTAATGCCGATGGAAGTAAAACTCATGCGGTAAAACGTACGATAACGGAACATATTCATCTGGGCGTACCGAGGGATAGAATCCAGAAATTCTGCTCTCTACGCGGTTATGGGAATTACGACGGCGGATATGGTAACAGCGTTAGTCGGCCAGTAATGATGCACATGTCTGACTATGAAATTATTAGTCAGTATAATGCTGAAATGCGAGGCTATGCGAATTACTACAATCTTGCACCAGTTCTCTATCTCAATAAGTTGCACTGGATATGGGAAAATAGTCTTTATAAGACGCTGGCAGGTAAACATCGGACATCACGCACTAAAATTGCACGGCGATTAAGGCAAGCGGATGGCAGGTATGTTTATCAGGAAAATCGTAATGGAAAGATATATGAGTTGGAAGTATTCAGACTCAAGAACAGAAGTGCGCCCAAATACAGTTCACCGGATATATTGCCAAACACGCATAAATACTCTGGCAGAACTGAATTGCTGGACAGGATGGCAGCGTCCCAATGTGAATATTGCGGTATCAGAACTGGTCCTTTTGAAGTCCACCATGTGAGGAAGCTCAAGGATATCAAAGCGGGTACAGAAAACTGGAAGAAGCTGATGATTGCCCGTAACAGGAAAACGTTAGTGCTCTGCCAGACATGTCACGTTGATCTTCACAGAGGAACACTGTCAGACCGAAGAACCTTTGTTTGTTCCAATGGAGAGCCGTATGCATAGAAATATGCACGTACGGTTCGGTGGGGGGACAACGGCTAACCCTATCAGGGCGCACGTGTCCTACCCAACGTTGATCTTAGATAGGTAATGTAAAATTTGATAGATAAGCCCCTAGTATAAAGGGGCTTTTTTATTACTAATTGAGATTAAATCAATTGATTGTTATATGTAACTGGCATTTGGATGTTAGATAGTCAAATTGCACGTACAGGTGTTTTATCTAAGGTTTATAAGAACATAGATCATATTGGTTACCCTGATTTTGATATTTTAGACACAGATCCCTATCTGGGGTATAACAATGAAAAAATGACGATTAGTTAAAATCGCCTTTTATATTTTAAAACAATTCGAAAATGGAACTTTAGATGAGGATTTAGCAGAAAAAGAACTTTTTCATTTTATCAAACAGGTAAATTGGCCTAAATTTCCTATCGAATTTTCTGAGCAAAATTATCGTTTCACTGGAAATGAAAATAAAACGGAGGCATTATCATTATTCCTTGAAAAGATTAAAAGTGCAGATCCCAATTATGTTAGGGATTTCTTAGAGTTTGATTTTTCCCAAGAGCAATTTTATAATGAATCCTTTAACATGTTATTTTCTCAGTAATTATTTCTGAGTATTTTTTATAGTTGAGAAATTATGAATTTCGTAGAAAAAATTAGCTATTCATCCGATAAAAATAACTCTTTACTTTGTATCGGCATAGATCCCATAAACGATAAATTACCCAAACGTTATAGAAACTCCAAAGATGGATATTATGAATTTAGTAAGAAAATAATTGATTCTACTCATGATTTAGTATGTGCATACAAGCCACAGATTGCCCATTTTTCATCAGTTGGTAAAGAATATGAACTCGAAAAAATCATCAATTATATAAAAACCACTTATCCTGATATCCCTATCATCCTTGATGCAAAACGGGGTGATATCGGCAGTACTGCAGAACAATATGCAAAGGAAAGTTTCGAAAGGTATAATGTTGACGCTGTTACAATTAACCCTTATCTTGGTTTCGATTCCTTAAAACCATTTTTAGATTATAAAGACAAGGGCATTATATTGCTGTGTCGGACATCAAACCCCGGAGCAGTAAATATCCAAGATTTACTTGTTGATGGTGAACCATTATATAAGAGGGTTGCGTCCTTGATAGTTAACGAATGGAATTATAATAATAATTGTCTTGCTGTAGTAGGCGCAACCTGGCCTACTCAGATGACGGAAATTCGGAAAATAGCAAAAAATATTGTTTTCTTAGTTCCTGGAGTTGGCGCACAAGGTGGATTAATTAAGGACTTGGTAATTAATGGAAAAAACGAAGATGGAAAAGGATTAATAATAAGTAGTTCTCGCTCTATTATTTATGCTTCACAGAATGAATTTGATTTTGCAGACAAAGCAAGGCAGGCAGCTAAAGAAATTAGGGATAGTATCAATCTGTATAGGTAGAGATTAATTGATTTGTAGTAGTTTAAATTTAATCTGACAGCTCCCCCATTATTGTGGGCTGTCAGATTAAATTATTTCAGTCTACACCTTCTATCAGGTAGTTCATGACTCCAATAGTTAGAATAATTATAACGAATACCTCATCTTAATCTAACAATTAAAAATCCCCCTCTCATAAAAACTCACTAAACTCATCAGCATTAGGCATCCTTATAGATTGTTTGACTCCATTAAATCTTATTTCCTGACGTGAAAGCTGGATATCTGATCCTTGCAGCACGGCATTACCGAAGTTATAAATAGCAGACTCTTTACCGCGACAAATTGCCTGATCTTGCTCTTCACTTCTGCGTTTAACTATTTCATTGTGTTTGTAATAGGTACTGATGGAAGCGTCGCCGTGTTTTTTGTTCAGCATTTGCATGGTTTTTTGTGGAGATAAAACAACGGCACTTGCGTTATTACCGCCAAATCCTTTTGCATTAAGAATAGTGGCTTTCATATCTTCACCACGTTCACCAACAAACTTATCCCGCATTAAAATATTCAGATTGGAGGTATGCACATCCTCGGCAATGTGATCAATCGTCGTAATTCCCGGGAGCCAGCCATATTGCCAAACACCTAAAGCATTAGCTAATAGATCTCCTGCGGCGGCGGAAATGGAGTGTCCAAGATGTGCTTTAATGGCGGTGATATCCCAATTATTGAGTCCAAAAACTTTAGCAACTTCATTAATGATATGGCTTTCGGTGACTCTGTTTTGCGGTGTTCCGGTTCCATGTGCCTGCACGTAAGAATATTGCAATTTCCCATCCAATAAATGATGGGCAAGGGAGGCGGCTTTCATCATGGTGATGTAATTGCCTATTCCCGGTGAAGAGATTGATTTTTTATTCGCATCCGCATTAACAAAAACATCCGGCACAGAACCAAGAATATTCGCACCACATTGCAAGGCCAAATCATCACTCATAAGCAACACAAATTGTGCTGATTCTCCAAGGGTAAACCCGACATTGGTTGAAAATGGGCGGCTGGGACGACGATGGTCAACGATATCGGTTCCATCAAGCTTGCAGAGTTGGTGATCTTCAGCAAGTGCTCCCATAGCCTTAAATCCTTCAATGACCTCGGGGATAATAGGCGCTTCAGCACACCCAATAAAACAAACCTTGGCCTTGCCTTGTTTAATGTCATTGATACCCTGTTTGAGATTATAGAGAAAGCTTGCACAGGCTCCCAAACTCGCGGCGGTCGTACCAAGGTTGTTGATAATGTAACTATTAACGAAATCAGCCGGCATATCTGGCAGAGAAAGGGGAAGCATTTTGGAACTGGCACGTGAACCATTCAATGGATTGCCGATTAACCCTGCCATTGAAAATTGATCTATTTGACCTAGTGCACTGCTGGCATAAACCGAAATCTGATCAGGCTCTACTAAGGAGGTAATATCTGACCATGACATTCCAAGCGAATTTAACAAATCCGAAGCACCATAAACAGTTAAGCGTAAGCCGCGTGGGTGGTGGTTGGCGTTATATAAATCACCAATTTCAAATCCCTCTGGTAATTGCCCTGCGCTAGTGACAGAAAGAGATGTATATATGGTCTTCAATAATCTTTCTGAATGATTTTCAATATCAGTGATTATTCGGTTTTTTGGTATTTTCTGGGGATTGAACTGCGTGATTCGTCTTATCAATGTCCCGTTTTTGGCGCGTTCAATATGGGCTGCTGTAATAGGTTCTGACTCTTTGCTAATTCCCATCCGATTGCATAAGTCAGCCCATGTGTTTTGCATTGTTTCATCTTTGAGACTGTCTGACACAATGCGTTTATAGCCGTGGAATCCAGAACTTCTTCCTGCTGCATTGATGCCACCCAAACCAACAATTACAGGTAATTTATTCATCATGAACTCCAAAAGGTTTTTATTGGAGTCTATCAGTTAGAATAATTTATGAACACTGACATTCATGTCATTAACACTAAGAATTAAAAACATGGCTATCATATTTATCATTTGGGTATGGAATAGGGGTACCTTGGAATAAGATTGCCCATGCTAAATGTCGTTTAAATCTTGCGAGAAAATCAAACAAACAGCATGAGCAACCATAAGAATATATAGACGTTATTTAACCAATCGTTTTACCCAGAGACTGGCGAATATAAGAACCGGCACCCAATAATCCCGGTTTATCATGGGTAATCAGATATACAGGAATATCCTGCAAATAATCTGTAAATCGGCCTTTGTTCTCAAATCCCTGACGGAATCCCGATTTTTGGAAGAAATCAAGGAAACGTGGGACGATGCCACCTGCAATATAAACACCGCCGAATGCACCAATATTCAGTGCCAGATTGCCGCCAAAACGTCCCAAAGCCGTACAGAAAAGCGCTAACGCCTGCTTACAGATAGGGCAATTTCCACTTAGCGCACGCTCGGAAACCTCTCTGGGAGTCAGATCTTCCGCTGGCTGATCGTTAAGTTTCATCAGCGAACGATAAATATTTACCAAACCGGGCCCGGAAAGGATACGTTCAGCAGAAACATGACCATATTCTTCTCGTAATACACTCAACATATGATCTTCTTCCACGCTGTCCGGCGCGAAATCTACATGACCCCCTTCACCGGGCAAGCTCATCCACTGGGTTCCAGTATGAATAAGATGGGCAACACCCAGTCCGGTTCCTGCACCATAAACAGCAATAGGGCGTTTAGCCTGGGGCTGTTTTCCGCCAATCTGAATGACGTCATCTGTACCTAAGACCGGGATCGCGAGAGAAACGGCGGTGAAATCGTTAATCACTTCAAAACGCTCCCATCCCAGAGACGCTTTCATTTGGCTGACGGAAAAACGCCAACTGTGGTTGGTCATACTAATGACATCATCCGTCACTGGGCAGGCAATAGCGATGCAGCCATCTTTGATTTTGCAGTTCTGTTGTTCCAGATAATGGCGGATAACGATTTCAAGTGATGGATAATCCGCACAAGGATAGAATTCGACTGCGCTTAGTTGCCCGGTATCCACATCACATAATGCCAGACGTGCATTTGTGCCACCGATATCGCCTACCAGAGCATAAGTTGTCATGGTGTATCTCCTTAAGTCTTACGAAATGGTCTATTCCTTTCATCTTTCAAGTTGCTTCTTTGTTAGCTGTGCGGCAATTTGAAATCTATAGGTATATTTCCTAATGAACCGATCAAAACTCAAATTGAGGGGATTTTACACAAGGTTGGGCATAAAGGCCGCATAAAAATATATGGATATTGTTGAGATACCTAACACCGACAACGGCACCAGCGTTAGGTAAGCGGTTTATTCTAAGCCAAGGCCACGCCGGCCAATAGGGCTTAAGTCAGCGGCAGTGAAGCGACTTTTCCAGTTTATTTCATAGTCTTCACGGGGGAAATCTGCCGGAGATGTGCCTTTCTCAAGTGATTCTGCAACGTTATGCGCATAAGCCAGATTTCTGTCACACAGAGGAGCAGAAGGGATATACATGACATTCCCCCAGCCTTGTTGATTTTCCACAGGAGCAACGGAATGGATGAGATCACAATGCCACCAAACAGAGTCACCGGCCTGTAATGATGGAATACTACATAGCCCACGGGCGAGATGAGGGTGCCATTTTTCGCTAGTTGGCAGTGCTTTGCCGGGAGCAACGCCACAGAGTTCATCTTCGGGCACATCATGGAGCAAGGGCCGTAACAACAAATAGGCTATCGCTTCTGGCACGGGTAAAACATGCAGAAGTCCCTGATTGAGCGCCATATCTGACAGCGCTGTCCACCCCTGAAAAGTGCGAAAAACTGAACATCGGGTGACGTTATCCAGTTCGTATTCATTCATATCTGGACGATGCGCGGCATCCCAGGGATCGTATTCCGCAAATCGGTTATTGAAAATATGTCTGAATACTTTTTGATAAGTAGGATGTAGCCAACGCTCTAAAGCGCCGGAATCTGTATGAGCGCCAAGCCCTTTGGATGTCGTACCCGGTGGCCTGCGGCGAATACGGTCAGGATAGATCATGCTGACATCAGGTTCAAACCAACGCGTTCCGCCAGATTCAGATTTCCACAGGTGATTAAGAAAAGATTGTACCTTTGCAATTTCTTCACTTTGTCGGGCCTGCATCTGTGCCTGCGACCAGTAAATGGGATAAATTTCCGGGCGAGAGGCTTTCAGGTTGCTGAAATAATTATCGCCGGTGCCTTGATAAACACTATCGAAATGGTTTCCTTCAAGGTAATCAAGCATGGATTTATCCCATGCAAGCGCGGTATCACGGGGAAAATTTTGTCTGACAATCAAACACCCACGGCGTTTAATTTTTTGTATGGTTTCTGTCAGAACTCGGTTTTCGGCCAAATCACGCCAGTGGACTTCAGGCCAAGCACTACCTGTGGTTTTTTCATCTTCCCGCGCAGCAATGAGTTCTTTTTCTATTTTGTCACAGATTTGATTGAATAAATTTTCAACATCGCCTATTTGATTGCGCATGACCTGTTTCATCTGGCGGATTTTTTGGCGGTAATCATCTGGGAAGGTTGTAGAAGTAAAAGATATATTCATCGCATACCTCATTTGTTCAGTATAGAGAGCATAAAGTGTGGGCATGGGTCTAGTGAGAACCGGATGAGAATAGCGCTTTATTGCACGAATATGCTCTCTGGCCTTCTTAGTAAACCGGACACTCATCCCTAAGCCTTACCCTCAAGTTCACCAACCGTCAACGGTACAAATACATCATCAATACTATGCAATTCGCCACGATCAGCTTGTGCAATAGATTCAGCCAGAACGGCTTTTAAATTCTGTAAGTTGAGCTGTGCGAACTCTACATTATCACAGGCCAGCTTTAACTTAATGCCTTTCGTCTTTAGCGCGTCTATCTGAGAGAGTTTATTGATATCCGCAGGCGGTCTGCCTGTTCGTTCTCCGCGCTGTTTTTTAGCTGCGATCCTTTCGGTCTGTCTTTCCCGAATTAATGCACGTTCAAACTGGTTAAATGCAGACATCATATGCAGTTGTAGCTCTTGCATGGGGGCTCTCGCCAGCCTGTTTTGGGGAATTTAATATACTTGGCTCAGTGGAAGCGAAGCTGTAAAATGCAGTGCCGTACCCCGACAGGGAAACTTGAGCCAGTTCCCAATATTTCAGGAAATCTAAAGAAAAAATGGCTGAATCCGATAAGATATAAGGCAAAATATTAATAAATAATCATGCCATATAATTTTATGGGGTGTTAAATGAGTAGAAGATTATCAGATGAGTTTATGGATGGGGAGTTAGTTTTTGATAATGGAACATTAAAACCTTTTACTCATATGAAAGAGTATAGAAAAAAACAATTTTCTGAGCTTGAAAGTAAGCTAAATGAAAATGAAGAACATCATGCTCTAATAACGCTAGAGGAAGCAGCTGGTTTTTTAAAATCTTACTTATGTAAAGATGGCGAACATAAGGCATGGAAAGATAAGGTATTTGCATGTACTGATCCAGCATCTTCTTTTTTTGGGAATATGCTTGAATCTATTGGGTTGGTTAAAGTAATTAATGAGTTCAAAAGTCTTGGTGTTAAAGCTAGAGAGTATAAAGTCAAAGGTGTTACTTATATAAAAATAACAGGTAAAGAAAGCGTTAGAAAATTTATTACAGGTTCAGATTATCGTATTGACAATCCTAAAATATTAAAAATAGGAATTGGTTCAAAAGGTATCGTAAATGGTATATTAGGGGGAATTAAACATAGTATATATTTCTCCCTTGCTTATAGAGCCATTGAATGGATTATGAAGGATGAATATGCCCTTGCTGATTTTTTAGGTAATGTTACAGTTGATGTGGCTAAATTAGCTATTACTATCTTGGCAACTTTAGTTATTGGAAAGGTTGTAACTGCTCCTCTTTTGGCTATAGGGGCAAGCATAGTTGGTATTAGTGTTGGGCTTTTCGTGCTTGGTCTAGCTATTGCTGCGATTTTGTATGCTTTAGATAATGATTATGGAATAACTAACAAAGTTGTAGAAAATTTAAGAAAAAAGAAAATATTGATAGGTTAAAAGATAATTTAATCAAAGGTTTTAGTATGGGTCAAATTTAATAATAAGGCTTACATATGTCAAATGTTATGAATGGTAAAGGTTTGCTAGATGTTCCTTTTTGGAAAAAGATATTTTATGTATTAATATCTTTTCTTTGTTTGTTAGTTTTGTCATTTGTTGTTTTTGATTCCTGGCGAGATCTTTTTTCGTTAATTTATTTGGATGAGAAAGTATATTTCTCATGGAGGGTTTTTCTTTTTTGCTTTGGTTTTCCTATAGCTTTTCATATGTTTTTTTCTGTTATTTTGATTTGTTTTATAAGTAAGCCCAAGTCATTTATTAATCGTTTTTTCAAAATTTTCACAAGAATGTTCTTTGTCGTCTTTGTCTTAAGTTTTCCAATTTCTTTATATACTGATTATAAATTGAAGTCATTTGGGTATTTAACATGTAGTAAAAAATCTTGGGTTGCACCAAATGAATATGTTAGAAATATAAAATTATGTCGCTAAGCATATATTAAAGGGAACCTCTAAAAACTCTCAATACAAAAAATAAGATCAATTTTGCACTCACCAATAAATGACCTTATTGTGTATGACTTTTTCTTGTTTTTTTAGGAAAAAAATAAACTCATCGCTTTTTCATCGCATACCGGAATTAAAAGGCATGAATGCCGGATTTTCCAAAATA
>NZ_NITZ01000070.1 GCF_002632615.1 Xenorhabdus miraniensis
CCCTAAATTTACATCTTTGGATAAATCAGGCAGCCAAAAACCGCTCGAATTTATCCAAACCGTGAAGCAATCCGCTATGTACCATTGGGGAAATCTGTTGCCTGCCTGTGGCATTGAGATCCCAGCAAAGGGTAAACATGGTGCTTGCCCTGTTTGCGGCGGTACCGACCGTTTCCATTTCATCGACGACCATCATCATGGCAACTGGCACTGTCGCCAATGTGATATCCCGAATTATGGTGATGGGTTGGATTTAGTGGCAAAAACCAAAGGAATTTCGATTTTTGAAGCAGCGAAAGTGGTTGCGAATGCACTGGCATTGCCTTTACCAGAACTTAAACCCGCCAAAGCAATCACTTATCCAGTACAGCCAATTGCCGAAAAAGTCGCAGCACTGATGGCGCAGACTGTTGCCGGGCAGTCTCCTTATTTGACTGCAAAGGGGCTGGATTGCCCTAATCAGCGGCTGCTGTCCGATAATTCAGCAGTGTTGCGACTTGCAACACTGGACAAAAAAGTCACAGGTGCACAGATTATCAAACCGAATGGCGAGAAAAAACTCTTTCCCGGCAGTCAGAAGAAAGGCGCATTTATCGCTCCATCAGAGCTGAACGAACACCCTGACACAGTGATTATTACCGAAGGTTACGCCACGGCACTCACGGTTAACCAACTCTATAAAGGAACTGTTCTGGCGGCGCTGGATGCAGGCAACTTGCTTTCTGTTGCTAAAGCAGTTCGTGAACATTGGTCAGACACGAAAATTATTCTGGCAGCAGACAACGACTGGCATCATCCCGACGAACTGGATAAGAACGGCAAACCCAAAGTCAATATCGGTAAGATCTCAGCAGAAAAAGCAGCCCTTGCAGTGAACGGTTGGATTACGTTGCCACCAACGGAATACAAAGCGGATTGGGATGATTATCGTCAGCAGCATGGCATTGATGCAGCAAAGCAGGCTTTTTCTCAAGAGCTCTATCAACCAGTACCCGTCAAGAAAAAATCAGCCACTCAGTCCAATGATACCGAGCCTTCGAAACTGACATTATGCCAGATGGGAGCCAGCCAACGTGGAGAGGTGTTACTGGAGCGTTATAACGGTGATTTAGCGCTGGATGGTGCTTCAGAAACCGTCCATCATTATGATGGTATTGTCTGGCGTCCGGTCAGTGACCGTGATTTAAAACGGGAAATGGTCGCGGCCTTTATGGAAGAGAAACAACCGTATTCACCGCATGGTATTAGTTCTGCCGTAGATGCACTGAAATTGCAGCTTCCCATGATGCAACCACCAAAACGCTACTTAATCGGGTTCAATAACGGCGTGTTTGACCTGAAAAGCTGTCAGTTCCGGCCTCATCGCAAACATGATTGGCTATTGCTTGCCAGTGATGTTGAATTCAATTCACCCGTTCCGGGGGAAAACCCTGCAAGATTATGCGCCGCAATTCTGGGGCTGGTTGAACAGGGCAACAGCTAACTGTGAAAACAAATTTGATCGAGTACTGGCAGCCCTGTTTATGGTTCTGGCGAACCGCTATGACTGGCAGCTTTTTCTGGAAGTCACCGGTGCTGGAGGTAGTGGAAAGAGTATCTTTGCTGAAATCTGCTCGATGCTGGCAGGTAAAGGCAACACCGTTTCCGCCAATATGGCCGCACTGGAAAACACACGTGAACGGGCGTTGATTGTCGGATACTCGTTGATTATCTTGCCAGACCAAACTCGCTATGTGGGTGATGGCTCCGGCATCAAGGCCATTACTGGCGGTGATGAAGTGGCCATTGATCCGAAGCATAAACAACCCTATTCAACCCGTATTCCTGCTGTAGTGCTGGCAGTAAACAATAATGCTATGAGTTTCAGTGATCGCAGTGGTGGAGTGTCTCGGCGTCGGGTAATCTTCAACTTTTCCGAAGTCGTGCCAGAAAACGAACGCGACCCACTCCTGCGGGATAAAATCGCGACCGAATTACCCGTGATTATCCGGCACCTGCTGCTTAGGTTCGCTGAACCACAAGC
>NZ_NITZ01000071.1 GCF_002632615.1 Xenorhabdus miraniensis
GATCAAAAGTGCAACGCTAATAATTAGCGTTGCACTTCTGCATTTGCGTCAATTTTAAGTTTAAATCTAATTCTAATGACTCGAAGAGATAACTCAAAGTGGTAATGTCTGTATCAGTAATGGTTATAAGGTAATAGTAATTTATGTAATGATTATTTAATAATAAAAACAGTTATGGAGATCACTAATATGCAGAAAATGCTGGTAATGATGATAAAAAATAAAATAACCAGATTATTAACCTGTTCTGTTAGCTTAATATTAGGAAGTATCACTTTCTCTTATGCTGCTATTGTTCCTCCCAATGTTCAATTAGCAGATAAACAAGAAATTACCCGTAATAATTTCTCTGAGCCCGGTTCTTTAGATCCACATAAATCTGAAGGTAGCAGTGAATTTGATATTTTGCGGGATTTTTTCGAGCGTTTAGTTGATACAGATAAAGAAGAAAATATTATTCCCGCTTTGGCTGAACGTTGGGAAAACAAAGATAATAAAACATGGATTTTCCATTTGAGAAAAGGCGTTAAATGGTCTGACGGTACACCGATTACGGCTCAAGATGTGGTCTTTTCTTTCCAGCGGTTGGTCACGCCCGACACTATTTCTCCTTATGGTAGCTACCTAATACAAGCTAAGATTGTGAATGCCCGTGATGTACTGTCTGGTAAGAAAAAACCGGAAGAACTGGGTGTAAGAGCATTGGATGATGCAACGATAGAAATTACACTGGAAAGGCCAAAAGCAGGGTTTCTGCAAATGCTGGCGCATCCTGCGATGTCTCCCGTCAGTGAAGCGGTTATCAAAAAATATGGTATTAAATGGACGCAGCCACAAAATTTTGTCAGTAATGGGCCTTTTAAACTCTCTGAATGGGTTGTGAATGAGAAAATTGTCGGTGTCAGAAATCCTTATTATTGGGATGATAAAAATACCATAATTAACAAAGTTACTTACTTACCATTATCAGATTATAAAGCCGATCTTAACCGCTATATGACAGGTGAGATTGATATATCCAATGGTGGACCATCGGAATTCTCATCAATGGTTAAGGAAAAATTTGGTGATCAACTCCATATTAAACCCATACTGGGGGTCTATTATTATCTGTTTAATACACAAACGCCGCCATTTAATGATGTTCGGGTCAGACAGGCACTGGCTTTAGCCGTAGATAGGAACATTATTACTGATAAGGTATTGGGGAATGGCCAAAAACCCGCTTATGATGTGGTTTTTCCAGGCACAGGGGGGATTCATTTAAAGCATCCTGAATATGCCTCATGGACACAGGAGCAGCGTATTGAAAAGGCCAAAGCGTTACTGAGTGAGGCTGGTTTTAATGAAAAGAACCGGCTTAAGCTTACCTTGTTGTATAACACTTCCGAAGCCCATAAAAAAATAGCCATTGCTGCCAGCTCAGTGTGGAGAAAGAATCTTGGTGTGAAAGTTGTTTTACAAAATCAAGAATCTAAAACACAGAGTGCCAGTATGGCTCAAGGTGATTTTGAACTGACAAGATACGCATGGAATGCCGATTATAATAGCCCGATCAGCTTCTTGGATATTTTCACGTCAGGTAATACCAATAACCATATGAGATATCAAAATAAGGAATTTGATAAATGGGTTTTAAAAGCAGATGAAACTAACGA
>NZ_NITZ01000072.1 GCF_002632615.1 Xenorhabdus miraniensis
GGGGTGATTGCTTACTGCCTTAAATGGAAGAAGCCATCACTGAAAGTGTTCTACTCAGAAGACGATTTTCCAATGACGGCTTAAACGGAATTCGGGTTACTTATCACATAGTTACTTCTGAGCATATCTTTCGTTAACTCTGGGTCATGATTCCAATTTATTGATAGTGATGAATGTTCAGATAATATCCAATGACTCTGTCATGCATTTCAATCGATTTTGAAAAAGACAACGTCTTGCGAGTCAGCCTTGCCAAATGTTGGCGAAGATTCAGGTTATGTCTTTCTATGCGTTGGGTATAACGCTTACTAACCACATGCAGTTTTCCCATCAGCGTTTTTTCATAGCTTTTCCAGCCATCAGTCATATAAACCCCAATATTGAAAGAAGCCAGTAACGCCATCAAACGTATCAAGGTCTTTTTTGTTCTTGGTCCAAAAACATGAGCGATCACTTTTCGTCTGCTCCGGTCGTAAGCATAAAAGAGCCAACGAGGATTCTTCTTTGACTTCACGTATGATCACTGTTCATCCATTTCACAGCAAACACTGACTTCAGTGCCGGGAGCAATGATGTTTGTTACGGATTGGGGTCTGAGTTTTTTAGGTGGCGGAGGACTGTATTCAGACCAATGCCCATGACACACGCAGTCGCCCGACATCCCATGCCGTTCATAGCCATATCGACGATTTGTTCGTGTGTACCGGGACGACATGCGGCATAAGTGAATTCAAGTTGCCAGGAGTGACGGCAGGATTGGCAAAGGTAGCGTTGATGACCGGACCGAGATCGCCCATTACGATGGATTCCTTTAATGGCACAACAAGATGGGCAAGCTACATCAATCTTTGCCATCTGAATCTTCTCCAAATAGGCATACTATAAACGATTCAATAAATTAATATCATTACCGGAAATATGAAACTCTCATCATTATGAAAAGTCATTTAGTACAGCGACTCGCACGGGGGCTTTAGTTGGGCAGGCGTTGGGATCATTTGCTATATTTCCGGCATTAGATGCTATGAGGTAATCATTACCAATGATTCAAGCGCTGTTGTTGATGGCAATATATGTAATGTTGCCCATGATATTGATGTTTTCAGCTTACGAATTTAAAACTGCAATCACGTTAACTTTTGTAATTTTTGCATTGAATTTTTTAACGTTTTGGTGGGAATTAGCACATTGGTTGGATAGTTGGCTTATTAGTGCATTGTATGATTCAGATACTCATAGCCGCTGGAATATGATAGGAATACAAAATACTTCAGACGATATTATTATAAATTTTGTTATGGGAACGATGTTTCTTGTGTTACCTGCTGTTTGGATGGGGGCACTTTCATGGGCTGGAATTAAAATTGGTGGCACATTAGAAAATGGTATGCAAAAAGGAACAACTGAATCCAAACAAGCAGGTGGTAAAGCTGGAGAAGCCGCTGTTAATAAATTGAAGAGATAATGGTAAGTGATTGAGTTTATACCAATCTAACTTGAAGATGCAGGAATTAAAATCTGAAAGTTGTCAGTCAGCCGCGTCGTCAGTTCTTTCGCTTTTTCTGGCAAAGTGACATGAAAAAAGTGACGAAGGGTTTCACGGAACGTTTTCGCATTCGGAAAATAGACATTATTACGCACTTGC
>NZ_NITZ01000073.1 GCF_002632615.1 Xenorhabdus miraniensis
CGGTGCGATGGGTGAATCAGGATTATGGAACGATGACGCCATCGAACGCCAGTTAAGCCATGTAGAAAGAAAAAACGTCAGAGCCGCCTATATTCACACGTCTAAGCATCTGGATGAACGGCGACTGATGGTTCAGTGGTGGGCCGATTATCTGGATGCCAACCGGGAAAAGCATATCACACCGTATGATTTTGCGAAAAAACGTCGGAAATAATATTGAATAATATCCAGAACGTACTGAGTGTATGATTATTTTTTGGACTTTGTTGGCACTGCCAACAGAGGCTACTTTTCACACGATTTATAGTATAACAATT
Source organism: Xenorhabdus miraniensis (assembly GCF_002632615.1). Next base: position 318 of record NZ_NITZ01000073.1, read on the forward strand.
ATTATATGGTGATTTTTTATCCTTTGCTGGCAGTGCCAATATAGCCTGTTTTTCAGACAATACATAAACAGATAAAATCACGCACTCTAATTTTGTCAATTCTTTATTTTGTCCTTAGTACAGTTAATCTTGTTATCGCAACCATAAATATGACGCTTTTTTAAACTTTGTTGTCCGGGGCAACAAAGTTTGTTTTTTACACAATAAAAGCAATATTAAAAAATATAAATTAAATTCAATATGTTATATGTATTTAGTTCAACTCATCTTTGATATTATAGCTATACCTTTGATGGCTTTTCATTCAAGTGTGCCCGTGGCACAAGAGTCTGTTTTTTATCCAGTCAATAAGTGGCAATTAATTCTATAAATTGCATAAGTAGTTTACACTTTCAATTAAACAGAATTTTTAAATAATCCTCTGTCATCAAATAACGTCTACCAAGGCATTTCAAGGATTCGATAACAGGGGGTATACATGCCAACAATTACAACATCTAAAGAAAGTCTTATTCGCCTGCCAGAAGTTCAGCGCAGAACAGGCTACAGCAAGGCATGGATCTACAGGCTTATTAAAGAAGATAAATTCCCGAAACAAATCAAAATCGGCCCTCGTTCGGTGGCGTTTGTTGAATCAGAAATTGATGGCTGGGTAGATCAACGGATTGCTGAGTCTCGTGCCTGATAAAGTACTGGCCTGAATTTTGGTGCATTAGTTCACAATGCAGATAATTCTTTCATTAAGAGATATGCAAGTTTTGCAATTATTATTTAAACAACAAAAGGATAGCGGCATGGGAGCTATCCTCCTGATTAACTGTCGGTTGGTTCAACCTTTGGGTTCAATGCCGCGTGATTGGAGTTCTTTACGGAGTATGCGCTTGATCCATGTAGCAAGAGAAGCATCACCATCGGTTTTTGCTTGTTCTTCAAGTTGTTGTCTGAATTCTTCCGTCAATCTCATTTGGTATTGGGGAGATCGCTTTTCTTTTTGTGTTGACATGGTAATTACCTAGGGATATTTTAAATTACATGATAATGACCATTTTAATTTTAGTAACCAAATAAAACAACGCCCCATAGTGCTCGCAACACATACAGGGCGTCTGACCAATAACCGTTAATTGGAGTAACGATAATGGCTAATACACAGCATAACCAAACTCGCCCTAAATTTACATCTTTGGATAAATCAGGCAGCCAAAAACCGCTCGAATTTATCCAAACCGTGAAGCAATCCGCTATGTACCATTGGGGAAATCTGTT
>NZ_NITZ01000074.1 GCF_002632615.1 Xenorhabdus miraniensis
GCGGATTTCAGGTGCTGTAATTCTGCTTCCGGGATGCGAGCCATATCAGATATCCTTACAAAATATTTTTTAATAAAGCATCGATGCTTGATAAGTTAGCCTCAAGGCTTTATTATGTCAAGCATGTAAAGCGCATATCAACGCACCGGAGCATGGAAGATGAGTCATAATTACGGCAACATAGCTACATTTGAGACCGCAATAATGACAGAGGTGCTTGATATGGCAGCGGCAACAGAGAACGGATTTGCACAACGTTTGCGGGAACTGCGCAGACAAAAAGGCCTCTCCCAGTCTGAACTGGGCAAGCTGGCCGAACTGCATTACACCCACATAGGCCGCTTTGAGCGCGGCACCTCACGGCCGGGCAGTGATACGTTAAAACGTCTGGCGGATGTGCTCGGGGTAAGCAGTGATTATTTGCTGGAAGGGGCAGAGACCGAAGCAGCGAAAGCCCGCTTTGAAGACAGGGAGTTACTGCGGCAGTTTCAGGCCGTGGAACAATTACCGGAAGAAGATAAGGAAGTGATTAAGAAGTTGCTGGATGCCTTTTTAACCAAGAAGCAGTTACAGGCGCTGGCAAGGTAAAAACTATTCTTTTATTTAACGCGGGGAAAGAGTGCTACCAACACTTTAACCCCGCTGACCATAAGCAACTATTAAGGAGTTGAGCATGGCTAAGGCGCATTCTAAGCAAAACCGGGCGGTAAATAAAGCCGCCAAAACAGAACGTTATTACACCGTGGGATACGTGCCGCAAAATGACAAAGCCAACGCCCCGCCTGCGATACATCTTAAAGGGCAATGGCTTAAGCAGGCCGGATTTGAGATTGGTGGGACACTCACCGTCAAGATTATGGATGGCTGCATTGTGCTCATTCCTGACAGCGACGACACCCGCAATATCAGGCAACAGTACCAGCGCCAGCAAGACCAGCTCAGTGAGATTAAGCTGCGGATGCGGGAATTGATTGGGGATTATCAGGCGGGATGATAACAAAAAGCCGGCAGATCACAGGAATCTTTCCGGCTTTCTAATATAGCTATTGTGCGAAACTGCGCTTATTAACCATAAAAATAGTCAAAGAAATTCCCAAAATTATCTGCACCTATTAATGGCTCAATTTCCTTAGTAATCATTTCAACAAACTCTGGTTTCAATTCATCATCTTCATCACAAATTTCAAAAATATCAAATTCACCATATATTATCTCTATTAGTTTTGATAATGAAATGAAAAAATCAGCTAATGAATCAGATATTTTAAATGGTTTCCCAGAGTCATAATTAGCATAAACAGGTATATCTTGTTTATCTAGTAAAGCAATAATTGGTTTTCCCCCACCAATATCATCCATAAATACTAAATTATTATCTGGCCAATTAGGATTTTTTATTATTCCATCTGGATCTTTGATCCAACCATAACCATATTGGGCCTCCTCTATTTCATCAAAATTACAAAACTTGATTGGAGTAAAACCAGTTTCTATTACCATATCGACAGGCGAAAACTTTTCAAACAAGAATAATATA
>NZ_NITZ01000075.1 GCF_002632615.1 Xenorhabdus miraniensis
CCCCCGGCATAGCCGTAATACCGCTCGCTTAAGCCAACTGAGATAAGTCATAATCGGCCTCAGACAATCATCTGAGGCCGGTTTTTTATGTCTGAATTTTCTCGTGAACTCCAAGCTACTGCGGAATTTAATTACCCTGACTCCATGGGTGCTTTTAGCAAAAACATTCCCATGGCATGGGTGATTGAAGCGGTCAAAGAAACCGGCCGCGCCACGGTGCGAAAACGGCGCTTCCCCGCTGAACAAGCCGTCTGGTTGGTGCTGGGCATTGGTCTCATGAGAAATCGGTCTATCAGTGATGTTTGTGACAAATTAGAGCTGGCTTTTCCTGATGCGAAAGGTGAACTGCCGTCATTAGCTTCAAGCAGTATCTCGAAAGCCAGGCATCGCATTGGCGTTGAGCCATTACGGCATCTTTTTCATACCACGGCTACCGAATGGGAAAAAGAAGAGACTACTTATTCTACGTGTGGCCTGAAAATCTTATGTGTGGATGGCCCCCAGTTTAAAGTGCCTGAAACCAGTGATAATCAACAATTGGGTTATGCTTCCGGCAAAGCCACCTTTCCCTCAGTTTTAGCGGTAACCCTGATGTCCGCGCGGACACACCTTATCTCCGATGTGGCGTTTGGTCCCATCACCCAAAGTGAAATTAGCTACGCCCAACAACTGGTGGGCTCTGCGCCCGAAAATACGCTGACGTTGTTTGACCGGGGTTTTCTCTCTGCGGAATTATTTCAGGCTTGGCGGGGAACAGGCCAAAATACTCATTGGCTAACCCCAATAAAAAGTAAAATGCGTTATGACGTCGTTAAGGAGCACAGCCCTTATGACAAACTTATTGATATGCCGGTTTCTCCCCAAGCCCAACAACAGTATCCTCACCTTGGAAAAACAGGGCGAGCGCGTCTTATTTTGATCCCAGAACCGAAAGGCGAAATTAAAGGCTTTATCACCTCACTGGAGTGCCCGATGACATACCCACTCAAAGAGATCCTGAGTGTGTACTGGGAACGGTGGGAAGCCGAAACCGGGTATAATGAACTAAAACAAAGGCAACTCAATAATACAGCTATCCTGAGAAGCCAGACCCGAACCGGTATTTATCAGGAATTATGGGGCATATTGATTGCCTATAATCTGGTTCGGCTGGAGATGAGCCGGATGGCCAAGGCTTATAGTGTTGAGCCGCTGCGGATAAGCTTTATCAATGCGTTACGGCTGATACAGGATGAATTTTTATGGTGTTCAGGACGCAGCCCCGGCACCATTCCGCAAAAATTAAAAGCCCTCAGGGAGAATGGCAAGCGATTGATCTGACCTCAAAAGCGAAAACGTCAACCAGCCCCAAGGCAAGTGCTCTGCAAAGCACCGCGTTACCCTTATAAAAAGAGAACCGCTCGTGCTTAAGCGAGCGGTATTAC
>NZ_NITZ01000076.1 GCF_002632615.1 Xenorhabdus miraniensis
TCATGATAAAGCACAAGCTCCATACTTTTTTCTGTAGATTCCAATGCTACTAGTACTTTAGCTGCAATTTGTGCCGAAGCATCAAAATAGCCATTAACAGCATAATAACGGACACCACCACGAATATTCGTTTCGGCTCTGATACCAAACCCAGTTTCTAATACAGTATCTTTTTTAAAAGACCACTCTCCATTATCATTAGATTCCCAACCAAACATAACGCTTAAGTCACCACTGAGAATTAAATCTAATTGGGCACCATAAAATGCCCCATTTTTACCTTGCTTGACCTCTTGTTCGAATTCTTCTCCTTTTTCACGTATTTTAGCAACTAATGTATCGACTTTAAAATAGGCGGCAAATATTTGAATAACATCAGCGCGTAATTCTAAGCCGACTAAGGGTGTTGCCGTGATATCAGCATTAAATTTATAGAAAAGTTCATATTTATCACTATGTGAAAGTTCATAACCTCCACTAATATTAATTAAAGGATAGATAAGATCTAAATTAATGACCCGGAATTTATCTTGAGCATGCCCAAATGCAAGAATATTATTGAGTTTACCGATACTATCGATGGCGGTATCGATTGGCCCTAACTTCTTTTTCCCTTTCTTGAACTCAAACTCAAGTTCTTTTGACCAGCTACGTGTTTCAGAGCCTTTTTCAGCTGTAATTTTCCCTTCAATTGTTAATGAATTACGAACCTCATAAGGTTTTGTATTTCTGCGCCATCCTTGTGAGCCTTTATGTCTCATCCCATTTCTTCTGTTGGTTTCTTTTTGCTGTTGTCTTCTTTGCTCATCGGTATATTTTTCAATTTCTTCTGTTGCACCAATAGCGACGTTAAATTCCTGTCTTTCATTCAGGACAAGATGAATATTTGAACCAAGAACTGTTTTATTTCCTATTGTGGCGGTTAAAATTTTATCCGCAATTTTGTATTTTTTATCTATTAATGGCTTTCCTGAGCACTCATCTGCTCTGACATAAAAACGTTCCTCTTCTATATGTGAGCTAAAATCTCTGTCCAAAAATCGTTGTAAGATAACTAGCGGACTATTTTCCTTGAGGGAAAAATAATTAATTTTTTTTGAGTACACTAACTCCCCAGTATATGGTTTTTTAGGTGAAAATTGTGCTATAGGCAACCCATTTTCACCAGATAAATTTCCAATTGGGCAGTTTGGATTATGAGAAATACAACCTTTACTGAAAGAACTTAACTGGATGGGGATTTTGGGTTTATCTGTATCATTTTCTGGTTTAGGAACCACATAATATAATAAAGCAGGGAAATAAAACTGTTCATAACTAAATGTCTTATCACCTAATGTCACATCAATCTTATGTGTGCAATCATCCGGGTTTTCACAACCACATATTGCTGAACCTGCCTTTGTTGA
>NZ_NITZ01000077.1 GCF_002632615.1 Xenorhabdus miraniensis
GGGTGATTGCTTACTGCCTTAAATGGAAGAAGCCATCACTGAAAGTGTTCTACTCAGAAGACGATTTTCCAATGACGGCTTAAACGGAATTCGGGTTAAGATACATTCTCCCCAGTCTTCTCAGGATGGGGGTTATGCTTGATTCACCGTTCTCTGTAAACTCGGCGATACCTTTTTTTAACGATGCCAGCCCTGTTGGAAATATAATGCCTTCTTCTGAAAACAAACTACGGATCTGATTCGATTTAGCCGTTCTTTCCTGAATGGCCCTTTCTCGTACTCGGTGTACTGACTGCAACGATTGTTGCTCTGCACTTTTGATGGGCACTTCGTGAATATCCCGCCTTGTAACCGCTATGCAGATTGCCGCCGCATCATTAGCATCATTTTTTCCACCGACAACAAACGGTTTAACATATTGTGCAGGCAACAAACGAACCGTATGTCCCAACTTTGTCAGTTCTCGTCCCCAATAATGTGCACTATGACAGGCCTCAATTCCGATAAGTGCATGATCAAGAGTCGAAAAGAACTTCAATACATTATTTCGACGTAATTTCCGTCGAAGGAGGGTCATACCACGAGGATCTGTTCCATGAACCTGAAAAACATTTTTAGCAATATCAAGACCAATGATGAGATTAGACATAATTTCCTCCCAAAGCTGACTGAGTTTTATGAATGCTCCCTCATCTTATTCCTTGGAGAGCGGGAGTCCATAACATCAGCCTTATTGCAGCCGATGCCGCGGGCCTCGATGTAATCCGCTGTCTTGCTCCTCATTCCTCGGACGAGCTTGACGCTCTGGCGACCATTCAGGTTTAGCAAGTCATGGTCTTACCTGTCTTTGTCATCATTATTATTGCCTTAGCAATCTTTCTGCATTCATCCTTGTCGTTAAAAGTGAAAGTTGATCAGTGAAACACCTCAGTAAGGTCTGACACTGACGTAATCTTTTTGGTATTCCTGCTGATGAGCGACTAATGCCCAAACGGTGCGAGCCAGCTTATTGGCCATCCCCACAATCGCCACACAGACCGGACGGCGTTTTTTCAATCCTGTCACCCACGGCAGCGGGGTTTTCGTGAGTAAGGTGGCCACTCTGGCACCGTGAATAAACAGCGTTCTCAGGTAGGTATCTCCCCGTTTACTGATCCCCAGTAATTTGACCCGGCCCCCGTTCCCGTTTGTTTCGGTACCAGACCCAGATAGGCCGAAAATTCCCTGCCCGACCGAAATGCGCTGGGATCGCCTATTGTGGCGACGGCTGCCGTGGCAATCAGGACACCGATACCGGGAATTTTCAGGATCCGCTGACAATCGGCATTCTGTTTTGCCCACGCTGTTAGTTGTTTTTCCACTTGTTCAATT
>NZ_NITZ01000078.1 GCF_002632615.1 Xenorhabdus miraniensis
GCGATAGCGGAAGAAGAAGGGGTACGGCAGGCGGCCTATGCGCTCAAGCTGTTGCAATCGGACGGGGAATTAACGATGGCGAGCACGGGCAAGGATGAGACGACCGGAACACTGGTCACCAAAAGCTACACGGTAAAAGGCCCGGTGATGCTGATGTTAACCACCACCGCCATTGATGTGGATGAAGAGCTGCTGAACCGCTGTCTGGTGCTGACGGTCAATGAATCCCGCGAACAGACCGAAGCGATCCATGCGTTGCAGCGCCATAAACAGACCCTTGAGGGGTTACTGGCTGAGAACGAGCGGGACTATCTCACCGCCCTGCACCAGAACGCCCAGCGGTTATTGCGCCCGCTGAATGTGGTCAATCCATATGCCTCGCAACTGACCTTTATGTCAGACAAAACCCGTACCCGCCGTGACCATATGAAATACCTGACCTTAATCCAGAGCATTGCCCTGCTGCACCAGTACCAGCGAGAAATCAAAACCGCCGAACATCGCGGTAAGACACTGGACTATATTGAAGTCACGAAAGACGATATCCGGCTGGCGAACCGGCTCGCCCATGAAATCTTAGGCCGGACGCTCGACGAGATGCCGCCGCAGACCCGCAAGTTACTGCTGCTGATACAGGACTGGATCAACGGCAGCGGGCAGGCACGCCATGAGATGATTTTTACCCGCAAGCAGTTGCGCGATGCAGTGCAGTGGGGCGATACCCAGCTTAAGGTGCACCTGTCGCGGCTGGTCGAAATGGAATACCTGTTGTTGCACCGTCGCGGGCTGACGTTCGCCTATGAACTGCTGTTTGACGGGGCAGACGGTGATGCTTCGCATCTGTGTGGCCTGATCGTGCCCTGACGTGTCGCTATGATACCGTCCGGTCGGGGTCAGGCGGTTATCAGTCGCCCACAGGTCGGCCCCGGGTCGGCAGTGGGTCGGGTTGTCAATATCACCGCAACGACGGATGCCGCAAGGCTTTCATGCTCATCGGTCGGGACCGCACCCAAATCACTGTTCCGGCAACGTAAGAAAAGCCCATCACACCGTACTGCGACCGCTTTGTTTTCACGTAAAAATACAAGGAGCTGACTGATGCCAAACGCGCATGACTTCACGGTAATGACCTTACGCCAGCAACTGGATAACTGGCTGGACAGCCTGACGGCACAGGGGAAAAGCCCGAAAACCCGGCTGTCTTATCAGGCTTACTTAGTGCCGTTCGTGGACTGGTGCGAACAACGGGCTATCCACACCGCCCCGCAGGTCTCGCTGTCGGTGCTGGAAAGCTGGCAGCGTTATCTGCGTGCATACCGCAAGGCGGACGGGCAGCCTTACCGCAACAACGGTCA
>NZ_NITZ01000079.1 GCF_002632615.1 Xenorhabdus miraniensis
GAGCCTGTCCACCATTTTGTGTAAGTGCCATTTCTTAGTAATGACCGTCAAGGCGATCACCAAACTCAATAATAAAACGACTCATTGCCATTCGCCAGTCTTGAAGTGGCATTGTCCATTTCTTTGAGGCGGCTTGGATCGCCAACCAGATGACTTTTTTCACCGCATCGTCGGTGGGGAAGACTTTACGCTTCTTGATCGCGTGTCTGATGACGCTATTCAGCGATTCGATGGCATTCGTTGTATAGATAACCTTGCGGATTTCCGTTGGATAGTCGAAGAACGTGGATAAATTATCCCAGTTAGCCTGCCAACTGCGACTTATCTGGGGATAGCGGTGATCCCAGATTTCACTGAACGCGTTCAAGGCCTGAAGCGCTGCCTCTTCTGTCGGGGCCTGATAAATCGTTTTCAGATCGCGCGTGACGGCTTTGTAATCTTTCCAGGCCACGAACCGGAGACTATTCCGTACCATGTGGACAATACACAACTGGATGCGCGTTTCGGGGTAAACCGCGTTTATGGCGTCTGGGAAGCCTTTCAGACCATCAACACAAGCAATGAGAATATCATTCAGCCCACGATTTTTAAGCTCTGTGAGTACGTTTAACCAGAATTTAGCCCCCTCATTTTCGGCTAACCACATACCTAAAAGTTCTTTCTGTCCTTCAATATTGATGCCCAGAGCGAGAAAGACCGATTTATTGATGACACGGTTGTCCTGACGGACTTTGAGCACAATACAATCCAGATAAACAATCGGATAAATGGCATCCAGAGGTCGATTTTGCCATTCAATGACTTGCTCCATGACCGCATCGGTGACCTTGGAGATTAAAGCGGGAGACACATCGACATCGTATAACTCTTTGAACGTGGCGACGATTTCACGGGTGGTCATGCCTTTAGCATATAAGGTTAAAATCTGATTATCCATGCCGGTGAAACGCGTTTGATTTTTCTTGATGAGCAGGGGTTCAAAGCTGCTTTCACGATCCCGGGGAGTACTGAGTTCCAAAGGTCCATCGCCAGTCATCACCGTTTTTGAAGTGTATCCATTACGGGAATTCGTACCTGTTTTAGACTGGTTTTTCTCATAACCGAGGTGATGGCTCATTTCGGCATTAAGCGCAGCCTCAACACTGAGCTTTTTCAGTAAACGATCAAATTGGTTGAGATCGTCAGGGGTTTTGAGGTTTTTAGCCAGTTCATTGGCCAGAGCCTGTAATTGTTTTTCGTTCATAAATCAACCTTATTTTGATAATAAATTAAACATATCAAGTTAAGGCAAATACACAATTTAATTTACAGGCTC
>NZ_NITZ01000008.1:0-54663 GCF_002632615.1 Xenorhabdus miraniensis
TTTGATCGTACTCATGAGATGTTCTCCCGAAATTCAGTGCATCGGATAAAAGATGGCACTATTTTCCACTGAAAAAGGGGACGTCCATCACATCAGCCTGTACTGGTTTTTCCTCGTTGTGCCATTCCCTCAAATACCCGATGACGGGGAATACGAAGATTGTGACAAACGGCAATTTTGGTGGAATCAATAAAAGCGATCCCTTGGGTTGTCGCTTTACGTGACGAAAGAAAAGCGCATAAAGGAATAAGTGCCCTTTTCTTCAGGGTGAGCATGCGTGTATAGCTGACTAATCCGGGAAAATCTTCGATAAGATATTGTTTTACATGTTTATTATAAAACGTTTTAAAATCACGATAATGACTCATATGAAATAAAATGAGGATCATCATGACTTCACTGAGAGAAAGGGACGCTTCGCGGTGCCGTTTACGTAATCCGTTTTCAATGAGCTGTTGATGCCAGAGAGGGATAAATTTTTGGCAAAAATCATCGACGCAGCAGTAAAGTTCTTCTAAATTATACATGCCTGAGGATCTCCACGATTTTGTTTTCTTTAACAAAAACTTTGATCGTGCCTCAGGCACTTTAGTTCCCTTCTTAAGCGAAGCTCAGGTTAAATAGTTTTTCATAATAGTGAGACACACCTGTTTATTTTTTCTGCCAAACCCTTTTTGACACGCCTTTCAAAATTTTTTTCACATTTATAATCAGTTGCTACATGTACCGACAGCAATGGTTACATGTGACTGTTTCATGTAACGTGTGCCATCAGTGTTCTATTTTGTTCAGCCAAGGCGAATAGACGGGCAGAAATAAAAGAATAATAGCGGGATGTTGAGTCAGTCAATTTTATACTGCCCGGCTCTTATGAATACAATAATTGTCCAAGATCACCGTCAGCGTTTCCGCTCCCCGATAATGCCTTTTTAAGACCGCTAGCATGTCAATGAATAAGTATGCGTTTTTCTTTGAACTTCCAGTATAGAGAACTTTCCTTGTCTGTGCGTCAAGTGAGCCAGCAAGGTAATATTTTTGATTTTGCCCCGGGGTGATAACCTGCTTTTGCTGTCTTTTAAAATACCAGTCAGCCCCGATTTTAGGATTAAAATGAATATCGACCTCATCTTCATAAACGACAGAATTTTTTTCTGAAGCTTGAGATAACGCGCCGGTAATACGTGCCATTTTCTCATCATATTCTGGATCCGGAACATTTAATGTCGGTGCTGCTCGTCGCCAGACAAGGCGGTTTTTAAGGAAGAATCGGTAAAGCGTGCTGATTGATAGTTTGATATTAAGTAACTTTTTGATTTGAAGTATAAAAAATGAGAGGCACCAACGAGAACGGCCATAGCCAAATTGCTGAGGTGAATGTTTCAACAAATAAAACAGAAAGGGCAAAAGCGGCGTTAAATTCCACCGGGGGTGACGCCCTGCGGGTAAAGAGCGCAATCCTTCCCATCCGTTTGCCTTAAACCGGTCTATCCACCGCCATCCAGATGAATGTACGGTACAAAGTGTTTTGGCAACTTGGGCCACAGAGCTCCCCTGATGCAGCAGGAGTATTGCCATGATCCGACGGGCATAGTTTTTATCCGGCGTTTTTTGGACAACTTTTCTCATATGGCGCCGTTCATTGCGTGGAATGGATGGTACGATAGGCGTAACTCAGTCCTTCCTTTTTGTGTTTTTTTGGTTTTGCGATTGAAAAATTCGCAAAAATAGGACTGAGTTTCTTTGATTCGCCTATCATTTTGGAAAGCTATTTAGTTGGGACCAAAAATTTTATTACGATGGAAAGTATAAAGATAGCCTATTAATAAAAATTGGTCTTGAACTTACAAAAATAAAAGGAGGAGATGTAAGCACTGTTTTATGGGATGATGTTTTAAAGAATGATGTAAATAATGTCATCGATAAAGAAAGAAGGAAGCACAATCTATTCCATGGTATCAGTCTTATTTATGGGCTGACTAATAATATGAGTATGGCTATAAATTTATATACGGGAGAAAATACCTCTAAGAAGGATTTTGAAGGATTGATCCTGCCTATGCGATTTGCCCTGTTAAATTATTTTAAGGATCTATAATGTTTTCTAAAAAGTATTTGGTAGACGAGCAACACCTTGATTTTCAGGGTGTTGTTGATGGGCTTTATTATCCATTCTATTTGGAATGGGCACGGCATGCCTTTATGAAAGAAGCGTTAGGTTTGGATTTGGAAGAAGAATTCAAAGCAGGGCGCATGCATATCATTCTTGAATATAGTTTACGTTTTAGAAAAAGCCTGCAAAAAGGAAATAAAATGGAGGTAACTTGCAAGGTTACCAAGAATGAGAAACGCAGCCGGATTAATTTTGAACAACAAATCTTGGTGGATGGTGTTGTATACGCCGATGCAACGTTCGTGGCAACCTGTTTGGTAAATGGACGTCCAACGGTGCCTGAAGTTGTTATGAATGCGGTTGTTGATTGATTGTGTTCAAATTTGGCCTCTAATTGATAAAGAGGCCAACCTGAATCACAACCCCGGTGCTTTCCACAACGACGTTGTTAAACCATCATCTACCAAATGCAGTTGATCAGCATACACAGCCTGCCAATCTTTCTTTGCTTTCTGGTAAGTCTCATGGTGGCTTAAGTTTGGTTGATATTCCCGTTCCCAGCGCACCAATCTTTCTCCGGTTGCAGGCAGTGAATCATATAAGCCAACGCCGACACCGGCTGCAATTGCACAGCCCAGTGCCGTCGCTTCTTTAACCACCGGAACGCGTACAGGCAGTCCGGTAACGTCAGAGAGAATCTGGCACCAGAGTTTGCCTTTTGAACCACCGCCCGCGAAAACCAGTGAATCCGCTTGGACGCCGGAGAAGGCGGAAACCATGTCGAGGTTACACGCTGAGACGATAGCGGCATTCTCTTCCAGTGCCCGGAATAATGTCGCTTTGTTGCACTTTTCCGGATCAATGGAGAGGTTGAGGAAGGATGGGGCGGCGTGATACCACGATTTAAACCGCATGACATCGGAGAAAATCGGCATGACGCCATGCGCACCAGCAGGCACTCTGGCCGCCATATCTTCCAGCAGGCTGTAAGCATCAACGCCCAGCCGTTCCGCCAGCAGTTTTTCTTCTGCGCAGAAGGCATCGCGGAACCAGCGCATGGTAAGGCCAGTGAAGAAGCTGATGGATTCTGCTTGTGCCATGCCGGGAATAACATGTGGATTGATGCGAATGTTCATGTTGGGATCGGTGATCGGCTCTGGCAGGTTGACGACTTGTTGCCAGAATGTCCCTCCGAGTACTGCGGTTTGGGCTGGTTTGACGACACCAATGCCGAGGCAGCCGAGTTGGACATCACCACCGCCCATAATCACGGGGGTGCCACTGTTCAGGCCGCATTCAGCCGCTGCTTTTTCGGTGATATAACCGAGTAAGGTTCCTGTTTCTTTGACGGGAGAAAGGATGTCGGAACGCAGTCCCGCCATGTCCAGCAAACTTGGGCGCCAATCGCGGGTGACTAAATCCAGCATGCCCGTTGTGCCGGCGTTGGAAGGATCAACCGCCAGTTCGCCACTCAACATATAAGCCAGCCAATCGCTGATCATCGTCAGCGTACTGGCTTGCCGATAGATATCAGGACGGTGATGCGCCAGCCAAAGCAGGCGCGGCATGGCGCCCAATGCCAGTGTCTGGCCGGAGTAACGGTAAACATCATACTCAAACGTATTGTCGTAAAGCTCCTTCAACTCGCTGACTTCATGGCTGGAACGTGCATCCACGTTGGCACATGCCCAGATAGGAGTGCCGTCGCAATTATAAAGGACGATGCCTTCCCGCATTGAACAGGCGGCAACACTCTGAATCGCATTGGCGGGCAGTTCCGCCTTTTGCAGCGCCTGCCGGATACATTGGCAGGCCAGTTGCCAGTTGGTCTTCAGGTCAAACTCCATGGAACCCGCAACATTCGGTACAGGCTGGTGTATCCACTCAGCTTGTCCAACGGCGATCTGATTCCCTTCGAGGTTAAATATAACTGCCCGGATACTGCCAGTTCCTGCATCAAGCGCCATCAGATATTTCCCTGATGGTTGAGCATAAGCGCGTTGATTCATGATGCTACCCTCGTCTGTCGTTATCTTTTTAATCGATATGGCACGGGGAATGGATAGATATTATTCGGCAATCAAGTCAGTATAGCCCTCGCAGTCTGTTCTTCTGTTACCAGTGAACTGATGTAGCCTCCTTTCAGTGCAGCAACAATGGCATCTGCTTTTTCGATGCCACCTGCTACACCAATCACGTTCGGGATGGTTTTCATTTCTGGTAGTGAGATCCCTATCAACTCTTGGTGGATATTAATATCGCTGACCAGTTCACCTTCTGCGTTGAAGAAGTAGCCAAGAATATCCCCGATGGCACCTTTGCGGTCAAGCATCAGCTGTTCTCCATCACTGATATAACCGGAACGCATAATAGTTGCTTGCTGTTTTTGGTTGATTGCACCAATCCCGACAACAGCGATATCGGCTGCACCGGCGGCCAAAATCACATCCCGTACACTACGCTCTTCACGGAATGTTGCTGCGACTTGATGGTTGGAGGCCCGCAGTGGTGCAGGAATGATGCTGACAGGACAGTCTGCATCAAGCTGGCCAATGCCGGTCATATAAGGGCCAACACCGCCGGACAGCGTCACCAACCGAATTTGTTGGGATGAGATAAAACCACTCAAGTGTTGCAAAGTACACATGGGGGTTTCTCCAAACCCAATCGCCAGTAGTTGGTGAGGTTCAATCAGCGCCATCAACAGGTGAGCAGCCCCGACACCAAGGCGAGCATTGAGGTTCATGCCATCAAGGGCAGGTAATACGCGAATTTGTTTGAGATTAAAACGTTTTTGCAAAGCGTCTTCTAATTCCAGGCACCCTTCATAGCGTGAATTGATCTTAACGCGTATCACGCCAGACTGGCGTCCTTTCTCCAGCAAACGGGAAACTTTAAGACGGTTTAAGCCAAGCAATTCACCGATGTCCCCTTGAGTCAGACCATCGTGATAGTAAAACCAGGCAATACGGGCCATTAGTTCTTCTTCACTCATGCAATTTCCAGGATAGTTGTGACTTGAATAGTCAATTTCCTCGGACAATACGCTTTTCTCTAGTGTTGATTGTTTTTTGATTGATTTGATCGACATACAACTTTTTTATCCACAGGGAAAGAATAAGCATGAAAGCCCCATAAGTGTTAGAAGCTTTCTACAAAATTTTGAACATATTTTAATATAATTATAATTTTTTCACAAAATGTGATCATATTATTGATATCATCGTAAATTATGAATTAGAGTTATGAATAAATGTTTTTATAATAAAAAATGTTCAATATTGGTGTCTGTGTCAGAAACGCAAGCCCAAAATGTCATGAGGTATGTGATGTCACAGAGAAATATCACAATAAATGTCGAGAACAGGCTTTTTGGGCCCCTGTTGACAGTGTTCCACTTTTGGCTGCTCATGGGAATATTAAACATTTTTCTGGTTTGATGGTATTTAAACAGATTGATTGAACATTGATGCCGGAGCCTTAAATACGGATGGCATCACCGTCAATCTCTGACATCCGCAAGTCACATCGGCTAGGCATTTATTTGTACTTTGTTGATTACGGCGGTGATAGGTCGTTCTGTCTTGCAGAATAAGCATAGTTATCAAATTCTTGATTGGTGGCAATGCTGGCAGGATTCTGTTTCACAACAATATATTTCTGAAACGCAAACGACGATCCTGAAACATAAATGATATTGGAACAAGAATAGATGGAGATAGGCATGAAAGCACCAACAATGAAAAAGCTGGCTTTAGCTGCTGCATTAAGTCTGGCGTGTGGTTCTTGGGCGCAGGCGGCAGAAAAGATAGCGTTTATCCCTAAATTGATTGGTGTTGGGTTCTTTACTAGCGCTGGCAAAGGTGCTGTGGAAGCTGGCAAGACACTGGGCGTGGAAGTCACTTACGATGGGCCAACAGAGTCAAGCATGGTGGAACAAGTTCAGCTTATCAATAAATTTGTTAACCGAGGCTATAACGCAATTGTAGTGTCGGCGGTGTCAACGAATGGGTTGTGCCCTGCTTTGAAGCGTGCCATGAAACGGGGTGTTAAGGTGTTGACGTGGGATTCAGATACATCACCAGAATGCCGCTCTATCTATATCGAGCAGGGAACGCCAAAACAGTTGGGTGGTCTTTTAGTGGATATGGCTGCTCATCAAGTGAAAAAAGAAAAAGCGAAAGTGGCATTTTTTTATTCTAGCCCGACGGTAGCAGATCAAAACCAATGGGTGAGAGAAGCCAAGATAAAGATCTCAACGGAATACCCTAATTGGGAAATCGTCACTACACGGCTTGGTTATAATGATACCGTGCAATCCTTACAGACTGCGGAAGGTATTTTAAAAGCATGGGGGGATTTGGATGCGATTATTGCTCCGGATGCCAATGCGCTGCCTGCGGCGGCTCAAGCAGCAGAAAACCTGAAACGTCAGGATGTGGCAATTGTTGGGTTCAGTACTCCGAATGTGATGCGTCCTTATGTTGAAAACGGTACAGTCAAACAGTTCGCCCTGTGGGATGTGGTCAAACAGGGTAAGATAGCCATTCATATTGCTAATGAGGTTTTGAAAAAAGGCGAGCTGAATGTGGGAGATAAATTGAATATTCCTGATATTGGCAATGTTGAAATCTTACCTAATAGTGTGCAGGGATATCGTTATGAAGCAAAAGGTAGTGGCATTGTTGTTATGCCGGAGCGGGTGATTTTTACCAAAGACAATATCAACCAATACGATTTCTAACCAAGACGATTTCTGATTGATAAGGCTGACATAAAGCCTGACTCTGATACTTTTCTGGAGGGAGAAATGGCAGATTTAGATGATATCAAAGACGGTAAAGATTTTGGCATTGATACACCACAAAAGAACACGCTGTTTGAACTGAAAGGTTGTGGTGCGCTGGATTGGGGCATGCAGTCCCGTTTGGCACGTATTTTTAATCCCACCACCAATAAAACGGTAATGCTGGCATTTGACCACGGTTATTTTCAGGGGCCAACGACGGGATTGGAGCGTATTGATATTAATATCGCTCCGCTGTTTGAACATACCGATGTGCTGATGTGTACGCGCGGCATCCTACGCAGTCAGGTTCCTCCTGCCACCAATAAACCTGTCGTATTGCGTGCATCTGGCGCTAATTCTATTCTGACTGAACTCTCCAATGAAGCTGTCGCAGTGGCGATGGAAGATGCGCTTCGGCTTAATGTTTGTGCGGTGGCGGCGCAGGTTTATATCGGTTCAGAATACGAACATCAATCCATCAAAAATATTATCAAGCTGGTGGATCAAGGAACGCGTTATGGCATGCCAACGATGGCAGTGACGGGTGTCGGTAAAGATATGGCTCGTGACCAGCGTTACTTCTCGCTGGCAACCCGCATTGCGGCGGAAATGGGAGCGAATATTATCAAAACCTATTATGTCGATACCGGTTTTGAACGGATTGCCGCAGGTTGCCCGGTGCCGATTGTGATTGCGGGCGGTAAGAAACTGCCAGAGCTGGATGCGTTGAATATGTGCTATCAAGCGATCGATCAGGGCGCATCCGGTGTTGATATGGGACGCAATATTTTCCAATCAGAAGCACCTGTTGCGATGCTGAAAGCGGTACAGGCAGTCGTGCATCACAATGAAAAACCTGCTCAGGCTTATGAGCTGTTCCTGAGTGAGAAAGCCAAAAGGGGATAATATGCACGTCACATTAGTTGAGATTAATGTCAAAGCTGACAAGGTTGACGAATTCATAGAGGTATTTCGGGATAATCACCTTGGTTCGGTTAAGGAACCGGGAAATTTGCGGTTTGATGTGCTGCGTGATGAGAATATCCCAACCCGCTTTTATATCTATGAAGCCTATGCCGACGAAGCGGCGGTTGCTGCGCATAAGAAAACTCCTCATTACCTGCGTTGCGTCGAAAAACTGGAAGCGTTGATGACTGAACCGCGCAAGAAAACCACTTTTATTGGTTTGATGCCGGAAGGGAAGTAAAGATAAAAATAGTTGTTTGATGGTCGAAATAACGCCCTTGACGTGAACGTCGGGGGCGTTTGAGATTTTTTATAGCTAGTTTTGGCTGCGACTTGTGAGAGTGAAATATCAAGTTTTAATCAGCTTGTTGTTTAACCTCATCAATCGCTTTGGCAATTGCTTTTAAGCTGCGCTGAATATCGTCTTCGGTGGTCGCCCAAGAGCTGACACTGAGCCGGATGGCTTCTCGCCCTTGCCATGTTGTTTGCCCAAACCAGCATTCACCTGATTGCTGAACTTTTTGTAACATTGCACGCTGCAAATGGATATCTGGTAAATAAGCGACGACCTGATTAATAACCACGTCATTGAGGATGTTAAAACCGAGTGACTTCAGCCCTTCTGCCAGCATTTCTGTATATAAGCAGCAGCGATCAACCAGCTCTTCGATTCCCTGTGATCCAAGCTCTGCAATGGCAGCCCACACTTCGACCGCTCTGGCTCTGCGGGAAAACTCCGGCAGCATATCTTTTGCCTGCCACATGTCTTGTGTCTCCACATAGGCCGCTGAGGTTGTCATGACTTCTTTTAGTGCTTGTTTGTGACGCACAATACACATACCACAGTCGTATGGGGTATTGAGCCATTTGTGGGCGTCTACGGCCCATGAGTCCGCGTTTTCAACACCTTCAACTAAGGCGGATTTTTTCTTTGATGCTCTGGCCCATAGCCCAAAAGCGCCATCCACATGTACCCAACTGCCGGCTTTTTTGGCTTTGGGAATGAGGGCACTAAAGTTATCTGAACTGCCTGAGTTAAGATTGCCGGCTTGTAGCACCAGAATCATATTGTCTGAAAATTCGGGAACGGCACTTTCAATGATTCGTCCTTGCTCATCGCACGGCACAAAAATGAACTGTGAGCGGCCAAAACCGAGTAGCCTCAGAGCCTTCAAAACAGAGATGTGAGCTTCTTTGGGTAATACAACTTTTAACTCAGGGGCGTTGTGTAAACCCTGCTCTGCAAGGTCATAGCCTTGTTTTTGGTATAAGTAATGCCGTGCGGCTGCCAGAGCACTGACGTGCGCCATCGTTGTACCCGTCACAAAACCGACGAATGCCTCTGAAGGTAAGTGTAATAATTCCAACGCCCAGCGCCCGGCGATTTTTTCTAATTGACTCGCGATGGGCGAAGAGGCTTCCATCAAGGCGATTTGATCCCATGCACTGGTTATGATATTTGCCCCCATCGCGGCAGGTGTTGATCCGCCGACGACCAAGCCAAAATATCGGCCTCCTGTAGTCGCGACGGTTGCTGGTGAGCCGTATGAATGAAGTTGCTCAAGCACTTGTTGGCAATGGGTTCCGGTTGTGGGTAATGGCTTATCGAAATTTTGCAGACCTGCTAACGCGTCGGCATCGGGAAATACTCTCTGATTGCGAATACCACTGACATAGTCATACGCGATTTCACTTGCAACCTTAACCGCAGACAGGGAGGCATCGCGGATTGAATCTTTCATGGTGTGTTGTTTCCCCTATTCTTGTTATTTTATTTGCCATACCATTCATAGATGATAATTTCTGCTTCTTTACTGTTTTACTGTGAATCTGGTAACCCTGTTATTGGTGTAGCCACTCGGCAATAAATGTTGCTACTTGTTCCGGCTGATTAATATCAAGCTGCGGAAGCGGTGTTGCCAGCGCGATATCGCTGGCAATGGCGATCACATAAGGATCGAGAATTTCATTAACGGTATGGTTCAGGCCGTCGCGATAAAGTGCTATTTTGGGGATAGCTTCTTGTTTGAACCCTTCAACCAGAATGAGATCCAGCGAATTTGCATCGAATCGACAGGCGAGATAGTGCAGATCTAACTCCGGCAAATCGGGGGTTTCTGTCATTAACGCCCAGCGCTGCTGGCTGGCGACCAACGTTTGGGCTGCCCCGGCCTTGCGTAGCTCATAACTGTCTTTACCCGGTTTATCGACATCCATATTGTGATGAGCATGCTTAATCAACCCAACACGGATATGTCGTTGGCGCAACAAGGGGATCACCTGTTTTAACAATGTCGTTTTTCCGGTTCCGCTATAAGCGGTGATACCCAACATCGGCAGTGCTGTGTTGTTGATGCTCTGATTCATGCGGTCTCCTGTAGGAGTTCCCAATGCTGGTATTTCCAGTGATGGCATTCTTCTGGTGTATTTAAGTTTTTGAAAGCATGGGGATTGGGGAAATAGACGGCTTTTGCCTTAATCATCTGCATAAAGAACATGAGCTTTCTATCACCCAGTGCGAGATAACTTTCCAACCGAGGGATCAGACTGCGGTGCATTAATGCTAAGGTGGGATGAGCGCGTTCGCAATCATGTGCATAAGCGGCCCAGGCATGTTGTTTATAGTGCCAAAGTTTTGCAACGAGATCTTCGGGAAAATCCGGTACATCACAGGGAACAAATACCACCCATTCATTGATGGCTTTCTTTAAAACTGCCAGCATACCTGCCAGTGGCCCGGAAAAATCGGTAATGATATCCGGTATAATGGGGTAGCCGCTTTGCTGATAGACGCCCTGATTGCGATTGGCATTAATCAACAGCTCATGAACCTGCGGCTGCAATCTTGTGGCAATGTGTTGATATAATGGTGCGCCGCTGAATTGCAGTAATCCTTTGTCATTTCCCCCCATGCGGGTGGATAACCCCCCAGCCAGAATTGCGCCACTGATTTTTTGATGCGTCATGTTAAATCACCTGATATTGGGCAATGAAATATTGAGTGTTTGGGTATATATAACCATTGAGAATCAATATCTAACGATGCTGCTTTGGTGGCAGTATAACTTTACGCTGGTTGACAGACCAATTCTTTCTCAGAACGATTATCCCTGCTAATTTGTATAGTTATTTATAAGGAACTAAAAATGAAGTATCACCGCTTCAATGAAGTTATCGAACTTTTACATCCAGTATGGAAGAATGAGCCGGATTTAAGTTTGGCGGCGCTTTTGCAAAAGCTGGCTGATGAAGCAGGGTTCACAGGACAGTTGTCTGAATTAACTGATGATATTCTGATTTATCACCTGAAAATGCGCGGTACGGATAGTCAGGCAGAAATTCCCGGGTTGAAAAAGGATTATGAAGAAGATTTTAAGACCGCTTTATTACGTGCTCGCGGTGTTATTAAAGATTGATGGTGTTATTAAAGATTGATAAAGAGAGAACGGTGTTGTGACAGAATCGAAGGCTTTTAATTTTCAGAATATAACGCCAGATTTAATCATGGATGCGTTGACGCAGTCTGGTTTGTATCTTGATTCCGGCTTAACTGAACTGAATAGTTACGAAAATCGTGTTTACCAGTTCATGGATGAGGATCGCAAACGTTATGTGGTGAAATTTTATCGCCCACTGCGCTGGAGCCAGCAGCAAATTCAAGAGGAACATGATCTTGCGCATGAATTGCAGCAGGCAAATTTACCGGTTGCGGCTCCCCTGATGTTTGATGGGCAGACGGTGCTGAATTATGGCGGGTTCTTTTTTGCTATTTTCCCGAGCGTAGGGGGACGCCAGTACGAATCAGATAATTTTGATCAGTTGGAAGATGTCGGGCGTTTACTGGGAAGAGTGCACCAGATTGGTCGTCAAAAAACGTTTTCGGCTCGTCCTACGATTAATCTGGATGAATATTTGTATCAACCGTATCAATATTTGGCTGAATGTGAGCTTCTGCCTGCCGGGCATAAGAAAGGTTTTTTGGCGGCACTGGATGAATTGAACAATACAGTTGTACATCAATGGAATGATAACTGGCAGGCATTACGGCTGCATGGTGATTGCCATGCTGGTAATATCTTGTGGCGTGATGAGGCATGGTTTGTGGATCTTGATGATGCCCGCAATGGCCCTGCTATTCAGGATTTGTGGATGCTGCTCAATGGCTCAAGGCAGGAGCGATTGATTCAGTTGGATATTTTGCTTGAATCATATAGTCAGTTTACGGATTTTGACCCAAAAACATTGGCTTTGATAGAACCACTGCGGGCAATGCGAATGGTCTATTATTTGGCTTGGGTTGCTCGTCGCTGGCAAGACCCCGCTTTTCCCAAAGCATTTCCGTGGATGGCTGATAGTGATTTCTGGCATAAGCAAATGAATCTTTTTTCTGAACAAACCCGGCTGTTACAGGAACCACCTTTACAGCTCAACCCGATGTATTAATTTTTCTGGAGACCATTATGAAGAAATTTTGGCTAGCACTGGTGGGAGCGTTTATGGCATTTAATGCTTCTGCTTCCGGTTTTTCTGAAGGTAAACAGTATACGGAATTAAAAAACCCGGTTGCAAATCAGCCGCAGGTTTTGGAGTTCTTCTCTTTTTATTGCCCTCACTGTTATCAGTTTGAAAACATTTATCATGTGCCTTCTACTGTTGAGAAAAACCTGCCAGCAGGGGTGACTCATGACCGTTATCATGTCGATTTTCTGGGGCCTCTGGGGAAAGATCTGACGGATGCCTGGGCAGTTGCGATCGTCATGAAGGTTGAAGATAAAGTCACTCCAATTCTGTTTGAGGGTATTCAGCAAACCCAGTCCATCAATAGCAAAGAAGGTATCCGCAATGCCTTTATCAAGGCCGGTGTGTCTGGTGAGGAATATGATGCGGCATTGAACAGCTTTATCGTGCAATCTGTAGCCGCTAAAGAGCGTCAGGCAGCCAAAGATCTTGAATTACGTGGTGTTCCGGCAGTTTTTGTCAATGGCAAGTACCTGATTAACAATGGCGGCATTGAATCGCGTTCAGAGCTGGACTACGGTAAGAAGTTCTCTGAGGTAGTGAATTATCTGGTGACAAAAAAATAAGCCACAATGCAACAAGCAGGCTGGTATTAATATAAAATAATACAAGTATTGTGTCAGCTAAGATAAAACTGGCACAATACTTGCTGAAAGTTCCCTTTCATAACATAAACTCCGGTAATATCCACAAGTCAGTGATTTTTAAGTAGTTGTAATATTTCTTTCACATTCACCGTAATTCATTGATTTTTACCTTCTGTTCTTCATTCTTTACAGTGATAAACATAAATCTGGTTTATGTGCCATTTTTTTGTGCACAAAGTTATCCACAGAGAACTCATCAGAATATTTGTCAGAAAATGCAGGTTAGCACGAGAAAATTCTCGCAAAATTCGTCTATATCGGCACAGTATGGCATTCTATTCTTTATTCATCCCACAGAACGACGAAGAAAATTTTATGGCACAGATAGCAGACAATCCCCTGATTTTGGTTGATGGTTCTTCATACCTTTATCGTGCATACCATGCGTTTCCTCCACTGACAAACAGTGCAGGGGAACCAACGGGCGCCATGTATGGCGTGCTGAACATGCTGCGCAGTTTGATCATGCAGTATAAATCCAGTCATGTGGCGGTCGTGTTTGATGCCAAAGGCAAAACGTTCCGTGATGAGTTATTTGCTGAATATAAATCCCACCGTCCACCAATGCCGGATGATTTGCGGGCGCAGATTGAGCCATTGCACAAAATGGTTAAAGCAATGGGACTGCCAATTCTGGTTGTACCGGGCGTTGAAGCTGATGATGTTATCGGTACATTGGCGTTGCAGGCTGAAAAAGAAGGTCGCTCTGTCCTGATCAGTACCGGCGATAAGGATATGGCTCAGTTGGTGACGCCGAATATCACGCTGATTAATACCATGACCAACACGATTCTGGGGCCGGAAGAGGTCGTGGAAAAGTATGGTATTCCACCTGAACTGATCATCGACTTCCTCGCCCTGATGGGGGACTCTTCCGATAATATTCCTGGTGTACCGGGGGTCGGTGAAAAAACTGCCTTAGGGTTGTTGCAGGGCATTGGTGGATTGAATGAGATTTACGCCAGACTTGATGAAATTGCTACACTCAGTTTCCGTGGCGCTAAGACGCTGGGTGGGAAAATGGAGCAACATAAAGAGGTGGCTTACCTTTCCTATCAATTGGCAACGATTAAAACAGATGTGGAATTAGATAAGACCTGTCTGGAACTTTCTGTTGTGCCGCCGGATGCGGATGAGTTATTAGCACTATTCAGACATTATGAGTTTAAACGCTGGATCAGTGACGTACAGAATGGCCGTTGGCTGGAAGGTAACGGGCAGAAACCTGCCGCTGTGGTTTCGAAGGCTGAAGCTGCGGCAGCCGCACCAAGTGCTGTCAAAATTTCACCGGAAAGCTATCAGACCATTCTTGATCGCCAATCCCTTGATGAATGGATTGAGAAGCTGAAACAGGCTCCGGCATTCTCTTTTGATACTGAAACTGATGGCCTTGATACCCTGACCGCCAATTTGGTGGGAATGTCTTTTGCCATTTCGTTAGGGGGGTTAGCGTTAAGTGGATCAGCGTTAGGTGAATCAGAGGTTGAAGCCGCTTATCTGCCGCTGGGCCATGATTATCTGGATGCACCCCAACAACTGGATCTGGATGAAGTTCTCATCGCATTAAAACCGCTGTTGGAAGATGCAAGCCTGCCTAAGATAGGCCAAAACCTGAAATTTGATCGTGGCATTTTGGCACGTTATGACATTGCTCTGAACGGTATTGTTTTTGACACCATGCTGGAGTCGTATGTTCTGAACAGCGTAGGGGGACGACATGACATGGATAGTCTCGCGGAGCGTCATCTGGGCTATAAGACCACGACATTCGAAGAAATTGCGGGTAAAGGTAAAAAACAGCTAACGTTCAATCAAATTCCGTTGGAGGAAGCATCAAAATACGCGGCAGAAGATGCGGACGTGACTTTACGGTTACATCAGGTGATGTATCCACAATTAGAAAGCGTGGAAACACTGAAAAAAGTTTTCCAGAAAATTGAAATGCCATTAGTGCCTGTGCTTTCCCGTATGGAGCGGACAGGTGTATTGATTGATGCTCAAACGTTGGCAGAACATTCTCTGGAAATCGCTGCACGTTTAGATGAGTTGGAAAAATCAGCTTATACATTGGCAGGTGAAGAATTCAATTTGGCTTCACCTAAGCAGTTACAAGTCATTTTATTTGAAAAGATGAACTTGCCTGTCTTGAAAAAGACCCCGAATGGGGCGCCATCAACAAATGAAGAAGTACTGGAAGAATTGGCGGAGCACCATGAATTGCCAAGAGTAATTCTGGAACATCGTGGTTTGGCGAAACTGAAATCCACTTACACGGATAAACTGCCCCAAATGGTTAATCCGCTGACAAATCGTGTCCACACTTCGTACCATCAGGCGGTAACGGCGACAGGGCGTCTTTCTTCCCGTGACCCAAACCTGCAAAACATTCCTGTGCGTAATGATGAAGGCCGACGCATCCGCCAGGCATTTATTGCGCCAGAAGGCTACCGCATTATGGCGGCGGACTATTCACAGATCGAGTTACGGATTATGGCGCATTTGTCACAAGACAAAGGGTTGCTGAAGGCGTTTGCACAAGGTAAGGATATCCACCGTGCGACCGCGGCGGAGGTGTTTGACGTGCCGTTGGAGCAAGTGACCAGCGAGCAACGTCGCAGTGCGAAGGCGATTAACTTTGGTTTGATCTATGGTATGAGTGCGTTTGGTTTATCCCGCCAGCTAGGTATTCCACGTGGCGAAGCACAACGTTATATGGATCTCTATTTTGAACGCTATCCGGGTGTGCTGTCTTATATGGAGCGCACGCGTCAGCAAGCCGCTGAACGTGGGTTTGTTGAAACTCTGGAAGGGCGTCGATTGTACCTGCCAGATATCAAATCGCGTAATGCCATGCGCCGTAAAGCGTCAGAGCGTGAAGCCATCAATGCGCCTATGCAGGGGACAGCCGCGGATATCATCAAATTGGCGATGATTGCCGTGGATAATTGGATTGTCAGCGAGCAGCCAAATGTACGGATGATCATGCAGGTTCACGATGAACTGGTGTTTGAGGTGCATGAGTCTGAACTGGAGGCAGCGGAGGAAGCAATCAGAAAGTTGATGGAGCAAAGTATGCAGCTTGGTGTTCCATTAAAAGTGGATGTCGGGATTGGTGATAATTGGGATCAAGCGCACTGATCACTCAGACTTTCAATTTATTGATTTTTGAAGAACCGCAAAGATGCGGTTCTTTTTTTATTGAGTGATTTTTATGAAAGCACGGTTGATTTTATAAACCAGAAATACCCGGATCACACCGTGAGAAGGCTTGTGACAACAATTTAGGTTAGGTTTGAGATTAGATCTAGATCTCACAATTATGTAATTAAAATACATAAATGATGGCGTTATTAACCTGA
The DNA here is from genome assembly GCF_002632615.1 of Xenorhabdus miraniensis. The sequence continues at coordinate 16,390 of NZ_NITZ01000008.1, forward strand.
TTTGATTAAATAATAGAAGCTGAATCGAGACATTTTATGAAAATTAATTACAAAAAAGTCTTTTTTTGATTAGAGGAATAGGGTAAAGTTGTCGGCGTAGGGTACAGAGGTAAGATGTTCTATCTTTCAGACCTTTTACTTCACGTAATCGGATTTAGCTGAATATTAGCTGCCCCAGTCATCTTTTTTGACTGGGGCGTTTTTTTATGTCCGGTTTATACAGGCGGAAATGTGGTGAATGCAGCGGATGTTATTCCGCTTCAATGGCAGGTTGATTGAACCAAAGATCAAGTTGTTGTTCGAGTTTATCGATACCGAACTTTTTCAGAGCAGAGAAGTATTCGACCTGAACATCACCATCCAGAGAAGTCAATTCCTGACGGACTTTCGCCAGTTGGCTTTTACGGGCACCGGATGCCAGTTTATCGGCCTTAGTCAGCAATACCATGACAGGAACCTGCATCACGACAGCCCATTCGATCATCTGCATATCCAGATCTTTCAGCGGGTGACGGATATCCATCAACACTACCAGCCCTAACAGGCATTCACGTTTCTGGAGGTATTCTCCCAAGGCTTTCTGCCACTTGCGCTTCATTTCTTCTGGCACTTCAGCGTAACCATAGCCCGGCAAATCCACCAGACGGACACCGTCTTCCACTTCGAATAAGTTGATCAACTGAGTACGGCCGGGGGTTTTACTTGTGCGCGCAAGGCTTTTCTGGCGGGTCAGTGCATTCAGGGCACTGGATTTACCTGCATTTGACCTACCGGCAAACGCGACCTCAATGCCCACATCTTGAGGCAGGTGGCGAATGTCAGGTGCACTCGTGACAAAGTGGGTCATCTGATAGTTGTAGCTTTTGATGGTCAAAATGGTCATCTCCCTGAGGAATACACGAAAATAGCGCGGTGATTATACCGAGAGCTGCCGCTTGTGGACAGGCGTAACTTTATTTTGACATTTTTACTGTCACTTATTCCCCATGCTTGGTGGACAGTACACATAGAACTAATATGAGGTCAGTCTATTTATAGCAATGCTTACATGACGATCTTTAAACAATGACAATTTCCGTGCAGCCGCTTTAGTACCACCTTTCCAATGGCTCAGGCCTTTTTTAATTGACTCAATATTGTTGTCACATTTTTCTTTGTACAGGAGCCAATCGACTGTGGCTAATAGCTCCATGCCATAGGGAGACTCAAACCCTTCGATGAGTTCTGCGGTTTTTTCTAATACAGATAAGTAATCTTTAGCCTCGGTTCTCAAATAATCCTGAAGCTTTTCTTTCTTTGCGTCATTAAATCGTATTACATCCAGCGGATCACTATCAGGGATACGCTTATCAGAACAAAGGTAGCTACCATCCAATGCGTTGAGTAAATATATTAAATTGTGAGCATATGGCCCATAGTTATTTGCTTTAAACTTAAGCTTTAGAATGTCTGGAAGGCCTTGTTTTTCAAGTTCTCTAGCAAGAAACCAAGCTAGTTTCTGAATCTCGAGTAAGCTACATTCCATACCTAAAATCCAGTAACGGCGAACAAGTTCCGCGATCATGGCTCGAACTGGAGTCAATACGTCAACGCCTTTCTTTTTACTGACATTTTGGTATTGAGTAGTAGGTTCGTAAATATAGATGTTTACATCATCCAGAGATGATAATGTTGACTCGATCTTTGATTTTACATCTACCCAACTAAGACCACCATTACCAGCTCCTAAAGGGGGAATAGCAATAGATTTGACGTTATTCTCGATAATCCATTTTTTAAGATCATTTAACCCTTGAACAATCCATTCCATCTTAGAAGGAAAGCGCCAATGCTGCTTGGTTGGGAAGTTAACGATCCATTGAGGGCTAACCAATTCCTCTGTTTTCGTGACAAACATTTTTCCGGTATTAACTTCACCTGATTTGCAGGCTTTTGCATACAAAGCCATATTCAAAGGGAAACGTTCTTTAAACATTAAAGCAATTCCTTTTCCCATAACGCCTACTGTATTGACTGTATTGACTAATGCTTCCACATCAGCATCAAGTAAGTTGCCTGTTGAGTAATGAATCATGAAAAATACCACCCCGGTCTCGCGATCACTTCAACATCATGACCAGATTGTTTAATTAACTCTTTTAAGTATTGCTTATCTTTCTCGGAATAACACACGATACCAATGAAAGCCTCTATTGGGCAATGATTGTGTATGAGTGCTTCAGCTTGATAACGTTCAAATTTAGCAGGATCATCAGGATCTCTTTTAAAATCTTTTGATTGAATAATTTCCCAATCAATTTTGTCCAGATCTGCGATATCAGAGTAAAAATTCGACCACATGTAGTAAGCATGACTATCAGTAAAAATAAAGGGAATATCCATTTCAGTTAATTTATGCAAACTGGAAACAAGGATAACTATCTCACTATTATCTCTTCGCTTTATTCCTCCCCAACCGCTGTGTATGTTTTTAAACATGGGAGAAAAAGGTGTGAAGTAAAACGGAATGTAATCGTTCAGTGTTCCTTCTGGAGAAATGGGTACGGGATGGTTCGCTCTTTTCGATATTAGCTCTGGATTACCAATATCTATCCAATTTTCTGACCTTGTATCACTATTCCCAGCGAAAAAACCATTTTGAAGAATCCATGGCAAGTTATCTCTGTGAACAATTCGCCAAATCAACGCTTTCTTGGGATTTAGGCTTTTTTTATAGTTCATGTTAGTGACCATTACGGAAAAAAGCAGGTGGAATATTGATATACCGAAACACACCATATCACCCTATATGAAAATTTGCATTCATATCAACATACTGGTATCTGCTGATAAATTACATCCTTTAGCCCGGAAAACGCCTCAATATAGAGGTTATTCTTAAATTAACTCTCGCGCAAATATGCGAACATAAGAGCCGTATAGATAGATTTTCCCTCTATTTCCCTAAAATACTCGTAAATGTAGGTAAATCTTTGGAACTTAGTGCTATTGGGAATTAAACTTAATAAGTTTTGTTGTTATGAATTTTATTGTTGACCTCAAAAATAAAGGAACCATCAATGTTTAAACGTATTTTTGTGTCGCTTATGACTGCATGTGCTATCAGTGCAGTGGCTGTTCCAGCATTGGCTGCCGAAACTCACGTGAAGCTGGTGACATCAGCCGGAGAAATCGAAATTGAGTTGGACAGCAACAAGGCTCCAATTACCACCAGGAATTTTGTTGAGTATGTCAATGAGGGATTTTATAACAACACTATTTTTCATCGTGTTATTCCCGGCTTTATGATTCAGGGTGGTGGTTTCACAAAAGATATGAAGCAAAAAACCACCAGAGCGCCAATTAAGAATGAAGCAGATAATGGTTTGCGTAATCTGCGTGGCACTATCGCCATGGCACGTACCGCAGATAAAGACAGTGCGACCAGCCAGTTTTTCATTAACGTGACTGATAATGCTTTCCTTGACCACGGTCAGCGTGATTTTGGTTATGCCGTCTTTGGTAAAGTCGTAAAAGGGATGGATGTCGTGGATAAAATTTCTCAGGTCAAAACAGAAAATGTTGGGCCCTACCAAAACGTACCTGTGAAACCTATTGTGATTTTGTCAGCCAAGGTTGAGTCTTAATCGTTTTAGCAAGAGGTAATTCGGTATTCGGGTAATCATTATTGATTGTTTGAATACCGTTCGTGTTCTCTCCCATCTTCCTTTCTCCACCGTTGTATACTGTAGTATAAGTAACATAAGTATAAGTAACATAGTGATATAAGTGACTTAGCTGGTTAGGGATTCTCTGTGCCACTATTTTAAAAATCCTTCTGTGGTATGATAACTCCCCCGTTGCCGTTGATACTGCTTTACCTGATTTTACCGTAATACAGAATGAATAATGCCCCCAATGGGGTAGGGCAACTTATAATACTATAAAATCAGTAGGATATACTCCTATGTTATTAATAATAGATAATTACGATTCTTTTACATTCAATTTATATCAATATTTTTGTGAATTAGGGACAGAGGTTTTAGTTAAACGTAATGATGAGTTACAGCTTGAAGATATTGAAAAATTAGCACCCACACATTTAGTGATTTCTCCCGGGCCTTGTACGCCAAATGAAGCAGGGATTTCTCTGGAGGCGATTTCACATTTTGCCGGGAAACTGCCTATTTTGGGCGTGTGTTTGGGGCATCAGGCGATAGGTCAGGCTTTTGGTGCCAGCGTTGTCAAAGCCCGTGAAGTGATGCATGGAAAAACTTGCTTGCTCCACCATTGTCAGCAAGGGGTATTTAAGGGGTTGGATCATCCACTGACCGTCACACGCTATCACTCGCTGGTTATTGCTGCTGAAACCCTTCCTGCGTCATTTGAAGTGACGGCATGGAGTCAGCGCAATGGCGATGTAGATGAAATTATGGGAATACGTCATCGTACTTTGCCACTGGAAGGGGTGCAATTCCACCCGGAAAGTATTCTTAGTGAGCAGGGACATGAGTTATTGAATAATTTCCTTAAGTATTAGTCAGGTATTATCGGTTATCCCTCACTCGTTTTTTTATTTGCCTCTAATTGATTTTTTATTCATATTTAGTGACTATTATTTCACTTCGGTGTGGCAAATAGAAAAATAAGGTGAGGGAAATGCTAGAAAACACAGCAAATAGCCGGAAGACTTATGATCAGGTTATGTTGCCAATTTATGCGCCAGCGGATTTTATTCCTGTCAAAGGGCAAGGTAGCCGGGTCTGGGATCAGCAGGGCAAAGAATATATCGATTTTGCCGGTGGTATCGCTGTTTTGGCTCTGGGGCATTGCCATCCGGCCTTGGTGGCGGCTCTGAAACAGCAAGGTGAAAAATTGTGGCATGTCAGCAATATTTTCACCAATGAACCCGCCTTAACTTTAGCGAAAAAGTTGATTGATGCAACGTTTGCACAGAGAGTATTTTTCGCTAACTCCGGAGCGGAAGCCAACGAAGCCGCATTTAAGCTGGCCCGTCGTTACGCGATTACCCGCTATCATCCCCATAAAACCAAAATTATTGCTTTTCATCATGCGTTTCACGGGCGCACGTTTTTCACCGTTTCGGTGGGAGGACAGCCGAAGTATGCTGAAGGATTCGGGCCTAAACCGGCCGATATAGTACACGTCCCTTTTAATGATCTGGATGCTGTCAGAGCGGTCATCGATGATGACACCTGTGCTGTTGTTCTGGAGCCGATTCAGGGAGAAGGCGGTGTTACGCCTGCAACGACAGCGTTTCTTCATGGTGTGCGGAAGTTATGTGATAAGCATCAGGCGCTACTGATTTTTGATGAAGTCCAGAGTGGAATGGGGCGCACAGGCAAGTTGTACGCTTATCAGCATTATGGAGTCCAACCGGATATTTTGACGACGGCAAAAGCATTGGGAGGAGGCTTTCCGATTAGTGCGATGCTAACGACAGATACGATTGCGGCGGCGATGGAAACAGGCGCACATGGAACAACTTATGGAGGAAATCCGTTGGCTTGTTCTATCGGTTGTGTCGCTTTGGATATCATCAACACACCAGAAGTACTGGCGGGAGTGGAAAAACGCCACGATATGATCATTCATGCACTGGAAAAGATGAACCAAAAATATGGCATCTTCCAAGAATTCCGTGGAAAAGGGTTGCTTATTGGCGCTGTATTGAAAGTGGAATATCAAGGCAAGGCCAGAGAAATATTGCACCAAGTGGCAGAGCACGGATTGATGCTATTGAGTGCCGGAGACAGTATCTTACGTTTTACGCCATCATTAATTATTGCTGAGGATGAGATAACAGAAGGTATGGCGCGGTTGGATATGGCGATATCGCGATGGTTAAATTAATAAATGATTAGACTACAACACGCCCTAATAAATAGTTGAATCAATAAAATAACGGCCGGGAAAAGCAACAAAAAAAGCCAGTGCGGATGTATTAAATTGCACTGGCTGAATTTCAGGGTTGTCGGGAACTAACGTGTTCCATAAACAACAATGGTTTTACCATGTGCGGAGATCAGGTTTTGATCTTCCAGCATTTTAAGAATGCGACCAACTGTTTCACGGGAGCAACCCACAATCTGCCCAATTTCCTGACGGGTAATTTTGATTTGCATACCATCAGGGTGAGTCATGGCATCAGGCTGTTTAGCCAGATTGAGCAGCGTCTGGGCGATACGGCCTGTAACATCCAAAAAGGCCAGATTACCTACTTTTTCGGAAGTTGTTTGTAGACGACTTGCCATCTGAGCAGATAAACGCATCAGAATGTCAGGATTAACCTGAATTAACTGGCGAAATTTCTTGTAGGAAATTTCAGCCACTTCACAGGCGCTTTTGGCTCGCACCCATGCAGTACGTTCTTGCCCCTCTTCAAATAATCCAAGTTCACCAATGAAATCCCCTTGATTTAAATAAGAGAGGATCATTTCTTTACCTTCTTCATCTTTTATTAGAACAGCAACCGAACCTTTAACAATGTAGTAAAGCGTTTCTGCTTTCTCACCTTGATGAATAAGCGTGCTCTTGGATGGATATTTGTGAATATGGCAGTGTGACAAAAACCATTCAAGAGTAGGGTCTGTTTGTGGCTTGCCGAGAACCATTCGCTTTATCCTCTGTTGTTATTTCTGCCTTTATGATGTGAGAAACAGATGGTTTCTCTTCAGGCTAGCTTTATAAAGTCAATAGCTTAACATATTAACTTGCTGAAAAACTGACAAGCGGGAATTTTATATGGATTATAAGGATGCCAAAGTGATGGCATATTGATCTCACCCCATATAACTTGCCAATCTCGCTTGTAACCTTGTTTGTAACACAGGAAAACGTTTCTGTCTTCCCCTGTATCGCTTCAGCATATTAAACTGGTTGCCAGATTACCAGAAATCTGTTTAGAGAGGTTATTTTATTGACAATGTATTTATTAATTCTGGACAGCGTTTCCGTTGTGATGAACTTTATGTAGCTTCATTGTTCTGGCTAAAACTGATTTTTATCAGCCACTTTATTATTGTAAGAATGACTTATTTATTTAAATAAAACAGACAACATTATTTTTTGTTGCCTGCTTTATTTAAAATAAAAAGCAGTTTACGTCATGAAATTTTTTGGCCTTCCAGTAATTGCTTAACAATCGGCGCCATAATTAACTCCATCGCCAGTCCCATTTTCCCACCCGGAACAACAATGGTATTTATACTGGAAATAAATGAACCCTGAAGCATTGCCAGTAAATATGGAAAATCAATTTGAGTTAGGCCACGGAAACGAATCACGATAAAACTTTCGTCCAGTGATGGAATAGCCTTGGCAGAGAAGGGGTTAGATGTATCAACCGTGGGAACGCGCTGGAAATTTATGTGAGTGCGTGAAAACTGGGGGGTGATATAGCGGATATAGTCATCCATTGAGCGGACAACGGAATCCATAACGGCTTCTCTGGAATGCCCGCGTTCGCTGGTGTCACGGATGAGTTTCTGTATCCATTCAAGGTTAACGATAGGCACAACACCAATCAACAGGTCAACATGGCTGGCGACATTGTGTTGTGGCGTGACAACACCGCCATGCAGACCTTCATAAAACAGGATATCTGTATTTGATGGCAGGGGTTCCCACGGTGTGAAAGTGCCTGGTACTTGATTATAGGGTACCGCTTCATCGTAGGTATGGAGGTATTTTCGACAGCGCCCGCTGCCTGTTTCACCATAATCAGAAAATGTTTTTTCCAGCATGCTGAAATCATTGGCTTCTGGCCCAAAGTAACTGATATGCCTGCCCTGTTCTCTCGCTTTGCGGATCTCAGCATCCATTTCAGGACGAGTGTAACGATGGAAACTATCCCCTTCAATGGTTGCGGCAGTCGCGCCAATTTGCTGGAAAATCTTGCGAAATGCCACACTGGTGGTCGTTGTTCCTGCTCCACTGGAGCCAGTAATTGCAATGACAGGATGTTTGGCAGACATGAACAGACTCCTTATCAATAAAAATTGAGTTATCTTTATTTTAATCAGATGGTTAGCGTGAATAAAACAAGTCAGGCTTTATGGGCGGAACATCTCTTTGGGCATGATATTGACGGTTTCATGTAACTCAGACCATACCAGCAGAACCTCACCTCGTTCAAGTTGGCGTTTAATATCCTGTACTTTTTGTTCAAGTGTTTTTTCTTGTTCGCCGTAATCTGTGCCTTCCCGCAAGACAAAACTTTCTATCAGGTTAAGTAGTGTTTCGGTTTCCAGTTGTTGCCACGGAATTATCATTGTGAGTGTTCCTGATGATGTTGTAATGGTTAGTCATCTTGTATGTGGAATAACATACTGTTATTTTTCTTGAAAGGAAATGTTAACCATTTGGGTGAGGGGAATCTACCCATGACTGTAAGCCTGATCTTATCTCTCAGTACGTTTATGTTTATCTCCGCAGTGACGCCGGGTCCAAACAATATGTTGTTGACATCATCGGGTGCCAATTTTGGTATTCGTCGCTCCATTCCGCTTTGCTTGGGTATTGTTCTGGGGATGCAGACAATTCTGTTATTGTCCGCTTTTGGTGTCGCGGCGTTGTTACTGATTTATCCTGCCATACATACCGGCCTCAAAGTGCTTGGTAGCCTGTACTTACTCTGGTTAGCCTGGAAAACAGCGACTTCGCATTATAAGCGTTTGGATACTTCAACGCCGTCAATGCCACCTATCAAAATTTATCAGGGGTGGCTGTTGCAGTTCCTGAATCCCAAAACATGGCTGATGGGATTGGGAGCGGTCAGTAGCTACAGTCTGGCAGGAGAACAATATGGCTACTCCATTTTAACCATTAGCATAGTGATGTTACTTTCCAGCATTATCGCAGGTGCAATCTGGCTTATGCTCGGTTCATTGATTGGCCGATTGCTGCGAAGCCGTCACTCGTGGTTTATGTTCAATATTGCAATGGGTATTCTGACCGCCGCTTGTGTGCCCTTAATATGGTTAAATTAAGGCTGGTCTGGCTGAATCAGTCCAGATCAATATTTTTGCTCCCGAAGAATATCGTCAGCATAAAGCCAGCGATATAAGCGACAATCAGCCCTGCACCATATATGGCCATCCCGGTAAATATACCGCTGTTGGATGTCATTAAGGGCAGGGCGACCAGCCCGGAAGGGCCGAAAACACTATTTAACCCGACCGGCCAGCCCCACCAGGCAATCAGGCCGATAAAAAATCCCCCTGCCGCCCCACCGAGACAAGCGGTGACAAAAGGCTTTACGCGGGGGAGGGTGACACCATAGATCAAGGGCTCCCCAATCCCCAGAAAGCCCGGAATGATGGCACCTTTAATTTGAGTGCGAAGCAATGAGCCTTTTTTGGCTTTCACATATAACGCCAGCGCAGAACCTACCTGACCGGCTCCTGCCATTGCCAGAATGGGAAACAGAGAGTTGAATCCTTGTGCATCCATCAAGGCAAAATAGACAGGAACGAAGCCCTGATGCACGCCAAACATGACCGCGATTAAGAACAATCCCGCCAGAACAGCCGTACCGAATGGGTTGCCATTCAAATTCATAAACAGCCATGACATCGCAGTAAATAAGTAACTGCCGACGGGCATAATAATGATAAAGGCAACGGCTCCCATGATAAGCAGGGTGATAGCGGAAGTCAGGATCATATCCAGATCAGATGGCATGATTCTGCGGATCTGTTTTTCTACCCAGGCACCGAGAATACAGGCGATCAGCACACCAATAATATTGCCCCGGGGATCGATGGAAAAACCAAAAAAGTTGTTGATACCAGAATAGAAACCGCTGGTGGCTTCGGCGTTATAGCCCAGTACAAACAGGGATGCGATGATGGCACCGTTAACGCCTGATCCGCCAAAGGCTTTTTGTGCATTGTAGCCAATCAGGATGCTCAGAAAACTGAACATGCCTTTGCTGAAGATTTTCATATAGCCGACCATTTCCACCAATATGGTGTTGGGATTTTCGGCTCCTTTGATAAAAACTTGCTCCAGCAAGGTAGCAAAACCTAATAACAGGCCAACGGCGATAAACCCGGGGATTAAGGGAGTAAAGATGGTGGCGAATTTAGCCAGAAATTTATGAACTGAGCTGGTTTGCTTTTCTTTAAGGTGTTTCTTGTTGGAAAGAGCAATCTCTTTCAGTGTGTCAGAATGTGGCTCTGAATGGCTGAGATGATGTGATTCATTTAATAACGTATTCATCATGTCCGCCGCTATCTGGGCATTACCGGGGCCAAGGACAATCTGGAGTTGATCATCACTTTCTATGACACCTAATACCCCGATAATTCTTTTTAATTTGGTCTTATCGACAAGTGAGTCATCGCGCAGAGTCAGTCTCAGGCGGGTCATGCAATTACCGCAGTGAGCAACATTACCTGCCCCGCCAATGGCGTGAAGTATTTCGACCAGTATGTCCTGATTAATTTTAGCCATTTTGAACCCCTTAAGAGAGGTAATGATTATCGGTTTTTCGAGATAGCGATAGCTGGCCGGATAAGCCCTTGGTGCTCTGCCAATAACACTTTGGCTTCTTCGGCACTGACGCCCGATAAAATCATCACAATTGCGGTTTTGCAGTGACCATCACAGGCATTCAGGGCGTGTTCTGCTATTTCCCTGCTGCACTCAGTGGCTGCCATGACAATATTTTTCTGACGTTCGATTAATTTGGCATTGGTAGCTTCCACATCGACCATCAAATTTCCATATACTTTGCCAATGCGGATCATGGCACCTGTCGTAATCATATTCAGTACGAGTTTTTGTGCCGTACCTGCTTTCATACGGGAAGAACCTGTCACCACTTCCGGCCCCACGACAGGGGTGATAGCGATATCAGCCAATTGCACCATTGGGCTGTCTGGATTGCAACTGATGCAGGCTACGGTGGCACCGACCGATTTGGCATATTCCATTGCGCCTAATACATAAGGCGTCCGACCGCTGGCAGCTATCCCCACCAGTACATCTCTTTGATTAAATTGTAGTGCCTTAAGATCATCTGTGCCTAATTGGCGATTATCTTCGGCATTTTCTACCGCTTTTAGAATAGCCTGATGCCCACCAGCAATTAATCCGACCACTTGTTCTGGTCTTGTGCCATAAGTTGGGGGGCATTCACTGGCATCCAAAATACCTAAACGTCCGGATGTTCCCGCTCCGCTATAGATTAAGCGTCCACCTTGGCGAAAGGCTTCGGCGACTTTATCAACGACACCGGCAATTTGGGGCAGGGTTTTCTCAACGGCGATAGCGACTTTTTTATCTTCATCGTTGATAACGCGCAGCATATTGAGCGTCGATAACTGATCAATACAGGTACTGGCGGGATTGCGACTTTCAGTCACCATTTTGCTCAAGTCAATTTTCATCATTTTTTTGCCGTTATGCCATGAGAAGTCAGGAAGTGATTTGATATCTATTGGGAACGATTGCGTATAAACGCCAGGCTATCGTACTAACAATTTGAGATAAAATATAGACGCTATTTATTCAGTAGCATGAAAGGCATGCAGTCATTACTGCTAAGTTTCTATCTATAAATTAAGTTCCTATCTATAAATAATGACCACTAAAATATATTAAGAATAATAAGATTACTTTTGGTTATCAGGCAATAATAATTTTTCATTACGCATAATGATAAAACTTTTCCTAATGTATGTTAAGTGCATAGAAATATTGTTTTTTTTAAGTTTATCTGACGTCTAATACTTAAAAGCTGCTCAATGGCTCATATTTTATGAGGTGTTTATATATGGACTCGTACATGAGTAATAAGTTCATTCGATTTGGGGTTTTTGTATATTCTTTATTTTTACCCTTTATATCCGTGAGTGCTCTGGCTGTGGGTGAAAGCCAACCTGAGCATCAGATGAAAGAAAGATTTTTACCGAAAATAGAAAATGAAGAGAACAGAGATAATAAGGAAGATGGGAAAGCAGAGTTGATCGCCCAAAACCTCCAAAGGGTTGGCGGTCTTCTGTCATCCTCACCATCGCAACTGACCGAACAAGCCAAATCTTACGCGCTGGGTAAATTAAACAGCACCGTCACCGGTGAAGCACAAAAATGGCTCTCTCAGTTTGGTACAGCAAAAATTAATCTTTCCATGGATAGAAAAGGCAATCTGGATAATAGGTCATTAGATTTTTTGCTTCCGCTTTATGACAATAAAGCGGATTGGCTATTTTTCTCTCAGGTTGGTTATCGGAATAAAGACAGCCGAAATACCATAAACTTCGGTCTGGGGGGACGTTATTTCACTCCCGGTTGGATGTATGGTTTAAATACGTTCTACGATTATGACCTCACTGGTAAGAATAAACGCATGGGGTTAGGGGGTGAAGCCTGGGCAGATTACGTCAAACTTTCTGCCAATACCTATTTGCGTTTGAGTGACTGGCATCAGTCTATGGAAGATAAAGATTTCGAAGAACGCCCTGCCAATGGCTTTGATCTTAATGGTGAGTTTTTCCTGCCCGCTTATCCCAATCTGGGGGGGAAACTGAGTTATGAGCAGTACTTTGGCGATAACGTTTCTTTGTTCAATCGCAGCACCAAGCAGAAAAACCCCAGCCTTGCCCGGATTGGGTTGAATTATACGCCTGTCCCGCTGGTGACAATGGGAGTGGACTATAAACATGGCAGTGGCGGGCGCAGCGAAACTTTATTCTTGGCCAATCTGAACTACAGATTTGGTGTGCCTCTGGGGGTTCAGCTCTCGACAGATAGCGTTGCTTCTATGCGTACATTGGCCGGAAGCCGTTATGATCTGGTTGAAAGGAATAACCACATTGTGCTGGATTACAGGAAGAAAGCCATATTGGAAATGATGTTGCCTGATACCATCACTGGATACAGCGGTGAGAAAAGGAAAATAGCCGCAGACATCAGAGCGGATAAACCCATCAAAAAGGTAACCTGGTCAGCCGATGGGGCATTCAGGAATAATGGGGGCGATATTCCTGAAAATGGTCAGACTATTGACCTCACTCTGCCGAATTATGATCCGAAAGGTACAAATAGTTACGAGATTTTTGCCGTTGCGGAGGACGAAACAGGTAAGCAGTTCGAGAGAAAAATAAGTGTGATAGTTGAACCCATATCGGTGAAGACAAGCGTTACCCCCAACCACCCTGTCAGTGCTGATGGTTTGTCACCGTATATATTGGCCGTCACCCTGAGTAGCGGAAAAGACAATCACCCACTCGGTAATACCGAATTTAAGGAGGCTCAATGGAGCTATGAATACCCGGGTATGCCGAAAGAAAGTGATAATGTGGCGAAGCCTCAACTTGAATCGCAGAGTAATATAACCAATCAGCAGGGCCAATTAATTGCAAAATTAATTTCTCCTGTAGAAGCGAAAGATATCAAGGTGTATCTCGAAATTCCGGGATTATCTAAAATACTGGTCAATAAAACGGAGCCCATTAATTTTGGTCAATATTCATTCCAACTGACTCAAATGGAATCAGCACCCAAGGGTCCTGTTCTCATTAGCGATTCAAAAAATTCAAACAATTCAAACAATGCTTATACCTTTAAAGCTGTGGTAGTCGATGCGTTTGGTGCTCCAATAAAAGGAAATCCAGGAAAAGGAAACAATGGCTTCAAGATTAAGTGGGTTACGGAGCCGAGTACTGATGTCATCATAGACAGTTCCTCTGTGGTGGATGAACAAGGGCAGCTTTTTGCCACAGTGAAGAGCACTAAAGCGCAGACTGTTAAGGTAGGCGTTGCGATTAAAGCGAGTGACCTGATTCCGATGCCGGGTTCAGATAATAGCTCAGAAAATAACTCATATGATCCCCCTGTCTATTTTGCTCCTGTAGATTTTGTTGACGATAAGCAAAAACTGGACGTTAAATTTGATTTTGAACCGTCATCTGCCTCACTCAAAGCAGATGGCAGCCAATACACGGTTACTGCGACAGTGACCAATAGAGAAGATGGCAAGCCTTATCAAGACCAAACTGTAGTTCCTGTCTGGAACATAATCTCACTTTCTGCTGCACCGGGTGCAACAATAACCGCAGCGGACAGTAAGACGAATAGTCAGGGAAAATTCAAGGCAGTATTGCGTAGTACGCAGGGAATTAAAAATGCCAAAGTAGGACTCACCCTCAATGGCGGAGTACAAATACAATCTCAGCCTTTTGACTTTATTCCAGAGGATCCTTCTGATGCTGCAATTAAAGGTTCGGTGGAAGTCTCACCTGAGGGAACACTGCCTGCGGATAGGAAGAGTAAAGCTACCTATAAGGCATTGATGGTGGAAACTAAAACGGGGAATCCAATCAAAAATCAGACATTTAAAGATGTTACCTGGGAAGTGGTGCCTAATGGTACAAAAGGCAAACCAGATAGCTTAAGATTTATTGATGTGCAGAACACGACCGATGATCAGGGGTATTTAACCGCATCTTTGGTAAGTAGTGCGGGGCTTGACGGTGTGGTGGCACAAATCTCCGTTAATGTTAATAACAAGTCCCTGCCGCCGGTGAAAGCTAAGCCAGTGAATTTCAATGCGGTAGAAAGGGAAACCGTGATAAAGACCGCTGATAAGTACAACAGTTTTTCTTTGGGAAGACCCGTTACTGTCAGTGATCAGGTGAAATTTGTATTTGCTCATATCAGTGACTCTCATGGGCTACAGATAAGTGAGCTTGATCCACAAACATTCGATGTTCAATATAATGTTCCGGCAGGCTCTTCTATTGAGGTGGATACAAGTGGAACGGAGAATGTCTTATGGTTCCCGCCTCAAAAATTCAAACCTGAACCAGTAAAAGTCACCGCTGACGTTACTAATAAGACAACAGGAGAAAAGTATCTTTATTCATATCAGTTCAATCCGCTGAGATATGTTTTTGTTACCAAAAATCCGACTACAGCCTCGCTGAACACCGTTATGCTTAAGAGAGGTATTACAATATCACCAGGATCGATGTGTGAGACTCTTCAAGCAGAAAATCCTTGGCAAACCAAAATCAATGTCAAATCTGTTTCTACAGATATATTGGGTCAGTTTGTGAATGGTAATTCCAAAAATACAATCTCTAGTGACTATAAGGATCTTAGAAGTATTTTTACTGATCAGGATGATATTCCCATTCAGGTAATTAGTGGTAATCATGTTGCTGGTGACGCGTTCATTCCCCGATTACTTTTTCTTAATTACAAGAAGAGTAACGGCCCACTGTTATATGGGTGGGTTGATAATATGAAGAGAAGATTATTATGTTCGCTTCCACAATCCTTAATCTAACCAGGTGATGACTATACTTTGAAACAGGCTCATTGATGGAGCCTGTTTTTTATCATCTGGTACAAGATATTATTTAACGTTGGAGTGTTTACCGGGGTAGGCTTTAACAACTTAAGATATAAAATATATTAAGAATAATAAGATTACTTTTGGTTATCAGGCGATAATAATTTTTCATTACGCATAATGATAAAACTTTTCCTAATGTATGTTAAGTGCATAGAAATATTGTTTTTTTTAAATTTATCTGACGTCTAATACTTAAATGCTGCTCAATGGCTCATATTTTATGAGGTGTTTATATATGGACTCGTACATGAGTAATAAGTTCACTCGTTTTTTGGTTTTTATATATTCTTTATTTTTACCCTTTATCCCCGTGGGTGCTCTGGCTGTGGGGGAAGATCAATCTGAGCATCAGGTAAAAGAGAGGTCTTTACCGAAAACAGACAATGAAGAGAACAGAGATAATAAGGAAGATGTGAAAGCGGAGTTGATCGCCCAAAACCTCCAAAAGGTTAGCGGTTTTTTGTCATCTTCGCCATCGCAACTGACCGAACAAGCCAAATCTTACGCGCTGGGTAAATTAAATGGCACTGTCACCGGTGAGGCACAAAAATGGCTGTCTCAGTTTGGTACAGCAAAAATTAATTTTTCCATGGATAGAAAAGGCAATCTGGATAATAGCTCAATAGATTTTTTGCTTCCGCTTTATGACAATAAAGCGGATTGGCTGTTTTTCTCCCAGGTTGGCTATCGGAATAAAGACAGCCGGAATACGGTCAACTTCGGTCTGGGGGGGCGTTATTTCACTCCCGGTTGGATGTATGGTTTAAATACGTTCTACGATTATGACGTCACTGGTAAGAATAAACGCATGGGGTTAGGGGGGGAAGCCTGGGCAGATTATATTAAACTTTCTGCCAATACCTATTTGCGTTTGAGTGACTGGCATCAGTCTATGGAAGATAAAGATTTCGAAGAACGCCCTGCTAATGGCTTTGATCTCAATGGTGAGTTTTTCCTGCCTGCTTATCCCAACCTGGGGGGGAAATTGGGTTATGAGCAGTATTTTGGCGATAACGTTTCTCTGTTCAATCGCAGCACTAAGCAGAAAAACCCCAGCCTTGCCCGATTCGGGTTGAGTTATACGCCTGTCCCGCTGGTGACAATGGGAGTGGACTATAAACATGGCAGTGGCGGGCATAGCGAAACCTTATTTCAGGCCAATCTGAACTACAGATTTGGTGTGCCTCTGGGGGTTCAGCTCTCGACAGATAACGTGGATTCTATGCGTACATTGGCCGGAAGCCGTTATGATCTGGTTGAAAGGAATAACCACATTGTTCTGGATTACAGGAAGAAAGCCATACTGGAAATGATGTTGCCTGATACCATCACCGGATACAGCGGTGAGAAAAGGCAAATAACCGCAGACATCAGAGCGGATAAGCCCATCAAAAAGGTAACCTGGTCAGCCGATGGGGCATTCTATGAGAATAAGGGCAATCTTCCTCCTGAAACTGGTCAGACTATTGACCTCACCTTGCCGAATTATAATCCAAAAGGTACAAACAGTTACGAGATTTTTGCCGTTGCGGAGGATGAAACAGGTAAGCAGTCCGGAAAGAAAACTATACGTTTGATGGTTGAACCTATATCGGTGAAGACAAGTGTTACCCCCAACCACCCTGTCGGTGCTGATGGTAAGTCACCTGTTACATTGACCGTCACCCTGAGTAGTGGAAAAGACAATCACCCACTCAGTAATACCGAATTTAAGGAGGCTCAATGGAGCTATGAATACCCGGATATGCCGAAAGAAGACGATTTTGCTAGCGAGAGCATCCGCCTTGAACCGCATTCTAATATAACCAATCAACAGGGCCAATTGATTGCGAAATTAACTTCCACTGGTAGGGTGAAAGATATCAAGGTGTATCTCGAAATTCCGGGAGTGCCTAAGATACTGGTCAATAAAACGGAACCAGTTGGCTTTAGCCAATATTCAATACGCCTTACTCAAATGGAGTCTGCACCCAAGGGTCCTGTTTTCATTAAGAGTTCAAACAACCAAAATAACCCAAACAATGCTTACACCTTCAGAGCGGTGGCCGTAGATGAGTTTGGTACCCCGCACACTCCAACGACGTTTTCTTCAACTGTTTTCAAGAGGACTATTAAGTGGGTTACGGAGCCGAGCACGGATGTGATCATAGTTGGTTCTACTAATGTGGATGAACAAGGGCAATTGTTTGCCACAGTGCAGAGTACTAAAGCTCAGACCGTTAAGGTAGGAATAGTGATAAGCAGCAGTGAGGAAAATTATGGACCGAATGCAGAACGTGACTTTTCAGGAATGGAATCTGATCCCCCTGTCTATTTTGCTCCTGTAGATTTTGTTGACGATACGCAAAAACTGGACGTTAAATTTGATTTTGAACCGTCATCTGCCTCACTCAAAGCAGATGGCAGTCAATACACGGTTACTGCGACAGTGACCAATAGAGAAGATGGCAAGCCTTATCAAGGTCAAACCGTAGACCCTGTCTGGAACATAATCTCACTTCCTGCTGCACCGGGTGCAACAATAACCGCAGTGGACAGTAAGACGGACGGTCAGGGAAGATTAAAGGCAGTATTGCGTAGTACGCAGGGAATTAAAAATGCCAAAGTAGGACTCAACCTCAATGGTGGGGTAGAAATACTATCTCAGCCTTTTGACTTTACTCCAGAGGATTTTTCTAATGCTGTCATTAAAGGTTTGGTGGAAGTATCGCCTGAGGGAACACTGCCTGCGGATATCGAGAGTAAATTTGCCTATAAGGTATTGATGGTAGATTCGCAAACGGGGAATCCGATCAAAAATCAGACATTTAAAGATATTTCCTGGGAAGTGGTGCCTAATGGTAAGAACAGCAAACCAGAGGGCTTAAGATTTATTGATGTGCAGGACACGACTGATGATAAGGGGTATTTAACGGCATCTTTGGTAAGTGGTGCGGGACTTAACGATGTGGAGGTACAGGTAACCGTTAATGGTAAGAAGGCTAAGGCTACTAAATCAGTGCATTTTAATGCGGTAGAAAGGGAAGTAGTCTCACGATCGTTTTTTAATGATACTAAGGGTTTTAGCGAGGTCACGCATTCTTCGGAAAGGCCTTTTACTGTTGTGATGGATAGGCTATATGCACTTACTTATAGAGCTTACGTTAGTGATTCTTTGCAGGATAGACCGCTTTATAACAGAAAGGGCTTGGGTATATTAGATATTAAATATGACGTTCCAGCAGGCTCTTCTATTGAGGTGAAACACACTGGAGCTGGGCCAGTTTTGGTGTTCCCTATTGAAAAATTCAAACCTGGACCAGTAAAAGTCATCGCTAAGGTCACGAATAAGACAACAGGAGAAAAGTATATTTCTTCATATCAATTCAATCCTAAGCGATATGTTTTTGTTCCAGATCATTATATTGATGTCAATAAGGACCTAAGTGAGAAAAACAACTCATGTGAAACTCTTGAACCAAGCAAAGCTTTTAATCTCAGTAAATTAAAATCAGTCTCTCCGGATCTGATGGGTTATTTTGATGGTGTGGTTAAAAAATATTCTCTCCAGAGTGATTATTCAAGTGCTCTGTATAATATATATCCAGAGGATGGTAAAGGTAACTATGTTCAACTAATAGGAGAAGAGGGGGGTAAAAAAGTAGCCTACTTATATACTGCGAGATTTGCGTATGGTAGTGGTGATGCTAATGGATTCGGAACTATCTTGAAGAGGGAGAAGGGTACTTCATATCAAAGTAGATTGCTTTGTATACATCCAGCATCTATAATCTGACTGGATGATTATTACACTTCGAAACAGGCCCATTAATTGGGCCTGTTTTTTTGTCATCGGATAGCAAATTTTATATATTATTTGAATCCGCCGCGAATTGTTGTGTAAGCTCTCAGGGTAAAAAATAATAAAAAGAAAGATATTTATGGAATCATTTCAATCAGTATCTTTCTTTTAAAATGGAACTGAGTTATGTAAAGGTTTTTCCTCATGAGTGAAAAATTGGGTCTTTCACATTTTATCAGTTTTTTCATTATGGAAGTTATAGAGGATAATTTTATGTTATCGATTGATAACTATTTTTCATGATAAGAGCTGAAATGTTTCCTAATATATGAAATTAAGGAAATAGCCTCATTTTTTATTGAGTTAGTTTCAAGCTTGAATAATGAATTTTTTTGAGGAACTTTTATATGTCATCATATATTAGTAAATTTATTGTTTTTTTTGCTTTTTTTTATACACTAGTGATGCCTTCTGCAATGATGCACGCCTTTGCAGAGGGTAACCTCACTGCGGATAAAACATATCATCAGGCAATAGACAGAAAAGAAAATATAGATTTCCGGGGCCAAAAAACCAGTAAAAAGTTTTTGAACCCGAACGCCAATAACGAAGGTGATTTTAAAAAAAACAATAATGACTCAGAATCTGACATACCAAATGTGATCACCGATAATATCCAGACGGTAAGCGATATTCTGTCTTCTTCTCCTTCTGATCTGGCTGAGCAAGCTAAATCTTATGCGTTGGATAAATTTAATAACACCATCACCTCTGAGGCTCAAAAATGGTTAGCACAGTTTGGCACAGCCAGAATTAACTTTGGGTTAGATAAAAAAGGAACTCTGGAAAATAACTCTCTCGATCTATTACTTCCGCTTTACGATAATAAATCCGACTGGCTGCTCTTTTCTCAATTTGGTTATCGCAATAAAGACAGTCGCCATACTCTTAACGTTGGTTTGGGAGGGCGCTATTTTTACCAAAATTGGATGTATGGCCTGAATACATTTTATGATCATGATGTCACAGGTAAAAATCAGCGCTTAGGGTTGGGAGGCGAAATTTGGAGCGATTATATTAAGCTTTCTGCCAATACTTATTACCGTTTAAGTGATTGGCAGCAATCACAGCATTTTAAGGATTACCATGAACGCCCGGCCAACGGTTATGATATTAGTGGTGAGTTTTTTCTGCCTGCTTATCCCAATCTGGGCGCTAAATTAGCCTACGAACAATATTTCGGTGATAACGTTACGTTATTCAATCGTGATACTAAACAGAAAAACCCCAGTTTGGCTAAGTTAGGACTGACTTATACTCCGATCCCATTATTTACAGTAGGCGTTGATTATAAACAAGGAGAAAGAAATTATACCGAAACTCAGTTCCTGGCAAATTTAAACTATAAACTGGGTGTTCCTCTTCATGCACAATTATTACCAGAAAACGTGGTCTCTATGCGGACATTGGCAGGTAGCCGTTATGATCTGGTAGAAAGAAATAACAATATAATTCTGGATCACGTAAAGCAATACAAAGTGGTCTTGCCAAACAGCGTCACAGGATATAGCCATGAAGAACAATCTATAGCAGTGACAAATAATTCCGGTGATAAGATTAAATGGAAAGAAAACCAAGAGCTTAAAGAGTTTGAAAGAAATGGCGGAAAACTCTCTTTGAATCCGGATAATAAAATAGCGCTTATATTTCCCGAATACCAATCGGGTACTGGGAAGGGTAATAATTACCCTATCAATTTTGAAATATTAGAAAATGGTAACCCTCAAAAAATCCATCATGCAAAAATGACTGTGCATGTCAGCCCGTTTGTGGTGAAAGAGGTGGAGTTCACTCCCTCTGATGGAACCGTCTCTCCTGATGGAAAAACACCCTATATTTTTACTCCGGTAATTACTTACGATACGGTCAGTAATAATCCTCTGCCTCCGAATGTATTCATTAAAAATGTTCAGTGGACAACTGTGCCACCTATTGGTGATACATCGGGCTTAAGTTGGGGTAAACCTGATATCACTTCAACAACAAACAAACTGGGACAATTACAGGCGGCTTTGACCAGTAGCAAGCCAATAAGTCATGTAAAAGTGTTTCTGCAAATGGATGGTATGCCTAAAGCACAGCAGGTGGCCACAGTGAGCTTTGAAGGTAGCTCCTCTCCTGCTTATGTTGATCACATTGAAGTTTCACCATCATCAAAGGTGCTGATCTCAAATAATCATCAAGTTTATGAATACAAGGCATTGATTTTGAATAGTTATGATCAAACTCCTGTAAGACACCAGAAAATTGCCAATGTAAAGTGGGATAACGATAACGGGAGTCATGAACTCAAACTGGAAGGAGGCGATACAACAGATGGCGATGGGTATCTGACGGCAACCTTGAATATGAACAGCGTTGTGGGTGCTCAGGATGTACTGGTTACACTTGCCATTGAAAATAACGCTCCGGTTTCGGCACAACGCAAGGTCTCTTTTTATCCGAATGGCTCTGAATTCAGGGTTAGAGATTTTATACTGTTTACCGACCTTCCCGGGCCTTTGTACGCTGATGGTAAGAGCCACTATACCATAACTGCCACTATTACAGATAAACAGAATAACCCAGTGAGAAATAAGGAAATCGGTGTGAAGTGGGTCGTGGGTGATAGATATAATCGCAATATAGAGGATAGCAATCTTATTCTTCAGCCAAGCAGGGGGGTTTTCGCTAAACAAAAAACGGATGATCAGGGAAGACTAACCGCAACTTTGAGTAGTACAGAGCAGGTAGACGACGCGGTAGTTACCCTCTTCGTTGGTTCCTCTTCTGATACTGTTATTTCTCCTATTGCTACCTCAACGGAGATGGATTTTGAAAAAGAACTCCAAGATTACCATATTGAAAATAATTCTATCAAAGTTGAAGGAACTGATTTTAATTTGCCTGCTGATAATGAGAAGGAATATACCTTTACGGCTGTTGTTGTAGATAAAAATGGAAAGTATGTTCCACATAAGAAGATTACCAATGTGGTTTGGAGAACAAATAAAGAAGCTGATGGACTCAGCTTGAGAGAGAGGGGCACAACAACGAATGGAAACGGAGAATTAACGGCTACCTTAAGAAGTAGCATGCCGATAGATAATGTACTCGTTTCACTTGCTATTGAAGGGCAAGAACCTGTGCAGATAAATCAGCCTGTAGCTTTTAAAGTGGCACGTATTTCAATACGGCAACCTGAGCCTGATCGGTACTTAGTGGTTAATACGCCCTTTAGTTATACCGCAATTATCAGGGATCCTAATGGTCACCCAGCGATAGATAAGCAAGTGAGTTGGAGTTTTACGTCGAGTTCCAATGGCTCAATCAAGCTCACTGCGGGTAATACAAAAACGAATGAGAAAGGAGAGGTAACCGCAAGCCTGATAAGTACTGCTGAGGTTTCAGATGTGATTGTTACGGTTTCTGCTGAAGGTAATACATTGGACTCACGGCCTGTACAAGTTGGATGGCCGACAGTTAAAGAACTGGTATTAGAACAACAAAATGGAACCGTATCGCCCGGAGGATCATATCATTTCAAAACCACGGTACTCTTTCCTGATGTAGCTCATGAATATTGGGATCAAAATGTTAAATTCCAATGGATGATTCAAAGTCCTACAGGTAAGGGGCTGACTTTGTCACCGATCGGCGAGGTCACTGTTAAACAGGGAATATTGCGGGCGGTCTTGGAGAGTTCAAAGGATTTGCCTCCGGTAAAAGATGCGGTAGTTTGTCTTACTATGATAGGAGCCCCGCCATCTTTGATGAAATGTGCAAGCCCTGTGGATTTCGTTGCTCCCTCAGAGGAGTCCCTTGAGATAAAAAAAACCTTGAGGTAAATTTTGATCGCAGGAAACTTCTGATGGGAAATGGTTAGCATCATTATCAATCACAGGGATTGTGAAATAAAATAACGGTTAGGACATTATATGCGTAGATCCGGATATATTGGATCTACGCAATCATTTTGATGAAGCTTTTCAGCGGGAAGGGATTTTAATAAAGATGCAGATCAGGAAATAAAATTTTACTAAGGAGACTAAATGTTCTTTCCCGAAAAACGCGGGATGGTAAACGCTGAATGAATTATTTAAAGATATAGAAATACGTTTGCTTACGGAGTAACGATGTTGTACTTGTATCATAGTAATTATGGTGGTTAGCTTATTAGGTTAATTCACCATTCATTTTCTTGGTTGTTTAATTGACTTTTCTGATTTTTTAAGATTATTCACTTAATAATTAACTGTATTATGGCAAATCCAAGAATGTTTTTATATTCTTTTTTTCTTTTATCATGAAGAACTTCTTTATAAAAATCATCTGGTTGCGGCTACATACAAAAAGCGATACATTTTCTCTATAAAATAATATGCCAATACAGAATATTCCGATATAAAAAATTTCAAAAACTTGAAATAAGAGTAGGGTTATTTTATCAATAACAACACGCTATAATACCCTCTGTTCACATGCTATTTTATTAATATTATATTTGCTACGAGACGTTTTTCTACTCGTTTTATGATGATGTTCATCATTATTGTTGTATTTAATATAATACTTTAAATTGAACAAATTCCTTATTAACACGCAATAAGAGTAAATGTTAAAAAAGCCAAAAAAGTGAAGCGCGAGGTCGCTATTAATAATATAATGAATTTGAATTAACTGCTATTTATTGCCTTATGCGAGTAAGTCAGGCATATATTCTTTTCTTTATATTTATTAATTAAATTATTCACACAATAGTTTCGTAGTATGATATTTTAACTTTCATGGTTTTTGGTATTACCTTGAGTAGGTTTCCAATAAATGAAAGTTATCAGTTGATAACTTGATGCTTATTATTTAGTTTCTGGTGGTAGCCCTAATTGTATGACATATAAGATAATCATTCATGGATTTATTTGTATGATGTATTTCCAATTCATTTCAAGTTTCAGCATCATCAATAAGGCTGTAATTTGAAAAATGAAAAGGAGTGTTAGGCATTATGGATAACAAGAGATTATCTTGTTTTGTATTACTAAAATGAGTTATTTAATTCCGAATTGAAATTATTTTATTATGGAATTAATTCATAATAATAAATCTTTTGCGAATTGTATCCTTATTAACTAACATTTTATTAGTTAACACTTTGACCGATTGACCTGATAAAACCTTTGGCAAAACACGAAGTTAAAATGCTATCACCATGAATCTGTAATGTTTTGTAGTTATTTAACAATCATTGGGCGAAAGAACATGGATATACGCAATCTTGAAGCTTTTATCGTTTTGGCTGAGACTCTTAATTATCATAAGGCTTCAGAGAGGCTTTATCTTTCTCAGCCTGCCTTGACGAAGAAAATACACGGGTTGGAAGATATTCTTGGTGCTTCACTATTTACAAGGGGGCCAAATGGAACAAGATTGACAGATTTCGGACAGAAGACGCTGGAAAATGCCAGAAAATTCTTAACTCACTATGAACGTTTCAAAAGTCAGGTTCATTTTGATTCAAAAGAAGATATGATCAGACACTTATATATCGGCTCCTGTTTTCCTATCCATAATTATTCTCAAATAGAGAAGCAGGTTACGGAAAAGAAAGGGAATGTTGTACTGGCATTTGTGACAGGGTTGTCAGTTGAGCAACAGGTCAGTTTATTGAATGCAGGGATGTTACATGTTGCGGTAATGCCTTTAGCATCTATTGCACCATTGGAACCGAAAAAGGTGTTTACGGAAAGGTTAGTCTATATCTTCAAAAAAAATAGCAAACTAATATCTAAGTTCAGAACGGCTTTAAGTAAGTTTGGAAATGGGATTTCTCCGATAAATCCGTCAGAAAAAAAAGAGGTGGCTGAGTTAACGGATTATCTTAATGTTTTTCCTGTTTATACGGGTGAAAATATGCATTTGTTATTAAAAACAAATGATATTATGTTGATCATTGAAATGATTACAAAAAATAGTGCCTATACATGTGTGCCTAAGAGGATTATTAGTGCGATTCCTGAGTATTATCTGAATTTTCTGGAAATTGTTGAAACAGATAAAAAAATTGACCTTGGAGTGGTATGGGCAAAATCAATAGATGATCATTTAGTTGATGATGCTGAAAATTTTTCCACATTGGTTGCTGATGTATAATCCAATGAGCAACGGTAGTTTTCTATCGGATATCCCTCATTTATTCTCTTGTGAGAATGAAGTTTGGTGTATGACTTTTTAAAAATTCTCTTATTTTTGTGTTTTTATTTTGTCAGTAGAGAATAATATTTTCAGCGTTAGGACAAGAGTAATAGAAATAAGAGGATAGGGAGTAATCGGGCATTGCCATTCAATGCCCGATTATACTCAAGAAATTAGTTAACACCTTGACTTGCATTAAATACTTCGGTCATTTTCTCAAGCTGTTCCTGAATATCCAACCATTCCATCTCGATATTTTCTAATTCAGATTTTGTTTGTGTCTGTTGATGCAGACATTCGGTTAGTTCAGTTTTTCGGTCATTTTCATAAAGTGTGTTATCTGATAGCTTCGCTTCCAAATCTGCCAGTTCTGTACTTCGTTTTTCCATCTGCTTTTCAAGGGCGGCAAGCTGTTTACGCAATGGCTGCGTTTGGTTACGGAATTCTGCTTCACGCCGTTTTTGATCTTTACGCTCTTGAGCGCTGTAATTTGCAGTTCCATTCGTTAAAGTGTCAGCATCAGCTTTCTCTTTTTCCTGACTGTCACGCATTTGTTGGCGTTGCAATTCAGTCAGCCACTGCTGATAATCTTCTAAATCACCTGTGAAAGGCTCTGCTGCACCATCATGCACCAGATAAAGCTCGTCCGTTGTGGAGCGCAGTAAATGCCTGTCATGCGATACGACGACCAGCGCACCTTCGAAATCAATAAGTGCTTCTGTCAGGGCCTGTCTCATGTCGAGATCAAGATGGTTGGTCGGTTCATCAAGCAGAAGCAAGTTCGGGCGCTGCCAGACAATGAGCGCTAATACCAGACGGGCTTTTTCACCACCGGAAAAACGTCCGCTTGGATCAGTCACTTGGTCGCCTTTAAAACCAAATCCACCCAGATAATCCCGCAGTTGTTGCTCCATCTCTTGTGGCGCAATTCGGGCCAAATGCTGCAATGGCGATTCGTCCGCACGCAGATATTCCAACTGGTGCTGTGCGAAGTACCCCAGTTTGATGCCTTTTGATAAGGCAATTTCTCCTTGCTGTGGCGCAAGTTCGCCTGCCAGTAGTTTGATCAGCGTGGATTTCCCAGCACCATTGCGGCCCAATAAGCCGATACGTGAACCCGGTACGAGGTTTAATTTGATCGAATTCAGTACGGTTTTGTCGCCATATCCGGCACTGACTTTTTCCATGATCAAAAGTGGATTTGGCAGGCTGTCCGGTTGGCGGAAACTAAAATGGAAGGGATTATCAACATGAGCAGGGGCGATAAGCTCCATGCGTTCCAGCATCTTGATGCGGCTTTGTGCCTGCTTCGCTTTAGTGGCTTTAGCGCGAAAGCGGTCAATATAGCTCTGCAAATGAGCCACTTTTTCTTGCTGGCTTTGGTATAGCGCCTGTTGCTGAGCAAGTTTGGCGACGCGTTGCCGTTCGAAAGAGGTGTAGTTCCCCGTATATTCGTACAGATCCTGCTGCTCAATGTGCAGAATTTTATCAATGATTGGATCGAGGAAATCCCGATCGTGGGAAATCAGGATCAAGGTTCCGGCATAATTTTTCAGCCACTTTTCCAGCCAGATGACCGCATCCAGATCAAGGTGGTTGGTCGGTTCGTCGAGCAACAACAAGTCGGAACGGCAAATCAGTGCCTGTGCCAGATTGAGGCGCATGCGCCAGCCGCCAGAGAATGACCGGACTGGCTGTTCCAGCTGTGCCGGAGAAAAACCCAAACCGTGCAATAGGCTGGCAGCTCTGGCCCGGATTGTCCATGCCTGAATAGTATCAAGTAAGCCATGAAGATGGGCGATAGCGTGACCGTCATTCTGTTCGTTGGCGATTTGCAGCTTTTGTTCCAGTTGCCGGAATTCGCGGTCGCCATCAATCACATATTCCAGTGCTGGTGTTTCCAGAGCGGGTGTTTCCTGATTTACCCAAGCCAGTGACCAGTTATTGGGAAATGTGACAGAACCATTCTCTGCCTGAAGTTCATCTTTCAGTAGTGCGAGCAGGGTAGATTTACCACAACCATTCTTGCCCACTAATCCTACTTTTTGGCCGGGGTTGATGGTTGCATTAGCATTGTCCAGCAGGATACGAATGCCACGGCGGATTTGCAGTGAAGAGAAAACAATCATAGATGTTGTCTATATATAATGTGTTAAGTTAATAATTAGGTATATATCCTTCATCTTTCAATTTGCTGTCTTGTGAGCCGCAATTCGAAATCTATCGGGTATATGTATTCAATTTGATAGCTTGGCGTGCATGGTAGCGGAAAATAGGTGTCCTGACACGTCTTAGGGGGATTGATGTTATCGCCTAGCGTATTGCCGCCTAAAGTGTTGCTGTTATATACCCATCCCGAACCGCTGAATTCAGTTGCCAATAAGGTTTTGTTGGAACCTGTTCACGAGTTGGAACATGTCACGATTCACGATCTCTATGGCTGCTACCCCGATTTTTTTATTGATGTAGCCTGGGAGCAAAAATTGCTGCGTGAGCACAAAATTATTGTATTCCAACATCCTCTGTATACTTATAGTTGCCCTGCGTTATTAAAAGAGTGGATGGATCGCGTATTGAGCCGGGATTTTGTCAGCGGGGCTGAACATGCGTTGAGAGGAAAATACTGGCGCTCTGTCATCACGACAGGAGAACCGCAAGGTGCTTACCAGAGAGGGGGATATAATCTTTATCCGTTGGAAGAGATTCTCCGCCCTTTTGAATTGACGGCATTAATGTGCCAGATGCATTGGTTATCACCAATGATAGTTTACAGTGCCAGACGCCAACGGCCCGAAGCCCTCGTGAGTCATGCGGATGCTTATCGGGAATGGCTGAAAGCGCCATTGTCTTTGGGAGGACTGTGACCATGGAGACTTCAGCGCTGTTAAGCGCCGGAACCCTGTTTTTATTTGCTGCTGTTGTGGCTGTTCCCCTCGCCCAAAAATTCAAAATTGGGGCCGTATTAGGCTATCTCATTGCAGGAATCGCACTTGGCCCGTGGGGGCTGGGGTTTATCAAGGATGTTGATGAGATCCTGCATTTCTCTGAACTTGGCGTGGTTTTCTTGATGTTCATTATCGGCCTTGAGTTAAATCCTGCAAGACTCTGGCAACTCAGGCGATCGATCTTTGGAGCGGGTACAGCACAGGTAACATTCACTGCGCTGGTACTGGCCTCATTTCTTTGTCTGATGAATTTTTCATGGCAGGCTGCGGTTATTGGAGGCGTTGGGCTTGCGATGTCATCCACTGCGATGGCGCTGCAATTAATGAAAGAGAAGGGAATGACCAAGAATGAAGGCGGGCAGCTCGGTTTTTCCATTTTGCTATTTCAGGATATGGCAGTCATCCCCGCTTTGGCGATGATCCCATTACTGGCCGGAGGATCTGGTTCCAGTGATTGGTATCGCATTGGCCTGAAAATTGCTGCTTTTGCCGGTATGTTAGTGGGAGGAAGATATTTACTGCGTCCCCTGTTCCGGTTAGTGGTGAAATCGGGGGTCAGGGAGGTGTTTACCGCCGCCGCACTGCTGATTGTATTGGGAGCGGCGATTTTCATGGAGACATTGGGGTTTTCAATGGCGCTCGGCACTTTCATTGCCGGTGTCTTGTTAGCGGATAGCGAATATCGCCATGAATTGGAAATCTCCATTGAACCATTCAAGGGATTGTTGTTGGGGTTATTTTTCATTTCTGTCGGCATGTCCCTCAATATGGGGGTCTTACTGACTCATCTGTTCAGTGTCTTGCTAAGTGTCACGGGCTTGGTGCTGATAAAAGGCCTCATACTTTATATTATCGGCAGAATATCCGGTTTAAAAAAACCATCTTGCGTACAATTCTCCGGCGTACTCAGTCAGGGAGGCGAATTTGCATTCGTCTTATTTTCTGCTGCGCTAGGGCAGGGAGTGTTGGATCAGAATCAGATATCACTCCTGTTGGTGGTGGTGACATTATCAATGATGACAACACCCTTGGTAATGCAGTTGATTGAAAGCATGCTGGCGCGCCGATATAACGAACAGGAAGGGCATAATTCACCGGATGAACATAGTGAACAACCCTTTGTGGAAGATAATGATCCACAGGTGATTTTGGTGGGGTTTGGACGCTTCGGTCAAGTGGTTGGGCGTTTGCTGATGGCGAATAAAATCCGCATCACAGTATTGGAACGTGAAGTGAGTGCAATCAGTACCATGCGACGTTATGGCTATAAGGTGTATTATGGCGATGCGAGTGAACTGGAGCTGTTGCGTTCAGCGGGAGCCGCCAAAGCCAGGGCGATTGTCATTACCAGTGATGAACCGGAAAATACGATGGCGATCGTCCATTTGTGCCAGAAGCATTTTCCTCACCTGAATATTCTTGCACGCGCAAGGGGGCGTCTCGAAGCCCATGAACTGTTGCAAAGTGGCGTGAAAGATTTTAATCGGGAAACATTTTCCAGTGCATTGGAATTGGGACGGAAGGTACTGATTAGGCTGGGTATACATCCACATCAGGCGCATCGCGCACAGCAGCATTTCCGGCGATTGGATATGCGTATGTTACGTGAATTGATGCCGCATCTGCATGGGGATGTAGCACAGATATCCCGCGTAAAAGAAGCTCGCAGGGAATTGGAAGAATTGTTTGAACAGGAAATGATTAATGAGCGTCGCCAGCCGGAAGGTTGGGATGAGAATGAATAGCGTTGGGGGGAATTATGTCAACCAGTCGTAAGCGTTTTATTGCGGGGGCAGTTTGTCCGAAATGCCAGTCACAGGATACGTTGGCTATGTGGCAGGAAAATAAGGTTGATATCGTAGAATGTATCCGTTGTGGTCATACGCAGAGGCAAACCGATGAAGCTGTGACTTCCCATGTCAGGGAGCAGGAACAGGTTATTGGCATTTTCACACCACAGTGAATAACCGTAAATACAGGGAACAACAGTAACTAAATGTATAAGCAATAAATTGTGGATAAATTTTGCCGTCGCTAGGTACAGGGGCGTAGAATTCCGTTACAATTGCCAGCATTTTTTGAGTTGTAAAAACTTTCCCTCACGGGTTTTTTCCCTTCGGGTATGTAGGAGTTGTCATGAAAGTAGCAAAAGACTTGGTGGTCAGCCTGGCTTATCAAGTAAGAACAGAAGATGGTGTTTTAGTTGATGAGTCCCCGGTGAGCGCACCGTTAGACTATCTGCATGGCCATGGTTCTCTGATCAGCGGGTTGGAGAAAGCACTTGAAGGTCGTGAGGCGGGTGAACGCTTTGATGTCAGCGTAGAAGCTGATGATGCTTACGGTCAGTATGATGATAATCTGGTTCAGCGCGCACCAAAAGAGGTGTTTGTTGGTGTTGAGGATGTTCAGGTTGGCATGCGTTTTCTGGCAGATACCGATCAGGGACCTATCCCGGTAGAAATTACCGCAGTGGAAGGCGATGAAGTTGTTGTTGATGCAAACCACATGCTGGCGGGCCAAAACCTGAAATTCAATGTTGAGATTGTAGCGGTTCGTGAAGCAACCGAAGAAGAATTGGCACACGGCCATGTACATGGTCAGGGTGGCTGCGGTGGTCACGATCATCACCATGATCACGATCACGGTGATCACGGATGCTGTGGCGGTGGCTGCCACTAATTTTGCTCAGGCTGAATTAGCAGAAAAAGGGAAGCGCGGTTTGGGCTTCTCTTTTTTTATCTTATCTTTCAGCCTTCCCTGGCCGACACTGTCCCTGATTAACAGGCGAGTAATTTCAGGCGTAATTTCAGGAATAGTGTCAGGAATAAATGTCAGGGATAAATGTCAGGAATAGTGTTAATAATGTGGAGGAGGCGTTTCTTCTGAAAGTGGCGCAATGATCGATGTCTGGTGGGTTTTCAGACGATCAGCCATTAACCGAAGTTGTTCTTTCAACTGCTCAGTTTCTATCTGCTGTTTTCTAACTTCTTGATTTAACTCTTCAATAGTGGCTTCCTGATAGGCCAGTTTAGTTTCCAGTTGTTCAAATCTTTGTTCAACTTCGGATAATTCCATGATTTTTCCTCCTGCTTCTGGGCAATTTAAATAACATGATGAAGCGATCATTTGGTTCAGGTTGGCACTATAATACTCAAAATATCCGGTGAAAGAGGATTTCACGAAATTTCTTCACATTAATGTTGTCTTAATGATTTTCAGATCAAGGCATAGCAAATATTGTCATTGGTTTCCGTGGGCAGTTATAGTAAATGTGATGCGTAACTGTACTAACGGTGAACCCACCCAAATTTATTGGAGAATAGGATGAAATCATTGTTTAAAACATCTCTGCTGGCAACAACTCTGGCACTTGCATTTAGTGTACCTCAGGCCTTGGCTGCTAATACAGAAACCAAAAGCGAAGTAAAACTGAATAGTGCGTTTAAAACGGTAGAGCAGCAAAATTCTTATGCTCTGGGGGCTTCTCTGGGTAGCTACATGGCAAACTCATTAAAAGAGCAGAAAACGCTTGGTATCAATATAGAAAAAGCGCAATTGCTGGCGGGTGTTGAGGATGCTTTAAATAGTAAAAGTAAGCTGTCTGATGAGGAAATTCAGGAAACTCTGCTTTCTTTTGAATCTAAAGTGAAAGAGGCCGCCCGGGCTAAAGCAGAGAAAGAAGCCAGTGAAAATGGCGAGAAAGGGGATAAGTACCGTGAAGAGTTCGCTAAGAAAGCTGGCGTAATGAAGACTAAATCCGGGCTTCTCTACAAAGTTGAAAAAGCAGGAACGGGTACAACGCCTAAAGAAAGCGATACGGTGGTTGTTAACTATAAAGGTGCTTTGATTGATGGTCAGGTTTTTGATAGCTCATATGAGCGCAAAGAGCCTCTGTCAATTCGTTTGGACAGTGTGATCCCAGGCTGGAAAGAAGGCTTGCAGCATGTGAAAAAAGGCGGAAAAATCACATTGGTTATTCCACCTGACTTGGCTTACGGTCAGGCAAGTTTACCTAAGATCCCGGCTAACTCCACTTTAGTGTTTGACGTTGAGTTACTGGATATTAAGCCGGCTGCCAAAGCAAAATAATTTCCCTAATAATTAAGATAGTACATTGGCAGGGGCTGAGTGGCCCCTGTTTTATACCCGTCGTCTTTCAAGTCTATCTTTCACCTTTTGATTTACTGCTGGTATTTACCTCTATTTGATTAGTAAAAGTCTGAATAAAGAAAAATGAACTTGCCTGCTTATTATTCCCTGGAGAATTAAATAAAATATCTTAGTCATATTCAGATATAAAGCTGTGATAGACCCCTGAGGTATACTCAGCAACAGCTTGACGTCAATTGAATGTGGTTTTAACGTCATTATTCTGAATAGAATAGAGATATTTTAAATGCTTTCTGTTTAGAGCTTGTTTCATATGGCTATTTTATTTGCCATTTTGAATTTGGGCTGTACTCGAAATTTCCATGTACTTCGTGTACGCTCCGATCTCTATGTAGTCCGTATTCAAACTGCCTGCAACAGTAGGTAACTATTGAGATAAGCCTGAGTTGCAGTAATGTGATTTTATAATAAATCTCGCCCTGATATTTTTGGTGAGGCAAAGTCTTAGCTTGAAGGATGGTGTATTACATGTCTACCCCGCTATTAACCGGTGATAACATATCTACTGATAACAGTGATATTGATTTACTAGAAAACCAACCGTTTAGTGAAACGGATCATGAAATTTTAAATTCTTACGAAGCTGCTGTTGATGGCCTGGCTATGTTGATTGGTGGGCATTGCGAAATCGTTCTTCATTCACTGGAAGACCTTAAATGTTCAGCTGTCAGAATAGCCAATGGAGAACATACGGGTCGTAAAATCGGTTCCCCGATTACAGATTTGGCGTTGCGGATGCTGCATGACATTACAGATGAAGACTGTAGTGTTTCCAAGGCGTATTTCACGCGGGCAAAAAGTGGTTCTTTGATGAAATCTATCACAATTGCCATTCGTAACCGCCATCGTCGGGTTATTGGTCTTTTGTGTATCAATATGAATCTGGATGTCCCTTTCTCGGAAATTATCCAAACCTTTATTCCAGAGAAGACCCATGAAGTGGCTTCAAACGTTAACTTTGCTTCTTCCGTGGATGATTTGGTTGCACAGACTTTGGAATTCACGATTGAAGAAGTGAATGCTGATCGCAATGTTTCCAATAATGCGAAAAACAGACAGGTAGTGCTTAACCTTTATGAGAAAGGTATTTTTGATATTAAAGATGCCATTAACCAAGTCGCTGATCGTTTGAATATCTCCAAGCATACGGTATACCTCTATATTCGCCAGTTTAAAAATGGTGAATGCGTTAGTCCGGAGAAGTAATGTCGTCTCTGTCTTATTGCCTGCTGGTCACAGGGCCAGCTTACGGTACTCAGCAAGCCAGCAGCGCCTATCAGTTTGCTCAGGCGTTGATTGCCGCCGGGCATAAACTGCATAGCGTGTTTTTTTATCGCGAAGGCATCCAAAATGGTAATCAATTGGTCGCTCCCGCCAACGATGAATTTGATTTGGTCAGGGCTTGGCAGGCATTGGCAGTCCGGCATCAGTTCAATCTGTTTATTTGCGTTGCGGCGGCGTTGCGACGTGGGGTTGCAGACGAACAGCAAGCCAGTGAATTGAATCTTCCTGCTGCAAATCTGGCGGATGGATTTGAACTCAGTGGCTTGGGATCACTGGCAGAAGCCATGATGCTGTGTGACCGCGTAATGCAATTTTAGGGGCATGGGTATTGATGAAAAAGATTGCTTTTGTTTTTACCGAAGCTCCCCACGGTTCTTCCGCCGGCAGGGAAGGGCTGGATGCGTTGCTCGCGACATCAGCATTAACTGAGCAGATCGGTGTATTTTTTATTTCTGATGGTGTGTTTCAGTTACTGGCCGATCAGCAACCGGATAAAATCCTGGCTCGTGACTATATTTCAACATTTAAAATCCTACCCCTTTATGACATTGATAAATGTTATATCTGCCTTGATGATTTGGTGATTCGGGGGGGAGGTCCTGCAAGCAATTTTGTGCTGGAGGCTGAATTTCTCTCCGCAGCCGCCATACGAGACATGCTGACAGGTTATGATGTTGTGTTGAAATTTTAACCTATTGTAGGCAGGTAACATGTTATATACTGTCAGTCGCTCACCTTACCATGATGACTTCAATGCAATGCTTGGCCTTGTATCGGATACCGATGATGTTCTGTTAATTCAAAATGGTGTGTTGCTGGGCATCAATGAAAATCGTTATTTGGCTGAGTTGCTCCGTCGCGGGGCGGGCATTTATGCCTTAAAGGAAGATCTGGACGCACGGGGGCTGTTTGCACAGATTTCAGACCGTGTAAAGGTGGTTGATTACAGCGGCTTTGTTAGCTTAACGGTCAAACATCAGCAAAATTTTGCCTGGTAAATATGAATTGCGCTTTTCAGCCATTTTACCAGCATAGAAAACCAGCATAGAAAAACTGTATATTTCTTGACACCTCGTCAAGTCAGCAATAAAATTCCGCGTCCTCTCTTTTTGTCATTATGACTGTGAGAGGGTAAAATCCGTGTTTACGAAGCAAAAAAACCAGGAGCTTTTTTAATAATGGCAACTATTAACCAGCTGGTTCGCAAATCTCGTAGCTCGAAAGTTGTGAAAAGCAACGTTCCTGCTCTGGAAGCTTGCCCGCAAAAACGTGGCGTATGTACTCGTGTATATACCACCACTCCTAAAAAACCAAACTCCGCACTGCGTAAAGTATGTCGTGTGCGTTTGACTAACGGTTACGAAGTTTCTTCCTACATCGGTGGTGAAGGCCACAACCTACAGGAACACTCCGTTATCCTGATCCGTGGCGGTCGTGTTAAAGACTTGCCAGGTGTGCGTTACCACACTGTTCGCGGTGCACTGGACTGTGCCGGTGTTAAAGACCGTAAACAAGGTCGTTCCAAGTACGGTGTGAAGAAGCCGAAGGCTTAATGGTTCTCCGTTAAGTAAGGCCAAACCTTTTTCACTTTAATGTCAAAATAAACTCGTAGAGTTTTGGACAACCCTGAAATTCGAAACGGAGTATTTCCATGCCACGTCGTCGTGTAATTGGTCAACGTAAAATTCTGCCAGATCCAAAGTTCGGATCTGAACTGCTGGCCAAATTTGTTAATATCCTGATGGTAGACGGTAAGAAGTCTGTCGCAGAAGCAATCGTATATGGTGCGCTTGAGACCCTGGCTCAGCGTTCTGGTAAAAATCATCTGGAAGCATTCGAGCTGGCACTGGATAACGTGCGCCCGACTGTGGAAGTTAAGTCCCGCCGTGTTGGTGGTTCTACTTATCAGGTTCCAGTTGAAGTTCGTCCGGTTCGTCGTAATGCTCTGGCAATGCGTTGGATCGTTGATGCTGCTCGTAAACGCGGTGATAAATCGATGGCTTTGCGCCTGGCGAATGAATTATCTGATGCGGCTGAAAACAAAGGCGCTGCTGTGAAGAAACGTGAAGACGTTCACCGCATGGCAGAAGCTAACAAGGCGTTCGCACACTACCGTTGGTAATCCATTTTTTTGCAACCCAACGGCTGTGAATATGTTCTGGGTAGCGACTTTGCTACCCGTTCTCTAAATTGAACGCCCACGAGAGAGGAAAAAATGGCTCGTAAAACACCTATAGCGCGTTACCGCAATATCGGTATCAGTGCCCACATCGACGCCGGTAAAACCACTACAACAGAACGTATTCTGTTTTACACAGGTGTAAACCATAAGATCGGTGAAACTCACGAAGGTTCTGCAACTATGGACTGGATGGAGCAGGAACAGGAACGTGGTATTACCATCACGTCTGCTGCGACTACTGCATTCTGGTCTGGTATGGCTAAACAGTATGAACCACACCGCATCAACATCATCGACACCCCGGGACACGTTGACTTCACCATCGAAGTAGAACGTTCCATGCGTGTTCTTGACGGCGCAGTCATGGTTTACTGTGCAGTTGGTGGCGTTCAGCCTCAGTCTGAAACTGTATGGCGTCAGGCTAACAAATATAATGTTCCACGTATCGCGTTCGTTAATAAAATGGACCGTATGGGTGCGAACTTCCTGCGCGTTGTTGAGCAGATCAAAACGCGTCTGGCTGCTAACCCAGTTCCACTTCAACTGGCTATCGGTGCTGAAGATACCTTCACCGGTGTTGTTGACCTGTTGAAAATGAAAGCAATCAACTGGAACGAAGCTGATCAGGGAACTACCTTCACTTATGAAGATATCCCGGCTGACATGCTTGAACTGGCTGAAGAATGGCACCAGAATCTGGTTGAATCCGCGGCAGAAGCATCAGAAGACCTGATGGACAAATATCTGGGCGGTGAAGAGCTGACTGAAGAAGAAATCAAGGCTGCTCTGCGTAAGCGCGTTCTGGCTAACGAAATTATCCTGGTTACCTGTGGTTCTGCATTTAAGAACAAAGGTGTTCAGGCAATGCTGGATGCCGTTATCGAATACCTGCCAGCACCAACTGATGTTGAATCCATCAAAGGTATGCTGCCAGACGGTAAAGATACTCCAGCAGAACGTCACTCCAGCGATGAAGAGCCATTCTCTGCTCTGGCGTTCAAAATCGCGACTGACCCATTCGTGGGTAACCTGACGTTCTTCCGTGTTTACTCTGGTGTTGTTAACTCTGGTGACACCGTACTGAACCCGGTAAAAGACAAGAAAGAGCGTTTTGGCCGTATCGTTCAGATGCACGCCAACAAACGTGAAGAAATCAAAGAAGTCCGCGCAGGCGACATCGCCGCTGCGATCGGCCTGAAAGATGTAACTACAGGTGATACTCTCTGTGACATGAACTCTCCAATCATCCTGGAGCGCATGGAATTCCCAGAGCCAGTTATCTCTGTTGCTATCGAACCAAAAACTAAAGCTGACCAAGAAAAAATGGGTATCGCTTTAGGTCGTTTGGCTCAGGAAGACCCATCATTCCGCGTAAGCAGTGATGAAGAGACTGGTCAGACTATCATTGCCGGTATGGGTGAGCTGCACCTTGACGTTCTGGTTGACCGTATGCGTCGTGAATTCAACGTTGAAGCGAACGTCGGTAAACCTCAGGTTGCTTATCGTGAAACTATCCGCGCTTCTGTTGAGCAGGAAGGTAAACACGCTAAACAGTCCGGTGGTCGCGGTCAGTACGGTCACGTTTGGCTACGTATCGAGCCTCTGGAAGCAGGTGGTGCTGGTTACGAATTCGCGAACGAAATCGTTGGTGGTGTTGTTCCTAAAGAATACATCCCAGGCGTCGACAAAGGCGTTCAGGAACAGCTGAAGAGCGGTGTTCTGGCTGGTTATCCAATCGTTGACGTTAAAGTTGCCCTGTTCGATGGTTCTTACCATGACGTTGACTCCTCCGAAATCGCCTTTAAAATTGCTGCATCCATGGCATTTAAAGAAGGCTTCATGAAAGCGAAACCAGTTCTGCTGGAACCTATCATGAAAGTTGAAGTGGAAACACCAGAAGACTACATGGGTGACGTCATCGGTGACTTGAACCGTCGCCGTGGTATGATCGATGGTATGGATGATGTAGCTACGGGCAAAATTGTTCGTGCTCAAGTACCATTGTCTGAAATGTTTGGTTATGCTACTGACCTGCGTTCTCAGACCCAAGGTCGTGCTTCTTACTCCATGGAGTTCTTGAAGTACAACGAAGCGCCGAGCAACGTCGCTCAGGCTATTATCGAAGCTCGTAAATCTAGATAAGTTTTCGAGTTTACTATCTTTTAGCTCCCTCTTCTCTGTGACGGGGGAGCGGTATTAAGGAATAGAGTCGTGTCTAAAGAAAAGTTTGAACGTTCAAAACCGCACGTTAACGTTGGTACTATCGGCCACGTTGACCACGGTAAAACTACCCTGACTGCTGCAATCACCA
>NZ_NITZ01000008.1:54763-110568 GCF_002632615.1 Xenorhabdus miraniensis
ACTGCCAGAAGGCGTAGAGATGGTAATGCCAGGTGACAACATCAACATGGTAGTTAACCTGATTGCGCCAATCGCAATGGACGAAGGTCTGCGTTTCGCAATCCGTGAAGGCGGCCGTACTGTAGGTGCTGGTGTTGTTGCTAAAGTGATCGCATAATTCATTTAATGTGTTCATTTGGAAGGGCATCGACAGATGCCCTTTTTATACGTTGTCTTAGGACTCAGTTTTAGCGCGAGTTTTAAAACATTGTCTTAAGAAGAACCTATCTCATCAATAGTTGTTCATTAATAATTGTCTGATGGCAAGATAAATCGTCATTTGATTGCTATTCTTAACTATTGGTGAGATAGGCTCTGATACAACGGATGGGCTTAAAGATCATAATGATACGAAAGTCCTACTGAATTATGGCGCCGAGTCAGATACAATTACAATTATCTTTGGGTTCGGTCTGATTTGTTTTGCTCTTGCGAGGCAAGCTGGCTATCTATTTTCATCATAGTTACTTACATAGAGTTACAGGTTGGTTTATGAGTGCGAATAGCGATGCTCAAGAAAGCGGGCGTGGTCTTGATATAGCAAAATGGCTATTGGTAGCAGTGCTGCTGGTGGTTGCTATTGTGGGTAATTATTATTACCGAGAGTATAACCTGCCTCTGCGCGCGATAGCTGTTGTTGCTATTGTTGCCCTTGCAGGAGCAGCTGCATTGTGGACTGTGAAAGGTAAAGCTGCATTAGCATTTGCCCGTGAAGCCCGCATTGAAATGCGGAAAGTCATTTGGCCAACTCGCCAGGAAGCGCTGCATACAACGCTGATTGTTGCGGCTGTGACGGCTGTCATGTCCCTAATTTTGTGGGGATTGGATGGTATTCTGGTGCGTTTAGTTTCATTTATTACAGGCCTGAGGTTTTAAAAAATGTCTGAATCCCCAAAAAAGCGTTGGTATGTCATACAGGCATTTTCTGGGTTTGAAGGTCGTGTCGCTCAATCTCTGCGTGAGCATATCAAATTACAGGATATGGAAGATTCTTTCGGCGAAGTTATGGTGCCGACAGAAGAAGTTGTTGAGATCCGCAGTGGCCAACGCCGTAAAAGCGAACGTAAATTCTTCCCTGGCTATGTCTTGGTACAGATGGTAATGAACGATGCAACTTGGCATTTGGTTCGTAGTGTACCTCGCGTAATGGGTTTTATCGGCGGCACGTCTGACCGTCCGGCACCAATTAGCGATAAAGAAGTTGATGCAATTATGAATCGTCTTCAGCAAGTTGGTGATAAACCGCGGCCAAAAACGTTGTTCGAACCTGGCGAAATGGTTCGTGTCAGCGATGGCCCGTTTGCAGACTTCAATGGTGTAGTGGAAGAAGTCGATTACGAGAAGAGCCGCTTGAAAGTTTCGGTTTCTATCTTTGGTCGTGCTACACCAGTCGAGCTGGATTTCAGTCAGGTAGAGAAAGTCTGATTTGATGCTTAAATAAGCGGGCTCGCTTGCAAAGGGTGTGAAATTAGCATACAATTTCGCGCCTTTTGTTTTTTATCCAGGCATTATTTTTGATGATGCTTTCTGGAAAACAAAGTAATGTTTTAAGTGGCCTGGTCTTTTGACGGGGCCTAAATCGTCAGGGGAGCCTCATTTTGAGGCGATAAGACCCACATAGAGGAAATATAGATGGCTAAGAAAGTACAAGCCTACGTTAAGCTGCAAGTTGCAGCTGGTATGGCTAACCCAAGCCCACCAGTTGGTCCAGCTCTGGGTCAACAGGGTGTTAACATCATGGAATTCTGTAAAGCGTTCAATGCTAAAACTGAAAGCATTGAAAAAGGCCTGCCAATTCCAGTTGTTATTACTGTTTACGCAGACCGCTCTTTCACTTTCGTGACCAAAACCCCACCAGCGGCTGTTCTGCTGAAAAAAGCAGCAGGCATCAAATCTGGTTCTGGCAAACCGAACAAAGATAAAGTTGGTAAAGTAACCAGCGCACAAGTTCGTGAAATCGCTGAAACTAAAGCTGCGGACATGACTGGTGCTGACGTTGACGCGATGATGCGTTCAATCGAAGGTACTGCTCGTTCCATGGGCCTGGTAGTGGAGGGTTAATCAATGGCTAAACTGACCAAGCGCATGCGCACTATTCGTGAAAAAGTTGATGCAACTAAACAATACGAAATCAACGAAGCTGTTGCTCTGCTGAAAGAACTGGCTACTGCTAAGTTTGTAGAAAGCGTTGACGTAGCTGTTAATCTTGGCATCGATGCTCGTAAATCTGACCAGAACGTTCGTGGCGCAACTGTACTGCCACACGGTACTGGCCGTTCAGTACGCGTTGCTGTATTTACCCAGGGTGCAAACGCTGAAGCGGCTAAAGCTGCTGGCGCTGAACTGGTAGGTATGGAAGATCTGGCTGAGATGATTAAGAAAGGCGAGATGGACTTCGACGTAGTTATCGCATCTCCAGATGCAATGCGCGTTGTTGGCCAACTGGGCCAAATCCTGGGCCCACGTGGTCTGATGCCAAACCCGAAAGTGGGTACTGTAACTCCTAACGTTGCTGAAGCGGTACAAAACGCTAAAGCAGGTCAGGTTCGTTACCGTAACGACAAGAACGGTATCATCCACACTACCATCGGTAAAGTTGACTTTGAAGCTGACAAACTGAGAGAAAACCTGGAAGCTCTGCTGGTTGCGCTGAAAAAAGCTAAGCCATCTTCTGCTAAAGGTGTTTTCATCAAGAAAGTTAGCCTGTCCACTACCATGGGTGCAGGTGTTGCGATCGACCAGTCTGGTCTGAGCGCATCAGTTTAATTATTTAAGCTGAGAATAACGCTTTACCTTAGCGTCAGATTTGTCTAAAATCTGACGCTTAAAATTTGCCTGATAGAATGTGTAATGACACACAGCTTTTGAAAAATAAGGCAATATCGGCAAATAACAAGTTTTCGGTTGGAGCTTGGCCTTAATCCAAGCCCCGTCCAAGACCGCAGGCGTAAGTACGTAGTAATAAATTACTTACTTAATATCCTGCGTAGACGGTGACAGAGCCAAATGAAATTTATTTTCTGGATTCTGCTCACCGTGTTTTAGCGCTCAGACACATTCTGTGCCTTGAGTGAAGTGAGTTCCGGGTTTTCCCGGTTAATCCAGGAGCAAGAAGCTAATGGCACTAAATCTTCAAGACAAACAAGCGATTGTTGCTGAAGTCAGCGAAGTAGCCAAAGGCGCGCTGTCTGCGGTTGTTGCGGATTCTCGTGGCGTTACTGTAGATAAAATGACTGAACTGCGTAAAGCATGCCGTGAAGCTGGCGTTAACGTACGTGTTGTACGTAATACCCTGCTGCGCCGTGCTGTTGAAGGTACTGAATATGAGTGCCTGAAAGAAGCGTTTGTTGGTCCAACCTTGATTGCTTTCTCTTCTGAACATCCGGGCGCAGCAGCTCGTTTGTTCAAAGATTTCGCGAAAGCGAATCCAGCATTCGAGATTAAAGCGGCAGCCTTTGAAGGTGAGTTCATCCCAGGTGAAAATATCGATCGTCTGGCAACACTCCCAACTTACGAAGAAGCAATCGCACGCCTGATGGCAACCATGAAAGAAGCCTCTGCAGGCAAACTGGTTCGCACTCTGGCTGCGCTACGCGATCAGAAAGAAGCCGCTTAATTGCCTATTTCCTTCGTCGCTTTTTAACGTATAAACTTTTTCTGAATTTTAGGAACACTTGTTATGTCTATCACTAAAGAACAAATTCTGGACGCAGTTGCAGAAATGTCTGTAATGGACGTTGTTGAACTGATCAGCATGATGGAAGAAAAATTCGGCGTTTCTGCTGCTGCAGCTGTTGCTGTAGTTGGTGGTGCTGCTGAAGTAGTTGAAGAAAAAACTGAATTCGACGTAATCCTGACTGGCGTTGGCGCTAACAAAGTTGCTGTAATCAAAGCAGTACGTGGCGCAACTGGCCTGGGTCTGAAAGAAGCTAAAGACCTGGTTGAAAGCGCACCAGCAGCACTGAAAGAAGCTATCAGCAAAGACGACGCTGAAGCTCTGAAAAAATCTCTGGAAGAAGCAGGCGCTTCTGTTGAGATCAAGTAAGATCAGTTTTAAGTTCGCAGCCTAACTTTAAAGGCTGGCGGCTGGCGATTTTTTAATCGCCAGCCTTTTTGCGCTGTAGGGGGTTAGTAGCATTTCACACTGTTTGGCTGCTAATTAACCCAAAATACTTCTTCCTATTGACGACTTAATATACTGCGTTCTCAGCTACGATCCACTCGGGTAGCTCGGTAGTAAGGTAACGCAATGAAATGATTTGAGAGTAATAGTAATGGGTATTACGGAAAATATTCTATTTTCTGTTCGAAAAAAATAGTGTTGCAGAGTGCTGTCCTTAAGGGCGGACAGAGTGGGTCACTTATCAGCGAGCTGAGGAACCCTATGGTTTACTCCTATACCGAGAAAAAACGTATTCGTAAGGATTTTGGTAAACGTCCACAAGTTTTGGATGTTCCATACCTTCTTTCTATCCAACTTGACTCGTTCCAGAAGTTTATCGAGCAAGATCCTGAAGGCCAGAATGGACTGGAAGCGGCCTTCCGTTCTGTGTTCCCAATTCAGAGTTACAGCGGCAATTCTGAGCTGCAATATGTAAGCTACCGTCTTGGCGAACCTGTTTTTGATGTTAAAGAATGTCAGATCCGTGGTGTGACTTTCTCCGCACCGCTGCGCGTTAAACTGCGTCTGGTGATCTATGAGCGCGAAGCGCCAGAAGGCACAGTCAAAGACATCAAAGAACAAGAAGTCTACATGGGTGAAATTCCACTCATGACTGATAACGGTACTTTCGTTATCAACGGTACTGAGCGCGTTATCGTATCTCAGTTGCATCGTAGCCC
Source organism: Xenorhabdus miraniensis (assembly GCF_002632615.1). Next base: position 59,645 of record NZ_NITZ01000008.1, read on the forward strand.
AGGCGTTTTCTTTGACAGCGATAAGGGTAAAACCCATTCATCCGGTAAGGTACTGTATAACGCACGTATCATCCCTTACCGTGGTTCATGGCTGGACTTCGAATTTGATCCAAAAGATAACCTGTTTGTGCGTATCGACCGCCGCCGTAAACTGCCGGCTTCGATTATTCTGCGCGCGATGGATTACTCTACTGAAGACATCCTGAATCTGTTCTTCAACAAAACCGTTTTCGAAATTCGCGATAACAAATTGCAGATGACGCTGGTTCCAGAACGTCTGCGTGGCGAGACTGCTTCATTTGATATTGAAGCGAACGGCAAGATCTATGTTGAAAAAGGCCGTCGTATTACTGCTCGTCATATCCGCCAGTTAGAAAAAGATCAGGTAAACCGCATTGAGGTGCCTGTCGAATATATCGCGGGTAAAGTTGTAGCAAAAGATTACATCGACCAGAACACAGGTGAAATCATCTGTGCGGCTAACATGGAACTCTCTTTGGATCTGCTGGCGCGTCTGAGCCAGTCTGGTCACAAATCTATCGAGACCCTGTTTACCAACGATCTGGATCACGGTGCATACATTTCCGAAACTCTGCGTATTGACCCAACCAACGATCGCCTGAGCGCACTGGTTGAAATCTATCGCATGATGCGTCCGGGTGAACCACCAACACGAGAAGCCGCAGAAAACCTGTTTGAGAACCTGTTCTTCTCTGAAGATCGTTATGATCTGTCTGCGGTTGGCCGTATGAAGTTCAACCGTTCTTTGGATCGCGATGAGATTGAAGGTTCCGGTATCCTGAGCAAAGAAGACATCATTGATGTGATGAAGAAGCTCATCGATATCCGTAACGGTAAAGGTGAAGTCGATGATATCGACCACTTGGGCAACCGTCGTATCCGTTCTGTCGGTGAAATGGCTGAAAACCAGTTCCGCGTAGGTTTGGTTCGTGTAGAGCGCGCCGTGAAAGAGCGTCTGTCTCTGGGCGATCTGGACACTCTGATGCCACAGGACATGATCAACGCCAAACCAATTTCTGCGGCGGTGAAAGAGTTCTTTGGTTCCAGCCAGCTGTCCCAGTTCATGGACCAGAACAACCCACTGTCTGAAATTACCCACAAACGCCGTATTTCTGCGTTGGGCCCAGGTGGTTTGACTCGTGAACGTGCAGGCTTTGAAGTTCGAGACGTACACCCGACTCACTACGGTCGTGTTTGTCCAATCGAAACGCCTGAAGGTCCAAACATCGGTTTGATTAACTCATTGTCCGTTTATGCGCGTACCAATGAGTATGGTTTCCTTGAAACCCCTTACCGCTTGGTTCGTGATGGTGTAGTGACTGATGAAATCCACTACCTGTCTGCGATCGAAGAAGGTAACTACGTTATTGCACAGGCTAACACCGTATTGGATGAAGAAGGCCACTTCGTTGAAGAATTGGTAACTTGCCGTCATTACGATGAATCCAGCTTGTTCAACCGTGATCAGGTTCAGTACATGGACGTTTCGACACAACAGATCGTGTCCGTCGGTGCTTCCCTGATCCCATTCCTTGAACACGATGACGCCAACCGTGCCTTGATGGGTGCGAACATGCAGCGTCAGGCGGTTCCAACACTGCGTGCTGACAAGCCGCTGGTCGGAACAGGTATGGAGCGCGCGGTAGCAGTTGACTCCGGTGTAACTTCTGTTGCTAAACGCGGTGGTATGGTTCAGTACGTTGACGCATCTCGTATCGTTATCAAGGTTAACGAAGATGAAATGTACGCGGGTGAAGCGGGCATTGATATCTATAACCTGACCAAATATACCCGTTCTAACCAGAATACCTGTATCAATCAGATGCCATGTGTTTCTCTGGGCGAATTGGTAGAACGCGGTGACGTACTGGCTGATGGTCCATCCACCGACTTGGGTGAATTGGCGCTAGGTCAGAACATGCGTGTGGCGTTCATGCCATGGAATGGTTATAACTTCGAGGACTCCATCCTCGTATCTGAACGTGTTGTTCAGGAAGACCGTTTCACAACGATTCACATTCAAGAACTGGCTTGTGTGTCCCGTGACACCAAACTGGGGCCTGAAGAGATTACGGCTGACATCCCTAACGTGGGTGAAGCTGCGCTGTCTAAGCTGGACGAATCCGGTATCGTTTATATCGGTGCAGAAGTGAAAGGCGGCGACATTCTGGTTGGTAAAGTGACGCCAAAAGGTGAAACTCAGCTGACTCCAGAAGAAAAACTGCTGCGTGCGATCTTCGGTGAGAAAGCGTCTGATGTTAAAGACTCTTCTCTGCGCGTACCAAACGGCGTTTCCGGTACTGTTATCGACGTACAGGTCTTTACCCGTGATGGCGTAGAAAAAGACAAGCGTGCGCTGGAAATCGAAGAGATGCAGTTGCGTGAGGCGAAGAAAGACCTGACAGAAGAACTGCAAATTTTCGAAGCTGGCTTGTTCGCTCGTATCCACTCTGTACTGGTTGCAGGTGGTATTGAAGCAGAAAAACTCAGCAAACTGCCTCGTGAACGCTGGTTAGAACTGGGTCTGGCTGATGAAGAAAAACAAAATCAGTTGGAGCAGTTGGCAGAACAGTATGACGAACTGAAAGCAGAGTTCGAGAAAAAACTGGATGCTAAACGTCGTAAGATCACACAAGGTGACGATCTGGCACCGGGCGTGCTGAAAATTGTCAAAGTGTATTTGGCGGTGAAACGTCAAATCCAGCCTGGTGACAAGATGGCAGGTCGTCACGGTAACAAGGGTGTTATCTCTAAGATCAACCCGATCGAAGACATGCCTTACGATGAAAACGGTACTCCTGTTGACATCGTACTGAACCCGCTGGGCGTACCATCACGTATGAACATCGGTCAGATTCTGGAAACTCACTTGGGTATGGCGGCAAAAGGCATTGGTGACAAGATCAATGCAATGCTGAAACAACAGCAAGAAGTTGCCAAACTGCGTGAATTTATCCAGAAAGCTTATGATCTGGGTGACGATACTCGTCAGAAAGTTGACTTGAATACCTTCTCTGACGAAGAAGTGATGCGTCTGGCAGAAAACCTGAGAAAAGGTATGCCAATCGCAACACCAGTCTTTGACGGTGCTAAAGAGACCGAAATCAAAGAGCTGCTGAAATTGGGTGGCTTGCCGACTTCCGGTCAGATCACACTGTTCGACGGCCGTACTGGTGAACAATTCGAGCGTCAAGTAACCGTTGGTTACATGTACATGCTGAAATTGAACCACTTGGTTGATGACAAGATGCACGCCCGTTCTACCGGTTCTTACAGTCTGGTTACTCAGCAGCCGCTGGGTGGTAAGGCACAGTTCGGTGGTCAGCGCTTCGGGGAGATGGAAGTGTGGGCATTGGAAGCATATGGTGCTGCGTACACCCTGCAAGAAATGCTCACCGTTAAATCCGACGATGTTAACGGTCGTACCAAGATGTATAAAAACATCGTGGACGGTAACCACCAGATGGAACCAGGCATGCCGGAATCTTTCAACGTATTGCTGAAAGAAATCCGTTCGTTGGGTATCAACATCGAGCTGGAAGACGAATAAATTGTTTTCCCGCTGGTACTGCCCGGCCGTATGTTGAAGCATAAAACATGTTGAAGCATAAAAATACCGGGCAGTTTACCAGCCAGTGGTTACACTGGTCATAGGGGGGAGTGGCATGGGCCACTCACCTAACAGGTCTAACTCCGACAGGAGCTATTTCGTGAAAGACTTATTGAAGTTTCTGAAAGCGCAAACCAAGACCGAAGAGTTTGATGCGATCAAAATTGCTCTGGCCTCTCCAGATATGATCCGTTCGTGGTCATTCGGGGAAGTAAAAAAGCCAGAAACTATTAACTACCGTACGTTCAAGCCTGAACGTGACGGACTTTTCTGTGCACGTATTTTCGGGCCGGTAAAAGACTACGAATGCTTGTGTGGTAAATACAAGCGTTTGAAACACCGTGGTGTGATTTGTGAGAAATGTGGCGTTGAAGTAACCCAGACTAAAGTTCGTCGTGATCGTATGGGTCACATCGAGCTGGCATCTCCAACCGCTCACATCTGGTTCCTGAAATCTCTGCCATCCCGCATCGGTTTGTTGCTGGATATGCCTCTGCGCGATATTGAACGCGTACTGTACTTCGAATCCTATGTGGTTGTTGAAGGCGGTATGACCAGCCTTGAGCGCAGCCAGATTCTGACTGAAGAACAGTATCTGGATGCTTTGGAAGAGTTCGGTGATGAATTTGACGCAAAAATGGGTGCAGAAGCCATCCAGGCTTTGCTGAAAAACATCGATCTGGAAAACGAATGTGAAACCTTGCGCGAAGAGCTGAATGAAACCAACTCTGAAACCAAACGCAAGAAGCTGACCAAGCGTATTAAACTGCTGGAAGCGTTCATTCAGTCTGGCAACAAACCAGAGTGGATGGTTTTGACCGTTCTGCCAGTTCTGCCACCGGATTTGCGTCCACTGGTTCCATTGGATGGCGGCCGTTTCGCAACTTCAGACCTGAACGATCTGTATCGTCGCGTTATTAACCGTAACAACCGTCTGAAACGCCTGCTGGATCTGGCTGCGCCAGACATCATCGTACGTAACGAAAAACGTATGTTGCAGGAAGCGGTTGATGCCTTGCTGGACAACGGACGCCGCGGTCGTGCGATTACGGGTTCTAATAAGCGCCCTCTGAAATCCCTGGCAGACATGATCAAGGGTAAACAGGGTCGTTTCCGTCAGAACCTGCTGGGTAAACGTGTTGACTACTCAGGCCGTTCTGTAATTACCGTAGGTCCATACCTGCGTTTGCATCAGTGTGGTCTTCCTAAGAAGATGGCACTGGAGCTGTTCAAGCCATTCATCTACGGCAAGCTGGAATTGCGTGGTCTGGCGACGACTATCAAAGCCGCCAAGAAAATGGTTGAGCGTGAAGAAGCCGTCGTATGGGATATCCTGGATGAAGTGATCCGTGAGCACCCTGTTCTGTTGAACCGTGCACCGACCCTTCACCGTTTGGGTATTCAGGCATTTGAACCTGTTCTGATCGAAGGTAAAGCGATCCAGTTGCACCCACTTGTGTGTGCGGCTTATAACGCCGACTTCGATGGTGACCAGATGGCTGTCCACGTACCGTTGACACTGGAAGCACAGTTGGAAGCGCGTGCGCTGATGATGTCTACCAACAACATCCTGTCTCCGGCGAGCGGTGAACCAATCATCGTTCCATCTCAGGACGTTGTATTGGGTCTGTACTACATGACTCGTGACTGTGTTAACGCGAAAGGCGAAGGCATGGTTCTGAGCGGCCCTAAAGAAGCAGAGCGTGTTTACCGCGCAGGTCTGGCTTCTTTGCACGCTCGCGTCAAAGTTCGTATCACTGAAGAAGTGAAAGATGGCGAAGGCAATATCACCGTTAATACAGGGTTGGTTGATACAACTATCGGTCGTGCCATCCTGTGGATGATCGTACCGAGAGGTCTGCCATATTCACTGATTAACCAGGCGCTGGGTAAAAAAGCAATCTCCAGAATGCTGAATACCTGTTATCGCGTACTGGGCCTGAAACCAACGGTTATCTTGGCTGACCAGACCATGTATACCGGCTTTGCTTACGCTGCTCGTTCAGGGGTATCCGTAGGTATCGACGACATGGTTATTCCTGAGAAGAAAGAAGGCATCATCGCGGAAGCGGAAGCGGAAGTGGCTGAAATTCAGGAACAGTTCCAATCAGGTCTGGTAACCGCTGGCGAACGCTATAACAAGGTTATCGATATTTGGGCCGCGGCGAACGAACGTGTTGCTAAGGCGATGATGGAAAACCTGTCTACTGAAACTGTTATTAACCGTAACGGTGAAGAAGAACAGCAAGTTTCTTTCAACAACATCTTTATGATGGCCGACTCTGGTGCGCGTGGTTCTGCTGCTCAGATCCGTCAGTTGGCGGGTATGCGTGGCTTGATGGCAACACCAGATGGCTCCATCATCGAAACCCCGATTACCGCGAACTTCCGTGAAGGTCTGAACGTACTCCAGTACTTCATCTCAACCCACGGTGCTCGTAAAGGTCTTGCGGATACCGCATTGAAGACCGCGAACTCCGGTTACCTGACTCGTCGTCTGGTTGACGTTGCCCAAGACTTGGTTGTGACTGAAGACGACTGTGGTACTCACAACGGTATCCTGATGACTCCGGTTATCGAAGGTGGTGACGTTAAAGAACCACTGCGTGAGCGCGTATTGGGTCGTGTGACGGCTGAAGACGTTCTGAAGCCGGGCACCGCGGACATTCTGGTTGCACGTAATACACTGCTGAATGAAAAATGGTGTGATCTGTTAGAAGAAAACTCCGTTGACAGCGTGAAAGTACGTTCCGTAGTAAGCTGTGAAACTGACTTTGGTGTTTGTGCGAACTGTTACGGTCGCGACCTTGCTCGTGGTCATCGCATCAACAAAGGTGAAGCAGTTGGTGTTATCGCGGCACAGTCAATCGGTGAGCCGGGTACACAGTTGACGATGCGTACGTTCCACATCGGTGGTGCGGCATCTCGTGCGGCAGCAGAATCCAGCATTCAGGTACGTAACAAAGGTCACTTAAAACTGACCAACGCTAAATTCGTGACTAACTCAGCGGGCAAACTGGTTATTACTTCTCGTAATACCGAATTGCGCCTGATCGACGATTTCGGCCGTACTAAAGAAAGCTATAAAGTTCCTTACGGCTCGGTATTGGCTAAAGGTGATGGTGAGACAGTAACCGGCGGCGAAACCGTTGCGAACTGGGATCCACATACCATGCCAGTTGTGAGTGAAGTATCCGGTATCATTCAGTTCTACGACATGGTTGATGGCCAGACCATTACCCGTCAGACGGACGAATTGACCGGCCTGTCTTCACTGGTGGTTCTGGATAGTGCAGAGCGTACTGGTAGCGGTAAAGATCTGCGTCCGGCACTGAAAATCGTTGATGCTCAGGGTAACGATGTTCTGATCTCAGGTACAGATATGCCTGCTCAGTACTTCCTGCCGGGTAAAGCGATTGTTCAGTTGGAAGATGGCATGTCCATCTCTGCGGGTGATACGTTAGCGCGTATTCCTCAAGAATCCGGCGGTACTAAAGATATCACCGGTGGTCTGCCACGCGTTGCGGACCTGTTCGAAGCTCGTCGTCCGAAAGAACCTGCTATTCTGGCAGAAATCAGTGGTATCGTTTCCTTCGGTAAAGAAACTAAAGGTAAACGTCGTCTGGTTATCAGCCCACTGGATGGTGGCGATGCTTACGAAGAGATGATCCCTAAATGGCGTCAGCTCAACGTATTCGAAGGTGAGGTTGTTGAACGCGGTGACGTGATCTCCGATGGCCCAGAATCTCCACATGACATTCTGCGCCTGCGTGGTGTTCACGCGGTTGCCCGTTACATCACTAACGAAGTACAGGAAGTTTACCGTCTGCAAGGCGTTAAGATTAACGATAAACACATCGAAGTTATCGTTCGTCAGATGCTGCGCAAAGTGACCATCGCGAACTCAGGTAGTTCTGAATTCCTCGAAGGCGAACAGGTTGAATACGCGCGCGTTAAAGTCGCGAACCGTAAGCTAGAATTGGATGGTAAAGTACCAGCGACTTTCCACCGTGATCTGCTGGGTATCACCAAGGCATCACTGGCAACAGAATCCTTCATCTCTGCGGCGTCGTTCCAGGAAACAACGCGCGTACTGACTGAAGCAGCTGTTGCAGGTAAACGTGATGAACTGCGTGGCCTGAAAGAGAACGTTATCGTTGGTCGTCTGATCCCTGCTGGTACAGGTTATGCTTACCACCAGGATCGTATCCGCCGTCGTCAAGAAAACGAAGTGGTTGAAGCACCACAAGTTAGCGTTGACGAAGCCACTGCAAACCTTGCTGAATTGTTGAATGCAGGTTTCGGTAGCAGCAGCAATAACGACTAATATCGTGATGCGTAGCTTACATAGGTATAGCTAATCGTAAAATGCCCTCTCTTGGTAGAGGGCATTTTTTATTGGATGGAAAATTAAAATGAGACGAATCGTTCATGTTAGTGCAATGGTTTTCTTGCCACTTTTATTATGTTTTTCCTATCCTGTTTTCGCGCAGCACCATGACTCGCCTGACTATCACTATATGGAGTCGACCAGAGACAGTGATATTTATGCCTGGGTCGGTGAACACGTTATCAAGGCTGGTGTATTAAAGAAAAGGCAAAGCCTGAAGGTGTTTGAAGAAGAAGGGGAAGATAAAGATTATTATGCGTTTCATTTTGGTAATGGCACCGGCTATATTGCCAAAGAGCATTTAAAGAAAATAAAAAAATCGGCGTTTCCCGCAGATCCCTTCAATATTCTCCATAAAAAAGTTACCCAAAATTTGGTGGTTTTTAAAGAAGCCAAAATTTATAGCACACCTAAAATTGATAGCAAACCAGTTGGTATTTTGATGGCGAACCTCCGTTACCCGATTGTAAGTAAGTTACATGATCCTTCACATCATACCTGGTATGAAATTAATATGGGTGATCGATTAGGCTACATTAGTGATCAGGATGCAGAATTGGATAATGGCATTCCTTTATTAACCTATCATCATATTTTGCAGGATAAAGAGAATAAACGTTTTCTCCATACCTCAACAACGACATCTCTGACAGCCTTTCGTGAGCAGATGGCTTATTTGAAACAAGCAGGTTACACCACAATTTCATTATATGAATTGGAAGGTTATATAAATGGCACAATTAATTTGCCAGCAAAAGTGGTTGGTTTGACTTTTGATGATGGCTTGAAATCTGTGTATCGTTATGCTTACCCAATTTTGAAAGAAAACAAACAGAAAGCGACATTTTTTATTATTTCATCTCGTATTAAACGTTACCCGCAGAAATGGAACCCTAATAGTCTGCAATTTACCAGCCTCTCTGAATTATATGCCATGCAGGATGTGTTTGATTTTCAATCCCATACCCACTTTTTGCATCGCTTGGGGAAAAATAAGCAACCCATATTATTCAGTCGGTCATATCGTACTATTTTGTATGATTTCGAACGTTCCAGACGGGCCTTGTCACAGTTTAACCCTCATGTACTTTATCTCTCGTATCCTTTTGGTGGATATAACCCGACAGCAATGAAAGCGGCTGAACAAGCCGGGTTTCATTTGGCGGTGACCACGATACAAGGCAAAGTAAAGCTGGGTGATAACCCATTCTCATTGAAGCGATTATATATCTTACGGACTGATCCGATTGAAAAAATGGCAAAAATGATTGCTAATAACCCTGAATCAATGCCTTTGCAACCAATTGATAATCGTATGTAAGATGTAAAATATTTATTCGATAAAAAGCTAAGAGCTATTTCACAATGTTATGATTTATTTGGATTTATTGTGAATTTTGAACCTAATATAAATGTTTTTTACAAGGAATGATGCTGGTGGATATATTGGCAGATATATTAGCAACAATATTGGAAATATTTTATAACACCATAAAATATACTATTAAGTTTATTGCGTGGTTATTTAATGTTGCAATGAAGGATATTGTTATTTCGTTGCTGTCTATAGGTGTTTTATTCTGTTTGTTATTTTCAGTAATAATACCCGAGATCATGTTTATTACCTTATTATTAGTGCTGGTTATTGGTTTCGTCTATAAATTTCGCGGAAAAATAAAAAATTATCTTGATAAGAAAGGGAGTTAAAGAGAATTTTAATTAAATATCATACCGTAACGAGTGATAACAAAAGTCTGTTAAGAAATAATGAAAGGGTTATAGTGATATTTAGTTCTCAAACTCAATAAGCTATAACCCTGTCATGAGTTAAATTTATCCTTTATTTTTTATTAACTTAATAAAAGTTTCTCGTGCGGTTGGCGAACCTAGGCGTTCCGCTTCATCCAACAGTTTCAACGCCTTATCAATATCGCCATGATTAATAGCTCTCCTGATGGCATCATTGAAATACTGTTCTGTATCGCTCAGTACAGGTTTAGCTGCGGATGCGGTAGATTGCGGTACAGTCACGGGGAGTGTTCTTACCGGTGATGTGGATATTTCTTGTGTAGAGCCTACGGTAACGGGTTTTGGTGCTGGTGTAGAAAATACCTGACCAATCAGAATATTGCCGGCATCACGTTCTGACTTCACTTTTAGCGTTAAAGTTCCTGTTTCCGTATGGCGAGCGATCGGATCCGGAATGTCCGGTACTGCGTTACCTACTCCTTGTGCATAGGCTTTAGCGGGATCGACCATTTGTGTAGAGGACTTCAAATCAGCAAAAGTTGTATAAATCAGTAAATAAATTCGCTGTTGTCCTAATGCAGGTGTCAGTTTTAATACACCTTGAAGCCTGTCAACGGACATAATGCCCGGTTGTTGATAGTGAAAATAGTGGCTTGGATAAAAGGCAGCAGGATTCAGTTGTTCATCAAGTACCAGAACATTTGGTGAATATACCTGATTGTCCTTTATCAGACTATTTAACGTGATCTCCAATGAACCTTGATTAGCAGGCAAAGCAAATGCCGCTATCGCCCCGCGGATATCCTCATTAGTAAGTTGTTGTGACGTGCCACTGAGAATAACGGTTTGTGTGTCATGAGTATTAATGGGTTGCCATTGTAACTTGTGTAAGGCTGACAGAGACAAATTTGGTGCAATAGCGTTGGATGTTGCTATTCCTGAACTTGCTTTATTAGTGGTTACAGCATTTGATGCAGCATAACTTCCAGCGGGAATCATGCTGTAGAATAACGTACTGAGACAAAGTACGAGTAATTTCGTTTTCATCACCACCAAGCCTCAAACTGAGCACCAAACGTAAATTCATCACTGTTACCACGGCTGAATCGGTGCGCTGGTGTATCACGATAAGCTACGCCGCCACTATAACCCCATTTCTCATCCCATTTGGTGTAAGTAGCGAATAAACGAATGGCAGGGCGTGACCAGATACTGTCACCGGCTTGCCACTGTTGGGCCAGTGTAATTTTGTACTGATTATTGCTCTTGCTGGTTCGTTGGGATTTTACATTGTCATAGCCAACTTCCATCAAGGTACTCATTACTGGTGTCCATTTGTACATTGGGCGGACACCTACTGTGTACCATGTATCGCCATTGTTATTGTCGAGATCAATATCTTGATACATGGCGACGTACATCAGATCCCAGTTTTTTGCAACACTGACGGCACCATGATTCAGAACGCGCAGCATATGCCCGTCATTGTTGGCACTAGCACCTTCAGCACGCCCATTCCTGCTGGAAGTCAGAGCGTCAGTTGCATACTGTAAGACAAATTTGTTGAAACCACCGAGCATACTTTGGGTATGTTCAGCAGTCAGCATCACACCGTCTTTGGATGCCTTCTGATCAAGCTTATATCCCTTGCGTGCATTAGCGCGTCCATAATTAATGCCAAGCTCCAATGTGCCGCCATCATTGACGGGTAATTTAGCGAGTCTTATATCGAAAACATCATTTGAGGTTGAGATTTTTTTCTTTTCACCGGCAACCCAGCCATGTGAATCACCGGATTCTGTATTGCGGGTTACAGCGAAGGAAAGGTTGCCGAAACCAAGGTCAATATTCTCCAACCCTGCGCCGGGGCCAGAAATATCCCAGTAATAGAAGTCAATCATATGAACATCATGGCGTTGGTAGAAACGTTTACCTGCCCACAATGTTGAACCGGGTAACCAGTCAATGATATTGGTTGCCTTTACGTTTGCTTCACGGAAAGCAGGATTGGTTGCCTCCCAGTCTTTTTCTTGAGATACGGAGTAAGCTAAGTTGGTATCAAAGTAGAAACTCTTGTCACCTTCTTTCCATAATTCCTGACCTAGCTTAAGTTCCGCATAGGTTTCACATTCATTGCCGAGACGGTACTTACTCTGAGCGCCTGTGACTGGGGCGCATTTTTGATCGCCACCGCTACCTGTCCAGCCAATTCCTGAACGGGCATAGCCGTGAAAGTCTACCGCAGCAGCCTGCATGGATAACAAACCAGTGAGCATGGCCAGTGAGAGAGGCAATATACGCATAATGATTCTCCTGTTATTTTTGATAACCGCGGATCTAGATTCCGGGTTCTTTATGTAAACGTTGGCATGCAGTTCCATCTTCACGGAAAAGATGGCAACGGTGGGGAGCTAACCCGATAGTGAAGTCCGCTCCTTCTTGCACGAGAACAATATCAGGCTGGCGGTAGACTAAGTTTTGGTGAATGGCAGGTATGCGGATGTGAATTTGGGTTTCATTGCCCAGTTGTTCCACTATCTGTACTGTCCCCTCTAACGTAACATCAGCAACATCATTAGGCAAAAGGTGTTCGGGGCGAATTCCCAAAGAGACATTACTACCAACCGTGAGCCCTTTACTTTCAACGGGCAACCAAACGAGTTGACCATTAGGCAGGGTAATTTGTACCTGATCGACGGCAATAGCTGAGACTTTGACAGGTAGGAAATTCATTTTCGGTGAGCCAATAAAGCCAGCAACAAAGCGATTGGCAGGATAGTGATAAATTTCAAGGGGTTTGCCGACCTGAGCAATGTTTCCACCATCCAGCACAACAATTTTATCCGCCAGAGTCATAGCTTCAGTCTGATCATGGGTGACATAAATCATCGTGCGTTGCAGGCGCTTGTGCAGACGTGAAATCTCAATTCTCATTTGTACACGTAAGGCCGCATCCAGATTAGAAAGAGGTTCATCCAGCAGAAAAATATTTGGCTCTGCGACAAGTGTTCTCCCAATAGCGACCCGTTGGCGTTGTCCACCGGATAATGCCTTAGGGCGACGATCGAGCAAATGAGCAAGCTGGAGGGTTTCTGCAACTTGTTGCACCCGTTTTTGAATATCACTTTTTTTGACTCCTGCCAGCTTCATGCCGAATGACATATTGTCAGCAACAGAGAGATGGGGATATAGCGCATAAGATTGAAAAACCATGCCGACACTGCGCTTAGCTGGTGGAACATCATTCATCCGTTTTCCCGCCATCAGCAAATCACCGGATGTGATGTCTTCCAAGCCCGCGATCATCCTCAGTAACGTCGATTTTCCACACCCTGACGGGCCAACAAATACGACAAATTCTCCTTCCTGGATATCAAGATTGAGATCTCTGGAGATGACTGTTTCACCATATGATTTAGATACATTGCGGAATGTGACGCTAGACATTTGTTCCCTCCCTCGGATTGGCAAGATTGTGTACAAAATAACAGGTGTAAGAATCCTCCATTCCCGAGTTTTTTATGGGGGAGGAATCAGGATGATGAGATTAATGCGGTTAGGGGATGGAGGAGCCAATTGTCAGATAAGATGTGATTCAAATCGCAAAAAATAATGCCTTATTGGTGTTAACGTTATGATTTTAATTATTTTTGTAACCCAGTTCACACTCATTCTGATTGAGGCGTAGGGCAGGGGAGGATGAGTCTTTTTTCTATTAATTGCACACTGAGAACCATTTTTTAGCCATGTAGCAAAGAAATGAGTAATGAAGAAACTCATCTGAACTGACAAATGATAAAAGGGCGGAATGATGATCAAAAAAAATTTTAAAATGGGTACCCGCACCCTTATGCTGTCTGTTTTAACGACATGGGTATTGTCTGCCCCAGCTTTTGCAAAGTTTGAGGAAGGCAAGCTGGTGATTTGGATCAATGGTGATAAAGGCTACAATGGACTGGCTCAGGTCGGTGAAAAATTTGCAAAGGAAACGGGAATTCCTGTCGTTGTTGAGCACCCTGACAAGCTGGAAGAGAAATATACCCAAATAGCGGCTACAGGAGGCGGGCCGGATATCATTTTTTGGGCACATGATCGTTTTGGCGGTTATGCTCAATCAGGTTTAGTCGCTGAAATTACACCTGACAGCGCTTTCATCAATAAGCTATTCCCTTTTACTTGGGATGCTGTTCGTTATGATGGAAAACTGATGGGATATCCTGTCGCAGTTGAAGCGCTTTCTCTTATCTACAATAAAGATTTAATCAAATCTCCGCCTAAAACATGGGAAGAAATTCCTGCATTGGATAATGAACTGAAAAAGCAAAATAAAAGCGCAATTATGTTCAATTTGCAGGAACCTTATTTCACCTGGCCGCTGATTGCCGCAGATGGTGGTTACGCTTTCAAGGCAGAAAACGGTACTTATAACGTTAAAGATAGCGGAGTGAATAACGCAGGCTCTAAAGCAGGAATGCAGTTTTTGGTTGATTTAGTCAAAAACAAACATCTCAGTGCTGACATTGATTATTCGATTGCTGAAGCCAACTTTAATAAAGGCAAAACAGCAATGACGATCAATGGCCCGTGGGCATGGTCAAATATCGATAAAAACAAGATTAACTATGGCGTTACGTTATTGCCGACTTTCAAAGGAAAACCGTCTAAACCATTTGTGGGTATTTTAACGGCAGGGATTAATGCGGCCAGCCCCAATAAAGAATTGGCGAAGGAGTTTTTGGAGAACTATCTGCTTACGAACGAAGGTTTAACAATGATAGATAAAGATAAGCCGTTGGGAGCCGTGGCTTTGAAATCTTATCAGGAGATCCTTGCGAAAGACCCACGTATTGCTGCCACGATGGAAAATGCTCAGAAAGGCGAAATTATGCCTAATATCTCTCAAATGAGTAGCTTCTGGTACGCCATGCGTAGCGCAGTTCTTAACAGTATTAATGGTCGTCAGACAATCGATGCCGCACTTAATGATGCTGAATCAAGAATGACAAAATAAACAAATAACAGGCTCCTGCTTTGAAAGGAGCCTGAGTACCCATTGGATAGACCCTTAATTACGGGAATTGAATTACGGGAACTTTATCTCGAGTAATCGTAACAGGAAGTGCAAGATGTCAGCGACATTAGAAAAAACAGTATGGTGGCAGCATCCTGCCTTGAAATGGTTTGCTGTAGGTTTGTGCCTGCTTTTTACCGGTTATCTGGTTGTATTGATGTATGCGCAGGGAGAATACCTGTTTGCTATGTTGACATTGATATTACTGGGAAGCGGTATTTATGTTTTTGCCAATCGCAAAGCGTATGTTTGGCGCTATACCTACCCAGGAATTGCTGGAATAGGGTTGTTTATACTGTTTCCGCTTATTTGCACGATTGCCATTGCTTTCACAAACTATAGCAGTACCAACCAATTGACTTTTGAACGTGCCCAGACTGTCTTAATGAGTCGTCAATATCAGGCAGGGCAATCCTTTAATTTTAAACTCTATCCTGCATCTGATAAGTGGATTTTGGCGCTGAGCGTTCCAGACAGCACTCAACCACTGGTATCAATGCCTTTTTCTTTTTCTGAGACGGAAGACATTACCCTGCCTCTACGTGAACAAGAAAAAAGTTTTGAAGGTGATGCCGCAACGTTACGCACGATTACCCAACATCGTCAAGCCTTGAGCCGATTGGTCGCGGTTCTTCCCGATGGTGGTCAGTTACGGATGAGTTCATTGCGTCAGTTTTCCGCTATACATTCTCTTTATTCCCTTGAAGAAGATGGCGTTACATTGACCAATAAACAAACCAGCGTGCAATATCGGCCGAATATGGAGACAGGGTTTTATCAATCCGTTCATGCTGAAAGTGGTTGGGGACAAGAAACATTAAGCCCGGGGTTTACAGTTTCCATTGGCTGGAAAAACTTCCTGCGGGTGATACAGGATGAAGGCATTAAAAAACCTTTTTTGTCTATTTTTGTCTGGACGGTGATCTTCTCGCTGCTGACGGTAGTACTAACGGTTGCATTAGGAATGATCCTCGCGTGTATTGTGCAGTGGGAAGCCCTTAAAGGACGGGCGATTTATCGTGTACTCCTTATTTTGCCTTATGCCGTTCCTTCTTTTATCTCCATTTTGATTTTTAAGGGATTGTTTAACCAGAGTTTCGGTGAAATTAATCTGGTGCTTAACGGCCTGTTTGGCCTTAAACCAGATTGGTTTACAGATCCAACCTTGGCCCGAACGATGTTGATTATCGTAAATACCTGGTTGGGCTATCCCTATATGATGATTCTTTGCATGGGGCTGCTTAAGGCTATTCCTGATGACCTTTATGAAGCATCCGCTATTGATGGTGCAGGGACATGGCAGAACTTCACCAAAATAACCTTCCCGTTGTTGATTAAGCCACTGACACCGTTAATGATTGCCAGCTTTGCTTTTAACTTTAATAACTTTGTCCTGATCCAATTGTTAACCAATGGCAGACCTGACCATATTGGTACAACGACTCCTGCGGGTTATACCGATCTTTTGGTGAGTTATACCTACCGTATTGCGTTTGAAGGCGGCGGCGGACAGGATTTTGGTCTGGCAGCCGCGATCGCGACGTTAATTTTCCTGTTAGTGGGGGCATTAGCCATCATCAATTTGAAAACCACCCGCATTAAATTTGATTGAGGAGAGCAAGAATATGGCGATGGTACAACCCAAATCGCAACGTTGGCGGGTATGGGCAACGCACGTGTTTATGCTGGCTTTTATTGCCTTGATTTTATTTCCTCTGTTGATGGTGATTGCTATTTCTTTGCGTCCGGGGAATTTTGCTACTGGTAGCCTGATCCCAGACACCATTTCTTGGGAACACTGGAAACTGGCATTTGGTTATAGTGTGGAATCTCCTGATGGGAGAGTGGTCCTGCCGCCATTTCCGGTTATGCAGTGGCTTTGGAATTCAGTAAAAGTTGCATCCATTACTGCGATCGGAATTGTTGCATTATCAACAACTTGTGCTTATGCGTTTGCCCGCATGCGTTTTCGTGGCAAAAGCACTTTACTGAAAAGTATGCTGATTTTTCAGATGTTCCCTGCTGTGCTCTCATTAGTCGCATTATATGCTTTGTTTGATCGGCTAGGGGAATATATCCCTTTCCTTGGGCTCAATACCCACGGTGGCGTGATTTTTGCCTATATGGGAGGGATTGCTCTGCATGTATGGACGATCAAAGGTTATTTTGAAACGATAGATCGTTCGCTTGAAGAGTCTGCCATGCTGGATGGGGCGACAACGTGGCAAGTTTTCCGTTTGATATTGCTACCACTTTCTGTACCGATATTGGCTGTTGTGTTTATCCTGTCTTTTATTGGTGTGATTACCGAAGTGCCTGTTGCATCCCTGCTATTACGGGACGTAGATAATTACACGTTGGCAGTGGGCATGCAGCAATATCTTCACCCACAAAACTATCTTTGGGGAGACTTTGCCGCTGCGGCTGTACTTTCAGCTATTCCTATTACGGTGGTTTTCTTGGTTGCTCAACGCTGGTTGGTCGGTGGATTAACATCGGGAGGCGTGAAAGGCTGAAATAAACCGGCAACGATAGGATAACGTTCGTTGCCGGTTTAGCCGGTTATGAAGCTTGTTTTCTGGCTTCTCTTACTGTTTGCAATAATTGCTTGATATGCTCATCCGTAAACATAGCTTCCAATGTGACAGTGAGTTTGCGTCGCCAGTTGGGATATTCCTCAGTTGTACCGGGAATATTGACGGGGTTTTCCATATCTAGCCAGTCTTCAGGTTGTAATCCTAATAAAGCGCAATTGCTATGAGCGATATAGTGATGTACAGCGTAATTGATAGAAGCAGACATGGGGTGTTCGGCTTGCCCTTGTAATGCAGTTTGCTGTGATGATGGCTGTTTATCCGTTTCTATAGGTGATGTTTCTATAGGCGATGTTTCTGATAAATAGCCGTGTTGATTTAAACTTGCCAATAATGCCTGCTTGCAACGTTTACGTTCAGTATATAACTCAGCAAGAAGTGCTTTATCAGGGTACAAACCAATGTCTTCTCCTAAAGAGAGATCTCCGTTTTGCCAAAATCCACGTAAGGTAGGTAAATCATGGGTGGTAATGGTTGCCATGGCTTGCACAGGATATTCATCAGGAGAGCGATATTCACCTTGCTCGTTGCGTTCAAAGTAAAACACTTTATATGAATAAACGCCCCGATCGCGTAACTTATCTACAATCTCTTCCGGAACAATACCCAAATCTTCACCAATCACCAGACAATGATGACGCTGGCTTTCCAGTGCCAGTATCGCCAGAAGATCATCGACCGGATAATGGACATAGACGCCTTTATCAGCAGTTTCTCCTTGGGGGATCCACCAGAGCCTGAGTAAAGACATCACATGATCGATACGCAATGCACCGCAATGGCGCATATTGCTGCGTAGTAATTCAATGAACGGTTGATAGGACTGAGCTTTTAATACATGGGGATTCATTGGCGGAAGCCCCCAGTTTTGTCCTAATGGCCCCAGAATGTCAGGTGGTGCTCCTACCGACGCCTGAGTGCAATAAATGTTGCGGTTACACCATGTTTCAGAACCTCCCTGTGCCACACCCACAGCGAGATCACGGTAAATGCCAATCGGCATGTGGTTGGATTGACTGGTTGTGAAGCACTCAGCAAGTTGAATATCAGCTATCCATTGTAACCAAAGGAAAAACTCGATTTCTTGAGGGTATGAATGACAAAATTCTTTCACTGCTTCACTGGCGAATTCACGATATTTTTCCGGCCATACCGGCCAGCCCCAGTAAGTATTATTTTCTCCATATAGTTTATGGTGAAGTGCATCATAAACTGCTTGAGAGTGAAGATTTTTGCCACCTTTGGTTACAAATTGTTGGAAAGCAAATTTCTGGGGATCATTGCCGGTTCGGTTTTTAAATTGTGGATAAGCGAGACGTAGGGCCGCCATTTTTAGTGCCATGACAGTCGTGTAATCAACCCACTCTGTCTGGCGGGCTTGCTGGAGTTTGAGCTGTGTTTCCGGTGAGTGCCACCACGCTTGTGCTTTGGCACTATCCTTAAAATCCTCTACCTGATGCACTGCAATATAGATGATATTGAGCCAGTGACGGGAGGATGGGCTGTAAGGGCTGGCATTTTCAGGCATGGCAGGATAGATGGCATGAAGAGGATTCAGGCCGACAAAAGCTCCTCCACGTAATGCCAGTTCTTGCAACATGTATTTCAAATCGCTGAAATCACCGATTCCCCAGTTATTTTCTGAGCGCAGGGTATAAAGCTGAACGCAAGCGCCCCAAAGTTTTTCTCCATGTATCAGCGCCTGTGGTTCATAACAACGTTCAGGAGCAACAATGAGTTGCATAGTTTGTTGTTGAGAACTGGCTTCTTGTTCCACTTTTGGTATCAGTGTCAGAGTGTGATATCCCAAAGGGAGGTCGTTTGGTAAAGTGAGCTGATGCTGACAGCGACCATGAAATACTTCCCCTTGTTCAGTGGTTATCTGCCAGTGGTAACTGGTTAGCGGCTTTAGCGGCAGAGTTATCTCCTGACCTTGAATAATCACTGTAACCTGAGGCGAAGAAGGATCCTGTAAGTAAGAAACCGGTCTGTCGACCGGTGTATTTTTACTCATGGCTTCCAATATCCGATGCCGGGTTTCAGCCGGGATCGCCTGTGGTTTTCCATAGGCATTAATATATTCGCTGGTAATGCCGGCTTCAGTTGCTAAATCATCTAGCCATTTGTTTTCCATGCTAAATCCCTATTTGGTTTGCCAAATGCGCTGCTGATAATCCCGAATAGTTCGGTCAGAACTAAACTTACTCATTCGGGCGGTGTTGAGCACAACACTGCGTGTCCAACGTTGAGAGTCACGATACAGGGAATCAATTTGCTTATGGGTATGGCAATAGGAGGCAAAATCAGCCAGCACTAAATAAGGGTCACCAGCATCAATCAGGCTACGTAACATGAGATCAAATGCGTGCGTATCTCCGTGACTGAATTCACCCTTAGCAAGGGAATCCAATATGCCTTTCAGATGATGATCTTGTTGAAGAATATCGTGTGGATTGTAGCCATTATTCAGCAAGGCTTTTGCCTCTTCCACGGTTTTACCGAAGATAAAGATATTGTCGTTTCCGACCTGTTCGGCGATTTCGACATTGGCGCCATCCAGTGTTCCGATGGTGAGTGCGCCGTTTAAGGCCAGTTTCATGTTGCCTGTTCCAGAGGCTTCTTTGCCCGCAGTGGAGATTTGCTCTGATACATCAGCGGCAGGGATCATCAGTTCCGCTACGGAAACGTTGTAATCAGGGATGAAAGCAATCTTGATGCGATCGCGGACGATCGGATCATGATTGATCTTTTCCGCCGCATGATTAATGGCTGAAATGATGTTTTTCGCCAGATAGTAACCGGGAGCAGCTTTGGCACCGAACAAGAAAACACGGGGGTGGATATCCAAAGCCGGATTTTCCTGAATTTGTCGGTAAAGTGACAAGATATGGAGCAGATTCAAATGTTGTCGCTTGTATTCATGCAGACGTTTTATCTGTACATCGAACATGGCATGCGGATCAAGTTTGAGTCCCATGACCTTATTCACATAGTTGGACAGGCGAATTTTATTTTCCTGTTTGATGGTGCGGTAAGCTGCGCAAAATGTGGCGTCATCAGCATAAGGCTCGAGTTGTTTGAGAGCATCAAGATCATTAACCCATTCTTGGTTTAATGTCTGACTGATTAATGCAGAAAGCGCAGGGTTGCACTGTTTTAACCAACGACGAGGCGTTACCCCATTGGTGACGTTGTGGAATTTTGTTGGCCACAATTGATGATATTCAGGGAATAAATCAGACACGATCAAAGATGAATGCAGTGCTGCGACACCATTGACGGCAAAACAGGCGACAACGCAGAGATTAGCCATTCTTACCTGATTGTCATGGATAACCGCCAGTTTTTCCCAGACTTGTTGGTTACCTGGCCAAGTTTGTTCCACGGTTTCTTTAAAACGTCGGTTGATTTCTTGAATGATGCGGTGGTGGCGTGGCAGGAGTTCAATAACCAGTTTTTCATCCCAACGTTCCAAGCCTTCCGGCAGAAGTGTATGGTTAGTATAGGCGAACGTTTGTCCCGTAATTTTCCATGCTGTTTCCCAATCTAACTGGTATTCATCCAGCAGAAGACGCATCATTTCAGGAATAGCGATAGTTGGGTGAGTATCGTTAAGTTGGATAACTTCGTAACGTGCCAGTTCTTCTATTTTACGCCCTGCTTGTTGGTGACGGCGCAGAATATCTGCCACGGCACAGGCACATTGGAAGTATTGCTGCATCAGGCGCAGGCGCTTGCCGGCCTGATGATTATCGTTCGGATAGAGCACTTTGGTTAAACTGGCGGCTTCAATGCCTTGTTGTTCAGCAAGCAGAAATTGCCCATCATTGAAAAGTGACAGATCAAAGGGGCTATCGTATGTTGCCTGCCATAAACGCAGTGGTTGAGTAATGCCATTGCCATACCCAATTACCGGTAAATCCCACGCTTCGCCAATCAGGGTAAATGCAGGGTTCCACGTTTCATGACCGTCGGCAGTTGCCACGATTTCGCCACCAAAACTAACATCAATTTTTAATTGGGCGTTGTGGTGGAACCACGGGTAAGACTCTCGTTCCCAATTATCGGGGGCTTCGATCTGTTGTCCGTGTTCAAAGGATTGGCGGAACAGGCCGTATTGGTAATTCAGGCCATATCCTGTGGCGGGTTGATTGATCGTTGCCATGGAATCAAGAAAACAAGCTGCCAACCGCCCCAGCCCGCCGTTACCCAATGCAGGGTCGGTTTCTTCTTCCAGCAAATCCGTTAAAACGATGCCTTCTTCTGCCAGATAAGCCTGCACATCGTCATACCACCCCAGATTCAATAAGTTATTAGCCGTCAGGCGGCCTATCAGAAACTCCATCGAAATATAGTTCACATGGCGTTGCTTACTTTGAGGTGGATTACTTTGAGGTGGATTACTTTGAGATAGATTGCTCTGAGATAGATTGCTATGGGATGAATTGCCATGGTTTTTCTGGGAAGAGAGAGGAAGTAATTCAGAAAGTGCGGCACTCACGGCGAGCCACCACTGATGTGGGGTCATCTCTTGCAAGGAGGTAAGACCAAAGCGTTGCCATTGGCGTGTGAGAGCCGCTTGGAATGTGGCTTTATTTAGCTTGGTTTTTTCACCTGATTCGAACTGTTGCATGGCGTCGTCATCCTGTCACTGAATAAGGAAAATGTAGAGATTATTTAGCGGAATATGCTGAATGCTCATGGCATGGGAAACATCATCCCGTGAAAATATTCGCGGGGAGGAGTGCAAGGGCGTAGCCATTTCTTTCGAATCTTTTCGCAATTTCATCGAGAAATAGAAAGGTTGTAGTAAAAGAATGTGACAAGGTGCAATTTAACACAATGAAATCAAACAACTTGTTTGCAAAAGATGGGCGTTTCTCTAAATTTGGTTGGCATTGATGTATGTTAAGGGCGTAAGTCAGCCAATCGCATCAAACGGAATTCTGGTATCAGTTTTATTCACTGCTTGTGTGGGGAGAAAATTAATGCTTATCCCATCGAAACTCAGTCGTCCACTTCGCCTGAATAATATGGTTATGCGGGAGCGTCTGTTAGAAAAGTTCAATGAGGTACAAGATTATCGCTTGGTGTTGATAACCAGTCCGGCGGGGTATGGTAAAACCACCCTTATGTCTCAATGGGCTGCCGGACGGGATAATCTGGGCTGGTATTCTCTCGATGACAGCGACAATCAGCCAGAGCGTTTTGCCAGCTATTTGATAGCCGCTATTCAGCAGGCAACGCAAAGGCATTGTGCGAAAAGTGAGGTGCTGGCTCAGAAACATCAGTATGCCAATTTATCCGCACTGTTTGCTCAACTTTTTATTGAACTCAGTGAATGGCAGCAGCCAATTTTTCTGGTGATTGATGATTACCATCTTATAGAGAATGACCTTATTCACGAAGCAATGCGCTTTTTTCTCCGCCACCAGCCAGAGCATTTGACGCTGATGATCTTATCGCGCCATTTGCCTTCATTGGGCGTGGCAAATTTACGTGTGCGTGAACAGCTATTAGAGATTGATAGTCAGCAACTCGCTTTCGATTATCAGGAAACTCAGCAATTTTTTGCCAAACGGCTGGCGCATCCATTGGATGCCGATAATTGCAAACAGTTGTGCAATGACGTTGCAGGATGGGCGACAGCATTGCAGCTTATTGCACTTTCTGCCCGCCAATCGGGCAACACGGCTGAAATGTCAGCGAAGCGGCTTTCGGGGATTAATGCCAGCCATCTTGCGGATTATCTCGTGGATGAAGTTTTAAATCGTGTAGATCAATCGACGCGGGATTTTTTGCTACATAGTTCTATCTTGCGTTCCATGAATGATGGTTTGATTGTTTGCCTGACGGGAGAAGAAAACGGCCAGCAGCGCCTTGAGGATATTGAGCGTCAGGGGCTGTTTATTCAGCGCATGGATGATTCCGGCGAGTGGTTCTGTTTTCATCCTTTGTTTGCATCATTCTTGCGCCAGCGCTGCCAATGGGAAATGGCGGCAAAATTACCTGAATTACACAGAGCGGCAGTGAAAGGATGGTTGATGCAGGGATATCCGGGGGAA
The DNA here is from genome assembly GCF_002632615.1 of Xenorhabdus miraniensis. The sequence goes on from NZ_NITZ01000008.1 coordinate 83,145, forward strand.
GCGATTCACCATGCCCTTGCCGCAGGGGATAGTGTGTTGTTGCGGGATATTTTACTGCAACATGCCTGGGATCTCTTTAACCACAGCAAACTGTCTTTGCTGGAAGAGTGCATGAATGCACTGCCATATGAACAATTATTGGAAAGCCCGCGTTTGGTACTGTTGCAAGCGTGGTTGGCACAAAGTCAGCACCGCCACTATGAGGTGAATGCGTTATTGAATCAGGCGGAGCAATCACTTAAGCAGAAACAAATAGTCATTGAACCGGAGTTGCTGGCGGAATTTGATGCCTTGCGCGCTCAAGTGGCAATTAACGACGGGCGGCCAGCCGATGCAGATGCCTTGGCTGAAAAGGCACTGGCGACCCTGCTGCCGGATAATCAATATGGTCGTATTGTCGCTATGTCGGTGAAAGGTGAAGTATTGCATTGCAACGGGCAACTGGTTAGCGCACTGGCTCTGATGAAGCAAACGGAGCAACTTGCCCGCCTTTGCCATGTTTATCACTATGCTTTATGGGCGTTGCTGCAACAAAGTGAGATTTTACTGGCTCAGGGTTATTTACAGGCTGCTTATGATATCCAAACCCATGCTTTTGATTTAATTCGTGAGCAGCATTTGGAACAATTGCCGATGAATGAATTTCTACTGAGAATTCGCTCGCAGCTTTTGTGGTGTTGGGCACGCATTGATGAATCGGAAGAAGCGGCCCGCCAAGGATTGGAAGTATTGTCCAATTTCCAGCCACAGCAGCAATTACAATGCCTGACGCAATTGGCGAAATGTTCTTTGATTCGTGGCGATATTGATAATGCCCGCCGTTATCTATCCCGTTGTGAGAATTTGCTGAGTAATGGTCAGTATCACCGTGATTGGCGGACGAATACTGACAAACTGCGCGTTATTATCTGGCAGAGTGTGGAAGACAGCAATTCGATGTCTCAGTGGCTGGTGCAGGCAGAACGGCCTGAAAGTTTCTGTAATCACTTCAATCAAAATCAATGGCGCAATATTGCCCGCGCCCAAATCCTGCTGGGGCAGTATGCGGAAGCCGAATCTGTCTTAAAGACACTGAATGAATACGCGAGAGAGTTGGCGCTGATCAGCGACCTGAACAGAAATCTCCTGCTGTGTAATCTGCTTTATTGGCAGCTTGGACGAAAAGCTGAGGCTCAGGATGTTTTGATGGAAGCTCTGCGTTTGGCTAATCGCACGGGATTCATCAGCCACTTTGTCATTGAAGGGGAACTGATGGCTTTGCAATTACGCCAGCTTATCCAGCTTAATATTTTACCGGAAATGGAACAGCATCGGGCACAGCGTATCCTGCGGGAAATCAACCGCCAGCACCGACATAAATTTGCTCACTTTGATGAAGCGTTTGTCGAACAATTGATTCACCATCCTGATGTGCCGGAACTGATTCGTAATAGCCCGCTTACCCAGCGTGAATGGCAGGTATTGGGGCTGATTTATTCTGGCTACAGCAACGATCAGATCGCTGCCGAATTGGATGTAGCTACGACGACTATCAAAACCCATATACGTAATTTATATCAGAAAATGGGCATTACTCATCGGCAGGAAGCTATTCATCAGGCTCAGAATTTGATGCAAATGATGGGGTTGGGCGTTTAATGGCTATTTCCAGAAGTGATTTATTTCCAGTTTAATATAATAAAAGAATATTAATGGAAAAATATATGATATTTCAAATATTAAATAATTTTTAAAATTACATGATATTTTTTATAACGTTTTTGTGATCGAAATAAAATTTAAATGTGCTTAAGCTGGTCTCATCACAGTAGGTGTTTTTTTATTGTTTAACATAACTAATTAGTGGTGAGTCATTATGGAAAATAAAAACCATCTTGAAGAGATGCTTTCTCGTTTTGTGGGTCATGGCCCTTATTTGGCCATTGATGGTGAAAAATATATTGATGCGGCATCAGGGACGTTTAATTTGCCGCTTGGCTACACAAATCAGAGGATTGCAGAAAAACTCAAGCAGCAGATTGATAGATGTACGCATTTAAGTTCGGCTTATACACGTGAAATGTCACAGTATATTTTGACTAAATTACAGAAATATACCCCGGAGGGAATAGACCGTATCTGGTTACGGGATGTTTCCGGTTCTGGTGCGGTTGAATGTGCCATTCGGATAGCACAAAAAGCCACAAGGCGTTCAGGCATTATTTCGTTCTTTCTTGCTCACCACGGTCAATCTTTAGCAACAGCTCATATTTCGGGTAATGCGTTCAGAATCAAAGACTTTCATATTAATATCGATGGTTCGATAAAAATTCCTGCTCCTGCCAGTGTTCTGGCTGAATCACAATCACAATTGGGAGAAGATAAATTTGTCGATTTAGAGCAATTCATTCAATTAGGCTCTAGCGACAATATTGCATGTCTGATTATTGAACCGATTCAGGGGAATGGCGGAAACACGGTTTTCCCTGTGGAATTCTACCGGAAGATCAGGGAAATCTGCCATCAACATGGCATCATCATTATTGCAGATGAAGTACAAACCGGCTTTGGTCGTACAGGAACTTTCTTTGCATCGACAGGTTATGCCAAGGATTTGGAGCCGGATATTATCGTTTTCGCCAAAGGTGCTGGCGGTATTGGTATTCCGACCGGCGGTGTACTGATGCGTCATTCACTGGATGTGTTGGAATCATTTGAACATTCCAGCACTTCTGGTGCCAACCCTCTCTCTTTAGTCGCCCTCAACGAAATCATCGACATTATTGAAGATGATAAGATCTTGGAAAATGTACAACAAAATGAAGCCCATCTGCGTGATGGTTTGTTGAAGTTACAGCATAAATATCCTGAAATCACTGGCGTCAGAGGGGTCGGCTATATGTATGGCTTTGATACACCATCCCCGGAATTTGCTGCACAGGCCATCGCAACAGCCAGCCGCCATCATTTGATTCTGCGCGGTTCCCGCTATGGTAAAGGAAAGGTAATCAAAGTACGCCCACCGCTGATTTGTACACAAGAACATTTGAATGAAATCCTGCATAAGATAGACCTGACTTTTTCAGAGTTAAGCTCTGCCACACATGAATATAGGGAGATTGCATAATGTTAGCGCTTAAATACCATCAGGCATGGAACGTCGAGCTTCAACAAGTTGAACCTTTGTCTTGTATTGAACCGGATGATGTTGTTGTTGATGTCGCTGTGTGTGGCATTTGTGGTACGGATGTAGGGATCATTACTGGTTCTTATCCTGTTGCCGTATCGGGGACGACGTTGGGTCATGAAACCGCCGGTGTGGTGGCTAAAATCGGTAGCGGTGTGACTCAGTTTCAGGTGGGAGATCGTGTTGTCATCAACCCGACCTACTTTTGTGGTCATTGCCGGATGTGCCAGATAGGAAATCCCAATCATTGTGAGAGAAAGTTTGGGACAGAAGCCGGTGTTTCCTATGATGGCGCGTTTGCTGGTCAGTATCTGGCAAAAGAAAACTTGCTAATTAAGTTGGACGATCACGTCAGTATGGAAGAGGCTTCGTTGACTGAGCCACTAAGTTGCACATTAACCGGTGTGGATAAACTGGGGATCACCCATACGAATACTCGTGCGGTAGTGGCAGGGGCCGGCCCAATGGGGATGTTGTACATTTGGGCGCTGCATGAGCGGGGCGTGAAGGCATTTATGGTTGAGAAAAATGAGAGCCGGATGCAGTTTGCCAAAGATAATTTGCCGCCAGAATGTCAGTTATACCCCGATTTTGATACGGCACTGATGCAAGAATATGGTGATAAATCGACGTTGATTGATTTGTGTGTGGATACAACGGGGCAATTGACCGAATACATTTTCGCTCATCTGGCTCCCGGAGGAAAACTGCTGAATGTTGCCCTGAAGGATAAACATGCCAGTCTGGATATCATGAAAATTGCGGATAAAAGCCTTTCTGTCGTTGGCTCCATTGATTCCCTGAACAATAGCTTTGAGCGTGCCTATGCCATGATCCGTGATGGCGTCATTCCTGTAGGGCGTTTGATTAGTCAGACCTTTGCTTTCAAAGATTACCAACAGGCTTTTCTCATCGTCGGCTGTGATCTTGCGGCGAAAGCCCAAGTTCCTCTCAATACCCCAAATTGCAAGGTGTTGATTAGGATCTCTGACCTAAAATAATTAACTGTTTTGAGGCACTGCTTCCGATGAATAGATGGAATGTCATTTTTGATATCGACGGCGTCATTGTCGATAGTGAACAACTGCATTTTGATGTATTGCGCGATGTCGTCGGTGATGTATTGGGTGAACAGGCATCAGGGCACGTGAAGAATATCCAGCCGCAGCAGTTGATTGGACTAAGTCTGGCGGAAACACTGGATGCAATTGGCCTTCCGGCATCTATGCAGCAAGGCATTACTGAAAGGATTATTTCGCGTTATCAAGAAAAATTGTCTGAACATTATCTGCGTCCGGGGATTACTAACTTGATTGCGGCCCTGCAACAAAATGGCACCCATTTTGGGTTTGTTTCCACTGCACCGCGTGATGTGTGTTTGGCGAATTTAAGGTTGTTGGATCTGGATGAACCACCGGCCCTGATCTCTGGTGATGATGTGGAAAGAACCAAACCTTTCCCTGATCCTTATCTGGCAATGTTGAAACTGAAAGCGATGGATGTTCAGCAAACTCTGGTAATTGAAGATACTGATTTGGGAATAGAAGCGGCAAAACAGGCGGGCATTCCATGTATCTATGCCTGGCCTCATGCTTTGTCGTTAACAGAACAGTATGGGCAGGCGACCCGTGTCATTGAAGGGTTGGCGGATATTCCCCAATTTTCTGGAATAAATGCAAAATTAATGTAATGCCTTGATGAGCAATATTTAATGCCCTCCACTAAAGCCAGTAGAGGGCATGTTTTAATGACATATTTTAAAGCGTTATTTGAAAATATTGTTTGGGAATATTGTTTGGGAATATTGTTTAGAAATCTTGTTTTTTAGGAATAATATCTGGAGGAATTGAATTGTCTGAAGAATATACAGTCTCTTCAATAAAGCAGCCTATTATGGCAACGCGAATTTCGTTTTTTATTGCGGGATTCAGTATTGCGAGTTGGGCCCCCCTGATCCCGTTGGTGAAAGAACGCTTAGGGTTGGATGATGGCTCGATTGGGTTGCTGATACTGCTGTTTGGTATCGGCTCTTTTATCATGATGCCGATAGCAGGAATGTTGGCGACTCGTTTTGGCTGCCGAAAGGTTTTTACCTTTTTTGCCTTGTTGGCTATTTTGATATTGCCGGGGTTAAGTGTGCTTTCAACGCCACTGACGTTGGCTTGTGCCCTGTTTTTGTTTGGTGCAGGAATTGGGGCGACCGATGTCATCATCAATATTCATGCGGTCAATGTTGAGAAAAGAGTACACCAGCCAATTATGTCAGGCTTTCATGCGTTATTCAGCTTAGGTGGAATTGCGGGTGCAGGCACTGTCAGCTTATTGCTGTTTATGGGTATTCCCCCATTTCAGGTCACAGTTGTCGTGGCATTATTCGTGATTCTACTGCTATTGCCTGCATGGAATGGGTTGCTGGATAACACTGAAACAGAAGATACGCCATTTTTTGCCTTACCACGTGGCATTGTTATCCTGATTGGTTCCCTCTGCTTTGTTGTCTATCTGATGGAAGGTTCTATGCTGGATTGGAGCGGGATCTTGCTCAGTAGCGTACATAACATGAGCAGCCATCAAGCGGGATTCGGTTACACCCTTTTTGCCATTACCATGACATGCGGCCGGTTTCTGGGCGATAAAATCATTGCGGCATGTGGGTATCGGCGTGTATTTTTGGGCAGTGCCATTTTGGCGACTTCGGGTTTTGTTCTGATTTATCTGGCAACGGGTACTGTTCAGTTAGCTATTGCTTTCCTGATGATTGGTGCTGGCTTATCTAATTTAGCCCCGATGTTTTTCACTGCATCAGGGCAACAGAAAGTCATGCCTGATGCGCTGGCTGTTTCTGCGGTTTCGACGATGGGTTATTCGGGCATCCTGCTTGGTCCGGCAATTATCGGAGGCTTGGCACATCAAGTCACATTACATGGTGCTTTTGCCTTTATTGCTTTGCTTTCTCTTTCATTGTTGGCAGGGTATGGTTTGATTAATACGGCCAAAAAATAACAGGGTAAATATTGATGAATTTGCAGCAATGTCATTGGTTAAATGAACCAGCTTCTTGGCGGTGTCAGGAAGATGAACTTCATGTCACGACGGATAATAAAACCGATTTCTGGCGTGATACGTGGTATGGCTTTCAGCGTCATAGTGGCCATGTATTTGGTGGCTATGTTGATGATGATGTACATATTAAAGAGGGGTTCACGTTCCAGCTCTGTATTGAAGGGCGTTTTGAACAGCTATATGATCAGGCTGGCATTATGCTGCTGGTGGATGAGCATCAGTGGTTGAAAGCGGGTATTGAACATTCTGATGGGCAGTCGACGATTGGCAGTGTACTGACGAATCCTTGTTCTGACTGGGCAATGGGGGTTTTCTCTGGTAACCCAGATAAATTCTGGTTACGTTTGACTTATCAAGAAGAGACTATCCGGTTGCAGTATTCTACCGATGGTGTGATGTGGCCTTTATTGCGGTTATCTCCTTTTGCTATCGATAACTCCAATAAGCAGCGAGTGTTTGTCGGAGCTATGTGCTGTTCCCCAGAACGTGAAGGATTACAGGTGAAATTTTCCGATTTCAGGTTGACGTCATCGTTGAAAAAACACCTGCATGATTTGAGTTAATTGTTTAATTAAATATCCATACGAAGATTAGTTTCAATTTCCTCTATTAATGAAGATGGTACTTCATTCTCTTTGGCCAATTTAGGCCAAAGAGAAACACTCTCCTTAACTTCTTCGACCAATTCGTTAATGTATTTCTTTGTAAAACGTTTGGATATGTTTTCAAAGGAATAGAGATCATCTCTGATGAAATTGTCACGTTTACTATTGAGAGTCATCCAGTGACTGTTAACCCATTCGCTTCCTGGTTTGTAAAAATGGCGATATGATTTGCCATCTATCTAAATAGGTTTTCATAATAGTGATACACTCAATTTATGAGGAGTAAGGAAGTGAACTACAAATTTGGAATGTTATTTAGCTAATTTTACTTGTTAAAGTATACATAGATTATTTAATCTAAATTTAAAAATAAAAATCCAAAAAAAACATACTATAGTAGCTTAAAATATAATCATTTAAATATTCACGTTTGACAAAATAAAACACTACAAGTTAATCTAATTTTAAAATATTATAAATATCATTGACAAAGCAAATAATTATTTTGTACTTTAATGTGAATAAAAATGCATCAAAGGAAAATGGAATGGCTAATATTATTTATTTAACAATTAAAGGAAAAAAACAAGGTTTAATATCTGCTGGTTGCTCGTCAGAAGATTCAATTGGTAACCTTTGTCAGAGCAATCACGAAAACCAAATATATATCTACGAATTAAATCATTCATTATCTAGGGAGCAAAATGTAAATCATTTCCCAATCACAATAAAAAAACCAATAGATAAATCAACTCCATTATTAGGAATGGCAATATCAAACAATGAAGAATTAGAATGTATATTTGATGTGTACAGAACAGATAATAATGGTGGATTAGTACTTTTTTTTACTATAAAAGCAACAAATGTTACTATAAGCAATATTGATATTATTTGCCCTCATTCTCTAACTCATAATGATGCCCAACCACAGGAAAGCGTTTCTTTAAAGTATAAAAGTATAACGTGGCAACATCATATAGCAGGAACTAGCGGGTATAGTATTTGGGATGATAGGGTTTATTAAACATGGACATATATGCAAATAGAGATAATGATTACTTTGCAACAATGGGGGCACTAACTGCCAGAAGTGTCACTGAGGCAGCTTTGAGTGCCTCACTATTTTTAGATAGTTTTATTATAAAACAAAAACTTAAATCGGAAATAAAAAAACTTACCGACCATAATTTAAATATAATATTAAGCAAGTCATCCACACAATCATCTAAATTGCAAGCAATACAAGATCTAAAAAAAGAAAAATTATATTTATCCCAACAAGAAAGTATCATAAGAAATAATATACTCCAGAAGTACGCTGTTATAGAAATTAAGAAAGAGCTTGATTTTTTTACTTATGTTTTAAAAGGTATTGGCTTGGTTGCTGGAGGGATCCAGCTAATTACAGGTGTTGCTATGGTAACAACTACAAGTCAAACAGCGGTTGGTTATGTTGCAGGTTCAGCACTCATAGTTCATGGTATGGGTAATATAGAAGAAAATTTAATATCATTATTAAATAATGATGCTGACTATAAAGGACATCTAAGAAAAGGATATGAACATGCTTTTGCATTTATAGGATCAGATAAAAGAACTGCCAATTTGGTTTACGGTGGTGTAGATATTGCTCTGTCTGGCTATGGTGTATTTAGAAATGTGTTAAAACCTGAAGCATGGCGATTATTTAATTATATAAAAGATGATTATATCGCCAGCTATAAACTAATGGGTGGTTATGCTCTTACATTTGAAATATTAGCTGATGGGGTAACATTAAAATCAACCTACGATTCTTATAATGATCCTCAAGACAGCAAAAAATAATATTTATTCGCGTTTATATTTCCTCATAAATATAAACGCCCTATAGGATAACCTAAATGATAGCATAAATAAAGTAGGTGGGATTGTAATAATAATAGCTATGATAAAACCGATAACATTAACATCTCCCGCGATTAAAAATAAAAAAGCAAACCCCCAAAAAATCAAAGTGTTAATAAATATTAATTTATAAAACCGTCTTTCTAAATCAATTAGGTTATCTATAAATGTAGTGCCGTCTCTTTTATTTATAGATCTCAGTAAGCTAATATCATCAGAAGTAAATCCACTTTTTATCATTAATTTTTCTATGTTTTCATTAATCATTTCATGACTCCTTTTTTATTTATTTCCGACTCTTCTTCAACTTTTCATAACCATTCGTGATTATATTTAATTTTTCCTCTAGCTGTTCAGTCTTTTGATAAGTAACAGCAACAACATTGTAATGCTTATCTAGCCCAGAACTAAAGAATAACTTTACACTAAGGGCGGTCACTACAACAACAGCCCCTAGTTAATTGTCACCCCAAATAAAATAATTATCTCCCCAAATAATTATCCCAATCCTTCCAAACAGGTTGTAAACCTGATTTGACCAAGGCTTCGGCAACCTGAAAAACAGAGCGATTGTCGTGAGGAGCGAATTGCTCTAGCTCGTGATGACCATCAGCATAGCCGCCGGGCTGGGTTTTGGAGCCGGCACTGATGTTATTAATAGCGAGTGGTACAACGTGATCGCGGAAGTAGGGAGATTCACGGGTAGAGAGGGAAAACTCTACATCCGGTGCCAACAGACGGAACGCGCAGATGAGTAGTTGTGGGAAGGAGATGGAATAGCGACTTTTCCAAAACTGTTTTTGCAGGAAAATTGGCGATCCAAGCATTAAGAACTGCATTACCAAAATCATCGGGGAGAGAATCGGCGATCATGCTTGGTAAGCCACGAAAAGTGTCATAATTTAAATTAGAAAACGTGAATACTTTACCTGGCCTTGCTTGTTTAATTGGCATTTTCAATGGGGCAAGGTCTAGTCCCCTTTTGATAAAGGTACGCTCATATTCAAATGATCCGATGCCTTTTTCTGTGTCAAAGGCTATGGCACCGACATCTATATCTTGGTATTTGATTCTAATGGATTCATTCACCAGCTTGCCTCCTTATTAAGAGTGTACTCATCTTCTTGTTCTCCTGATGCTCTCTGACGTATATGGCCCTGCATTTTCGCGAGCTGGATGGGTGATGGAGGCTGTGGAGGAATGAAAATATCGAGTTGTTCTGTCAGATCGAGCGCATTCAGGATAAGCAGTATTGTTTCAAGGGAGGCATTCCCTTTCTCTGCATTACCAATGGCTCGACGGGTAATCCCTATAGCGTCAGCTAGCGTTTGTTGCTTAATATTTTTGTTGAGACGAGCTTGGCGTAGTCGGTATCCCAACTCTTCCTGCTGGTTTTTAATTTGATTGAAAGGAACATTTTTTATCATCTGAAAGCTCCTCCTCTATCTGATTTTTACAAGGTCAGATAAATGAAACAAATTCACAGTAGTATGATAGCTCTCATTATAACCATGTTTCATTAGGTGCGTAAATTTGCACATTGTTTTTATTTTTGCTGTTTATGTGTATTTATTTATACATTATTTGGCTTTATTTTTCTGCCTTATTATTAATATTAATGTGCTTTTTTATGCTCATTAATGGGTTTTTTGCTTATTATGGTTATATTTTTACACATTATTAAAGATAGATGCCACGTTTGTAGCATCCTCAAGTTACAGGCTATATCAAGTAGCGGTAGCACTAATTAACTGTTATCTAAAATAATTATCTCCCCAAATAATTATCCCAATCCTTCCAAACAGGTTGTAAACCTGATTTGACCAAGGCTTCGGCAACCTGAAAAACAGAGCGATTGTCGTGAGGAGCGAATTGCTCCAGCTCGTGATGACCATCAGCATAGCCGCCGGGCTGGGTTTTGGAGCCGGCACTGATGTTATTAATAGCGAGTGGTACAACGTGATCGCGGAAGTAGGGAGATTCACGGGTAGAGAGAGAAAGCTCTACATCCGGTGCCAGCAGACGGAACGCGCAAATGAGTTGTACCAATTCAGCTTCATTCATCAAAGAGGCTGGCTCAATGCCGCCCGCACAGGGACGCAGTCGTGGAAAAGAGATGGAATAACGGCTTTTCCAGAACTGTTTTTGCAGGAAAAAGAGGTGTTCCGCTACCATATAGCAGTCGGTTCGCCAATTGTGAGATAGCCCAATCAATGCACCTAGCCCGATTTTGTCGATACCTGCCCGCCCAAGGCGTTCCGGTGTTTCTAATCGCCAGTGGAAATCCTGCTTTTTGCCTTTCAAATGATGTAATTGATAACTGGGTTGATGGTAGGTTTCCTGATAAACCATCACGCCATCCAAACCGAGTGTTTTTAGTTCAGCGTATTCCTCTTGCGCCAGTGGCTGGACTTCCATTGAAACTGAACTGAAATGGCGGCGGATCAGAGGAAGGTAGCGGCGAAAATAATCCATGCCTACTTTATTCTGATGTTCCCCCGTTACCAGCAAGATATGCTCAAATCCCAGTTTTTTCAGTGCAAGGCATTCCGCTTCAATTTCCTGTTCATTGAGTGTCTTGCGCTTAATGTGATTACTCATAGAGAAACCACAATAGGTGCAGTCGTTGGCGCACAGATTGGAAAGATAAAGTGGGATGAAAAATCCCACGGTATTGCCAAAACGCTGTCGGGTTAGTTGCTGTGCGCGTTGAGCGAGTGATTCAAGATAAGGCAGAGCCGCCGGGGAAAGCAAAGCCATAAAATCATCCAGCGTTAAGTGATCGCTGGTTAGCGCATGTTCAATGTCCCGCGATGTTTTACTGTTAATGCGCAGGGTGAGGTCATCCCAGTCCAATTGTTGCCAGTGTTGACGAAACGTATTGTGGCGAAATGTACTGTTTGTCATAACGCCCCCAGAAACTCGGTGAGAGGGCTGGAAGCCTCTGCATGGGATTTCTGGCTTGCTACACCGGCCTGATGTGAAAGTTCGCCTGCTTCAATGGCGGTTTTGAATGCCTGAGCCATTTTGACAGGGTTGCGGGCAACAGCGATGGCGGTATTGACCAGTACGGCATCTGCCCCCATTTCGATGGCTGCCAGTGCATGGCTGGGAGCACCGATCCCTGCGTCCACAACAACGGGCACATTGGCTTGTTCGATGATGATTTGCAGAAAGTCACGCGTCAGTAACCCTTTATTTGAGCCGATGGGAGCCCCTAATGGCATGACAGCCGCGCAGCCGACTTCTTCCAACCTCCGGCACAGAACCGGATCAGCGCCGCAATAAGGCAGGACGACAAACCCTTCTTTCACTAGCTGTTCTGCGCCTTTCAGGGTTTCAATCGGATCAGGTAGTAAATATTTTACGTCGGGGTGGATCTCCAGTTTAATCCAGTGCGTTCCCAGTGCTTCCCGTGCAAGGTGAGCGGCAAATATGGCTTCTTCCGCCGTTTTTGCTCCAGAAGTATTGGGGAGTAGTTTAACGCCCAACTGTTGCAAGGGCGCGAGAATACCATCGTCATTCCCATGGAGATCAATGCGCTTCATCGCCATTGTGACTAATTGGCTGCCTGAGGCCCGAATTGCCTCGATCATTAATCCGGCATTGGCAAATTTGCCTGTGCCGGTAAATAGACGGGAGTCGAAGGTGGTATCAGCAATCTTTAACATAATTAGCCTCCAGCAATATTAGCCACCAGCAATGGCCTGAAACAGCAAGATGTTGTCCCCGTCATTCACCTGATGGGTATACCATTCTGAGCGTGGAATGATGGTTTGATTGATAGCCAATGCGGTGCCGGATTGAGTGCGCTGGATATGTTCCAGCAACTGTTGCACCGTCATGGGAGCACTGAGTGTCATCATCTGATCGTTAACGATAATGTTCATACGACTTCTTTTCCTGCCCGTTTTTTATCGATATTGACGTTTTCACTAATAGCTTTTTCGATATCGATTTTTTCGATAACTGAGTTGCAAACCGGACACTGTGGTGAGCGAGTCAGTTGTAACGTACTCCAGCTCTGTTGCTTACCATCAAACAGCCGGAGTTTCCCACTCAAAGGAGAGGGAATTCCTGCCAGCATTTTTATCGCTTCCAATGATTGCAATGTCCCAATGACACCAACGATTGGGCCTAATATCCCCGCGGTTCTGCAATTGCGTTGGGGTTCTTCTTGATCAGGATAGAGACAGGCATAACATCCATGTTGATAAGGAAATTCGAAAACCATGAGTTGCCCACTGAAACCGATCGCACTGCCGCTGATTAGCGGCTTGTTTTCAGCAATACAGGCGGCATTGATGGCATGGCGGGTTGCCATGTTATCACTGCAATCCAGTACCAAATCGATCCGGCTGACAATATTCGCCAAAGATTCACGATCTTGCCGTTCGGTGAGGTCGGTGATATTGATCTGTGGGTTTAAATCAGCCAGTTGTTTTGCTGCTGATTGGGCTTTGTTGGCAGGGATATCTGCTGTGCGGTAGATAATTTGGCGTTGCAGGTTCGAGATATGCAGCGTGTCATCATCTGCAAGATAAAGATTCCCTACGCCGGCGGCGGCGAGATAGAGCGCTGCGGGTGAACCTAAACCACCCAGACCGACAATCAGCACCTTACTGGCTTTTAATTTTTCCTGACCTTCAGGGCCAATATCTTCCAGAAGTAATTGACGGCTGTAACGCATAAATTCTTGATCGTTTAGCATAAATTCCCTCGCTCTAGCCCTTCAACTAAATGAAGTAATTTCGCTGTGGTTTGCTGCCAATCTTTCGATTTCGTGATGGCACTGACTAATGCAACGCCACCAACACCTGTTGCAACGACATCCGGTACACGTTCCAGTGAGATACCACCAATGGCAACGGTAGGATATTCCGGTGTGATCTCAACCTGATGTTTTAGTGCTGCAAGACCTTGGGGTGACGACGGCATCTCTTTCGTGGTGGTGGGGAAAATATGTCCTAATGCGATATAGGAAGGGTGCAGGGATTTTGCCCGCGCCAGCTCTTGTTGATCGTGGGTGGAAATCCCCAAACGCAGCCCCGCTTGCCGGATGGCGCTAAGATCGGCGATATCCAGATCTTCTTGCCCTAAATGAACGCCGTAGGCCTGGTGTTTGATTGCCAGCCGCCAGTAGTCGTTAATAAACAGCCGGGCGTTGTACTGACGGCCGAGTGCAATGGCGGACTGAATATCCTGCTCTATCTGTTCTTCGGGCTTATCTTTGATGCGCAGTTGTAAAGTCCTGACGCCGGCTTCCAGTAATCGTTCAATCCACACCAGAGAGTCCACAACGGGATACAGCCCCAGCCGATGTGCGGTTGGAGCAAATGATGGTGTGTCATGTAGTGTTTCACGCTGATTTTTCATTGGCGGTATCCTCAGCACTGTGATACAGCTCGCTGCCACGGGCGCGGAACTCTTCAGACATCTGTTCCATACCTGCTTCCTGTTCCAGTTTTGCTGCGTAATCTCGCACGTCTTGTGTGATTTTCATTGAGCAGAATTTCGGACCACACATGGAACAGAAATGGGCGACTTTGCCGGACTCCTGCGGTAAGGTTTCATCGTGATAAGCACGGGCGGTATCCGGATCAAGCGCGAGGTTGAATTGATCTTCCCAACGGAATTCAAACCGCGCTTTTGACATGGCGTTATCGCGGATCTGGGCACCCGGGTGGCCTTTGGCAAGATCAGCCGCATGGGCCGCGATTTTGTAAGTAATCAGCCCTTGTTTGACATCTTCTTTATTGGGTAAGCCGAGATGCTCTTTTGGCGTGACATAACACAGCATTGCACAACCAAACCAACCGATCATGGCGGCACCAATACCGGAGGTGAAATGGTCATAACCGGGGGCGATATCCGTTGTCAATGGCCCTAATGTGTAGAACGGGGCTTCGTGGCAATGCTCCAGCTCTTCCGTCATATTGCGGCGGATTAATTGCATCGGGATATGCCCCGGCCCTTCTATCATGACCTGAACATCGTACTCCCAAGCGATTCTGGTCAGTTCTCCCAGAGTATGCAGTTCGGAAAATTGTGCTTCATCATTGGCATCCTGAATGGAGCCGGGACGCAATCCATCCCCCAAGGAGAGGGAAACATCATAGGCAGCACAGATTTCACAAATTTCACGAAAGTGCGTGTAGAGGAAATTTTCCTGATGATGGGAAAGACACCATTTCGCCATAATTGAGCCACCACGGGAAACAATGCCTGTCAGGCGCTTAGCGGTCATCGGTACGTAACGCAGCAATACTCCGGCGTGAATGGTGAAATAATCGACACCTTGTTCGGCTTGTTCCAGCAACGTATCGCGGAACATTTCCCATGTCAGGTTTTCCGCTATGCCATTGACTTTTTCCAGTGCCTGATAAATCGGTACTGTACCAATGGGAACCGGGCTATTGCGTAGTATCCATTCACGGGTTTCATGGATGTAACGTCCGGTGGAGAGATCCATCACCGTATCTGCGCCCCAGCGGGTAGACCAAATCAGTTTTTCCACCTCTTCTTCAATGGATGAGGTGACAGAAGAGTTACCGATATTCGCATTAACCTTCACCAAAAAATTGCGGCCAATAATCATGGGTTCGGATTCGGGATGGTTAATATTCGCGGGGATAATCGCGCGACCGGCAGCAACTTCCTGACGGACAAATTCCGGCGTGATGTTTTCCGGTAAGTTGGCACCGAAACTTTGACCTGCATGTTGTTGGCGCAGGACTTCACTGCGAATACGTTCGCGTCCCATATTTTCGCGCAGTGCGATAAATTCCATTTCTGGTGTGATGAAGCCTTGGCGCGCATAGTGCAATTGGGTAACACGTTTGCCTTGTCTGGCTTTCTGTGGATGTGGGCGATGGTGAAAACGCAGGTGATCCAGCCCCGCATCGGCAAGACGTTGTTGCGTAAAATCGGAACTGAGAACGGAGACAGGCTCTGTATCATCACGTTCGTCGATCCACAGTTGGCGGATTTTGCGTAATCCCGTTTGCACATCCAGCACGGAAGTGGGGTCACCATAAGGGCCGGAAGTGTCATAAACGGGTACAGGTTCGTTTTCCTCTAATTGAGGTTGCTCTTTTGTGCCACCCACCAGCGTGGGGGATAACTGAATTTCACGCATCGGAACCTGAATATCCTGACGGGAGCCTTCAAGATAAATGCGCTTTGAGCTGGGAAACGCCACGCCTTGAATGGAGCTGATAAATGCCTGAGCTGCATCTCGCTGCGCTTTACGCGGCCTTGCAGGGGGGGCTTTGGGGGAAATATCCGTGGCTGGAATAACAGCATTGGAAACAACGGTATTGTTGGACTTAGACATAGCAAATTCCTGACTGTGTTATCGCCTTTCTCATTACTGAACAGGCTTAAGTTGAGAAAATTGCTTGTCTGGAGCTCGCAGGGAGTAATGGTTGATGCTGATTAGTATTTGTACACGCTATTTGTATATTAGATGTACGCTGATACTAACAGCGGAGTGATTACTCTTGTTCCCTTCGCGGGTATTAGCCCGATCAGGTTCTGCGGATCCCGAATTAACGGTCTCAGCCTGTGTCCATCGTGATATACGTTGAACGCTAGGCACTCCGACAAGAAAAAAACACCCCAGAGTATAAAGGGGATTGTGAAAACTACAACCTAAAACTTGTACTCTAAGTGAGATTAAAATCCAATTGTAATCCCTGAGTTCAGCCCTGTACCACTTTGAGTGTCATACGTCATGGCAACTTTTATTTGAATATGTGGGCTAATGGTAAAAATAGAACCCACAGCTCCCGCGGCTTGCCCACGGTATGAGGCGATACCAAAACCAACTGAGAGTTTATTGCTATTTTTTGATGGAATGGCGGTTGTTGCCATTGCAGCAGAAATACCTGCCCCTAGTTTAAGGCCAGTGTTGAGAGGGAAAGTTAATATAACAAGATTAAAGACGAAATAAGATAAAAAGGAGTATGCTTCATTTGTGTTGATTTTGAACAAGATATAATGGAAATCATCATACAACCTATGACGGAACAGAGACAAATGACGCAACAAAAACTGACAGGTACAGAACGGGGCTGGTGGATTGTCAGTCTTGAGAATCAGGTTTGGCTCCCACAGGGAGAGTTACCATCAGGAACGGCTAATCAGTGGTTATTGCAAGGCCATATGGCGCAGCCTATCGGCGAGTGGCAGGGGGAAACGGTTTGGCTGATTCGCCATAGAATGACTTCAAATATGTCTTCCCCCCGTTTAATTGCTGATCGGGATGCCAAATTATTTCAGATGGTAGGACGCGGCGTCCAATTGGCCGAGTTTTATCGTTCGCACCGTTATTGCGGTTACTGCGGTCATGATATGCAGCATAGCCAGTACGAATGGGCCTGTTTATGCAGCCATTGCGAAGAGCGTTATTATCCACAAATTGCACCCAGTATTATCGTGGGCATCCGTCGTGATGACCATATTTTGTTGGCACAACACCAGCGTCACCGTAATGGTATCCATACTGTACTTGCAGGATTTGTTGAAGTGGGGGAAACGCTGGAAGAAGCGGTCCATCGTGAAGTGATGGAAGAGAGTGGCATTAAGATCCGTAACTTGCGTTATGTTGCTTCCCAACCGTGGCCTTTCCCGAATTCATTAATGACGGGGTTTTTGGCTGATTATGATAGCGGTGAAATCAATCATGACCCCGTTGAATTGGTCAGTGCAGATTGGTTTCGCTACGATAAGCTTCCCCTTATTCCCGGGCCTGATACGATTGCTCGCCGCCTGATTGAGGATACTGTGGCGTTGTGTCGTCAGCAGTGATGTTAATTGATCAATGAGTTGTGTATTAAGAATGAGAGCTACCTTGTGTTTTGTATCAGGATTCGATATCCATACCAAAACGGGTAACTCTCAATCATTTAAGGCTCAGTGGCTGATTAAGGCTGTTTTTGTTCCTTCAGTCCCCGGTTTTTCAGCATAGGTTCAATACTCGGTGGTTTACCGCGCCAGTTGATATACAGCTTTTCCAAGTCTTCACTATTACCACGTGACAATACCTTATCGCGGAAAAGTTGGCCATTCTCTGGTGTCAGGCCACCATGTTCGGTAAACCAGGCAAAAGCATCGTCTGCCAGCATTTCGGTCCACAGATAAGCATAATAACCGGCAGCATAACCGTTACCCCAAATGTGTTTGAAGTAGCTGGAACGATAACGCGGCGGCACGTAGCTGATATAGATGTTATCTTGTTGCAGAGACTCGGCTTCAAACTTATCCACGTCCTGCTGTGGCTGATCAGCGGTCAGCATATGCCAGTGCATATCCAACAACGCGGCTGACAGCAGCTCGGTCATGCTATAGCCTTTGTTGAATTTGTCAGCCTTATTGATCTTATCCATTAACGCCTGTGGCATCGCTTCACCGGTTTGGTAATGCTTGGCGTAATGGGCAAACACCTTGGGATCACGCGCCCAATACTCATTAAATTGCGATGGGAATTCCACAAAATCACGGGCGGTATTGGTGCCGGACAGGCTCGGATATTCCTGATCGGCAAACATGCCGTGCAAGGCATGCCCAAACTCATGGAAGATTGTGATCACGTCATCATATGACAATAGTGCAGGTTGGCCCGGCGCAGGTTTGGTAAAGTTGGCGACGTTGTAAATCACCGGCTTGGTTCCGATGAGCTTTGACTGATCGACAAAATTACTCATCCAGGCTCCACCGCCTTTGTTGTCGCGCTTAAAGTAATCGGTATAGAACAACGCCAACGGTTTCCCGTCCTTATCGAAAACTTCATACACGCGGACGTCGGATTGATAAACCGGGATGTCTTTGCGCTCTTTAAAGGTAATGCCATACAGCAGATTGGCGGCATAGAATACGCCATTATTCAGGACGTTATTCAGCTCGAAATACGGCTTAATCTGTGATTCATCCAAATCATATTTTGCTTTGCGTACCTGCTCGGCATAAAACGGCCAATCCCAGGCTTCCAGCTTGAAGCCCCCTTTTTGCTGATCAATCACCGCCTGAATGTCTTTGGCTTCGCGCTCAGCGCGTGCCGTTGCCGCAGGTACAATATCACGCAAAAATTTCAACGCGGTCTTAGGCGTTTTTGCCATCTGATTTTGCAGTTTCCACGACGCATAATCCGGGAAGCCCAGCAGCTTAGCCTGCTCAGCACGGATCTTCGCTAACCGGGCTAAGGTTTGACGCGTGTCATTATCGTCACCTTTCTCGGCTCGGATCCACGATGCCTCAAATAACGCCTTACGCGTATCGCGATCTTTCAGGTCTTGCAGACTCGGTTGCTGGGTGGTGTTCTGCAATACCAACAGCCATTGTTTGTCTAGCTTACGCTCACTGGCAGCCTGTGCAGCGGCGGCAATTTCGCCATCGGACAGTCCATTCAGTCTGGCTTTATCTTGAATCGCCAATGCGCCATTTTTGGTTGCCGCCAGCAGTTTGTTGCTAAACTGGGTACTGAGTGTGGCTGCTTCCTGATTCAAAGCCTTTAACTTTGCTTTATCCGCATCAGACAAGTTGGCTCCCGCTAACTCGAAACTTTGATAAGTCACTTCCACCAATCGGCGCGATTCCGGATCCAGATTCAACGTCCCGCGCTGCTGGTAAATAGCTTTGATACGGTTGAACAGTTTACTGTTCAGCATAATTTCATCGTTCATCGCCGCCAGCTTTGGTGCAATTTCTTCATCCAGTTTTTGCAGCCTGTCAGTGGTATTAGCTGACGTCATCGCCCCAAATACATTCATCACCCGTGTCAGCGTTGCGCCCGATTTCTCCAGCGCGATAAATGTATTTTCAAAGTCAGGCGTGGCAGGATTATTGGCGATCTTCTCTACCTCCTTCAGTTTCTGTTTAATACCGGCAGCAATCGCGGGTGCATAGTCTGTTTCTTTTATCTTATCGAACGGAGGAGCCTGGAACGGTAGTACACTCGGGTAGAAGAAAGGGTTTTTGTTCTTGTATTGCCGTTGATTAGCTTCACCAGTCACACTCATCTCCTTTACCTGATCACTTGATACGTTCGTGTGGTCAGATCCCAGTTTATTTTCTTCGGCCTGCGCCTGAGTGCCTAGTGCCAAGCCAATAGCCAGTACTAAAGTGGATAAACGCATCAGTAGAAACTCCTCCATGTAGGTCTAATAGGTTATTTATCAACGAAAATGACTTCATAAGCGCTTTGATACAGTCAGTTAACTACAGACAATTAATTTACAGTCAATTAATTAACGTAAACCAACTCATCCAACGATTAATTGAAAAGCGCGAACAATGAAGGGTTATGGCAACGTGAGAAACGGCATTGCCTTCATGTAACGCATGTGTTACATGAATGTAGCATAATGAGAGCGATGAGCTGACGTGCATAGTCCTTGTTCCGGGTTTTGTGACTCTGTACATAAATTTTTTCGTCTGACGTCGGGATTGGTACTTGACGTTTATTTATTGTGGTCACGACGGAAGTTCGGCTTCCGACGTGTTATCATGCGGGCGCTTTTTGTTGATAATCAAGGGAGCTTGTCATGAATGCGTTGAAAAACGATCGCTATCTGCGTGCCTTATTACGTCAGCCTGTCGATGTCACACCGGTATGGATGATGCGCCAGGCTGGCCGATATTTGCCTGAATATAAAGCGACACGTCAGGAAGCGGGGGATTTCATCTCGTTATGCAAAAATACCGAATTAGCTTGTGAAGTCACACTTCAACCCTTGCGCCGTTTTCCGCTGGATGCGGCAATCCTGTTTTCTGATATTTTGACGATTCCCGATGCGATGGGGCTGGGGCTTTATTTTGAAACGGGTGAGGGGCCGCGTTTTCACTCCCCGATTATGAATCATGCTGATGTGGAAAAACTGCCTGTACCCGATCCAGAAATGGAGTTGGGTTATGTGATGGATGCCGTTCGTGCGATCCGCAAGGCGTTGGCAGGGCAAGTTCCGCTCATCGGCTTTTCCGGCAGCCCGTGGACATTGGCAACCTATATGGTTGAAGGCGGAAGCAGTAAAGCGTTCACGAAGATCAAGGCCATGATGTATGCTGAACCTGCCACATTGCATCTGCTACTGGATAAATTGGCAAACAGCGTTATTCTATATCTGAACGCGCAAATAAGGGCGGGAGCCCAATCTGTCATGATTTTCGATACTTGGGGCGGCGTTTTATCTCATCGCGATTATTTGGAATTCTCCCTACAGTATATGTATAAAATTGTTGATGGACTGATCCGCGAACATGAAGGCCGCCGTGTGCCTGTGACCCTGTTTACCAAAGGGGGAGGGCAATGGCTTGAAGCAATGGCGGCAACAGGGTGTGATGCGCTTGGTTTGGATTGGACAACGAATATTTCTGATGCTCGTCGTCGTGTCGGAGATAAGGTTGCCTTGCAGGGCAATATGGACCCATCCATGCTGTATGCGCAACCCGCCCGAATTGAAGAAGAAGTTTCGACAATATTACAAGATTTTGGTGTAGGCAGTGGGCATGTTTTCAATTTGGGGCATGGCATTCATCAAGATGTTCCACCAGAACATGCCGGTGCATTTGTCGAAGCCGTACACCGACTTTCAGCAAAATATCATCAATAACGATATTAGTAATAACAGTATGATTGATACAAAGGCACTTCGTCAGGAACAGGTAGAAAAATCACGGCAGGTTATCCGTCATGATGTTTTTTCTGCCTCTTTTACGCCAGAGTTCATTGCGGGTGCTGATGTTGGCTTTGAAAAAGATGGCACGGTAACCCGTGCCGCAATCGCGATTTTGCGATATCCCTCGTTAGAATTAGTCGAATACCAAATCGCAAGAATTGATACGGTACTTCCCTATATCCCGGGTTTACTCTCATTTCGTGAATACCCTGCATTGATGGCCGCATGGCAAAAATTAAGCCTGCGGCCTGATTTGCTTATGGTGGATGGTCAGGGTATTGCCCATCCCCGACGTTTTGGGGTTGCCAGTCATTTTGGAGTATTGGTCGATGTTCCGACAATTGGAGTGGCAAAAAGCCGTTTGTGTGGTGAACATGCCCCAGTAGGAGGACTTCCGGGAAGTCGCCAGCCATTGATGGATCATGGCGAACAGATTGGGGTTGTATTACAAAGTAAAAAGAGATGTAACCCACTCTATATTTCCATCGGGCATAAGGTCAGTATTGATAGCGCGATTTTTTGGGTTGAGCATTGTTTGAAGGGGTATAGACTGCCTGAACCGACCCGTTGGGCGGATGGGATTGCTTCAAATAGACCATTTTTTAAGCAAACAATGCAGAAAAATCTATAATTGCGGCGGAAATGTGTGGATATTCTTGATTTTCAGGTAAACTTCGACGCAAATTAGGCATCATGAGTAACGACCAATGTTAAGAAACCCGATCCATCTGAGGTTGGAGAAACTCGAAAGTTGGCAACATTTGACTTTTATGGCTAGTCTATGTGAGCGAATGTATCCAAATTATCAGGTGTTTTGTCGCCAGAGTGGGTTTGCCGACCCCGCACAATATCGCCGCATTTTGGATTTAGTGTGGGAAATTTTGGTCGTCAAAGATGCAAAAGTGAATTTTGATAGTCAGCTGGAAAAATTGGAAGCCATTATTCCATCATCAGAAAATTATGATATTTATGGTGTGTATCCAGCGATTGATGCGTGCATTGCATTGGGTGAAGTAATTCATTCTCGTCTGAGTGGCTCGACGTTAGAGCATGCAATAGCCGTCAGTGAGATATCCATCCGCACTGTTGCCATGCTGGAAATGACGCAGGCCGGTAGGGAAATGACCGAGGATGAGTTAAAAGTATTACCTGCCATTGAAGAAGAATGGGATATTCAATGGGAGATTTTCCGTTTATTGGCAAATTGCGAAGAACGGGACATTGAATTAATTAAAGGATTAAAGGCTGATCTCCGTGAAGCGGGGGTCAGCAACATCGGCATAAATTTGGAGCAGTAACACATAAAACGTGACTTAATGCTTGATTTGCCGTATTTAAAGGCTTCACATTTGCCCTCACTCTGTTCTACATTGGGGGGCGAAAAGAAGTGGCTATCGGTGCGTGTATGCAGGGGTGCTGTCAAATCGGCATATCCGTCGCACTCGATGCTTTGCAAACGATAAACACACTGTAAGGATAATCTATGAATAAGACCGAATTAGTTGATGCAATTGCAGCAGGTGCAGATCTGACTAAAACTCAGGCTAAAGCAGCTCTGGAATCAACTTTGAATGCAATCACTGAATCTCTGAAAAATGGTGATGCAGTGCAGCTGGTAGGCTTTGGTACTTTCAAAGTTAACCACCGTGCGGAACGTACTGGCCGTAACCCACAAACTGGTAAAGAAATTAAAATTGCAGCAGCAAACGTACCTGCTTTCTCCGCTGGTAAGGCATTGAAAGACGCAGTTAAGTAATTGCATTGCGAAATAAAATAAGAGGGGGGAATTCAAAGCCCCTTTTGTTGATTCTACAGGGGCTGTTTGCATTAGGGTTTATCTCTTTGCTCAGCGCCTGTTCGATTCAATCAAACACTCCTCTTTTCAATGCCAGTGGTTTTACAACCGACAGCGGTGCTATCCGCTTATGGCGTTTGAATGATCAAAACAGTAAGCCTCAGGTTATCATGAGCGTTTACAGTCCTTATCGTAATAACAATACTATTGTTACTTTTTATGAATATCGTCATGGCAACTTGTGGCAGATCCGTCGCAATGTGCTTGATAACCCTCCGATTGCAGAAACATTGCGTATCGATCAAAATAACTCGGCCATTTTTAATCTGCGGCAATCAGAAAAACATAATGAACCACTTTCCGCCGATGATATTGCTCGCCTGCGGTTTGATGCCAGACAGATAGAGAAAACCAGTGATGCCTTAATTGCAGGAGATATTAAGCTATTACAGGGACATTGGCAGTATGGCAGAGTTACCACCTGTGCCGGAAAGCAATTATTCGTTGAGTTTGAGCCTCATGATCAGAGATGGATTGAAGAAAGGCAAAACAACAGCTCTGGCCCATTGACTATTGCGTGGCTGGATTCGCCAGCAGGAAAACAGTTGTTATTGGTGGCTAATGATGATTTTTGTCGTTGGGAACCGACGGAAGATAAGCTGTAACGCTGTGACTTCCGCCGGTTTAATTGGTTTATTTCAAACGGGCAATGGCTCGGTAGCCAATATCTTTACGGTAAAAACACCCTTTCCAATCAATTTGGGTTGCTCTCAGGTAAGCTTTTTTCTGTGCGTCTGCAATATCGTTACCTAATGCGGTAACACATAAAACACGTCCGCCCGCAGTGATAACATTTTCATCCTCAAATGCGGTGCCTGCATGAAAGACTTTTTCATCGGCATTCGTTTCCTGACCTAACCCGCTGATAACATCACCTTTGGCATAATTGGACGGATAGCCTCCCGCCGCCAGCACGACACCCAACGCAGGACGAGGGTCCCATGTGGATGTTTTCCCACTTAATTGGCCTTTCGCTCCAGCAAGACACAGTTCGACTAAATCAGAATTCAAACGCATCATAATAGGCTGGGTTTCAGGATCACCAAAGCGACAGTTAAATTCGATTACTTTAGGCTCTCCTTGTTTATCAATTATCAACCCGGCATAGAGGAAACCAACGTAGGTATGTCCTTCGGCTGCCATTCCTTTAACTGTAGGGTAAATAATTTTTTCCATAATGCGCTGGTGGAGCTCATCCGTTACCACAGGGGCAGGCGAGTAAGCGCCCATGCCGCCGGTATTTGGCCCGGTATCACCGTCACCGACACGTTTGTGATCCTGACTGGTTGCCATAGGAATCACGTGATTGCCATCTACCATGACAATAAAGCTGGCTTCTT
Organism: Xenorhabdus miraniensis; assembly: GCF_002632615.1. The sequence goes on from NZ_NITZ01000008.1 coordinate 107,738, forward strand.
CTCCATCCAGAAATTCTTCTATAACGATACGATGCCCTGCATCACCAAATACATTACCTGCCAGCATATCTTTAACCGCGCTTTGCGCTTCTTCCATCGTCATGGCGACGACGACACCTTTACCCGCGGCCAGACCATCCGCTTTAATCACAATAGGTGTGCCCATCTTTTCTAAATAGGCCAGCGCAGGCTCAACTTCTGTAAAGTTTTGATAGGCCGCCGTGGGGATATGATGGCGATGGAGAAAATCTTTGGTAAAAGCTTTGGACCCTTCCAGTTGAGCGGCTGCTTTTGTAGGGCCGAAAATTGTTAGTCCCGCTTGCAGGAAAGCATCAACCACGCCGATAACGAGCGGAGCCTCAGGCCCCACGATGGTCAGATCAATATTATGGTTCTGGGCAAACGCAAGTAGCCCATCAATATCTGTTGCCGCAATGTCTACATTTTCCAGATTTGCTTCCAGCGCAGTTCCCGCGTTACCCGGTGCAACATAGACCTTATTCGCCAAAGGTGACTGTGCCGCTTTCCAAGCGAGTGCATGTTCTCTTCCGCCACTGCCAATAATCAAGATGTTCATCTGAGCCCTCTATATATAAGGTGAAAATTATTAATGGCGGAAATGACGCATACCAGTGAAAATCATCGCGATGCCATGTTCGTCGGCAGCAGCAATGACTTCATCATCACGGATAGAACCTCCGGGTTGAATAACACAGCTCACGCCAACCGCCGCTGCGGCATCAATACCATCACGGAATGGGAAAAAGGCATCTGAAGCCATAACGCAGCCCTGAACTTCCAACCCTTCATCGGCTGCTTTAATTCCTGCGATTTTGGCTGAGTAAACACGGCTCATCTGCCCGGCACCAATACCAATTGTCATATTGTTCTTGGCATAAACGATAGCATTGGATTTGACGAACTTCGCTACTTTCCAACAAAACAGGGCATCCTGTATCTCTTGTTCTGTGGGTTGGCGTTTGGATACGACACACAGATCATCTTTTGCGACCATGCCCAGATCGCGATCCTGGACCAATAAACCACCGTTGACACGTTTGAAATCCAAAGCTGCAACGGGTGAATGCCATTCGCCACATGCCAAAACGCGAACATTGGGTTTGGTTGCGAGTATTGGTAGGGCTGCTTGATTAATAGAAGGAGCAATAATGACTTCAACAAATTGGCGCTCAATGATGGCTTGAGCTGTGACCGCATCCAATTCTCGGTTAAACGCAATGATGCCGCCAAACGCAGAAGTAGGGTCGGTTTTGAAGGCATTGTCATAGGCGGCATGAATATCAGCACCAATCGCAACACCACAAGGGTTGGCATGTTTGACAATCACACAGGCAGGCCCGGCAAAAGTTTTCACACATTCCAGAGCCGCATCGGTATCTGCAATATTATTATAGGAAAGCGCCTTGCCTTGTAATTGAGTCGCTGTGGCAATCGAAGCTTCAGTGATTTGTTCTTCTATGATTTGTTCTTCTATATAGAAAGCTGCATCCTGATGGCTGTTTTCGCCATAACGCATATCCTGCTTTTTAATGAAGTTCAGATTCAACGTGCGAGGGAAGCGACCTGATGGTTGATTTGTCTCTCCATAATAAGGAGGAACCAGTTTGCCAAAGTAATTGGCGATCATACTGTCATAAGCGGCCGTATGCTCAAATGCCTTGATGGCTAAATCAAAACGAGTGGCTTGTGTCAGCGAGTTTTGATGGTTATCCATTTCCTCGATAATTTTGTCGTAATCCTGGCTGTTAACAACAATCGCTACATCCTTGTGGTTCTTAGCGGCAGACCGAACCATGGTTGGGCCACCGATATCGATATTTTCTACAGCATCTTCCAGAGAGCAATTTGGTTTCGCGACGGTTTGTGCAAAGGGATAAAGATTAACGACGACCATATCAATTGGAGAAATTTGATGTTGCGCCATCACTTCATCATCTTGCCCGCGTCGGCCCAGAATGCCGCCATGAACTTTGGGATGAAGTGTTTTAACCCGTCCATCCATCATTTCAGGGAAGCCTGTATAGTCCGAAACTTCAGTGACATTTAGTCCGGCTTCGGCCAGCAGACGAGCAGTACCCCCTGTTGAAAGCAGTTCGACACCGCGACTGGATAAGGCTTTGGCAAATTCAATAACCCCCGCTTTGTCAGAAACACTCAGCAGGGCACGACGGATTGGACGAAGCTGTTGCATTGGTGTGATCCCTTGAATTTCGTAAAACAAGAATGTGCTATTGAGAAAAAACCACTGACTTCATAGAAAAAATGGCTTCTGCAATAACATTTCAAAACAATTTGAAAAAATCATGTGGCGATTTTTACTTCGCAGATTGTAGCGCAAACGTTTGCGCGATGCCCGACAAATTTTACCAAAATATCCATCTGTGGATAAATTTGTGTGTAAATGGGTATAAAGTGGTGTTTTGCTGTGTAATTCAGCAAACGATAATGTTTTTCGAAAAAAACTATTGTCAGCGGCGTAAAACTCCCTATAATGCGCCACCACTGACCGACGATGCGCTGAGACAAGCCGCCGAGGAAAGTGGGAGGAAAGCGAAAATAAACGCTTGACTCCGGAGGCGAAAAGCGTAAGATACGCAGCCTCGCAACCCGGAAGAAGATTTTCGGTTGCACTGCTCTTTAACAAATTAATCAGACAATCTGTGTGGGCACTCGCAAGACACTATCCACGCCGGAAGGCGAAAAAGATATTAAGTCTTGAAGAGTGACTGAACAGTTAATTCATTACGAACTAACACAGTTAAATTCTTTGAGCATCAAACCTTTAATTGAAGAGTTTGATCATGGCTCAG
>NZ_NITZ01000008.1:110668-113646 GCF_002632615.1 Xenorhabdus miraniensis
TGATGAGTCTCTCAACCCTGCAATCTGAAGACACCTTCGGGTTGTGAGGTTAAGCGAATAAGCGTACACGGTGGATGCCTAGGCAGTCAGAGGCGATGAAGGGCGTGCTAATCTGCGAAAAGCGCCGGTCAGGTGATAGGAACCGCAATACCCGGCGATACCCGAATGGGGAAACCCAGTGCAATCCGTTGCACTATCATTCACTGAATCCATAGGTGAATGAGGCGAACCGGGGGAACTGAAACATCTCAGTACCCCGAGGAAAAGAAATCAACCGAGATTCCCCCAGTAGCGGCGAGCGAACGGGGAACAGCCCAGAGCCAGCATCAGCATCAGCGCCAGGAGAACGGTCTGGAAAGGCCGGCAGTAAAGGGTGATAGCCCCGTATCCGAAGACGCTGGTATTGTGAGCTCGAAGAGTAGGGCGGGACACGTGGTATCCTGTCTGAATAGGGGGGGACCATCCTCCAAGGCTAAATACTCCTGACTGACCGATAGTGAACCAGTACCGTGAGGGAAAGGCGAAAAGAACCCCGGCGAGGGGAGTGAAAGAGAACCTGAAACCGTGTACGTACAAGCAGTGGGAGCACCCTTTGCGGGTGTGACTGCGTACCTTTTGTATAATGGGTCAGCGACTTATATTCTGTAGCAAGGTTAACCGTTTAGGGGAGCCGCAGGGAAACCGAGTCTTAACTGGGCGTTAAGTTGCAGGGTATAGACCCGAAACCCGGTGATCTAGCCATGGGCAGGTTGAAGGTTGGGTAACACTAACTGGAGGACCGAACCGACTAATGTTGAAAAATTAGCGGATGACTTGTGGCTGGGGGTGAAAGGCCAATCAAACCGGGAGATAGCTGGTTCTCCCCGAAAGCTATTTAGGTAGCGCCTCGTGAACTCATCTTCGGGGGTAGAGCACTGTTTCGGCTAGGGGGTCATCCCGACTTACCAACCCGATGCAAACTGCGAATACCGGAGAATGTTATCACGGGAGACACACGGCGGGTGCTAACGTCCGTCGTGAAGAGGGAAACAACCCAGACCGCCAGCTAAGGTCCCCAAGTCATGGTTAAGTGGGAAACGAAGTGGGAAGGCTCAGACAGCCAGGATGTTGGCTTAGAAGCAGCCATCATTTAAAGAAAGCGTAATAGCTCACTGGTCGAGTCGGCCTGCGCGGAAGATGTAACGGGGCTAAACCATGCACCGAAGCTGCGGCAGCGGCACGAATGTGTTGTTGGGTAGGGGAGCGTTCTGTAAGCCTGCGAAGGTGTGCCGTGAGGCATGCTGGAGGTATCAGAAGTGCGAATGCTGACATAAGTAACGATAAAGCGGGTGAAAAACCCGCTCGCCGGAAGACCAAGGGTTCCTGTCCAACGTTAATCGGGGCAGGGTGAGTCGACCCCTAAGGCGAGGCCGACAGGCGTAGTCGATGGGAAACAGGTTAATATTCCTGTACTCGGTGTTACTGCGAAGGGGGGACGGAGAAGGCTAGGCCAGCCGGGCGACGGTCGTCCCGGTTTAAGCGTGTAGGTGTGTGCTCCTGGCAAATCCGGAGTACTGCAACACTGAGGCGTAATGACGAGGCACTACGGTGCTGAAGTGGTTGATGCCCTGCTTCCAGGAAAAGCCTCTAAGCACCAGGTAACACTGAATCGTACCCCAAACCGACACAGGTGGTCAGGTAGAGAATACTCAGGCGCTTGAGAGAACTCGGGTGAAGGAACTAGGCAAAATGGTGCCGTAACTTCGGGAGAAGGCACGCTGGCATTAGGTGAAGAGACATGCGCTCGGAGCTGAAGCCAGTCGCAGATACCAGCTGGCTGCAACTGTTTAATAAAAACACAGCACTGTGCAAACACGAAAGTGGACGTATACGGTGTGACGCCTGCCCGGTGCTGGAAGGTTAATTGATGGGGTCAGCCGCAAGGCGAAGCTCTTGATCGAAGCCCCAGTAAACGGCGGCCGTAACTATAACGGTCCTAAGGTAGCGAAATTCCTTGTCGGGTAAGTTCCGACCTGCACGAATGGCGTAATGATGGCCAGGCTGTCTCCACCCGAGACTCAGTGAAATTGAACTCGCTGTGAAGATGCAGTGTACCCGCGGCAAGACGGAAAGACCCCGTGAACCTTTACTATAGCTTGACACTGAACCTTGAGCCTTGATGTGTAGGATAGGTGGGAGGCTTTGAAGTGTGGACGCCAGTCTGCATGGAGCCATCCTTGAAATACCACCCTTGAATGTTTGATGTTCTAACGTAGGCCCGTGACCCGGGCTGCGGACAGTGTCTGGTGGGTAGTTTGACTGGGGCGGTCTCCTCCCAAAGCGTAACGGAGGAGCACGAAGGTTAGCTAATCACGGTCGGACATCGTGAGGTTAGTGCAAAGGCATAAGCTGGCTTGACTGCGAGAGTGACGGCTCGAGCAGGTACGAAAGTAGGTCTTAGTGATCCGGTGGTTCTGCATGGAAGGGCCATCGCTCAACGGATAAAAGGTACTCCGGGGATAACAGGCTGATACCGCCCAAGAGTTCATATCGACGGCGGTGTTTGGCACCTCGATGTCGGCTCATCACATCCTGGGGCTGAAGTAGGTCCCAAGGGTATGGCTGTTCGCCATTTAAAGTGGTACGCGAGCTGGGTTTAGAACGTCGTGAGACAGTTCGGTCCCTATCTGCCGTGGGCGCTGGAAGATTGAAAGGGGCTGCTCCTAGTACGAGAGGACCGGAGTGGACGCACCACTGGTGTTCGGGTTGTCATGCCAATGGCATTGCCCGGTAGCTAAGTGCGGCAGAGATAACCGCTGAAAGCATCTAAGCGGGAAACTTGCCTTGAGATGAGTCTTCCCTTGTCCCTTGAGGACACTGAAGGAACGTCCGAGACGAGGACGTGGATAGGCTGGGTGTGTAAGCGTTGCGAGACGTTGAGCTAACCAGTACTAATGAACCGTGCGGCTTAACCTGACAACACCGAAGGTGTTTTGGGT
>NZ_NITZ01000008.1:113746-202578 GCF_002632615.1 Xenorhabdus miraniensis
ACGTGGATAGGCTGGGTGTGTAAGCGTTGCGAGACGTTGAGCTAACCAGTACTAATGAACCGTGCGGCTTAACCTGACAACACCGAAGGTGTTTTGGGTGAGGGTGAGAGAGATAACCGTTTCAGAGAAAGAAAAGCAGCTTGTTCGGGATTGAATACAGGATTTGTCTGGCGGCAACAGCGCGGTGGTCCCACCTGACCCCATGCCGAACTCAGCAGTGAAACGCCGTAGCGCCGATGGTAGTGTGGGGCCTCCCCATGCGAGAGTAGGACACTGCCAGACATTCAATTAGCCAGAGAAGCCATCCTTAACCGGGTGGCTTTTTTGCATTTGGGGAAAATTATTTCAGTGCCTGATATAATTTTCCTTCTGTATTTCTGCATTAACCGATTTATGATCCTTGGCTGTTTTTGCGTGTATAAGCAGCAAGTATCGTCCTTTCTGATAATTCTAAATATTCTTTCATCTTATTAGCCGCGAGTTCATTCTGCCCGGCATTAAACAGTTCCAGAATATGGGCATTTTTATCGATATAGGGCGCATACAAAAGCTCAGGATTGTTCAAGATGCCAAAAGCCAGACGAAGTTCTGCGGAGATATTGCGATAGAAAGCGATTAACCTTTCACTGTCAGTTAATTCCACAATTGCGGTATGAAAACGCATATTTTCCGTTCCGGCACCAATCCAATCTTGTTTTTCACGGCATTGCTGAGCTATTTCAACGGCTTGTTTCATTTTTGCAACGCTGGGGTGCATTGGATAAGCCTGAGCTAGAGCCTGACATTCAATCAATTGCCGAATTCGATAAATATCAATAATTGATGCAATATCGGGGATTGCAACAAACACACCACGGTTAGTCTCATGTTTCAGCAGCCCTTCTTGGGTGAGAAGGCGAAACACTTCACGTAACGTATTTCGTGAAATCTCAAGTTGTTCACTCAGTGCAGCCTCTGATAGCCGTTGCCCCGGTAATAACTCCCCAATAACCAGCTTATTTCTTATCGTTTCGGCGATTCTTTTACTCAAAATTTGGGGAGAATGGTCTTTTTTCATAGTTATCCATTAGATCAGTTGCTGATAACAAATACTTTCGAAGCGAATAAAAGAGAATCTTCACATATTCCCTGATAACCAGCAAGTTATCGACATTGAACCAATATAGGGCAATTTCATGGTGTGTTTTGCACCTGAAATGTGCATTTCGATAATAAATTCAACAGAAAATGTTAATAAAGTGATCTCTATTGGATTTCTGCAATTGATAACACAATTCTGTTTGCTTATTTCCTCAGCAGATCTTATTTATTGTTCAACAATGTACTTGCTGTTATTAAACAATTTTCTATTTTAGTTCCACAATGGTATGGATATTGCTTAGAAAATAATAAATACAATAACGATGACAGGGGAAAATAGCTTATGGTTATGCAGGAGACAGCAAACCAAGAAACGGAAAATTTTGTATCGAATCGACGTTCGTCTTTGATTGCAGCAATTTTTCTGATGGCGACATCAGCGATTGGGCCAGGGTTTATCACCCAAACAGCGACATTTACTGCGACGATGGGAGCAGCTTTTGCCTTTGGTATTTTGGCCTCCATCCTGATTGATTTTGTTGTACAGCAAAACATTTGGCGAATTGTCACATTAACCAGAATGCAATCAGCTGATATTGCGAATGCGGCTATTCCAGGAAGTGGCTATTTACTGGCTATCTTGGTGATTTTTGGTGGATTGGTGTTTAACGTCGGTAATATTGCGGGAGCTGGATTAGGGCTTAATGCTTTGATGGGGCTGGATCCCAAATGGGGTGGGTTATTCAGTGCCTTGATGGCGATTTATATTTTTACTTCCCGTAAAGCAGGTGTCGCCATTGATCGTATTATCGTGATATTGGGACTAATCATGATAGGAATGACATTGTTTGTGGCGATAGTCTCAAACCCGCCAGTGGGAGAAGCTTTACGACAAACGGTACTGCCTGATGAAATCAATTTTGCGACGATAACAACTATTGTTGGTGGAACGGTTGGTGGTTACATTTGTTATGCCGGAGCACATCGTTTACTGGATAAGGGCGCGGTAGGCATAGAAAACATTAAAATTGTTTCCAGTGCAGCAACCAAAGGGATCTTAGTGGTTGGCTTGATGCGATACCTGTTGTTTCTTGCCATATTGGGTGTGGTTGCCAGTGGAGTGACACTTGATGTTGCAAGTGAAACCGCAGATCCAGCCTCGCAAGCTTTTCAGGCAGCCGCTGGAGAATTCGGTTTACGTATTTTTGGTTTAATCATTTGGGCCGCATCAATTACAAGTATTATCGGCGCTGCTTATACTTCCATCTCTTTCTGTAGTGTATTTCGAAAACAATTTACCGAGCGTCAGCGTAATATTGCGACTTTATTGTTTATTGCCGTATCGCTGGCGATTTATCTATTAATAGGAACACCGCCAGCCGCTTTGCTGGTTTTCGCAGGTGGCTTCAATGGGCTTATTCTTCCTCTCGGTTTGACCATTTTTGTTTATGTTGGCTGGAAACGTGCTGATTTGATGGCGGGGTATGCGTATCCCCGCTGGTTGTTGTGGTTGGGCGCGATGACTTGTGTGTTGACATGGTACATGGGAGCCATGTCTATCGATTCAATCTTTGAGTTTTTGAAATCAGCTTAAGGGAATCATCATGATAAAAACAATCGATTTAAATAGTGATCTCGGTGAAAGTTTTGGTCAATGGCACATGGGAAACGATAAAGAAATCTTGGGAATTGTCAGTAGTGCTAATGTTGCCTGTGGCTTTCATGCGGGTGATCCGGTAGGGATTTTGCAGACCTTGAAATCCGCACAGGAAAACAATGTCGCGATAGGTGCCCATGTTTCTTATCCCGATTTGGTCGGTTTTGGGCGGCGCAAAATGGATCTTGCCAGCCATGAACTTACCGCTGATGTTATTTACCAGATTGGCGCTTTGCAAGGACTGGCTGTGGCAGCAGGCACAAAGGTGAGTTACGTCAAACCTCATGGCGCGCTTTATAACACAATCGCGAATGACAAATACCAAGCGATTGCAGTTATTGAAGGTATTTTGGCGATTAATGCCAATCTGGCATTGGTTGGTTTGGCGGGCTCAAACATTCTCAAATTAGCCCAGGAAAGAGGATTAAAAACCGTCGCAGAAGCATTTGCTGATCGTGCTTATACCTCTCAGGGCGAATTAGTCTCCCGCCGTGAAGCAGGTTCTGTGCTACATGATGCGGATCTTGTTGCCCAACGTATGTTGCAACTGGTGACAGAAGGCGGTGTTGAATCGATTGACGGCAAATTTACACCTATTCAAGCGGATTCTATTTGCGTACATGGTGATAGCCCCGGTGCGGTAGAGATGGCAAAACAGGTCAAAACCGTTTTGCAGCAGGCAGGCATTACCATCCGATCATTTATTCATCCATAAATATAGATCGCACTGGCGTGGTTAATGATTTAGGGAGATAGTTTTGCGTTTTTTACCTGTTAATTTCAATACCATCATGGTTGAACTGAGTGGACTGGCAGAAACATTGGCGCTGCTTGATTCACTGAATATTGTCCCTGTTCTGGGGGTTGAAGAAATTATTCCGGCGGCGAGAACGTTGATGATCCGTTTTCGGCCGGCAAAAATATCAGTTCAACTATTGGTGGCAGAAATCAGTAGCCGCGATTTGCGGGCACGTGGTCACACAACGGGAAAACAGATAGAAATCCCGGTGCATTATAATGGTGATGATCTCGCGACAGTTGCTGACATTCTGGGAGTTACTGTTTCGGAAGTTATCCGCCAACATACGGAAAATGAATATACCGTGGCTTTTACAGGGTTCGCTCCTGGTTTTGCTTATATGGTATCAGAGACTTTACAGTGGAATATTCCTCGTCGTAACACGCCTAGAACACGCATTCCTGCTGGTGCTGTTGCTCTGGCGGGAGAATTCAGCAGTGTTTATCCGCAAGCAAGCCCCGGTGGGTGGCAGATCATCGGTATTACAACTGAACGTATGTGGGATCTTTCCCGCTCTTTTCCCGCCTTATTGCAACCGGGTTATCGCGTTAACTTCCGGGATGTTGGGCACACCCCTGCAACGGTCAGTTTGCCGGAAGTTGCGATTAAAAATACGTTTTCTACGCCAGAGACTGACCGCCATTTGGAAATCTTGTCTGTGGGCTTGCAAACTTTATTTCAAGATTTGGGGCGTGTTGGTCAATCAGGATTAGGGATCTCAGAATCCGGTGCAATGGATAAAAGCGCTCTGCGTTGTGCAAACCGTGTTGTTGGTAATTCCTCCGATCAAGTCTGTCTGGAGATAGTGCAGGGTGGGTTTAAGGCTATCGTTCATGGGCAGATGCTGATTGCGATTACGGGAGCATCGTGTCCGATAGAGGTCAAAACGCCATCGGGTGAAATCTTCAATGTGAATACTTACCAACCGATTGATTTAAATGATGGTGATGAAATTTCGTTAGGAATTCCTACGGCTGGTATGCGTTCTTATTTGGCGGTGAGGGGAAGTTTTGCTGTTTCTGCTGTCTTGTCCAGCCACTCATTTGATACGTTGTCCAATATTGGGCCTGCGCCGTTGAAAGTGTCTGATAAATTGGCCATCGGGGAAACATCTCGCTGTGCCGCGGTATCTTTTTCTGAAACGCCGACTTTTAACATGCCAGATAAAAATGAGGTTGTCGTATTAGATATCATACTCGGCCCTCGTACGGATTGGTTTACTCAAGAGGCCGTTGAATTATTGAGTAAGCAGGATTGGCAGGTTACCCCTCAATCTAACCGGATTGGCCTAAGATTAAGTGGTGAGTGCTTACTATCACGTATTCAGCAGCAAGAACTCCCCAGTGAAGGCACATGTGCGGGAGCGATTCAAATTCCCGCCAGTGGACAACCCGTATTGTTCTTGGCTGATCACCCACTGACAGGAGGATATCCGGTTATTGCTTCAGTGGCTGATTATCACCTTGATCTCGCTGGTCAGATCCCCGTCAACGCCAAAATCCGATTTAACCCCATCAGCCAATTCCATGAAATCCAAGGGAGTAAAGATTTGCTATGAACGCTAAAAAAGTGCTGATTGCCAACCGTGGTGAGATTGCAGTCCGTATTATCCGTGCTTGCCGTGATTATGGCGTACAAGCTATTGCCGTCTATGCGGATGCAGATATTAATGCACAGCATGTGCAATTGGCCGATGAAGCTTATGCTTTGGGGGGCAATCGCCCTACAGAAACTTACCTGAATATTCCTCGCTTACTGGCGGTAGCGAAGCAATCGGGAGCAACAATGGTGCATCCGGGCTACGGTTTCTTGTCTGAACGGGCGGAGTTTGCCCGGGCAGTGATAGACGCAGGCTTGATTTGGATTGGTCCTAACCCTGAAACGATTGACGAGCTGGGTGATAAGGTCAGGGCGCGTAAGATTGCTCAGAAAGTGGGAGCACCATTGGTTGTTGGAACCTCAGAGCCAGTCAAAGATGCTCAGGAAGTTATTGCTTTTGCAGAACAGCATGGTTTACCGATTGCTATTAAAGCGGCATTTGGTGGTGGTGGCCGCGGGTTGAAAGTGGCTTGGCGAATGGATGAAGTTGCAGAACTTTATCATTCAGCAGTGCGTGAAGCGACAGCCGCATTTGGGCGAGGCGAATGTTTTATTGAGCAATTCTTGGATAAACCTCGTCATATAGAAGCGCAGGTGATTGCGGATAAACAAGGCAATGTTGTTGTACTTGGCACCCGTGACTGTTCTTTGCAGCGTCGGAACCAGAAGCTGGTGGAAGAAGCGCCTGCACCGTTCCTGAGCCAAGAACAAAGGGAACGTATACATCAATCAGCAAAAGCTATTTGCGCGGAAGCCAATTATGTTGGCGCTGGAACGGTAGAATTCTTGTTAAGTGCAGATGGTACGCTCTCTTTTTTAGAAGTGAATACTCGCTTACAAGTAGAGCATCCCGTGACAGAAGAAACAACAGGTATCGATCTGGTTATTGAACAGTTACGAGTGGCTGAAGGTCATCCGTTGAGCATTCAGGAAACGCCAGTTCCAAGAGGGCACTCATTTGAATTTCGCATTAATGCGGAAGATGCCGGAAAAGGCTTCTTACCAACATCCGGAACGGTCATTGAATTCACCCCGCCTTCTGGCCCCGGTATTCGTTTGGATTCTGGCGTGGTGAATGGTTCAACCATTCCTGCTACTTTTGATTCACTGATGGCAAAATTGATTGTCACAGGAGCAACACGAGAACAAGCGATTGTTCGGGCACGCCGGGCATTGAAAGAGTTTAAGATCCGTGGCGTAGCCTCCGTTTTACCTTTCCATCAAGCGGTGATGGAGCATCCTGATTTTGTTTCTGGTGATAAATTCAATGTCCATACTCGCTGGATTGAAACTGGTTTTGTGAATGAACTAGAGGCTTCGCTGCGTCAGCTTCCTATCGAGGATAAAAATATTACCCGTACGTTTATTGAAATTGATGGCCGCAGGCATGAACTGGGGTTGCCGGCGGATTTATTGGCGGGATTGGCACATTTAGCTCCTGTAGGCGAACAGCAATTTTCCCCGTCTGCCATAACGGAAAAACTGCCGGAAGATCCCTGTCAGGTCAAAGCCCCTATTTCAGGTATCCTGCATTCCTGGATGGTTAAAGAAGGCGCTCAAGTTAAGGAAGGCGATGTGATTGCCGTTATGGAAGCCATGAAAATGGAAGTACAAATCAATGCTCATCGTTCAGGAAAAATCACCTTCTTGGCTCAAGCTGGAGATTATCAGGATGCAGAGAGCGTGCTGGCTCGTATTGAGTAGTGAGATTCATAGAAAAATTGTTCTTAAGTACTCAACAAGATCTCACTAAGGTACTTTATCGCCATCAAATTCTTCACGTTATCTAATAAATAAAGCCCACTTTCGGAGTGGGCTTAGACTGCCGATAAACCTTATTGAAAATAACGGATCTTGAAAGTTATTTACATTTCTATGAGAAATGTAAATAATAACGATTCTCAATAGTATATTTATCTGAAAATCAATGTCTAAAATTACCAAAATTTACGCTGGCCTGGCTAAAAGCGGCTTGTGTGTTCCTCTGATGTCCGCATCTATGCTGACAGTCGCTATTTCTACCAACGCATTCGCAAGTGCTGAAGACACGAATAAAAAATCGCCTAACACTGGCGATACACTTGTTGTTATTGCCGATAATAATGCGCAAGATGCACCAGAAGATAGAAAAATTAACCGTAATGAAATCAAGGTCAAACAAGCACAAAGTGTTGCCGAGATTTTAAAGAATGTACCAGGGGTACAAGCGGGCCACCCTAGTGCTTTAGGGCAACGTTTCAAAATCCGTGGCATGGATGATCAATTCATCAACGTGACGATTGATGGCGCAAGGCAAGAAGGGTATCACTTCCACCATGCAGGAAACTACGGTATCGATCCTGAAATGTTAAAACAAGTTGACATCAAGGTCGGTAGTAACAGTATTACCTACGATACTGGTGCCATTGGTGGCGCATTAAAATTTGAGACTGTTGATGCCGGTGATCTGTTGGCACCCGGTCAATTATTTGGCGCCAAAGGGAAATTAAATTACTCAAGCAATGGTGATGAATTCCAACAATCTTTGGCGACTTATGGCAGATTGGGCGCTGTTGATTTATTAGGTTACTTTACCCATCGCAATATGCACGACTCTAAATCTGGCAGAGATAATATAGGGAGAGATTCAATCCCGACAGATGGAAAGTTATTCAACTACTTATTAAAAGCTAAATTTAATCTGACTGATGAGCAGTATATTAATGTATCGAAAGAACATTATAAAAATGATGCAGTAACTAATCATAGGTTAAATTTTGGTAATGATCTCGGCCCTAAAATAAATAATGGGAATAAAGCGAAGTATGTTATCGATCGCGATACCCATAATATTACTTACGGGTATGCACCCGTTGATAACGACCTTATTGATTTAAAAGTATCCGCTTATCATACGGAACAAACCTCTACCCATATGAAATCTGTAAGCGGAAATGGGAAAGGGTTCGATAGTATTGTTGAAACTCAAGGTATTAAAGTTCGTAATACCTCTAGTTTTGATACTCAGAATCTATCCCATGCTTTAACCTATGGATATGAGTATTTTGATACCAGAATGAGGTACACTAAGGCAGAAAAGAATATTCATAAAAAAGAAGTAGAAAAAGCAAATTCATCATCTGTTTATTTAGAGGATGATATTCGACTTGCAGATTTTCATGTCATACCGGGTATCAGATGGGATCACTATAAATACCATACGATTAATAAACAGGATGAAGCGTTTGAGAGAACCTATTCTCACGTCTCAAAAGCACTCGGTTTGAAGTACGAGCTTGGGGCATCCACAACATTATTTGCCAATTATACCGAACTCTTTAGAGGTCCATTGGGCAAAGAGCTGATGGGATTCTCCAACCATAGCAATAACCTGAAAGCCACAACCGGTTACAACCTGGAAACAGGATTGGCAGGTTCTTACCCTAATGTTTTTGCTGACAATGACTCGCTGGCAGTATCAGGTAAAGTATTCCAGACGAATTTTAAAAACCTGTCTACAACTTTAGCTAAAAATGAACTGCATAATATCCCGAAATCCAGACTGGAAGGGTTTGAATTAGCAACCGGCTATAAACTGGGTAATTTGTCCTTAAAAACGACTTACGCTAAGGTCGATAACAAGATTACTCAAGGTAATGAACTGATTAACAAAGCATTTACCAACGGATTAGAGTTTACGCCATCAGTCGGTGACTCTATCACTGTGGGTGGTAGCTACTTATTTGATAAAACTGATGTTGAACTCGGTTGGAATACTCGCTTTGTTCTGTCAAAAAATTCAAAAGGTAAGACCCAAAACGATAAGAAAGAAGACATTATTGTTGATGTACATAAATCTGGATATGGCGTAAGTAATATGTATATTTCTTGGGCACCAAAATCAGGTGTAATGAAAAATGCAGAACTCCAGTTTGGTATCGATAATGTCTTTGATAAACGTTACAACGAACACTCTTACTATTTGAATACTACACGAGGACAAGAAGAGAAAGGCCGCACATATAAAGCGACAATCTCTTATAAGTTCTGATGAAAACGTCTTAAGGGTATTCAAAAATATCCCTTGTAATAAGTCTGCGGTTTATCCGCAGACTTATCCTGAGATTGCTCTCCAATTATCGCCATGAGAATTACAACGTAAAAACCCCAATCAAAGCGACAACAGTCAAAATAGCTGCTGCACCATAAAATACCCATTTACTGGCAGGGACATGAATTTTCAGATCATGCATTCCGTGGTGAATACGGTGCATTCCGCACCAGATCGGCAGGCTGATCATCAGCAGCAAAAAGATGCGACCAATAAAACTCTGGCAAAATGTCAGGATACGCTCATAAGAAAGCGCTTCTGGTGCCAAACCGAATGGTATCAGTATGCCCAGCAGCAGAATAATTGACGGTCCAACAATAGCGCTCCACATCCCGCCGGCACCAAATAAGCCCCAGAAAATCGGTTCATCGGAACGCTTAGGTACTTGATTCATCAGATCCTCCTTGGGGTCAGAAAAGTAATGCCACGCCGAGAATCACGGCAGTCGCAATAATCGTGGTTGCCCACAGCAATTTGACAATTGGCCCCGGGGGCATTTTCTCATTTTTGACGATGAGATTGAGTGCCTTTGGCGCCAGTTCAAACCAAGTTTTCGTATGTAACAAGGCTGCCAGCAGGGTGATGATATTAATCAGCAACACGATCGGATGTTGCAGGAAAGAGACAAAATCTGCCCAGCTTTCCGGGCCGTTTTTCAAGGCAAACAAACCATAAAGCACCAGTAAACTGAACCACGTGGCAGGAACTGATGTTCCTTCCCGCAGCATGTAAAAACGGTAAAATCCGAGTTTGCGCCACCAATTCGCTTCCATGCCGCGCACATAAGGTTTACGTTTCGTTGTCATTATTCTCTCCTTCCTTATTGTGGTTTCAGCATAGAGATAATGAAATCTTTGGCACTTTCAGCCTTGCTCTGCTGAATGGCACCTGCCGGATCAACATGTTTCGGACAAACTTCAGAGCAGTAGCCTACGAAAGTACAAGACCAGACACCGTTGTCGCTGTTGATGTGTGGCATACGCTCTTTCTTGCCACTATCGCGGTTATCAAGATTGTAACGATGTGCCAATGTGACCGCAGCAGGCCCGATGAACTCAGGATTCAGGCCAAATTGAGGGCAGGCGGCATAGCACAGGCCACAGTTGATACAACCTGAAAATTGATGGTATTTTGCCATTTGGGCCGGCGTCTGCACGTTCGGCCCATCTTCAGGTTTACGATTATTGCCGATGATATAGGGCTTGATCGCTTCCAGACTCTCAATAAAGTGGGTCATGTCCACAACCAAATCCCGTTCAATCGGGAAATTACCCAGCGCTTCGACTTTCATTCCTTGTGTGTACTCACGCAGGAACGTTTTACATGCCAGTTTTGGCACGCGGTTTACCATCATGCCGCAGGAGCCGCAGATTGCCATGCGGCAAGACCAGCGGTAAGAGAGGTCGGGAGCCAGATTGTCTTTAATATAACCTAACGCATCCAGCAGTGAGGTTTGCTCATCGTAAGGCACTTCATAAATGACAAAATGAGGTTCACTGTCAATTTCCGGGTTATAGCGCATGACCTCCATTTTCAGCGTTTGCATCTCAGCCATTCGCCTGCTCCTTCTGTTTTTTCTCTTGTGCCGCCGCTTCGCCACCATATACACGCTTAGCTGGTTGAGATTTGGTGATCTTCACATCACTGTATTCCAGACGAGGGGCACCTTCAGGGTTATAGAAAGCCAACGTATGCTTCAAGAAATGGGTATCGTCACGTTCGGTACAACCTTCATCGAGGCGCTGATGGGCACCACGTGACTCTTTACGGTTCATGGCGGAATGAGCCATACACTCAGCAACCTCTAAACTGAATCCCAATTCGATGGTATAGAGCAGATCCGTATTGAATACGCTGGAACGATCGCTAATTTGGATATGTTTGAAGCGTTCTTTTAATTCAGCAATTTTGTCGATGGTTTTCTGCATTAGCTCTGGTGTACGGTAAATACCGCATCCTTCTTCCATTGACGTCCCCATTTCATCGCGGATTTTCGCCCAGTTTTCACCGCCTTTCTGGTTTAGCAGCTTATTGAGTTTATCTTCGACATCACGGGCTTGAGCATTCAGTACGTTGTCGTTGGCGGGTTTGACGCCCTGAATATGTTTGACTGCCTCTTCACCTGCCAGACGGCCAAAAACAACCAATTCTGCCAAAGAGTTAGAACCGAGGCGGTTTGCCCCATGTAAGCCAACAGAAGAACATTCGCCGATGGCAAACAATCCCTTGATTCGGGTTTCACATTGCTGATTGGTTTCGATCCCTCCCATCGTGTAATGCGCAGTTGGACGAACGGGAATGGGGTCTTTGACAGGATCAACGCCAACATAGGCTTTCGCCAGCTCACAAATAAACGGCAGGCGTTCAAGCAGTTTTTTCTCCCCCAAATGACGCAAATCCAAATGCACCACATCACCGCGTGGCGTGGCGATGGTGCGCCCTGCCCGCCATTCATGCCAGAATGCCTGAGACACTTTGTCACGTGGGCCTAATTCCATATATTTGTTTTCAGGTTGCCCAAGTGGTGTCTCTGGCCCCAGACCATAATCCTGTAGATAACGATAGCCGTCTTTGTTCACCAGAATGCCACCTTCACCGCGACAGCCTTCGGTCATCAGAATACCGGAACCAGGCAGACCTGTCGGGTGATATTGCACAAATTCCATATCGCGCAATGGGATGCCGTGACGGAATGCGATTCCCATTCCATCACCGGTAACAATGCCGCCATTGGTATTGTAGCGGTATACGCGCCCCGCACCGCCTGTCGCCATAATGACCGCATTAGCACGGATCTGAACTTTGGTTCCTTCCATCATGTTCAGTGCAACCAAACCGCGTACCTGCCCGTCATCCACCAGAATATCGAGAACAAAATGTTCATCAAAGCGCTGGATTTGAGGGTACTTAAGGGAAGTTTGGAACAGGGTATGAAGCATATGGAAGCCGGTTTTATCAGCGGCAAACCATGTGCGTTCAATTTTCATGCCTCCGAAACGACGAACATTAATAGAACCATCTTCCTTACGGCTCCACGGGCAACCCCATTGTTCCAGTTGGATCATTTCGGTCGGGCAATGTTTGACGAAATATTCAACCACATCTTGTTCACACAGCCAATCGCCACCGGATACCGTGTCATTGAAATGAAAGTCATAGGAATCATGTGATTGAGTGACTGCGGCTGAGCCACCTTCTGCTGCCACAGTGTGGCTGCGCATGGGGTACACTTTTGAAATCAGGGCGATCTTGAGTTGAGGATTGGCTTCAGCAGCAGCAATGGCTGCTCTTAGCCCTGCACCACCGGCTCCGATAATTGCGAGGTCGACATTGATGGTTTGCACTGCGCTTCTCCATTGTTCAAGTATTGTTCAAGTGAAACAATTTTTCTTTTTTAACGAAGTATTGAAGATAATTTTCTATACCTTAACGAGTCAGGGGCGATAACTATTACTCTTTATAAGGTTTAATTATAACGAATTATCCAGGAAGTAAATTTGACATGAATGCGGGTTTTGCAGGATTTTGCTGACAAAACGTGATCTATCGCATATTTTTTGCTCAAGTGGATTGAGCCATCGACAGCATTTTCTACAAATGAATAAGAGCTTATATAAAAATAAATGATGAATATAACGATTTAATAATATTTATTGATTTATGGATGGGTTTAATTTATTTATACTGCAAATAAATCATGATCTTTCTAAATTTATTTTTATGTTATTAGCATGAGGAAGACATATTCAAGGAAGAAAATATTGTTATATTTATCTCTTGGTATACATTTTGTTTATAACTCACTTCGTTATAAGATGTAGTCTATTTTCAGTTAAATGTTTATTGTTCTTCTTAATCAATTATGATCGCATATGTAAGAACCCTACCATAGGGCAAACATGGCTATCCTTTGTTTTCTGTGTCTGTCCTATTAACGCAGGATTATTTTTTTCCTGTCAGAAATTAAAACGATAAGTCACCAGTAACAAGTTTCAAGTTTAATGCAATACAGACAATGATTTGTCTGGCAGGCTTGATGCGGGTAAACTGCGCGTTTTGTTTTATTTTGGAGTCATCGAAACATGAACGAAGTCGCGAATTGGCAGCCAAGTGCCCCTATCGCCAATTTATTGAAAAGGGCGGAGATTTTAGCAGAAATACGGCGCTTTTTCGCAGATCGTGGGGTGTTGGAAGTTGAAACACCTGCCATGAGTCAGGCGACTGTGACTGACGTCCATCTGGTCCCCTTCCAGACCCAATTTGTTGGGCCGGGTGCAGCAGATGGTTTGACTCTATACCTGATGACCAGCCCTGAATACCACATGAAGCGTCTTCTGGCGGCAGGAAGTGGCTCCATTTATCAGATGGGGAAAAGTTTCCGTAATGAGGAAGCGGGTCGTCATCATAACCCAGAGTTCACCATGCTGGAGTGGTATCGTCCACATTATGATATGTATCACTTAATGAATGAAGTGGATGATTTATTGCAGCAAATCTTGGATTGTGAAAGTGCAGAATCACTTTCTTACCAACAGGCATTTATTCGATATCTGGATATCGATCCTCTTACTGCAAGTAAGGAGAAATTGCGTGAAGTGGCGGCAAAACTCGATCTCAGCAATATCGCTGATCAAGAAGAAGATCGTGATACTTTGCTGCAATTGCTTTTTGTGATGGGCGTGGAAACACAGATTGGTATTGAAAAACCGACATTCATCTATCACTTCCCTGCATCTCAGGCGGCGTTGGCAGAGATCAGTAAAGAAGATCATCGGGTTGCACAGCGTTTTGAAGTTTATTTCAAGGGCATGGAATTAGCGAATGGTTTCCGTGAGCTAACTGACAGTCATGAACAGCGTTTGCGTTTTGAGCAGGATAACCGTAAGCGTGAAGCAATGGGGTTGCCTGTTCAGCCGATTGATGAATATTTGCTTGCGGCGCTTGCTCATGGAATGCCAGATTGTTCTGGTGTTGCATTGGGCGTTGATCGTCTGATTATGCTGGCATTGGGTGCTGAGCGGATGAGTGAAGTTATTGCTTTCCCGGTAGGGATCTCGTAATTGTGATTGTGGGGCAGTTCTGGACTGCCCTCATATTATCTACGTCCGTCGATTAAAGTTCGTAAATTATTTGTGTTCATGATGCTTTTTCAGAAACTTCACTGCTAAATCAGGGAAGTCAGTGAATGCGCCATCAACATTCGCTTTATCGAAAACGATATCAAATAATTGATTGCCGCTGGTGGCATATTTTGGCAGTTGATCGATACGGATAGTATATGGATGAACTGCCAAATGGCTGGCGTGAGCCTCTTTCACCATACCGGTCAACTTAATGTGATTTGGCGTAGAATCATTGTCGATAATCATGTGGTAATCAGGGCCAATACCGTCGGCATATTTTGCCACTTCTTTCATCGCACCCGGCTTAAACATCCATTCATAACTATAGTTTTGCCATGAACCATCTGACTTTTGCTCGTAGGTTTCGTTCCAGTCGGTGTAAGCGATTAGCTGAATCAGTTTCAGATCCATCCCCAATGTCGGTTCCAGCTCATTTTTGATGCGTTTCAGTTCATTGGCATCAAAACATTGCAGGTACACCTTATCGCTTTTCTTGGTGTAGCCATATTGTTTCAGCACTTCCAGCACCTTGGTCGTGATATCCTTGCCCTCTTGGCGATGGAACCACGGTGCTTTGATTTCAGGATAAATACCAATGTCTTTGCCGGTGGATTTATTCAGGCCTTGGATAAATTCCAACTCTTCCTGAAAGGTATGAATGTGGAAATTTGATTTCCCCATAGGGAAACGTCCCGGATAGCTTTGGATTTTTTTGCCATCTTTGATATCAAAACCTTCGGTGAATTTCAGGGATTTAATTTCTGGTAAGGTAAAATCTATCGCATAATAGCGGCCATCGGCACGGGCACGGTTTGGAAAACGTTCTGCAACATCGGTTACTCGATCTAAATAATGGTCGTGTAGCACAATGAGCTGGTCATCTTTAGTCATTACTAGATCTTGCTCAAGATAATCAGCACCTTGTGCATAAGCCATTGCTTTAGCGGGCAGGGTATGCTCAGGTAGATAACCACTGGCCCCACGGTGGGCGATAACAATCTTATCTGCTGCATGTGCAATGCCTGACATTGATGATGCTAACAGAATACCTGCCATGATTGCCTTAATAGGGGTCTGCATTGGGATTCTCCATTTATTTGTAATAAAAATCTTAAACAAAAATTATGTTACTTATTGTGTAGCTTTGTGTAGCTGATTTTTAGCCAACAGCCAGAAGAAATAAGGTGAATATCCAAACCGCTTTTTATATAAAATACTGACATAACACAATCCTGCATATTGATTTTAGTGGCAGTACATCACAGTTTTATGACAGAAAAATGGTTATTTAGGTTCTGTTTATCTCTCACCTTATTTAGTCATGTCATTAAATGAACAAATTTATTAAATCGTCTGGAGCATTTTGAATTTAATTAAGAATAAAATGGTAAATGTAAATGATATAAGTGAATCAAAATAAAGCATGAGTTTTTTAAAATTAAGGTCTTGCTACCGATGAAAGACTTACAAGAAGGGCATTGGTTTGCAAGATATAAAAATAGAATTCTTCATTCAGGAGAGTTTGGAAAATTTTTGAAGTCAGAAGGTTACTAATAAAGTATGGAAATAAAGAATATACCTGTGAAGTAAAAGGAAATAGCATATTCAAAAGTGAGCGACAGACTTCATTGTCCTTATTTTTAAGGGGTTATATAGAATAGTGATAATTTATTCTATGAGAAAAATTTTAGATATTTTTCATAAAATCGCAGTACAACTTGGTGTTGTACTGCGATTGACATCGTGACTAATCAGCGTCTTTAGTTAATGTTATTTACTCTGACTCGCTATTTCCTGCTTGTGTTTCTTTTCACTCAACATGACAAACAAAAGCAGAATGACAGAGAGTGCGCTGCCGCCGATCATCACCATAAAGCCACCGTCCCAACCGAAGAAGTCAACGGTGTAACCAACGATGGCGCTGGCTGCGACTGAACCACCCAGATAGCCAAACAAACCGGTAAAGCCTGCTGCTGTTCCCGCTGCTTTTTTCGGTGCCAGCTCAAGCGCGTGCAGACCAATCAGCATGACAGGGCCATAAATCAGGAAGCCGATAACCAGCATACAGATCATATCAATATTTGGGTTTCCTGCCGGGTTCATCCAGAATACAACGGTGGCGATAGTCACTAATGCCATAAAGAATACACCGGTTGCACCACGGTTGCCTTTGAACACTTTGTCAGACATCCAGCCGCACAATAGCGTACCCGGAATACCTGCGTACTCATACAGGAAATAAGCCCAGGAAGATTTATCTAACGCAAAATGCTTCACTTCTTTCAAATAAGTTGGTGACCAGTCGAGAATACCGTAACGCAACAGATAAACGAACACGTTGGCAATCGCGATCATCCACAGCAATTTATTAGGCAGGACATACTGCATGAAGATCTCTTTTGCAGTCAGTTCTTTTTCATCTTTCTCGGTGTAATCGAGTGGATAATCATTTTTGTACTCTTCGATTGGCGGTAAACCACAAGATTGTGGGGTATCACGCATCAAAGTGAAAGCGATTATCGCCACGAGGATAGCGGCAAATGCAGGCATATAAAGCGCTGCTTTCCAGTCATTGAACCAAGCCATACCCAGCAGGAACAACAATGGAGGCAAACCCCCACCAACGTTATGGGCACAGTTCCAGACTGAAACAATCCCGCCACGTTCTTTTTGTGACCACCAATGAACCATGGTGCGTCCGCAAGGAGGCCAGCCCATACCCTGGAACCAGCCGCAGAGGAACAGCAGAACAAACATGATAGCAATGCTGGATGTTGCCCATGGTACGAAGCCCATAAACAGCATGACAGCCGCAGCCAGTATTAGACCGGCAGGCAAGAAAACACGCGGATTCGAGCGGTCGGAAACGGAACCCATGATGAATTTTGAGAATCCGTATGCAATTGAAATTCCCGACAGGGCAAACCCAAGATCTCCTCTGGAGAAGCCTTGCTCTACTAAAAAAGGCATTGCCAGGGCAAAGTTTTTCCTTACCAGATAGTAGGCTGCATAGCCAAAGAAAATCCCCATAAAAATTTGCCAGCGCAAGCGGCGATAGAGTGGATCTATTTCTTGCGCAGGCAACCGGGCTTTATGGGGAGCCGGCTTGAAAATACTTAACATGTTTGTCTCCACATGACTTTTGTATGAGCGCTTTATCACCGCTGGACAGTGATAGTGTTAAACGAGCATAATTATGTTAAACGAAAAATTTGGACTAAATTATTTTCTATATCGAAGAGAATATTAGCTAAAACAACCTAATATATCTATGAGGTATCACTAATATATAGATATAATTTCGTAAGATGGCGATTTTGAGTGATTTTCTGTTTTTTTTAAATGCAATTTATTTATATTATCGTGATGAATATCACAATAAATAACTTTTCTGGTTATTTTTGTACGTTTAAAGTTCGTTTATGTTCCTTATCACACAAAGGCTCATTATTTTCAGGGGAATTTTTCTGGTGCAGTAATCATAAAGTCATACGAATATAATCCGCATAAATATAACGCCATATAAACGTAATTTAATAAATTAACGGTCACATTACTCCGCCCAAACTTTAGCTAAAGTTGCTATTTAATTGATAATATGATTTAAATGGCGTTTTTATTTATTTATGGAATCTGCTCTTTATTTACCTGTTTGGCGTTTTTTATAACAGGATTACAAATAAAATGTTTGAAATTAAAATTCAAAATAATAGATATTACTACAAATAGTTATTCATGCTCATGATAGTGGTTTTCATGCGGTGCCGAATAACTGTTTATGATGTAAAATATAATAATATCAATGTGTTAAATGGTCTTGGTGCAGCGTGTATAGGCGTAATACATTCTGTCCCACTATGAAGACCGGATGTTTATAAGTTGATTATTTAATTAATCAAAGATTACAAAATAATACTAATTAATATATTTATTAAATTCGCACGAAATTTTTTGCAATTTATTTTTATTATTCAGTTAAAGTCTACATAAGGTATTTGTAAATGCTGAATGTAGGCCAAAACTGCAAAATAACGACTACCAGCATTGATGCCTCCATTCATCATGAAAAATGATGATACAAGTGGAGCTCAGAATGAGAACATCATTATGAATACTTACACACACAAGGCAATATTACACACAGCATTTACTGGGCAAAAATCTTCTCCTGCTGATGATACTGAAATAGATAGTAATATCAGTCACATGATATCCACTCTAGAACCGTGGTTTAAAAATGTCCCTTCTCAGTTGGCTGAATTGGCAAAAGTTGTACCGGATGACATCGCAGTTTCAGACCCACATGAAACGTTGACATTTGGTGAACTCAATCAGCGCATTGATAATGCAGCACATATTTTGCGTCACCACGGCGTCAAAATGGGAAGCAATGTTGCCATTGCGGCCCAGCGGGGTATTTCATGGTTTGTTACTATGCAGGCAATTTGGCGGATAGGGGCAGTATATATCCCCTTGAACACCATGATGCCGGAAAAACGCCTGAATGATATTCTCGCCAGTCTGCCGGACAGTATCTTGATATCTGATGATACGGTGTCGGCCGGGCTTAAGGCGTCAACATTAATTCCCATGAAGGCTATCTTAAGTAATATCAATGAGATATCTGAAATGGCTGAAGGTATCGGGATCCCTGAGCTAGGCGATCATCCTGCTTATGTGATGTTTACCTCTGGCTCTACGGGGTTGCCAAAAGCAGTACAAGTACAACATGACAATCTGGCTGCTTGCTTATGTAGCTTTGGTAAGCTGCTGTCAATCAGTCAGCGTGACCACATGTTGGCACTGACGACGTTCTCCTTTGATATTTCAGTTCTGGAATTGCTGCTGACCGTGGTTCATGGTGGCAGTATCTACATTACTTCAATTGATACCCAACGTGATGCGATAGCATTGTCCGAAACGTTGTCAGATCCGCGGTTTACTTTTGCCCAAGCCACACCTGTTACCTGGTCAATGGCTTTGAATGCGGGCTGGAAACCGCGTTCTGAAATGGGCATGCTTTGCGGTGGGGAAGCGCTGTCACAGGATCTTGCGGATCAATTGACAGACACGGGAGGAACGTTATGGAACGTTTATGGCCCGACAGAAACAACTATCTGGTCAACTGCGTTCCGCATGAAAAAAGGCGATAAAGTTCAATTGGGCGGGCCTATTCCGGGCACCAGTATCACTATTGTGGATAAATATCTGCGTCCTGTTCCTAAAGGAACAGTGGGAGAGATACTCATCGGTGGGCTGGGCGTGACCGCGGGTTATCGCAATAACCCGACTGAAACCGCGAAAAGATATGTTCCCGATATGACACAGAGAGGTAACAGGGCATATTTGACGGGGGATATGGCACGCATGCTTGACGATGGTTCTCTCATTTACATGGGCAGACAGGACGATCAGGTCAAAGTGCGTGGATATCGAATCGAGTTGGGTGAGATAGAAATTGCTCTAAGAAAACAAAATGGCATACAGGATGCCATTATCCGGGTGGCTGGCAGTGGCGACTTTGCCAAGATCCAGGCATTTGTGCTGTTCAATCCAAATATGGTTGTGTCGGAAGACTGGGTGCGTGCAACACAAATATCGCTCAGAGAAGTATTGCACGAAGCCTGGATACCGACTGAATATTATCGTATCCCTTATATTCCGCTGACAAGCAGTGGCAAAAGAGACAGAAAGCGGTTAGAAGAAGTTGCAGAACGATTGAATGCCAGTTATGACGTGGTACAGCCACAAACAGAAACGGAAAAACGCGTTTATGCCATCTGGCGTGATTTATTGGAGACGGACGCATTTGGAATTACTGATGATTTCTTCCAGATCGGGGGACACTCCATCCTTGTTGCCCGTATGGTAGAAAATATTGAGAAAGCATTTTCACTGCGGGTACCGATTTCCGGCATCTATGTTGAACCGACAGTTGCCAGAATCGCTGCCATTTTGGATGAAATGCAAGCTGTATATCAGGCAAATCCTGTTCAGAATATGGGAAATTATCATAGCGAAGCACTAATCCGTCAGCATGCTGAAACGCTCAAAAATGATGTTTATCTGAAAGAAAGTATTCGTCCCGATGGATTGCCCCGGGCGAACTGGTATCAACCAGAGACGGTATTGCTGACAGGCGCGACCGGATATCTTGGTCTGCATTTACTGGAGCAATTATTGAAACAAACTTCGGCCAGAGTCATCTGCTTATGCCGAGCATCTGATGAAAAACATGCCCGTGACAGAATCAAGGCCGGCTTCAAACATTACCAGATTGATGTAGGTAATGGTCTTGACCGTGTGGATTTCATTACCGGTGATTTGGGGCAGCCACGTTTTGGTTTGCTACCGGAGACATGGACACAGGTTGCAGAAAGTGTTGATGTTATTTATCACAACGGGGCGTTGGTTAATTTCATTTACCCCTATAGTGCACTGAAGGGGATCAATGTCGATGGTACCAGAACGGCATTGGAACTCGCCTGCACTGCGCGCTTGAAACACTTCCATTATGTTTCCTCCGTGAATGCACTGTTTGCGACAGAATCACCCCGTCCTTATCTGGAAGATGATCGTGCCATGAGTGAATCGGTGCGTGATCCTTCTGGCTATTCGGGGAGTAAGTGGGTATCAGAAGGGATCATCAATATTGCTCGCAAACGGGGCGTACCCGTGAGTATTTACCGGCCTGGCCTGATTCTTGGACACACCCGCACGGGAGCTGCACAGGGCAATGATTATCTGATTGCATCTTTGAAAGGCTATCTGGCAATGGGTTTTTATCCTGACCATGCTCTGTTGCTTGATATTGTACCGGTGGATTATGTGGCGGCATCGTTAGTCCATATCTCCAAAAAACCAGAATCCAATGGAAAATTCTTCAACTTGTTCAACCCAGAACAAGTTTCTATCCGGCAATTTTTCGACTGGGTGAAGGAATTCGGCTACATCCTCAACCCCGTACCGTTTAATGAGGGTAAAGAGAAGATCCTTGCGTTGGATGATACGCACCCGCTGTATCCGCTTATCCCCCTGATCAGGGATATGACGAAGAGACCTTATCGTGCTCTGGACCCCGCTTATGTTGATGAAATTCATCCTGAATTGGAGTTGAAAAATACGCTGTCAGGGTTAGCAGGAAGTGACATTCGCTGCCCGGCGATTACGGCTGAATACGTTCATCAAGTATTACGTTATCTGATTGGCACTGGATTTTTACCGGCCATCTTGGCAGAAAGTTTCAAAAAGGAGGCTGTAGCATGAAACAGTCAACAGGAAATGATGCTATGAATTGGATGGTCGTCATCAATGCCAAAAAACGGTATTCAGTCTGGCCTGCTGAGTATGATATCCCAATGGGATGGATGACAATTGGCAGGATGGGATCAAAAGAAGAGTGCCTGAGCCACATTGCTGCCATTTGGCCAGAGCCGACAAAATAGATTACTGGCTTATTATCAATCTTTATTAATCACTGTCATGGGTATGCTTCTGCGGGAGCATGCCCATTTTTTTACTTCCATTTTTCATTTTGTCTGCGCCCTTATCTGATTATCAAAGCGTGATATTTATCACGATACGTATTTTTTTTACGCTATTCCATGAGCGTTTCTCGCTCGTTATTGTTCCTTATCAAACAAAAAACACGGGTGTTGTATATATTTTATCTATCCCAACAAGACATTGACTAGCCGGATATGTGACTGGCATAGAAGCGAAAGAGGAGCATCTTCAATGAACGGCTCTCCTGTAACAGAAACCGATGTCATTATTATCGGCGGAGGCGCGACAGGTGCAGGAATTGCAAGGGATTGTGCCCGCCGCGGTTTACGCTGCATTTTACTGGAGCGTCATGATATCGCCACGGGGGCGACAGGACGCAATCATGGTCTGCTGCATAGCGGGGCGCGTTATGCCGTAACGGACAGTGAATCGGCAAAAGAGTGTATCAAGGAAAATAAGATCCTCAAGCGCATTGCCCGCCACTGTATTGAAAAAACGAATGGCTTGTTTATTACCTTGCCGGAAGATTCTCTGGAATATCAGCAAACTTTCATCACCGCGTGTGAAAAGGCGGGGATTGATGTACAAGCGATGGAACCTGAAGAAGCCCTGCATCTGGAGCCTTCTGTTAATCCTGATTTAATTGGCGCGGTGATGGTGCCGGATGGCACAGTCGATCCATTCAGGTTGACCGCTGCCAATATGCTGGATGCTAAAGAACACGGCGCGCAAGTACTGACCTATCACGAAGTCATGGGATTGATTCGGCAGGGAAGCAAAATTACCGGCGTTCATGTCTATGATCATCAACGTGCGCGCCTGTATGACATTCATGCTCCGATCGTTGTAAATGCGGGAGGCATTTGGGGACAAAGGATCGCGGAATATGCCGATTTGAAGGTACGGATGCTTCCGGCAAAAGGGGCTTTGCTGATCCTTGGTCACCGGATCAACAATATGGTTATCAACCGTTGTCGCAAGCCTGCTGATGCCGATATTCTCGTACCTGGTGACACCATTTCATTGATTGGCACAACCTCCACACGTATTGAATATGATCAGATCGACAAGATGTTCGTGACACCGGAGGAAGTCGATATTCTGATCCGTGAAGGCTCGCAACTCTCTCCTCAACTTGCGAAAACGCGCATTTTACGCGCTTATGCCGGTGTACGTCCTTTGGTGGCAAGTGATGATGATCCTTCTGGCCGCAATATCAGCCGGGGGATCGTGCTGCTCGATCATGCCCAGCGTGATGGTCTGGAAGGGTTCATTACCATTACTGGCGGTAAATTGATGACTTATCGGCTCATGGCTGAAAGGGCGACAGATAAAGTCTGTGAAAAACTGGGTGTGACAGAACGTTGTACGACAGCACAGGAGCCTCTGCCCGGTTCATGGGATACTGCTGAACAAACGTTGCGCACGGCGGTTGGCGTCCCTGCACCGATCCGCGGGTCGGCCGTATATCGTCATGGTGATCGTGCGGCCAAGTTGTTGAGTACAGAACGGTTGGACAAAAGTTTAGTGTGTGAATGTGAAGCGGTAACAGCAGGGGAAGTACGTTACGCGACAGAATCTTTAACGGTCAATAACCTGCTGGACTTACGTCGCCGGACGCGCGTTGGCATGGGAACCTGTCAGGGAGAACTGTGTGCTTGCCGTGCCGCAGGGTTACTCAATCGCCTCGGTGTCACAACGGAGCAGGAAACTGAACAGCAACTGGCCCATTTTCTGAACGAGCGCTGGAAAGGCATTCGCCCAATCGCTTGGGGAGATGCCTTGCGGGAAAGTGAATTTACCCGTTGGATTTATCAAGGACTGTGCGGTTTGGATGAAGAAATCATCAAGAACCCACCAACCGCGGAGGTTAACGATGAAATTTGATGTGGTGATTATTGGCAGTGGATTGGCAGGGCTGACGTGTGGTATCCGGCTGGCAGAGGCAGGGAAGTCCTGTGCGATCGTCAGTGCTGGTCAAAACTCACTCTATTTTTCATCGGGTTCAATGGATTTTCTTTCCCATTTACCTGATGGCCGTGAAGTTGCACATCCTTTGGCAGCTTTATCTGAACTGGCTGAACAAGCACCGGCACATCCTTATAGCCGCATGGGCGAAAAAAATGTGGCTTCGTTGATTTATCGTGCTGAAAGCCTGCTTAAGGAAAGCGGATTAGCCATGAAAGGATCGGCTTCCCAGAATCACTATCGCATGACACCGATTGGTCGTCGGCGCATGGCATGGTTAAGTCCGGCACGTGTTCCTACCCACGAATTGGAACGGTCGTTTCTTTGTGAAAAATCGTCTTGGGAAAATGTGGCTGTCATCGGCATTGAAGGTTTTCTGGATTTTCAACCCAAAATGGTTGCCGGCGCATTACAAAAGCAGGGGATAAAAGCACAAGCAACAGAAGTTCATCTGTCTGTGTTGGACAAATTACGCGATAATTCCAGTGAGTTTCGTGCGGTTAATATCGCCCGACTGCTGGATTTGTCAGAAAATTTATCTCTGCTGGCAGAAGAAATTAACCGACTATCGACAGGGCATGACGTCATTATTTTACCGGCTTGTATCGGGCTGGCGTCTGATGAAGTTGTCGGAAACTTACAGATACAGGTGGGAAAACCGATTTATTTACTGCCGACATTGCCACCTTCCTTGCCTGGTATCCGTGTTAATCAGGCAATGAATGCCCGGTTCCGCCAGTTTGGCGGTATTGTGATGGCGGGTGATAAGGTGAATCGCGTCGAGATAGAAAATAACTGCATCACCGGCGTTTATACCCGCAATCATGGTGACATTCCTCTGCGCGCTTCTCATGTGGTTTTGGCAACAGGCAGCTTTTTTAATAACGGCCTGAAAACCGAATTTAATCGTGTCTATGAACCATTGCTGAATCTGGATTTGCTGGGGGATCCTGAGCGTGGGCAATGGACACGAAAAAACCTCTTTGCTCCACAGCCTTACCTGAAATTCGGGGTTAACACGGATGAATATTTGCGGCCACTGAAAGAGGGCAAAGCGCTTAAGAATCTCTATGCAGCAGGAGCGGTATTAGGAGGATATGATCCGCTGGCGGAAGGTTGCGGTGCAGGGGTTTCTTTGCTGAGTGCACTGTTTGTTGCTGAACAGATCGAAGCGGATCAGACCATCAAACCATCGATGATATCCGGGCAAATTGAGGCAAGGGAGGTGACGCAATGAGTCTTCTCGACAACAGTTTCGAAAGTTGTATTAAGTGTACGGTGTGTACGACTTATTGCCCGGTTGCTAAGGTAAACCCGCTATATCCGGGACCAAAACAGGCCGGCCCGGATGGAGAACGTCTGCGCCTCAAAGATCCTGCGCTCTATGATGAAGCGTTGAAATACTGCACTAATTGCAAACGGTGTGAAGTGGCCTGCCCATCTGATGTAAAAATTGGTGATATCATCCAGCGGGCAAAAGCCCATTACAGTCCACATCGTCCTAAACTGCGGGATGCCATCCTCAGTCATACGGATCTGATGGGAACCTTATCCACGCCGTTTGCGCCTGTCGTCAACGCCGTCACCCGCCTGAAACCGATGCGTCATCTGCTGGATAAGGCCTTAAAAATTGACCATCGGCGTGAACTGCCAAAATATTCCTTCGGGACATTTCGCCGTTGGTATCGTAAGCAGGCTGAAATTCAACAGCAATTTAAGGAACAAGTGGCCTATTTTCACGGCTGTTTCGTCAATTACAACCATCCGCAATTGGGAAAAGATCTGCTGAAAGTCTTTAATGCGATGGGGATTGGCGTTCAATTGCTGACACGGGAAAAATGCTGTGGCGTGCCATTGATTGCTAACGGTTTTATTGAACAGGCAAAGCGCCAGGCGCGCGTTAATCTGGCTTCTTTAACAGAAAGCGTCATTGAGCGTCAAATCCCTGTGGTGGCGACTTCATCCAGTTGCACCTTCACCCTGCGAGATGAATATCCACATATTTTAGATGTTGATACCCGGCTGGTACGTGATCACGTGGAATTGGCAACGCGCTATCTCTATCGTCTGCTGGATAAAGGGTGTACTTTGCCCTTGAAGCATACACCGCTGAAAGTGGCCTATCACACGCCATGCCATATGGAAAAAATGGGCTGGGCTGCCTATTCTATTGAATTGATCAAGCGTATTCCGGGTGTTGAATTGATAATCCTTGATTCCCAATGTTGCGGCATTGCAGGTACGTATGGCTTTAAGGCGGAAAACTATGATGTTTCCCAAGGGATCGGCGCGAATTTATTCCGCCAGATTGAAGTGAGTGGTGTCGATTTGGTGATTACGGATTGCGAAACCTGCAAATGGCAGATTGAGATGTCTACCAGCAAGAAATGCGAGCATCCGATAAGTTTATTGGCGCAGGGGGTGGATTCAGGGGTATAGGTTTCGCTTGATGAGTCAATTAGGTGAGCTATTCGCCTCATTTCGTGAGGCGAATAGCGTTGTTATTCGCCTCACAAGATGAGTAGAATGGTCCGATAGTTGGCATCATAAGGTGAAATTTAATGTGGATATGGGAACAAGAAAATTGGCCTGACTTTAAATGGAATGAGCATGTTCTGACGCCCATATTGCGGGAAATTCATTTTAATCAGGGATTGTTGCTGGGAAGAGCAAGTGCTGAAAACACAGAGCAATCAACATTGGATAATCTTCTTGCCAGTATTCTCTATTCTTGCGAAATCGAAGGTGAAAAGCTGAATGCGGCATCAGTTCGTTCTTCATTAGCAAATCGACTAGGCATCAGTGAAACGAAGCCTTATCCAACAAGCGAACAATCGGATGGCATGGCTGAAATAGCCTTTGATGTGGTGGAAAGGTATAACGAACCATTGACGCTTGAACGCATTTTGAAATGGCATGAGTTGATGTTTCCCGGGGGTTATACCTTGTTTAACCCTATCCAAGGAGGGAAGTTGAGGCATGGAGGAATGGAAGTTATCTCTGGCAGAATAGACAAACCGATTATTCATTTTGAAGCGCCACCTGCCAAAAGGTTACAGGAGGAGATAACAAAACTTATTGCTTGGTTCAATCAATCTCGTTATGAATTCAATCTTGATCCCATCTTGCGGGCAGCCATCATACATTTATGGTTTGTTACACTGCATCCAATGGAAGATGGTAATGGGCGTATTACCCGTTTCCTGACCGATTTGGTATTGGCGCAAGGAGAAAACCGCTCAATCCGGTTTTATGCCATGTCAGTGAGTATTTGTGAACGCCGTAAACAATATTATGAAATATTGGAACAGACACAGCGTAATGGCTTGGATATTACCGATTGGATGCTATGGTTTCTGCAAACATTGAATGACACGCTGATTGCTAAATTGAAGCAAATTGATAATACGGTGAAAAAGACCCGGTTCTGGCGTTGTATCGATCAAAGTCAGTTGGGTGGGGAACAGATCAAAGTCCTGAATAGAATGTTGGATGGTGATTTTCAGCAAGGCATTAACAGTAGCCAATATCAGAAAGTTGCTAAAGTAAGCCGCGCAACAGCGACCCGGCATTTAAACCATCTGGTGGGACTTGGCTGTCTGGAAAAAACGGAGGCTGGTGGCCGTAGCACGCGTTATATTATTCATCATATTTGAATTGATTTTGAGAAAAGTGCCTCACTATGATTGATACACCTATCACTGTATATACAATGATAGGTGGTTTAATATCATACAAATAACATTATTTGGCTGTCCTGTGGGGAAAGATCTCACGTTAATTATTATCGCAATCACTTAATACAACCAATCCTGCCCCATTCGGTCTGCGGCCAAAATCGCGGCGTAAACCTGCTCTGGTGTCACAGTAAATGGCATATTGTGAATGGTTTCCCCTTCCGCACAACTCGCTATGGCAACCTGCATGATTTTCTGATTCAGTTTTTCATTATCACGCAGACCCAATTGTTCCAGCGTGACTGGCAAACCTACCTGTACACAAAAATCGAGCACGGTTTCCAGCTCTTCACTTGAACTGTTTTCCAAGATCAATTGTGTCAGAGTACCAAATGCCACTTTTTCTCCGTGATAGAGATGATGACACTCTTCCAACACCGTAAAGCCATTGTGGATGGCGTGAGCGGCAGCCAGACCCGCACTTTCAAAACCGATGCCGCTGAGGTAGGTATTCGCTTCAACAATATTTTCAACCGCAGGCGTGCTGACACCCGCTTCCACTGCCAGTTTTGCCTTGTAACCTTCTGCCAGCAAGGTTTCATAACACAGTTTTGCCAGGGCCAGACCTGTGGTGGATGTTGCACCGCCAGCCATAGTGGGTTTGTGGGCTGCACTGTTGGCTCGTGCCTCAAAATAGGTCGCGAGCGCATCCCCCATTCCTGCCACAAACAGACGAATTGGCGCTTTGGCAATAATATTGGTGTCCATCAACACGACATTCGGGTTTTGTGGGTAGATCAGGTAGCTGTCAAACTCACCCAGTTCGGTATACAGGACAGAAAGGGCACTGGTCGGCGCGTCGGTTGAAGCAAGGGTAGGAGAAATAATCACCGGTATTTTGGATTCGTGTGCAATGGCTTTGGCTGTATCAAGAGTTTTTCCACCCCCTAGCCCAACCACAGCCTGACACTGATTACTGACTAGAATGGCAGACAGGCGCTGGATTTCACTACGGCTGCACTCACCGTTAAAAATTTCGAAGTGGCTGGTGACTTCGTGTTCCTCCAGGCTTTTACCGACGGTATCCCCAATAAGGCTCATCACGAAATTATCGGCAATCACGAAGACGTGGTCAGCAAGCATTTTGGTGTATCGACCAATGTGAGATAACGCACCTGGCCCCTGAATATATTTGGATGGAGACTGGATCACTTTCAGCATAAGAAATATTCCTTCTTCACTGGAAACTAGGCATAGAGTGTCACAATACTGGCATGGAGCAGGTTATAAACAGTGTTATGTCAAAGTCTGTGTTTACCCGCCCATCAACACGATACATCAACACTATACGGCAAAATATACAGAGGGGTTATGAGTAAAAGCAGGAAATGTGTGATTCGGTAGGAAAAACGGGAAGAGGATTGATGCAGGGTATGGCGATGCGAGACACAGTTAAGAAGAGCCTATCCTTTGTAGACTCTTCGGATTGTTCGGCGGCGGTGTTCACGAGAATGCTCTGTATTTCACGGTGATCACTGAGCGTTAATCCTTTAACTGGTCATGATTTTCTCAGCATTGTTACGTATGTATTCTGTGCGTCTTTCCTCTGTTTTTTAGTGGAATTTAACCAGTGTCTTACTTGCGGTTTGATTGAAAAAAAATTTCAGAATTAAATTCAACAGAATGCCATACGCCGGTAGGAAAAAAAGCATACAGATAAATAGCTTGAAAGCATAATCCACTAAGGCAATTTCCACCCAATTCGTTGCCATAAAAGCATCGGTACTGCGATAAAACGCGATAAAGAAAAAGGCCAGTGTATCGAGCATATTACCGAAAAACATAGCGGCAGCCGGGGCTATCCACCAGCGGCTTTTTTGGCGCAGGCGATTAAAGACGCCGACATCCAATATCTGACCAAGCACATAGGCCATAAAACTAGCGGCCGCAATGCGGGCAACAAACAAGTTAAAGGTTCCCAAGGTTTCGAATCCTTGCCATGTGCCCTGAAAAAACAGAGCTGAAATCAGGTAAGAGATCAACAAGGCGGGAAGCATGACGGAGATAATGATCCGGCGCGCTAATGGAGCACCATAAATACGCACAGTCAGATCGGTCGCCAAAAAGATAAAGGGAAATGTAAATGCTCCCCAAGTGGTATGGAAACCAAAAATGGAGATGGGGAGTTGCACCAGATAGTTACTGGAAGTAATGATCAGAATATGGAAGAGCGAAAGCCAGGCCAAAGCCGTGGCTCGCTGCTGCGCAGTCAATTGGAACATATTGTACCTTTTTGGTGAATGGGGTGAGGGAACCCAAAAAATAAATGTGCCTGAAAAATCAGGAGAAGTTGATCATACGCGTGTTGCGCAATAAAAGTAAAGTACGGCAGTTGGCGATATTTTGTAATATAATCCACGGCCATAGATTGTTTGAACCTACAGAGATTGTTATGTCCGATGTTTTTGCCAATCCCGATAAAACGCTTGATACGCTAGGATTACGCTGCCCGGAACCCGTCATGATGGTACGTAAGACTGTCCGCCATATGAGCGCCGGCCAGACGTTATTAATCATTGCAGATGATCCGGCAACAACCCGTGATATTCCCGGTTTCTGTCGTTTTATGGAACATGTATTGATTGCGCAGGAGACAGAAGAAACCCCTTATCGCTATCTTCTCAGAAAAAGTGAAAATGCTTGATTGAAAAATATCGCGTAATTGACTGGCAGAAAAAAGGAGCCGTGCTAGGCTTTAAGTATGGTGTTTAGTCACAACTTATCACCTCACTGAATACCATATTTTCTTTTTCCTTAATAGCAATCTTGAGTAATTGTAATTTTGAAAAGGTGCGTAGTATGCACCTTTTCAGTTTGTTGTTTTTATCTCACCCGGTTTATCACTTTTGCAGCTTTACTCTCAGCAGCCGGATGGCGTTTGCAGTGACGAGTGCAGTAGCGCCTGAATCGGCCAGAACCGCCATCCATAGTCCTGTGATACCCAATAGGCTGGTGATAAGGAATATCGCCTTTAAGCCTAATGCAATAGTGATATTTTGGCGGATGTTGTAATGGGTTGTGCGAGACAGGGCGATAATTTCAGCTAAACCGGTCAGCCGATTGTGTGTCAGTGCAGCATCAGCCGTTTCCAATGCAACATCAGTTCCGCTGCCCATGGCAACGCCGATACTGGCGGCTTTCATTGCCGGAGCGTCATTGATTCCATCACCAACCATCATGGTGTGGTGATTTTTATTCAACTCAGTCACTGCCTTCACTTTATCTTCCGGTAATAATCCTGCGCGATAATCAATGCCCAACTGACCTGCAATAGCGGCCGCAGCACGAGGATTGTCTCCCGTAAGCATGATTGCCTGAACACCTTGTTTTTTCAGGAGACGGATGGTGTCTATGGCATCCTGACGCAAGGTATCCTGCATGGCAATCAAACCCATGAATTGCTTGTCCTGCATAACTGCAACCGCAGTTTTGCCACTACTTTCCAGATCGGCGACTCTTTGCTTCCAGTCTGCGGACAACGTATTTTCCGGTAATCGTTCAGGGGCGGAGACAAGAATTCTTTGTCCTGACAATTGCCCTTCAACGCCAATTCCTGCTAGCGCTTTACGCTGTTCAGCCTCAACAATGGTCACGCCTTTCCTTTCAGCGGCTTCAAGAATGGACTTTGCCAATGGATGATGAGAGCCGCTTTCTACAGCCCCTGCCAGTGCCAGTACAGTTTCTGTGGTGATGTTTTCTGCTGGTTCAATATCAGTAACTTGTGGTTTGCCTTCGGTCAGTGTGCCGGTTTTATCCAATGCTATTGTGGTCACTGCTCCAAGTTGCTCCAGTGCTGCTCCACCTTTGATTAGGGAGCCACGACGAGTCGCTGCTGCCAAGGCGGAAGTAATTGCGGCAGGTGTGGAGATAACCAGTGCACAAGGACAGCCAATTAACAATAGTGTCAGGCCGCGGTAGATCCAGTTTTCCCACGATCCGGCAAAGAACAAAGGCGGGATCAGTACCACGAGTGCGGAGAACAAGATAATCAGCGGCGTATAGATACGGCTGAACCGGTCAATGAAACGTTCAATGGGAGCGCGACGTTCTTCTGCCTCTTCGATCAATTGAAGAATGCGGTCAATGGCGTTGTGCCCCGGCTCAGAGATCACCCTCATCTGCACGGCGCTATCGACAGAAAGGCAACCCGCCGCGACCTTTTCTCCTTGTTGCCGCTCAACAGGAACAGACTCACCTGTCAGGGCGCTTTCATCGAAGCTGGCAAATGGACTGAGTAATTCGGCATCGGTGGGTAAACGGGCTCCCGGAGCAACCTCAATAATATCACCGGGACGCAGTTCGGCTGCCGATACGGTTTTCTTTTTCCCATCCTTAACTAATAAAGCCTGATCAGGGACTAATGCCATCAAGGCGCTGACACCACGGCGAGCACGTCCGGCGGCATAGGACTCCAGAATCTCGCCTAATTTGAACAGCAGAATGACCATAGCGGCTTCCGCGGTCGCATCAATGAACAAGGCACCGATGGCGGCAACACTCATCAGTGTTTCAATGGCAAAAGGAGTACCTGAACGAATCAATTTGATGGCTTTGGTTGCGACCGGATATAACCCAATCAGCGTGGTAATGATGAAAGCAATTTGCCCGGCGGGTGCATTGATGCTTGATATTCCCCAGCTGGCGAACATCAGGGCAGCGAGAATCAGGATCGGGGAAAATGTTTTCCAGTGATTGGTTGCCGGAGGCAGTTTGGGTGACGAATCCGTTTCCTTGATTTCAAAACCCGCTTGTTTTACTGCTTTTTCGACAGCGGCGCGAATATCAACATCAGAATCAACCACCAATTTTTCTGTCGTAAACAGAACCTTGACCTGTTTGGCTTCCGGGAGTTTTTTTACAGCATTCTCGATTTTCCCGGCACAGCTTGGGCAATCCATACCGTGGATGATCCAATTAAAGCGCTGGTTTGCTGTTAATTCGAGGGGGGAGGTTTCCTGTACAACATGGTCATGATCGTGTGAGCAATGTGCTCCGTTATGTTTATGAGTATGCTCATGTTCATGGGAATGCTTATGGGAATGTATCTTGTCATGATTTTCATGAGCGTGACTATGGCCTGTCTCATGGGGATCATGTTGTGATTGCTTATGTTTTGTGTCGGTGGAGAACATAGGCGCCCTCTTAGAATAGAGTTAATCCGGGTTAATTAAGAACAACTCTACACTCTGGAGTTAACTCCAGAGTCAAACTTAATAAGAGGAATTTTTTTGATGATTAGTGCCATCCAAAATAGATTTTCACCATCAATGTCCTTCCTCTTAAGTGTGTGTTCAATAAAACCTATGTTCAATAAAGCGGAGGCATTACAAGAATAGTGAACGAATAATCAAAAAGTGCCCGATAAAACCACAGGCAGCAACAATCGCTTTTGATAGTTTAAAAGAGAAGCGATACCGATCAATGAGGTTGATAATATGTGCAAGGAGTAACAGGATGGCGCCTGCCATAACAGAAAAACGGCTTTCATTACTGAGTGAAAAATATTGTTCTCCGGCGATCCAAACCATCAGCAGTGCTATCACGAAGCTATCAACGACCCGCCAACGCATATTATCCAGACGAGTCCAAATAACGACCATAACCACAATGCCAACAGCCAATAAAATCAAAGGTAACGGGAAGAAGAGGCTGAAACTCATGTGCCAGGCAAAACTGATGGTATATAGCAAGTAACTCAGGAACAGCGCGATAAATGAGAAAAGTAAATATTTACCGGGGAGCATACGGATCGCATCAGAGAGCAAAGCAGTCACTAGACCCGCAATGATGAGATAGCCAGAAACCTCAAGATTAGGTGCCTGACATGCCCACAATAACAAAAGCAGCATCGTGACCGGACGAAAAACCCATTGCTGCCATTGGGTGCCACGGTAGGCGGCATCAATATATAACCATCCGGAGAAAAACACAGCAAGAAATGGCCAACTCATATTTTTCTTTTCCTTAATGTTCAACGCCCGTTTTATCAGGCATTACTATTCATGATGGGGGTTGTGTGGAGAGTATACTGATTTATCAACGTTAATTCGTTATTAACGAATGGATAACGTTTTATTATCAAAAATGGAGCTCGTCAATGAGTAATTAACGGGATTACTCATTAACGACATTTTCTTTTAATAAGAAGAAAACAAAACGGTGAAATGGCAGTGACTGAGCGCTCTACTGCTTTTTATTCTGCTGTTGCTTTTTCTGCCAAGCCAACAGCTCAAAAACACCGAAAAAGAAGATCTTGGTTTGGAGAAAAGCAGAGAGTTTTTGATCTTTAGGCTGGGAATTTTTCAGCAGTAATAGTTGAAATGCGTGCATTACCACGGTGAATGCCATGGCGATATCCATAAAATATTTCAATGGCTTAGGGAAAGGGTGAATGAAATTGAAGATCATGACTCCCCAGACTAAGATCATGATAACTCTTCCTAATTGAACAAACATCATCGACTCCAAAATCGTGTTTTAAGCAGGTCTGACACCAGATTACTGGTGACGGATATATAATCGATAAGCCACTTGTCCGGCAACCTTTTCCCTATGTAACCGCCAGTTTGCAGGAACTTCTGTCGCAGCGGACTCTGATTCTGCTTCAACATAAATCCAGCTTTCTTCTGCCAGCCAGCCATTGGCTTCTAATAAACGGATCGCTTCCGTGAGCATATCCTTGCGGAATGGTGGATCGAGAAAAACGACATTAAATGGTGTTCCCGCTTCATTGAGGTATTGTAGCGCATCCCCTTGTACCACATTGGCATTTTCAGCTTTCAGCAAGGCTAAATTAGCCGATAACTGTTTCGCTACATTGCGATCATACTCAATTAAGGTTGCGTAGCCTGCATAACGTGATAACGCTTCAAACCCGAGAGCACCGCTACCTGAAAAACAATCCAAACAACGGGCTCCCTGAATCGTTGGCATAAGCCAGTTAAAGAGTGTCTCACGGACACGATCAGTGGTTGGACGCAGCCCATCACTATCAGGAACGGGTAATTTTCTCCCGCGCCATTTTCCGCCAATAATGCGAATTTGTCCTAAAGACGTGCGCTGTGGTTTTTTAGCCATAATTTACATAACTTAATTGTTTGTCATCTGGTGCCATTAAATCACATCTGGCAAAGACAAAAAGTGAGTGAAAATGAAGAAACCTATTGATTAATTTACCATGAAATCCGCGATAGATATGTGTTGTGGTGTGATGAAAATGTTAGACTGGATTTTATCACCGTTAGAACCTATCTCAGTGGGCATATTTATTGATAACGCCATAATTAACCGCGAGGAGTGTAGTGGCCGATGGCAAAAGAGAAAAAAAAAGGTTTCTTCTCTTGGTTTGGACTTGGTCGTCAAGATAAGAAACAGCAAGAAGAACAAGCTGAACAAGAAAAATTAATTGCTGAGGAAGCGGCCCGTCGCGCAGCAGCAGAAGAGGCAGAACAGCAACGTTTGGCGGAAGAAGCCGCCCGTCGTGCAGCAGCAGAAGCAGAACAGCAACGTTTGGCGGAAGACGCGGCCCATCGCGCAGCAGCAGAAGAGGCAGAACAGCAACGTTTGGCGGAAGACGCGGCCCGTCGCGCAGCAGCAGAAGAAGCAGAGCAGCAGCGTTTGGCAGAAGAAGCGGCCCGTCGCGCAGCAGAAGAGGCAGAACAGCAACGTTTGGCGGAAGACGCGGCCCGTCGCGCAGCAGCAGAAGAAGCAGAGCAGCAGCGCTTGGCGGAAGAAGCCACCCGCCGTGCAGCAGCAGAAGCAGAGCAGCAGCGCTTGGCGGAAGAAGCGGCCCGTCGTGCAGCAGCAGAAGCAGAGCAGCAGCGCTTGGCAGAAGAAGCGGCCCGCCGTGCAGCAGAAGAAGCAGAGCAGCAGCGCTTGGCGGAAGAAGCCGCCCGCCGTGCAGCAGAAGAGGCAGAACAGCAACGTTTGGCGGAAGAAGTGGCCCGCCGTGCAGCGGAAGAAGCAGAACAGCAACGTTTGGCGGAAGAAGCGGCCCGCCGTGCAGCAGAAGAGGCAGAACAGCAGCGTTTGGCGGAAGAAGCGGCCCGTCAGGCCGAGGAACAAGTGGCATTGCCTAAGGAACAAGAACGCCCGACCAAAGAAGGGTTTTTTGCCCGCTTGAAACGCAGTCTGGTAAAAACTCGCCAGAATCTTGGTTCCGGTTTTTTGAGTTTGTTCCGTGGCAAGAAAAT
Source organism: Xenorhabdus miraniensis (assembly GCF_002632615.1). The sequence goes on from NZ_NITZ01000008.1 coordinate 149,498, forward strand.
TGATGATGATCTGTTTGAAGAACTGGAAGAACAGTTATTGATCGCGGACGTGGGCGTTGAAACGACGCGCAAGATCATTACCAGTCTGACAGCTCATGCCAGCCGCAAGGAACTGAAAGATGCGGAAGCGCTTTACGCTAAACTGAAAGAAGAGATGTCAGGCATTCTGACAAAAGTTGATAAGCCGTTGGAGATTGAAGGTAAATCTCCTTACGTCATCTTGATGGTGGGGGTGAATGGTGTCGGCAAAACCACCACGATTGGTAAATTAGCACGCCAATACCAGTCTCAGGGCAAATCTGTCATGTTAGCGGCAGGGGATACTTTCCGTGCAGCGGCAGTGGAACAGTTACAAGTTTGGGGCGAACGCAACAAAATCCCTGTAGTTGCTCAACATACGGGGGCCGATCCTGCCTCAGTGATCTTTGATGCCATTCAGTCAGCCAAGGCCAAAGGTGTTGATATCCTGATTGCGGATACCGCAGGGCGTTTGCAGAATAAATCCCATTTGATGGAAGAGCTGAAAAAAATCGTTCGGGTGATGAAAAAACTGGATGAAAACGCACCCCATGAAATTATGCTGACACTGGATGCCAGCACAGGCCAAAACGCAGTAAGTCAGGCTAAACTATTCCATGAGGCTGTGGGATTGACGGGTATTTCACTGACCAAACTAGATGGTACTGCAAAAGGTGGTGTTATCTTCGCCATTGCCGACCAATTTGAGATCCCGATTCGCTACATTGGCGTTGGGGAAGGCATTGAAGATCTCCGTCCATTTAAGGCAGACGATTTTATTGAGGCTCTTTTTGCCCGAGAGGATTAACTATTAATGATTCGCTTTGAACAGGTTAGTAAAGCCTATCTGGGAGGGCGGCAGGCGCTGCAAGGGGTGGATTTTCATCTCCTTCCAGGAGAAATGGCATTTTTAACAGGTCATTCAGGGGCGGGTAAAAGTACGCTTTTGAAACTTATCTGTGGTATTGAACGTCCCAGCGCGGGTCATATCTGGTTTTCCGGTCATGACATCAGCCGATTAAAATCGCGGGAGATCCCTTTTCTGCGTCGCCAGATCGGCATGATTTTTCAGGATCATCACTTGCTGCTGGATCGCACAGTATATGAGAACGTCGCCATGCCGTTGATTATCTCAGGGGCCAGTGCTGAAGACATTCGCCGGCGGGTATCTGCGGCGCTGGATAAGGTCGGCCTGTTGGACAAAGCGAAAAATTTCCCTATTCAACTTTCCGGTGGAGAACAGCAGCGCGTTGGCATTGCCCGCGCTGTGGTAAACAAGCCAACCGTTCTGTTGGCGGATGAGCCGACAGGCAATCTGGATGGAGAATTATCCGAGGGGATCATGCGGTTGTTTGAAGAATTTAACCGGGTCGGGGTGACAGTTCTGATGGCGACCCATGATATTGCCCTCATTGAACGAAGAAATTACCGCATCCTGACCCTGAATCAGGGGCGTATGCAAGGAGGGCATCATGGCTAAGAATGTCCGCCATTCAACTAAAAAAGCACTGTCCCCAAAGTCGAAATCCAAGTCATTGAAAGGAGGATGGCGTGTACAGTGGCGTTATGCGTGGAAAAGCACTCTGTCAGATATGTTGCGTCAGCCATTGGCAACACTGCTGACCATTATGGTCATTGCCATTTCCCTGACCCTGCCGAGCGTGTTCTATATCGTTTGGAAAAACGTCAATCAGGCGGCGGTACAGTGGTATCCCATTCCACAGCTTACGGTTTATTTGGATAAGTCGTTGAATGACAACAGTGCCAGACAGGTGATCGATCAGCTGAAAGATCTGGACGGCGTAAAATCGGTGAATTACCTTTCCCGCGAAGAAGCTGTGAGTGAATTTCGTGTCTGGTCAGGATTTGCCAGTGCTTTGGATATGCTGGAAGAAAATCCTCTGCCAGCGGTTGCCATTGTCTCTCCCAAACTGAATTTCCAAGACCCACAAGCACTAACGACATTGCGTGATCAAGTTTCTCAGATTGCAGGCATTGAAGAAGTCAGAATGGATGAGAGCTGGTTTTCCCGCCTGACAGCGCTGACCGCACTGATTGGCCGGATTGCTGCCGTGATAGGCGTCTTGATGGTGGTTGCCCTGCTTTTGGTTATTGGCAATAGCGTCCGGTTGAGCATCTTCAGCCGCCGTGAAACCATTAACGTGATGAAACTGATTGGGGCAACAGACGGCTTTATTCTGCGACCTTTCCTCAATGGTGGCGCTTTGCTGGGGATGTTAGGCGCGATTTTTTCTTTAATCCTCTCATCCCTGCTGGTGTGGAAACTTGCTGATGTCGTCACAGAAGTGGCGAGTGTCTTTGGAACGAGTTTTAAACTGCATGGATTGGGATGGGATGAATCACTATTGTTGGTGCTCATTTCGGGTATGATCGGTTGGATTGCCGCGTGGTTTGCGACAATTCAGCATTTGCGTCGCTTCAGGCCAGAATAAAGTGATTTTCGGGTTTTGAGGTGAACTTTTGGGCTGAATTGCTGTCGAAATCACAGTTACAGATTTGTATTGATATCCATACAATCGAGACAATTTGAATATGATCTCTATGATGGTAAAATAGACGTATCTTTGGCTTGAAAAAACCTTATAGGTAGATTCGGGCAAACTTCAAAAACCATCAATTTGAATCTGATTTTGAGAGAATTTGAATGACAAAAGAAATGCAAACTTTGGCACTAGTTCCACAAGGTAGTTTGGAAGGATACATCCGTGCCTCCAATGCTTATCCTATGCTCTCCGCAGAGGAAGAGAAGGAACTGGCAGAAAGGCTGCATTACCAGGGGGATCTGGATGCAGCGAAAAAGCTGATTCTTTCTCACCTGCGCTTCGTTGTTCATGTTGCTCGCAGCTATGCTGGTTATGGCCTGCCACAGGCGGATTTAATTCAGGAAGGCAATATTGGCCTGATGAAAGCGGTCCGTCGATTTAATCCAGAAGTGGGTGTGCGTCTGGTCTCTTTTGCTGTTCACTGGATTAAGGCAGAAATCCATGAATATGTATTGCGTAACTGGCGTATTGTGAAAGTCGCAACGACAAAAGCCCAGCGCAAGCTGTTCTTTAATTTGCGCAAGGCGAAACAACGTTTGGGATGGTTCAATCAGGATGAAGTTGATCTGGTCGCCAAAGAACTGGGTGTGACCAGCAAAGACGTCCGAGAGATGGAATCCCGTATGTCAGCGCAGGATATGGCATTTGATATGTCTTCTGATGATGACAATCACGATAGCCAACCCGTGGCTCCGGTGCTGTATTTGCAGGACAAAGCTTCTGACTTTGCTGATGGCATTGAAGAAGATAACTGGGAAAACCACGCTGCGGATAAACTTTCTGTAGCAATGGAAGGACTGGATGAGCGTAGCCAAGGCATCATTCGGGCTCGTTGGCTGGATGATGACAACAAAACTACCTTGCAGGAACTGGCAGATAAATACGGTGTATCTGCTGAGCGTGTTCGACAGCTAGAAAAAAACGCAATGAAGAAATTGCGGTTGGCTATCGAAGCGTAACTACACATACTTTTAGTGAAAAAAGCGATAATCAATTTATCGCTTTTTTTATGCGCTCAATTTGTCTGGATGAGGAGGCTGTTGGTTTTTTCATGTGGGTCCCCGATGCTGATCAAAGAATAACAATTTGGCGGTTTATAGGGGATAAAAACCATCAAAACAAGGGGATTGCGGGTCTGTTCATAATATGTGTAAAATGCGGGCGTAGTAAAATAACTGCAACGGACTCCCCCTTGATTATGGATGAGGATTATACCGGGAAACCTGCCGCCCCGGTAACGATAGAGTGTTACTTTTCTGATACCCAGATTTTCTGCTATCTCGTTTACACTTAGCTCACCTTTTGCATACAAGGCCTTAGCTGCAATAAATAGCCTTCTTTTTCGCTGTTTCGTTTAGCCCCTGAGCATTCGTTGTGTCCACAGGATTCTGAAAGTTTTTCAGACCAACACAACATCTTTTTCCATCAACTAACTACCATCAACTAACTAACTTATCTACCGGCCGTGAGATAGCTAACATTGGTCAATAAAACAGCCGGCTTCTAACAAAAACAGGTAAAGGATCACCGCAATGACTTCTATGTCCAAAGACTTCACTCATTTGCTCAATACTCTGATCGATCGACAAATCATGGCGTCGGGTCGTCAGACCGAATGGTTCAACATGAGCCCCGACGAACGGTCCGACTACATCAGGCAGGTAGACGAGCGGTTGCAGGAAATGCAACAAAGCACCCTGAGTGTGCTGGCTGCCCAGTATTTTCAGATGCAGGATACTCCCGTTTCTGTCGACGACCAGTTGCAGATGCTGCAACAAAGACGGCAGCAGATGAACAATAAGTCCAACACACCAGCGATCAACGCCTACAAGCAGCAATTGGACCGCGACATCCGGTTATACCAGCGCCAGCAGGCGGCCATGCAGCACTTTGAAAGTACCTGGGACAAAGCGTTAACCATGCTCAGCCCCGGCAAACCCCTAAATGCGCAGACCTTGAGTGAGGGAGTGGCGGACAAGCAGGCCAAACTGGATACCAATATCCAGCGTCTGGAACAGCAACTGGCCACACAGGTGGCCGATTCCACGTTTACCCCAAAATACGTGACACTGTTTTCCGAGCTACAAGCCTATAAGGACGTTAATGCCCGCTACAATACCTGGCTCAATGTACCCGCTGCGCAAAAGGCTGCCGCCCTCAGCGCGCTGACTACAGTGCCTCGGGCCTCCGATGATCTGCCGGTCAATATTTCACTGCTGATGATGGAAGAGCGTCCTGGCTACATCCGCATGAACGTTGCGCTGGTCAATGCCAGCACTGATGGCCGCTTCAAGGACTTCTTCCTGGAGAACGGTAGGTTGGTCGTGCCGACGAATGGGGTACTCAACTTCTCCTTCGGTACTGCCGCCCGCTCCTTGGCTTGGCAACAACAATATCGGCTCAAAAGTGAGCCGCCATCCTTCCGTTCGCCGACCTATGCGCCAATTCGCTCGGTGCTGGTCAAAACTGAATTCGTTGAGAAGTGCTTTGCCAGTTACTTGGTTTCGGAAAGTACCTTGCGCGAAGGTTTCAAAGCACAGTTGCTGAGTGACGGTCACAAGATGTTGCTGACCAACGTTGACCGCAAGGTGCCGAACCAGATTGGGGTACAGGTGTCTGGTCAATCTCTGAATACCACTATCACCCGTGAAGTGCCATTGCCAGGTGCCTTAAGTGACCTAATCAACCAGAATGCTGATATCTCCAGCTTCCAGACTATCGGCTTGGAGGGATTTCGCCAGAACAGTTACCATCCAGACCGTGACGGGCTTTTCGTCAATATCCATGAGCTGGAACGCTCGGTCGGTTTTGCTGGTCGCCAGTACTTGCTGGAAATGCCACAGGGCAAAACCCCGAGTAAAACTTACCTGTCTGCAACGCCCTTTGTCGTGATGAGCGTTGACGGCGACAAGATGAGCAGTAGTCACTTGAGCAAGGCACAGACCGCCGAATTGTATCAATACAACGCCGCATTTTTTGAGAAGCTGGATCAATTGCGAGATGATGGTGCGAAGGCCAGTCGTTTGTTTAAAGGCAGCAGTGAACGCACAGCGTTCGAGCAGCAATTGGTGCGTTTGCTCGAACGCAACCACATTACCCCCGCAGGAGTGCTGGAGTCGGAGTACACTTATGACAGAATGCGCGATATCAAGGGCAATAATCTGAACAAGGTGTTGTGGGAACAGGCGTTCGCCGCTTCGGTCTGGCAGAGCGTCGATAACGACCCGCTGCTGTTTGAGTTAGCGGCGAGCCTGGTGAAAAACCCGGCTGTGGACAAGATCCTACAAGGTGGCTATGTACAAAATGATATTGCCCAAGCCAAGAAGTTGTTGGTGCCACTGTACGAACAGTGGCGCATTCAGGCTATCGAAGCGGAGACCCAGCGGGTCGCCAGTGCCAATGCAGCACAGCATCCAAGTAACCCGAAAAAACAGGTTTTCGATCAGGTGGCCGTTGAGCGTTCATTGGATGGCAAGTTGCTCACCCTGTTATTGGCCGGTCCCAAGGGCCTTGAAAGCGACGATGTACAACTGCGTCTGACGGTTAAAAAGGCGTTGTTGAGTCATGAGGGCAGGAGTCTGCGCAAACAGGCCTTGTTCCATGTTTTGCGTCCGGTAGCCGATGGCCTTTCCAAAACCGCAGTCCCGGTCAATCCCCACGCCGAGCTGGGTGCCGGTAAGGTTATGATCAATAACCGATTGAATCAGCCTGACCCGTATCTGATCCTCAATACCAGCCCTGAGGAGCTGGCGTATCACGATGGTTCGTACTTGATTAAGGACGATAAGTACCGCAGTTACAACCAGTTCCGTTCAGACGTCAAGCATGACGCCACACGCTACATGAATGACTTGGATACCCCGTTCATGGGGGGAATTTCTGGGACTACCCAGACTGTTAGCAATGTCTTGCCGGAATTGTTCGGTGGTACGTTGAGCGTCAAACAGTACTGGCAGTTCCAGATGGCCAATGCAGCCTTCATGATTCGTAACGGCTATCACTCGTTCTTCGAAACCTTCTACGTCGCTGCGCGTTACGAACCGGAGGGTGCGGACAGTATCGGCAAGGATATATTGCGGATGTTCGACAAGTACCGCGCTGAAGGCAGCAAAAGGGCGTTGCAAGGTGAACTGTATGATGGGGTGATGGCACGAGTCTTACCCATCGTCAATCAGGGTTTGTCGGCGGCAGACGAGTTCCATCCACCGCGCTTTACCCAAATTGGCCCTATGCCGGCGTTGCTGGGGCAGGCAGTGAAAGACTTGCAGCTCAAGACCGGGTTGCCATCTCTGGGAGCTGGATTCGAGTTCCGCGAGGGCAGCGCCAATATTCAGCAGTTTGCCAACAATCCTAAATTATTCGCTAAATCCAATACGATCAGTGCCGAAGCATTGGTTGGAGCAGGGCAACTCCCGGCAGAGGGGCGGGCCCAGTTGGTGAAGATTAAGGCGGGTTTATATGAGGTCGAATACTCTGCTCAAAGCACGAATGATGTTGTTGAAAAGGAAACTAACAGCGTGCCCGCATATTTCCTCGGCTACAACGGGGCAAATCAGGACAATACCTTGCCAGCTTATATCGATATTCCTAAACATGCGGCTCCGGGAAGTTTTCTGTTCACGGGGTCGTTGTCGGGAAGTTCGGTTGTAGTGACCAACCTTGATGAGAACACTTACCGAGTTTACCACGACGGCCGCGTCAACAGCTCGCTGCTGTACGACAACGTGGTCATGGCCGTGGACTATAAGGATTATCAAGTAGCTGGCACCGTTGAAGGCTTTGCAACGACATACATGCAATATATCAATGACGAATGGCAACTGGTATCCCAGCGTCAGGAGTATCAGCGTGACGGTCAGATGCTCTGGCCGAGGTTACGCAATGGTGAAGAGCCAATCTTGATCCAGATTGCTGACAATCAAAGGGCTAAGCATAACCAGATCCAATTCGCAACTTACCGTGAAAGTATTCATCAAAAACTCAAAAAGATCGCTACTCAGTTCGGAATAACCAGCGAAGGCGTCTCTGATAAGGCATATGAAGCGGGAGAATTTTCTCCTCATCATCCGGCGATTGCAGCGTGGATTGAGCTGTGTGATGAGATTCAAGCCAAGATCACAACAGACACTCAGAAGTTAGTGGACAAGCGAGACGAACTCTATAAGACCTGGAGTAGCACCAGAGACGAGCAGATAAAACAGCTCAATATCACGTTGGAATTCTACAAGGAACAATACGATTCCGTCTTACGTGAAGTACTCTCTGTCGAACAAAGCTGGTTATGGCAGCAGATTAAGTCCAAGAACGGTATAGATGCGGTGTTGCAGATTAATGATACATCTATTCAAGGTGGCGGTCGGGAACGCAAGAATAGCTTGGGCGAGCGTTATGCTATTGCTGAAGCTTATCAACAAAGATGGCCGAGTCCCGGGTTTATTGATGGCCTGAGCAACTTCCAGGATATTAGTATCCCAGGGTTTAACGATAAAATGTCGGTTCTGGAGATGAAAAGCCTGTTTTTAGACAGTCAGCTTACTCCTAAACAACGGGGTGCCTTGAGTGGTCGTATCGCTGAAACCAGCCAAGCCGAATACATCGACAAGGTACTGAAACAGACGGCGGTATTCAGTGAGAATTTTCAGCGTGCCGGTAGCAGTTTCAGTCAACTTGCGCCACAAGATTTTTATCTGTCATTAGTCGGTGATGTTTCCGGTGGTCGTTGCTATCCCTTAGTCAGAGCGATGGCGGTGGCAGTAGCCAACTCTGGCAAAGCAGGGATCAACCGTCTGGTGGAAAAACTCTTTTTGGCTGCGGCTTCTCCTCAGGAAGGCAGTTCCATATTGTTAAAAAACAGTCTGGCAAAACTACACTCTAATGTTGAGGCTGTGCAGGCATTGACGGCTCGAGGGAAGTTTACGTTACAGAATGTTGTGTCTCTGTTGAAGGAAAAGACCGGGACTTCGATGTTTGCCCTCAACACCCGGAATCACGCGATGATGGTAGGGGTCACTATCGGAGATGAAGGGCGTCGTTACTATTTTTATGATCCAAATGTCGGAATTTTTGCATTTAACAATTCAGACAATTTCTTTCAAGCCATCAATAAGCATCTGGTGAAGCGCAAGATGGCGGTTTATTACGGTTCGCTTGGCAGTGAGTCGAATCCTGAATTTAACTTGATGGAAATCGATCCGGATAAGATGGCAAGAGTGTCGTTGGGTAACGGGTTGGACGTCGCTGACTTGAGCAGTACCGATGAACTAGCTACTGTCATAGAGCAACGGCAATGGGTCAAGCAAACAGTCATTGCCCAAGAGAAAATTACCAAGGATGCCCAGTTACGTACTGCATTGGTGACTCTTGATGCTGAGCAGTGGGGGGCAAAATTCGATGAATCTATTACAAGGCTGGCTCAGGAAAATAAACTCGACCAGCATTGGATGCCAATAATCGGCAATACCGAGGAAACGAAAGAAGGTCATTATCGCGTCCAATTCATCAATCGTGATCGGCCTGAAGAAATTCGTTGGGTAAATAGCAACGATGCCACCTTTGTGGAGTTCCGCCGCTTCGTTGATGAACATATGTCCACTTTGGGCCAGCATTTCACACTGAAAAATGGCCAGATACAGCCTAAGGGCGGTGTCAGTGAGGGAGCTCCGATTGATGGGTTGAATGCCGGGTTTGCAGTACAAACATTGATCCAGTGGTTTGCCGACAAGAATCGCCACGATGCAGCACATGGGATTGCTTCGCCTGATCTGGCTACCGCCCTCAAGATCCACAGTTACTTGAATTATGCTCAGATGGTTCACAGTGGTTTAAATGATGTTGCTAAAGTGACCGAGCTGGTGACCACTGCATTGCGCGGTGGAGTGGTAGGTGCTAAGACTTCGCTTAATGAATTTTCTTCTGCTCTGGCTCACACCGCCAATGAAGGGGTAGGTTTACTTTTGGGTGGGGCTTTTGTTGGGTTGGACGCTTATGAATTGGCCCATGCTGAAACAGATACGCAGAAAGCGGTATATGGAACTCAGTTAGCTTTCGATTCGGCCAGCTTCGTCACGGGTGCTGCCGGAGTCGGTGCTGGATTGGTTGGTGCCTCGACAACAGCGGCTGTACTCGGTGGAGCTGGCGTGATCCTAGGGGGGCTTGCGGTGGGTTTTACAGCGCTGGCTCAAGCTTTTGGTGCTGTCGCCGAGGATGCGAAGGCAGTAGGCTGTTACTTCGATATGCTCGACAAGGCTTACAAGGATCATGGCTATCGGTATGACAATGAGAAGGGAGTATTGATTCCTCTGCCTGGCGCTGTGATCAAAACCCTGGATCTGCGTAATGGTCAGATAGGCTTCGACAGTCAGTACATTTATCGCACCCATTCTGGTTCTACTGGCTCAGGGGAAATCAATTATTTCTTCTGGGTCGGCGATTTTCCAAAGATGGTTCATGACCGTAAACAAGCAATCGAAGTGCGCAGCGGGATCGGTTACAAGGAAACGGCCCATAAACTCGACCACAGTGATAGCAATGTGCTGATCCTGCCGGGTACACCGAAATCTTACATCAGGTACGAATACATGATACTCCCTGGCGCAACTACGCGTCATGATACGGGTTTCGATGTGATTCGCAGGCTCGAAAAGGACAAGCGCTTTGACTACGACTTCTACATTTTTCCGAGTGAACAAACGATCCGTAGGATACATCAGGAGTATGTGAAAACATCGATCGAAGTGATACTCGATCAGAATGACAGGAAACTGATAGTGCCTAAGCTACCCAAGGAACTGCATGGTTACCTGAATTACGAGATCAAAGGTGCCGGCGGGAGGTACTTGATCGGGCTGAACAAAGGCACCAAAGTGAAGCTTACGAGCGATGATTCCAAGACGGATGGCAGTGGTAATATGCCATCGCGCTGGATTATCGATAGCAGCCAGCTTACCGATAAAGATAAAGATATTATCAAGGTCTCGAAAAACCAATTGGAAGTCGGTGGCGTGGTCGTTGAACTCGATTCATCCCAGAACGGGCAGATACTGGTGGTTAACGGCGATAACGAAGTGCGCGAAGTCGACTTCTCCAAATTGACAACCACAGTAGTAAGCGAAGATGCGAGCAAATGGAAAGTATCCGGTCAGCAAATTGAGCAGCACCTGAATGATTTGGCTGATGCGCATCAGTTGCATGGGCAGTATGTGGTCGTGGAGAACTACAAGTACAACGAGCGTGATGTTGGTCGGGCTTTTTACGATGTAACCAAGAAACGGATGCTGTTTACCGATACGACTATCGAACAGGCCAAACATGCCCAATTGGGGGCGGTGGTTGGTGATTATGCCTATTTCTATGATGCTGACAATGCAGTCGCGTGGCGGGTAGATATTGCCACTGGACAGGTCAATGCCCAGTTTGAACCATGGTTCAATGACAATGAAGGCAAGATCAGCCATCTATGGCAAGAAGGGAATGACGTCTATCTGGCGCGCCGTTACCGACTGAAAGAGAAAGAAGCGGAATTAAGCTATCGGATTATCGGTGATCGAATGGAGTTAGTCAGTGCAGTCGGGGATGATGATCTGCTCCAGCTTTCGGCGCGTACTGCCCAGCATAGTCGTGATCTTAAGTACGTATTCCGAGGCTATGAGAGTAATCGTACTCCGCGTGAAACTCTGAAATATACGTTAGGTACACGGATAATCCAGCCAACTAGAGAGGGTGCAGAGTTGGTCACCGTATTCGGCAAGGATGCGGCCGGTGTAGCGCACCGTTACTGGATACGTACCAGCGATGGCACGCTGATCAAGCCAAATCTGGCACCACCGAAAGAACAGACCCTGGACTTTACAGGAGTCGAACAGAACCGCAGTGCATGGCAGATCCCTGCCGATCTCGTATTAGCAGGCAGTATTTCCCGGCCTTCTGACACGGAAGTGTTCTTCTTCTACAGTAGGAAGGAAAAGGCTCTATTCCGTCAAGAAGGCTCAGGTCAGGTAATGCTTAATGCTAACCGTCCTACAGCATTGCGCGTCAGCACTCCACCATTGGCGAATGTGGTCAACCTGGAGGGTAACTTGATTGCTGTCACCGAGGATGGTCGTGTGGCTCAGCTTAATGATCAAGGGAGGCTGAGTTATGAAGCGGTCAACGAGCATTGGCTTAAGGGACGAACACACTGGTGGAAGGCGTTGAGCAACGTCACCGATGGCAGCGCTACTCTGGCTGTGTTTGGGGTCAAAGGTTCTGATGGCAAAAGCCTGCTTCCGGTGTGGTACCACACCGGGCAGGTGGTGGTGGCTTCGGCGGAACTGCAAGGCAAATCACTGCAATTTCTGGGATTTGAAGCGAATGGTACCTCCGCCCGGCTTTTCGAGCCTGAAAGCGGTCAGTTGTATCTTCAGCCCGTCATGACTGACGATGCGTTGGCCGCCGCCTTTGGGACTGACCAAGTGCTTAACATCTCGGCGCAACTTCCCACTGCCCGCGAATTAATGTCTGGAGTGCATTTCAAAGCGGTGCAACAGGTCGATGTCGGCATACGCCTGACCACGGACAAAGGCGAAATCTTGTTGCGAACCAATAATGGTGAATTGCGGTTAGTTGGTGTTGATGAAAGCTGGAAGCAGAGCAATATGCCCCATTTGTCACAAGCACTGACTAAACTTGCGAATCAGTGGCAGCAGGATAAAGGCGTACTGACCTTGCAGGACAGCAATATGCGAAGTTGGTTCGATATTGACAGTGGTCAGATATTTTCAGGTAATGGAATCCCTGCCTCGAACAATCTGCGCTTTATAGGCACCAATGTAAAAAATCAGACGGCATATGTGTATAACCAGACTTCTCAGAAGTTATATGAAATCAATGGCAGCAGGGTAAAAGGGCTCAATAGTTTCACTGGAATGGAACGCATCAATTCGTCCCTGATACTTCAAGGAGGGAAGAAGTCTGATGACAATCTGACGCTACCGCTCATTGATGGTGTTGATAGTCTGGTGCTACATGGTGGGGCGGGTGGAGATACCTATCGACTCAATAAGGAGATGTGGAACCACTACCGTGCGGTAATCATCGATAATGACGATCCGAATCAAACCTTGGATCGCTTGTGTTTACCGATAGCCAATCCGGAGAGCATCTTGGTGAACCGATACGATGATGATCTGATGTTGACTGATACCAGTAATGGTACGGCATTGATAGTGCGTCAGGTATTTGGCAGCAAAGCTGAGGAACATCAGCATCTGCACATCAATCTGGAAGGCGCTTCGTCGTTCATCAATGTGGAGCACTTAGTTAAGAGCATAAGTAAACAGGATAATATCAATGGAGCGTTGATGGATTTGTCCTGGGCCAGCGGGCAATCAGCCATAACGGCTAACGCAGTGACCACTGATTCAGAAGCTCAAAATCGGAGTCTGGCGAATTTGATTGGGGCTATGGCCTCATTCCCTGATGTCGGCAGTTCCCACGAAAACCTGCTGCAAGGTTTTAAGCCTGCCAAGGCCGAACAGCAGTTTTTTTCGCCTGATTTCAATTCAGTTATAATATAAGGACGAAAATAACAAGAGAGGTTAATTGCCTCTCTTGTTTCAAATTGCTGACAAAGTGCTGGTGTTCTGCTCATGAAAAACCGGGCACTTTTTTTTGGACGGTTCCAGATTACAGCTCCATCTTTGGCGTATTCGGTTTTGCTGGCCAGAGATGTCAGAGGATATTCACCCAAGCGATAGAGGTACTTGTCATGAAAATTGTGATTGCTCCTGATTCATTTAAGGAAAGCCTGAGCGCTTTACAAGTGGCGCAAGCAATAGAGCAGGGATTTCAGGAAATTTTCCCGCAGGCGGATTACATCAAGTTACCGATGGCGGATGGTGGGGAAGGAACAGTGGAATCACTGGTTGCGGCAACAGGGGGAAAATATATTACATGTACCGTTACCGATCCGTTGGGGCAACCTGTTGAAGCATTTTTCGGTCTATTGGGTGATGGAAAGACGGCGGTGATTGAAATGGCTGCTGCTTCGGGTTTGCATTTGGTGCCGGCAGAACAGCGTAACCCTTTGATAACGACAAGCTATGGCACGGGCGAGCTTATTCTGGCTGCATTGGATCATGGGGCACAGAAACTGATTTTAGGCATTGGCGGCAGTGCGACCAACGATGGTGGTGCAGGTATGATGCAGGCACTTGGGGCAAATCTATTGGATGGGGATGGCCGAACCCTGCCATTTGGCGGTGCAGCGTTAACTCGCCTGGAAAGAATCGATTTAACAGATCTTGACCCTCGCCTTAGTCAAATTGAATTCACCGTGGCTTGTGATGTGAATAATCCGCTATGTGGAGAATCAGGCGCCTCAGCGGTGTTTGGCCCACAAAAAGGGGCAACGCCGGAGATGGTGAAAGCGTTGGATTCTGCATTGCTTCATTATGGGATGAAGATTGAATCGCTAACAGGCAAAAACGTGATTGATGAAGCAGGCGCGGGAGCGGCTGGAGGCATGGGGGCTTCTTTGCTGGGTTGCCTTGGAGCGAAATTGCAGTCAGGTATTGAGATTGTTGTCGATACCCTGAAATTGGAAGAGGCAGTTCAGGGGGCAGATTTGGTCATTACGGGAGAAGGTCGTATAGATAAGCAGACGATACAGGGTAAGACGCCGATTGGCGTTGCTAAAGTTGCCAAAAAATTTGGTATTCCGACGATCGCTCTAGTGGGTGGAATGAGCCAAGATTACTCTGTCGTGCATCAACATGGGTTGGATGCAGTATTTTCCATCGTACCGGGAGCTTGCTCTCTGTCAGATGCTCTTACCAATGGTGCCGATAACTTGCAGGTAACGGCACGTAATGTTGCGGCGGTTTGGGCTATATCTCATCAAAAGGCATAAAAATCAGTTTAAAATAGTGTATTGAATGTTGTCCTTTATAAAGGAGAGATTGCTGGATTATTCCTTTAATAAAGTAAATCAAGTTGAGTTGGTTCATCAGTTATTTCTATAACCCCTGAACTCATTTTTTCAAATTCAACTCGATATTTTGCTACGTTAATTCCCGTAACAATATTATCCAAATAAGAATATGCAACTCTGACTGATTTATTTTTAGCCCATTCAGGCAATGACTCTATATAATAATTAAAAATAATAAATCCTTTTTTTTCGTCTATATGAGTAATACTTTCAATATTTTTCACTATGATTCTACCATAACAGAAATCACCACTCCTTTTAAATTCCTTTGAACCTAACAGGGTTAAAAACCATACTTTATTATGGCCTTCAATACTGGATTTCACTAATCCTGCATCAACAAGAGATTCCATCTTTGCATTAATCCAGACAGAACTGCCATTTTTAACTGAAACAGGCCACTGGGTTTCACCAAGACATAAAGGTGTTTGATTATCAAGTTTTTTTTGTATTTTATCCATATATTCATAGTTATTAATAGCATAACAAAGAACAGATGAAAACGATAATAAAATAAAAATAATAAACCTCATAAGCCTCCCTCCAAATTAAATTCCATAAAAGCTTCATCGACACTTTTATATTTATTTTTAGTAATATAAGAACTGGTATAATCCCAGTAAAAAATAGAAACACCTGGTACTTCATGATTAGTTTTTATATCATATCTGCTAAATTTAACAGGTAACTCATCAAAAACGTTATCATTTGTTAATTTATCATATATTTTATGGGCAATAACTATATAGTAATATCCTTTTTCTTTACGTAACTCGTAATCAGTTATTTTTATGGGCGATGCCGATAAACGGAAATCAAACCAAGTAAAACCTACATCATGTGGAATAGGAACAATATTATAATTCCCATTTTTATTTTTTATGAAAATAGTTAAAGTATTACTAGGGTGAGAAGTATTATTATCAAATTCGGCATGAAAAATGACATCTTTTATGCCATCACCATTCAAATCTATAAAATTTACACCATCCTTAAGCGCAACCTTAGAGCTACCATGAGCAAAAAAGTTGAATGATAAAAAGATTAATAGTATAAAAAATATTTTAATTTTCAATTATATGGCTCCTGGCTAACCTAAATCCGATATCAGGCATAAAAAATCCTGCGCTATGGTTATCACAACTTACCAAAGTAGTTGAGTGAGAAAGATAACTTCCTCCACAGAAATAATACATTTTAACTTTTCCTAAATTATAACTATCATAAACCCATTCAGAAACATTACCACTCATGTCATATAACCCTAAAGCATTGGGTGATAGTTTACCAACAATATTCGTGCCAAAATTATTAGTATTCAATTCAGGATACCACGCAACTTTTTTGGCATTATCACTACCAGAATGACGGTATCCATATGTACCAGATTTTAATGCTGGTTTTCCACCTCGTGCAGCGACATGCCATTCATTTAGGGTAGGTAAGCGATATCCATTCGCCTGTTTATTTATGAGTATATCTATATCTTTAGCACTTTTTCGGATGGGGGCATTGTTTTTTTGTAAATATACTGGTGTTAAGTTTGACTTTTCACTTAACGCATTGGCGAAAATAACAGCATCCAACCACTCAATATTTGTCACAGGATGTTGACCTTCATCCCATTCAGGAGGAAGGCAGTCTTCATAAGTTGCGCCATTGCAGCCATCATGAAATTCATAACCATTCAAAATTGCCCATTCATATACTTCTTGATACAGAGAATAAGTGACTTCATTTTTCAGAATGTAAAAAGAATTTAATTCTACATTTGAATGTGATATGTAATCTTGATTCCCAAAAACAGTGCCAACATAAAAATGCCCACCTTCAACAAAACTTTCACTAATATTATTATTTGAATACGCTTGAAACGACATAATAAAATATAAAAATGAAATTATATATCGCATATTATCCTCATGAAATTTCAATATTCCCTTTAGGAAATGAGCAGCATGCCAGAATATACCCTAATGAAATATCTTCTCGAGATATTCCTCCAGAATGGTCAAGATGAACCTCACCAGAAATAAGTTTTATTTTACATTTTCCACAATGCCCAGAAGCACAATGGTATTTTAAATTAATATTGTTTTTGTATGCGCATTGTAAAATTGATTCATGTGACTCGATGTCAAATGTATTCTCACCAATTTTTAATTTAAAAATCTCATCTTTCATTTAATGCTCCTTCTAATTCTTGATATTATCTCCTTTCTTATGATTGTATTTTCTCTCATAAAGGTATCTATAGATACAGCATTTTCATTTATTCTTCTTAACAAATAGGGTAATGATTTATTAAATGGCCCATATGGTAAATATTTACATACTTTAGCGCCGCTGTTTACTAAATTAGATGAGATGTGATCTCCAATACCGTATAATTGCCCCATCCAACATGGCTTATGTTTCAACATATCTTCGTTCAATATGTTTGATATACTTACTTCATTATGAGTGGCAAAGAAAGGAGAGAAAAAACCGATATTTTCGGCAATGTATTTTACTGCAACATTATAGTTATAATCTGTTTCTTCTTTTTTTGAAAAGACAGATCCAATTGCTCTTTCATGATTTATAATCTCTTCTTCTAAATATGCACCTCTCACAAGTTTTACTCCTACCTTAATTTTGTTACCAACTGCAATAACGTGGAGATCTTTTAAAATGCTAAGCGATTCCTTTTTATAACATTGTATGGTTAATGTTATAATTGGTTCTTTTTTATTATAGTTAATCATGCTATTTATTGCAATTGTATCAACGGCGGATTGTACCCAAGATTGTTCTGCATCAATCATTATACGAACAGACTTCTTATACGCATAAGAAAATATTTTCTCATAGCGAGCCAACACCCGTTCCCAAGCATCTGAATTTTCTTCTAAAAATGTCCGGCTTTTTGTTCTTTCTTCATAAATATGAATGGCTCCTAATGACGATGGTTTAATAACAACATAAGGTATCTTTTTTTCATTACTGGAAAAGTTAATTAATTTTAGTGTTGACTCAACTGCATCATCAAAAAATTGTTCATTATTTTCTCCTTCTATTGCGTAATCCAGTACACTGTAAATATTATTTTTACCTAAAAAATTGACAATTTCCTTAGCTTCGGTGAGGGTTTCACCTCCAAAATAGACGTTGTTTAAAAATTTTGTTATGAATTTTACTTTTCTATTAATTGTGAAATTAACTAACTTTAAAGATATATTCTTTGTGAATTTATTTGTAAGTAATAATGTTGCAATGAATTTAAGTAAAAGTGTTAGAGTACTATATCTTGAATATAGTGATATTTTTTCTTGATATTTCAATAAATGCTCCATTTTTAATTTTAGCCGAGCTCATGCCCGGCTTTTTATTGATGAAATTAGATATCTGCGGTTTGCCCACGGTAAAGACGACGAATAATCTTGTCATCGTCAAACTCTTCCCTTTCATGAATAACTCTTCTGTTATCCATGATAATTAAATCTCCTGCTTCCCAATAGTGTTTATAATAGTAACGGGGTTTTTTCATAAATGAGGTAAGTTCTGTGAAGAATCTCTTTGTTTCCTCTGTTGTAAACCCAACAATCCTAGGTTCCCAACTAGCGGGCTGATTTTCATCGAATGGGAAATATATCAACATTTTTCTTACCCACCCAAGATCAGTGAATACAGGAACTTTAAACCATCCGGCAGGAGAAACATCTACATAATAACCACGTTCCAATACCCTGACTTCAAAAATTTCATTCTCTAGTACCTTCAATAAGTGTTCAGGCATCTCCTTGCACGCGAGAACATGGTCACATACAGTAGTTGCACCACGGAATTTCATATTTTTTATTTCTGCTGCGTATAAAAAAACTTGGTCTACTTGAGACAACAATAAACCACCATCGGCGTGAAATGGCAGTTGCCCACGTCCAGTAACAATTTTTCCCTTCTCTCCTTCAAGTTTTAGTGTGTCACGATAACCAAAACCAACCTCGATCTTTTCATCAACATATTCAACTATTGTTCCATACTTGCTGTATATATCACGGAATTCATTAGCATCGATATTAAGTTGATTGACTATGACAAAACCTTGGCGCATAAGAAGGTTTTTGATTACTTCAGTGTCTGTTTTTAGAAAATTATCCGCATTAATTTTGGCACCAAAACCCGATTTCATTATTGGTGACCATTGTAAATTATTATTCATATAATTCCTTTGATTAATATTTTTCACCAAGTACTTTTTGGAAATGCTTTTGTGCATCTCTAGCACCAAACGAATTTTTATGGACTAGTTTCGATTCCTGCCTGCATTTTTCCAATGCGTCAATGAACCGCTTATTCATGAATTTCTTTGTATTTGAGTATGAAGCTTCTGGATACGTTGTAAGTAAATGGGCTCGCTCTATTGCTGCCTCTAAAAGTACTTCTTTATCTGTTACTTGATTTACTATATTGTATTTAAGGCATAATTCAGATGAAAGTTCTTCGCACTCGAATACAATTTTCCTCATTAAATTATAACCATGTGTGAAGTTAAGAATAGTCGCACCAACAGAACAACCAATACCATGTTTTAGCTCAGGCATTACGAAGCGGGCTTCATTTGACATAATCCTCTGGTCAAACATCATAGCAAATTGAAATCCCATTCCTATCGCATAACCATCCACTGCTGCTATTGTTGGTTTTTTTATGTTTAATACTGCATTATATAGATCAATAACTCGATCTATCCAATGTTCTACATTTTCCCCTATTAATTTCTTAACTTCATTGAAATCACCTCCAGAAGAGAAGGAGCGATTTTTACCACCATAAACAACGATAGCCTTAATATTAGTATCTAAATCAGCTTTATTGAGTATATCCTTAGTTACATTTTCTAGCTTTTCATTGAATGGATTATGTTTGTTTTCATGATTCAGAATCAAGACTCTGACTGAACCAAAATCTCTTTCTATAATCATGCTTAATTTCCTTTTACAATTTTACGTAATTTAGTCGTGCTGGCTTCTTCAAGTGCTAATCTGCCAGTTAAAAATTCTCTGTATATCGCATAACTAAACCTTGTTTTTTCTTGATAATTACTTACTTTTGTTCCTATTATTTTTGCAAAAGATTTATTCATAGATGAACCTTCATGAATACCTATTTTCTTTCGCCAGACAATGTTTTCAGGAAGAACATTTAAACTATCTGCGTACTCACGCAAAATATTCTTCACTTCATTATTTCTAATTTTAAAGGTTGGATCTAAATTATGACATAAAGATATCAGATTGTTATTCCAAAATGGATGATATACATTCAACCCGTAACTCCTAGCGCCATGAGTAGAAAACTCACCTGTCCATTTAGTGCGGTAGAGTTGCTCAGATAATATTTTATTTGGATTGTTATAAGACTTTAATGGATCCAATATGCCACCAAATAATAGATCAGAGCCATATCCTGTTATTAACGAATTCACCTTTCCTTTTGCTAATTCATAAACATTGAATAGTCCTGATTGAATCTCTGAAGATAACCCATCAAAGATCTCATTGTGATAAATCGCTTTTACTACACCTGAAATAATTTCATCTTCGCTCAGGATTTTAACTTCATGCTCAGTCCCTAATGCGTCTGAAACAATTTGAGAAAATTCAAACTCATTGCTTAATTCTGTACCTATAGACCATGTCTTTACTTTTTTGAAATATTGACATGCCAAAGCAGTTACTAGACTTGAATCTAGCCCACCGGATAGTGGAATCCCTATAGACTCATTATTACTGGCTAGTCTAGAAATTGAATACCTCAAATCCATATCAATGATTTCTAAAATAAGACTTTCTTTTATTTTTAAGACATTATTTTCTATCGGTGAGGTAAATTTTTTACTTTCTATATAAGGATAATTCTGCTCGTCAAAATTTAGTGTGTTTATTGTTCCTGGTTTTAATCTTAATACATTTTTTATTGGAGAAAAGTCATCGGATTTTAGGGTGTCTCTAATAACTTCTTCTTCGGAACGGAAATCAAAAGAATTCTCATTCTCAATACTACCAACAATTTTCAAGCTATTCGTAATCCAAAGTGTGTCAGTTTTCACTAGGCTTACTAGATTTAAACCTCGAGACTCCGTTATTATCTCTATCTTACCTTTCTTATCCTCAATAAATAAGCAAAAATCACCTTCAGCCAGAGAAAGAGAAGCGTTTCCTAATCTTTCTCGCATTAATAAAAGTACTTCGGCAGCATTTAATGCCCAAGCATTTCCTTCTATTTTCCCTAAAGTAGATCTCAAAATAGAGATGTTATAGATATCACCAATTAAAAACACGGTATATTGGTCATTCTTACTTTTGGATATATCGGAACTATTTCTAAAGAAAATAGTTCCTTTTAATAATTCCTCTGCATTGAATGAATTCGTTAATTTACTAAGTTTTTTATCATGGCTGTGTTTAACAAAACAAAACTCGGTACTCAATTTTTAGATCCTCGTTACAGTAGTGTTATATGGAATTACATAATAAAATTATTAGCCTTATAAATATTGAAATAACCTAAGTCACGAAAAAAATAACAAATAAAATTAATATGATCAATATAAAATTATTGCATTTTTTAATAAAAAATTGTTTTTTAAATCAATTTAGCAAAATTAAATATTGCAATTAATTAAATAAACGTTAAAAACAACGAGTTATATTTCATTGCAACTGTTGAAGGTTGAATTTACTTATAAGAATAATTGATATGTCATATTGCATAATGAAAATAATTCATTATTTAAATAAAATAGAAATACATTGAATAATGTTACTTTTATTATTAATTTATTAGTGAAAGAGTAAGTATATGAATATTTTTTCCATTGCAATCATATTAGAGGTACTCTTTACTGATCAAACATAAATCGCCTCATCAAAGGTGCTTTATGGTTTATCGCGCCAGTGAGTCATAATGGCAGTAACACCAATAGACAAGGCAAATAACAAGGCCCCCACTAAAAATATCCATTCATAGCGATTATTAAATAACAAGAAACTACCAACCATTGGGCCAACAGCCATGCCTGTGTACCTGATAAAATTATAAAGCCCAATCACAGTTGCTCGCTCTTCCACAAACTTTGCCAACAGTAAGGTGGCATGTGTAGGTGTTGATAGTCCCAAAGTAAAACCGTAAAAAGCCGTGACAATGATTAAAGTGGGAATACCCAATTGGTATGTTATGGAAAAAAGCAGGATTAAGAGCAAATTTAGCAAGCTGCTGATAATAAGCCCATTTTCTTTAGAAAATCGATGATTAATCAAGCGATAGCTATAACTACCAGCAACCATTGCCAAAGACATGGGGAGATACATCCAACCAATATCAGCAGGGCTGAAATCATATTCATTATTTAAGATGATGGGTAAAAAAGTCAGAAAGCAGAAATAACAATAGAACAGCATAAAGCTAACGAAGAAAACAGATTGCGTGGTGCGGTCGGATAGAATTTTACGGAAGTGAAAGGCTGTTTTTTGATTGTTTTCTTGTTGTTCAGGTTTAGTTTCCGGTAACCAAAACAAATTTCCGATGAGCACCAATCCACCAATAATGGCAATAAACTGGAAAATAGCAACATACCCATCTAATTCAGCTAAATAGCCACCTATCAATGGCCCCGTCGCAGGAGCAAGTGTTAATAACATTTGATAGGTACTGATGGCTTTTGCACGATCCTGTCCTTCATAAAGATCGCCAATAATTGTCGCAGCAATAACGGGAATGGCAGCAATTCCAATTGCTTGCACTATCCGAAAGAAAATCAGCCAATAAATATCGGAAGTCATGGCACAGCCGATTGAACCGATAATGGAGATAGCGAGGGCAGGCAGCAGAATCGCTTTGCGGCCCTTTCGATCAGCGAGTGGGCCATATACGATTTGCATAAAAGCTAAAACGAATGTGAATGCTGACACAGTGAGATTGACTAATGGCAAGGAGGTATTGAACAACTCTTTGATGGTAGGAATAACGGGAGCATAAATATTCTGAGCCAGAGAGCCTAAAAGGGCGCTGAAGCACACCAGATAGAAGACCATTTTTACATTACGGACTGAAATATACTTATTCATCTTTTTCTCCACATTGTTTCCTTGGAAACAATGTGGAGATTAATAAATTGGCAGATTTTGTAAAGATCTTTTTTTCCTTTTTTTGCTATGATGTCGGAAATAGTTTCCTGAGAAATAATCGTAAATGACCAACAGCACAGCCCACCAACGCGAGATCCTTGCCGCCGTTAACCACTTGATACACCTGAGAGACAATATTAAGCAAAGACATGATGAAAAGACACTCCGTGAGTATGGAATCAGTGATTATTCATTGTCTGAATTACATGTCATTCAATGTATCGGGGAATCAGGGCTATTGAATATCACCGCTATCAGTCAAACGGTGAAAATGACCAAGGGGGCGATCTCAAAAGTGTGTGCAAAACTTCTTCAACGTTCTATGGTTGAGAAACTGAAAATGGTGGATAACCAGAAAGAAACCTATTTCAGACTGACTCGCGAAGGGAAACGGCTATTTGATATCCATGAAAAACTGCATCAACAAGCGGAAGCAAGGTGGTTAAAAAAACTGGAAAGCTATTCTGCGGAAGAACTGAGAATTATCAAACGATTTGTTATGGATGTCATTGGGATTGTTGAGCACCCTTGACAGTGACACAATGCAGAAACACTAACGAACAAGAGTCAGAAGCCTTAAATGCGAACAATTAAATCAGTCTCATAGCAGGCTTCTGACACGTTTATCTCGTCCCATTTAACAACCATTCTTCCCTATAATTGTTTCAGCAATGGGAATATATTGATCCGCGAGTTTATTAACGGAGTTATCCTCTTTTTTGTGTTTTGGGAAACAATCTTCAAAAAACCACTCAATTGGGGTATCTAATATAGTAGAAATAACAACAAGATGGTCAATATTAATTCGATTTGTCCCTCTTTCGTAACGTGACAGTTGTTGTTGACTGATACTGAGTTGCTTTGCCAGAGCTGTTGCCGTAATGCCCAATTCTTTCCTTTTGGTTTGAATACGTCTTCCGACTAATAAGTTCGCATCTTCCATATTTTATCCTTTTTAAGTCAGTAAGTTATGGCGTTATCAAGAATAATTGCCCGTAAAATAGAGCCTGCCTTGACGGATTCACTACCGTTCACGGTATGCCTATTGTTATCACCTGATTCGCCGTTTTGTTTTCTGACATTCGTATGGTTTTTTTAATGACATGATCTTTTTATTAACGTTTTGTAAAAAACAGCCCCTTACCGAGGCAAGGTGTGTTCTTCCATGATACGAATTATGTTTCTTTGTTCTGTCGTTATCTCTGCATCTCTCGGCTGCTTGATTGACGCAGGCTAAACAACACATTTTTGTTTTCCTTACGTGAGAGATAACTCATATTCTCCTAATTTTCACTTTGTGGGTTTTTATAAAAATTAATAACTCAACTAATGGATTTTTAGTAATTTTATAGACAATAAATAAGATAAATACGCAGTTAATAATAAATTCATTACTAATATTATATTAATAAGCATATATAGTTCTTATTGGTGACTTTCTTGAGGCTATAAACTGGACAAAATATACCAAACTGTCTAGTTTAGATTTATAATCCGTAATATTGTTATTAAGTGGAATTAAATTTTGGATATGTAATTTTTTTGAAATATTAATGCTGATCAATCTTGCAAAAATTGATTAAAATCAATTAACAACTTTTAACCAATGATACTATCTTGGCGCAATAAAATGTATGAATAACAAAAAAAATTCATATATTATAATTGCTTAAGACAAATGTTTTGTAGTATGTAATGAAATTTGACTTAGGTTATATTATGTAGGATTATGTTTACAGTTTGGTATAAAATGTTTTGTTTTTTAATAAAATTTTATTGATTTGACTTACATAAACAGATTTGAACATTTTGGTGTATAACTATTGTCAAATTAGTATATTTTCATTAAAAAATATCACTTAATATTACTTTTTCCACTAAATAAACTTAAAAATTATTAAAATTTTGGTTTCACTCGCACTTGTGATTACTTAGAGAAAAAAGATTTTTCTGGTTTAATGTTGAAACTTTTTTAATAAAAACAACTGGATGATAATTTGTGTCCAACGGCGTTTTTTTACCAACTTGTATTATTTTTTTCTTTGGTAATTGAACCATGAGGAACCACGATATTGAGGTTTTTTAGTGGGAAACAACAAGGTGGAAGACGTGTTTATGAATGGTGCTAAATTAAGCGAAAAATCACCTAATAAGGCGCTATGTTGGGTGGAAAGGGGGGAAAGGAAAAGATGTTTGCTCTTGAGAAGATCATGATAAATGTAGTCAAGTAATGATAGGGGGGAGTTGTTGTGGAATTGCATTTGGTGCTTTGAACAAAAAGAAGTATGTCATTACCCCCCACAAAAATGGGATCTTTTTACTCACTCGGTAGTGATCACTGGCGGTAGCCAACTTTTATACCCAAAAACACGACGGCCCAGAATAATCAGAACTATCCCTATAATAAAAGCGAATGAGAGAATAATCCCTATAATTTCCAGTGGACTGAAATAACTGGCTAAAAATGTGACTGCAACACCACTTGCAGGGACAGAAGACATATTCATTAGTCCAATTAAGCCAGTTGTTTTTCCGAGGTGTTCTTGAGGAATTATTTGACTTCTGACGGATCGTAAATAGACGCTAAATACACCATCAAAAGCCATCAATATTACGTAGCCAAAAAGATACATGACATAATAGGCGGAAACTGTCATCAATATTCCAGCCAAGATCATTGCACAAAAAGAAATTGTTCCTAATGTTGATAATCCAAAGCGCTTAACAAATCGGGGAACAAAAAAGAAAGCCACAATTGTTGCTATGGCTGCCGAAGATTGCAAAATACCAAAATAGCGTTCAGCCATATGAAATTCTTCGAGAATTACCGCTGCACTCACTACCAAGGCTGCACCATATACTAGATTAACAACCCATGTTAATCCACACAGATGCAGAAGAACCTTATTCTTCCAAAGTACTTTTGCTCCTAGCTTATTAGAGTCAATCAAGGACGTGAAACTTAGCTTATCTTTAACATTGACAGTACGTGATTTAAGAAAAAGATAATTGATTGCTGAAATAGCAAAAAGTCCTCCTGCAACAACCAATATGGCATGAATACCACCATACAGAGATATAATAGCTGCTAGCGTTGGCCCCAGGATCTGAGTAATTTGATCAACTCCTTGAACCATAGAAAGTGCTTTAGGTAATTCTTCAGCAGGAAGATTTCGTGGCAAGAGAGATTCTGTCGATACAAAATTGAGAACATAAGCAATAGAGAGTAGTGCCATCATTATCGCTAACACAGGGAAGGTCATATTGGGATAGAAAAACAGCACCAAAAATGCAATCAGCATTAGTAAAGTGCGTCCAATTTCAACATTAAAAAATATTGATTTGGGATTGACCCGATCGGCAATAAATCCAGATAAGGGGAAAAAAATCAGACGCGGTAACCATTCAATGACAAAGGCTAAAGAAGCGAACATTAATGAGCCCGTAGCCTGTAGTATCGCTAGTGGTACTGCAAAAAGTAAAAATTGGTCACATAATGTTCCAAGAAAGCGAGAGCAGATAAAACGTTTTAGGCCAAACTCATTATTATTCATTGTATCCACCTGATAATATAGAGCCGTATTTACGGCTCATGACTCATTGTTTAAACGTAAATAATGATTCTGAATATTGTTTGGTAATATTAACATGCTCTCTAAAATTTTTCTCTGGCTTACGATTTTTCCAGAAAAACTCAATGGATCCTTCTCTTGTTTTCCAGGATACTAGAGGATGTGAAATATCCAATGGTTTAGCAGTTACCTGCATATTCGTAATATATTCAGGAAGTGATGAAGGTAATATTACTTTCTCAATAATCCCTTCTTTTGCTTTTATAAAGGCAACAGCACTTAATCCTTTTGGGGAGAGTATAAATGAATCAGTGCTAAGTTTATTTAGGTGACTACTTACATGTAATTCATATGGATTGATACCATATGTTCTCTCAATGAGATCCATAATGGTATCTCCACCTGTGCGAGCACCTACTTCAATAATTTTTACGTGTCCTTCGGGGGTAATTCGTGCTTCAAAATGAGCAATCCCAAACTTAATGCCTAAAGCTCCACAGGCGCGAATAGCAATATTTCTTAGTTCATGATCATCACTATAAACAGATGGCATGCTGTGTCCAATTTCTACGAAATGTGGTTCATCACCCAAATATTTATCAGTTACTGCTAATATTTCGTGATAATCTCCTTGATTTATTACTTCCACGCTGACTTCTTGTATCGAATTTATATATTCCTCGACCAGAAAAAGATCTTCAGGGGCATGAGCTTCACCATTAAGTGAGATAACATCTTTCACACACTGAGAAAAAGCAGACTCTATATCTTCTTCACGAGATATCTTAATCACTCCTAAACTACCTGCCATTTCACTTGGTTTAATCACTACAGGAAGACCAATATTAGAAATGTGTTTTTTCAGTTCATCCAATTTTTGGAATTCTGCAAACTCAGGGACGGGGAGCCCGGCCTCTTTAAGTATTTTTTTCATTAAATATTTATTGCGGCATCGTTCAATAACCTTTGTATCATTCCCGTACAAATGATAATGCTCAGTTAAGAGTGCTGAAGCTCGTACTGTGAAATCATTCATAGGAATAACAGCTACAGGAGTTTCACCAGTTTCCTTTTCATGCTCTACCACTCTATTAAGCACTTGTTGTGCATCAGCTACATCTCCTGATAAGTAACCATCAAAAAACTTGATAACTGAGTTTGTTCGATTTTTAGCCATGGTTATAATACGCATTCCTCCAGAAGCTCGTAGTGCTCCTGCAAATACACGCTCTCTTAAAGAGAACTCACCACCTAAAATTAAAATATATCCTTCAGGCATAAACACCTCCTAATTAATGAAAAAAGATAGATAAGAATTACTATAAACTAAAGATCTTTTCCGATTGTCCAACCTCCATCAACAATTAATGTTGATCCTGTGATAAAACTGGCACCTTTTGATGCTAAAAAAGAGGCTGCTTGAGCTACATCTTCAGGCATTCCCAGAGAGGGTAGAAACTGCCCCTTATAAATTTTTTCTAACTGAAATTCGTCATGATAGTAACTTTCAGTTAAAGGAGTTCTAATAACCCCTGGGGCAATAGCATTGACTCTGACGTTATAACGGCCATACTCTAAAGCTAATTGTTTAGTCAGCCCTATTACTGCATGCTTAGATGATACATAAGCAGTACGGTTAGGCTCTCCTAATAATCCAGATACTGAAGCTATATTTATCACACAACCATTTAGTTTTCTTTTGATAATATTTTGACAAAAAGATTTACCTGATAAAAAACTGGCAGTAACATTAACAGAGAAAATCTTTTCCCACAGAGATAATGTTAATTCATCAATAGGACAGATTTCTCTAGTACCTGCACAATTGACTAGCACATTATTTTCATTACTATACTCAATATTATTAATTAAATATTCTAGTTGATGAAATTTAGTCACATCTAGTTGATGATGTTTATAGTTTTGGTGTGAAAATGCTCCATTATCAGATAAATCTATACCTTCAATATCATATCCGTCATCAAGAAATTTTTTAACTATCTCCTTGCCTATTCCACTGGAACTCCCTGTCACAATAATTTTTCCGTAATTCATATTTCTTACCCATTAACTTTTTGGAAAGTTACTAAAATAATATCTCTTGTTGCAATTTCTCCATTTATACTGCAGCCAACAGGAGTTACAGCATGGTATTTATCATGGTTGACAACTAGCGTATCAAAAGGGTTCTGTAAACGAAGCACCCTTTCAATTTTTTTAGGAGTACTTGCAATAAGATTATCGCCGCCTAACATATTGGAAGATGAGTTAATTAAATGAACGAAAACAACATCTTCATCATCTTTATGTAACCAGACAGGAGAGCTGTATGCCGGTGAATCAAATTTTGCTTGATATCTAAAAAGATGAATTCCAATAGTTAGATTATTTAAATTTCCAATTTTTCCATATTTTTCTATAAATCTAATGTCATCTTTTAATAAAAACTGTAAAATAATATTTTCTGTTATGGATTTAGGTAAAAGTGGATAATTTCGAACAATATCTCCTGTGTCAGGATTATATTTTTTTGTTTGTTTATATGGTGTAAAATGACCAAATATTAATGTTCCGTCTTCTAATTGTTTACATTGAGAGTATCCTCTCCAGCGATTACCTAAAGAATATGGATCCAAAGTTAAGTTATTATACCCATTTCTTAATTCTTGTAGATAATTATCTTTAATATATTTGTTAATTTCATTTAAGTTTGTATAGTATTCACCTGGAATATAGGAGTAACCTTCTGAAGAAAGGTGATTTATATAGTTAGTCATTTTAATCTACTCCATATTTAATATAATTATTTATGTCCAGTATATTACTTTTTGATCATTTAATTTCCCTATAAAACGTCCCGCAGTTAATCTATGTCCTTGATTAACACTACTAACTCCATGTAAATAGCATGCATTCATGAAGTAGATATCACCAACATTTAATTTGACTGACAGGCGTTCAATATTAGTTAACATTTCGGGAGGATATGGATAACCAGTATCAGTAACACCTAGTCGTTTTCTACACTC
This sequence comes from Xenorhabdus miraniensis, assembly GCF_002632615.1. Next base: position 178,817 of record NZ_NITZ01000008.1, read on the forward strand.
ATCGTCTGGTGATAGGTTCCAGATTTGTAATTCACCTCCACCTGTTGCAGCTTCTAAACATACATTATATGCAGTCACTGTCTCAACCGCTCCAATCTCAAAATTATCCATATCTGCAAATTTTAGTTGTGCTTTATCTTCGTGAGGCATCAGAGACATGACCCCATTATCCAACCAGCGCCGAAAAGTTGCAAAGCATGAATATGAGCTTTTAAATCTTGCAGGCCCAAAATGAATATTTTCTTGAAGGAATATCTTTTCTAATATTTTATTAAAAAATAGATGATCAACTTCAGAATGGTTAACGCTTGAAAGTAAATTCATAATTTCCTGATTCAGAGAGTTTACTTCTTTTGCATATTGTTCTCCGTTTCGGGAAAATTGCGTTGCACCGATTTGATTAGTTAGAACAAAACCATCATCTGGTCGATTACCACCGCTTTTTTTTACCTCTCTGTCAAAAGATTTTGCGATTCTTGAACATATATCCTTATCAGCATAATTACGTATTATATATAATACGTTTCCTTTATGATTACCATTCAATATTATATTTTTCACAATATCAATATCGAAAATTCCATCTATACACTCCAAATAACCAAAGTTATCAACATGGTTTCCAGATAACAGTATTTTCTGATGTTTATCAAAAGTTATTTTACTCATCAAAAACTCCCTTGTTGATTTAATAATAGATTAAATTTTAGATAAATAATGGAGAGTAAAGCATACCACCTTCTGCCCATGGTTTGTTTTTTCTTCTTTCTTGATTTAAAATAGAATTTTTTCCTAAATTACGTTCGAATATTTCACCATAGTTACCAATTTCACTTATTATTTTATAAGTAAATTCTGCTTGTAAACCTAATTTATTGCAGAGTTCTTTTGATGGTTTGAGAAATCTGTTTAGGTATCCTGTGGATATATTATATTTTTCATGTATGTTATGCTTGTTTAAGCCCAAATTTTCTGCCTCAACTAAAGACTTCATAACCCAACTCACTGCTGAGTGCCACAATGGATCATATGATGATACTGTTGGTGACATAGCTTCTAAAGAAATCCTATCTTTCAGCAAGATATGTTTTTCTTTCTCTTCGAGTTGTATGCGTTCTCCAGAAAGTAAATATGAGTCTAAACAATAAATATTGCATATCCCTTTTTGATAGGCTTCTCGTGCATGTTTAGGAGATTCAAAGAGCTTAACTTCACAGTTTAATCCTAATTCGCCAAAATAACGTTCTAGATTTTCCTGTGTCGTAGAGCCTCTCATAGCTGCAATACAACGTTTTTTAGTTGCCTTAGCTTCAGGTACCGCATTTATTAGATTATCCATATGTGTCATTAAAATTTCACCATCAAACAGCATAGGGTGAACAAAACTGACATAATGTATAATTTCGCGTTGGAAAGTTATACTGGCGTTGAAGCACCCCAAATCAATGATATTTTCTTTTAATGCTTGAAAACGATCACCTGACTGTAGTGGAATAAAGTTAATTCTTTCGCTATTACCTAAAACAGCAATTGCAACAGCTTTAGCTAAATCAATATCAAATCCTTCCCAATCGGAATTATGATCCTCACGAAAAGATAACCCAATGAAACCAAGACTTACCCCAACATTTAATACATCATGGGTTTTAATTCGCTGTATTACCGCTCCTGCACTCATAGTTAAGCCTCTCAATTTAATTATATGGGTTTTTATTAATAATTATATGTTTTGATGATTGAGTATCATAAGATTAAATGATAATTTGACCAGATGCTCCATCTGCAAAAGACTTATGCATGAAGAACAAAAATGAATTAACTGGGTTTATTCCAGCCCTATTTGTCTTTATCAAGACAGTTGAAACAGGAAGTTTTTCTGCTACAGCTCGGATGATGTCTATGTCTCCATCATCTGTCAGCAGGATTATTGATCGTCTTGAAATACAACTAAAGCAACGTCTTCTTATTCGAACAACACGCAGACTGCGAGTAACTGAGTGTGGTCAGGAGATATATCACTATGCTTTAAATGTTATTTCTGCAACTGATGACTTATTTTCACAGGCAGAAAATTTTAGTAATATACCTCGAGGGATTCTAAGGATAACGGCACCTAACACGTTGGGGAAAATATTACTTACGCCATTTTTATCTGATTTTCTGAGGAATTATCGTGATATTAATGTGAAATTATTTCTTACCGACAATATTGTGAATATTGCTCATGATCAGTTTGATCTGGCATTACGTATAACTGAAACTCCTCCCGAAAATATGGTTGCTAGGTTATTAATGCCTATTGATTATGTTCTTGTTTGTTCAATAAACTATCATCAAAAACTTCCTCAGGATCCTTGCTCACTCATTGAACACAATATTTTTTTTCCTGATGAACAAAAAATGTATAGTGGTTGGTCTTTCAGAAATGGAAGGGGGTCTATCAGAGTATCTTTAACGCCACGGTTGATCATTAATAATAGTGATGCAATGTTAGATACAATTCTTCAAGGAATGGGAATAGCCCTTATTCCGACATTCATTGCTAGTATTTATCTCTCTAAGGGGCAGCTACAAAAAGTGCTTCCTGAGTGGAAAATTGATAATCTATACCCGAGAAATGCTTATATAGTGACACTTCCACAACGATTATTACCGTTAAAAACAAAAGTATTCATTGAAGGCTTTATGCAATGGTTGAAGCAGAAAGAGATTCATTAGGGTGGCGGGTTCAACTAAGAAGTGCAATTTTTCAGAAGGGTGGTCAATTGTTATAGTAGATATCTTTCCCGCCACAGGAAAATTATACCCAACTGACCGATATCAGATTTCCAGTTTAAAAAAACAGTTTTTCACAGCTTCTTATTGCGAAATTACTCAAGCGAATCCTGTCAACCATTAGTCGAGAATTGATTAGAAGTCAGGGAGGTATAGCAGAATCAATATAATTTGGCATAATCAATGTGTTGCATAAACAACTCATCCACTGGACATCTTTCTCGTCTTCTTATCGCTTTTGCTCCGGCCCATTTGGGTTCGATGGGGTTCAAATCCGGGCTGTAAGGGGGGAGCCATTCCAGTTGGCATCTGCTGTCTGCTATCGCTTGTTTCGTGTCATGTCGTTTATGGAAAGGGGCATTGTCCATGACTATCACTGCGTTACCCGGAAGCTTTGGCAGCAAATCTTGTGTCACCCAGGCATGAAAAACATCCGCATTGATGTTCCCGGCAAACAAGCTCACGGTGACGAAGGTCTTTTCGATGATCGCGCCAATAACATTAATACGCCCTTTAGCGTGCCAATTGTGTGTACCAAAACAACGCAGCCCTTTCTCTGAATAACCGTGCAGGCGGGGCATTGACTGGGCAAAGCCGCTCTCATCCAAATAAACAATCGGTTTTCCCGCCTGTTCATAGTCGCTGATGCGTGCGATAAACGCTTGACGAGCCTGAGGATCAGCTTTGGGGTGTTTTAGCGTTTTTTTTACAAGTAATATTGAGCCGTTTCAACGCGTAATGAACAGCAGACTGCGAGACCCCTAAGCGTTTTGCTCTTTCCCATTGATAATCATCAGGGAAATTTTGCACATCCGTGATGAGCACCTCATCACGGATTTTAGTGGGAGGTTTATCACGCGTCATACAAGGTTCTATTTTATGGCTCCACCGAAACAAGGTGCGCATAGAGATATCAAAGTGGACACTTGTTTGTTCAAAAGTCAACGAATGCTTTTCTTTGTATGCCAGGACTCTTTTTCGAAAATCTAGACTGTAACCCATCTCATTTTATGCCTTGTCATGTGAAGGCAAACATTATGCCATATTAATATGATTCTGCTATATCTTAAACCGTCTCATATTAATATGTTGAATCGCCATCATTTTGCGAAGAAAGCCCAGAAAATTACACCAAAAATAACAAAATGGTAATCTGGAAAGAATTAAGCCCTGAACAAGTTATTGATCACTTGAGGCAATGGTAATATAAAAACATATCCTTACACCATGAGTCGATTTATAGACTGATTTATAAAGATAAAATAAATGGTGGTGATTTGTGGCAACATCTCCGGATTTCCAGAAAACCCTATCGAAAACGTTACGGTAGTTATGAAAGAAGAGGAAAAATTAGAAATAGGGTCAGATTAGCTCATTGCTACCGTTTGACACTTAACTTTGTAGCGTTTTGCTGTGCCTGCTGACATATCAATTTTCGCACTATTTTTGCTGACCATTTGCGGGATTTAAGGCGTCACTTTTTGCAGGGTTACCGCTGAAAGTGACGCCGTAGCAAAAGGGCAACATGGCTATTACAGGCGGCAGTACAACGTATTGTCTCTATGTTTTCCAGTGAATTTTTATGCTGAGGATTTTTACGTGGGGTATTTGGTGGGGTACTTATAAAGAAAAAAGCACTTTCCCAAAAGAGAAAGTGCTTCTTAAACAGCAAATTACTGGACTAGGATCAGTTCATGCCGTATTTTTTCAGTTTCTTACGCAGAGTACCACGATTGATTCCCATCATCAGTGCTGCGCGGGTTTGGTTGCCACGGGTGTACTGCATCACCATGTCCAACAGTGGCTGTTCTACTTCAGCCAGTACCAGCTCATACAGGTCATTAACGTCTTGACCGTTCAGTTGAGCAAAATAGTTCTTCAGTGCTTGTTTAACTGAATCACGCAGAGGTTTTTGAGTTACCTGATCTTGTGAATTTACAGTAGCAACGGTTAGTACATCAGAATTTACGCGTTGTTCGAACATAGTTCTGTCAGCTCTTTTCTTTATTTACGCAAAAATTTTCGAAGTATGCCTCCAACGCCTCCAGCTGTTCGCTGGCATCCTCAATGGCGTTGAATGTGCGCCGAAACTGGTCATCAGGAGCATGTTCCTTGAGATACCAAGATACATGCTTACGTGCAATACGAACTCCTTTGCCTTGACCGTAAAAATCGTGCAGTTCTCGTACATGCTCGTTCATTAAACGCTGCACGTCGCCAAGTGGCATCGGTGACAGCAGTTCTCCTGTTTCCAGATAATGCTGGATTTCCCGAAAGATCCAGGGTCTTCCCTGAGCAGCGCGGCCTATCATTAGGGCATCAGCCCCAGTGTATTCAAGCACTGCTCTGGCTTTTAGCGGGTCAGTAATGTCGCCATTAGCAATAATTGGTATGGCAACAGTCTGCTTAACTGTCCGTATATTGTCGTACTCAGCCTCGCCATTAAACAGGCAAGCTCGTGTCCTGCCATGTATCGTAAGAGCCTGAATACCACAACGCTCGGCCAATTGGGCAATTTCTACACAGTTGCGTTCTTCCGGTGACCATCCAGTACGAATCTTCAAAGTAACAGGCACATCAACCGCATTGACTACCGCAGAAAGGATTTTTTCAACCAGTTCTGGATAACGCAGTAATGCAGAGCCTGCCAGCTTGCGATTCACTTTTTTGGCTGGACACCCCATATTGATATCGATGATTTGAGCGCCATTGTCGACGTTGATTTTCGCCGCCGCCGCCATCTCATCGGGATCACTACCGGCAATTTGTACAGAACGCACTCCGGGTTCGTCGCTATGAACCATACGCAGCCGAGATTTATCCGTCTTCCAAACCTGAGGATTAGAAGAAAGCATTTCTGAGACTGTCATTCCTGCTCCCATGTGATAGCAAAGAGATCGAAACGGGCGATCTGTTATGCCTGCCATAGGGGCCGCAATAAGACAGTTTTTCAACTGGTATTGTCCGATACGCATAGGCGAAGAAAGAGTGGTCAACTGTGACTAAGGGCGCGTATATTACGCATTTTTCACAAGATATGAAAGGCCAAACTTTGAGCGAATCGACATTTATAACGGATTTTTTCCAGTTGATTTTTTCAAAAATGGTTAATTATCTTTAAATAACATATAGTTACGTTTTATTGACGAAATTTATTATTACTTATATTTCTAATCACAAAGAGAGCGGATTATCACCAATTGACCTCCTGGGTGATCATTTTAGTGGATAATCTCGCTTTTCCATAGGCATTAAGTGATTATTTTTTAATCCCTGTGATGCGGCACCATTCTTCTTGTTCAGCTATCGGATCGATAATGAATTCATTGTCATAGGCTTGGGCAACCCCTTCTGCCTGACTTGCCAGAACGCCAGACAAGCCCAATAATCCACCAGATTTAGGCAGTGAGCCGATAACAGGGGCGAGTTCACGCAATGGACCAGCCAGAATATTGGCAATGACGATATCGCATTCGAGGTCTTTAGGCTGATCTTTAGATAAATAGAGGGTTAATTGGTCAGATACACCGTTACGTTCAGCGTTATCCCGGCTGGCTTGGATGGCTTGTGGGTCGATATCAATACCGATGGCGTGTTTTGCACCCAATTTCAGGGCCGCGATAGCCAAGATGCCAGAACCACAACCGAAGTCGATAATGGTTTTTCCCGCCAGATCCAAACCATCAAGCCATTGCAGGCACAGTGAAGTGGTTGGGTGAGTCCCTGTCCCGAACGCCAAACCCGGATCAAGCATGACATTAACGGCATCGGGTTCTGGCACTTCGCGCCAACTAGGGCAAATCCACAGACGCTTGCCAAAACGCATTGGGTGGAAGTTGTCCATCCATTCGCGCTCCCAGTCTTTATCTTCTAACTGCTCAATTTTGTGGATGAAGTTCGTGCCCAGTTGTGGAAGCTGTTCCAGTTGGCTTACAACCGCCTTCATATCCATTTCAGCATCATATAGGCCGATAACATCGGTATCGCCCCATAAACGGGTTTCACCCGGCAGAGGCTCAAAAATCGGGGTATCGTGGCTATCTTGAAAAGTGACTGATACTGCGCCACTTTCCATTAGCTCATCACCCAGTGCTTCAGCTTGTTGTCCCGTGGTGTTAAGTCTTAATTGTATCCAAGGCATAAAAATTCTCTTTTTGTGGAGATAAAATCACACTGCGATTATTGAGAAGCAGCGGTTTGTTGTGTGTGTTTATGGCCCATCATATTGCCTATTCCGAATGCCAATAAACTCAGCAACAGTGATGGCACGATGGGATGGAAACCGAGAAGCTGGATATTGAACGTTGCCAGCAGAGCATAGCTTGTGGCACCGATCAGCATTGAACAGATTGCTCCGTGGGCATTGGCTTTTTCCCAGTATAACCCCAGCACCAGCGGCCAAAGGAAAACGGCTTGCAATCCACCAAATGCCAACAGGTTCAGCCAGATGATCATCTCAGGTGGACGCCATGCCGCCAACAGCAGTAATGCACCTAAAAATAGGGTGGAGTAGCTGGAGATACGCGAGAGTTTTTTCTCTTGGCTGATCTGATGCGGAAACAGGTTTAAATAGAGATCCTTGACGATGGTGGCCGAAGATTGCAGCAGTTGGGCATTAATCGTGGACATAATCGCGGCCATAGGCGCAGCCAAAAAAATTCCGGCGGCGACAGGCGGCAGTACGGTGATCATCAGGGTTGGGATAACTTGATCGGGAATGGTCAGATCAGGAATGATCGCCCGCCCCAAAGCGCCGGCAAGGTGCATGCCGAACATCAGGATTGCCATGACGATGGTGCCGAGAATAATACCGCGATGAACCGCCTTGCTGTCTTTGTAGGAAATGCAACGCACAGCGGTGTGTGGCAGCCCGATGACGCCAAAGCAGACCAATACCCAGAAGGATGCCATAAATGGTCCTGTAAGGATATTATCCGCCCCATGAGGAGAGACCAGATTCGGGTCAATGGCACGCAAAGTGGTGATTGCGGTTGATAACCCGCCGGCTTTGTAGATAATGCCTGTCAGCAGTAACACAGTTCCCAGCAGCATCACCAACCCTTGCAAGGCATCGTTGAGGACACTGGCCCGAAAGCCGCCAAATGCGGTATACAGGGCTATCGAAACACCAAAAATCAGCAATCCGGTATCGTAAGGGATGCCCGCAGCAGTTTCGAGTAAACGCGCCCCGCCAATGAATTGCACTGTCATTGCACCGATAAAAGCAACCAGCAGGCTTATGCTGGCAAACCAGACCAGAAAACGACTTTGATAGCGCGCATACAGCATATCGTTGAGTGTGACCGCATTGTAACGACGGGCGAGGATGGCAAATTTTTTCCCCAGTACGCTCAGTGAGAGCCATATCGCTGGCAGTTGGATCAGGGATAACAACACCCAACCGATCCCGTACTTATAGGCGGCGCCGGGGCCACCGATAAATGAGCTGGCACTGATATAGGTGGCTGTAATGGTCATTGCCAGTACAAATCCCCCCATAGAACGATTACCGAGAAAATACTCATTCAGGAATTCGCCTGTTTGCCGACGGCGATAGGCATAGATTGACAGTATGAAAACCAATGCCAGATATCCCACGAGAGGCAGAATCACTTCACTTTGCATCAACATCCTCCAGCGGAATTTCCTTGAATATAAACTTCACCATCAACCAGCAGAGGATGATAAATAAGGCGGGTAGCAGCAGGCAAGCCAGTTCAAACCAGCGGGGTAATCCCGTTAAGCCAACGGCATCACTGGGTAAATAGGCACATAGCAGCCAACCAACAAGATAAGCTAACGTCAGGAATACTGCCCAACGTGCTTCTTTGTGGGATTGAACAAATCGTCTGTCCATTCGTTCTCCGGGTAACTTACATGAAACAATATGGGGGGAATTGTACGGTAATGCGTAGATTTATTCAGAGGAAAATGTGCCGTAGGAATGTTGAATAACAGCAGAAGATTATTCAAAGGGGAAACAAAATAATAGTTGATTGGTGCCTGTCTGTATTGTAGCGGTATAAGAATCTTGGAAACCTCAAAAGATTGCTAATTTTATTCACATGACAAAGATTTTGTGATGTCTTCTATTTGTAAAAAAGCCGTAAATAGCAACGAAGTGAAGTAAAAAATCCCACCTTAAAAAGATGGGATTTTTTTACTCAAAGCAATGATGCTTGAACGCTAGAAAGAAACTTTACTTTTCGTGCAAACCCAGTTTCTTCTCCAGATAGTGGATATTGGTGCCGCCTTTCTGGAAGTTCTCGTCGTTCATAATCGCCAATTGCAGATCAATATTGGTTTTGATGCCATCAATGATCAACTCGGCCAGCGCATTCTTCATACGCGCAATAGCGACTTCACGGGTTTCGCCGTAAGTGATCAATTTTCCGATCATGGAATCATAGTAAGGCGGTACGGTATATCCTGCATAGATATGGGATTCCCAACGCACACCAAAGCCACCCGGTGAATGAAAATGGGTGATCTTGCCCGGGCTTGGCAGGAAGGTTTTCGGATCTTCCGCATTGATACGGCATTCGATCGCATGACCTTTGATTTCGACATCTTCCTGTTTGATAGACAGCGGCATCCCTGCGGCGATACGTAACTGTTCTTTGATCAGGTCAACGCCGGTGATCATCTCAGTCACAGGGTGCTCAACCTGAATACGGGTATTCATCTCAATAAAGTAGAATTCACCGTTTTCGTACAGGAATTCGAATGTACCCGCTCCGCGATAGCCGATTTCAATACAAGCATTGGCACAGCGTTCACCGATGCTGCGGCGCAGTTCCGGAGAAATACCCGGTGCTGGTGCTTCTTCCACCACTTTCTGGTGGCGGCGCTGCATGGAGCAGTCACGTTCAGCCAGATAGAGTGCATTACCCTGACCATCAGCCAAGACCTGAATTTCAACGTGACGTGGATTTTCAAGGAATTTCTCCATGTACACCATGTCGTTGCTGAACGCCGCTTTCGCTTCTGCGCGGGTCATAGCGATGGATTGTTCCAGATCTTTGTCGCGGCGTACAACGCGCATACCACGACCACCGCCGCCGCCCGATGCCTTGATGATCACCGGATAGCCGATGCGGTTTGCAATCGTTTTGTTTTTCTCAGCATCGTCACCCAATGAGCCATCAGAGCCGGGAACGCAAGGTACACCGGCTTTTTTCATCGCGCTGATAGCGGAAACTTTATCCCCCATCAAACGGATAGTATCCGCTTTCGGGCCAATGAAAATAAAGCCGGAACGTTCAACTTGCTCAGCAAAGTCAGCGTTTTCAGACAGGAAACCATAACCGGGATGGATCGCTTGTGCACAAGTGATTTCCGCCGCAGAAATAATGGCGGGAATATTCAGGTAGCTTTTTGCTGATGCCGCAGGGCCGATGCAGACGGTTTCATCTGCCAGCAGGACGTGCTTCAGGTCACGGTCTGCCGCAGAGTGTACAGCAACGGTTTTGATCCCAAGCTCCTTACAGGCTCTCAGGATACGCAGTGCTATTTCACCGCGGTTAGCAATGACAATTTTTTCAAGCATGGGGACGCCTCGTTATTCGATGACGACCAATGGCTCGTCGAATTCAACAGGTTGACCGTCTTGAGCCAGAATCGCTTTCACTACGCCGGTTTTATCCGCTTCGATCTGGTTCATCATTTTCATGGCTTCGACGATGCACAGGGTTTCGCCCTGAGTGACATGCTGGCCGACTTCAATGAAAGGTTTCGCATCTGGGCTTGGTGAACGGTAGAACGTACCGACCATTGGGGAGCGGACTGTGTGACCGCTGATTTCTGCCGGTTTGTCAGCAGCGGCTGGCGCAGCCGGAGCAGCGGCTTGTACCGGCTGATGAACAGGTGCAGAAATATATTGTTGAGTCACTGGCATCGCGGGTGCTACCGTCGCGCGGCTGATGCGTACTGACTCTTCACCTTCAGAAATTTCCAGTTCAGAAATGCCAGATTCTTCAACCAGCTCGATCAATTTTTTTATCTTACGAATATCCATGAGTGTGATTCCGTACTCTTATATAATTAGTTTAATGTTGACAAGCGGTTGACCGCTGCCTGTAATGCGAAACTATAACCATCTGCACCTAACCCGCAGATTACGCCTACTGCAACATCGGAAAGATATGAGTGGTGGCGGAATGGCTCACGGGCATGCACATTGGAGAGATGAATCTCAATAAATGGGATATTCACTGCCAGAAGTGCATCGCGTAGTGCCACGCTGGTATGCGTGTATGCCGCAGGGTTAATCAAAATAAAATCAGCATTGCCCCGCGCTGAATGAATTCTCTCTATCAGTTCATATTCTGCATTGGATTGCAGATGGGATAATTCGGCTCCCGATTGGTGAGCTTCTTTTGACAGTTTGTTAACGATATCATCGAGCGTTAACTTGCCGTAGGTCTCTGGCTCTCGTGTTCCCAACAAGTTCAGGTTGGGGCCATTCAAGAGTAAAATGCGAAACTTGTCTGCCATTGTGCGGGTATCTCCGGCAATCTGTCAACAATCGACCAAGATAACTCGATGTCAACGGTTTGTCATCTCTTTCTGATAACTAGATTTGTAAATTTGACGATAAAGCCCGACATTATAAACATATCGTGGCATTTAGCAGCTAAATACTGGTCTTATCAGCACATCTTCCCCTTCACCTCACCTTCACGACTGTTCTGCCAGTGACCTGATTGTTAATCAGTTTATTGGCATATTCGATAACCTGATCCAGAGTGATTTCATTGGCTGTCTGTTGATAGAAAGAATCAGGCAGCAGCGTTTGCAAGCGTTGCCAAATGGCGGGGCGTTCTGAAGCCGGCACTGTCACGGATGCCACACCTTGCAAACGGACGTTACGCAGGATAAAAGGCATGACGGTGGCGGGCAAATGGCCATCACTCGCCATACCGCAGGCGGCTACTGTACCGTTATAGTTCACCTGTGCCAGTAAGGCCGCTAATATATTGCCTCCGACGGTATCAATTACCCCTGCCCAACGCTGTTTTTCTAATGGACGTGACGGCTGGTTAAAGTCACTGGCAGGCAGAATCGCTTTTGCGCCAAGTGAAAGCAGGTAATCTTGATTATCGGATTTGCTGCTAATCGCGACGACAGAATAACCCAGTTGTGACAGCAGAGTAATCGCCGTGCTGCCAACACCACCACTGGCACCTGTCACGGCGATATCTCCGCTTTCAGGTATTACTCCGCCTTGTTCCAGCGCCATGACGCATAACATGGCCGTAAAGCCCGCCGTGCCGATGATCATTGCTTGCCGGGCAGTTAATGCTTGTGGCAATGGAGTCAACCAGTCACCAGACACGCTTGCTTGTTCTGCCAGCCCGCCCCAATGTGTTTCTCCCACACCCCAGCCGGTCAGTAAAACGTGCTGGCCAACATGAAAACGCGGATCTTCGGAATGATGAACAACACCGGCAAAATCGATTCCCGGTACCATTGGAAATTGTCGGATGATCTTACCTTTACCTGTAATGGCAAGGGCATCTTTATAATTGAGTGTTGACCAATGAACATCGACGGTCACAGCACCTGAGGGTAATTGAGATGTATCAATATCCTGAATAGACGCTGTTAATGTCTCGTGTTGGTCAAGCAATAAGGCTTTCATGGTCATTCTCCCTTGCTGAGTATCTCGCTGATACCATTACCTGTTTGGCATCATCACAACTTTTTTTGATCACAATTCTGCTTCACCACAAAATTCTGCTTCACCACAATATAGATAAAATCAAATAAGCTGAAACGGGCAGGCAACGATATTGTGATAGAGAGTGGCAAAACTGTAGTTACTTATTTTTATTCAGGATGGCACTGTAAAAGATAATAATATACAGGAAACAATAAGGAGAGTGCTTTTGATAACCGGCTCGGAATAATCCTTATTTTCGTTACTTGCCGTTGACAGTGACGATATTTTTTTCAAATCCAATCCTCAGCCTCACAAATTCATCTATTACTTTTATACTTAGGAAACTATTCCTGACGACAGCAGGAAGAAGAAAATTTTTAAGAAAAAGTGAATATTGGTTGAACTTACTGAAATGATTATAGAGCAATATGGAAGCTCGAAAAACGCGGTGGTAGCTCCACAATATGCACTATAATGTTGGTTTTTTGGTGCATCAGGTGATTTTGGAATGCGGTGTTGAGGTTATTGGTGAAATTAACCCATTTTTATGCAGTTTTTTTCTGCTCCGTCAGAGAAAAGTAACGTAGAATATCGTGTTTCTGATGTGAATAACGTAGCCACTTTTATTGAAGTAGTAAAAGTAGTTAATTATGCGCCTTGTCGCTGCTTCATGTGGTTGGTAGAGTAGACGGACAATCTCCGTCCCCAGCTTGCAGGATTATCCTTTCGTTATGTTAAAGAAATTTCGTGGCATGTTTTCCAACGATTTGTCCATTGACTTGGGTACTGCCAATACCCTTATTTATGTCAAAGGTCAAGGAATAGTATTGGATCAACCCTCTGTTGTTGCCATTCGCCAAGACAGAGCCGGTTCACCAAAAAGCGTTGCAGCCGTAGGGCTGGAAGCAAAGCAGATGCTGGGACGTACTCCGGGTAATATCGCAGCTATCCGTCCTATGAAGGATGGTGTTATTGCTGATTTTTATGTCACGGAAAAGATGTTACAGCATTTTATTAAGCAGGTTCACAATAACAGTTTCATGCGCCCAAGCCCGCGCGTGCTGGTGTGTGTGCCTGTCGGGGCGACTCAGGTTGAGCGTCGCGCCATTCGCGAATCTGCCCAAAGTGCAGGTGCCCGCGAAGTATTCCTGATTGAAGAGCCAATGGCGGCCGCAATCGGTGCAGGTTTGCCTGTTTCCGAAGCAACAGGCTCAATGGTAGTGGATATTGGTGGAGGAACCACCGAAGTTGCTGTTATCTCCCTGAACGGTGTGGTTTATTCTTCTTCTGTGCGTATCGGTGGAGACCGTTTTGATGAAGCCATTATCAATTATGTTCGCCGTAATTATGGTTCCCTGATCGGGGAAGCAACAGCAGAGCGTATCAAGCATGAAATTGGTTCTGCTTACCCGACAGATGAAGTACGCGAAATTGAAGTGCGTGGCCGTAACCTTGCAGAAGGTGTACCCCGCGGCTTTACCCTGAATTCCAATGAAATTCTTGAAGCCCTGCAAGAACCGCTGACCGGCATTGTTAGCGCTGTCATGGTGGCTCTGGAGCAGTGCCCACCAGAATTGGCTTCTGATATTTCTGAACGTGGTATGGTACTGACTGGTGGTGGTGCGTTACTGCGTAATCTTGATCGTTTGTTGATGGAAGAGACTGGCATTCCTGTTATTGTGGCTGAAGATCCTCTCACCTGTGTTGCCCGTGGCGGCGGCAAGGCGCTGGAAATGATCGACATGCACGGTGGCGATCTGTTCAGCGAAGACTGAAAGTAACTCTGCGAGCTGGGAGGCCGGTATATGTTCTTGTAGCCTCCTTGCTGATTATTCCGGAGTTTTATCATTAATGAGACAACACAGCCCAACAATGCGCAATTTATGAAGCCGATTTTCAGCAGAGGGCCTTCTCTGCAACTACGACTCTTTTTTGCTGTTATTATTGCCATTATTCTGATTGTGGCAGACAGCCGCCTCGGTGTTTTCAATAAAGTCCGTAGCTATATGGATACGGCTGTGAGTCCGTTTTATTTTCTTGCCAATGGGCCGCGCCAATTTTTGGACAGTATTTCTGAATCTCTGACCAGCCGCAACCAACTTGAATTAGAAAATCGAACCCTGCGTAATGAATTACGATTGCAGAGCAGTAACTTGTTACTGTTGGGGCAATTGAAACATGAAAACGCCCGTTTGCGTGAATTATTGGGATCGCCTTTGCGTAGTGATGAACATATGATGGTATCGCAGGTGATTTCAGGAGGTATGGATCCCTACCGCGATCAGGTTGTCATAGATAAAGGCGCTAAAGATGGCGTCTATGAAGGGCAGCCTGTTATCAGTGATCGGGGGGTTGTGGGGCAAGTCATTTCGGTCAGCCAATTGAGCAGCCGGATATTACTGATTTGCGATCCGACTCATGCACTGCCTGTACAGGTACTGCGTAATGATATTCGCGTTATTGCTGGCGGAGCAGGATGTACAGACGATCTCCAGCTAGAACCTCTGCCGAGTGATACTGATATTCGCGTAGGTGATGTATTGGTGACATCGGGTTTGGGCGGGCGTTTTCCGGAAGGTTATCCTGTGGCGGTAGTTTCCTCTGTTAAAATTGATAACCAGCGGGCTCAAGCAGTGATTCAGGCTCGTCCATTGGCTGAATTGCGACGCTTGCGCTATCTGTTGCTGTTATGGGGTGCCGATAACAATCCATCTGAGCCATTGCCGCCTTCGGAAGTATACCGTGCCGCTAATGAGCGGCTGATGCAGATGCTACCGCAGGTATTGCCAAATCCATCGGATGAGGCACCGCAGTTGCTGACACCGAAATCAGGCGAAGCGAAAGATGAAAACCAAACATCATCTGCAATAAATCCGGTTGAAAAAACAAGGCCAGCCGAAAAGCCATCACTAAAACCATCATCAACAGGAAATCGTTAATGAGTCAGTACCATAGCCGAAGAAGTTGGGTTATTTGGTTATCTTTCCTGATTGCGATAGTGCTGCAAATTATGCCGTGGCCGGAGCAGTTCTTTGTATTCCGGCCTGCTTTATTATTTTTGTGCTTAATATACTGGTTACTGGCACTTCCTCATCGCGTCAGTGTGGGGACCGGGTTTGTATTGGGGGTTATCACTGATTTGCTGCACGGAAGTATTCTGGGCGCACATGCCCTGGCGTTCAGCATGATCAGTTTTCTGGTGGCTTTCAAATTTCAGCTTATCCGTAATATGTCACTCTGGCAGCAAGCTCTGGTCGTGTTGGGTCTTTCAAGCCTGGTGAACCTCTGCGTTTTTCTAGCCCACGTTGTATTGCCGAAGACAGTATTCCATCCGGAAGTGTTCTGGAATGGGGTCGTCAATGGTATTCTCTGGCCTTGGCTGTTCTTATTAATGCGGAAAATCCGCCGTCAGTTTTCAGTTCGTTAAAAGCGGGCAAAGTTATGTCATATTAAAACCATGTCATATTAAAACCATGACAAATTAAAACGATGACGAATTAAAATAGCCGGTTGAGATCAACTCTAAGGATGACCCACGATGAAAACCATTTATTTAGCTTCTGGCTCGCCAAGACGGCGTGAGCTGGTGGAATTGTTAGATTTTAATTTTGAGATCCTGAGACCTCAGGTTGAAGAAAAATGGCGTGAAGGGGAGTCTCCAGAGCAATATGTCACTCGATTAGCCAGAGAAAAATCACAGGCTGGGGTCGCCATTGCGCCACATGATCACCCCGTTCTGGGAGCTGATACCATTGTTGTATTGAATAACCGCATTCTGGAAAAACCCCGCGATCAACAACACGCCGCTGAAATACTGAACGCTTTGTCAGGCCAGTGCCACCAGGTTATCACGGCTGTCGCTTTATCGAACAGTCAACAGACCTTGAGTGAGAAAGTCATTACAGATGTGATATTCCGCCAGTTATCCCAACCGGAAATACAGGAATATATTGCAACTGGAGAACCAATGGATAAAGCCGGGGCTTATGGCATTCAGGGTAAAGGCGGCTGTTTTGTCAGAAAAATTAATGGCAGTTACCATGCTGTTGTCGGCTTACCATTGGTGGAAACGAACGAATTAATCACACGGTTTTTAGCGTTAGCTGATGGGAAGAATTATTCATGACAGCAGAGTTATTAGTTAATGTAACACCATCCGAAACGCGGGTTGCTTATATTGATGGCGGTATCTTGCAGGAAATCCATATTGAACGGGAAGCCAGAAGGGGCATTGTAGGAAATATTTATAAAGGGCGCGTGAGCCGGGTTTTGCCCGGAATGCAGGCGGCTTTTGTGGATATCGGGCTGGAGAAAGCCGCTTTTTTGCATGCTTCGGATATTATGCCCCATACTGAGTGTATTGCCGGTGAAGAGCGGAAGAATTTTCATGTCAGGGACATCGCCGAACTGGTGCGTCAGGGACAGGATCTGATTGTACAGGTGGTGAAAGATCCTCTGGGCACAAAAGGCGCTCGTTTAACGACAGATATCACTTTACCATCACGTTATCTGGTATTTATGCCGGGGGCATCGCATGTGGGTGTTTCACAGCGGATAGAGAGCGAAGAAGAGCGTGACCGTCTGAAAAGCATTGTCATGGATTATTGTGATGAGCATGGCGGGTTTATTATCCGTACTGCTGCCGAAGGTGTGGGAACCGAAGAACTGGCGCAAGATGCGGCATTTTTGAAGCGCTTGTGGAGTAAGGTGATTGAACGTAAGAAACGTAATATCACAAAAAATAAAGTCTACGGTGAATTGGCGCTGGCCCAGCGTATTTTGCGTGATTTTGTCGGGGCTTCCCTTGATCGCATTCGGGTTGACTCCCGCCAGACATTTACCCAATTACAGGAATTTATTGATGAATATATTCCTGAAATGAACGCCAAATTAGAACATTATCAGGGCAATCAGCCGATATTTGATCTGTATGGTGTGGAAACTGAAATTCAGCGGGCGCTGGAACGTAAGGTGGAATTAAAGTCGGGTGGTTATCTGATTATTGATCAGACGGAAGCCATGACAACAATCGATATTAATACCGGTGCTTTTGTTGGACACCGTAATCTGGAAGAGACTATCTTTAATACCAATATCGAAGCAGCACAAGCGATCGCCAGGCAATTAAGGTTACGTAATTTAGGCGGCATTATTATTATTGATTTTATTGATATGAGTAATGGAGAACACCGTCGCCGCGTATTGCTTTCCTTAGAGCAGGCATTGAATAAAGATCGTGTGAAAACCACCATCAATGGTTTTTCCCAATTGGGATTGGTGGAAATGACGCGTAAGCGTACACGAGAAAGTATTGAGCATATTCTGTGTGATAACTGCCCGACCTGTCAGGGGCGTGGGACGGTGAAATCCGTTGAAACCGTATGTTATGAAATTTTACGCGAAATTGTGCGTGTTAATCGTGCAATTAATGCAGATCGTTTTCTGGTTTATGCCTCTCCAGCCGTAAGTGATGCCCTGAAAGGGGATGAATCTCACGTGTTGGCGGAAGTGGAAATCTTTGTGGGAAAACAGGTCAAAGTACAGACAGAACAACTTTACAGTCAGGAGCAATTTGACGTTGTGATGATGTAAGGCACCCATTTGCAGCGAGTCTGTTTTTAAATAGATTCTGTTTTTTCAAATAAATCGCGCTGACAACCAAGGAGAAATGTGTGAGGCGACTGCCGGGGATATTATTAGCGACAGCCGCAATAGCCATTATCATTGTGGCTTTGCTTGTCAGCGGGTTACGTTTCTTCCTGCCACATATCAATGAATATCGTCAGCAATTGACAGAAAAAATTGCTGCCGCGACGGATATCGCTGTCGATATTGGTTACATCACTGGTCATTGGGAGCCATTTGGCCCCAGTCTGGAAATCCGGGATATCAGTGCGAAGTCGGAGCATATCGGCATTGATGCTAAAAAAATCACACTTTCTCTGGATATCTGGCGTTCACTTTTGCAGTGGCGCTGGTATTTTCGGGATTTGTCTTTTTATCAGCTTCAGGTGAATTATGACAAGGGACTGTTTGGGCAAGATGGCGAAAGCATGCTGTCTGAACCGAATAGCCTTTCTTCTCTGTTTCTGGAACAGTTCAATCATTTTAATTTGCATGACAGCAGCCTGGTTTTTCTCACGCCATCCGGTGAAAAGGCGGAACTGCAATTACCGCAACTAACATGGTTGAATAAAGATCATCGCCATCGGGCACAAGGCAGTGTCAATCTTTCTTCACTTAATCGTCAGGAAGGCCTTAATAGTCAGGAAGGTATTGTACAAGTCAAGTTGGATCTGAACGATATCAATGGCGTTCTGGATAATGGCGTTATTTATTTACAAGCCGATGATATCGATACGCGGCTGTGGTTAAGCCGTTGGTTAAAGGATAATACAGGGCTGGAAAATGCCCGTTTCAGTCTGGCGAGTTGGATTACCTTAAAGAAAGGGCGAATTGATAGTGGGCGTTTGCAACTAAAGCAAGGGGAAGCCAACTGGCATCTGGAAAATGAAAAACACCAGCTTGTGGTGAATGATTTACTCTTACAGATGCGTCGTCAGGATGAAGGATGGCTGTTTAATGTTCCAAATCTGGCAAACCTGAAAACCAACGGTCAGCAGTGGCCGACGGGGCATATCTCAGCGTTCTATCTTAAGGACGCTCGTAAATATCAGGATAAAGACCATTGGCGGATACGGGCTGAGAATATCCGGCTGGAGCGTTTAAATGGGCTATTGCCAATACTCTCTTTTGTGACGCCGGATATCGTCAAGGATTGGCAGCACTGGCAACCGAAAGGTACGTTAAATAGTTTTGCCCTCGATATTACCCCTGAATTGCCTGATGATTTGGGAATTCGCATGAAATGGCAGGATGTGAGCTGGTTACGCTGGAAAGACCTGCCGTCAGCCGACCATTTCAGTGGTATGTTGGAAGGCAATAAACAGTGGGGTAATCTCACCTTTGGCTTGAAAAACAGCACCATTGATTATGGCAGTATGTTTCAGGCCCCGCTCAATATTGCCAGCAGCGAAGGGCAGATTATTTGGAAAGATAGCCAGAATGGCTTGGAAGTTTGGAGCCAGGGGCTGGATTTGCAAGCAAACTCACTGTGGCTTAATGGAAACTTTCACTACCTGAAACCACAAAATGATCAACCTTTATTGAAAATGCTCGCCGGGGTTCGGGTGAATGATATCGGTGAGGCATGGCGTTATTTTCCCAAACCACTGATGGGGGAATCCCTGACTGACTATCTGACGGCCTCTTTGATCAAGGGAAAGGTCGATAATGCCACTTTGGTTTTTCGGGGCAATCCCCATGATTTCCCTTTTAAACAAAACAACGGCCAATTCCAGATTTTTGTACCTCTGCGCCATGCGACATTTCAATATCAACCCGATTGGCCAGCCCTGTTTGATTTAGATATTGACCTGAATTTCCAAAATAACGGATTACAGATGCAGGCAATGAAAGCGCAGCTGGGGGACGTGGATGCCACCGAAGTTTCAGCAGTGATTCCAGATTATGGTAAGCAACAGCTATTTATCGATGCCGGAATATCCGGGGATGGACAGAATATCCATGATTATTTTAACCACAGCCCGATGGCGGATTCGATTGGCAGCGCACTGGATAGCCTGCAACTTGATGGTAAAGTGGATGGCAGGCTTCACTTGGACATTCCTTTGAAACACGGTGAAGTCAATGCCAGGGGAGAGGTGGCGCTAGAAGATACCAGTCTCTTCATCAAGCCATTAGATAGCAGGATGGAACACCTTAGCGGCAAATTTCGCTTTGAAAATGGCAACTTAAAAAGTGACAATCTATCTGCCCACTGGCTTGGAAACCCTTTGTCACTGCGGTTTTCCACTCAGGACTTAGCAAAACATTATCAGGTGGATGTCAATTTAGATGCACGTTGGACAGCGAAGACATTACCGGAACTTCCTGCTGAAATTCGCCGTAAGTTGTCCGGTACGCTGAATTGGCAGGGGAACGTGAATATTACGATACCGCCAAGTAATCGAGCTTCAAAGAACGACGTAAAATATCGTGTTGCTGTCAATGCAGATTTGTCACATATCAAGAGTACATTGCCTGCATTGGACACAGAATCCCTGCAAGAATGGAATAAGGTTAATGTTTTTGCAGAAGGCAATATCAACCAATTCCAGATGAAAGGCTCAATAGGCAGACAATATGCGTTCAATAGCCAATGGAAGTTGGAAGAAAAGTTGGAAGAAAAGTTGGATGAAAAGCATGTCCGGCTGCAAAGAGGTATTTTTCATTCGAATGGTGTTGAAATTCCTGTCCTGCCAGAAAAATCACTGTTGGCGTTAAAACTACCGGCAATTGACGGTGAAAAATTATTGGCGCTGATTGCGCCGCTGAATTGGAATTCATCAAATGATGATGGCTTCCGGTGGCCAAGTGTATTCGAAATTTCGTTGCCTTCACTGGATCTTGCCGGGCAGCGCTGGGATGATCTCACATTCAATATTGTTCAACACGCTGATGGTACTAGCGTCAATGCCGTGGGGCAGGATATTAGTGGCAATCTGTGGATTCAAGATAATAAACAGGTTCGGGCGTTAATCGATTATCTTTATTACGATCCCTCGTTTGCAACGGATCCGTCGGTTGAGGCCAATAAGTTAACGTCGGATAAGGCGTCACCTCCCCATTATTCCCTGAGCAGTTGGCCGGAATTGAATGTTGAATGTACAGAATGCTGGATCGCCGGGCTAAAACTCGGCAAAGTATCAGCATCGTTTATACCGCAAGGTGATTCCCTGATCCTGACCAACGGGAAAGTAGAAAATAGCGCAGGAAAACTGACACTGTCCGGCAGTTGGCATGAAACCAACGCAGGAAATTATACCCAAGCCAAAGGGCAACTCTCGGGGAAAAAATTCGATGATATGGTGGCTTATCTCGGATTTATTGTCCCGATAGTTGATGCACCTTTTAAGTTTGATTTCAATTTGAAGTGGCAGGATGTCCCGTGGCAACCCGATCTTAAAACCCTGAATGGGACGCTGACCGCAAATATGAAAAAGGGCGCCATCGCCAAATTGGGGGGCGGCAGAGCAGGGCAATTACTAAGACTTATCAGTTTTGATGCGTTGTTGCGTAAATTACAATTGGATTTCAGTGACACATTCAGTAATGATTTTGCCTTTGATTCCATTCGTGGCGATGCAACGATAAAAAATGGGGTCATACATGCCGATAATTTTCTCATTGATGGATTAGCAGCGGATATCAATGCCTCGGGGGTGACTGACTTAGTTCGTCGTCAGATCAATATGGAATTAGTCATTACGCCAGAAATTTCGGCAACGGTAGGGGTCGCGACAGCCTTTGCGGTCAACCCTGTGGCTGGTGCTGCGGTTTTTGCAGCGACAAAAGTGCTGGGGCCGCTATGGAGCAAGATATCAGTGATTCGCTATCGGCTAACGGGCAGCTTCGAACAACCTAAAATTGATGAAGTTTTACGTCAGCTTAAGGAGAATAAAGGGCCATGAGAAATGTCAATGTTGCACTCTTACAATTATGCAGTGGGACAAACGTTAAACATAACTTAGCGCAGATTGAACAACAGATTAAGCAATTGCCAGACACAGTACAATTGGTGCTGACGCCAGAAAATGCTTTATTGTTTGCGGATGCCGATACCTACC
Source organism: Xenorhabdus miraniensis (assembly GCF_002632615.1). The sequence continues at coordinate 200,945 of NZ_NITZ01000008.1, forward strand.
GTGAATATGCAGAAGTGCAGGGAAGTGGCCCATTGCAGCAGGCTGTGAGTGAAATGGCACAACGTTACGGTATCTGGTTGTTGATTGGTTCTATGCCGATGATCAGCCGGGAAGATCCCTCTCGCATCACAAGCAGTAGCTTATTGTTTGATGATCAGGGCGAAATCCGTGCCCGTTACGATAAAATCCACATGTTTGATGTCAATATTAACGATGAGCATGGTTCCTATAATGAATCTACTATTTATCAGCGTGGGGAACACATTACCGTTGTCGATACCCCTGTGGGACGTTTGGGGATGACTATCTGTTATGATCTGCGTTTTCCGGGGTTATTTCAGGCATTGCGTGAACAAGGTGCGGAACTTATCTCCGTTCCGGCGGCTTTCACCCGCCTGACAGGTAAGGCGCATTGGGAACCCTTGCTGAGAGCCCGTGCCATTGAGAATCAATGTATTATTCTGGCACCCGCTCAGGTTGGCGTACATGGCACTCGCAGGACATGGGGGCACTCAATGGCGGTGAGTGGTTGGGGAGAAGTCATCAAGAAAAATCCTCTGACCGTCAGCGCATTACAGCTTAATATCCGGCCGGATAGTCTGACTCATATGCGTGAGCAGATCAAAGTGGTGAAACACAATCGATTCCGTCCACAACTGACTTCTTTGATAAAAAAGAATACAAATTAAGGTAAAGAGTAATTACTATGAGTTTAACTTATGTCAGTGAACATTTACTGGCTGCTAATAATCTGAGTCATCAAGATTTATTCTCTGTTCTGGGTCAACTGGCGGAACGTCGTCTGGACTATGCCGACCTCTATTTCCAATCCAGTTTCCATGAAACATGGGTACTGGAAGACCGCATCATTAAAGATGGCTCCTATAATATCGATCAAGGTGTGGGAGTCCGCGCGGTTAGCGGAGAAAAAACAGGGTTTGCTTACGCTGACCAAATCACACTGAATGCTCTACAGCAAAGTGCACACGCAGCACGCAGCATTGTGAGAGAAGCGGGCAATGGCATTGCACATACATTAGGTGCAGTGACACATAAGGCACTTTATCCGGCAGTTGATCCTTTGCAGAGCATGAGCAGGGAAGAGAAGATTGCTTTGCTGCACCGGGTTGATCAAATCGCACGAGCAGAAGATCCCCGGGTACAAGAAGTTAATGCCAGCTTGACCGGTGTTTATGAGCAGGTGCTGGTGGCGGCAACAGATGGCACATTGGCCGCAGACATTCGTCCGTTGGTGCGTCTTTCCGTTAGCGTCTTGGTAGAAGAAGATGGTAAGCGTGAGCGCGGAGGCAGTGGTGGTGGTGCTCGTTACGGTTACGAATATTTCCTGCAAACCGAAGATGGTCAAGTTCTGGCAGAACAATTTGCCCGTGAAGCGGTACGCATGGCACTGGTCAACTTATCGGCGGTTGCGGCACCTGCGGGAACTATGCCAGTTGTATTGGGTGCTGGCTGGCCGGGCGTTTTACTGCATGAAGCAGTCGGTCATGGTTTGGAAGGAGATTTCAACCGTCGGGGAACGTCTGTTTTCTCCGGTCAGATTGGGCAAAAAGTGGCTTCTGAGCTGTGCACAGTCGTGGATGACGGCACGATTGAAGGCCGCCGTGGTTCACTGT
>NZ_NITZ01000080.1 GCF_002632615.1 Xenorhabdus miraniensis
TGTCCCGTCCTAAATAAAGTTGACACTTTCCTTCATCTCTTTAGGAGAGTGTTATGAAATCAGAAAGTAAACGTACCCAGTGTGATTATTCATTGGCTTTTAAATTGGCGGTTGTTGAACAAGTTGAAAAAGGCGAGATGACTTACAAACAAGCCCAGTCTCGATACGGTATTCAAGGACGTTCAACCGTTTTAGTTTGGCTTAGGAAGCATGGTCAGTTAGATTGGAGTCTGGGTTGTACCCCTTTCCATCCTCACGGAGCACCTATGACTACATCCTCCTCCCTCACACCTGAGCAACGCATCAAAGAACTTGAACAGCAACTGACTGAAATGGAAAAGAAAGCCGAATTTTTTGAGGCCGTCGTTGAGGTTTTAAAACGGGACTATGGAGTCAGTATCGTAAAAAAGCCACGAGGCAGGCTATCCAAGAGAAAAAAATAGCGGGCTTCACGGTGGTTCAGTGTTGCCGTTATCTGGGTCTCACACGCCAGGCCTATTATCAGCAATGTCAGCGGGCAGCCATAAAAGCGAGGCAGGAGCACGAGGTGCTGATGCAAGTCCAGTTAATACGCGTCAAGCAACCCCGTATTGGCACGAGAAAGCTTCAGCACCTGCTGTATCACTCATGTGCTTTGAAAATAGGCCGTGATCGTCTGTTCGATTTACTGAGAAACCATCATCAGCTAGTCCTGCCCAGGCGGGTTTATCACAAAACGACGCACAGCCATCATCGTTTTTACTGTCACCCTAATTTACTCAAAGCCGGTCCCAATCAGGTCACCCCAACGGGGCCGGAACAAGTCTGGGTTGCCGATATCACCTACCTTCCGGTGAAAACAGGGGAGGCGTATTTAAGTCTGGTCACGGATGCATGGTCACGTAAAATCGTGGGGTATCATGTCCACGATAACCTAAAAACAGACTCGGTCATCAAGGCGTATAAACAGGCCTTAAGAGGCCGAAAATTGACCGGGCAATCACTGATCCATCATTCAGACAGGGGATTGCAATATTGTTCCAAATCCTATCAGGCGTTACATGAATACCATGCCGTCATGTGCTCAATGACAGACGGCTACGATTGTTATCAGAATGCTTTGGCAGAACGGGTCAATGGGATACTGAAAAACGAATTTTTACTCTGTAAGCCCGCTAATCTTAAAGAAGCGACGACAATGGTGAGTGAATCGATAGAGATTTATAATCGATACCGACCCCACTTAGCCCTAAAATATCAAACGCCCGATGACGTACATCATCAGGCGGTGATGAGTAAAATAAGTGTCAACGTATATCAGGACTAGACA
>NZ_NITZ01000081.1 GCF_002632615.1 Xenorhabdus miraniensis
GACCGCAGTCTGGAAATGGTGATCAGTATTCTGGCCGTGCTGAAAGCGGGTGGCGCTTATGTGCCTATTTCACCGGCATATCCCGCGGAACGCGTCAATTTTATTCTACAGGATACCCAGACCTCGTGTGTGCTGACTCAGCAACATCATTTGGCGGCACTGGCGGCATATACCCAAACACTCGCTGAACCGCCGGCACGGATAGCCACAGATGACCTGACAGTTACCGCAGGCCAGTCTGTGGAAAATCCGGCGCCAATCAACAAACCCACTGATTTGGCCTATATCATCTATACCTCCGGCACCACCGGCCAGCCAAAAGGTGTCATGATTGAGCATAAAAATGTCGCCCACTTAAATGTGACACAAACCCACATCTTTAATATTGCAAAGAAAAGAAAAATATTAATGTTTGCCGCTTATGTCTTTGATGGCTCTGTTTTCGAACTGTTTTCCAGTTTATTTAACGGCCTTACCATTTACATTTGCAGCGAAACAGAACGTAATGCCCCAGCCATTGAAAAACTTATTCAGCAAGAAGGTATTGAAACCGCCATCTTACCGCCAGTGATACTGAAGTTATTAAACGGTGCTGACTTACCCTCCTTACAAACATTAGTGACGGGGGGAGAATCGCCAACCTTAGATTTCCTTGAACATTTCAGTAAAAACGCTTGTATGTTAAACGGTTATGGTCCAACAGAAGCGACGGTCTGTGCAACCGTGAAGGAATATCAAAGCGGGGACATCGCAACGAATATTGGCAGGGCTATTCATAACACCCGTCTGTATGTTCTTGATAAACAGGGAAACCTGTCTCCCATCGGGGCCCCCGGAGAACTGTATATCGGGGGGGCCGGGCTGGCACGGGGGTATTTAAACCGGCCTGAACTGACCGCCGAGCGTTTTGTGGAGAATCCCTTTGCCACCGCAGAAGACACAGCCAGAGGCTATACCCGCCTGTACAAATCCGGTGATTTGGTGCGCTGGTTACCGAACGGCGATCTGGAATATCTGGGGCGCAATGACTTTCAGGTCAAAATCCGCGGTTACCGCATTGAACTGGGCGAAATTGAAAACGCCCTTGCTTCTCATCCGCAGGTGAAACAGGCCGTGGTGATTGACCGCGAGCACAAGGGGAATAAAGTGCTGGCCGCCTATCTGGTGGCAGAGGAAGCCCTGTCCGATGACACCCTGATGAATTACCTCTTCGGCCGTTTACCGGATTATATGCTGCCGGCCAGCTTTACCCGCATTGCATCTGTGCCGCTGACCCTGAACGGCAAGCTGGATCGCCGCGCCTTGCC
>NZ_NITZ01000082.1 GCF_002632615.1 Xenorhabdus miraniensis
GAGCCTGTAAATTAAATTGTGTATTTGCCTTATCTTGATATGTTTAATTTACTATCAAAATAAGGTTGATTTATGAACGCGAAACAATTGCAGGCTCTTGCCAATGAACTGGCTAAAAACCTCAAAACCCCTGACGACCTGAACCAATTTGATCGGTTACTGAAAAAGCTCAGTGTTGAGGCTGCGCTTAATGCCGAAATGAGCCATCACCTTGGTTATGATAAAAATCAGTCCAAAACAGGCACGAATGCCCGTAATGGATACTCCTCAAAAACAGTTATCACGGCCGATGGGCCTCTGGAACTCAGTACTCCCCGGGATCGTGAAGGCAGCTTTGAACCTTTGCTCATCAAGAAAAACCAAACGCGTTTCACCGGTATGGATAATCAAATTTTAACCTTGTATGCCAAAGGCATGACCACACGTGAAATCGTATCCACTTTCAAAGAGTTATATGATGCGGATGTGTCCCCCGCCTTAATCTCCAAGGTCACTGATGCGGTCATGGAACAAGTCATTGAGTGGCAAAATCGGCCTCTGGATGCCATTTATCCAATTGTTTATCTGGATTGTATTGTGCTCAAAGTCCGTCAGGACAACCGCGTCATCAATAAATCCGTTTTTCTCGCGCTGGGGATCAATATTGAGGGGCAGAAAGCCCTTTTAGGTATGTGGTTAGCCGAAAATGAAGGGGCTAAGTTCTGGTTAAATGTGCTCACAGAGCTTAAAAATCGCGGGCTGAATGATATCCTCATCGCTTGCGTTGATGGCCTGAAAGGCTTTCCAGACGCGATAAATGCCGTTTATCCCGAAACACGCATTCAGTTGTGTATTGTCCACATGATCCGTAATAGTCTCCGGTTCGTGGCCTGGAAAGATTACAAAGCTGTCACGCGTGATCTGAAAACAATTTATCAGGCGCCGACAGAAGAAGCGGCGCTTCAAGCCTTGGAGGCGTTCAGTGAAACCTGGGATCCCCGCTACCCACAGATAAGTCGCAGTTGGCAGGCTAACTGGCCTAATTTATCCACGTTCTTCGGCTCTCCAACGGAAATCCGTAAGGTTATCTATACAACCAATGCCATCGAATCGCTGAATAGCGTTATCAGACACGCTATCAAGAAGCGTAAAGTGTTCCCAACCGACGACTCCGTGAAAAAAGTGATCTGGTTAGCTATCCAAGCCGCCTCAAAGAAATGGACGATGCCACTTCAAGACTGGCGAATGGCGATGAGTCGTTTTATGATTGAGTTCGGTGACCGCCTTGACGGTCACTACTAA
>NZ_NITZ01000083.1 GCF_002632615.1 Xenorhabdus miraniensis
CTTTTTAGGTCTACTCTAGTCTATTGCAATCAACATGCACCGAGGGGCATAATCAGGGGCACCTACACTTCTATTTTAAATGTGCCCCTTATAATGAAACTAAACGCACGACAGATCGAGACTGCAAAACCCAAAGAAAAAACCTACAAACTCGCCGATGGTGGTGGTCTCTATTTAGAAGTCACTACGCGTGGCTCGAAGTACTGGCGTATGAAGTACTACCGCCCTACGGATAAAAAAGAAGACCGATTGGCGTTCGGTGTCTATCCGGCTATCTCTTTAGCTGATGCTCGCACCAAACGAGATGAAGCAAAAAAGCTAATTGCTCAGGGTATTGATCCCAAAGCTGAGAAAAAAGACGCACATGCTGGAGTAAAGGGAAAACATACCTTTGAAAAAATCGCCCGTGACTGGCACGCCAGCAACAAACGCTGGAGCGAAGATCACGGCAACCGCATTCTACGCAGCCTCGAACATTATATTTTTCCTCATATTGGCAGGCTTGATATTTCCACTTTACGGACAAGCCAGCTTTTAGCCCCAATAAAAATCGTTGATGCTGATGGAAAACATGACATTGCCCAGCGACTGCAACAGCGCGTAACTTCCATCATGCGTTATGCTGTCCAGAACGATATTCTTGATTCCAACCCGGCTAATGATATGGCTGGCGCACTTTCCACTGTTAAATCCAAACATCATCCCGCCCTACCTCATGAACGTTTACCTGAATTTTTGAGCCGACTTTCTCGCTATCGTGGACGCTTAATCACCCGTATCGCAGTCGAGCTGACTTTATTAACGTTCGTCCGTTCCAGTGAATTGAGATTTGCCCGTTGGGAAGAACTTGACCTTGAAAATGCAGTCTGGAAAATTCCCGCCATAAGAAAAGCCATTGAAGGTGTGAAATTCTCTGAACGGGGCATGAAAATGAAAACCGAGCATATTGTGCCGTTAAGTTGCCAGGCTGTTACTCTGTTCAAATCACTGCATGTACTGAGTGGTGATTGTGAAGTCATGTTCCCTAACGATCACGATCCCACAAAGGTTATGAGTGAAAGTACTGTTAATAACGCCTTGCGTGGCATGGGCTACGATACCAAAATCGATGTTTGCGGGCATGGGTTCCGAACAATGGCTCGCGGTGCGATGGGTGAATCAGGATTATGGAACGATGACGCCATCGAACGCCAGTTAAGCCATGTAGAAAGAAAAAACGTCAGAGCCGCCTATATTCACAC
>NZ_NITZ01000084.1 GCF_002632615.1 Xenorhabdus miraniensis
GCGAAACGCAGACCTTCGTCCATTGCGATTGGCGCAATCAGGTTAACTACCATGTTGATGTTGTCACCTGGCATTACCATCTCTACGCCTTCTGGCAGTTCGATAGTACCGGTTACGTCAGTTGTACGGAAGTAGAACTGTGGACGGTAACCTTTGAAGAATGGCGTATGACGGCCACCTTCATCTTTGCTCAGGATATACACTTCAGATTCGAACTGAGTGTGTGGGTGGATAGAGCCTGGCTTCGCCAGAACCTGACCACGCTCAACGTCATCACGCTTAGTACCACGCAGCAGAACACCCACGTTCTCACCCGCACGGCCTTCGTCCAGCAGTTTGCGGAACATTTCAACGCCAGTACAAGTCGTTTTAGTGGTTTCTTTGATACCAACGATTTCGACTTCGTCACCTACTTTAACGATACCGCGCTCTACACGACCGGTAACTACTGTACCACGGCCGGAGATGGAGAATACGTCTTCGATTGGCAGCAGGAATGGCTTGTCAATGTCACGCTCTGGTTCTGGGATGTAAGTATCCAGTGCTTCAGCCAGTTCGATGATTTTCGCTTCCCACTCAGCTTCGCCTTCCAGCGCTTTCAGAGCAGAACCACGGATGATTGGTGTGTCGTCGCCTGGGAAATCGTACTGAGACAGCAGCTCACGTACTTCCATTTCAACCAGTTCCAGCAGCTCTTCATCATCAACCATGTCACATTTGTTCAGGAACACGATGATGTATGGAACGCCTACCTGACGACCCAGCAGGATGTGCTCACGAGTCTGTGGCATTGGGCCATCAGTTGCAGCAACAACCAGGATCGCGCCGTCCATCTGAGCAGCACCGGTGATCATGTTTTTCACATAGTCGGCGTGGCCTGGGCAGTCAACGTGCGCGTAGTGGCGAGTTGGGGTATCGTATTCTACGTGAGAAGTAGAGATGGTGATACCACGTGCTTTTTCTTCTGGTGCGTTATCGATCTGGTCGAATGCACGAGCGCTACCGCCGTAAGTTTTTGCCAAAACGGTGGTGATTGCAGCAGTCAGGGTAGTTTTACCGTGGTCAACGTGGCCGATAGTACCAACGTTAACGTGCGGTTTTGAACGTTCAAACTTTTCTTTAGACA
>NZ_NITZ01000085.1 GCF_002632615.1 Xenorhabdus miraniensis
TGTATGACTTTTTCTTGTTTTTTTAGGAAAAAAATAAACTCATCGCTTTTTCATCGCATACCGGAATTAAAAGGCATGAATGCCGGATTTTCCAAAATAAACCAAACGTTGCAAATCATAGCAGGTTGCCTTCAGCAGCATCGCAAAATTGGCTCGCAGCTGGCCTATTGTTCGGATAAATTTTTCACCCATCTGAGAGAATGAGCCAAAGATATGTTCTACTCGTGCCCGGGTTTTCGCTATTTTCTTATTTCGGCCTTTCTGGCAATCGGATAAGGGCTTATTGCGTGACGCTTTCCTCTGAATATGAACACGATAGCCCTGTTCCTTCAGCGCACGTTCACGCATCTGGCTGGCATACCCTTTATCAGCATAAATGTCCCGACTTGTATTTGACCGATCCAAAACGGCTTCAAAAAACGGGCTATCATGGACAGCAGCGGTTCCTGTCGCGATATGGCGGATCACTTTATATTTTGTATCGACATTAATGGTAAGTTTATAGCCAAAATAACGTTTACCGTGCTTTTGGGTCCAGGTTGCCTCGGTGTCTTTCTGGCATCGTTTGTTTGCTGTCCAGTTATCCGGGGTTTTACCCTGACGGATTTGTTCATTCTCTTCCTTCTTATTGTGCTGCTTGGGAACTGGAATCAACGTGGCATCAATGATTTGACCCCCTCTAGGAATGAATCCCTGTGCCGAAAGCTGATGCTTCGCCTCTTCAAACAACGCGCAGGCACCTTCCTGCCCAATCCGTTTTTCGAAACACCAAATCGTGTTACGGTCTGGAATATTAATGACATCGGTCAAGCGACAAAAACGTTGCCAGCTCATTCGGTCAAGCAATTGATATTCCATCTTTTCATCGGAAAGATTATGGAAATGTTTCAGGATAATGATGCGAACCATCACCTCAGTCGGGAATGGCGGGCGTCCACCTTTGGGAGAAATAATGCGTGGCGCGACACGGTCTAGGGTGTCAGCCAGTGCCGAGAAATCAACATACTTATCAAGCACAAGCAACGGATCACCTAATTCATCGATTTTTCGACGGTGATATTCGGATGCCAGCTTGTCTTTTTTTAAAGCAGAACGAGGCGGTATCATGACGGCGCTACCTTGTAGA
>NZ_NITZ01000086.1 GCF_002632615.1 Xenorhabdus miraniensis
GTGGAGACACTGAACAGCAATTTGCCTACTGTATTGCTTGATGCTCCTCTAGACAACGCCTGTACAGAAAGTAATCCTGATGCACAGACATTAGGTTTGGCCCCCCATAATCTGGCCTATGTGATTTACACCTCAGGTTCAACGGGGAAACCAAAGGGAGTCATGGTTGAGCACAGTAATGTGGTTAATTTCCTGTGTTCAATGAGCAAGGAACCCGGTATTACGGGGGATGATATTTTACTGAGTGTGACCTCTCTCTCCTTTGATATTTCCATTTTGGAGCTATTCCTGCCGTTATTGACGGGGGCACAAATCATACTGGCAACGCAGGCGCAGGCAGCAGATGCACAGCAATTGGCCGCCTTGATTATTCGCCATAATGTCTCACTCATGCAGGCAACCCCTTCAACGTGGCGTATGTTGTTGCAACTATCGGATTTCACTCTGCCAACTAAGTTTAAGGTGTTGTGCGGTGGGGAAGCCCTGCCAGAAACACTGGCAACACAGTTGCTCCAACAGGTTCCTACGCTCTGGAATTTATATGGGCCAACGGAAACCACGGTCTGGTCTACGTTAAACAGCCTGACCCAAATGTCGCCTTCCATCGGACGTCCTATTGCCAACACCCGGATCTATATTCTGGATACGCAAGGCCAGCCAGTCCCTCTCGGTGTTGCCGGTGAGATCTATATCAGTGGTGCCGGTGTTGCGCGCGGTTATCTGAACCGTCCAGCCTTAACAGCAGAGCGTTTCATTCTTGATCCATTCTCATCAGTCACTGGCTCTCGAATGTATAAAACCGGCGATCTCGGGCGTTGGTTGCCGGATGGCAGCATTGAGTATCTGGGCCGCAATGATTTTCAGGTCAAACTGCGCGGCTTCCGCATTGAACTTGGCGAGATCGAAGCACGTCTTTCTCAGTGTTCAGGGGTACGCGAAGCAGTTGTCATCGCCCGTGAAGATATCCCGGGTGATACCCGCCTCGTGGCTTATCTCCTCCCTCAGCCTGACACTGAACTCATGCCAACTGAATTGCGCCAGCAACTGGCACAGCACTTGGCCGAGTATATGCTGCCCAGCGCCTTTGTAACGCTGGAAACTTTCCC
>NZ_NITZ01000088.1 GCF_002632615.1 Xenorhabdus miraniensis
TTGGTTTGGCGGGAACGGTGGAGCTGGCGAAAAATGCCATTCCTGCATCAGCTATCACACAATACTCAGGTAACTCGCCTAGCCATGTCATGAGCCAAAATACGGTTACCAAATCCCTCAATGATAAATTGGATAAAACAGGGGGACAGATAACCACGAACGACCAATTTTTAGTGTTAAAAAATCAGTCTGACGGTGCTGCAAACTATATAGAGGCTGCGGATGCAAATGGCAATATCCGGTATCGACTCGGTTGTATGAGCAGTGACTCAGCATTGCAACTGGTGAATGTGGCGGGCAAAACAACGTTATCGATAAAGAATTCAGCCATTTACGTGAATGGGTTTAAATTAGCGACAGAGGATCGGATGGACAAAAATTACGTGTCAAAAATCCGATTGATTTTTTCACGTGAGATCGAGATAGACCGGGGCATATTTCCTGCGTTAAAACCGGGTGAGGTGGTAACAGGTGTACGCGGCAGTACCAGAGACCTGTATTATGAGGCGCGGAACCTGCGATTACATGTTATACAGTATCTGGTTAATAATGAATGGGTGACAGCAAATGCATAAAAAAAATTGGAAAAATTTCCAACATTATCAACCTGATAATCCTAAATTTGGTGATTGCGTTTATTTACGGTCTGACGAGGGAATTGACTGGTATGACGCTCAGAAGTTGTTTGCCTCAGAGACGTTAAAAATCGTGTATGACGCGGCTGGGCTGATTATCAATTACAGTACTGATGCATCGGCGCTCTATCCGAGTGGGTTTAGTGTGGTTGAGCTGGACACAGATCGCGTACCGACTGGTCTCAATGTGCACGGTGACTGGCAGTATGACGGTACGAAAATCATTAAACGGGTTTACACCGTAATTGAGTTACAAAAAATGGCAGAGCATCAAAAACAGCAATCACTGCTGTCAGCGATGCATGCTATTGCACCATTACAGGACGCCGTTGATTTGGATATCGCCACCGATGCCGAACAATCTGCACTAACCGCATGGCGTAAATATCGGGTG
>NZ_NITZ01000089.1 GCF_002632615.1 Xenorhabdus miraniensis
ATTAATAGCTACGATCTCATTACATCTGAGAAGCTAAGCCGACTAAAACCTGTTGCTCTATCAATGACAACGACTTACCGTAAGTACATATACTGAACAAGATATAACAGAATAATTTATCTATTCAAGTGTAAATAGAGACACATAAAGAGAATTGTGATTAACTTCTCTTCTTAAATAAAATCAGTTAATTACATCATTTAAATTTCACGTAACACAATAGATTCAAATTACACTGACGCGCTACGCTTGTCTTCTATGGGTTATCTGGCTAATGTATTAACCAGATAACCCATAGAATCTGAAAAATATTATTCCTGCCAGAAAAACTATTTTTCACAATCCTACCCTATTAAAGAATTAGAGATAAAACTGTTCACCCTGTTCACTTGTAAATATTTTTATTTAAATTCAATTAATTAAATGATGATAACTTGAAACCAAACTCATCATTAGTCTTTATCCAACCCTTCACCTTAAACCGGAAAAAAGGTGAACAGGGTTGAACACTTATGGATAGTTTTAAAATAACTCTTCATCCTATAATGCATTGATATATCTGGTTTAAATTATAGAGTGAAAAGTGGTGAATACTTTTTATATTTATTTGACAAGTAGTTGTGATGGAAGAAATTTATTCATCTGGTTGGTCATTCCTTGTTAGTTTTGGCATCCATTCACTGGCCGTGTCGATATTCAAGTTCATATTGCTACGAATACCGTATTTGCTTTTTTTGCGCAGGTAATGCTGTCCATATTCTGCCAGTGCACCCGGCATATCCATGCCAAAGCGGGTTACGGAAATGGATTTATTCAGGTTGTTGCCTTTCATATAGGCAAGGTAAGCGTGATAAAGGTACTTGCGGGGATTGAACGGCACAATCTCCGCATTGCCGATTAACAGGCCATCGGCTTCATCAGATGCGAGCAGGTAACCGCAGAAATCGACCAGTGGATCGGTGCCGCGTTTGATATCCAATGCTTCTTCTGATTTCTGTTGTTCGGCCAGTAAACGTCTTGCA
>NZ_NITZ01000009.1:0-17108 GCF_002632615.1 Xenorhabdus miraniensis
AAGCCAATGAATAATCACACTGGGTACGTTTACTTTCTGATTTCATAACACTCTCCTAAAGAGATGAAGGAAAGTGTCAACTTTATTTAGGACGGGACACGGGTATAAATAAAGGAATAAGTTATGTGGCCACATGTTCAGGTTAACCAAGTTAACCAACTGCAAGGCGAATCAAAGGAAATTGAGCGGGTATTGCTCTTTGTTGGAACAGGAAAAACCAACGTTGGCAAAACTATTTCCGTGAATACTCAGACGGATTTTGATTCCGTATTGGGAGCAGCGGATACCGCGTTGAAACGTAACGTACTGGCGGCGATGGCGAACGCAGGGCAAAACTGGTCTGGTTATGTTCATGTCTTATCAGAATCAGCAGATGAATTGGCCTTTATCGAGGCGGTGACAGCAGCACAGCATATTGCCAGTGTTGAGGGTTATGTACTGACGGTTGGTGCGACTAAAGCTGTTATCAAAGCAGCACAAACCTTGCGGGCAAATACTATTGCCAAGTTTGGACGTTGGCAGTGGGCTATTTTGTCTGTTGAGGGAACACAGCCAAAAGAAAGCTGGGCAGATTATGTTGCCCGCTTGGCTGAGCTGCAAAAAGGTGAAGCCATAGCTTCGGTTCAATTAGTGCCATCACTGTGGGGAAATGAAGCGGGTGTGTTGGCAGGTCGTCTGTGCAATCGCTCTGTAACCGTAGCAGACAGTCCGGCACGTGTCCAAACAGGGCCGTTGATGGACTTGGGAAAAACGGATTTTCCGCTTGATGGAGAAGGGAAGCAGATTGATTTAGCCACGCTACAGGCACTGGAAAAACTGCGCCTTAGTGTACCGATGTGGTATCCCGATTATGACGGTATGTATTGGTCGGATGGCCGCACATTGGATGTGGAAGGCGGGGATTACCAAAGCATCGAAAACTTGCGTGTCGTAGATAAAGTTGCGCGTCGTGTACGTTTACAGGCTATCGCGAAAATTGCTAACCGTAGTTTAAATAGTACACCGGGCAGTATTGCGACGCATCAAGCGTATTTCGCTCGCACCTTGCGTGAGATGTCTCGTAGTACCGAAATTAACGGTGTGACATTCCCGGGGGAAGTAAAATCACCTCAGGATGGTGACGTTGTCATCACATGGCGTAATAAAAACACGGTAGAAATTTATATCACCATTCGCACCTATGAATGCCCTAAAGGGATCACGGCGAGTTTACTGCTGGATTTGGGAGGGAACTAAATGAGCCAGCGTATTTCCGGCCAATCGGTCGATTTTAATATGGATGGAGATCTGGTTCATGCTGAAAAGGTCAATCTGTCTATTACTGACAATACCGCAGCAGCGCAGACTCAGGGCGTGCCGGATGGCTATATCTCCGGTGATGTAGCGGCAGAAGGGGAAATTGAACTCAGCACCAAATATCTGGATATCGTGACGGCCAAAGCACGTGCGGCAGGTTCATGGAGAGGTATTCAGCCGGTTGATTTGATGTGGTATGCCAAAGCAGGCAACGAAGAAATGAAAGTTGAGGCTTATGGTTGCAAACTGATCCTCAGCGATATTCTGGATGTTGATCCCAAAGGTGGTAGTGTAATGACACATAAAGTGAAGTTTGTTGTTACCTCACCTGATTTTGTGCGTATCAATGGTATTCCCTATTTGGAAGCAGAACTCACTCGCAATTTGATTGGATAAATAGATATTCAGTCAATGTCAAAATGCAGGATATAGGTATTCATGGAAGGATATGAGGAAATTCTTATTGCATTAATATGCGTAGGCGACTCATTACATCAGGGAAGATGTTTACCAGAAATTATCTAAAAATAGATTTATGGAAAATATAAAATAAAGGAATTTAATCATGGCTAAAGAAAATAAAATTGTCACTTTAATCATTGGTGGAGATGAAATTAAATTTGAGCCAAATATTATTGCTTATAATAATATGATCAATGACATGACGATGGACAATAAGATCGTGCCGATCGTCACTTATTTGCGCCGTATTGTTCAGCCAGCGTCTAAATCTGCACTTGATGAAGTGTTGCAGATCCCGGGTGCAGCAATGCAATTGGTTGAAAAAATCAATTCCGAATATGCACCAAAATTGGAAATTGAAATAAAAAACTAAATGCAAGGGTTAAGGCTATAGAGAATAGTTTATTCGAACAAGCCTTAACATTGCGTCGTCATTATTTACCAAATGAGAATGATGATACAGAAAATTTAGCCCGTGCAATTTGGCTGGATAATCGATATTGGGAATATATGCGTATTTCAACTGCAAATGGAATTGCATTGGCGTTAAAAGGTGAGCCATGAGTCATGTAAGTTTTATACAAAGTCTGATTGGTGAAATCACACGGCCCATTGCCAGTTTAAAAACGGAACTTACTGACCTTTCTGAGCGATCACAAAAGGCATTTGGACAAATCTCAGCGGGTGGGCAAACAATTGCTGATTCATTCTGGTCAACTCATAGCTTCCTTGAACCCGCGGTTCAAATGGATGATGCCTTGAAATCGGCCTCATTGCAGGGAATGGATAGCGGGGTCATGGCAAAAATCGCCAAAGACTCGATGACCTTTAGCTCACAGTATGGCAAGTCGGCCATTGAATTTGTGAAATCAGCGACGGAAATCAACAAGGCGGTGCAAGGGCTGGAGCAAACAGAATTGCCCCAGATGACCAAGATAGCCAACACCACTGCTGTCGCTCTGAAAACCAGTTCAACGGATGTGGCGAACTATATGGGGAAAATGTTTTCCATGTTTTCCGACCATGCTGAATCTGTAGGGCACCTTCAATTTGCTGAAGAGCTATCAGGTAAGGCTGTTTTTATGGCGCAAACATTTGGCACCAGTATGCCGGAAATGACAGCACTGCTGGAAGGTGCCCGCAAAGCAAGCACAAACTTCGGCGTGGGGATCGATGAACAGTTGGCCGTATTGGGACAATTACAGAGCACATTGGGAGGCGATGCCAGCAAAGCGTATGAGGCTTTTTTATCGGTTGCAACGGGTGGTGCGAAAAGTTTGGGATTAAGTTTCGTCAATGCTTCTGGTCAGATGCTCTCTATGCCGGAAATGTTGGCGCAACTACAGGCCAAATATGGCACGAGCATTGAAGGTAACCTGAAAGCTCAAGCTGAGATTGAAGCGGCATTCGGTGGTTCTGCTGTCGTGGTCAAAGCACTTTTCAACGATGTTGATGTGTTAAACAAGAACATGGCAGCACTGGGTGCGAATGATGGAATGGAGCGTACCCGTGAAATGGCGGCACAAATGGCTGATCCGTGGGAGCGATTACAGGCAATCTGGGAGAACCTTCATATTCTAATTGGCCTAGAATTGCTGCCTGTCATAAAACTCTTGGTCAATTGGCTCGCTGACACCAGTCAAGTATTGGTGCGCTGGCTGAAATTATTTCCCAATATCGCCCGCTGGATTGGATATATCGTGCTTGCAATTATGAACTTTTCCGTTGTCGGTGCTGTGGCCAATATTGTGATGGGAGTTTCTAAATTTATTCTGGTTGGCGTGAGAGGGGTTATGGTGGTTTTTACCTTGATCATGAAATTGGGAACGGCAGCGGTCTGGCTTTATAAAGCGGCCATCATAGCATTTAGTGTTGCTCTGAGAATATTACAAGGAACATTACTGGTTATCCGTGTGGCAGCTATGTTGGCAGGAGTGGCATTTAGTTTTATGAGCTGGCCGATATTGTTGATTATTGCTGCTATCGCGTTGCTGGCCTATGGCATTTATAAACTGATTCAGAATTGGGATGAAATCAAAGCAGCGATTATGAATACGGCTGCCTTTAAGGTTTTAGCGGCTTCTGCGGAATGGGTTGGTGACGTATTTGGAAAGGTCTGGAATTGGATTGCTGATGGCTGGAATAATCTGTGTAACTGGTTCAGTAATTTTTCATTGGTAGATACGTTTTCCAGCATGATTGATAGTGTTGGTAATATTTTCAGTGAGTTATGGGATTGGTTGTTAGGGTCATTTAACGGTATTTATAACGGTATTGTTGAGACATTAAATCACATCCCAGGCGTTAACATTGAAACTAAAACCATTGAGAAAACAGCCATCGAGCCAATGGCAAAGGCAACGGTTTCCAATATGGGCATGGGACAAAATACCCAGAAACTGATAACTCAATCCAATAGCATTTTGCAGGGGCAACCTCAATCTATGCCCCAACCAGTACAAGCAATTAAGCCGCCAGAAACGACGGGTGTATTAACCGGTGGAAATAAACTGGGTATTAATAGAAATGGCCTGATTAACGAAGTAGCGGGTAATTCACAGACTATTAATGATAACAGCCGACGTATCGAAAGCGTGACGTTTAATATTGCCAACGGAATGACACCGGATCAATTAACGGAATGGGAGCAAGTGACTTATGGATAAGCCTAAATATATTGATTTGTTAATTAATGAGCGCGATTTCACGCTTAATTCAGGAAATGAACCGCAACTCTGTAATAACCGTACTTCTATTGGTCAGGATTGTATTCACGCAATTATCGAAAGTGGATTAGCAACGAATTTAATTGCTGAACGAAGCCCGACATTACGGGCAGATATTCACACACAGATAGTGATTCTGATTGAAAACGATGAGCGGATTATTCCGGGGACGGTCAGCATCAATGAAGAATCGCTAACTAAGTTATGGATCACGGCTGAAACTTACGATTTTGGTCAAATTAATGTGAGCGTGGGCAATGGAAACTAAACCAACAATTGACTACGAAAAAGTGCTGCGTGATAGCGGAATGCCGACTACGGAAACCGAAATCAGCAAGGTTTTCGCCAACGTTGTGGATGAAGCCGGGCTGATCACCAACACCTCGCGCATGTCCCCGTTCTGGCGGCTGATTAACACCATCGTCACACGCCCGGTATTGTGGCTGAAAGAGGCATTAATCAACGTCACCCTGAAAAATATGTATCTGGCGACGGCATCGGACGCATGGCTGGATATGTTCGCATGGGGCGTGAACCTGAAACGCAAGCCAGCTTCTGCCGCTCAGGGTGTGATCCGTTTTTACAAAGCGGCCGGGGCATCGGCGGTCACCGTGCCCGCCGGAACAGTGATCCAGACTGAACGCATCAATGGCGAAATCTACCGGGTCAGCACCACGGAAAGCGTGGTGATGGCCGATGGGGTTGCCAGTGCCTTGCTGCCCGTGGCCGCAGAAAGTGCAGGCGGTGCATTCAACCTTGCGCCCGGCTATTTTCGTATCCTGCCCGTGGCGGTGTCCGGTATTGAGCGGGTGCAGAATGAAGAGGGTTGGTTACTGACGCCCGGCGCAGATGCAGAATCTGACGATGATCTGCGTGACCGTTGCCGCAACCAATACAACTTAGTCGGTAATTATCATACCGATGCGGTGTATCGGGGCATGATTGCGGCCGTGGCGGGCTTAAGCATTGACCGCATCTTCTTCCTGCATGATGCACCCCGTGGGGCAGGCACCGCCAACGCCTATCTGTTGCTGGATTCTGGGGTGACCAGCCAGCCTTTTATTGAGGCGGTGAACGATTACATCACCAATCAGGGGCATCACGGGCATGGCGATGATATGCAGTGCCTGCCGATGCCGGAAACGCATCATGCACTGACCGTGACGCTGTTTGTGGTCAATCTGGCCAACTACAGTCAGGAACAGATAGCAGCACTGAAAACGGATGTCGCCAATCTTGTCCGCTGCGCCTTTCGGGAAAATACGGATTATCCGGTGAAGAAGACCTGGCCGTACTCGCGTTTTTCTTTCTCCAACTTGGGGCGGGAAATTCACCGTGAGTTCAGCGAGATTGAGTCACTGACCTTTTCATTGGCGGACATTCTCAGTGAGCTGAGTGTGCCCCGGCTGCAATCGCTGACGGTGGAGGTGAAAAATGTCTGAGTTCAGGGAACGCCTGACCCGGCTGGCGCTGCCGTCATGGATGAACAAGGGGGAACCCGCCAAACTGTTGGGCGCGGCGCGGACATTCTGGTCAGGTGTATATGACTGGCTGAAATGGCCGCTGGCGCAACTGGACGCGGAAACCTGTTCCGAGGCGCTGTTGTCGGTACTGGCCTATCAGCGGGATATCCAGCGCTTTAACGGTGAACCGTTGCCGCTGTTTCGCAAGCGGGTGAAGTACGCCTTTATCAACGCCAGAGATGCGGGCAGTGTGGCCGGGTTTATTGCCATCTTTGACCGTCTGGGGATTGGCTATGTGGAAATCAACGAACGCCAGCCAGACATTGACTGGGATGTGATTATCCTGCGCCTCAGCGACAGCCAGATAGCGGCTAACCCTGATTTGCTGATGAACATCATCCGTCAGTATGGCCGCACCTGCCGCCGCTACCGTTTTGAAGTGATCGCCAAAAATCAGTTGCTGATGCGGGTTGGCAGCGTGGGCACCGAGTATTGCACTTATGCCGCTGCCATTCCGACCCCGCCATTATTATTAAAAGTGGGGCATATCGTGGGCGTTGCCGTCTGTGACAGTGCCCGCCTCAAGGAAAGCAGCGCACCGAACGTGACTTACGGTGCTTCATTATAAGGAAATAAAAAAATGTCCTCCGTCATAACCTTGGACTTTGAAAAATGGAAGGCACAGCAAACCGCCGCAGGTAATCCGGTGGTGCTGGATGAGTTTGTGTTTGCCTATGTGCCGAATCTTGATCCGTCTCAGGCCATTAGCCGTGATGAGAAACTGCCCGCGGCCAATCACATTGTGCATCGTCAGGCCGTGAACAAGACAGGCCTTGCCAGTGAGAACGCCGTGGCTTACAGCGTCACACTGGGAACCGAAGTCGGGAACTTTGATTTTAACTGGATTGGCCTGATTAATAAGGCTTCCGGCATTATAGGCATGATCACCCATGCGCCAGCCCAGAAGAAAATCAAGACCGCCAACGGCTTGCAGGGCAATGTCCTGACCCGCTCTTTCCTGCTGGAATTTGAAGGTGCAGCCAAAGAGACCGCCATCACGACCACGGCAGAAACGTGGCAGATTGATTTTACTGCGCGTCTGACGGGTATGGATGACATGCAGCGCCTGATTAATACCGACAGCTACGGCGAGGCGGCGTTTTTTGGGGATAGCTTTGCAGTGATCCGCAATGGTGACCAATACACGGTAAAAAAAGGGCTGGCCTATGTCGGCGGGCTGCGTGGGGTGCTGGAATATGACCAGACCTTGAGCTATATGCGTAATACCCGTGTGTATGCGGATTTTAGCTATCAGGGCAATCTGGTGAGCCAGTGGAAAACCGTGGTGAAAATTACTGTTGCCAATGACATGAAAAACTATGTGGATGCAGCGGGGTATCCGCATTATGTGTTTGCTATCGCCAGTGTTGATGGGAATGGTGATGTGACAGATTTGCGCAGTCAAGGAACATTAAGCGACCGGGATATTGCGGATCTCAATAAAGAGCTTGGTAAGATTAAGCGTGATTATGCCACCAATGCAGCATTAACTGCCGTCAATCATAACGCGGTTCCTAATAGCCGAAAAATCAACGGAAAATCGTTAACGGATGATATCAATTTGACTGCACATGATGTGGATGCCTATTCAAAATCGGAGTCTGATAACAAATATTTACCTTACCACAGTAACGCAGCTGCACAGGTAGGCGCTCTTCATATTAATAACAATGACCTCTGGCCGGGAATGATATTCCAATCGTCAGACGGTCATAAAGTAGGAATAGAAGGCTCCCAAGGAAAGTTTCTATCCATTTGGGCTAATGATCCTGATGGCAACCGTCGTTACACCATAGGTACACCGCAAAAAAACGGCAAGTTAGCGACATTAGACGATATCAATTCGCAGTGTTATACCAAAACTGAGTCAGATGGCAGATATCATCCTGCGGGTAATTATGCCTTGCAAGGGGAGAGCTATACTAAATCTGAAACGGATAACAAATACTTACCTTACCACAGTAACGCAACTGCACAGGTAGGCGCTCTTCATATTAATAACAATGGCCTCTGGCCGGGAATGATATTCCAATCGTCAGACGGTCATAAAGTAGGAATAGAAGGCTCCCGAGGAAAATTTCTATCCATTTGGGCGAATGATCCTGATGGTAACCGCCGTTATACCGTGGGTACACCGCAAAAAAACGGCCTGTTAGCAACATTAGACGACATTAATATTCCTGTCGGCGTTCCCCTGCCTTGGCCTCATGCTAATACCCCCGCAGGATATTTTGAATGTAATGGTCAGCGTTTTGATAAATCGGGATACCCTAAATTAGCAGAAGCCTATCCTGCGGGACAACTGCCCGATCTGCGTGGTGAATTTATCCGAGGCCTGGATAACTTTCGGGGGGTTGATCCTAGTCGTGGGGCTTTATCGTGGCAAAATCAACAGGTTCAGTATCATGCTCATGTAGGGGGACATGGTGGCAGAGCAGGAGGGCGTTTTGGTATTACTACACAATGGGGATATTCAGGGTCATATAGTGATGATGGTAAGCAACCTTTGCCGATTACGAATGACGGCAGTGATTTTGATGGTTTTACAAATAACGGTGCTGTGGGAAATGAAACCCGTCCCCGTAACATCGCCTTTTTATATATTGTGAGAGCAGCATAATGAAATATACAACGAATATTAAAATAACAGAATTTAATGAACAGGGTTTTGCAACGGCTAACGGTTGGATAAGGGTTTATCGTGCTAACACTGAAACAGGGGAATATCTCTGTGCTGATATGGAGCGCACAGTGATGGGTGTCAGCCTGTCCGCTGGTGCATATTTGGATGAACCAGAAATACCCAAATCAGATAATATTGCCGTTTGTCGCCATCCTGATGGCCAGTCATGGGTACATGTACCGGATTATCGTGGAAAAACGGCTTATCACATTAAGACCAGAGAACCGAAAGCTATCCTGCAACTTGGACAGTTGCCCCCGGAATTAACGCTTTTAAAACCCAAAACAGAGTTTGATGTCTGGAATGGAAAAAAATGGATAACAGATACAACTGCACAGCGTCAGCATGGAATACAACAAGCTGAAATCCAATGCCAGTCATTATTGCATGATGCGGAGCAACAAATTTCTCTGTTAGAGCGTAAAAAGCGGCTGGGCGTATTGACTGAAACAGAGGCCATTCTATTACGGGAATGGGAAATTTACAGTGTTAAACTCGCCGATATCGATTGTTATGCGCCTGATATCCACTGGCCGGAGCAGCCAAAATAATGCACTGGCAACGTAAAACCCTGCAACTGTCCCCGAACCTATCGGGGATCTCCGCCGCCATCGTCCCCGTACACCCGTTTATTTACGGTATCGGGCAGCAAACTGACAGCGGCAGTTATTTAAGCCCAACCAACGCCATTCATTATCTGTCTAATAAACTGATGGGTGCCGGGAACCTGAACGCCGTTGTCCTGATGATCTGCGCCAAGAGCCATGATGAATTTATGCAGAACCTGACACAATTTTCATCCGTGTTGCCGCTGCCGGTGTTTGCGCAGGTCACCCGCATGGCAAAAACCGCCGAGAGTCTGGCGATCACCAAAATGCAATTGCCTGCGCCACAGGGCGGTGGTTTACCGCTGCCCCAGCCGCTGTCAACCACAACCAGTCGCTTGGTGGTTAATGCACAATTAATTGAACAGGCCAAGGCACAGGCCAGCGCGGGCAGCAGTTTGGCGGGTTTAAAATCCCAGTTAAACGGATTTACCACCGCCCGACAGAACGCCTTGCAGCAGGTCACGGATGCCTTGACGGGCGCAATGGGAAAATCGGCCAGCGTCTGGACATTCACCGGAACAGGCCACGGCGCCCATCTGGCCGAACAGATGCGTAAGGGCATCCCGGAGCCGGACGCGATTTATACCTTGGCCACGCTGTTTGTCGGGAATGACATCAGCCCACTAGAAAGGATGCTACACCATGAGCCAGATTATCACCCTCGCCCTTGATGGCGAGGCCATTCCGTTAAAAAGTCTGACCGTCACGCCCTCGATGATGTTTCAGGACAGCGACCAAAGCGGCCAGTCATCCAGCACAGCGGTTGCTGAACAGGGCATCAAGCCGAAGGAACTCCGTATCACGGGCATTATCCCCTTTACCGAACAGAAAACCCTGTCACGCCTGTTTGCCCTGGCGGAAGCCAAAGACAACGGCAACCTGAAACGCTACCGGGTTGCTAACCTGACCGCGCAGGCCATTAACTTTCGCATCGGTACGTTTACGGGCACGATTGACGCCAGCAAGCTGGACGGTAAGCAGGCATGGCAGGTCACGTTTACCCTGCGGGAACATTTATCCGTGTCTGAAAAACGCGATGCCCGCTCAATGGGTCAGATTAACGCGAAAAAACAAACAACGAAGCCGGGAGAGTCGTTAGCCGAAGGGGATGAAAAACTCAGTTGGTTTGAAGAGAACTGGCTTAAGCCAATAAACGACAGATTGGGGCCAGCAAAAGCATGAAACCGATTAACCGGCTTTATCTGTCCAATGATGAAATCCATTTGGTGGATGCCAATCTTATGCTGGAACTGTCAGCCTGTGGCCGGGGCTTTATCACGGCAGAAACCACCACCGATTACACCGGAAAGCTGGTGCGCCTCGATGTGGGTTATACCGATTTGTTGTTGCGCTGGTTTACGGGCTATGTGGAACGCTCACAGCCTGCCCAGAACGGTTATCAGCGTCTGTTTGTGCGTGAGCTGGTCGGCGTGTTTGACCGCCCGTGGCCGTGTTCGTTTCAGCACCCGACTTTGCGCCAGATGGTGGAGTGGTTGCAGGCACACAGCGGACTGACATTCACCTTACCGGACGCGCCTTATACCGAGAAACCCATCCCGCATTATACCCATAACGGCACGGGTAATCAGTTACTGGGCAGTCTGGGACAACTCTTTGCCATTGAGGACTATATCTGGCACCAGTTGCCGGACGGTTCGGTGTATGTCGGCAGCTGGGCGCATTCGCTGTTTCAGGGCAAGCCCGCCGAAATCCCCAATGAGTTTAGCCAGAGCCAGTCGGCAGGCAATGCCATGACCATTCCCATGATCCAATCCCTGCGCCCCGGTTTTGTGGTCAACCAACAGCGGCTGACCAAGGTCAATCTGGTGAATGAAAACATGGCTATCACATGGCAGCCGAAAGGCCAGACGGAGAACAAAACCCCCGCCCAGCGCCAGATTAATGCCGCCTACCCAGAATTATCCGCCGGGCTGCATCTGCCTCAGTTTGCCCGCATTGAAGCCCACACCGAAAACACGGCCAGCGGTGATATTTCCGATCCATTCCGGCCGCGCTATGCGGTGGATGTGCAATTGCTGGATGCTGACGGTAAAGACGCCGCCGCCCCGGTTTATCGCGCTGTTCCTTTGCCTCTGCCGATGGCAGGCGGTGAATCGGGCATGTTCCAGTATCCGCCCATCGGCACAGTAGTTGAAATCGCGTTTGAGGGCGGACGACCGGATAAACCCTTTATCCGCCAGACCTTAAGTCAGGGCAACACCCTGCCGGATATTAAGCCCGGTGAACAGTTGCAGCAGCAGCGGGCGGAAGTCTCACAGCGGGTGACACAGGAGGGCAGTTGGATAAGGCAGACTGACCAGACCATTAATGAATCTTCCATGCATCGCGTCGTCAAGGCAGACACGGAAGCGCGCACTGTGGTTGCACGGGAAACCACAGTACAGGCCACGGATAAAGCTACTGTCTTGGGAACGTCTACCCTACTGGCGGGCGCTGTCCGGCACATTGCCGACGGAGATTACTGCATCGCAACCTCATCAAACTTTGTTGCTAGTGTGGGGAAAGAAGCCAATATTGAAGTCGGGCAAAAGCTGATAGAAAAAATCGGTCTGCTTAAGCAGAGCATCGCCGGGGCCAAGCAAGAGATAGTCGCGCCTGTGGTCTGGGTGGGCAGCCAGCAAATTAATGTTATGACCCTGATGTTAGACACGCTGGATGTAGTCAGGGAACTGGCGGAACTGACTGCCGCCCACACTCATCACAATACAGGCACACCGGAGAACGCCAGCGCCATCAGGAACACGGCTTATAAATCCGATGGGCTGAAACAGAAGTATTCGCCTGTGATTGGCTAAATTAATCAACCTCGCTTCGGCGGGGTTTATTTTTACCTCTCTAATAAAGTAAACAAAAATGTTGACATGGTAAGCATTAATGTTTACTATAATAGCATGTTCAACAGAATGGAGGAGTGGTGAAGCAAAGCGAGTTCAGGCGGTGGCTGGAAGCTCAGGGCGTCGATGTTTCAAACGGGACGAACCATCTGAAACTGAGATACAAGGGGAAGCACAGCGTCATGCCAAGGCACCCCAGCCAAGAGATTAAAGAGCCACTGAGGAAAGCAATCATTAAGCAGTTAGGATTGTAATAAAAACCCGTCTCTTTGGAGGCGGGTTCTCGCACAGGCTTCACCATCAAAGACTATGCGATATCCCGTAATATTAGAGCCAGTCGCAGAGGGCGGTTATTTCGTCTCGTTCCCGGATATCCCCGAAGCCTTAACCCAAGGGGATACACGGGAAGAAGCGCTGGAGATGGCACTTGATGCGCTAATCACGTCCTTTGAATTTTATTTTGAAGATAATAAAAAAATCCCGCTTCCTCATCCCGTGGGGCAAGATGAGGATTATGTCGAGGTACCCTTAAGTGTTGCCTCTAAGGTGCTGATGCTCAATGCGTTTGTCGATTCCAAATTAACGCAAATTGAGTTAGCCAACCGTATGGGGGTGAAAAAGCAGGAAGTGACCCGTATCTTTGACTTACATCATTCGACCAAGATTGATACGGTGGCTAAGGCGGCAACCGCTATTGGGCATCAATTAACGTTGTCTATTGAGTAACAAAGATCACCATGAAGAGGCTGCGTTAAACCGTGGCCTTTTTCATGCCCTCATAAAACGCAACCAGACGCACACAGCGCCATTCACTTATCAATTCATTGACCGCTGCGGTTAATTTGGATCGCGTTGCTGCGTCGCGCCCATGCTGCACAATCCCCACGAAATAAACGTAAACCTGACGTAAAACGCACTACACCGCACCCGCCTGCACGTTTTGGATCAAAAAATTATTTCAGTTTTAAAATCCTACAAGGCAACCCGTCAGACCGCGCCAGTACTGGCGGTGTCAGCGCAATCGCAAAATGAAAAGGGTGAAAGAATTTTCAGGGAATTTCAGTTTTTGGATCAAAAGAGGATCACGGGTAAAATAGCAATACCATGATAATAAATGAAAAATTATATTTTACGTCAGGTTGTTAGCTCACAAGACTAAGCCGCATCATGTTAAAAGATTCAGGGGTGGTACGGCTTTGCAAGAGAAGAGAAACTGAAATTTATTGCTTCGGTGAGTTATCTTCTTCTGCGTGTACGACTCTGATTGCATAAGCGGATTCGATAACTTTTATCGCATCTTCGGTTGATAGCCCTTTCAAATCGATAAGAGTGCTATCCTTAGATACCTCAATTTTGATATTCCGTTCTTGGGTAAACATTTTCATTATCCTTAATAGTGCTGGTGCTATTTTAACTAATCCATCGTGAATTATGCTAACAAATGTTTTAGGTTCAGTTGAAAAGCATAAGGGAATCCCTGCATGTATTCCAGCCTCTTTACATCTGGCTACAAACTCATCTTGCAGATCCAAAGAAATATCACAATAGAGCGAAGTGTATTTAGGGGTAATTTTTGTTTCCATCGTAGATACATCCTTATCTATTTTTTATATGGGAGGTAAGAGCACGAAGGTAGGTTAAGGGAAATCTCGTGCGACACTTTTGCGACACTGCCTCACAGATACAAAAAAGCCACTTGTTGAAAAGTGGCTTAATATACTGATTTAACAGCTAAAATTTGGTGGCCCCTGCTGGACTTGAACCAGCGACCAAGCGATTATGAGGCTGGGTATAACAATTTACTTATTTATACTTATTGTTAATTTTCAATTAATTATAAACCTCATCACCACTGTATAAATACCCAGAAATAACCTAAAATACTTGTCTACGGTATCCTATAGGTATCCTAGAGCCTTAAAACGATTCACAGGATACTCTAATATCTTGGTAAAAATAGAAAAGTGGATGCTCACTTTTTTAATATAGAGGGGGAGATGTGGAAACTTTCAAATTTACGAAAGCTAAACTAGAAAGCCTGCCACCCGCAGAGCATGGGCAAATTGAGTATGGAGATACACTGGTAAACGGGTTACGTATTCGTATCGGTACGACTGGTGTTAAGAGTTTTTGTATTTCCAGAAAGAAAAGTGGGAAGTTTATCCGCGCTACATTAGGGCGATTTCCTGATCTATCTATTGATAACGCTAGGGCAAAGGCGCTTGAAGTTCTTGGTGAGGTTGCTACTACAGGCCAAAATCCTAATGTAATAAAGCGCGTTAACGAAAAAGCGGTAGTGGTACTATCAGATGCTTTAGAAACTTATATATCGAACAGGGGACATAGGTTAAAGCCCACAACCGCCAACCAATACCGTTCCATACTAAAAAACTTTTCCGGTGATTGGCTGCAACAACCGCTAGCATCAATCAGCAGGGAACGTGTTGAACTCAGACATAAAGCAATCACAGATGGTACTGTCTGGTTTGGTGCTGATAAAGCAACATTACGCGCAGGTGTGGGTAGTGGCAGTAAAGCACAGGCTGATTTATGGGCTAGGTCATTAAGGGCTGTTTATCGTTTTGCCCATGATCATTATCGAGATGAAGAAGAAAGGGTTCTACTCCCTGATCCACCTACTGCCGTTTTGAGCACAAAACGTAAATGGCATGGCACGGTAAGAAAAACTGAGCGTATTCGAACACATGAACTTGCACGTTGGTTAGGTGCTGTAGCTACTGTTCGGGAAAAAGCCGAAAATGAAAGGGATGATGTTGCAGTCGCTGCATGTGATGCGGTTGAAATGGCTATGTTTACCGGATTACGTAAGTCAGAAATTTTTAACCTTACTTGGGATCGTGTGAATATGGGCGGGCGCTATTTCTGGATAGAGACAACCAAAAATGGCGATCCACTTGAACTTCCCATTACTGAAACATTAAGAAACTTGTTTCGTCGGCGTTTGACAATGAAACAGGGAGAACAGGACTTTGTTTTTCCTGGTCTGAGAGGTGCTATAAAAGAATGTCGCCACATCATTGATCGTATTAGTGAGGCTACCGTTCCTAAACCAAATTTAGATATGCTCCAGCCGATACCATTTAAATGGCACGACGCCCGCCGCACGTTCGGTACAGTCGCTGAACTGGTGGGAGTGGGTAACTATATTTTGAAGCGCTTGATGAATCATAGAACATTGCGTAGTGCTGACGTTACTCAAGGATATTTACATTTTGGCGCTGATGAATTGCAGGAACCCGCTAAAAAAATTGAACAGGCCATACTGGAACATGCTGGCCTGATAGAGAATACAAAAACATTAGATCAAAAAATTGTTTCTATGCTATCTGGAATGAGTGATGAGGATAAGAGAAAAATTCTGTTTCAATTATCAGAACAAGTAACTTGAAACTAATTGATTGGTCAATAACCGAACAATTATAACTTTATTATTGTTCGGTTATTGATCTAATGTAGAGTGATTTTTATCCTTTTTTGTACATTGTATTGTACAAAGTGAATGACTATTTCAGTTTGTTATTTATAAGTAATCTATCACTATTGATAACTCATAATACATAGTGATAAAAATGAAAACACATTCTACCTCAGCAATTTTAGAAAAACTCACTAGATCAGAAGCCGCTGCTTATCTTGGTGTCACTGCACAAACTCTTGCTAATTGGGCACATACTGGAAAAGAAAAAATTCCATATCATAAGATAGGCCGTAAGGTTATTTATTTTAAATCAGACCTTGATGGCTATTTAATTTCAACTCGTCGTTTCCAAACATCTTAATAAATATGAAAAATAAAAAAAGGATAGAATAATAAATTCTATCCTCAGTGTGATTTATTTGTTGAATAAATCAACGCAGGAAGATCTAAAAATATCCCCTTCATTCTTTCCACATATGATAGAGGAAATAAAGTTAGGGCGGGCTAATACTAAGAGTGTAACAACAAGAATTAAAAGCATTATGATTCTTTTCATTATATATCATCCTATTGACTCTATGCCTAACTTAAGAAGTTTTTCGCGGCAGGCATCTTTAACCCATGCGCTAAAGTTGCCTTTTCCTGCAACAAAATCTATTTGTGCCAGTAGTTCATCTTCGAATCGAATATGTTTCATTGTGCTGCTTGAACGATCAAACGATTTTTTTTCTTTTTTCTCTTGCATTGGTAACTACCACCTTTATAATAAACGCGAATATGGTAACTACCATATCTTGTTAAAGCAATCTTTGATTGAAAATATAACAATGCCTCGTAGTGCTGGAACACCGACGAGGCATCTAACAACCAACGATAATCACAGTATCGAGGTAGCTATGTATCAATATACCTTTCTAACCAGAAAGGGCAAAGCCCATTTATCTAAAATTCATCCTACGTGCCTTATCTCCATTCAGGAGGTAAGCCATGTTTAAAATTATCGTCACCACCACAAATCAGCGTACAGGCAAGGTAAAAAAAGCAACTGTCCGCTACAAATACAAGACATTGCGCGGTGCGGAAAAAGCCGCCAAGGGGATTCGTAGTGCCGGTATGCCAGATGATGAAACCCTCAATGTTGAAATAGTCAGAATATACGAGCGCAGATCGCCTATTTCACTGTCTCAAGCCATGCACAATACAAAGCTGGCGACCTCTTTATTCTACGTCATTCTTGAAAAAGCCAAGGATGAATGTTCTATCGATTTGAATAACCTGATTGCATTGGCCTGTGATATCAATCAGGGCGTTTATCATGCGCTTAAAGCGGCTGTTTATGAGGAATAAATCATGAAGAAAACCTCATC
This sequence comes from Xenorhabdus miraniensis, assembly GCF_002632615.1. The sequence goes on from NZ_NITZ01000009.1 coordinate 16,960, forward strand.
ACGTGGACATAACAGCCACCAAAGTAGTGAAAACATCCGCCCGATAGACGTTATCCATACCGTGAAGAACGCGGCCATAAATCACTGGCAAAGCCTGTTACCTGCCTGTGGTGTTGATGTTCCAACGCGGGGCAAACATAGTGCTTGCC
>NZ_NITZ01000009.1:17208-20576 GCF_002632615.1 Xenorhabdus miraniensis
TTATCCATACCGTGAAGAACGCGGCCATAAATCACTGGCAAAGCCTGTTACCTGCCTGTGGTGTTGATGTTCCAACGCGGGGCAAACATAGTGCTTGCCCAATATGCGGCGGAACTGACCGTTTCCACTTCATTGATGATCACCATAACGGTGACTGGCATTGTCGCCAGTGTGATGAGCCGAATCACGGTGACGGGCTGGATTTAGTGGCAAGGGCGAAAGGGATCACGATTTTTGAAGCCGCTAAGTTAGTTTCTGGTGCGCTGGCGCTTCCCTTGCCAGAATTCAAGCCCGCCAAAGAAAAGCCCCGAACAGTAAAATCCATTGCGGAACGCATCGCGGCGCTGGTTGCAACTTCTGTCACGGGTGAATCTCAATATCTGGCTAAAAAGGGGCTGCAATGCCCCAATCAGCGGTTATTGAAAGACGGCGCTTTATTGCTGGTTACTCAAACTCTGGACGGCACAATCACAGGCGCACAGATCATCAAGCCCAACGGTGAAAAGCGCCTTGTCTCTGGTACGCAGAAAAAAGGCAGTTTTATCCCCGTATCCGAGATTACCGGAACGCCGGACACAATCATCATTACCGAAGGTTATGCAACGGCACTCACTGTCAGCCAGTTACATGAAGGTCGGGTACTGGCGGCGATTGATGAGGGAAATTTATCCGTCGTGGCCGGACTGGTGAGAGAACGGTGGTCAGACGTGAAAATTATCCTTGCTGCTGATAATGACTGGCATGAATCGGGGGAACTGGACAACAACGGCAAGCCGAAGAAGAACGTCGGCAAAATGGCGGCAGAAAAGACCGCTAAAGCGATTACCGGATGGGTCACGTTACCGCCTACGGCATTGAAAGCCGACTGGGACGATTATCGCCAGCATCACGGTATTGAGGCAGCAAAGCAGGCATTTAATCACGGATTATATCAGGTCGGAGGAAAAGCCCCCGTGGACGTAATAGAAGAAGTGGCAGTGATCCACGAAGTGAAGACCAAAAAGGCCAATAACAATCTGGCACAAATGGCTGCCAGTCAGCGCGGGGCACTGCTGGCTGAGCGCTACGGCAAGGTGGCGGTAAGCCTTGAAAGCGAAATGGTTTACCAATATAACGGCGCGATATGGGAAACCGTGTCGGATAACGCGCTGCGCCGCGCAATGGTAGCCATCTTCGACCAACACGAAACCCCTTACAGCCCGAACGGGATCAATAACGCTATTTGTGCCATGAAACTACAAGTGCCGGTTATCGGCGAACAACGGCAGGATTTAATTGGGTTTTGTAATGGGGTGTATGATTTATCAACCAAGCAGTTTTATTCTCACCAGCCGGAACATTGGTTAATGAACCATAACGGCATTGAATTTACCCCACCCACAACCGATGAGAACCTACAGGCTCATGCCCCCGATTTTTATCGCTGGCTGTCCCATGCGGCGGGACGCAATGAAAATAAAATGAATCGAATCAAAGCCGCCCTGTTTATGATTTTGGCAAACCGTTATGACTGGCAGCTATTTATTGAAGTGACGGGCGAAGGTGGCAGCGGTAAAAGCATCTTTACCTATATCGCCACGTTATTAGCGGGTGAGCACAATACCGCCAGTGGCAATATGAGAGCCTTGGACGAAGCACGGGGGCGTTATCAGTTTGTCGGAAAAAGCCTGATTACGCTGCCCGATCAGGTTAAATATGTCGGTGAGGGAGCAGGCATCAAAGCCATTACAGGCGGTGACCTGATTGAAGTTGACGGGAAGTACGAAAAGCAATTTTCTACGGTCATCAAGGCGGTGGTATTAGCCACCAATAACGAACCCATGAGCTTTACCGAACGCAACGGCGGTATTGCACGGCGGCGGGTGATATTCCCGTTTAACCATCCGGTCAAAGAGTCAGAAAAAGATCCGCAATTGGCGGAGAAAATCAGCCGGGAACTGCCTGTCATTATCCGCCATTTATTAAACGAATTTGCCGACCAGAACAAGGCTAAAAAGCGGCTACAAGCGCAACGCGATTCCAACGAAGCGTTAACGGTGAAAAGCCATTCCGATCCGTTATATCGCTTTTGTGGTTATCTGGTTTCCGTCAATGAGGCGACTGGCATGAAGATGGGAAATAAAAATATCAGCCCACGGGCACCGAGAATGTATTTGTATCATGCCTATCTTTCTTTTATGGAAGCGCACGGCTTTGAACGCCCGTTAACCCTGACAAAATTTGGTGAATCGATACCGAAGATTATGCAGGAATACCGGAAGGAATATCGGAAAGTGCGAACCAAGAAAGGCTACATTTATAACGTTGAGCTGTCAGACGAAGCGGAAGAGTGGCTGCCCTCTGTGCCTGAATGCAGGGGCTTTAAATCCCCTGTATAAACTTCTTGAGTTTAAGTCTGCACTCCATGCACCATTTCGAATATCTGACTGTATTTAAAAGAAAATAATAGGTGTATAGTTATTTTTTAACTATACATCAACTCTACATTCTCTTCATTTAGTGTAAAAAAGGGGTGAACAGGGGACACAGTCAGTGAATATCCTATTAATCACGACCAACCCAGAGGTAGCAAGGCTTTCAGGAAATTGTGCACAGGGTGCATAACTGAGAGGGTAAAAAAGATTTTCAGGGGGGTATCTCTGGCAGGAAAATAAAAGCCGGACAAACCAGAAAAGGAAAGCTATCACGTCAACATGATTTTATTTAGGGTATTACCTGAAATTTAAAATAGGTAATTATCTGATTTTGTTTAAGAGGAGACGTTAATCACAAACTTATTGATGTTCTTTTATCCATGCTGGAATCGATAAGAATAACTGTTATATCCTGCTTCATGAAATGCCTTATTGCGCATTGATTGGACATCATGTTACAGGAGAAACACGCATGTCATACCTCATTTACTTGTCGTTAAAAGGCAAGAAGCAAGGTCTTATTTCTGCGGGCTGTTCAACACCCGAATCTATCGGCAACCGGTATCAGGTAGGACGGGAAGATCAGATACAGGTATTAAGCCTCAGTCACGCGATGAGCCGAGACCAGAACGTCAATCATCACCCTGTCAGCTTTGTGAAGCCCCTCGATAAATCCTCTCCCCTGTTAGCGATGGCAATAAACGGTAACGAGTTGTTGGAGGCGAAATTTATGTGTTACCGGATCAATCCAATGGGACAGTTGGAATTTTTTTATGAAATCAAACTGACAGGCGCGAGCATTGTTGATGTTTCCTATCATTATCCGCATTCCATCGACGACAACGGCGCCATGCCGCATGAAGTGGTGATGCTGGATTACAAATCTATTTCATGCAGTCACCTCGCCGCCGGAACGTCGGGTTACAGTATTTCGCAATTAGTTGGACGTGAAGA
>NZ_NITZ01000009.1:20676-178410 GCF_002632615.1 Xenorhabdus miraniensis
GCATGAAGTGGTGATGCTGGATTACAAATCTATTTCATGCAGTCACCTCGCCGCCGGAACGTCGGGTTACAGTATTTCGCAATTAGTTGGACGTGAAGAGGAAAGGCCGCTTTTGTCTGGGTTTAATCATATTCAGCCACTGATTGAAGAAGTTATTGTTGCTCTATTTAGCCATAAATTCACTCTGAAACATCAAGGAAATATTTGCCAAGATATAGCGTATGGAGTGGAAACGGACAAGGGACTGATTGAAGGGATATGTCAAACATCGGGAATGACAAAACAGTTTGACGCCAAAAAAGAAGAAAATCTTGAAGTTAAATATTTATTTCAGACAAAAATAGGGATTTGATAATGTCGATTTTTAAAACCAAAACCGTTAAAGGCGGCAAAAATACAGAAATTGAAATGGATATCTTCTATTTAAACCAGAACCCGAATGCAATGGAAAAAATGGGTTGGGAAATGGCACCGAAATTAATGCGGCATTGGTTTAATACAAAGCCTGCTTATTATTTTACAGAAAAAATAAAAACAGAATATTTTCGAGGTCGCGCAATAGATATACCAAATGAACTGGTTAATGATTCCATCATAAAAATGGAATGGGCAATGAAATATAAACAACCTCAAGACGTGATGTCTGTATTAATTAATGGATGGGCAAGTAATGCGGGTATCGTGCAATTAAAAGAACAGCTAGAGAAAGAAGGTGGAAAAAAAGAATTAGGATATGAAAATGATATACGGGAAATAGACACGTTTTCAGTAGTCAATGTTAGGCAATTTGGTTCTAAGTTGGATACGGTTGATGATTGGTATGGGGCTATGGGTAATTCCAATATGAAGGTGGCCGTTAAGGGATATGTGGATAAATTAAACAGTAAAGATGTTTTTGTCACCGAACAGATTGGCATGTATTTAAAAGATACCTATGATTTTGTTGGCGCTAATGAACCTTTAGGCATTTGGAGTAAAAATGGTATATTAGATAAAATTGGTTCCGTTGATTATGCCGCTCTTTATGCGACTGGAAGTTGGCTGGCTTTATGGATTAAATATAATGGGTATGTTCCTGTAATTAATGATGGTTTTAGAAAATGGCAGAAAAAACATAATGAAGGTGGTGATTTTATTGTTTTTTCTGATATTTTATGGCTGAGCCCGTTACCACAACATAAAATTATTCACCTATGAAAAATAAATGTAAATACTTTTTTAGAAAACCATGGCTGGTTTTATTTTTTATCATTATTTTTATAATGTGGGTGTTATTTCCATCAACATTATTCTTCGGTAATTGGAATAAATGTTTTGAGGAGAAGGGTGAAGATGGTCAATATACTGCAGTGGTATATAAGAAGTTGCCAATATCTCCATATGCAATGTGGAAGTATGTCATTTTGGGAGACAAATATTTTATTGTTTTATATGATAATAAAAACAGAGATATCTGGAAAAGTTCTCCTTTTACGTCAATATCATATGGGGCATTTTCTGCCTCATTTAGCCTTCCAACCGCTAATAAAGATGCTTTTATCTATCCAACAAATGACGGATATGAAGTCATCTATGTAAATAAATTAAAATAATTTTTTGTAAATGTTTTGTTTTCATGTTTATCTCTGTTTAGCCTCTGAGTTTCAGAGGCTTTTTTATTATTGTGTGATTGAACACCATAGTAAATCTACTTTCTTATTGTTTTTCATGTTGTTAAATATATTCCATCAAAAATAAATCGATATAAAAACACCATGAAAAAACTGCTCGAATTACGCCAACAAAAAGCCGACCTGACCAATCAAATGCGTTCGCTGCTCACCCAAGCCGAAACTGAAAAGCGCTCACTCACCGAAGATGAAGACAAACAGTTTGACGAGCTGCGCAGCCAGTCCGACCCCCTGAATACCGAAATTGCCCGTTATGAAGCGCTGTCTGATGAAGAACGCAATCAGGCGAAGAACCAGCCAACCAGTGAACCACTCAGCAATGACGAACTGCGCCACTATGTTCTGACCGGGGAAACCCGCACCTTGTCTACAAGTGTCCCGTCAGACGGTGGCTATACCGTTATCCCGGAACTGAACAAGCAGATCATGCAGCAACTGGCTGATGAGTCGGTCATGCGTCGGATCTGTACGATTAAAACCACTCGCAGCAATGAGTATAAACAGCTTGTTTCGGTCGGTGGTGCAGCCGTCACCCACGGGGAAGAAGGCAAGGCACGCAGTGAAACGACGACACCGAAGATGGAAGAAGTTAGCATTAAGCTGTTCCCGATTTACGCTTACCCTAAAACCACCCAAGAGATTATCGACTTTAGCGATGTGGATATCTTGGGCTGGCTGACCACCGAGATTGCAGATACGTTTGTCGATACCGAAGAAACCGACCTTGTGAGTGGAGATGGCAGCAAAAAAGCCAGGGGCTTCCTGTCTTATCCCCGTGATCCCCAAGCCGACAAGGTACGTGCTTTCGGCACGCTGCAAAAGCTGGAAGTCAGCACCCTTGAGGCCGATAGCCTGATTGACCTGAAATTCCTGCTCAGGAACAAATACCGCAAGAACGCCGTGTGGGTGATGAACTCCACGACCGCCGCGAAGGTGCAGAAGCTGAAAAACGGTAACGGCGATTATATCTGGCGCGAGCGTTTACAGGCGGGTGACCCTGATATGTTATTGGGCTTGCCGGTTCATTACCTCGAATTTATGCCGGAGGGGGTGATTGGTCTGGGTGACTTCAAACGCGGTTACTTCATTGTTGACCATCAAACAGGCACCCGTACCCGTCCCGACAATATTACCGAACCGGGATTTTATAAGGTACACACCGATAAATACTTGGGCGGCGGTCTGGTGGACTCCAACGCCATCAAAGTGCTGGAAGTGAAAGCAGCCAGTAAATAAGCAAGAGGGGCACAGCGCCCCTTTTTTGTCTTGGAGTCTCTCAAATGAATGATATTGAATTAAGAACGGCATCACTTTCTGCCAGTGATAAAAAGCTCACGGGTTATGTGATTAAGTGGAACAGCCGATCACAAGTCTTGTGGGATGAGTTTGTGGAGCAGTTCGCCGCCAATGCCTTTAGCGCCAGTTTAACGGCGAATACGGATGTCAGGGCGCTTTATGAACACGATCACACGAACCTGTTAGGCCGCACTACATCGGGCACATTGCAGCTTGCCGAAGATGCCATTGGATTACGCTTCGAGTTAACCCCGCCTGATACGCAATTGGGGCGTGATGTACTGACACTGGTTGAGCGTGGTGATATACAAGGCATGTCCTTTGGTTTTCGTGCCATTAAAGATCAGTGGGATACGGGTCAAACACCCTATATCAGAACCGTCTTAGAGGCAGAGCTACGAGAAATTAGCCTGACCAGTATTCCGGCCTATCCGACAAGCAACGTAGAGATTGCCAAACGTTCCCTGAATGCCGCCAAACCTTGTGATGCCGATTTGCGTCATTACTGGCTGCAACTGTCCGAGGTGTAACCATGTGGCCTTTTAAGCGAAAATCGCCTGAAACCCGTAGCATGACGATGGATGAGTTTCTTTCTCTGGCGGGCATGGCTAACACCAAATCCGGTGAACATGTTTCCCCGTCCACGGCGGAGGGCTTGCCTGCGGTGATGAATGCGGTCACGGTGATCAGTGAAGCCGTCGCCACCATGCCTTGTTACCTCTATCGGGTACAGCACCAGCACGGCAAAGAATCCCGCGAGTGGCTCAGTGATCACCCTGTGGATTATTTGCTGAATGAATGCCCGAATGACTGCCAGACGCCGTTTCAGTTCAAGCGCACCCTGATGCGTCATTGTTTGCTGAATGGCAATGCCTATGCGGTGATTGTCTGGGGCAAAGACGGCCAGCCGCAATCCTTGCACCCTTACCCGCCGTCAGCGGTGGTAGCACAACGCTTATCCGATCACCGCTTCGCCTACACCATCACAGAACCGTATAGCGGCAAGGTGAAAACCTACCTACAGGAAGAAGTGTTGCATCTGCGTTATGCCACCGAAGACGGCTTTCTGGGGCGCTCACCTGTCACCATTTGCCGTGAAACCTTGGGCTTGGGGCTGGCACAACAGCGCCACGGTGCCAGCATCATGAAAGACGGCATGATGGCCGCCGGGGTGATTAAATCCACTGACTGGCTGGATGGGGTCAAGGGCAATAAGGCACTGGAAGCCCTCGAACGTTACAAGGGCGCCCGCAATGCGGGGAAAACGCCCATTCTTGAAGGTGGAATGGACTACCAGCAATTAGGGATGAGCAATCAGGATGCGGAATGGCTGGCTTCCCGTCGTTTCACGATTGACGATATCGCCCGCATGTTCAACGTCAGCCCGATCTTCCTGCAAGAATATTCGAACAGCACTTACAGCAATTTTAGTGAAGCATCCCGTGCTTTTCTGACCATCACCATGCGCCCGTGGCTGGCTAACTTTGAGCAACAAATCAAATCCGCCTTGCTGCTGGCGTCCCCAAAACGGGGCATTCGTTACCAAGTGGAGTTCGACACTGCTGACCTGCTGCGTGCCAATCCGAAAGAACGCTTCCAGAGTTATGAGACGGCGATTAAATCCGGTGTGATGTGCCCGAATGAAGCCCGTGAACGGGAGGGATTATCCCCCCGTGAGGGCGGTGATGAATTCAGTCAGGCATGGAAGCAAACAGTGGAAATCAAGCAACAACCGGAGGGCAAGGAATGAAAGCGGGCAGATTACGGCATCGGGTGATGATTCAAAAGAATGAACCGACCCGTGGTGAATACGGCACGATGGTTAAGCATTGGGTGGACGTTGCCACCGTCTGGGCAGAAGTGAGATTTATCAGCGGTCGGGAACTGGTGGCCTCCGGACGGATGCTTTCCGAAGCCACAGTACGTATCTGGTTGCGCTACCGGAACGATATCACCACCACACACCGGATTATCTATCAGGGTGATAGTCCCCACAGTCAGGCTTTTGCCATCGTTGCCGTTATCCCCGATCCGAAACGGACTCACCTAGAGCTACTTTGCAAGGGAGGCGTGAAATATGCCTGATATTGAAATCCCCCTGAGTGAAATCAAGCAGCATTGCCGGATAGATGAGGGCAATGATTTAGAGGATGCCCTGCTTCAAGGTTATGCTGATGCGGCATTGGAAGTCTGCCAGCAACATATTGGCAAGCGGTTTGATGCAGGCTTGACCTTTACACCCGCCATTAAGGTGGGCTGTTTACTCTATATCGGCTTGCTGTATGAGAACCGGACAATGGTGGCTGATAAGGAACTGAAAGAAATCCCGTTCACCATTAAATCATTGTGGTCTGTTTATCGTGATGTGGGAGTGTATTGATGCCGTGGCAACCGTTAAGACGCTGTAATTATCCGGGCTGTAACCAGCGGGTGAAGTCAGGACGCTGTGAGCAGCACAGACGAGAAACCAGCCGACAGCAGGACAAGCAACGCGGCACACGTACCCAGCGTGGTTATAGTAATCAATGGGGTAAATACAGGATGATGTATCTCAAGGCGAATCCCTTATGCGTCCATTGCCTTAAGCAGAACAGTTACACACCTGCCACCATCGTCGATCACATTATCCCGATAGAGGGTGATAGTGATGTGTTGTTCTGGCCTGAATCCAACCATCAATCTTTATGCCACGCCTGCCATAACCGTAAGACCGTACAGACAGACCCGATCACCAAACAGAAGCGCAAGAACGGTGAGTATCGGAAGCAAGAAGCAGAAGCGGCAAGGTTGGTGAGTTGCGGAATAATAACCCAATGAAATAGAGGGGTGGGGGTATCAAAAATGACAAATGCCCCCCTCAGCGGAACCGCCGCCTCCTCCAATTTTTACGCACGGCACTTTTTTTGAAAATAAAATCACAAGGAAAACAAAAAATTATGGCAAGAGCACCCAAACCCCCGACGTATCTGAATGAGATTGCCGCCAGCCAGTGGAAAGCCAAGGCAAAAACCTTAAGCGAACGGGAAGATCTGACCGCCGCCGACTGGAACAATTTAGAACTGTACTGCGTCAATTACGCCATTTACCGAAAAGCGGTGGCAGACCTTAATATCAGGGGCTTTAGTATTGTTAACAGCCAAGGAAGCGAAAGCCGCAACCCCTCACTGAGCGCCAAAGCTGACGCAGAAAAAATCATGATAAAAATGTCCTCGCTGCTGGGTTTTGATCCCGTATCACGGCGTAAAAATCCAGTGGAGATTGAGGAAGAGGACGAGTTAGACCGACTATGAATGCTTGGGAGCAATACGCTTTTGATATCGAAAACAGCAGAATTCCGGCCTGTAAACGGGTAAAACAGGCGGTGAAACGCTACTATAACGACCTGAATAACCCGCTTTATACGTTTGATTCGGAGGTTGTCGGGCGTTTTGTGGCGTTCTCTCGTCACTGTCCGCACGTCAAAGGTCATTTACGCGGCAAACCTATCGTCTTGGAACCGTGGCAGCAATTTGCCTTTGCCAACCTGTTCGGCTTCAAAGTCAAAGCGACCGGACGCCGAAAATACCGCAGTGCCTACATTCAGGTGCCACGCAAAAATGCCAAGTCCACCGTGGCCGCGATACTGGCGAACTGGTTCCTTGTGATGGAGAACGGGCAGCAGGATATCTACACCGCCGCCGTGAGCCGTGATCAGGCGCGTATTGTATTTGATGATGCCCGTCAGATGTGTCTGCTTTCCAAGCCACTCAAAAAGCGGGTCGCTATCCAGCAACACAAAGTGACCTATCCAAAGAGTAACAGCCTGTTAAAGCCACTGGCCGCCAAAGCCGCCACGATTGAGGGGACTAACCCCAGTCTGGCGATTGTCGATGAGTACCATTTACACCCGGATAATGCCGTGTACTCTGCTCTTGAACTGGGCATGGGGGCACGTTCCGAAGGCATGCTGTTTGCCATTACCACAGCGGGCAGCAACGTGATCTCCGCCTGTAAACAGCACTATGATTATTGCTGCCAGATACTGGACGGGGAAGAGCAAAATGACTCCCTGCTTGCCCTGATCTACGAACTGGACGACGAGCACGAGATTGATGATGAAGCCCTTTGGATAAAGGCTAATCCCAACCTGAATGTGTCCGTGGACAGTGCCGCGTTGCATGACACTATCCAGAAAGCGCGGGGCATTCCCTCACAATGGACGGAAATGCTCACCAAACGCTTTAATATCTGGTGCCAGGGCGAAACGCCGTGGATGGGGGACGGGGCTTGGCAAGCCTGCCAGACAGAATACGATGAAAACGACCTTAAAGGGCTGGAGTGTTACGCCGGACTCGATTTATCTTCAACCGGCGATATCACCAGCATTTGCTACACCTTTCCCGTGGACAATGAACTGTTATTACTGACCCGCCATTACCTGCCCGAAGCCCAGCTACAGAATCCCGCCAACAAGAACCGGGCGGTTTATCGTCAGTGGGCACAAATGGGCTGGATACGCACTACAACGGGCGACTGCATTGATTATGACCGTATCCGTGATGACATTCTCAACGACAGCCAGCACTTTGATATCAAACTGGTCGGCTTTGATACATGGAACGCCACCCACTTACGCACCCAGCTACAGGGTGCAGGGCTGGATGTGGAGCCGTTCCCGCAAACCTATATGCGGTTTAGTCCGGTGGCTAAATCTGCCGAAGTGTTCGTGAATCGCAAAATCATTCGTCACAACGGCGATCCGGTTCTCGCGTGGGCAATGTCCAATGTGGTGATGGAAACCGATGCGAACGCCAATATCAAACCGAATAAGAAGAAGTCTGCGAATAAAATCGATCCGGCTATTGCGTTTTTGATGAGTTTTGGCACATGGCAGGCAGAGCATGAAGAGTTTGCGTTTGGCTTGAGTGAAGAACAGAAGCAGCGATTGGATAATTTTAACGGAATTTAGTCAATGCATTAATTTTATTTCTTCATGAGTGTTTGAAAGGCCAATGTCTGATGATATATTTTCCTCCTATAAGAGCTACTTATTGATGTAATAAATATATAGAACTAGGGATTTTTAATAGGGGAATAAATTGAGTAATAAATTAGGAATTACATGTGTAGGAGATTTTCTTCGTGTTGTTAAGAAATTTTCTCCTAATGAAAAACGTGTTTTTTACCGTGGACAAAGAAATTCAGAATATGGTATTAATTCGAGTTTAAGTAGATTATTAAAGTATTCTGATTCAAAACTAAAACATTATTATGTTAAAAAGTATAATTTAATTACTGAAAGTTATCAAGACCATGATATTTCAAAATATGAATTGGCACATGAATTATACTCAAAATTTAAGGAAAAGCATATAGTCTATCCTGATGTAAATATTATTAACGGTTATAGGATGAATGATATTGATCTTCATGTAACTGCTCAGCATTATGGACTATCAACCCGAGTTATTGATTGGACTAATAGCCCTTTAATTGCATTGTATTTCGCAGTTGAAAAAAAGAAGGATGACGAAATTAAAAAAAAATATGAAGAGATTAAAAAGGAGTATGAAAAACTTAAAAGTAAACATAAAGAAAATGAATGCCAAGATGACAAGATTGAAGATGAATCTGAGATAATAAATGCTGCGGTGTTTATGATCTGGAATGAACAATCCAACCCACTGGCCGTGTGTTCTAGCGATCGTTTTTTTAAAGAAATTGAAGAAGAGAAAAAATTCCATAAAAAAATACACGGGCTTTGTGGACGGTTTTTTATGAAGCATCGTGATTTTTATGTTTCTCAAAGGAGTGATCAAGTAACATACAAAGAAAAATCTTCAATTAAATATGATCTTGCGATGCTTATTAATGAGCTTATGGTTGATTTTAAATATTTCAAGAATGCCAATCCTGTAAGACTAAATTCAGAAGTTCATCTAATTGATATTATAAATAAATTACCTGAAAAATATACTGATGAATTCGATGAAAGTACTTATGATTTTCCTAAATTATTTGTCAGTGTTTCAGATGATAATTATTCAAGATCGTCTGCTGCTATAGATATTTTCAATAATTATAATACTATCATCGAACCATTACCAATTAATCAGAGGATAAAAAACCAACAAGGAGCGTTAATGTTTTGTAATAATATAAAAGATGAGGTTTATCCATCTGACGTATTTAATAATGATAATACTATAACTACTATCGATGATAAATCATTAGATAATATTAACAAAAATACTGGATTATTAAAAATAATCATACCTGAAGAAAGTATAGAGCCTATAAGAAAAGAGCTGGAGCTATACGGCTTTTCGAAAGATTTTGTGTATCCTGAAATCATATCTTTCACTGAATACATGCAAGAGAAGATAGTATCTTACCGTAGCATTTAATTCTATTACGGCTCGAAAATCACTTTGAACGGAGGTGAGAGGTAGTGGTAGCACCATTATCAATGGCACATAACGCAAAAAGTTAAGCGTTTATACGAGTTCGCTTATTGAGTCAGATAAAACAATCGGTTAAAGTGGCTCTGCCATTGGCAAAATCCAATGGTCAAGGATCATCACCCTTGTAAAGAGCTATCCACTGGTAGGAAGTTTCTACCAGTGTGTCTGCTATCGCCCTTTCAATGGCGGTTCAGGTAAGGGAGGCTTCGGCCTCGCTGGAAGGTAGCTCCCAGTTGTGATGACCTTGCTTGAATCGCCACCATCAATTTTCTCAATTAATGGAAGGGGTAGCAGGAATGAATAACGTTAAAAATGATTGGCATCAAGCTGACATTATTGCTGCATTACGTAAGCGTGGTACAACCTTAGCGGCTGTCTCCCGTGAAGCCGGACTCAGTTCATCTACATTAGCAAATACTCTCAGTCGGCCTTGGCCAAAAGGTGAGTGGATTATCGCTAATTACCTCAATATACATCCCTCTGAGATCTGGCCTAGCCGCTATTTTGATATGGACGGTCAGCTTGTTGAGCGTCATGCTCGCAATAAACCATAGGAATAATTATCCGTCAGCTTGTTATTTATTCTGTGAATAATAAATTTTGATACGAAGCCTTGAAACTGAAATGGTATCCAGACTTAACCATTTTTAGCACTCATGGCTTTTTTGTTTTTCAAGTGGTGATTAGGGAAGCAGAAAGCTAAATTCTATAATGTTCAAGGAATGTGATAAATATCACAGAGGAAAATACGACAACGGTTCATTACCGTAGCAATGTTAATCGGTTATACCTCACGCTACTGCCAGAAGGTATCCTATGGGTATCCTAGAAAAAACTAAGGGGTTGCACTTTTGATGCAACCCCTTGATAAATCTGGTGGCCCCTGCTGGACTTGAACCAGCGACCAAGCGATTATGAGTCGCCTGCTCTAACCACTGAGCTAAGGGGCCGTTGAAGTGAAGCGATTATACGGCACACTTTGGTATTAGGTCTAGTCCCCAAAATTCATATGCGTGTTTTATATACAATAATTAGTATTTTTTAACATGTTTACCGTCACTGGACGTGGTTTAAAATTATTCTTAGTGATGTTGATTGCTTTTTTAATAAGTCTTTCTGATTATTTTTCGTCCTTTGATTAGACTTTAGCCAACGAAAAATACCCTTGTAAATTAATATGAAAACATTCCCTTTATCTGCGGCTATCTTGGCCTATCATCAAATAGAAGATCACTTTTTCTCATCTATCAGCCAAATGTATCAACATATCAGCAAAGAAGTTCGGGTTTATGTGACCGGTGTTGAAACCTCTGCGTTAAATTTGCTATTGGTAACAGGTAGCTCTGTCAAAATAGCAGAAGAGCTTAAAACAGCTATTCGGCTGCTGGATGAACACGTTAGCGTGCCTTTCATGATTGCTGCCATCGATCCAGATAGTCAAATTCTGGCGGTTATCCAGCAGGCAGGATTTGTCCCCGATCCTGATAGTGTCACTACAGCCATGCAGCTTGATTTGATGGGTTGGCAGATGAGTGATGTATCAGCGATGGAATATGAAATCAGGCGTGTTGACCATTGCTTGGATGATTGGGCAACTCCGATAGAAAACGCATTTGAGACAGAAAAGCCTACCTCTGGGCAATATCGAAAATGCCATCAGGCGGCATTAGAGGCAGGAAAAGATCTACAACATTATGTGTTATATGTTGAAGGGCAACCGGTATGCGCTTTAACCTTATCAAGACAAGGCAATATTGCTCGTTTTGATGATATCGGCACAGTGGTGGAAATGCAGGGCAGGAGATATGCTTCTGTCTTGATTAATCAGGTTTTGCACGAAGCCAAACAGCAAGACGCGACTGAGTGCTATTTAGAGGCTTCTCGTGATGGTAATGGATTGTATCGACGCGTCGGGTTTAAGCCATTATTTGAGTATCAGGGATTTATCCGTGAATAATAAAAAAGCGTCTGCCGGAACAGACGCTTTTCAGATTGATCAGCAAATTCGTTGATTAGTCATCAAGGAAGCTGCGCAGTACTTCAGAACGGCTTGGATGGCGCAGTTTGCGCAATGCTTTGGCTTCGATCTGACGAATACGTTCGCGGGTTACATCAAATTGTTTACCCACTTCTTCCAGTGTATGGTCAGTGTTCATATCAATACCAAAACGCATACGCAGAACTTTCGCTTCACGTGCAGTCAGGCCAGCCAGCACATCGTGAGTTGCAGAACGCAGGCTTTCTGAAGTGGCAGAATCCAGCGGCAGTTCGAGGGTAGTATCCTCGATAAAATCGCCCAGATGTGAATCTTCATCATCACCTACAGGTGTTTCCATGGAGATTGGCTCTTTGGCAATTTTCAGTACCTTGCGGATCTTGTCTTCAGGCATCAACATACGTTCTGCCAGCTCTTCTGGTGAAGGCTCACGACCCATTTCCTGCAACATCTGGCGGGAAATACGATTGAGTTTGTTGATGGTCTCAATCATATGTACCGGGATACGGATGGTACGCGCCTGATCAGCGATAGAACGCGTGATTGCCTGACGGATCCACCATGTAGCGTAAGTTGAGAATTTGTAACCACGACGGTATTCAAATTTATCAACTGCTTTCATCAGGCCGATATTACCTTCCTGAATCAAATCGAGGAATTGCAGACCGCGGTTGGTATATTTCTTCGCAATCGAAATAACCAGACGCAAGTTAGCTTCAACCATCTCTTTTTTCGCACGGCGGGCTTTCGCTTCACCGATTGACATACGACGGTTGATATCTTTGACCTGCTCAATGGTCAGGCCGGTTTCTTCTTCGATTTGGCGTAACTTTTGCAGGCTACGCATGATTTCTTCTTCAACTTCCAGCAATTTATCAGACCATGGTTTGTTCATTGCTTTTGCAGCGGTGAACCATGTGTCAGTGGTTTCATTGCCAGAGAACAGCGTGATGAAGTTTTTCTTCGGCATTTTGCACTGTTCAACACACATCTTCATGATTTGACGTTCTTGAAGACGAACACGATCCATCATGGAACGCATGTTGTTGACCAGATAATCAAACTGTTTCGGTACCAGACGGAACTGTTTGAATACCTCAGATAAGGTCAATATTTCTGCTGCGGTACTTGGATGACTGCGCCCGTGGTTCTTGATTGACTGACGGGTCAGTTCATATTGTTCACGTAGTTCCAGAAACTTCTGGCGCGCCAGTTCTGGATCAATGCTGTTATCATCTTCGCTGTCAGTATCATCATCGCGCTCTTCATCGTCATCGTCATCATCGTCGTCAAGCTCTTCCTGAGGAAGTTCTGAGCCAACGTGAGTCGCTGTTGGTGCGAGATCTTCTTCTGCATTAGGATCGACGAAACCCGTGATCAAATCAGACAGACGGCTTTCGCCGGCTTCAACGCGATCGTACTGCTCCAGCAGATAAGTAATCGCTTCAGGGTATTCGGCAACGGAACACTGCACTTGGTTGATGCCATCTTCAATGCGCTTTGCAATGTCAATCTCACCTTCGCGAGTCAGTAACTCCACCGTACCCATTTCACGCATGTACATGCGAACAGGATCGGTGGTACGACCGATTTCTGACTCGACACTGGATAACACTTGCGCAGCCGCTTCCGCCGCGTCTTCATCGGTGTCGTTTGTGTTTTCTGCCAACATGAGATCATCAGCATCAGGTGCTTCTTCCATTACCTGGATGCCCATGTCATTGATCATTTGGATGATATCTTCTATCTGATCAGAATCGACGATATCTTCCGGCAGATGGTCATTGACCTCAGCATAGGTCAGATAGCCTTGCTCCTTACCTCGGGTGACAAGTAGCTTTAGCTGTGACTGCGGGTTTTGCTCCATAAGACGGTATCCACACTTCAGAGTATTGGTTGGTGTCGGTCGGCGAAACAAATATGCCAACAATAACATTTGGGGGCGTTTTCATTGTATTGCCGCTGCCCTCAATAGCGACAATCGTAGGGCTGTCTCCCTACCTAATGCGGCAGTTAAGCCGTGAATTCTGTATCAGTGATTTTACACTTGGTATAGAACCTGTTTCATCAAGCTATATTTCTTTAAAAAAATATATTTTCAAAAATTTATGTTTTTCAAAGGCATATTTTCATCCAGTGATGTTACGAACATAAACGTATTGAGTAAGTCAGCCAAGTAATATAGTCTTCATATAATATAGCTGGTTGAGACAGTTTCTTATTTCCTCGCCCCAGATTCCGTAATTAAGCAGACTTCTTTACGTTCTTCTGGTGTCAGTCCTTCTGTCCTCTCTTTGGCCATCAGAAAGTTAAAACGCTCATCAAGGGCTGACGCGAAAAGATGGTTCAGCGCATCGCTGAAAGTTTTCTCAGCAATTTCTTCTATCTGTATATCGTTCCATGCAGCGAGTTTTTCAAGCTGTGCTGCATATTTATTATCGCGATACTGCTCCAAAAGTTGCCCGGTTGTTAAACCTGGTTGAGCAAGGCACGTGTCGACAAGCTCTATAAATAACGGTAACCCCGCTATCTGAGCAGAAAACATTCCCTGTAATGAAGGAACTAATGTCGCTAAATGCGGATTCTGCACCAGCAATGCGATAAGAATACGCATTGTTGTTGGTTTCAGTTTTAGCGCCTGATATGTATTGGTATCTTTTTTGACAAGTTTTGCCAAAGATCGTTCCAATTGTGTTGTATCAGGTATGCCAAGCAGTTTTCCAATTTCCTGGAGCAGGTAGAGCCGCAGTGTTTCCCCAGGAATTTGACTAATCAGAGGCATAGCAAGCGAACTGAGTTTGGTCGCACCTTCTGGGGTACTCAAATCTACCTGGGGTAATAGTGATTCAAACAAGAATTCAGATAAGGTTAATGCTTTCTGTATTCTTTGTTCGAACGTCGCTCGTCCTTCTTTGCGAACCAGTGAATCTGGATCTTCGCCATCTGGCAAGAACATAAAACGTAACTGCCGACCATCATTCAGATAGGGTAACGCTGTTTCCAGTGCACGCCATGCGGCATCGCGGCCAGCTCGGTCGCCATCGTAACAACAGATAACATTATCCGTTGTGCGGAAAAGTAACTGAATGTGTTCGGCTGTCGTAGATGTTCCCAACGAAGCTACGGCATAGTCAATGCCAAATTGGGCTAACGCGACAACATCCATATAACCTTCAACCACCAATAGCTTTGAAAGCGTGTTATGGCTCTGTTGCGCTTCATAAAGACCATATAATTGGCGGCCTTTATGAAATATTTCTGTTTCCGGTGAGTTCAGGTATTTAGGAAGTGCATCTCCCAGCACTCGGCCACCGAATGCAATGACACGACCACGACGATCGCGAATTGGGAACATCACACGTTCGCGGAAACGATCATAAGTACGGCCATTGTCGTTAGTGACCAGCATTCCCGCGTCGTTTAGCTGTTTGCGATCTTCCACATTATGGGCAAAGCGTTTTAGCGCATTGTCCCACCCAGCCGGTGCAAAGCCAATGGCAAAGCGGTGGGTTATCTCTTCACTAAGACCGCGTTGAGCCAGATATTGCCGGGCTGACTGAGCGCCGGGGGTGGTCAGTGAATGCTGATAGAAGCCGTTGAGCTTATCCATCAGTTGATAAAGATTTTGTCTTTGGTGGCGTTCAATATGACCACCGCCAGAGCCTGCTTCGTAGGGCACTTCCAGCCCGTGCATCGCAGCCAGTTCTTCGATGGATTCGACAAAATCTAACCTGTCATAATTCATCAGAAAATCAATGGCATTGCCATGTGCACCACAACCGAAGCAATGGTAAAACTGTTTATCGCCATTAACGGTGAATGAAGGGGTTTTTTCGTTATGGAAAGGACAGCACGCCTGATGATTCTTGCCTTTCTTTTTGAGAGGCACCCTTACATCGATCAAATCAATGATATCGGTTCTTGCTAATAAGTCATTGATAAATGCGCGTGGAATTCGTCCAGCCATAAGCCCTTTTACGCCTGTTGATGAACGAGAATAAGCCGCGCTTCCTGTTGGAAAGCACGGCCTTTAACAGCAGTAGTTTGTTAATACAACCACTAAGCGGATTGACCGCAAGGATTAGTACAAACGAGTGCGGCGTGCGTTTTCACGAGCCAGCTTCTTAGCATGACGCTTAACAGCAGAAGCTTTAGCGCGTTTGCGCTCAGTCGTTGGTTTTTCATAGAATTCACGACGACGAACTTCTGCTAATACGCCTGCTTTCTCGCAAGAACGCTTAAAGCGACGCAGTGCTACGTCAAATGGCTCGTTTTCACGTACTTTAATTACTGGCATGTGCCTCTCACCTCAATGGAAATCGGGTTTGTCGCTGGCGTGATAGTGCCAGCCGTCTCTAAAATGGTGCGGAATTTTACTTCAATGAACACGGCTTTGTAAAGTGCCGAGGAAAATTGAAACCTATAACGCTACGGGTTACAGGATGCTTTTTTGTATGTAAAACAAGCAATCTGATGTCGGCGTTATTAACATTAACCACACAGGATATTCAAGTAGGGTACTGATTATAGACTAAACAGGAAAAATAGCCAGCATGTAATGGTTCATGGATAGTGTTACGCAGATAGTGTTACACTGACGCCCGTTCAGAGGAATACGAATGTATAGTGACGAGACGAAACGAGACGAATAGTGCAATGCGAGTTTTAGGTATAGAAACGTCCTGCGATGAAACCGGAATCGCAATTTATGATGACAAAGCCGGTCTGCTAGCGAATCAATTGTACAGTCAGGTCAAGCTGCATGCTGATTATGGCGGTGTTGTGCCTGAATTGGCGTCCCGTGACCACATTCGTAAAACGGTTCCCTTGATTCAGGCGGCTTTGCAGGAAGCGGGCCTGACAAATAAAGATATTGATGCTGTTGCTTACACTGCCGGGCCAGGTTTGGTTGGCGCATTGCTGGTTGGGGCAACCATTGGACGTTCACTGGCGTTTGCGTGGGATGTGCCTGCTATTCCGGTGCATCATATGGAAGGCCATTTATTGGCACCGATGCTGGAAGAAAATAGCCCAGAGTTCCCTTTTGTCGCCTTGCTGGTTTCTGGCGGCCATACCCAGCTTATCAGTGTCACGGGTATTGGTGAGTACAAACTGTTGGGGGAATCCATTGATGATGCAGCCGGTGAAGCCTTCGATAAGACGGCAAAATTGCTCGGGTTAGATTATCCGGGCGGCCCCGTACTTTCCCGTATGGCGCAACAGGGCAAAGCAGGACGTTTTGTCTTCCCGCGTCCAATGACGGATCGTCCGGGATTGGATTTTAGCTTCTCCGGTCTGAAAACATTCGCTGCCAATACAATCCGCAATAATATTCATGGCCATGATACGGTTGAGGATGAACAGACCAAAGCGGATATTGCCCGTGCATTTGAAGACGCGGTTGTGGATACGCTGGCGATTAAATGCAAGCGCGCGCTGGAACAGACGGGATTTAAACGTCTGGTGATGGCGGGCGGGGTGAGTGCAAACCGGACATTGCGTACCAAGATGCAGGAATTAATGGAAAAGTTGGGTGGGGAAGTTTTCTATGCCCGTCCTGAATTCTGTACTGATAATGGCGCAATGATCGCATTGGCTGGCATGATCCGTCTGCAAGGCGGAACTGCGGGTGAATTGGGCGTAACGGTGAAAGCACGCTGGCCATTGGCGGATCTTCCTGCTCTGCAAAAATGATAAAAAACACGCAGTTTGATATGGGCTGAACGTCATTTGGCGCTCAGCTTTTTAAATGTCTTATTACCCTTGTTGAGGCCATCCACATCAATCGTCTTGTTGCTCCCGCTCTTTGGCAGCTTGAATTTTCTCTTTATCCGTCATTTCTTTTTTCTTTTTCAACTTCTGCCAGATGCGACTTTCCTGCCCTCGCCAAAGTCGCTGGATATTATCATGGTGACGAACCAGCACCAGACATGACAGCATGGCGACGGGAAATGTGAATTCAGGTTTGAACCACCAGACGTAGAAAGGGGCGATTAATGCCCCGATGATGGCACCTAATGAAGAATAGCCACTTAACAGCACTGTCAGCAGCCATGTGCCGGCGATTAATCCCATGAGATCCCAACCAATGGCGGCAATGGCCCCGAAAGCGGTTGCTACGCCTTTTCCCCCTTTGAAATGGAAGAAAATGGGATAAATATGTCCCAGACAGGCGGCAATGGCGATAACACCTAAATAAAATGGGGGAATATTCAGTTTGTACGCCAGCCAAACAGGAACCATCCCTTTGAGGACGTCACAAATCAGCACGGCTAATGCGGCCCATTTACCGCCGATGCGCAGTACATTCGTTGCCCCGGGATTGCCTGAACCATGCTGACGAGGATCTGGAAGCCTTGCCAAACGGCAAATCAATATCGCGCTGGATATAGAGCCACATAAGTACGCGAAGATGATCATGCCAAGCGCGATTGCACTCATAAGATATCTCCAATGATAAGGGTCGTTTTCTTAAGTCTAACAGTGGATAATACGCATATTTCGTCGGAAGTGGTATCTGGCGAACCGAAAAACGGGGAAAAGGGCGTGATGGATATCGTATTTATTGAAGAATTAACAGTGACTACCACGATCGGTGTTTATGACTGGGAACAAACAATTAAGCAGAAATTAGTGTTCGATATCGAAATGGGATGGGATAACAAACGAGCCTCTTCCAGTGATAATGTTGAGCACTGTCTGGATTATGCCAAGGTAAGCCAAGCCGTGATTAACCATGTGGAAAACCAACGTTTTGCCTTGGTCGAGCGGGTGGCGGAAGAAGTCGCGGACATTTTATTGACTCAATTTCATTCACCTTGGGTAAGGATCAAAGTCAGTAAACCGGGAGCGGTTGCACAGGCAAAAAGTGTCGGTGTGGTCATTGAGCGGAGTGCAGGTTAATTAGCTGGTTACTTAGTCGCTCATATTAAAAAAGCGTCCCAATTTAATGAATTATCGGAACGCTTTTTTATTTATTATCGGCAACTAACCGATTGAATGCTGTTTCCAGTTTTCAATGGCGAAGCGTCGCTGACGTTCTAATTCTGTGCGAATTTCCGCGCCTTGAAATCCACGGGCAATCACTTCTTGGACGCTGACTTGGCTGGCAAGGGTAAACACTTTGCGTAAATAATTGCCTTGTGGATAGGATGCCGTTTCCGAGCCGGTATAGCCACGGTAATCTGCTTCACTACAGATAATTAATTGTTCGATTCGTTGTGGCTTACGCCAGGCATCCACAGCATTAAACAAGGCTAATAGGGTTTCGGGAGATAATTGCTCTGCGGTATGTACCCAACTGTGGTATTGCGCCACAATTGTGGCTAAGTCGCGTACTGAGTTGGGAATACGCAGCCGTTCGCACATTTGCTTCACTGACATGATGCCGATATGGCTGCATAGTGAGGCGAAACGAATATCTGCCTCTTCGCTCAATTGGGTAGATATGTGCAAAACTTGCAGTGAGTGAAGCCCGGCATCAAGCCTGAGATGCGTTTTTTCCTGTTGTTCGTCCCGTAATGGCAGAAGAATGCCAAACAAATTATCAACTTCAGGAAAAAGAACAGCCAATGCGCCGCAATCGCGTAGCACTTGAAAATAGACCTGTGGTGATTGTGTGGCGAGTGCTTTTTCAGTTTCCCGCCAAACTCGTTCCGCGGTTAATGATGATAACTCACCGCTTGCGACCATCTCTGCAATCAGTGATTGGGTTTCCGGTGCAATGGCAAAGCCTAAATGGGCAAAGCGGGCGGCAAAACGGGCCAAGCGCAGTACACGCAAGGGATCTTCTGAAAACGCGGCGGAAACATGCCGCAAAGTGCGATTTTTGAGATCATCGGCACCATGATAAGGATCAAACAATTCGCCTTCAGGTGTTTGGGCCATGGCGTTAATTGTTAAATCACGGCGCAGCAGATCTTCTTCCAGTGTCACATCGGGAGCAGCATAACAGGTAAAACCGGTATACCCCTGACCAGATTTTCTTTCTGTACGTGCCAGTGCATACTCTTCATAGGTTTTAGGGTGCAGGAAGACGGGGAAATCTTTCCCAACCTGTTGATATCCTTTTGATAGAAGTGTCTCTGGATTCCCGCCGACGATCACCCAGTCCCTTTCAGTAACGGGCAGCCCCAATAATTGATCGCGAACGGCGCCGCCAACCAAATAGACTTTCACTCTTGCTTCCTTAAATCAGCTCATCCAGCGATCTTTCTTTTTGCGGCGTGGAATAATGTGCGGCAATACCAATCCCAAAATCAGGCCGATTCCAGCCACGCCACCGCCATAGGTAAACCACTGTAAGATAATTTCTCTTTGTTTATCATCCAGTTGTAAATTAGCGGCTTCTACCTTTTTCTCAGCGATGGTTAATTTACTCTGGAGCTGTGCATTTTCTTTTTTCAGATCATTGATGATCTTATCGCTGGTCGCTACCTTGTTTTGTAACTCAGCGGTGCGTTTATTCCACGTATCATCAATATTTGCCAAATTCTCGGTCAGCGTTTTGATTTTTTGATCCATAGCTGGCAGGCGTTCACGCAGGCTTGGAATGGCACTGAGTTCACTTGCGAGGATCCAGCTTGTACGTCCTTTGTGGTCTTTTACCTGAAAGAAACCATTTTCTGATTTTGAGCTGAGCAGGATGACTTCTTCACCGGAACTCAGTGAGCCAATGATACGGTTTTGAATGCTTGGGCCGCTACGAATGTAGGCTGATAATTCATCAGAAACATAACGTGTTTCTTCAGCGTGTACGGATAATGGTAGCGTGAAACCCAACAATAAGATAAATAATCGATGTAGTTTTTTCATTCTGTATTCAACTGTCTCTTTGTGTATGGACCAATCGTGATTCAAACTACTCAAATAATAGTAAAGAGTTAAGTTTGTGGGTGCAATCAGTAAACCAGAATCAATCCTCTCTCAACTGACCGAATACAGACCTTGTTAGGGGGTTTTTTAACAAGGTGAGCATGATGATTGTTGAGATAACACCCTATTGTGGTTTATTTTTCTCTTTTGTTAACGCAAGTGTGAACAGTATATAAAAAATTCTGTTATATGAATTGAGGAATAAAAAAATATGAGTTCTGTAGAGATAGAGTTGAAACTGTCTGTTAAGCCTGATGCGATATCAGCAGTTCGCCAGCAGTTATTTCAGCTTCCTCATCAACACACTTCACCAGAGCATTTGACAAATATTTATTTTGAGACGCCGGATAATAAGTTGCGGCGCTGGGATATGGGGTTGCGCATCCGTGGTTTTGACGGGCACTATGAGATGACAATCAAAACCGCAGGTAAAGTGATTGGTGGGTTGCACCAGCGTCCCGAATTCAATGTTCCCCTGCATCATCCTGAGCTGGATTTAACACAGTTTCCCTCGCATATCTGGCCTGAAAATACTGATCTTGTACAGCTGCAAGCTGAATTGACCGTATTATTCAGCACCGATTTCACTCGTGAAAAATGGCTTGTGACTTATGGGCAGAGTGAAATTGAAGTGGTGTTGGATCAAGGAAGTATTTTCTCTGGAAAGGCAGGTTCTGGAAAGCAGACATCACCCATTTGTGAGTTTGAGTTGGAGCTGATAAACGGCAATATCACCGATATTCTGTCATTGGCGGATACACTGGCATCACAGGATGGGCTGCGTTTAGCGAATAAAAGCAAAGCAGCACGGGGATATGCACTTGCTCATGGTTTGTCGCATAAGGCGTTATCATGTGTCCCTGAGGAATTGGAATGGCAGCAGCCATTGTCTGTGCTTCTGCCTGAAATTTTGATGCAATGGCAGGAACAGGAAGAAGGATGGTTGGCGGGACTGAACGAAGGTAAAACGGGATTGATTCGTGTTGTACATTCGGTGATGCAGCTCACTGAAAAGCAGACCGGACATTTACCCGCACTGGAACGATTGTCTGATTTACTCTCCGAATTAAGGAAGCGCTTATCTACTGCCGATGCAGAAGCAGAAATGTTGTGTTACAGCGCTTCATGGCTGCAATGTAAGCTGGCGTTAACCCAATGTTTGATGGCTCAGTCTCGATAAATTCAGTGTTATTACCATCATGATTAGCATGTTGGTAATAAGCGGTAATAAACGGTAATCAAGGGAAACCCAGTCATGTTGCCATTTTCATCACCTTTAGCTCAGCAATTACAGCGTGTCATCGCGAATTTCCAGCCATTAGAGGGAACCGTCGCGCCTTTTTCACTTCATGAACAGGCTGTCCTGTCATTAAGTGATTTTGTGGCAGAAAATTTACTTTCTCACCCCGCATGGCTGGAGGATATCCGCCAGAATCCGCCGCAACCGGATGAATGGCAATGTTATTCCCACTGGTTAGCACACGCATTGTCTACGGCAAATGATGAAAATGGATTGATGCGGGTTTTGCGCCTGTTCCGTCATCGGATGTTGGTCAGGACTGCATGGTCACAGGCTTTGCAGAGCAGCACGACAGAACAGACTTTACAGCAGTTAAGTATGCTGGCTGAAACCCTGATTGTCGCCGCTCGTGATTGGCTTTACCTGCGTTGCTGTCAGGATTGGGGAACGCCGACCAATAGTGATGGCGTGGCACAACCGTTGTTAATTCTGGGAATGGGTAAATTGGGCGGCGGAGAACTCAATTTTTCCTCTGATATCGACCTTATTTTTGCTTATCCGGCAAATGGCGTCACCCAAGGCGGACGCCGTGAAATGGATAACTCCCAGTTTTTTACTCGCATGGGGCAGAAGCTAATTAAGGTGTTGGATCAACAAACCGCAGATGGATTTGTTTATCGTGTGGACATGAGGCTGCGTCCGTTTGGTGACAGTGGGCCTTTGGTATTCAGTTTCCCTGCTCTGGAAGACTATTATCAGGAACAAGGGCGTGACTGGGAGCGTTACGCGTTGGTGAAAGCACGTATTTTGGGGCATGATGAGCAGGCTTATTCACAGGAATTGCGTCAGATGTTGCGTCCTTTTGTCTTCCGTCGCTATATCGATTTTAGCGTGATCCAGTCCTTGCGGAATATGAAGGGCATGATTGAGCGGGAAGTTCGCCGTCGTGGATTAAAAGACAATATTAAATTAGGCGCGGGCGGGATCCGGGAAATCGAATTTATCACTCAGGTTTTTCAGCTTATTCGTGGCGGAAGGGAGCCGAGTCTGCAATCCCGTTCATTATTGCCAACATTGAAGTCCATCGAAAACCTGGCGTTACTGCCACCGGAACAGGTAAGGCAGCTCGAAGAAAGTTATCTGTTCTTGCGTCGGCTGGAAAACCTGCTGCAATCGATCCGCGATCAACAAACACAAACCTTGCCGGATAATATATTGGATCGCGCTCGTTTATCCTGGGGAATGGGTTTTCCGGATTGGGATGCGTTGATGGCAGAAACAGAACGCAAAATGTATGCCGTGCGAGGTATTTTCCAGCTGTTGATAGGCGATGAAAGCGAAGAGAATGGTGAGGAAGCTAACCATGTGCCATTTAAAAGTTTATGGCAGGAGGCTTTGAACAGGGACGAACTCATCACATTGATCCCTCATCTTGATGCAGCAGAAGCCCGGAAAATGCTGGATGTAATCGCACTTTTTCGTCAGGACGTCAGTAAACGCACGATCGGCCCAAGGGGACGAGATGTACTTGACCAACTGATGCCACGTTTGTTGGCAAAAATTGGTGTGCGGGAGGATGCTAATACCGTTTTGGAGCGGATTATCCCGCTGTTACTCAGTATCGTCAGCCGAACGACTTATCTGGAACTGATGTTGGAATCAGAGCAAGTCATGGTTCACGTGATTCGCTTGTGTGCCGCTTCCCCGATGATTGCCAGCCAGCTTACCCGTCACCCCTTGCTGCTGGATGAGTTGCTCGATCCCAAATCGCTGTATCAGCCGTTGCCGATGGAAGCCTATCGCGATGAACTTTATCAATATTTGCTGCGTATCCCTGAAGATGATGAAGAGCAATTGCTGGAAGCATTACGTCAATTTAAGCAGGCCCAGTTATTGCGGATTGCAGCAGAAGACATTGTAGGTGCTTTGCCGGTGATGAAAGTGAGTGATCACCTGACTTATCTGGCAGAAGCCATTATTGGTGCTGTTGTGCAGCAGGCGTGGAACCAGATGGTCAAGCGCTACGGCACTCCTGTTCATTTATCCCGGCAAGGGGGGCTAGGATTTGCCATTATCGGTTATGGCAAATTGGGGGGCTGGGAGCTGGGTTATGGTTCCGATTTAGATCTGGTTTTCCTGTTGGATTGCCCAATGGGGGTCGTGACCGACGGTGCACGCTCTATTGATGCCCGTCAGTTTTATTTGCGCCTTGCTCAACGCATCATTCATCTGTTCAGTACTCGAACAGCGTCGGGAATATTATATGACGTTGATGCCCGTTTGCGTCCATCCGGTGAATCAGGAATGTTGGTCAGCACGCTTGAGGCTTTTGATGACTACCAGAAAAATGAAGCGTGGACTTGGGAACACCAAGCGTTGATTCGGGCGCGTATGGTTTTTGGCGATGAGAAAATGCGTAGTGACTTTGAGCGCATTCGTCGTGAAACATTATGTATTCCTCGCGACCCTGCGTTTCTGCGCCAGCAAGTGCGTGAAATGCGGGAAAAAATGCACCGGCATTTAGGCAGTCAGCAACAAGATCAATTTGATATCAAGGCTGATCCGGGCGGGATCACGGATATTGAGTTTATTGCCCAGTATCAGGTGCTGCGCTATGCGCCGGAAAATGCCAAATTGACCCGTTGGTCTGATAATGTGCGAATTTTCGAATTAATGGCGAATCATAATATTATGGATGAGCAGGAAGCGATGGCATTGACGCAGGCTTATATCACCATGCGTGATGAACTCCACCACCTTGCCTTGCAGACACTACCCAGCCGGGTTTCATCTGACCATTTTAGCCAGCAGCAGACATTGGTGCGTGATAGCTGGCAGAAGTGGCTAGCAGATAATTGTTGAAATTGTCGGTTTTGCTGTTGATCTTACTGGCATTCAGATGGGTTATGGTAATATCCACCACAGTTTATTTTGATATTTGGAGCATGGGATGAAAGTAACACTCCCTGATTTTCACCGCGCAGGTGTTTTAGTTGTCGGTGATGTTATGTTAGACCGCTATTGGTATGGCCCAACCAGCCGCATTTCACCGGAAGCACCGGTTCCCGTGGTTAAAGTGGAAACGATTGAAGAGCGTCCTGGTGGCGCGGCGAACGTCGCCATGAATATTGCGTCACTGGGGGCCAATTCACGTCTGGTCGGGTTGACGGGTGTTGATGATGCAGCAAGGGCATTGAACGAAAAACTCAGTAGTGTGAAAGTCCAATGCGATTTTGTTCCTGTTCCAACGCATCCAACTATCACAAAATTGCGTGTTTTGTCACGTAACCAGCAATTGCTTCGTCTGGATTTTGAAGAAGGTTTCCAGAACGTAGATGCTCAGCCGATGCTGGAGAAAATTCGACAATTTTTGCCACATATCGGGGCGTTGGTTCTGTCGGATTATGCAAAGGGAGCGCTGAACCAAGTTCAGGCAATGATTAAGCTTGCCAACGAAGCCGACGTTCCTGTGCTTATCGATCCGAAAGGCAGCGATTTTGAGCGTTATCGTGGTGCAACATTGCTCACGCCAAATATGTCAGAGTTTGAAGCGGTTGTAGGGCACTGTAAAGACGATGATGATCTGGTACAGAAAGGCACGCAACTGGTACAGGATCTGGAACTGAAAGCGTTGCTGATCACACGTTCTGAGCGTGGTATGAGCTTGCTGCGAGTCGGGCAGACACCTCTGCATTTGCCAACTCAGGCACAGGAAGTTTTTGATGTCACGGGTGCGGGCGATACCGTAATTGGGGTATTGGCAACGGCTCTTGCTGCTGGCAAGCCGCTGAATGAAGCTTGTTACCTTGCCAATGCGGCGGCAGGTGTTGTGGTTGGCAAGTTGGGAACTTCTACTGTTTCGCCTGTCGAACTGGAAAACGCCGTGCGTGGACGTGCAGAAACCGGGTTTGGCATAATGAGCGAAGCTCAACTGAAAGAGGTGGTTGCACAGGCTCGTCAGCGCGGCGAACGTATTGTGATGACTAACGGCTGTTTTGATATCCTTCACGCCGGACATGTTTCTTACCTGTCCAATGCGCGCAAATTAGGTGATCGTTTGATTGTTGCCGTTAATAGCGATGCTTCCACCAAGCGACTGAAAGGGGAAACTCGCCCGGTCAACCCACTGGAACAGCGTATGATTGTGTTATCGGCACTGGAATCCGTGGATTGGGTTGTGGAGTTCGAAGAAGACACACCTCAGCGTTTAATTGCTGGTATCCTGCCGGATATTTTGGTCAAAGGTGGTGATTACAAACCAGAAGAGATCGCCGGTAGCGAAGAAGTTTGGGCGGCTGGTGGCGAAGTTAAGGTATTGAACTTCGAAGATGGTATTTCAACAACCAATATCATTAAAACCATTCAGCGCCAGTAAGTTTGGCATTGTATCCGTTATGCTTGTTTGTGAGCATAACGGCATATATCTTTTATTTCTTAAGTTACTTATCATTTTTTCTTTCGATAATACAAAAATGAATAATTTACTTGGGTAAAATAATAATTATGATAATAAATTGTTTAATTTATTATTCGTGATTGGTTTATGAGACTATTTAAATTTACTTTCTTATTTTTTATGTTGTTTCCTGTTTATGTTTCAGCGAAAATATCTTCAATCACACAGAAAGATTGCCAGAAAATGGAATTATCTGGTGTGATAACAGAAAATAATCCCATTCCTTGTCACCGATTAAATGTCGTTAATTTTAAATACATTGATCTTTCCGGAAATGAAAATACGGGTGAAATAGTGGTGCTTGATATATTTTCACCGCAGGTTGAGAATATTTTTAACGAATTGTTGTTAGCCAATTTTCCGATACATAAGGCATTACCCATGGAACACTATAATGGTGATGATCAAGCCTCTATGCGCGATAATAATTCATCGGCATTTAATGGAAGGAAAATAACAGGGGCTTCGTCATGGTCAAAGCATGCGTATGGTGCCGCTATAGATATTAATCCCGTGCAGAACCCATTCTTAGGCTTTAATCAATCTGGTGTTCCCTATGTTTTACCCGAAGCGGGTGCAGAAAAATATCTCAATAGAATAGAAAAGAGACCGGGAAAAGAGGTCAGAGAAGGGATGGCAGAAAAAGTCATTGATATCTTTCTGTCGAATGGTTTTATGCGGTGGGGAGGATATTGGGATACGCCTATAGATTACCAACATTTTGAAGTGGGAAGCGTCGGTTTCATTGAAGACTTATTAAAAAAACCATTATCTGTAGCAAGGGCGGAATTCAAAGATTATGGAGATAAATATAAGGCGTGTATGAAAGACTCAAATCAAAATGACAGAGATATTATTCGAGTGAAATGTATAGAGAAAAATATAAGATGATTTTTTATGTTAAAAATAAAGGGAAACGATGGAGGAGAACGAAGCTACGATAGCTATTCTCCTCTCACCATTATTCAGCCTGCTCGGTTTTTTTGTCTGAACCTTCCAGACGGGCTTCCAATTCAGTCAGGCGTTGTTCCAGCGCAACCAACTTTTCACGTGTACGCAGAAGAACTTGTGTTTGGACATCAAACTCTTCACGGTTGACAAGATCCAGCTTGCTCAGTTGAGATTGCAGAACGGTACGTAATTTTTTTTCTACGTCGTCACCAAACTCTTTGACACCTTTTGGCATTGCATTGTGGATTTGGCGGGCAATTTGTTCAATTTTCTTTGGATCAAGCATGATGATCATCCTTTTAGGCATAATTGTGTTGGCAGTATTCTAATACTTGATGATGAAAGCATAAATGATTGCGAGCCAGGTTTCATATTTGATTTTGTAGATTGCCCCTACAGATTATTAGCGCTATAGTGAAATTGTTTATCTCAGGGCAGGGTGAAAGTCCCTACCGGCGGTAACATGAAATGATCGAATGATAATTTTATGAAGCCCGCGAGCGCTCTGTTTGTTGTTGTCCGTAACGAAATAAAACAGAGGTCAGCAGATCCAGTGTGATTCTGGAGCCGACGGTGATAGTCCGGATGGGAGAGAATAACAGCATCAATCGAGTGCTTGCGCTCGTCTGTTGTTTTTGTTGCCGTATTTTTGTGCAGCATGAACTCCTCAAAATTGCCCTGATTCTGGTAATCCATACATTTAAAGAGGTTTCTTTACCATGAATCAGACGCTACTTTCCTCATATGGGACGCCATTTGAACGTGTTGAACGTGCGCTTGTTGCTTTGCGTGCGGGTCAGGGTGTGATGGTATTGGATGATGAAAATCGTGAAAATGAAGGCGATATGATTTTCGTTGCCGAAACAATGACGGTAGAGCAAATGGCATTAACCATCCGTCATGGCAGTGGAATTGTTTGCCTTTGCCTGACCGAAGAACGCCGTCAGCAGCTAAATTTGCCCATGATGGTCGAAAATAATTCCAGTCAGTACCAGACAGCTTTCACTGTCACCATTGAAGCCGCACAGGGGGTAACCACCGGCGTGTCTGCGGCAGATCGCATCACCACGATCCAAGCCGCCATTGCAGACGGTGCTCAACCAAACGATCTAAATCGGCCTGGACATGTTTTTCCTTTGCGGGCGCAACCGGGAGGCGTATTGACTCGCCGTGGTCATACTGAAGCCACCATTGATTTGGTTAAATTGGCCGGTTTCAGGCCTGCGGGAGTACTGTGTGAATTGACAAACGACGATGGTTCAATGGCCCGTGCACCTGAAGTGATTGAATTCGCAAAACTGCATGGTATGCCGGTAGTCACTATCGAAGATTTGGTGGACTATCGCTTAAAAATAGCAAAGGCGGCGAGTTAATAGCCTCCCTAATTAGGTTACTTTAAGACACCAATTCATCATGATGTGTAAGAGATATTGTTTTCCTTATATGGATAGAAAATAGTGGATGGAAAACAAATCAAATAGAGTATATCGGTTATACTCAACAGATTTTGAGTTACTGTGCGGTGTCACAGTAACTTGAAAGATGGGGAAAAATATCGCATGCACGTATGAAAGGCTACAGCCCATCTTCTGTGGCCTTTCAGTATTTTTGAAACACTCCATCATTTTTGATTGACTGTATTCAGGGAAGAAAAGTCTTAATCTTGTCATAGTCTTTTTACCATAACGCACAATCCATTATTCTAAATGTTTAATTTGCTGTATAAGGGGCGAGAATGAGTCTCCTGAGAATGCCTGCATTGTTCATTGGTCATGGTAGCCCAATGAATGCCATTGAAGATAACTGCTATTCACGCGCTTGGTTTGAGCTGGGGAAAAAATTGCCCAGACCAAGAGCGATTCTTGTGATTTCTGCTCACTGGTATACGGAAGGTACAGCAGTGACAGCCATGGCTCAGCCCAGAACGATCCACGATTTTGGTAATTTTCCCAGAGAGTTACATGAGAAACAGTATCCGGCCAAAGGGTATCCTGAATTCGCTGTATTGGTACAAGATATTCTGGAGCCGATTGAAGTCGAGACTGATTTTAAAGACTGGGGATTGGATCATGGCTCTTGGGGAATATTGGCTAAAATGTATCCTGATGCAGATATTCCCGTTGTCCAATTGAGCATGGATCGCACTCAGCCTGCGTCTTTTTATTACGAAATAGGCAAAAAATTAGCCCTGCTTCGTGATGAAGGCGTCTTAATTATGGGAAGTGGTAATGTTGTACATAATTTGCCGGCCGCGGTATCGGGGGCAGAGCCTTTCCCATGGGCACTCTCTTTTGAGCAGTTTGTGCGTGAGAGCTTAACCAGCTTTGAAGAACCTCATCCTTTGGTTAGTGCTTTGGATAGGGAAGATGGTCAGCTATCTAATCCAACACCAGAACACTTCCTGCCGTTGCTGTATGTGATGGGGACATGGGATAAAAAAGAGCCGATTTCAATCCCGGTTGAGGGTATTGAAGACGGCTCCTTGAGTATGTTGTCTATTCAGATTGGATAATTGAATTAATCCAAAATAATATGCGGGTAGAAACGTGACAGATCTTGAGTTATTAACTCTCGATCTTCACGGATACAGATACCCGCCGATTGATCATCCACCAACCAACTCCCCACCAACACATAGCTATCGCCAAATTTTGGCAATGAATGAAATTGCTGAACGATCATGCCTTCTTCCCCATAGGGGCCATCGGCACTGGCTATTTCCCGTCCATTTTCGATGATACGAATATTAGCACCTTCACGGGAAAACAGTGGCTTAATAACATAGCTATCCATATCTGTAGGGCGTTCATCCGCAAAATAAGCAGGCAGCAGATTAGGATGATTCGGGAACATTTTCCACAGCATTGGCAATAATGCTTTGTTGGAGATAATACTTTTCCATGCCGGTTCCAGCCAACGCACACCCGCATCAGCCAGTTTGGTGGAGAACATCTCACGCAACATAAATTCCCACGGATACAGTTTAAACAGATTGCCGATCACTTGATCCTGTAAGTCAGTAAACTGCCCTTTTTCACCCAGCCCGATATCTTCAATAAACAGGAATTCGGTTGGAATACCGGCTTCCGCAGCACAGTCCTGTAAATATTGGATGGTGCCACGATCTTCCTCAGTATCCTGACAGCAGGCCATATGCAGCAGGCCAAATCCATGTTTTTCACGTAACTGCACAAAACGATCAATCAACTTTTCTTGCAGGCTGTTGAACTGATCTGCATCTGACGACAGGTTACCGGCATTGATCTGGTCTTCCAGCCAGATCCACTGAAAGAAAGCGGATTCATACAGAGACGTCGGGGTATCGGCGTTGTTTTCCAGTAACTTGGGCGGATTTTTGCCATCATAGGCTAAATCCAGACGGGAATAGAGTGAAGGTTGGCTGGTTACCCATGAAGAGCGGATAAACTCCCAGCAGTGTTTTGGGATCTGAAATTTTGTCAGCAGCTCTTCGCTGTTGACCACTTTTTCCACGACCTGCAAACACATTTGGTGCAGTTCTGCTGTCGCATCTTCAATGTCTTCAATCTGGTTCAGAGTGAACTGGTAATAAGCATCTTCACTCCAGTAAGGCTGACCATACATAGTATGAAAGTTAAAGCCATATTCTTCAGCCTTTTCGCGCCAATCCGGGCGCTCGGTAATACCAATGCGTTTCATCTTTAATTAACCACCCATAGAACGGGAAGAACTGGAACTTGAGCTGGCAGACGAACGCTGCATGGCTGATTGTTTCGCCACAGATTCACCGAATCCACCGCGGGTAATCGTGGTTGTGGTGGCGGGTTTTGGGGCCATCGCGGTTTTTGGCACCGTCATGCTGCGACCACCTGCGGTAGCAGGGCCATAGCTTTTACCTGTCGCATCAACAAACTTGCCGTTAGCCGGGCTGGAAGCTGATTTTGAGGTAAACAGCGGTTGTGATGGTGCAGAGCTGCCGCCCATTAAGCGACCCATCATGTAACCCGCCATCAACGGCATCCAGAAACTGCCACTGTTGCTTTGTGCCTCAGCCTGAGTTTGACCGATGCCTGCCTGAGCAGGGGTTTGAGTACATTGCTGTTCACCGAATTCAGCCACACACTCTTCACGAGAGGCATATTTCGGTGCGGTTTTTTCCGCTTCTTTCAAGGCATTATTGTAAGCAGTCTTACATTGTTCACTTTGAGAAGGATTCGCCTGAGAGCACTCATCGGCATTGGTATAGAGTGACACCGTTTCATCATTTTGTTCACAGGCAGAAAGCATGAAAACAGCACTGACAGCGAGCGCTACAGGTGTCAGACGATAGCTTCGCCACGTTTTGCGGAAAGAATCGCGGTTTATCTCTTTTGTCCGTTTCCTGGGTGTTAAAGGAATAATTGTCATAGGGGGCATCCATCTTAAAGGTATCTGATTAAGAGCGTGTCCCACGTAGGATATCCAGGGGATTGGCTCTCTGGGATATGCTTAAAAAGCAGCCCACACAATCGGCGGGCTGCTTTCTTTAGTATAGCGTCTTTAATATAACGTTTTTTAATGTAAAACGATAGAATATTAAATCAGCGAATTGATGGTGTTTCCATCTCTTTAATGATATTGCTGGCAGAGGTTGAGATTTGCGTGCCTAACATTTTGTTCAGCTCTATCAAATCATTTTCATTCAAAGTGCCACGAGCCAGTTGGTTACCTAATTGGGAAAGCAGGTAATCGTAGCGTGCCTTAGACAGATTCTGTTTGGCTTGATAAAGTTTGGTTGTCGATTCCAGCACATCAACGATAGTACGGGTTCCTACCTGATAACCGGCTTCCATTGAATCCAATGAGCTTTGTGCAGAAAGTACCGCCTGCTTGTTGGCGTCAACACTACTGATCGCCGCAGAAATATTGTTGGTAGAGGAATGCACTTCTTGTGTGACTTGGCGATAAGTGTTTTCCAAGTTCTGGCTGGCACTGACGAAATTATATTTTGCTTGTTCTACTTGAGAATAGGTAGCTCCACCACTGAATAAGGGGAGGCTTAAGGATACTCCAACAGAGTTATTCCCGTTGTAGGTATTTTCGTATTGAGCGCCACGGGTATGACTGTTGCTGATGCCTGTAGATGCAGTTAATTCAACAGTTGGCATATAGCCTGTCTGTGATTCCTTGATCTGTTCGCGGCTTAGATCTTGTTTTAAACGCGCTGACAGCAGGCTCAGGTTACTGGCTTCTGCTTCTTTTAGCACTTTATCAGCAGACTCTGGCTGTTTAGTTTTAAATTGATCAATATTCAATGAAGCCAGTTGTGGATAGTAAGTACCGGTAATCATGCGTAGTTTTTCCAACGCATTGTCCAGAGTGTTACGATCAGAAACCTCTTGTGCTCGAATTGAATCATACTGGGCGCGGGCATTCTGTACGTCAGTAATGGCAACCAGACCGACATTAAAACGTTGGGTAGTTTGATCCAACTGACGATATAGTGAGGCTTTCTGGGCTTCTCTATATGTCAAGGCATCAATACTATTCAGAACGTCAAAATAAGCTTTGGCGGTCTCCAGAATTAATTTTTGTTGAGCTGTTTGGTAATCGATATCGGCAATACCAGCACGTTTCTCAGATTGATTTAGCTGATTCCATTTCGCCATGTTAAAGATGGTTTGGGTCAATTGCAGTTTAGCGCTGCTACTACGACCTTCTGATTGTTTATCTTTTGGAACTCGAAAACTTTTGTTGTAATCAACACCCGCACTCAGCCCCAACTGAGGCAATAAAGTACTACGCGTTTCATTAATCTTTTCAACTACTGAATTGCGATCAGCTTGTGCCTTAAGCAATTCCGGGTTTGTTTCTTTTGCCTGCTGATAAATCTGGAGTAAATCCGCAGCATGGCTTGAAGTACTAAAACCTACCAGATTCATAGCAATAAAAAGAGAGAGCAATTTTTTCATTTGCGTTCCTTGTTGTGCAGCTATTTTGCTTAAGTTGCCTCTGCATCAAAACTAAATACCACAGATTCTAGCAGAAAATACCAATAAGGCAGGGTGGCTGTTTGTGCCATATTGCCTCATTTTTCAACTTGTTTGTATCATCAAAATGAATTTATTTAGACAATGTAGAAAAATACCTTTTAATAATAGGAAATTTTAAAAATAATCAGGAGCCTTTATGAAAGAAGATCTTTCCCCGTCACGCACTTTTACAAAACAAGATGTTGAAGTTATTTCCCAAAAAACGCTCTATCGCGGTTTTTTTACCATGACGGAGTATCAATTCAGGCATCGCCTGTTCCGGGGTGGTTGGAGCGAAACCGTTAAACGCGAGGTTTTTGAACGCGGTCATGCGGGGGTTTTACTGCCTTATGATCCGGTACGCGATGAAGTCGTTTTGATTGAACAAATCCGCATCCCTGCGGTTGAAACCAGTGATACACCGTGGTTGCTGGAAGTGATTGCCGGCATGATCGAAGAGGGCGAAGAGGCTGAACAGGTCGTGCGCCGTGAGGCAGTGGAAGAGGCAGGTATTGACGTTAAGCGCTGTCAACCTGCGTTGAGTTATCTTTCCAGCCCTGGCGGTACAACAGAGCGCATGCACATCTTTGTTGGTGAAGTGGATGCTTCTACTGCGTCAGGCGTTCATGGTCTGGAAGGTGAGCATGAAGACATTCGCGTTCTGGTTGCCAGCCGTGAACAGGCTTACCAGTGGGTGGAAGAGGGGATTATTGATAATGCCGCTTCGGTTATTGCAATACAGTGGCTTGCGTTGCACCATGAAAAACTGAAGAGAGATTGGTTGGGGGAATAATTCCTAATTTATGCTGGAAAACGGGAAGTGTGCCCCAGTCAGCAGATCTTTTACATAAAGACACGCTAGAATAATCCTTATGATCGACAGGAAAAGGAAACCATTTGGAAAGCCTGCTTGAAATACCTGTGGCAGAAGGCGCCACAGCCAGAATACTGCAAATCACTGATACGCATCTTTTCGCCAATAAAGGCGATTCACTGCTGGGAATCAATACTTATCGTAGCTATCATGCTGTGTTGGATAAGATCCTTGAGCAGAATCTTGATATTGATTTGATCGTTGCGACAGGTGATTTGGTTCAGGATCAGACAATCAATGCCTATCAGCATTTTGCTGAGGGGATTGCCCGTTTGCCTGCGCCTTGTGTTTGGCTGCCCGGTAATCATGATTATCAGCCGGCGATGGTTGATACGTTGGCAGCAGCAGGGATTTCGCCTTCCAAGCAGATATTTATCGGCCAGCATTGGCAATTGATTATGTTGGATAGTCAGGTGCAGGGCGTTCCTCATGGAGAATTGACGGATTATCAGCTCGAATGGATGAATAAATGTCTGGATAAGCACAGTGAGCGCCATACCATTGTCATGTTGCACCATCATCCCATTCCTTCTGGGTGTACATGGTTGGATCAGCACAGCTTGCGTAATGCCCCTGAATTATCAGAGTTTTTGAAAGGCAGAACACAAGTGAAAGCCATACTGTGCGGGCATATCCATCAGGACGTTGATGAAATGTGGAATGGCATTCGTGTTATGGCAACACCATCAACCTGTGTGCAATTTAAGCCGCATTGTACTAATTTTATGCTTGATACAGTGGCTCCGGGATGGCGTTACCTCGAACTGTCTGTGGCTGGCAACAAAGAAGCAAGTTTGCAAACACAGGTTCACAGGCTTAAGAGTAACGAGTTTTGCCCGGATTTAGATTCGGACGGGTATTAATGTCAACGTTACTTTATCTACATGGTTTCAATAGCTCACCCCAATCAGCGAAAGCCAATGCGCTGAAAACATGGTTGCACCAGCAGCATCCTGAAATTGAGATGCTGACGCCGCAATTACCGCCTTATCCTGAAGAGACGGCGACCTTGCTGGAGGAACTGGTGATGGAGCGCGCCGGTGAAAATATCGGTCTGGTGGGCTCTTCCCTTGGCGGCTATCTGGCTATCTGGCTTTCCCAGTGTTTTGGATTGCCTGCCGTGGTCGTTAACCCTGCGGTACGCCCATTCGATTTGCTTCAGGATTATCTCGGGGAAAACGTGAATCCCTATACCGAAGAGCGGTATACTCTCGAACAAAGCCACATACATGATCTCAAAGTGATGCACATTGACCCGCTGGAATCGCCCGATCTTATCTGGTTATTGCAGCAAACCGGGGATGAAGTGCTCGACTACCGTCAGGCCGTTGCTTACCTGATGCAGTGCCGGCAAACGGTTGAATCTGGTGGGAATCATGCTTTTGTTGGCCTCGAATACTATTTCCCTCAAATCATCAATTTCTTGGGTCTGACCAGTGGCAATAGTAAAAAAATTGCCAAAAATAGGTAAGCGACTGGTATTATCAACAGTATATCAATACTGATTGGCCCTCTAATAACGAAGCAACCGACAGAATTACAACATGACTCAATCTAGTTACAACGCAGAGGCCATTGAAGTCCTCAGTGGCCTGGAGCCAGTTCGTCGTCGTCCCGGCATGTATACCGATACAGCCCGCCCGAACCATCTGGCACAGGAAGTGATCGATAACAGTGTGGACGAAGCTCTGGCTGGTCACGCGAAGCATATTGAAGTAATCCTTCACAGCGATCAGTCTCTGGAAGTGATAGATGATGGCCGTGGTATGCCGGTTGATATCCATCCTGAAGAAAAAGTTTCTGCTGTTGAATTGATCCTCACCCGCCTGCATGCGGGGGGAAAATTTTCCAATAAAAATTACCAGTTTTCTGGTGGTTTGCATGGTGTTGGGATCTCGGTGGTCAATGCCCTGTCCAAACGGGTAGAGGTCACGGTTCGTCGCAACAGTCAGGTTCATCAGATCGCTTTTGAACATGGCGAAAAAGTACAAGAGCTGGACGTTATCGGCAGTTGCGGTAAGCGCAACACCGGAACCAGTGTTCACTTCTGGCCGGATGAAAGCTATTTCGATATCCCCCGTTTTTCTGCGACTCGTTTGACACATTTGCTGAAAGCCAAGGCGGTATTGTGTCCGGGTGTTGAAATTGTCTTTAAGGACAAATTGAGCGATACAGAGCAGAAATGGTGTTATGCCGACGGGCTGACAGATTATCTGCTGGAAGCCGTTAATGGGTTGGTCACGTTGCCACAAGCACCTTTTGTAGGCACACTCCGCGGGGATACTGAAGCGGTTGACTGGGCATTGCTTTGGTTGCCGGAAGGCGGAGAATTACTGGCAGAAAGTTACGTCAACCTGATCCCGACAGTACAGGGGGGAACCCACGTTAATGGCTTACGCCAAGGTTTGCTTGATGCCATGCGTGAGTTTTGTGAATTCCGCAACATTCTGCCACGTGGCGTTAAACTCTCGGCTGATGATATCTGGGATCGCTGTGCTTACGTGTTATCCCTAAAAATGCAAGATCCGCAATTTGCAGGGCAAACCAAAGAACGCCTCTCTTCGCGTCAGTCTGCGGCTTTCGTTTCTGGTGTGGTGAAAGATGCGTTCAGCCTGTGGTTGAACCAGCATATTCAGGAAGCAGAACAACTGGCTGAAATGGCGATTGCCAGTGCGCAACGCAGAATGCGTGCGGCGAAGAAAGTTGTACGTAAAAAGCTGACCAACGGCCCTGCATTGCCGGGTAAATTAGCAGATTGTACCGCTCAGGATCTCAGTATCACGGAGCTGTTTCTGGTGGAAGGGGATTCGGCCGGCGGCTCTGCTAAACAAGCCCGCGATCGTGAATTTCAGGCAATTATGCCGCTGCGTGGAAAGATCCTGAATACATGGGAAGTTTCTTCCGATGAAGTACTGGCTTCGCAGGAAGTGCATGATATTTCTGTTGCGATTGGTATCGATCCAGATAGTGACGATTTAAGCCAGCTTCGCTACGGTAAAGTCTGCATACTGGCGGATGCAGATTCGGATGGATTGCACATTGCCACCCTGCTGTGTGCCCTATTTGTCCGCCACTTTCCGACGCTGGTAAAACGTGGACATGTCTATATGGCAATGCCGCCACTGTACCGTATCGACCTCGGCAAAGAAGTGCATTATGCGCTGGATGAAGGGGAAAAGAGCGCCATACTCGATCGCTTGAGTCGCAAACGGGGTAAGCCGAATGTCCAGCGCTTTAAAGGCTTGGGTGAAATGAACCCAATGCAGTTGCGCGAAACCACGTTAGATCCCAACACTCGCCGTCTGGTGCAGTTGACTATCGACGATGATAATTATCAGGAAACCCTTTCAGTCATGGATATGCTTCTGGCGAAAAAGCGCTCAGAAGATCGCCGCAACTGGCTGCAAGAGAAGGGTGATTCCATCGATATTGAAGTTTAGCGCATTGAGATATAGCGCAATAGATAGTCAATACAGATTCTGAGGAAATTAATACATGAGTGAGATAACTCACGATGGTGTGGAGCGCCAGCCGCTTCACACATTCACTGAAAACGCCTATTTGAACTACTCCATGTACGTCATCATGGACAGGGCGTTGCCTTTTATCGGTGATGGTTTAAAACCTGTTCAGCGCCGTATTGTCTATGCGATGTCAGAACTGGGGCTGAGCAGCAGCGCCAAATTTAAAAAATCTGCCCGTACTGTGGGTGACGTGCTGGGTAAATACCATCCGCATGGGGATGGTGCATGTTATGAAGCTATGGTTCTGATGGCTCAGCCTTTCTCATACCGTTATCCGCTGGTTGATGGGCAAGGTAACTGGGGTGCCCCGGATGATCCGAAATCTTTTGCGGCGATGCGTTATACCGAATCCCGGTTGTCCAAATATGCTGAATTGCTGCTGAGTGAGTTGGGGCAAGGCACGGTGGATTGGGTGCCAAACTTTGATGGCACATTGCAGGAGCCGAAAATGTTGCCTGCACGCCTGCCTAATATTCTGTTGAACGGTACTACCGGCATTGCCGTTGGTATGGCTACGGATATTCCACCGCATAATGCCCGTGAAGTGGCGAATGCGCTGATTGCCATGCTGGATAAGCCTGATCTATCGCTTGATGAGGCAATGGAGTATGTCAAGGGGCCGGATTATCCCACCGAAGCCGAGATCATCACGTCAAAAGAAGATATTCGCAAGATCTACAAAAATGGCCGTGGTTCGGTGCGTATGCGGGCGGTTTGGTCGAAAGAAGAGGGCAACGTTGTCATTACTGCCCTGCCACACCAAGTGTCCGGTGCGAAAATTTTGGAGCAGATCGCTAGCCAAATGCGGGCGAAAAAACTGCCAATGGTGGATGATCTACGCGATGAATCTGATCACGAAAACCCAACCCGCTTGGTGATTGTTCCACGCACGAATCGTGTTGATGTCGAACAAGTCATGAACCATCTGTTTGCGACGACTGATCTGGAAAAAAGCTATCGCGTTAACCTCAATATGATCGGTTTGGATAACCGTCCTGCGGTTAAAGGCTTGGTTGAGATCCTCAGTGAGTGGCTGGTTTTCCGTCGTGAAACAGTGCGTAACCGTCTGAATCACCGCTTGGAAAAAGTCCTTAAACGTTTACATATTCTGGAAGGGTTGTTAGCGGCTTATCTTAACATTGACGAAGTCATCCACATGATTCGCAATGAAGATGAACCAAAGCCAGTGCTGATGCAGCGTTTTGAATTAACCGAAACGCAGGCCGAAGCAATTCTGGAGCTGAAATTGCGTCACTTGGCGAAATTGGAAGAAGTCAAAATTCGTGGCGAGCAGGATGAATTAGCGAAAGAGCGTGACAAACTTCAGGCGATTTTGGGTTCCGAACGTAAATTAAATACCTTGCTGAAAAAAGAGATTATTGCCGATGCTGAAAGCTACGGTGATGTTCGCCGCTCCCCGTTGAAAGAGCGCATGGAAGCGAAAGCCATGAGCGATCATGACATCCTGCCATCTGAGCCCATTACGGTTGTTATGTCTGAAATGGGCTGGGTGCGCAGTGCGAAAGGGCATGAAATTGATCCGGCCGGCTTGAATTATAAGTCTGGTGACAGCTTCCGCAGTGCAGTACGTGGTAAAAGTAACCAACCTGTGGTCTTTATTGATAACACCGGGCGTAGTTACTCTATAGATCCGTTGGATTTGCCATCAGCCAGAGGCCAGGGTGAACCGTTGACGGGGAAATTGGCATTGCCGGCTGGAGCATCCGTTGAGCATCTTCTGATGGCGAAAGAAGAACAGAAACTCCTGATGGCATCAGATGCAGGTTATGGTTTTATCTGTACTTTCAGTGACCTGATTGCTAAGAACCGCGCAGGTAAGGCGTTGATTACCCTGCCTGAGAACGCCAAGGTGATGTTGCCGTTGGAAATTAACAACGAGCAGGATGATATGCTGCTGGCGATAACCAAAGCAGGTCGCGTGTTAATGTTTCCTGTAGCGGATCTTCCTCAGCTTTCCAAAGGCAAGGGCAACAAGATTGTGTCTATTCCCGCAGCTCAGGCCGCATCAGGGGAAGATATGCTGAGTTGGTTGCTGGTGCTGCCTCCACAATCCACCATTACGCTCTACTTTGGTAAGCGTAAATTGCAACTCCGCCCAGAGGACTTACAGAAATTCAGGGCAGAAAGAGGGCGTAAGGGAACTTCACTGCCTCGTGGATTACAGCGCGTGGAACGTGTTGAAGTAGAAACGCCTAACCAATAAGTTAAGTAACAACAAAAATCATAATTGCGGGCCAGTATGATACTGGCCTGCTCTGCAAGAGGCCGTTATGCTAGCAATCATTCGTGGAATTATTGTTATTCTGTTTACAATCCTGATCTTTATTTTTGGTTGTATCTACTGTTTATTCAGTCCGCGCAATCCACGTCATGTGATGACTTTCGGCCATGCGTTTGGCAAACTGCATAAAATATTTGGTATTAAACTAGTGGAACGTATTCCAGCAGAAGCTCAGAAATACGGGCCTAGCATTTATATCGCTAATCATCAAAACAATTACGACATGGTTACCATGTCTAATGCAGTGCAGCCACGTACCGTCACTGTGGGCAAGAAAAGCCTGGTTTTTATTCCGTTTTTTGGTCAGCTTTATTGGTTGACAGGCAATATTTTGATCGACAGAGAAAACCGCACAAAAGCACACGGTACAATCTCACAGGTTGTTGACCAAATTACCAAAAAACAGGTTTCTGTCTGGATGTTCCCGGAAGGAACGCGCAGTCGCGGTCGCGGATTATTGCCGTTTAAAACAGGGGCCTTTCATGCCGCCATTGCAGCAGGTGTACCTATCGTGCCAGTGTGTGTTTCTTCAACACACGATAAAATAAAACTGAATCGTTGGAATAATGGCACTGTGATTGTCGAAATGTTACCTCCGATTGATACCACGAAATATACCAAAGAACAGGTTCGTGAATTGGCGGGGCATTGTCGGCAAATGATGCAATCTAAAATTGAAGAATTGGATAAAGAAGTTGAGGCGCTGAATAAGCGAGGATAATTTCAGATGACGATAAAATG
Source organism: Xenorhabdus miraniensis (assembly GCF_002632615.1). The sequence goes on from NZ_NITZ01000009.1 coordinate 61,034, forward strand.
GCCGAAATCGTCAAATATATTTCCCCACACTTTGGATGGATTTTGGCTATCAATTTAAGATATTTTTAGAATTTATTTCCCATTCGCGATATGATTGCGTTTAATAACTTAATGTTTTTATTAAACGCAATCGATAGAATAATAAATCCTGATAGCCACAATATCGGGATATTCATCCCAGTAATTATTTGAGTTTTTTAGTCATTAGTTAGTGTTTGCGTTTACATAAGCAATCATTGTGGGTTGCTATTCTTGTTATTGCTTGTCGTAGATACTATTTCTTGTCGTAGATACTATTCCTGCTGTGGAGAAAGTATGTCACTGAGTCGACGCCAGTTTATTCAGGCATCTGGTTTGGCAATGTGTTTAGGGGCGCTTCCTTTTGCGGTTCGAGCCAATAAAAATCAACAAACGAAATTGCCACTTCCCCCCTTACTGGAACCCCGAGGCGGACAACCTCTCTTTTTAGCCATACAGAAAGCCAAATGGTCATTTAATGGTCAGAATAAAGTTCATGTTTGGGGCATCAACGGACACTATCTGGGGCCGACTATCCGGGTTCGTCGAGGAGACGATGTCAAACTGATATATAGCAACCGTCTGTCTGAACCGGTTTCAATGACGGTAGGTGGTTTACTGGTGCCCGGAACCCTGATGGGGGGGGCGTCCCGTTTGATAGCACCGGGTGAAAATTGGTCGCCGGTTATCCCGATAGATCAACCTGCGGCTACCTGTTGGTATCATGCCAACACACCACACCGAATGGCACGGCATGTTTATACTGGTCTGGCCGGAATGTGGCTGGTGGAGGACGAAAGCAGCCGTGGTTTGCCTTTACCTGAACATTATGGCGTTGATGATTTCCCTGTTATTTTGCAGGATAAACGGCTGGATAATTTTGGCGTACCACAATATGACCCGCCAGCTAATCAGGGTTTCCTTGGCGATACTTTAGTGGTTAACGGGGTTGAAAATCCTTTTGTTGAAGTTGCCAGAGGTTGGGTCAGGCTACGTTTGCTGAATGCTTCTAATGCCCGGCGATTTCAATTAGAACTCAGCGATGGGCGTCCTTTCTATATGGTTGGCACTGATCAGGGGTTGTTGCCTGCGCCTGTAGCCATACAGCAACTGCCACTTGCCCCGGGCGAACGTCGTGAAGTCTTGGTTGATATGTCGAAAGTGGAAAGTGTCACTATTACTGCGGGAGAATCCGCAAGCGTGATGGATCGTCTGAAAGGGTTGTTTGAACCTTCAACCAAATTGTTATCCACCACAGTATTGACACTTAAAGCCAGTGGTTTGCTCCCACTGGTGACGGATCAATTACCTTCTCAGCTCGTGCTGGATAATACACAAATCAATTCTTCTATCCGAAGCAGGCAGCTAGCTTTGGGAGATTATTCGCAGGGGATTAATGGTTCAGTGCTGAATGAACATCGAACCGACATAGCTAGCCAGCAAGGTGCATGGGAACGTTGGATAATCACAACCTCAACACCCCAGCCTTTCCATATCGAAGGCGTAAGATTTAAAGTTATCAGCCTTAATGGCAATCGCCCAGAGCCACAGGATTATGGTTGGAAAGATACTGTCTGGATTGATGAACGGGCAGAACTACTGGTCAATATGATGCAGCCCTCTTATGAGAATTTCCCCTTCATGTATTACAGCCAGATACTGGAAATGGCGGATCGTGGAGTTGCAGGACGACTAATTGTTAACCCTGCCAGCTTCGGCATTGGATAAAAACCGCATTGAGGAATAGTAACCTTTAGAAATAAATAACCTTGAGAAATGGCAGCAGCTCAGAATGGCAATGAAAAGCGGTGGTGGATACCCCATCCGATTGAGCCGGGCTGCGATGAGAGTGCTTTTTTGCTAACCAGAAGTTGATTACGCTATAAATTGCTTAACATTTAGAGTGTAGTCTAACAATTTGTTCTGAATAAATTGCTAATTTTATCGACTGAGCGTAACCCTTTCCGTATAGTGTCCCAAATTTTCATACTACTTGCCTGTAAGGTGACTTAATGAATATCAGCTTGATTGCTGCGATGGCCATGGATCGAGTTATTGGTATGGAAAATTCCATGCCGTGGACTCTGCCAGGTGATTTAGCCTGGTTCAAACGCAACACACTCGGAAAGCCGGTTGTGATGGGACGAGTTACTTATGAATCAATTGGCCGTCCTTTGCCGGGACGTCTGAATATCGTGATCAGCAGTCAACCTGCAAGCGATGATCGGGTCACTTGGGTAAGCTCCATCGAAGCTGCCTTAGCTGCGGCTGGTGATGTTGAAGAGATTATGGTGATGGGAGGAGGAAAAATTTATGAGCAGTTTATTCCTCTGGCTAACCGTATGTATCTGACTCACATTGATGCAGAAGTGATCGGTGACACGCATTTCCCTGATTATGAACCTGATGAGTGGAATTCAGTTTTTACTGAATATCACGATGAAGACGAAAACAATTCACACAGCTATTGTTTTGAAATCTTAGAACGCAGAAAGTGATTTTATTTTACGTGCGGAGTGCTTAGGCACTCCGGCGTCGTCAATTCAGTCTTTTGATTTTGTGAGCATTGAATCCTGACTGAAATACTGTTTATCTTCCCAACGTAGCATTGTCAACTTACCTCCCCAACAGCAGCCCGTATCCAGCGCATAAATACCATCGGGAGCACCTTGCCCTTCCAGCGCAGCCCAGTGACCAAACGCAATGGCATAATCTTCAGGAATGTTGCGCGGTAATTCGAACCAAGGTTTCAACGGAGCAGGGGCATTTTCGGGCTTAGATTTACAGATCATATCCAACTGACCATTTGGAAAACAATAACGCATCCGGGTCAGTGCATTGGTGCTGTAACGCAGCCGGGCAAGGCCACTTAATTCAGGGGCCCAGTTATTTGGCATATCCCCATACATTTCATTAAGAAATAAAGGGTAACTGTCACTGCGAAGAATGGCTTCCACTTCACGGGCGCATGTTTTGGCAGTTTCTAAATCCCATTGTGGGGTGAGCCCCGCATGGGCCATGACCAATTTCAACTCATCATCGATTTGTAACATTGGCTGTTTTCTCAGCCAATTTATCAATTCATCAATATCTGGTGCAGAGAGTAATTCATCCAGCAAGTCTTTCGGCTTATTACGGCTGATCTTTGCGTAAACCGCCAGCAAATGCAGATCGTGATTACCCAGTACCAGTTTAACTGCTGTGCCGAGCTGCTTGATATAACGAAGTACTGCCAGAGAGTCAGGGCCACGGGCAACCAAATCGCCCGTTAGCCACAATGTATCTTTGCCGGAATGAAAATCAACTTGTTCTAATAAGGCACGTAATTCACGGTAACAACCGTGAATGTCGCCGATAAGGTATGTCGCCATAATTAATTAATCAGTGTCGGAATTGCCAGTCGAAATACGGGAATGGTGGCACGAAATGGGTGGCCTTCGTGATCAATCATTTCATAATGACCTTCCATCGTACCCAGAGGTGTTTCCAGGATTGTCCCGCTGCTGTAGGTATATTCTGTTCCTGACGGGATCAAAGGTTGTTTCCCCACAACCCCTTCACCCTGAATTTCGGTCCGGTGACCATCACTGTTGGTTATGCGCCAGTAACGGCTAATCAGTTGCACTGGGAAATGCCCAAGATTGCGAATTGATATTGTATAAGCAAATACAAAGCGCTGTTGTTCCGGCTGTGATTGACTTTCTACATAGGTACTTTGTACTTGAATATAAATTCTTGGTTCATTGAGCATAAGTGCCTCCTGTTACTGTAACGACTGTTTGTTGGTTTCAGGCAACTTCAGACTGAGACGATAACCAGTTTGCCATTTTACAGTATTGCTCGACAGAAATGTTTTCAGCCCGAGTGGTTGGATCAATACCCAGTTCAGATAACTGTTCAACAGAAAAAATATTTCCAAGGCTGTTACGGATAGTTTTTCTCCGTTGGTTAAATGCTTGGGTTGTGATCCGGGCTAACATGCTGATGTCCTGAACCGGATAAGGTATGGTCTTGTACGGGATCAAGCGCACAATAGCGGAATCCACTTTTGGTGCTGGCGTGAATGCCGTAGGCGGTACCTCAAGAACAGGGATTACTTGACAGTAGTATTGAGCCATCACACTTAAACGCCCGTAAGCTTTGCTGCCCGGGCCAGCGACAAGACGATTCACCACTTCTTTTTGCAGCATAAAGCTCATATCAGCGATAGCATCAGTATAGCTGAAAAGGTGGAACATCAATGGCGTGGAAATATTATAAGGCAGATTACCAAATACACGCAGTGACTGCCCGCGCTCTCTGGCAATCTGACCAAAATCAACAGTCATCGCATCTTGTTGAATGATTGTCAGCTTATCTTTCAGTTTCGGATGGACATGCAGTCTGGCCGCCAAATCGCGGTCAAGCTCGACGACCGTCATTTTATCCATGCGCTCACCAACGGGTTCAGTCAGTGCTCCCAGACCCGGGCCAATCTCCACTACAGCCTGACCGGACTGTGGGTTTATCGCATCGACAATGCTGTCAATAATAAACTGATCGGTTAAAAAGTTTTGCCCGAAACGTTTACGGGCATGGTGCCCCTGATGGACTTTATTATTCATTACTGTTTTGTATCATTTTAATTGCTAGATTTAATGCGGTGATAAAACTACCCACATCAGCTTGACCTGTCCCCGCCAGCTCCAGTGCTGTGCCATGATCGACAGAAGTTCGGATAAATGGCAGGCCCAATGTGATATTCACGGCCCTGCCAAAACCCTGGTATTTTAGCACGGGTAGCCCCTGATCGTGATACATCGAAAGCACCGCATCAGCATTATCCAAATATTTGGGCTGAAATAGTGTATCCGCGGGCAATGGGCCTTCCAGCCAAATTCCTTCTGCTCTCAGGCTCTCCAGTGCAGGAATGATCACGTCTATTTCTTCATGCCCCATATGCCCGCCTTCACCCGCATGGGGATTCAGGCCGCAAACATAGATGTGGGGACGTCGGATACCGAATTTGGTTTTCAGATCATGGTTGAGAATGGTGACGACTTCCCTGAGGGAATCAAAGGTAATCGCCTTGGGAACATCTAAAATTGGCAGGTGTGTCGTTGCCAGCGCAACCCGCAACTCTTCTGTTGCCAACATCATGACTACCCTTGAGCATTGGCTGTGGTCAGCAAAAAACTCAGTATGTCCGGTAAAGGGCACGCCAGCTTCATTGATGACGCCTTTATGCACCGGGCCTGTTACCAGAGCAGAAAACTCCCCATTCAGGCAACCATCGCAGGCTTTTGCCAGTGTTTCCGTGACATAAGTACCATTTTCTCGGTTCAATTCACCCGCAATAGCCGGAGATTGGAGAGAGACAGGCAGAATAGTCAGGGTTCCGGTCGCTTGTGATGAAGAAATGTGTTCAGGGGAGTATGTTTGTAGTCTCAGAGGTAAATTCAGTTGTCTGGCCCGGGAGAGCATCAGCTCTGGATCAGCACAGACTACCAATTGGATGGGCCACTCTTTTTGGGCGAGGGCAATAACTAAATCAGGGCCAACCCCGGCTGGCTCGCCGGGGGTGATGACAATGGGGTTGATAGTGGGTTTATTGTTGTGCATCGCTACCATCTAAAATTTTCACATAAGCGGAGGCGCGTAATTCCTGCATCCAGCTTTGTGCCTCTTCATTGAATTTACGGTTGAATAGCAGACGGTAGGCACGATCTTTCTGTGCTGTATCAGTTCTGTCAACTTTGCGGCTATCAAGCAGTTGAATTAAGTGCCAGCCGAAAGAAGAGTGAACGGGTTGGCTGATCTCACCTTTTTGCAGTTTGGTCAAGGCATCACGGAAAGCCGGGTCATAAGCACTCGGCAAATTCCAGCCCAGTTCTCCACCACGCAGGGCGGAACCGGGATCTTCAGAATACTCTTTTGCTGCTGCTTCGAATGTCGTTTTGCCGCTTAAAATTTCTTCCCTGAGTTTCATTAATTCGTTACGCGCCTGCTCGTCGTTCATAACCGGTGATGTTTTCAGCAGAATATGACGGGCATTCACTTCAGTGACTGCAATCGGCGTCTGACCACCACGGATATCATTCACTTTCAGAATGTGAAAACCCACACCAGAACGAATCGGGCCAATAATCTGCCCTTTGTGCGCAGATTGGAGCTGTTCAGCGAACAGGGTTGGCAATTCTTGCAGCCTGCTCCAGCCCATATTTCCCCCTTTCAGGGCTTGGCTGTCACCAGAATACGCGATGGCCAATTTGCCGAAATCCCCGCCATTCTTGAGTTCAGACAAAACTTTTTTGACCGTGGTTTCAGCTTTTTCTACCTGAGCCTGATCTGGATTTTCTGGCAGAGGGATCAGAATATGGCTGATGTTCAATTCCGAGTCCTGACTATTTTGGCTTTCGAGCTGATTCGCCAGTGAATCAACTTCCTGTGGCAGGATAGTGATGCGGCGGCGCACTTCATTATTGCGTACTTCCGCAATCGTCATTTCCTTGCGGACTTGGTTGCGGTAGGTGTCAAAATTAATACCATCTGCGGTCAGGTTCTGTTTCAGCTGGGCCATGCTCAGGTGGTTTTGGGCAGCAATATCGGTAATTGCAGAATCCAGGGCTTGATCGGGGATGGTAATTTGCATCTGCTTTGCCATTTGCAAAACGATGTCATCCATAATCAGGCGCTCAATGATCTGATGACGCAGTGCTTTTTCATCCGGTATTTGCTGGCCTGCATGCTTTGCATTGAGTTTAACGGATTGTAAGAGGCTGTTGACGTCACTTTCCAGTACGACATCATTGTTAACAACGGCAGCTACCCTATTGAGTTCCTGTGGTGCAGCCACTGCGACAGTGGTTACTGAAAACATCAATCCGAGAATGAGCGCTTTCCAGTTCTTCATACATTTCCCATCATATCAATCCCGCCTTGGCGGGGTTATTGTGTATATCGGTATTAGAGTTTATCGGTATCAGAATGCGCGCTGGTATGGAAGAATACCTTGCTGTAGCATTTTCTGACTCCCCAAACTGTGATTGTTACTTAAGCCACGAAGTTCAACATTGAATGACCATTTGTTGTCATACTGACTGCTGCCGAATCTCCAGTTGACGATCTTGCGTTCATAGCCCACATTGACTGCCCAACAGCAAGTGTTGTATTGCAGACCTACCATCTGGTTCGCCGGTTGTTTCTCTTTGGTATCGTAGTAATACGCTCCGACAAATGCCCAGTGATCCGTCAATGGCCAGCTTGCCACCATTCCAACCTGCGAAATACCCTGTTGATAAGCTGGCGCACCGCCTTTGAGCGTGGCCTGAATATAATCGCGGTCAACGAAACGATAGTTTAACTGCAATATGCGATCAGCATCACGACGGTATTCCACTACTGCATTACCCATGGTTAAACTACCCAGACGGTTATCATATTGCAGCCCGCCTTTGAATCCCCAGGAATCATTGATTCTCCAGTGCGTATCGCCAGCCCATGTCGTGGCGCCCGTTCCCTTTTTGTTCCCGATGATATCTTTAGAACCTGAATTAGGTTCAGTATCTTCAGTACGTGGACGTTCAAAGTAGTAGATTTGACCTACGGACAGGCTAAAACGTTCAACTAAATCTTCATCATAAATACGGGTAGTTACACCCGTCGTAAATTGATTGGCAGATGAAATGCGGTCTAAGCCACTGTAGAAGCGGTCACGGAACAATCCGGTATAGTCGGCTTGCAGCAGGGAAGAATCAAAGTTGTTGATGTTATTTTGATTCTTGTAAGGCACATACAAATACTGAGCGCGTGGCTCCAGCGTCTGGGTATAATCCTGATTAAAATACATGGCGCGTTCAAACACCATCTTGGCATCTGATTTAAATACAGGCAGGAGACGGTTTACTGATCTCTCCAATGAAGCCGTAACTTTATTGGCTTTGGTTGCAGCAGTAAGATCCTGTTGGTAATGCGTAGCCATCAACTTAAATTCATTATTGATGCTGGCCCAGCTATTGGAAAGTGGCAAGTTAATGGTGGGTTCCACATGCAAACGTGTTGCATCAGGCCACTGGCTACCAACGCTGGTAAATTTAGCTGCTTGGGCATAGGCATGAAAATCAAATGGCCCTAAATCGTTTTTATAATAATTCAGATCCAACTGAGGGGCTGCCCGGTAGGCTCTTCTTCTATCGTCAATGGTAAAAATCTGGAACTGTTTGGTTGCGAGTGTGGCATTCCAGTTCTGTTGCGCATAACCAATACTGAATTTCTGGGTCGCATAGCTGTCCGTGCTAGAACCATACTGAGAAGTAAAGTCAGTAAAATAGCTTGGATCACTGACTTTGGTATAGTCGGCGCTAAAACGCCAGACCTGATTCATGACGCCGCTATGGTTCCAATAAAAGAGCCAGCGATTATCACTCTCTCGTTCAGGTCTTTTGTCTTCCCTGTACAGGCGGTCGTTGCCTATCCAATCCAACGCAACAGTGCCCGTACCGGCTTTAGTCAGGTAACGGAATTCATTATCCAGTTTCAAGCCACGCATAGTGATAAGATGCGGAGTGATCGTGGCATCATAATTAGGGGCAATATTCCAGTAATACGGCAGCAGGAATTGGAAACCATCTTTATTGGAGAAACTGGCATTGGGGATCAGGAAACCCGAGCGGCGTTTATCACCAATCGGTAACTGCAAATACGGGCTGTAAAACACTGGCACGTTGGCAACCCGGAAACGGGCATTCCAGATTTCAGCCACTTCTTCTTCGCGATCCAGGATCACTTCGGAACCGACAACACTCCAGCTATCGTTGCCCGGCAAACAAGAGGTAAATATCCCGTTATTTAAAATGGTATAGCGGTTTTCATCACGCAACATCATCTTATCTGCACTGCCACGTCCCTGGCGGCCAACCATCTGGTATTTGCCTTGTTCCACGTCGGTGTCTTTATTGTTTAAATTAGCCCAGGCGCGTGGCCCTTTCAAAATGATCTGAGGGTCATCATAGCTGACATTACCTGTTGCGGTAATAGTACGAACGAGTTCTTTATCTTGTGTTTGCTCAAGCCTGACTTTATCGGCTGTCAGCGTTTTATTTCCCTGCCGGATATCAACATTACCAATGAACTCAACCGCATTAGGATATTCGCCACGAGTATCTTCGGATTTAATGTTAACGGGCATTTTATTGGGATCACCTGTGATAATCGGCTTATCATAGACAGGGACACCCAGCATACATTGTGCTGCGAGGTCAGCATGTGCTTGCTGACTGTAAAGTGCGGCCCATACCATCGTGGCCAGCAGGGTAGGATAACATTTGTTCATAGATGTTTATGCGGTTCCGTCATCAGTGCCATCGTGCCGGCAAATGTTCAGAGACTAACGTAGTTGAGATATATGCACCAGAGTAAAGTTTAACTTTGCTTATCTTGTTGTTAGGCACAGAGCTTAATGAATAGTATGATAATGCAAAATTGCGCTAAGGGCATTGGGGAATTGAAGACTATATGCAGTATTGGGGAAAATTATTTGGATTAATATTTGGTATTGCGTCTGGTGCTGGTTTTTGGGGGATTGTGATTGGCGTGTTGTTGGGTCACATTCTTGACAAAGTCAGGGCCCGAAATTTGGGTGCCGATGCTAAAGGCCCGACCCGACAGTCCCTGTTTTTTCGCAGTACTTTCCAAGTATTGGGGCATATAACCAAAGCAAAAGGCCGGGTAACAGAAACAGATATCCAGCTTGCCACTCAACTGATGGACAGAATGCAACTGCATGGTGAAGCCAGGCTTGCCGCCCAGCAGGCATTTCGTGAGGGCAAACAGCCTCAGTTCCCTCTGCGTGAAACATTACGACAATTACGGCGTGCTTGCGTTGGTCGTTTTGACCTGACTCGGATGTTTTTGGAAATTCAGTTACAGGCTGCATTTGCTGACGGTGAACTGCATCCTAACGAAAGAAAAGTTTTATTTGTTATCGCCGAAGAACTGGGAATTTCCCGTATTCAATTTGAACAGTTCCTTGCCATGATGGAAGGCGGGCGTCATTTTGACGGGCAGAATTTTGGTGGGCAGAATCAGCAATACGGGCATTACCAAGGTCGTGGGCAGCAGCGTGCGACGTTGTCAGATGCCTGTAAGGTATTGGGCGTCAATGAACAGGATGACGCCACAACCATTAAGCGGGCTTATCGAAAACTAATGAGTGAACATCATCCCGACAAACTGGTGGCGAAAGGTTTACCACCAGAAATGATGGAACTTGCGAAACAAAAAGCGCAGTCCATCCAGTCTGCTTACGATTTAATTAAAAAAGAGAAGGGCTTTAAATAGCGCTTATCCAAATGTGCCAAAAGCGCATGCGTTAAAAATCTGCCTGGCACTCAAAATACATTGGAGTGCCATAAGCCGGATGAGTAATGAAGAGTTCTTGGGCATGTAATTGCAGGCGAGGTGCCAATTCCCTTGCCTGTTCATGGGCATAGAACCGATCCCCCAGAATAGGGTTGCCAAGTGCTAACATATGTACACGGAGCTGATGAGAGCGCCCTGTGATTGGTGCCAGCCTGACCCGCGTTGCTTGTGCTTCATACTCCAGTACCTGATACTCTGTTTGTGCCGATTTGCCGGTTTCAAAACAGACTTTCTGTTTCGGGCGATTCGGCCAGTCGCAGATTAACGGTAGATCCACCAATCCTTCTTCCGGCTCCAGTTTTCCCCATACCCGCGCGATATAGACTTTTTTCGGTTCACGCTCGCGGAATTGACGCTTCAATTCACGTTCGGCGGCTTTAGTCAGCGCAACAACCATGATACCGCTGGTGGCCATATCCAATCGATGTACTGATTCAGCAGTGGGAAATTCCGCTTGTACCCGTGTCATGATACTGTCCTTGTGCTCTTCTGCTTTGCCCGGCACAGAAAGCAATCCACTGGGTTTATTGACAACCATAATGTGCTCGTCTTGGTACAGCACATATAACCAAGGATCTGTCGGGGGATTATAAGACTCCAGCATAATAGCTCCCATATGTTGAAGGATGATCGTGTTGAAAAATAGTCGTGTCGAAAAATAGTTATGTCGAAAAATAGTTATGTCGAAAAGTCGAAAAATAGTCAAATCGGAAAAATGACGGGGGCTTTCGTGAAGAAAACCCCCTGAGTTTAAATCAATGATTGGCGATAAGCCATTACTGATAAACCGCTATTACTGGTGAGAAACTATTATTGATGAGAAACAACCACCAGACGAATAGCGTCCAGACGCCAGTTCGCTTGATCAAGGTTAAGCAACAGATGCTTATGCTCAGATTCAATCGCTTCCAGCTCATCATCACGGATATTCGGGTTAACCGCTTTCAGGGCTTCCAGACGTGATAATTCTGCTGACAGGATTTCATCTGCTTCTTTTTTGGCTTTCTCAATCAATTTACGCGCTTGCTTTTCAATCAGAGGCTCTGATTGCTGCAAAATCGCATGAACTTCTTTTTGTACCGCATTAACCAGTTTGCTGGCATTGTGGCGATTGATGGCATTTAACTGGCGGTTGAAACTCTCAAACTCTACCTGAGGAGCCAGATTGGTGCCTTTCAGATCCAACAAGAGGCGCACAGGCGTTGGTGGCAAGAAGCGGGTCAATTGCAGATGTTTAGGCGCTTGTGCTTCAACAACGTAAATTAACTCAACCAACAGCGTACCGACCGGCAGTGCTTTGTTTTTCAGAATAGAAACAGCGCAGCTTCCGGTATCTCCTGACAAGACTAAATCCAGACCATTACGGATGATTGGATGTTCCCAGCTCAGGAATTGAGTATCCTCACGGGATAGCGCTTTCTCACGGCTAAACGTAATGGAGCAGCCATCTTTCGGTAATCCGGGAAAATCAGGTACCAGCATATGATCGGATGGTTGCAGGGCGATAATATTATCGCAGCGATCTTCCTGATTGATGCCGATGATATCGAACAGGTTCAGGGCAAAATTCACCAGATCCGTATCGTTATCTTGTGCGGCAATGGTTTCTGCCAGTTTTTGGCCTTGCTCGCCGCCGTTAGAATTCATTTCCAGCAGACGGTCACGGCCTTGTTCCAGTTGTTGTTTGAGTTGTTCGTGATGTGTGCGGCATTCCGCAATAAATTCATTGAAACCCGCCTGCTCGTTTGGCTTGGCAAGGAAGTTCAACAGAACTTCATAATACTTGTCATAGATAGAACGGCCGGTCGGGCAGGTATGTTCAAAGGCATCCAGACCTTCGTGATACCAGCGCAGGAGAATCGATTGCGCGGTGTTTTCCAGATAAGGCACGCTGATCTTAATATCGCGGCTCTGGCCGATACGATCCAGACGTCCGATACGCTGTTCCAGCAAATCAGGGTTGAATGGCAGATCAAACATGACGAGCTGATTGGCAAACTGGAAGTTACGCCCTTCGGAACCAATTTCAGAACAGAGCAGCACTTGCGCCCCTTCTTCTTCAGAAGCAAAGTAAGCCGCCGCACGGTCGCGTTCCAACAGGGACAAGCCTTCATGGAATATGGCACTGCGGATACCTTCGCGCTCACGCAGAACTTGCTCCAGTTGCAGCGCCGTTTCTGCTTTGGCACAGATCACCAGAACTTTTTCGTCACGGTTTGCCATCAAGAAACCCAACAGCCATTCTACGCGGGGGTCGAAGTTCCACCATGTGGCGTTTTCACCTTCGAACTCCTGATAGATCCGCTCAGGATAGAGCATATCTTTGGCGCGCGCTTCCACGGTTTTTTTGGCGCCCATGATGTCAGAAACTTTGATTGCCGTCTGGTATTGGGCAGGCAACGGTAACTTAATCTCGTGCAGTTCGCGATGAGGGAAACCTTTCACGCCGCCACGGGTATTACGGAACAGCAACCGGCTGGTGCCGTGGCGATCCATCAGCATAGAGATCAGTTCACGGCGAGCATTTTCGCTCTCTTCATCCTGATGGCTGTTTGCTGCTTTCAGAAGAGGTTCAATATCCTGCTCACTGATCAGCTCAACAATCACATTTTGCTGGTCATTATTCAGCGTTTCACCGGACAACAATAACGTGACAGCATCAGCAACAGGACGATATTTCTGTTGTTCATCAATAAATGCCTGATAATCGTGGAAGCGGTTTGCGTCCAGCAGACGCAGACGGGCGAAGTGGCTCTCTTGCCCCAACTGCTCAGGTGTCGCTGTCAGCAGCAGAACAGAAGGAATTTGCTCTGCTAATTGTTCGATAGCGTAATATTCGCGGCTTGGGGCTTTTTCGCTCCACGCCAAATGGTGAGCTTCATCCACCACCATTAAATCCCAGCTCGCTTCCAGCAGATGTTCGAAACGCTGCTTATTGCGGCGAACAAAATCCAGGGAACAGATAACCAATTGCTCGGTTTCAAAGGGGTTGTCACTGTCATGCAGCGCTTCGCTATACCGGCCATCATCAAACAGCGAAAAACGCAGGTTGAATCGGCGCAGCATTTCTACCAGCCATTGATGTTGCAAGCTGTCTGGCACAATGATTAACACCCGCTCGGCACGCCCGGCCATCAATTGCTGGTGGATAATCATGCCCGCTTCAATGGTTTTCCCCAGACCAACTTCATCCGCCAGTAACACACGGGGGGCGTGACGCTTACCCACTTCATTGGCAATGTGTAACTGGTGAGGGATCAAACTGGCACGAATACCACGTAACCCACTTTCAGCCAGCCGAAATTGTTCGCTCTGGTGCTTACGGGCGCGAAAACGCAGTGCAAAGCGATCCATGCGGTCAATTTGACCGGCAAACAGACGATCCTGCGGCTTATTAAACGTCAGTTTGCTATCCAGAAAAACTTCCCGCAGGCAGATATTTTCTTCTTCGGTATCCAGACGAGTACCGACGTAGATCAGCAGGCCATTATCTTGCTGAACATCATCGATCTTGAGTTTCCAGCTTTCGTGACTGGTCACGGTATCGCCCACATTAAACATAACGCGGGTAATGGGGGAGTCATTGCGTGCGTAAAGGCGGTTTTCTCCGCTGGCAGGAAAAAGCAACGTTACCATGCGCGCATCAAGCGCTACGACTGTTCCTAATCCAAGTTCGCTTTCTGTATCGCTTATCCAGCGTTGACCAAGAGTAAATGGCATAAATTTGGGCTCAGTTTTCTGTTAGACAATGTTATTTATGGTTGCAGGATGGCTGCTTTTGTTGGATATCGATCATCATTGGTTATCGATAGGGATAGTTTTCAATGGACTTTATAGCGCCTGTTTTTTGATAACGAGGTCACAAAAGCACCATTCCCCTTTAGAGGGGCGATATGTTAATTGATGCTGAGCAAGCCGTCACCTGCAAAAATATCCATTACTCAAAAGAGATGCTCATTTGCCCTGTCAGCAAGGTCATAAAGTCATCCTGAATAAATGGCAAGATAGCATCAGCAATCGGCATCAATTGCTTATTGATATAGTGCTCATAATCGGGGGGTGAAGTCTGATTTTCCAACGGTTCAGGCCCGGATTGAGTGATGATATAGTTGATCCAGCCTCCGTTTTGGTACTGCAATGGGCGATGATGCTGTTGGTTATATTCATCCGCCAAACGTGCGGCCCTGACATGAGGGGGAACATTGCGCTGGTACTCAGACAATTTGCGGCGTAGCCGTTTGCGGTAAACAAGGTGATCATCAAACTCACCTGCCAGCGTTTTGGCAAGATACTCACGGACATAATTCTGATGGGGTTTCTGATGGAAGATCAGAGTATATAACTCCTTTTGGAATATTTGTGCGAGTGGTGTCCAGTCAGTTCTTACCGTTTCCAGCCCTTTGAAAATCACTTTGTCGCCACTCAGCCCGGCATAGCGCTTTTTACTGCCTTGCTCCGCACCTCGTACCGTTGGCATCAGGAAGCGCCGATAGTGCGTTTCAAATTCTAATTCCAGCACACTTTCAAGGTTGAATTCGGTTTTGAGATGATTTTTCCACCATTGGTTAACAAATTGCGCCAGCGCATGCCCAATTTGGCTGGCTTCTTTTTCAGAATGGAGGCGTTTCAGCCAGACAAACGTAGAATCTGTATCGCCATAAATCACCTGATAGCCTTGTGATTCTATTAACTCACGGGTTTGATGCATGATTTTATGCCCACGCATGGTAATTGAGGATGTCAGGCGAGGATCAAAAAAATGGCAGCCGGAAGCACCGAGTACCCCATAAAACGCATTCATAATAATTTTCAGGGCTTGGGAAAGCGGAGCGTTCTGTTGCTTTTTGGCCTTGTCACGTTCGTACCAGATTTGCGTAACGATATCGGGTAAGCAATGTTGCGTACGGGAGAAGAAGGCTTGCTTAAAACCGGGGACAGCATGTTCATAGTCGGGAGCGGCAATTCCTTCGACCATGCCAACGGGATCAATCAGGAATGTGCGAATAATCGAAGGATAAAGGCTCTTGTAATCCAGCACCAATACCGAATCATACAACCCCGGGAATGAATCCATCACAAAACCCCCCGGACTGTTATCATCGAAATAAGTTGGCTGAACGGGAGCGACATAGCCAATCCGGTGCATTCTTGGCAGATAAAGATGGGTGAACGCAGCCACAGAACCGCCGCTGCGATCCACCGCCAAGCCTGTTACCGTGGCGCGTTCCAATAAGAACGCCATGAGATCCGCTTTCTCAAAAATATGATTGACGAGAATACAGTCCTGCAAATTATAGTGGGCGAGGGCGGGCTTATCTTCCTGAAAGCGACGATTGATTTCATCCATGCGGTCATAGGGATTATCAAGGGATTTCCCTTCTCCCAATAGCGCTTGTGCAACATATTCAAGGCTGAATGAAGGAAAATTCCACGTTGCCGTTTTCAGCGCTTCGATACCATCAATAATCAAGCGGCCTTCTGCTGAGGCAAAAAAGTGCCCTGCTTTAAAGCCATGTTCACGCCATTCGAGCAGGCCCTGATTACGGCCGAATTTTAATGGCACGTTATAGCGCTCAGCATGTTGCTGTAACACCCTTAAATCAAATTGAATCAGATTCCAGCCAATAATGGCATCAGGGTCGTAATGAGCCAGCCACTCGTTGAGTTTTTCCAGCATCAGTGGACGGCTGGCGACATATTCCAGTTTGAAATTGAGATCCTGCTGGTTGCCGTTCTTCGGCCCTAGCATAAACACTGTTTTCTCACCACATCCCGCCAGGCCAATGGAATACAACTCCCCATGCTGACTGGTTTCAATATCCAGAGATACCCATTTCAGCTTAGGGCGATAGGTGGGATTGGTTTTCATCTGATAACTTCCGTCAGGTTTCTGGCCGAACCAGACAGGGGCGGTAATAAAGCGCTCCATCATAAACCGATCGGGCGGCCGAATATCAGCCTCGTAGAGCGGAATATCCTGTTCTTTAAGGTTTTTTTCCAGGTATTGCAGGTGGTGATATTGTAAACAATACAGTGCTGAGACAGGCTGACGGTTGAAATCTTTCAGTGGCAAGGCGTTCAGTTGGCAATGTCTTTCTTGTGCCAATAAACGCTTGGCTTTAGGTAAATCATGTTGAGGAATAAAGGCAACGGCTTTTTGATGAGGAATTGTGATGCGACGTGCCCCGTTATCTGTCGCCAGCCAATACACTAACTCGATGCCAGACGAAGTATCTTTCCAGTGACGAGTCAGTATAAAACCTTGTTCAACGTGATTTATCTGCATGGTTTTCTTTATTAAAAGCAATCAGCCATATCTGGTTTTGTAAAGGTAATTTCAATCATAGCACTGATAGTGGTTATTCATACAGTGTTTTTTGTGGGATTAAGGCTTGGGGTGGGAATAAAAATTCCCTGAAGAAATTGTATTTATTAATTAATATTGTCAGTAAAATTTAGAAATTCATTTCAATAGATTTAATTTTATTAAGTTAATATCAATGATATTAACCAACTATAATGGATTGAATTCTAATCTAGTTATGGCAGGTTCCTTTTGTTATTATTTTTAATTGTATAAGATGTTATCGGTTTTTATGGAGAAGATAAATGTTAATTGAATCTGGTAAATATTGATGAATAAACCCAATAAACTGACTCAGACAGATATCAAAGCATTACTGTTATTTCTAGCTTTCACGTTGCTTTATTTATTACCTGGTATTTATGGGCATACTCCCTGGAAACAAGATGAAAATTATAGTTTTGGTATTATTCAAACCATGTATGAAACGGGAAATTGGTTAGTGCCCAAAAACGCGGGGCAACCTTTTATGGAAAAGCCCCCTCTGTATTATTGGACAGCAACCTCGTTTATACATTTATTGTCCTCTTGGCTTCCGATGTATGATGCAGCCAGAACCGCCACTTTATTTTTTTCTATAATCAATTTTTCCTTTTTTATTTTGTTATCCCGGCGTGTATTTGATGCCAGACACTTTACAGACAGCCGGATATGGATTGCCTTTGCGTTGTATGTAAGTGCTCCCGGTTTGGTTCGTCACAGTCACGATATGTTTACTGATACCTCATTGATAGCAGGAACAACCATCGGCTTATATGGTTTACTGGGATTAATCAAACAAGAAAAAACCAGTTACTCCTGTTTATGGTTAATTATCGGTACGGTTATGACATTGTTATCAAAAGGGGTATTTATTCCGGGATTATTATGGATTTGCTTGCTTCTTGCCCCCGTTTTTCTAAAACAGTGTCGAACTAAACAATATGGGTTAAATACTTTCTTGTCAGGCGTTATTGCACTGGTATTCATCCTGCCGTGGCCAGTCATGTTACTTATTGAACATCCTGATTTATTTAAAGTCTGGTTTTGGGATAACAATATCGGTCGCTTTTTAGGTTTCTCTGTTGAAGACCTCGGAGCCAGAGGTAATTTGACCATGATCCCCGAAGCCGTGCTTTTATTCGCTCTGCCATCAGGTGTTTTAGCTTTCATCTTCATATTAATGAATCCAATCAAGTCATTATCTGATGAGCACTATTTCCTTTGCTCCGCATTTGTTGTATTAGGTGTTGTTCTATTGCAAATATCAGCCTCTGGCCGGGCATTATATTTACTGCCTTTTATTGCACCTATGGCTATTTTAGCAACAGAGACTTTCATTAAAATACCTCAAATAATCTATAAATATTTAACCTTATTTTCCTCCATACTTTGGTCTGTTCTGATTATATTTTTATGGGTCTGTTATTTCTTAGCACTTTCCACGGATTATAAACACTGGTTAACGCCACTTGGCAGATGGTTGCCAATGAGTTATCAGATACATTTTTCTGGATTTATATTTACTATCGCTGTTTTAATTACGGCAATATGGGTAGCCAAAAATTGGCTTATTTCTAAATCTCCCGCTTTGCACGCCGCACAAAACTGGGTTCTGGGTATTGCCACAGTTTGGGGATTAGTCTTTACATTATTTGTCGGTTGGATTGACTACACCAAAGGTTATCAAGGCACTTTTCTTGATTTAAAGGAGAAGTTAGCAGGGGTATATCGATATAATGACTGCATGGCTTCATATAATATTGGTGAATCTGAAGCTCCAATGCTCTATTACTATGCCCATATTTTGCATCAACAACAGAAAACCTTTGATGCCCCCAAAAAATGTGATTGGTTGCTTGTTTTATTTTTATCTGAAGAGATAGATCCTGCACCTAAAGGCATGGTGTTATTTTGGCAGGGGCATAGGCCAGGTCAAGATCGTGAAAATTTGGTGGTTTATAAAAAGGTGGGGTTGGAAGATAATAAATAATTTAAATAAAGCGCCATTAAATGGCGCTTTATTTAATTAGGACAAATACCAACTTGACTCCAAGAATCAATGACAATAAATCGAATTACGTCCAAAAATATTTTTATAGAATGTATAAGTTTTTTCAAGATAATCATAGGGTTCATTAGCAGCTACATCCTTGCTTGGATACTTCTATTTTTCAAGGCTCAAAAAGAGTTATCCCATGATTAATCAAACAATAATAAATTATCTGCACTCGGTTTATCCTGAGTTAGAAATTGATACCCGTTATCTCAGGGGATATCCCTCTGAAAAAATATCAAAATTTGAACTGCACCCCAAAAGTTAGGCATTAATTGATTAAGGTGCAGTTTTATGAAACAGTCGCATGCCCTTAAATTAAGACTGACAATAGTCAGGCAATATTTTGTCTGTGTAAAATGTCAAAATTCAACCTATCCCTAAAACCGCCGCCTCAGCCGCCTCTCCACTCATCAATTTCTCTGTTGCACCATCATAACGAATTTTCCCATCCACAATCAGTAACGAACGTGGAGCGATTTTTGCAGCGTCATCGAGATTATGAGACACCATCAATAGAGTGATTTGGCGTTCACGACAGATTTGATCCAGCAATTCCAGCATTTCATTGCGTAAAGCAGGATCAAGTGCTGAAAAGGGTTCATCCAGCAATAAAATAGGCTGATGGCGAACCAAGCAACGCGCTAATGCTGCGCGTTGGCGTTGACCGCCAGAAAGTTGAGCGGGTAAGCGAGAGAGGCATTCCTCCAGCGATACCTGAGTAGCGATCTGCTGGAGTGTTTGCTTTTGTTCGGTATTTAAGCGCAATCCGGGGTGTAAACCTAAACCAATATTTTGCGCAATGGTTAAATGGGAAAACAGATTGTTTTCCTGAAATAACATAGAAACGGGCCGCTTAGAAGGAGGAGTATACGTATGATCTTCATTATTCAGCCAGATTTTGCCATGCTCAGGAAATTGGAAGCCCGCCATTAAACTTAATAAGGTACTTTTGCCTGCTCCGCTTGGACCGAGGATCGCAATGCGTTCCCCGGCTTTAACGTTCACATCAAACTGCATGGCAAGATGTTCGTAAGTATAAGTGACATTATCGAGTTTAATCATGGCGTCGGCTCGGTAGACGTTCAATAACAGTGAATAAAATAAAACAGAGAAGGAGCAGTAAGAACGCGGTGACTGCACCATCCTGACTGCGGTATGCCCCAATTTGTTGATAAAGATAGAAGGGCAGAGTACGGAAATCTTCGTTGCCAAATAATGCGACAACCCCAAAATCACCAATTGACAATACACAGGCAAAAGCCAGTGCTTGTGCTAATGGGATTTTCAGTGCTTTAAGCTCAATGAGACGCAGCCGATGAATACCCTGAATATTGAGGGAACGGCATAGAGGGTTGTAGCGTTCAGCCAGATCGCGCATAGGATTTTCTAATACTTTTAGAGCATAAGGGATCGCCATCAGTGCGTTGGTCAAGATAACCAATCCGTAAGGTGATTGGGGTATGCCAATAGTGGTATTCAGTAAAAGGAAAAAACCTGTAGCAAGGACAATGCCCGGCATGGCAAGAATTAACAAGCCACTGGTTTCCATTGCTTGCCCCCAGCGCGATAAATGACGTAAACGTAATTCGCGGCTACTCCATAGCAGCATCATGGTCAGTACGACACAAAGTAATCCGGCGCCCAGTGCAATAAAGATGGAAGTGATAAGGGCCTGCCATAAAGCGGGCTGGCTCAAGACAGTAAAAATACTGAGGTTCAGTCCATCGACAATGACGGCTAGCAAAGGAGGCAGCAGAAGTAGTAACGCCACGCTAATCAGTAAACCATCGGATAGTTTTCTCAGCCATGAATCCTGTGGATTGCGCCATTTTCGTTGATGGCTGTAACCGACAGAAAAGGTGCCTTTGAGTTTTTGGCTAAGTAATACCAAGCTGAGGCAGCAAAAAAGTTGTATCAGGGCGAGCAGGGCAGCTTGAGAGAGATCATAGTCATAACTGATTGCCTGATAAATAGCCAGTTCGATAGTGGTCGCCGCAGGGCCACCACCCAATGCAAGCACAGTGGCAAAACTGGCAAAACACAGCATGAAAATCAGTGCGCCTGTCGGCAAAATTTGGCGGCGCAGATAAGGCCACTCCACAAAACGAAAATGTTGCCATTCACTCATACCAAGCTGGGCTGCAAGTTGCCGTTGTTCGATGGCAATATTTTCCAGAGATTGCAGCAATAAGCGTGTTGCCATCGGCATATTAAAGAAGATATGCGCCAGTAGAATTCCTTGCAACCCATAAGGCGTAAAACGGTATTCCACCCCTATCCATTGGGAAATATTTGCCAGCCAGCCGGTTTGACCATAAACAGTGAGAATACCAAACAGAGCGACCAAAACAGGAAGGATCAATGTCATTGCGCATAAGCGCAGAAACAACATTTTGCCCGGAAAATGGCGGCGATAAAGCGCCCTTGCGAGGAAAATGCCGGGTATTACCGATAATACGGCAGATAAGAACGCTTGCCAGAAGGTGAACTGAATAACATGCCAGAGATAACTGTCATGCAGGAATGTCTGCCAGTTGCTTTCAGGCGCATTGAACCACAGCGTCCCAAATGCTGACAGGGCAACGATAATTAACAGGCCGGAGGCAATAACCCCCGGCAATATCCAACCCGCAATTAACGGCTGACAGCGCTTTGCCATATACGGATCCATTTGGTACGGTGTTTTGCCACATCATCTGCATTGAATAGCAGGGATTTCTCAGGAACCGTGAGTTGCTTGAAAACCTCAGGTAAAGGAATATCAATCACGGGATACATCCATTGGGTTGTCGGAAGGGCTTGCTGGAATGCCGGCGATACCATGAAATTCATGAACTTTTGTGCCAGCTCAGGCTGTTTGCTTGAGGCTAATTGGGCTGCGACTTCAATCTGCAAATAATGCCCTTCCTCGAATATCGCCGCCGCATAGTTATCTTTTTTCTCTGACATGATGTGATAACCCGGTGAAGTGGTATAGCTCAGCACCATATCACCTTCGCCTTTCAGGAACAGGCCATAGGCTTCACTCCACCCTTTCGTGACAGTAAGCGTCTTTTTGGCTACTTTCTGCCACTCCTGTGCGGTGTTATCGCCATAGAGATCCTGCATCCAGAGCAGGAAGCCCAAGCCCGGAGTACTGGTGCGCGGGTCTTGATAAATAATCTTCCAGTTCTGGTGACTATTGATTAATTCATCCATACTTTTTGGTGGATGAGGTAAGGTGTTCTTGTTGTAAATGAAGGCAAAGTAACCGTAATCGTAAGGAATAAATGTTGTATTGTTCCATGAGATGGGTAATTTCAGTTTTGATACATCAACATGGCTTGTTGTGAACAATCCTGTTTGTTGGGCGGCTTGGATCAAGTTGTTATCCAATCCCAGCACGATATCTGCTGATGTTTTTTTGCCTTCCATTCTCAAACGGTTCAGTAGGGATACGCCATCTTCCAGAGCAACAAGTTTCAGTTCACAACCACACTCTGCTTCAAAGGCTTTTTTAATGGCTGGCCCAGCCCCCCATTCAGAGGCAAATGAATCATAAGTGTAAACTGTCAATGTTGGCTTCGATTGAGATGCTTGGGCAAAGACACAGGCAGAAATCAATAGCGTACTGATGGCGATAAAGCTGAAAAATAATTTCTTAAACACTTTGCTCTCCTGTACTTATGGACATTAGTTATTAACGTTCGTTATTGGCAGATTGGCAAAGGATCTGAGAAGGTGCTAAATGATAATTACTTATTTTATATCAATGACTAGCGTCTCAAATCCCTACGCCGGTACTAACCGGTTCAGGTTCGACGGGTTTGTTCTCAGCAAAACTGTTTTATTACAGCCGCACCCCGTTGAGATGGCGGTATTGTAGAGACTTAGGCTACGTCTGCAAAGTCCAATCATAGAGGTTTACCGCTTGAGATGAGTGTGAAACAATTAGCCATCTTTTCAAATGTATTTTATCGAGAGGTAGTCTGGTGATCGATGATGATGGCTACCGCCCGAATGTAGGAATTGTAATTTGTAATCGCCAAGGGCAGGTTCTGTGGGCCCGCCGTTATGGGCAGCATTCCTGGCAGTTTCCTCAGGGGGGTATCAATCCGGGGGAATCACCAGAGCAAGCGATGTATCGCGAGTTGTTCGAAGAAGTTGGTTTAAGTCGCAAAGACGTACGGGTTCTCGCCTCGACCCGTAGTTGGTTGCGTTACAAATTACCCAAGCGTTTGGTGCGTTGGGATACAAAGCCTGTTTGTATTGGGCAAAAGCAACGCTGGTTTTTATTGCAGTTGCTGTGTAATGAAGCAGATATTAATGTGCAGCGCAGTAATACGCCGGAATTTGATGGCTGGCGTTGGGTTAGTTATTGGTATCCTGTCCGGCAAGTGGTTTCCTTTAAACGGGATGTATACCGCCGCGTGATGAAAGAATTTTCTTCCATTGTGATGCCAATACAGGAATCTGCTTCACAGATACATTCACCTTATTTACATCGTCGTAGAAGAAGTTAGGTAATTGTTATGCTCACGCGCTTACGGGAAATTGTCGAAAAAGTGGCTATGACAGCTAATTTATCTGAAGCGCTTGAGCTGTTGGTCAATGAAACTTGTCAGGCAATGAACACGGATGTCTGTTCTATTTATCTGGCAGATCATCAGCGACATTGTTATTACCTAATGGCAACCAAAGGGTTGAGAAAACCCCGGGGTCAAGCGATCAGTCTGGCCTTTGATGAAGGCGTCGTGGGCGAAGTCGGGCGTTTGTCTGAATTAATCAATCTCGCAGATGTTCGCGAACATCCTAGTTTCAAATATATCCCCCAAGTCAAGGAAGAAAGCCTGCGGGCTTTTTTAGGTGTGCCTATTATTTATCGCCGTCAGTTGCAGGGAATATTAGTTGTTCAGCAACTTGAACGGCGGCTGTTTGATGAAAGTGAAGAATCTTTCATGGTTACACTGGCGACACAGCTTGGTGTTATTCTTGCTCAGACGCAGACAAAAGGGTTATTTGGTCAGTACCGTCAAACCCGTATTAAGGCTCTCGCTATTTCTAATGGCATTGTCATGGCTCAGGGATGGCAAGATCGCTCACAACCTTTGCTGGATCAGGTATCTGAGGCATTGACGCTGGATTATCAGGCTGAACGATCAAGACTGACTCGGGCCCTGGAACAAACTACAGCGGAGTGTCGCCGGATTAGCAAGCGTTTCACTGTGAGCTCACAGAAAGAAAGTGCTGCCATTTTTGATCTCTATTCTCATTTATTGAATGATCCCCAACTCAAGCAAGATCTGTTTTATTCCGTCGATAATGGTTTTATGGCGGAATGGGCAATCAAAGTCGTGATTGAAAAATACGCCGAACAGTTTGCCAGCTTGCAAGACCCCTATATGCGAGAAAGAGCATCTGATCTGCGGGCGCTTGGGCAGCGGGTGTTGTTTCATCTGGATGATTCTTTCGCTGGCGCTGGTCAGTGGCCGGAACGCTTTATTCTGGTTGCCGATGAACTTAGTGCCAATTTGTTGGCTGAAATGCCGCAAGAACAGTTAGTTGGCGTGATTGTGCGTGACGGTGCGACGCATTCCCACTCTGCGATACTGGTTCGTGCGATGGGGATCCCGGCTATTATGGGAGCGGATATCCAACCTGAACTACTGCATAACCGGACGCTTATCCTTGATGGCTATCGCGGAGAGATTTTCGTTGAGCCAGAGCCGCTTATCGCTCAGGAATATCGGCAGATCATTGAAGAAGAACGCGTCCTCAGCAAGCTGGCCGAAGGTGAACAGCAGCAGCGAGCACAGCTCAAGAGTGGTGAGCGGGTTTTGGTGCAACTGAACGCGGGCCTGAGTCTGAAACATGAACAGCAAATAGCGGATAGTATTGATGGCGTCGGGCTATATCGCACAGAAATCCCCTTTATGCTGCATAACGGTTTTCCATCAGAAGATGAGCAGAAAAATCGTTATCAGGAGATGCTGGAACTTTTTCCTGATAAGCCTGTGGTGTTGAGAACACTGGATATTGGTGCAGACAAACAACTTCCTTATATGCCCATCAGTGAAGATAACCCCTGTCTCGGCTGGAGAGGAATTCGTATCACTCTGGATCAGCCTGAGATTTTTCTCATTCAGCTTAGGGCTATGCTGAAAGCCAATATACACACCGGCAATCTAAAAATTCTTTTGCCAATGGTGACAAGTATTGAGGAAATTGATGAAGCTCGAAAACTGATTGAAAGAGCGAAAGCTGAGGTTGAGCAAACCATCTCTGACATAATCCCCATGCCCCAGATTGGTATCATGATTGAAGTGCCATCTACGATTTTTCTGTTGCCGCAGTTAAAGAAGCGGGTTGATTTTGTCTCTATTGGCACGAATGACTTAACCCAGTATTTACTTGCAGTGGATCGCAATAATACCCATGTCGCTTCACTCTATGATAATTTACACCCTGCGGTGATTAAGGCGCTAAAACTGGCCTTTGATGAATGTCAACGCCTTGATCTTCCTATCAGCATATGTGGTGAAATGGCGGGTTTACCGATGGGAGCATTAATATTGCTTGGTTTAGGTTATCGTAGCCTGAGCATGAGTGGCCGAAGTGTTCCACGCATCAAATATTTGTTGCGCCAATTGGGTGTTAACAAACTCGAAAGCCTGATAGATGTGGTACTGAAAGCCGAAACCAGCCAGCAGGTAAAAACTTTGTCAGCCGAGTTTATGGAATCGCATGGGCTGGGAGGATTAATCCGAGGCGGTATTTAGCATTAAATCAGCTCAAAATCCCTTGGAATAGGCATTGGAGTTAATTCAAAAACACCGTGAATTTTATGCTTGAAATTCGATGTCTGACGATAAGGGCGGAGAACAGTCACTTGGCTATGCTATTATTTGTCTGGAGTTATTCAAGCAAAATAATTTATTCGCATAAGATAATTTATCCGCCATATCATTTATTCACACAACATTACTTTTAGTGGGGAACGATGAGCACTAGCTATCTGGAATTTCCTAAAATTGACCCAGTCATATTTTCAATCGGGCCTGTATCCCTCCACTGGTACGGTTTTATGTATCTGGTTGGTTTTGTTTTTGCCATGTGGCTGGCAAATCGCCGTGCAGCAAAACCCAACAGTGGCTGGAATAAAACCGAAGTTGAGAACTTACTATATGCAGGGTTTGTCGGGGTTTTCGTCGGTGGACGCCTCGGTTATGTTCTGTTTTATAACCTTCCAATGTTCCTTGATAACCCTCTTTATCTGTTTAAGGTTTGGGATGGCGGCATGTCCTTCCACGGTGGGCTGGTAGGGGTTATCTGCGCCATGTGGTGGTTTTCCCGCCGGACTAAACGTCATTTCTTACAGGTCGCTGACTTCGTTGCCCCATTGGTTCCTTTTGGTTTGGGCATGGGGCGTATCGGTAACTTTATCAATGGCGAACTGTGGGGGCGTGTCACGCTTGATACGCCATGGGCGATGTTGTTCCCGGGTTCCCGCAGTGAAGATATCGCATTGGCGACAACCGATCCTTCTTTATGGCCGATTTTGGAAAAATATGGTGTCCTGCCTCGCCATCCATCACAGTTATACGAGATGGTGCTTGAAGGTATTGTGCTGTTTATCATCCTTAATTTATTTATCCGTAAACCACGTCCGATGGGAAGCATTTCAGGCCTGTTCCTGATTGGTTACGGCGCATTCCGTATAATAGTCGAATTTTTCCGCCAGCCTGATGCGCAGCTCGGGCTGTTTGAAGGGATTAGTATGGGGCAAATCCTTTCTGTTCCAATGATTCTGGTCGGAATTTTAATGATGGTATGGGCGTATAAAAGCCCTGGCAACAAAGCTCGAAACAATAAGGTACAAGAGGCAAAATGAAACAGTATCTGGATTTAATGAAAAAAGTGCTGGAAGAAGGCACGGCAAAAGATGACCGTACCGGTACGGGAACTCTCTCTATCTTTGGTCATCAGATGCGTTTCAATTTGCAAGAAGGTTTCCCGCTGGTAACAACCAAGCGTTGTCATCTTCGCTCCATCATCCATGAACTGCTTTGGTTCTTAAATGGTGATACCAATACCCAATATCTGCATGATAATGGCGTGACCATCTGGGATGAATGGGCTGACGAAAATGGCGATTTGGGGCCTGTTTACGGTAAACAATGGCGCGCCTGGGGCTCGGCGGATGGTCGTCAAGTCGATCAATTAACCCAAGTTATTGAACAATTGAAAAATGATCCTGATTCACGCCGGATTATTGTTTCAGCATGGAATGTTGGCGAGTTGGATAAAATGGCATTGGCGCCATGCCATGCTTTTTTCCAATTCTATGTGGCCGATGGCAAACTGTCCTGTCAGCTTTACCAGCGTTCCTGTGATGTGTTTTTAGGATTGCCATTCAACATTGCCAGCTATGCTTTGTTAGTGCATATGATGGCTCAACAGTGTGATCTTGAAGTGGGTGATTTTGTTTGGACAGGTGGAGATACCCATCTTTACAGTAATCATATGGAACAAACTAAACTTCAGTTAAGCCGTGAGCCACGTGCGTTACCTAAATTGGTTATTAAGCGTAAGCCTGATTCATTGTTTGATTATCGATTCGAAGACTTTGAAATTGTGGGTTATGATCCACATCCGGGCATCAAAGCCCCAGTCGCGATTTAAGAAACGATACCAATAGTTTCTTAACGTAATACCAAATTATTAAAGAGCGGGTTTTGCCTGCTCTTTTTACATTTATCGCCAGAGGTTCTCAATATTAAAAATTAGCTGCTTGTCACTTTTGCGTGTTGCCTCCCAAATAAAATGAAAGAGATTATTTCATCGTTATTTTTCCCTGAAATCACTTCGCATAATGAAATAAATTGTCTTCCTATTTTTCTATGAATCAAAGATATTTTAGCCGAAAGAATCACGCCTTAATTATAAAAGGAATTGGCGTATAAGAGATTGATATGAGAATAATTATTAAGACGACAAATACTAAGGTAGAAAATTGTCCAGAAAATAGTTTATTAAATTGCAAAGCAAATAGGCGAGTAAACAGACCTGAACAATCAGGGTTTACATTATTGGAGTTATTGATAGCGATGCTGATTATCTCCATTAGTTTGTCTTATGGACTGTATTATTGGGGGCAATATCAAAACCGCCTGCGCTTGCAATCAGCGGTGCACAATGTTTTGTCCTTTATGGAAAGGCAACAGGCTTTGGCAAATTATCTGAACCAAGATCGTACACTATGGTTAGTCATGGGGCATTCTTGGTGTCTGATATCTTCTGTGACCAAGGTATCTGATTGTAGTGCAGAACATGGAGAACGGGTTAATTCTCCTCATGGCGATGTTTTTTTGGCGTCATCTACGACTGAACGCATTGATTTTTATGGCATTAGAAACACGGCAATGCCGGCCAGTTTCATGCTGGCAAATTCTGCGGGTGAAATTAGTATTGTGATTTCGGGACGCGGTCGGATTAGAACGTGCAGTAATACAATTAGCCAACTTCCTGATTGTGAAGGAATAAAAAATCCATGATCATGATGCTGGCTGCTTTTCGCTTTAAAACTACTTTTCGTTTTAAAACTACCTTCTGTTTTAAGACTATGTTCTGTTTTAAACAAAAACAGGCAGGGTTTTCCTTGTTGGAAATAATGGTAGCCATGTTGATTAGTAGTGTTATTTTTATTGCCATGACCAAAACCTATCCGGTTTTGTCTGGTCAGGTCTTCGATCTCTATCGTAAATATCGTCTGCATTATTTGGTGAATAGAACCGTTTATTTGATGGAAAAAGATATCCGGCGGGCAGGTTATTGTCAGGATAAAAAACAGTGTGAAGGTGAGCCATTGATCATTAAAAATAAGAATACAGAACCTGCCAGCTCCTGTTTTATTGTCGCTTTTGATCTAAACCTAAATAATCGATGGGAAAAACCTGATCATATTGAATCCGAGTTTTTTGGCTATCGTCTGAATAACCGGGCGCTTGAATGGAAAAGAGGGGCGGGTGATTGTCAGGAAAATGGTTGGGAAAGGTTATTTGATCCTAAAGAGATTGTGATTGATATCTTCTACCTTGAAAAATCACAGGCAAAAAAAGGGCCGATTTTTGTCACTCTGTCCATTAAAGCCCATTGGCTGAAATCTTCATCAATTGTCTATCATCACCAAACGACAATCCGGCTACGTAATGTCAGGGAATAAAGAAAATATGGCAAACAAGCAGCAGGGAAATATTTTGCTGGTATCGATAATAATGTTATTGGCGCTGAGCTTAATGATGTTGAAAGCGCTCCATTATCAACAAGAAAACGCGATGCTTATGATGATGGATGAACAACATTATCTGAATGCTTTTCTGCGGGCGGAATCCTCACTGGCATGGGGAAAGGTGCAACCGTGGCAGATCAATCAGCAAGAAATGGATGATTGGTTTTGTTTGCAACAGACAGAGTTTAATTTGAAAAGCTGTTTAAGACGTTATTCAGATGAGCTTTTTTTATTAAAAGGAATAGCTCCATTCACCTCAGGGGAAAATATTGAACTTTATCAATGGATGAAACAGATGAAACACTTAAATCAGGATACACTTATTTCTGTTGGGCTGATTCCCGTTGAAAGTGGTTGGTTAGATTTTTGCCCTGTTCCTCAGGTTGAATTTTGTTTATGAAAAGGAACCTCCACCTCGGCCGGCAAGAAGGCATGAGTCTGCCAGAAGTTCTGGTAGCATCTGTTGTATTTGCGATCTCATTATTGGGGTTAATGCGCTACCATCAGGCATTGTCAGCAAATTTTCAGCAATATTGGGGGCAACTTAAGGCAATCCGTTATGCCCATGATCAGTTGGAACAGTATGAACGTTTGGAAGGGCAAATAGGCTCGGGTAAAACAGAGGGAGAAACGGCGTCAAGGCAGAAATGGAAAATGGAGTTTCAACGAGAGTTTCACTCTTTGGAATGCTTTCAGGTAACGGTTAAATTGACAGTATATTACAATAAACCAAGTAAATTAGAACGCTGGTTTTGTGCAAGTGGGAGCATTGATGTTTAGAGTTTATCATTCAAATCAACTCGATCTTCTTAAAGAGTTGATGGCGATATTGATCGGGGAAACCCCCCTTTCTGACCCATTTGGCAAAGAAGTGATTCTGGTTCAAAGCCCAGGAATGTCACAGTGGTTGCAGATTCAATTGGCAGAGAAATTGGGCATTGCCGCGAACATGGAATTTCCACTTCCCGCGACTTTTATCTGGCAGATGTTCACTCTGGTATTACCTGATATTCCTAAAGATGGTGCCTTTAGTAAGGATGCCATGAAATGGAAGTTAATGATGTTGTTGCCTGAATTGTTAACAGAACCCGAATTTTCGGCCCTCAGGCACTATCTTGATCAGGATATCGATAAACGCAAAATTCACCAATTAGCGGGTCGGGTTGCGGATCTATTTGACCAATATCTCGTTTATCGTCCGCAATGGTTAGAAAATTGGGAAAATGGTCAATTAATTGATGGCCTGAGCAGTAATCAATTGTGGCAACAAAGACTCTGGTCTGAACTGACAGAGTATACTCGTCAGCTACAACAACCGCTGTGGCATCGCGCCAATTTATATCAGCGGTTTATCACGACGCTGGAAAGTGGAAATTTTCCGTTGGAGAATCTGCCACCGCGTATTTTCATTTGTGGGATATCTACGCTTCCTCCTGCTTACCTGCAAGTATTTAAGGCATTAGGGCAACATATTGATATTCATCTTATGTTTACCAATCCGTGCCAATATTATTGGGGAGATATTCAGAGTTATGCGTTTCTTGCCAGGCTAAGTAGCCGTAAACCCAAACATTATAAAAACAGCCAATTACTGGAGAGATTCAAAGATCCAGATAATGCCCCGTCACTCTTTAATGAAGAAGGGGAACAAAATCTGAATAACCCACTATTGGCATCCTGGGGAAAATTGGGGAGGGATAATCTCTACCTGCTGTCACAATTAGAGCCAGATTCCGATATTCATGCTTTTGTTGAACTGGAATCTGACTGTATTTTGCACCAAGTCCAACGAGATATTTTTAATCTTGAAGATCATGCTCAGATAGGATCTACGGATAGTACTTTCAGAAACAGTTTAAAAAAACGCCCGTTCGATCATACTGATCGTTCTCTGACTTTTCACTCGTGTCATAGCCCACAGAGGGAAGTTGAAGTGTTGCAGGATCAGCTTCTGCATTTGTTGGATGATGATCCCTCGCTGACACCGAGGGACATTATTGTGATGATGGCTGATATTGACAGCTATGCCCCCTATATTCAGGCGGTTTTCGGTAATGCGCCGGATGATCGCTATATTCCTTTTGCCATCTCAGACCGTAAAGCGCGTCAGGCTCATCCTGTTTTACAAGCATTTATTACTTTATTGGATTTGCCGCAGAGCCGATTTACGGCTGAGCAGGTATTGGCATTATTGGAAGTGCCGGCTTTAGCCAGTAAATTTGCCATTCAGGAAGAAGGATTGCGTTTATTGCGGCGTTGGGTGAAAGAATCCGGGATCTGTTGGGGGTTGGATGATGACAATATTGAAGCCTTGTCTTTGCCTGCCACGGGGCAGAATACCTGGCGTTTTGGCCTGACACGAATGCTACTGGGTTATGCGATGGATAGCCATGCAGGGCCGTGGAATGATGTTTTGCCTTATGATGAATCCAGTGGCCTTGCTGCCGAATTAGCCGGACAACTGGCTGAGTTTTTAATGGAATTGAATCACTGGCGGAAAATTTTGAGTGAAGAGCAGCGATTGGTGGATTGGCTGGCAATATGTCCGCAATTGTTGGAGACTTTTTTTGAATCCGATGATGAAATTGAACTGGTATTGGCACTTATCACGCAGCAATGGCAAAAAGTGATTGATAATGGTCTTAATGCACATTACAGCGAAAAAATCCCTTTGGTACTATTGCGGGATGAATTGGCGCTTCGTTTTGATGATGAGAAGATCAGCCAGCGTTTTTTAGCAGGATCACTTAATTTCTGTACCCTGATGCCTATGCGTTCTATTCCTTTTAAGGTTGTTTGCCTGCTGGGAATGAATGACGGCGTTTATCCGCGGACAATTCCTCCGCTTGGGTTCGATCTGATGGTTGAAAAAACCCAGCGAGGGGATAGAAAACGGCGCGATGATGACCGTTATCTCTTTTTGGAAGCATTAATTTCGGCTGAGCAATTTCTTTATATCAGCTATATCGGTAAATCGATTCGAGATGATACCGAATGTAACCCATCTGTTCTGGTCAATGAGTTACTGGATTATGTTTGCCAGAGCTTTTGCCACTTGGGTGATGAAATGCTGAATGTTGATGACAGTGCGAGAAATGTCAGAAATCATTTACTTTCACAGCATACTCGTGTTCCTTTTGCGACAGAGAATTTCCTGCCCGACCATTACTCACAAAGTTATGCCGCAGAATGGCTGCCTGCGGCAGCACAGCAGGGCGCCTCAGGGATTGATTTTTGCCGACCGATTGCATTTGATCGCGGTGAAATAAAAGAAGTTGCATTGGATGAACTGATCCGTTTTTATCGCCACCCTGTCAGGGCCTTTTTTCAGCAGCGGCTAAAAGTACATTTTGTGATTGAAGAAATGGAATTGCCTGAAGAAGAACCTTTTGTACTGGATAATCTGCAACGTTATCAATTTAACCAACTGTTGCTCAGTATCTTGATAGAGCAGGGCGATCCGGCATCTTTATTCCACCATCTTCGGGCATCGGGGGGATTGCCATACGGCTCTTTTGGCGAAGTCTATTGGGAAGAACAGTTGGAGTCCATGTGGCCACTGGCGGATAAGGTGCGTGAAGAGAGAACCGAGACTTTTACCATCGACCTGTATGAAGAATTAGACAGCGTGATATTGGCCGGCAAAATCCATCAGGTACAGTCTGATGGGATTTTACGTTGGCGTCCGGCGAACTTAACGGCCAATGATAGTATCCAACTATGGATTGAGCACCTTGCCTACTGTCTTTCAGGTGGAGCCAGCGAAAGTCGCATGTATGGAACCGGGAAAAAAGATAAAAGGGAGAAAGAAGGTAAAAAGGTGCCAGATTGCCGATTTTTACCGCTAGGACGGGATGAGGCGAGAAACTACCTGAATCAGATGATAGAAGGGTATTTTCAAGGCATGTCTGAGCCTCTCCCTCTATTTTGTCGAAGTGGCTGGGCATGGCTGGCTGATTGTTTTGACCGGGAAAGTCAGGAAATCAACTTTAGTGAGGAAACTCAACAAAGTGCTGAAAGTAAATTGATGGAGCAATGGTTGGGGACACATGACAGAAAAGGTGAAAGTTACGATCACTATATACAGCGGGCTTTCCGGCAAGTTGATCAATCACTTTTAGAGCGTATGAAACGCGAAATTCAGAGCTATTTGTTACCTATGGCTCGTTATTCAAATGGCTCGTTGTTCAAATAACTAGGGAGAATATTAGGTTATGCCTAAATATATCGTTCGCATCATGATGATGCTCTTTCTGCTGCTTTGTGGAGTAACGGCATATGCTCAACCGCTGTGGCAACCGTTGCCGGATACAATTCACAAGAGCAATCGCGATCCTCGCCAATATGAAGCCATTCAATTGCAAAATGGCATGACAGTCCTGCTGGTTTCCGATGAAAAAGCGATTAAATCATTGGCCGCCGTTTCGATTCCGGTCGGTCATATGGAGAATCCAGACAATCAGCTTGGTTTGGCCCATTATTTGGAACACATGGTATTAATGGGTTCCAAACGCTACCCACAACCAGGTGATTTTGCTGAATTTCTGCAAAAACATGGGGGAAGCCGTAATGCCAGTACCACTGCCAACCGCACTTCATTCTATTTGGAAGTTGAAAATGATTCCTTAACTGAAGCGGTTGATCGCCTTGCGGATGCGTTGGCAGAACCTTTGTTGAACCCGGTCAATGCCGATCGGGAACGCAATGCTGTTGATAATGAAATGACCATCGCTCGTGCAGGTGAAGCGCATCGTATGTGGCAAATCCGGGCTGAGACCATCAACCCCGCTCACCCTAATGCCCGCTTTGCTGGCGGAAACTTAGAAACGCTCAAAGATAAACCAGACAGCAAATTACAGACCGCACTGATTGATTTTTACCAACGCTATTACTCTGCTAATTTGATGAAAGGGGTTGTGTATGGCAACCAATCAATCGATAAGTTGGCTCAGATGGCGACGGAAACCTTCGGCCGCATTCCGAATCGACATGCTTCAGTACCTGCTATTACAGTGCCGGCAATTACCGATAAAGAAAAAGGCATCATCATCCATTATGTGCCTGCCCAACCTCATAAGGCGTTAAGACTGGAATTTAGCATCGCTGACAACAGTGCAGACTTTCGCAGTAAAACAGATGCGTATGTTGGGTATTTGATTGGTAACCGAAGCCAGAATACCTTGTCTGATTGGTTGCAGAAGGAGGGACTCATCGAAAGTATTGACGCTGGAGCGAGTCCCAAAACTGATGGTAATTCCGGGACGTTTGAGATTTATGTTTCGCTGACGGATAAAGGGCTTGAACATCGCGATCAAGTTATAGCCGCTATTTTTTCTTATATTAATCTGTTGAAACAACAGGGTATCAATAAGAACTATTTCGATGAAATGTCAAAGGTTCTTAATTTGGCATTTCAATATGCGTCAATTGTGCGGGATATGAACTACATTGAAGGGTTGTCCAATGCCATACAAGTACTGCCTGTTTCCCATGTGCTGGATGCGGGTTATGTTGCGGATACTTTCAAGCCAAAAGCGATAGCGAGCCGTTTGGATGAATTAACACCTGAAAATGCGCGTATCTGGTTTATCAGCCCAACAGAGCCATATAACAAAGAAGCTTACTTTGTGCAGGCTCCGTATCAGGTCAATAAAATTACCCCGAAACAGTTGGCGGACTGGAAACAGCTCGAGCAAGGCGTTTCGTTCTCTTTACCTAAATTGAACCCTTATATTCCTGACAATTTATCCCTGATTAAACCATCGGGTAGCCAAAAACATCCTTCCATGATTTTGGAAAAGCCAAATGTTCGCTTGCTGTATATGCCGAGCCAATATTTTGCGGATGAACCTAAAGGCAGTATTGCTCTGGAAATGCGTAATCCTAATGGATTGAAGAATATTAAAGATCAGCTTTCAGATACATTATTGGGTTATTTGTCCGGGCTTGCGCTTGATCAACTGAGTTATCAGGCATCAGTCGGAGGAATGGGCGTTTATACGGGGTATGTCGATGGTTTGAAAATCGGCGTCAATGGTTATACGCAACATTTACCGGAATTGTTAACTTCAGCAATTAATCAATATATTTCGTTTACGCCAACTCAGGAAGAATTAGCACAAGCGAAATCATGGTACCGGGAAAAACTTGAAGTTGCCAATAATAGCAAAGCCTTCCAAATGGCTATGCAGCCCATTTCTCGCCTTTCAAGCGTACCTTACTTTGAACAGGCAGAAAAATTGAAGGTACTGGATACCATCACCGTTGACGATATTGTGAAATATCGCCAGATGATGATTCAACATGCTGCTTTACAAGCGTTTATCTTCGGTAATTTTACGGAGCAGGAGAGCATCAGCATCGTTCAATCAGCGCAGAAGCAGCTCGCCAATCAGGGTACGGTATGGTGGACGGGCGATCACATTGTGATTGATCGCAATTATGCTGCTGATTTCAAGGGAACTGCGAATAGTACAGATAATGCTTTGGCTGAAATCTATATCCCAACAGGGTATGACCGTATCCATAGTAATATTTATTCCAGTTTGCTGAGTAGCATTTTGTCACCGTGGTTCTATGATCAATTAAGGACGATAGAACAACTTGGCTATGCGGTCTTTGCTTTCAATCAGAAAGTGGGAGAACAGGGGGGATTAGGTTTTCTGTTGCAGAGTAACAGTAAGCAACCCGATTATTTGCATCAACGCTACCAAAGCTTCTATCAGCAGGCAGATAAAAAATTGAAAGCGATGCCTGATGCTGAGTTTGAGCAGTATAAAAAAGCACTTCTGACAGAAATGCGTCAGCCGCCAGAAACGTTCTATTCAGAAGCCGCTCGTTATGATTGGGATTTTGGGCGCAATAACTTCAAATTTGATACGAGAGAGAAAAACATTGCGGCCATGGAAAAAGTCACGAAAGCACAACTGATTGAGTTCTACGAAAAAGCGGTTATCAAGCGTCAGGGATTGGCATTGATTTCCCAAATTACCGGGAAAAAAGGCACGGTTCATCAATATGCTGAGCTGAAAGGATGGAAAACTTACAATTATGTGTCAGATTTCCAGAAACAATTACCGGTTAAGGTGAATGCTCAGTGAGCAAAGAAATACCCGAACACCAAATACAATCTCATAAACTTAACCCATTAACATTGCCGCTGTATGGTCAGCGGCTGATCGAGGCTTCAGCAGGCACAGGAAAGACCTACACAATAGGTTTGCTTTATCTTCGTCTGTTACTGGGACTGGGCGGCTCTGCCGCCTTTTCCCGCCCGCTGAATGTTGAGGAGATTCTGGTTGTTACCTTTACAGAAGCGGCAACGGATGAATTGCGCGGGCGTATTCGCGAAAATATCCACCAGCTTCGCTTGGCGTGCGTACGGGTACGGGAAGAAACAACTGTCAGCGATCCGGCCTATCAGCAATTGTTGGATGAGATTTCTGATAAAAAAAGCGCCGCGAGTTGGTTATTAGCCGCTGAACGCCAAATGGACGAAGCGGCGATTTATACCATCCACGGTTTTTGTCAGCGAATGTTGGTTCACAATGCGTTTGAATCCGGTGTGCTGTTTGAGCAAACGTTAATTCAGGATGAGAGCCAGCTGCGTAAACAAGGCTGTGCCGATTTCTGGCGCCGTCACTGTTATCCTCTTCCATTGCCGATTGCCTCAGAAATAAGCCGAATATGGAGTGGGCCGGAAGCATTGCTGAAAGATATCTCTGATTATTTGCATGGGGATATGCCGTATATCGTCAATGCGCCTGATGGCGATGAAACACTGTTTAGCCGTCACCAGAAAATTATTGAGCAAATTGATCTGATAAAACGCCAGTGGAATGATGCAGCCGCTGATTTACCCGGTCTTATTGCCAGTTCTGGTGTTGATAAGCGAAGCTATAGCAGCCGGTTCTTACCTAATTGGTTAAGTAACGTCTCTGAATGGGCTAAATCACCAACCAAAGATTACCAGCTTGCCAAGGATTTGGATAAATTTTGCCAATCACGATTATTGGAAAAAACTAAAAAGGGTGAAGCTCCACGGCATCCGCTGTTTGAAGCTATTGATGAGTTATACCAGCATCCACTGACGCTGAAAGATATCATTATCTCTAAGGCGATTGTTGAAGTCCGCCAATCTGTCAATCAAGAGAAGCTGATGCGCGGCTACATGGGGTTTGATGACTTGCTGACCCGTTTGGATAGCGCCTTGAGGCGTGCTGGCGGGGAACATCTGGCAACGACTATCCGCCAACGTTATCCCGTTGCGATGATTGATGAATTTCAGGATACTGACCCCCAGCAATACCGCATTTTTCAGGCTATATATTGTGATCAATCAGAAAGCAAGCCGTCAGAATATCCACCATTAGAAAATGGCTTATTGTTCATCGGAGATCCTAAACAAGCGATTTATGCGTTCCGTGGTGCGGATATCTTTACTTATATTCGGGCGCGTTCCAATGTTAAAGCCCATTACACATTAGAGACTAACTGGCGTTCTTCCGCATCAATGGTGCAGGCAGTCAATAAACTGTTTTCCCGAACAGAACGCCCATTTTGGTTTGAACAGATCCCATTCATTAATGTCAATGCAGCTGAAAAAAATCATGGGCTGAAATTCTCTTTACATAATGAGGAGCAGGCTGCGCTGCGATTTTGGTTACAACCCGGTGAAGGTGTTTCCAAAGGGGAATATGAACAGAACATGGCGCGACTGTGCGCTGCCCAAATCCGGGATTGGTTACAGGCGGGGCAAGAAGGCAAGGCTCTGTTGTGTAAGAAAGAAATGTGTCAGGCAGAAATGTGTCAGGCGGAAAAAAGCCGTCCTGTTGTGGCGGCAGATATTACGGTATTGGTACGTGATCGACGGGAAGCCGCATTAATCCGTAACGAACTGAACACGTTAAAGATACCATCGGTATTTCTTTCCAATCGGGAAAGCGTGTTTGATACACCGGAAGCCAAAGATCTCCTTTGGTTGTTACAGGCGGTTTTATCGCCGGAAAAGGCCCGAGAACTGAGAAGCGCACTAGCCAGTAGCTTATTTGGTATGAGTGCACAGCAAATTGATCAACTGAATCACGACGAAGCTGCGTGGGATCGTCTGGTTGATGAATTCGATGGCTATGCCCGTTTATGGCGCACACGTGGGGTATTGCCAATGTTGCGGGCGGTGATGGTGAAATATCAGATAGCGGAAAACTTGCTGGCCGGAGATGACGGTGAACGTCGGCTTACTGATGTGATGCACATTGGGGAGTTATTGCAGGAGGCATCCCTGCAACTGGATAGCGAACACGCTGTTGCCCGTTGGTTGGCGCAACAGATTTCCCGCCCTAATCCACAATCAGAAGCCCAACAAATGAGACTGGAGAGTGATCGGCACTTGGTGCAGATCTGTACTATCCATAAATCAAAGGGGCTGGAGTATCCATTGGTTTGCTTGCCTTTCATTTGCAGTTATAGGAAGCAGAAACAGGCGGTTTACCATGATCGCCGTAATTTTGAGACTC
This sequence comes from Xenorhabdus miraniensis, assembly GCF_002632615.1. The sequence continues at coordinate 99,634 of NZ_NITZ01000009.1, forward strand.
ATCTCAGCATTTCACATGATGATGAAAAACTGAAAAAAGCTTTGGAACTGGCTGATGAAGAGCGCTTGGCAGAAGATTTACGTTTACTTTATGTTGCATTAACCCGTTCAGTTTATCACTGTAGCATTGGTGTGGCTCCGCTTATCAAAGGAAATAGAGGAAAAACGGGGGAGACTGATTTACATTTATCTGCCTTGGGGTATCTATTGCAGAAAGGTCAGAAAGGCGATGCGGAATTGCTGGTGGATAGCTTAAATGAACTTTGTGACGACAGCATAGAAGTTGAGCGGGTGGGCGAAACTGCTGATAAGCAATGGTGCTCACAAAGTGAAATTCCTTTTTCGCTGGAAGCCCGAAGATTTCAGCGCTCCATTCGGGATGATTGGCGAGTGACGAGCTATTCAGGTTTACAACATTCAGCTTCCCATGCTATTTCAAATGCTATTTCCCATGAACGCACGAGTGCATTTGTGGAGTCAGTTGATGTGATCGTGCAATCCATCGCTCCGAAGCTGGATATTGATGCACGAGGTGAAAAACAAGAGGAACTATCATTGCAGATGACCCCGCATACTTTTCCACGCGGAGCATCTGCGGGAACTTTTCTGCACAGTATTTTGGAAGATTTAGATTTCGCTAATCCCCCTGATCAAACGTGCCTGGCAGAAAAACTGGCAGCATCAGGGTTTGATGAAAATTGGGCATCTGTGTTGGAACAGTGGGTAAAAGATATTCTGAGCGCAGAGTTGAATGCGCAAGGAATGCAGCTTGCCAGTGTGCCTCGCCATTTTCAGCAAAGTGAAATGCAGTTTTATTTACCAGTGGATAAGTTATTGCATTCAAAAGAGATGGATGCCCTGACTCGTCGCTATGATCCGTTGTCAGCACAATGTGCACCGTTGGGCTTTTATCAGGTCAAGGGGATGTTAAAAGGATTTATTGATTTGGTTTTTTGTTGGCAGGATAAGTTTTACGTCGTGGATTATAAATCAAACTGGCTGGGAGAAAGTAGCCAGTCATATACGCAGGAAGCGATGGCTAAGGCCATGATAGAACATCGTTACGATTTACAGTACCAGCTCTATACGTTGGCTCTGCATCGTTATTTGCGTCATCGATTAGCTCACTATGATTATCGTCAGCATTTCGGCGGGGTAATATACCTATTTTTACGCGGTATTGATAAAAATAATCCCGGACATGGTATTTATCACTATTTACCGCCCTTTGAATTTATTGATGAACTGGATACGCTTTTCAGCGCTGTGGGTAAGGAACAAAGCGTATGAATTCCATGAAGTCATTATTGCAACACGCCGTGAGCCAGAAATTGTTGCGCCCGCTGGATGTGCAGTTTGCTTATGCGATGATTGAAGATGAAAATCCTCTTTTATTGCTGATTACGGCCTTGTTAAGTGCCGAATCAGGCGCGGGACATGTTTGTTTACCCCTCGAACGGATTTCCCCGAAATATTTATTTGAAGGCAGGCAGCCAGAATTAGCCGCTTCGCTTTGGTCTTTAACGGGGGAGCCTGATCAACAGCAGATTATTGCTGCTTTGCAGGCATGTCCGGCAGTGAGTACGGGGGAGTTTCCTGCGCCGATCATCCTTTCGTTACAGAATGTTTCTGATTACCGTTTATATTTGCAACGTATGTGGCAAAGTGAACGGCGTGTGGCAGGTTTCTTTGCCACTGTTGAATTGACTGATGTTCCTGATGAAATGCAGTTACGCCGCATTTTGGATGAGCTTTTCGGTGTCACTGTTGAAGGGGAGATCGATTGGCAGAAAGTAGCGGCGGCCGTTGCGGTAACAAGCCGTATTTCGGTTATTTCTGGTGGGCCGGGAACAGGAAAAACAACGACAGTGGCTAAGTTGCTGGTTGCCTTGATAAAACTGCATGAAGGGCAGCAATTGAGCATTCAATTGGCAGCGCCAACGGGTAAAGCGGCGGCGAGATTAACTGAGTCTCTCAGGGAAGCAGTAAATAAATTGGCTTTGACCCCGGAACAATGGCGTAGCATTCCAGAACAGGCGCAAACCACCCATCGTTTACTGGGCGCACAACCTGATAGCCAGAAGCTTCGTTATAATCGCAATAACCCTCTTGCCCTTGATATTTTGATCATTGATGAAGCCTCTATGGTGGATTTACCGATGATGGCACATTTGATTGATGCGTTACCATCGCGGACAAAAGTGATTTTTCTGGGGGATAAAGATCAGTTGGCGTCGGTCGAAGCCGGAGCGGTATTGGGGGATATTTGCCGCTTCGCTGAACAGGGATATAGCGCTAAACGTACGGAACAATTGGGGCGATTAACCGGGTGCCAGTTAATGCCTTATTTTATGTCACACTCTATATCTCATGCTGATGATAAACCTTTCGCCGTGCAGGATTGTTTATGTCTGTTACGTAAAAGTTATCGTTTCAATTCGGCTTCTGGCATTGGAAGGCTGGCATCGGCAGTTAATCAGGGAAATCGTGCCGGAGTATCTGCGGTATTGAAGCAACCTTTTCCCGATGTATCCTTTAATCCTCTTTCAGGGGATGAAGATTATCAGCGTTTATTGACTGAAACTGCTGAGGGTTACTCCTCATATTTGGCGATGGTGCAGCAACGGGCTTCAGAAAAAGCCATTTTGGCGGAGTTTAACCGTTTTCGGTTATTGTGTGCATTAAGGGAAGGGCCGTTTGGGGTTATGGGGTTAAATCAGCGAGTGGAGCAACTGCTGCACAGAAAAGGAATTATAACGCTACCCAGAAATATCGAGAATCGGGGTTATTCCGGGCGTCCGATCATGATATTACGTAATGACAGTACCCTTGGACTGTTTAATGGCGATATCGGGATTATGCTCAGGAATCAGGAGAATGAACTGAAAGCTTATTTTCAGTTATCGGATGGGCAGATCAAAGGGTTTCAGCCGAGCCGATTACCACAACATGAAACGGCTTATGTGATGACGGTGCACAAATCTCAGGGTTCAGAATTTGAACATACTGCATTGGTATTACCGACCCAATATTCACCGATAGTCAGCCGGGAATTGGTGTATACCGCACTGACTCGGGCACGAGAAAAATTAACCCTTTATGCCCATAAGCCCGTGTTGGATAAGGCTGTGGCTACGGCAACACAGCGCCGAAGTGGGTTGGCAGAATGGCTAAATCAGCCGTGAAACAGGTATTGGCCGAGGTTGTTATCACCAAGGCCAATATAACCGGAGTCAATTAAATTAAGGGTAATCTGAGTAAAGTTTCCGTATACAAAATCAATGGAGCTATAAATTCAGCATTAAGATCTTGGAACAGCGCTGGTAGTTATACAGAGCCTGTTTTTCTACTGGCAGTGTTTCAATGCCTGCGGGTTCAAACCCTCTCTCTTGAAACCAGTGAATACTGCGAGTTGTAAGCACAAAGATTTTTTCTAACCCTGTTTGTTTAGCCTGATTGATAATGGAATTTAGCAGTATTTCACCCCGGGAAGAGTTCCGATAGTCTGGATGTACGGCAACGCAGGCCATTTCCCCGATTTTTTCATCAGGATAAGGATACAGAGCCGCACACGCGATGGTGACGTTATCAAGTTCTATCAACATGAACTTATCAACCTCCATTTCCAATTGTTCCCGTGAGCGACGCACCAAAATGCCTTGTTGTTCCAATGGGCGAATAAGCTCAAGAATGCCGCCAATGTCATTGATATTGGCACGACGAATCTGTTCGGAGCGCTCCATAACAATTTGAGTACCGATACCTTCACGGGAAAATAACTCCTGAATCAGCGAACCATTTTCCTGATAACTGATCAAATGACTGCGGCGAACGCCACGGCGACAGGCTTTGATGGCTCCCCTCAAGAAACGCACTGTTCCTGAATAGTGATCATCGGAGTTTTCCAATTCATGCAGGCGGTTTTCTCCTTCATTGGGGAACATTTCTGATAATGTATTGCCTTCAGCATCAAGCACGCCCTGTGATGAACAAAAACCGATCAATTTCTCCGCCCTTAATTTAATTGCCAGTTGTGTTGCAATCTCTTCAGTTGTCAGGTTGAAACTTTCTCCCGTAACGGAAACGGCAACAGGCCCAATTAATACAATCGCATTATTGTCCAATTGTTGGTTGATGGCATCTTCATCAATACGGCGTATTCTGCCACTGTGGCAATAATCGACCCCATCATCGACGCCCAGGGGCTGGGCAATGATAAAATTACCGCTGACAACATTAATATGTGCGCCTTGTGATGGGGTATTGCTCAGGCTCATGGAAAGACGCGCCGTAATATCCAGTTGCAACAGACCGGCAGCCTGTTTGACCAAATCCAGCGTTTTGGCGTCAGTTACCCGGGTGTGTTTGTGATAAAACGGTTGGTGATTGTGTTCGGCAATATTTTGTTCGATTTGTGGGCGAGCACCATACACGACGATTAAACGAATGCCCAAATTATGCAGTAATCCAATATCGTTGACGATATTGGAAAAATTATCATGGGCGATGGCTTCACCTCCCAACATAATGACAAAGGTTTTACCTCGGTGTGCATTGATATATGGAACCGAGTGCCGGAATATTTCAACCAATTCGGTACTGCGCTCTCTCATGAAACCCTCTCCGATTGAATTTTTATTCGAATTTTTTGTATTTTTATTCTTTTTGAAAGGAAATGGCAAGCGGAAACATGGATAAAAATAACGTTATTATTTATATTGGTATAAATAACTTGAGAGAGCAAAAAATGCTTTTTTTGATGACAGCGATTCGTTAATTAATTAGAGTTCCCGCCTGACTATTATGTTGGTTAAAGATTATATGTTGGGTAAAGATTACTGCGTTTGGTTGTTTTTAAATGGAATAAACGATGAGTCATTCAGACTATAATTTTTCACGTCGTCGTCTGTTGAAAGGCGCAGCCGCTGTATGGCTGTTGAGTATTAGCCCTATCGGCCAGGCAGCAAATTCAAAAGTGGTTGCTGTTCGTATTTGGCCTGCATCAAGTTATACCAGAGTGACGTTGGAGTCTAATATTCCACTCAAGTATCGCCAATTTTCTCTCTCAAATCCTAATCGCATTGTTATCGATTTACAGGGTGTCCAGCTTAATAGCGTTTTGAGCAGCATGGGAACACAGGTTCAGCGACGCGATCCTTACCTGAAAGTGGTGAGAGCCGGACAATTTAATCCTAAAACGGTGCGTTTGGTTTTTGAAATTAAGCAGCTAATTTCTCCGCATATTTTTACATTGCCACCGATTGCGAAATTTAAGCACCGTTTGGTATTAGATCTTTATCCGAAAAAGGCCGCTGCTGTGGATGATGATCCTTTACAGGCTTTGCTTGAAGAGTACAACAGCGGGGACTTGGAAAGACACTTGCCTGCGGAAACACGCAAACCTGGTAAGGCCGGAAAAGACAGGCCAATTGTAATTATGCTCGATCCGGGGCACGGCGGTGAAGATTCAGGGGCGATTGGAAAATATAAAACCCGCGAAAAAGATGTTGTGTTACAAATTGCTCGTCGTGTACAGGCGCTTATAAGACGTGAACCTGGCATGAAAGTTTACATGACTCGCAACGAAGATGTCTTTATTCCGTTGAAAGTCAGGGTGGCAAAAGCGCGTAAAATGCAGGCTGATCTCTTTGTTTCGATTCATGCGGATGCCTTTACGAACCGCTCTGCCCGTGGTTCATCCGTATTTGCGTTGTCAACTAAGGGAGCAACCAGTAATACTGCCCGTTTTCTGGCCCAGACCCAGAACGAGGCGGACTTGATTGGGGGAGTGAGTAAAAGCGGTGATAGATATTTGGATCATACTATGCTGGATTTGGTTCAGACCGCGACTATCAACGATAGCCTGAAATTTGGTGATGAAGTGCTCAAGAGAATGAATAAAATTAATAAGCTGCATAAAAATAGTGTCGATCAGGCGGGGTTTGCAGTATTGAAAGCGCCAGATATTCCCTCCATTTTGGTGGAAACTGCGTTTATCAGCAACTTGGAAGAAGAGCGTAAACTTAAGACAGCCAAATTCCAGCAACAAGTAGCGGAATCTATTTTTGCTGGCATTAAGGCTTATTTTAAAAGTGGCGCAGAATTGGCACGGCGGTGAAATATCCGCCTTAGATACTTATATCCAGACTTAAAATAGCCAGACTTAAAAAATTTTAAATAAGCGTTGGGAACGGCTGTGAAAACCAGATAAGCAATAAGAGATGAAGATTAAGGAAATAATAAAAGGAAGTATTAATAAAAAGAAAATTGGTTGCGGGGGCCGGATTTGAACCGACGACCTTCGGGTTATGAGCCCGACGAGCTACCAGGCTGCTCCACCCCGCGTCCGTCTATCTGCAAACTTTGATTATTAACAATGAGTGCAAATACTTAATGATGACATCATACAAAATTGGTTGCGGGGGCCGGATTTGAACCGACGACCTTCGGGTTATGAGCCCGACGAGCTACCAGGCTGCTCCACCCCGCGTCCGTCTATTTGCAAACTTTGACTATCAATAGTGAGTGCAAATACTGAATGATAACATTCTTTACTGCTAGATTGTGTCTATGCTGAATCATCTGTTAATAAATGATATTCTCGCGTAGATTTGGTTGCGGGGGCCGGATTTGAACCGACGACCTTCGGGTTATGAGCCCGACGAGCTACCAAGCTGCTCCACCCCGCGTCTGATGTCGGCACACTATACTCTTGAACGGCGTGGTTGCAAGTTTTTTTATTGATATTTACTGAATTTGTTTGTTTTTTGGTTAAAAAGCATTCTTGTTGTTTTGTTTTTGTTCTATGTGCGTTGAAAAACTATAAGCTATTTTTTCTAACTACATTTTATTATTTATTGGTGTTTGATATTGTTCATCGTCAGATAGTAATGGTAAGAAAATAAGGCAGAAATATGAAGCACTGGGGCAAATATCTTTTATGTGGATTTGTCATCTCGTCATTATCGGGCTGTCATTTACGTCCGACAGATCAGGCTCAGCAATATAAAGATGGTCGGATTACCCAAAATCTCCAATTGGTTAACATGCCTAATGCTCAGGGTAGCCCGGTTAATGCCAAAGATTTTGCTACCCAAGTTAAATATATCAGTACATCTTCTCCCCGCTTGTATAACAGTCACCGTGAAACATTCGAAGCCATCGAAAATTGGATGTTATCCGGTGGTGATACTCGCCATTTAAATGAGTTTGGTTTACTCGCCTATCAGATGGAAGGCGGAGATAATTACGGTAATGTGAAGTTTACGGGTTATTACACGCCCGTTTTGCAAGCCCGGCATATTAAGCAAGGGGAATTCAAATATCCGCTGTACAGTATGCCAACGAAATCGCGTTTTCGTTTACCCAATCGCGCAGCAATATACAGCGGGGCGTTGAACAAAAAATTTATCATCGGGTACAGTAATTCCCTGATGGATAATTTTATGATGGAAGTGCAAGGAAGTGGTTACGTCAATTTTGGTGATGGTCAACCATTGACCTTTTTTGGTTACGGGGGAAAAAATGGGCATGCCTACCGCAGTATTGGCAAGGTGCTGATCGACCGTAAAGAAATCCCCAGTGACAAAATGTCAATGAAAGCGATTCGTCTGTGGGGAGAACAGCACAGCGAAGCTAAAGTGAGAGAGGTGCTGGAACAGAACCCTTCATTTGTTTTCTTTAAACCTGAGTCTTATACCCCTGTCAGGGGAGCCAGTGCTGTCCCTCTTGTTGCAAAAGCTTCGGTGGCATCTGATAAGACATTGATCCCGCCGGGGACCGCATTGCTGGCGGAAGTTCCTGTGTTGGATGAATCCGGTAAATTTACCGGACAGTATCGCATGCGGTTGATGGTGGCATTGGATGTTGGTGGCGCCATTAAAGGGCATCATTTCGACATTTATCATGGTGTCGGTGAAAAAGCGGGGGAAATGGCAGGGTTTTATAATCACTATGGCCGTGTTTGGGTATTGAAGAAAGCCTTATCTGGTTTTTTAGCGGCAAACCAGTAAGATCCCCTCCTAAAATCATCAATCGATAACCTATCCCGATAGAGATAGGTTTTATGCAGGATTTATTTAGCGATGCAAGTTTCTCTCTCTGATGCTTATCTCCAACGTTTCGCTGGCACGGCTCGATTATATGGCCAGAAAGCACTTTCATTATTTGCCCGCTCCCATGTTTGTGTTGTCGGCATTGGCGGTGTCGGTTCGTGGGCCGCAGAAGCGTTGGCGCGCACAGGCATTGGTGCTATCACGCTGATTGATATGGATGATGTTTGCATCACTAATACCAACCGCCAGTTGCATACGTTGGTACAAAATGTCGGATTGCCGAAAACGGAAGTCATTGCCGAGCGGATACGGGCCATTAATCCTGAATGCCAAGTGACGTGCATTGATGATTTCGTCACGCCTGATAATGTCGCTGAATTGATGTCTACAGGATTCAGTTATGTCATTGATGCCATTGATAGCATACGGCCAAAAGCGGCGTTACTGGCTTATTGCCGTCGTTATAAGATCCCTGTTGTTACGACGGGGGGAGCGGGCGGACAACTTGATCCTACCCAGATTCAGGTGGTGGATTTGGCGAAAACAGTACAAGATCCGCTGGCAGCGAAATTGAAAGAGCGCCTGAAATCGGATTATCGCGTAGTGAAAAACGGTAAAGGAAAATTAGGCATTGACTGTGTTTTTTCCACGGAACAGTTAGTTTATCCGCAATCTGACGGTACGGTTTGTGCTGCCAAGAGCACGGCGGATGGTTCCAAACGAATGGATTGTGCTTCTGGTTTTGGTGCCGCAACGATGGTTACGGCGACCTTTGGTTTTGTTGCTGTATCCCACGCACTGAAAAAGATGGTGGCAAAAGCCGAACGGGAAAAGGCGCTGTAATAGAGGGACTAATTCGTGTAAGTGTGCGCGATTTCCTGAATGGTGTTAATCAGGGATTTCACACCATTGAGCCGTGAGTCACTCAGTTGTTGTTCCAGGCCGAGTTGTTGAAATAGCTCGGCCAAAGGTGTCTGCAAAACCTGCTCAGGTGTTTTGCCTTCCACCGCCGTCAGGATAACCGCTAATAACCCTTTAACAATGCGGCCTTCGCTGTCACCGTAAAAATGCAGGCAGCCCTCTGAAAGCAATTGATGCCCCAACCAAACACGGTTTTCACAACCGGACATTTCAATATTCTGCTGTTTTAGTTTATCCGCCAAAGGTGGCAGTTTTCTGGCAAGGCCGATTAGCTGTCGGTAGCGATCTTCCCACAACTTACATTGCCGGAAGTTTTCAATGAGTTGTTGCTCTGTAATCTCTGTTCCGAATGGATGCGGAGCAAGGATGCTGTCTGAAAGTTGTGTCATCGGTTTTTTATCTTGCAGTGAGTTTGTTACTGATTTTCTCTGGATGAGGTTTCAGGATCATAGCAGTTATCATTGCTATGATGAATTAGCATTTCCGGTGACTGTATCGGGAGAGGCTTCCCACTTCAATAATCAGTTATGCGAAAAAGGAAAAATTGATGAGTTTTATTCGTTGTCAAAAAAGAGTGTTTTTTAGCCATTGTTGGTACTGCCAATAGAGTATGATTTTCATACAAACACATAACTCCAGCTACTTCCACTTTGAGAAAATATACCTATTATCAAAAAACACTTTATATTTTTCTAATTGCGTTTAACGCAATTTCAATATCATAAATTGTTAATCTTTTATCAAAAGAAGCCCGTACAAATTGACTGTGTAACAGATGAGGGGCTAAAAATGGGGTATGTTGCGCCGTTCCTTCCCATAAATTAATGCCTTGATCTCTTAATTTTTTCACCGCATCAGAAGCAGGGCAGTGTTCAAATTGAAAGGCTGCTATTCCTTGTATCGTTGAATCAGGGAAAAGAACTTTAATCGTTTTAATTTTTTTTAATTCCTCAAAAAAAAATGTGAAACTTTCATTATTATAATCACTATCATTCACTCTTATTTTCAACGCATTATTGAAACCACAAACAGAAACAAGACTCCTTTCTGTTTTTTCAACATTTTTTGCAGTATTGACAGTCAAATACGAATTAAAATTCTCGATATAACCTGCATGTAGGTCAAAAAAGTCATAGTTAAGTTTACGTAATAATTTTTCTGAAATAAATGCAAAACCCACCCCTCTAGGGCCATGCAAAAATTTGCGGCCGGCACCGGTTAAAAGATCACATTGAATTCTTTTCACATCAACAGGCAGTTGACCTATTGATTGACATACATCAACAATATAAGTTGTGTCTTTATTTTTTAATATATCACCAATTTTTTCAATAGGATTGACAATCCCACAGCATGATGGAATATGTGTAATACTGACAATAGAAACATTATCCGATAAGTTATTTTCCATCCATTCGAGATTAAGAGTAAAATCTGGATTAGAGGGGATTTTTCGTAATTTTAAATTGTATTTTTTGGATAAAAATGAGAAATATATAATATTAGCGGCATATTCTGAATCACTAGTCCATATTTCTGTTCCTTCTTTAACTGATAACATTCTCATAATGTTAATCCAGGCATCTGTTGCACTGGTAAACAAAGCGACGTTTTTTGGATCACAATTTATCAGTTGTGCACAATGATTATAAACTTCATTCTTTAAAAGAAATTCATTCTTCAACTCAGTTTCATAACTACCTATTTGAAACTCTGAAGATAAATAATTACTCATAACCTCATGAGTGGAAGCATGGATAATACCCGATCCGGCAGTGTTCATATGTACTTTCATGTTAAGCATTATCCTTCCACAATATTTTATTTTTCTTTACCAAAAACAAAAAAACAGAAATAAACAGTAAAATCACCCCAATAAATAGCCAAGGGGAGATAAATTTATTTTCCATCATATAAAACGCAATAGAAGGTGTAATCATAATACCTATGTTCACACCAGCTGAATAAAAACCTAAATTTCTATCAACCGTTTCACGTAAAGATATACCACTAATATAATGCGTGATAGCAGGGAATATTATCATTTCGCCCAAAGACCATAATACAGTAGCGCTTATTAGAAGAAAAATACTATGACCGTAGATCATTAATGAGAATCCTCCTCCTGCCAACAAAAATCCTAAAACTAATGAAAGTCTACTATTGATATTATTCATTTTTTTATTAATCGGAATCTCAAATAAAATCACAAGAAACGCATTAACAAAGAAAATAACACCGACAAAGTAGCTGGGCAGTGATGTATAGCCTATAATATAGGCAGAAAGAAAGGTTGGCGGAAGTGCATAGGCAATATGTACAGGTAAAACGGAAGATAGAATAACCACTAATCTTGAAGATTGATATTTTCTATCTTCCGAAACTTCATATTCCTTTTTCATATTATCATCCGTGTCATCAAGCTCTCTATTAAGAGTAGTTCTGACTCTCAGAGAGAAAAGGTAAAAAATAAGTGAGAATAAAGCAAAAACTGCATTCACTAAAAAAACAGATATAGGACTGACAGAAAATATAATCCCTCCTATAAAGGGTCCAATTGCCATACCGATATTTATAGCTAATCTATTACATGAAAAGGCAATTTTCCTTGTTGAATAATCTGAATTTGCAACTGTTTCAGAATAGGCGGCAGGCGTAAAAGACTCATAGCTCATTCCCCAAAGAAAAGAAAATACAATAATTGTATGATAAGAATCTAGGAATGGAATAACAAACAAGATCATCGATGTAAACAATAATGAAAAAACAATAATTCTATTAGAGCCAAATTTTGTAATAAAATAGCCGATAATAAGATCACAAAGTAATGCACCTGCACCAAAAACACCGACTAACACACCCGCTTGAATGGCAGTTAATGATTTTTCCTGTATAAGATATGCGGCAAAGAATGGGAACCCCATCGTTCCCATTCTGAATGAAAGCGTCGCAAAAAATAAAGATTGAAGTTTTTTGTTCAATCCTCGTATCGTTGCTATTGTGTCAAACATTTAACTCATACACTCCATCTTTGATTGAATCTATTTTTTTATAATCTAATTCGATAGCTGTTTTTTCATCCGAGAAAATAAATATCCTTAGTGGACTTGATAAGAGATCAATAGTGGGTGATATTTTTCTGCCAACACTATATTTTACTACTAATTTAAAAACCGTATCCAACCCTCTAATTTCATTCACTATACTTTCATTAATCGCGGTTATTATCCCATCCTGTTTCGTTGATGTGTTTAAAACACATGCTTCTTTTAATTTTCTATATTTTTTACCTGCAAAATTTTTCAAGAACCTATCCGGAGAGCAATAGGCAATATAAGTTATTCTTGCCTGATTGTTACCCAACACAATATCGTGAAAATCAGGTTCCATGTTTCCATTTAGTCTCGCTCCTATTTCAACAAGTGCAGGCCCCTTATCAGTTAATATCACTTCTGCGTGAGCCGGACCATTCATTATCCCTAGAGCGGGCAAGACCTTATAGATATAATCAACCAATAATTTTGCTTCATCGCTATTCTCATCAATCAACACATCTCTGTCATATATGTTCTTCCCGCCATGGACCATTTTTTTAACATATTTCCATATCCCACAAATATAAACATGCCCATGACTACTTACTGTATCAACGATATATTCATCACCTTCAAGAAATGATTGAACTAATATATCCTTATTATCAAGGCCAAATATATCTTTATTGTTTAAAACAACATCACACGCATCAATAACATCCTTTTCATTAAAACAAATAGTCACACCATCCGTTGAGGCTGAACTTAGTGGTTTTACAACACAAGGATATCCACTTTGGTTATTCACCCAATCAAGGATATGATTTTTTTCTGCTGATTTAATTTGGCATGTCGCGTTAATATTATTTTGATGCAACGTTTCAATCATATCATATTTATTTCGCCTAGAACTGGATAATTGAGTTCCGTTTGAATTGGTTAAATGAAGTGATTCACTTAATAAATCAGCTAAAATTACTCCCGGTTCCTGCCCAGCAATAATAGCAATCACATTCATTTCTTTCAATAAAATTACAATTTCATCTAAATTACAACCATTATAAACTAAGTTAATTTCATATTCGGATAGATTAGGCCCTAACATTGTTGGCATCAGTTCAGGGGTGCTTTGTACATGAATCAGCGAGATCCCATTTTCTTTAAAAAAACGTGGTAAAAAATTACCACTAGAATACACATCAACTAAAGCGACATATTCTTTCATCGGTTTTCCATTTACTTATATAACTAATAGTTATATGACTTTTTGATTTTACCATTTAAATAAATATCATTGAATGCTTGATAAATATTTTCAGGTGATTCTGCTAAACGATGTATAAAATGCAAATACCAATTGTAACCGTAAACACAGGCAATACGCGGTTTAATGACAGACAAATCTCTAGTGCTTTTCAGTAATTCAGGCCTTACACCATGCAGCATTTCATGCTCCCCTGTCTTATGTATACCTTCCCCTCTAATCATTTCTATTAGCTTTGGATCTTGAGTTGCATAAGCAAAGATATTTTCATTATTAGCTATTTCTATTAAAATTTCCATATATCTCTTATCAAGTTTGCTTCCTCTGGGGAGAGATATTTTCTCAGGTTCATCATAAACCCCCTTGACTAACCTAATTTTACATCCGGTTTTAAGAACATCCTTTATATCATCCTTAGTTCTATTTAATTGAGCTTGTAACGTTATTCCTAAGTTACTAAACTTCTTTCTCAGCATAAAGAAAATATCAAGAATGATATCAGTCCATTTAGATCTTTCCATACTAATGATTATGGGTATATCTTTTTTGATTGCTTTCTCACAAATTTTCTCACAATTCAGAATAGCAATCTCTTTTGAAATTCCTGAACCTAAATTAGATAAATCAAATCCTAACTGAGGTTTACTATCAACCCCATTGTCTATACGGTCGATCAAATTAAGATATTCATTAACTATTGTATCTACTTCAGCTATTGAGGAAGCCTCTTCACCTGCAAATTCGATTCCCGTGTTATAGCCTATACTTGCTAAATTTTGTAACCTTTCGAATAACTCAGAAATATTTTCACCGACAATATAGCGATGTGCTGCAGGTCTTAAAAAGTCCTGAAATTCTTTTGATGATATGAATAATTCTCTTAAAGAAGCATTGGCAGCAAAGTACTTAAGTGCCTTAGAGGTTATTAGTCTTTGGTTTACGTCATTCATAAAAACAAGGTTCATAAGCAATATCCTTTTTAATATAGGTTATTGAAGAGACAACATATATTTCGCAAAACTGTGACTAACATCATTTTTTTCATTCAATCGTTTATACTCTCTATATTTTTTAGCATAACTAAGCAGTGTTTCTTCGTTTTTATTTTTACGTGTAAATATTCCTCCCCATAATCGATCCCACCTAGCATAATTTGTGTCACTCATCAGATGGATATGGGCTTTTTTCATATTCCAATGTGGAATACCCGGATGTAAATGATGAACCAGATGATAGTTATCATTATGTCTGCCAAAAAAGAAATTCTCCCACCATGCTCCTTTGCGATTTCGAGTTAGTAATAGTGCTTCATTTTCAGATTCAGGCAAGGGGTAATGCTCGGAAAGTTCAACTATCCAACCAATCGCAACGGCAAAGGTAAATAATGGCACTAACCAAAAAGCTAAAAAATATAATATAACATCAAAGTATACACAAACTGATAAAATAGCAATCCAATATAATAAAAATGGAATTAACTCTTTTTTCCCCTCCTCGTTCTCATTATTTTGTATCTTTATTCTATCTTTTATTACATATTGTATATATTTGAAGGACCTGTAACCTGTTAGGGCTAATAAAATATTTTTAATGAAGAAATCTTTTGAATCTTCATTCGAATTGTACAGCCCAGATTTTATATGAAAGTTATAATCTGGATCTTTATCTTTATCCCCTAAATAAACGTGATGATATTTAATATGCGAATAACTATAAGAATTATAAAAATGAAACACCAAATAGCCAGACAAGTAAGTACCAGCTATATAATTTAACACCTTATTTTTAGCCAAGACATTATGAGATGCCTCATGTAATATATTAGTGAACGCTCTTTGTGTAGAACCAATCACAAATAATGAAATAGGGTAAAACCAATAACTGACACCAAGTGTTAAATATATTGATATAGCTATAAGAGAGTAGTCCTTTAAAATAGCTAACAGCCAGTGATAATTATCTTGTTTACATAAAGGCTTTAATCCTCTAATTACATCTCTTGATATTTTATACCTATTAGATACCTCTATATTTTCAGAAATCATAACACACCCTTACTTAATAAGGAAAAATAAGATCATGATGTTGATAATATATTTTCCAATAAAGATAAAACTTGATTTTTACTAGAAAGTAGTATTTAATTTCGAAATTAAATGCGTAATTATAACTAAAGAAACTTGCTTTTAAAGTCAATTATAACTATCTACATTAAATTTTATTTAACTTTCACACAAGTACATAATCACTCCTATAAAAATCTAATTTTAGTTTTAAATATAAACCAAGCATTAAACATTTGGTTATAGTTTCACTGATAAATATTTAATATGACTACGCTAGATAAACACAAAAATTAAAATAGCAAACAAGTTACATAAACACAACAAACTAAATTAAAAAAATAACACTTTAGGGTTAAATTTATTTTAGTGCTTCCAATTTGGTTTCATTTTGTGAAAAATACACATCCTTATAATGAAATTTATAAACAATGCCATACTCTAATTGGTTTTTTATTTATGAAGAAATAAAAATTAGAAATGCTCTTCAGAGAAAAAGTTTGGATAGTAATTTTATCTACACATAATGTCGCTCTGAAAAATTAAATAATGTCAATTTATCTATTAAACTAAATAGATCAGATATTATATTCAGGATGGGGTCATGTATTAAATAATGAGTTGTAGCAGGCTTATCGGTTTTTAGTGATGAAGGTAAAGCATGGCTAAAGTTAACGTCTATTGTTGTTATTGTCACAAATTAGAACATGTCAAAGTGGTGATCGCAGCAGGAAAACGTTGGAAAAACTGCTTTTACTTCTGTCTTCTTTTAATATCTGGTTTTACTGTACAGATGACTATGTCGTTTGTCATTGCTTTCCTGAGAAAAAACACCTCACGGGAAAGACGTTTACCCAACGTATCGGGAGAACTAATCTCACTCAGCGTATCCGCCTAAAAAGGCTAAACCGAAAAACGATAGGTTATTCCAAATCCGAAGAAACACACAATAAAGGATAGGAACGTTCATTGAAAATGAATACTACTTCCTTTAAATGATCTCACTATTGGAGTCATGACTAACTGATTAAGATACAATTTTATGAAACAGAAGCATTTCCTTGAACGTTTCAGTCAATATATTAAACACACGCCCCTACTATAAATAGAGGCGTAATCAACAACAAACTAATATCACTCATCCAGCAACGACAGCGCAAATTTCACCGCTTCAATCAATCTATCTGCATCTTGCTGGTTGTTATAAGGCATAAATGAAGCGCGCAAGCAGCCGCTGATCCCAAGAGCTTCTAGCAAGGGTTGAGCGCAATGTTGCCCCGAACGCAGGGAGATATTTTGTTCTGCAATCAGTGTTGCTAAGTCACTGTGATGTATTCCGGCGAAATTGAACGCCAGCAAACTGGAACTAGCCACACGGTAGCTGATAAAACCCGGCAGAAGGCTGAGTTGCTGCTCGGTGTAATCCGTCAGGGCAATGGCATGGGATTCGGCGAGCTGGATATCAATGGTTTTCAGCCACTCCAGAGTTGTTGCAAAGCCGATTACGCCAGCAACGTTAGGTGTACCTGCTTCAAAGCGATAGGGCACGGCTTCCGGTGTGAAACCGTCAAATGAGACTTGAGTCAGCATTTTGCCGCCGCCATGCCACGGAGACATCGCATTCAGTAACTCAGTTTTGCCATACAACACACCCAACCCATTCGGGCCATACAGTTTATGGGCTGAGAACGCATAAAAATCGATATCCAGTTGCTGAACATCAATAGGTGCGTGAACGATGCCCTGAGCACCATCAACCAGTACCTTGCAGTGATATTGATGGGCGAGTGTTGTGACCTGTGCCAAATCGATGGCGGCGCCAGTCACGTTCGACATTTGGCTGATGGCGACTAGTCGGCTTTTCTCATTTAACAGTTCTACCAGTTTCTCTATTTCAGGTTGGCGTTGGTTGCCAATCGGCCATTTTACGATTTTGACGCCTGTCTGTTCTGCCAGAATCAGCCACGGTAGCAGGTTAGAGTGGTGTTCCTGTTCGCTGATAATGATTTCATCACCTACGTTCAGGCGGGTGCGAAAGTAACTCTGCGCTACCAGATTAATGGACTCAGTGGTGCCTTTCGTCCAGATGATATCCACAGGTAATGGCGCATTGATCAATTCCGCGACCCGTGATCGGGCTTGCTCATAACGCGCGGTCATGGCTTGTGCTGTCGCGTGCTGGCTGCGATGTACCGTCGCACTGTGGTTCTGGTAATAGTGTTCGGTCGCCTCAATCATACATCTCGGCTTTAATGCAGTGGCGGCACTATCCAGAAACGTGGTTGATTCTTGCAGGGCAGGAAATTGTTGGCGGAATTGTTCTGAGTCAAAGGCTTTCATAAACGGTGTAATTTAATCATTGTGTGATAAAGAATAAGTTTTTCTTTAGCCAGAGGAAGGGGAATTCTACAGGAAAGTTGAGAAAAAAAGCACCGCAATTGCGGTGCATTAAAAAAATCACTATGGACAGACAGGGTAAATGTACAGGAAGTGAAAAAAAACGGTAGCTTACGCTACAAAGTCTGGATTACCAGACAACTTGCAAACACAACATCACAACCACAAAGCCAAAAGTATCAATGTATTAATACAAAGAGACTTTTCGTTCCGGCTTAGGAAGTGCGCACACTATAGGGATTTGCTGGTATATCATCAAGGGACAAATTATAATGCTTCGGATTATAAAAACTAATACCTGAACGAAAAGAGTTACCGGTATCGTCACCACCATATAAGAAACCAACATGTCTAAACGTTTACCTCCACTCAATGCCTTACGCGTTTTTGATGCCGCCGCCCGTCATTTAAGTTTTACTAAGGCGGCAGAAGAATTATTTGTGACTCAGGCCGCAGTTAGTCATCAGATGAAAAGTCTGGAAGATTTTCTGGGATTAAAGCTTTTTCGTCGTCGTAATCGTTCACTGTTGTTAACTGAAGATGGGCAGAGTTACTATCTCGATATCAAGGAAATTTTTACTGCTATCAATGATGCAACCCGCAAGCTTCAGGCACGTAGCGCTAAAGGGGCGTTAACCGTGAGTTTGTCTCCCAGTTTTGCTATTCAATGGCTGGTGCCACGGCTTTCTGGTTTTAATCAGAGCTTTCCGGGGATTGATGTCAGGATTCAGGCGATAGATCGGGAAGAAGATAAATTGACTGATGATGTTGATGTCGCCATTTTTTATGGCAGGGGCAATTGGCCGGGGTTGCGGACCGATCGTCTTTATCCTGAGTATTTACTGCCCGTCTGTTCTCCGGCCTTGTTGGCGGGAGACCGGCCCTTGAAAACCCCTTCAGATCTTGCCAGGCATACCTTATTGCACGATTCATCCCGGAGGGATTGGCAAGCCTATATTCGTCAGCTTGACATGCAGCAACAAATCAATGTCCAGCAAGGGCCAATATTCAGTCACAGTGCAATGGTGATTCAGGCGGCTGTGCACGGTCAGGGGGTTGCCCTTGCCAATAATGTTATGGCACAAAATGAAATTGATGCGGGGCGTTTGGTCTGTCCATTCAATGATGTTCTGGTCAGTAAGAACGCATTTTATTTGGTTTGTCACGATAATCAGGCAGAATTGGGCAAGATTGCCGCTTTTCGGAAATGGATATTGACGCAAGCCGCGTCCGAACAAGAAAGGTTGGGATATATCACTATACCCAATAGATGCCAATCTGAAACAGGAGCTGTGTGATGAGCAGTCGGGTCATGCTTATTTTTGTCGGGATCAGTGGTTTTTTCTACGTGGCATTGGGAGCGATGGGGGCACATATGTTGGCGCCTGTCCTGACTTCACGTCAGATGGAATGGATTCATACCGGCCTGCAATATCAAGGGCTGCATACACTCGCCATGATGGCGCTGGCTGTTTTTTTGATGCGTCAGCCAGTACCCCAATTTGGATGGAGTGGTATTTTTTTCGCAGCGGGAATTGTGCTGTTTAGCGGCAGTCTTTATTGTCTGGCCTTTTTACCGCTAAAATTTCTGGTGTATTTGACACCAATCGGTGGGCTGAGTTTTCTCATTGGTTGGTTATGTGTATTAATTGGCGCTCTGCGTCTAAGGAAATCGGCGCTTAGCCATGAATAAAGTTGCTTTATATTGCCGCCCGGGTTTTGAAAAAGAGTGTGCGGCAGAAATTACCGATAAAGCGGGTAAAAAAGAAATTTACGGTTTCGCCCGTGTGAAAGAAAACAGCGGATATGTACTGTTTGAGTGTTATCAGCCTGATGATGCCGATCGTCTGATCCGTGAAATTCCGTTTAAGGAATTGATTTTTGCCCGCCAAATGTTGGTCGTGGGCGAGTTGTTGAAAGATCTGCCGCAGGAAGATCGCATTACACCGATTATTGGTATGTTGATGGGGGTGATTGAGCGAGCCGGTGAGCTGCGTGTAGAAGTCCCGGACACCAATGAAAGCAAAGAGTTGATGAAATTCTGCCGTAAATTTACGGTTCCACTACGTAATGCAATGCGTCAGGAAAAGCTCTTGCTGGCAAAGGAAAACTACAGCCGTCCTGTAATCCATGTTTTTTTCATTGCTTCAGGTTGCTGCTATGTGGGGTATTCCTACAGTAACAATAATTCCCGTTTCTATATGGGGATCCCTCGTCTGAAATTTCCATCTGATGCACCAAGCCGTTCCACGCTGAAACTGGAAGAAGCCTTTCATGTCTTTGTTCCTTATGACGAATGGGAAGAACGTCTATGCAGCGGTCTTCATGCCGTGGATCTCGGTGCCTGTCCGGGAGGATGGACTTACCAGCTGGTAAAACGCAGCATGCTGGTTCATGCGGTAGATAATGGCCCGATGGCGGAAAGTTTAATGGAAACCGGTCAGGTGAAGCATCACCGCGTGGATGGCTTTAAATTTGAGCCGTCAGTAAAAAACATTTACTGGCTGGTTTGTGACATGGTTGAAAAACCTGCCAAAGTTGCACACTTGATGACAGATTGGTTGGTAAAAAGCTGGTGTCGTGAAGCGATCTTCAATCTCAAATTGCCGATGAAAAAGCGTTATGAGGAAGTGGATCACATATTGCAGAAAATTGAGTCGCAACTGAAAGAGAATGGTGTAAATGCTCAAATTCAGGCGAAACATCTGTATCACGATCGTGAAGAGATTACAGTACATGTTCGCCGCATCTGGTCTGTTTATGCAACTGAAAGGGATTATTGAAGGTGATGGATAGGGAATAAATTTCAAGTTGCGGTGAAAATACCGCAATTTGAAAAAAGAAAGTGTAAATAGATAATTCTTTCTTAGGGCTAATTTCCAGCAGATAAAAACAGTATTATTTTATAATAAATAATACTGTTTTTTTGTTATCAAAAAAATTTCATTGAAAAATAAATAATTAAATACATAAACTAAATTTGTTCAATATGTATTCTAAAAAGATATATTAATTATTTTTACACGGACAAGAACTAACGCTATTTTATGCTGGAGTTTTATTTCTAAGGGGAACTTAGAAAGAATTTAAAACTCTTGCTCCCGTTATTACAACTATTTCGGGTTTTAGAAAATTAATCTTGTTCTTACAGGAGATTTACATGACCTCAAAGAAAAAATATACCTATTCGGGGTTATCTGATTCTAATTCTGTTCAGGATGTAAAAGCACTTCTCACAGCCTACGTTCCGAATTACGATTCTTCTATTCGTGTTGATCATAATCCATTGGGCGATAATGCGCCTGATCAGCTTGTGAGGGGCCATTATCACTGGTCCAATAAATATGTTAATTCTTCTGGAACATTGGAATTATCATATCATTTTCTAACAAAAACACCGGCTATCATGCCGCTGTTTAATGTTTCTGGCTTCAGTGCGTTTAATGAA
The DNA here is from genome assembly GCF_002632615.1 of Xenorhabdus miraniensis. The sequence goes on from NZ_NITZ01000009.1 coordinate 120,815, forward strand.
GATCAGAAAGATGCAGCGAGACTTTCTTTACAGTCTTGGTCTGATGTTGCCAATATTAAATTTACCGAAGTAAGTAATGCTAATAAAGCAAATATCACTTTTGGCTTCTTTGATTATAGCAAAGCGAAAGATTACGCATTCGCAAATCTGCCACAGGGACAAAAAACAGCTTATACATGGTATAACGCTAAGAGCCATACTTTTGTAGACAATGACATTGATGTGAATGGTTATGCCCGTCAGACTTTCACGCATGAAATTGGACATACTTTAGGATTGGAACACCCTGCTGATTATGATGCTTCTGATAAAGTGCGTCCAAGCTATATCACTAAAGCAAAATATTTCGAAGACTCTCGTGCCTATACGGTCATGAGTTATTTCGGTGAGAAATACACGGGCCAGGATTTCAAAGGTGAATATTCATCAGCACCTTTGCTGAATGATATCTCTGCCATTCAGGATTTGTATGGCGCTAATATGGAAACTCGTGCAGACGATACCATATATGGCTTCAATTCCAATACTGGCCGTGATTTCATGACCGCTACCGATGCGAACAGCAAACTGGTGTTCAGCGTTTGGGATGCGGGCGGTGAAGATACATTTGATTTCTCTGGCTTTACCCAAAATCAGCGTATTAACCTGAATGAAGGGGCTTTCTCTGATGTTGGCGGCTTGAAAGGTAACGTTTCTATCGCACGTGGTGTCGTTATTGAAAATGCGATTGGCGGTAGCGGTGACGACATTCTGGTCGGTAACAGCGCAGATAACATCCTGAAAGGTGGTGCAGGCGACGACATCATTTATGGCGGGCTTGGCGGTGACCATCTGTGGGGTGGCGAAGGCAAGGATACCTTTGTTTATCTGGATGGCAAAGAATCATTGAAAGACAACCCGGATTGGATTCATGATTTTACTTCTGGTGAAGATAAGATCGATCTGTCTTTCTTCAACTTCGGTAGTCGTGGCGATATCAAATTTGTGGATTCATTCTCAGGCAAGGCGGGTGAAGTGAAGTTCACTTATGACCAAGTGAATGAAGTCACAGATTTAGAGATCAGTCTTGGTGGTGATCTGGCGGGCAACGATTTCCTAGTGAAAGTTGTTGGCCAGCCGCTGACTGAGGCAGATTTCATCGTTTGATGATGTCATCGCAATAACTGAATGCTGCCGTATGCTTCTTGGTGTACGGCAGTATTAAGGAGGCCGCTGTGTTATATCGTCATCTGAAGATAATATCGGTTTTCTTTCGTCCCCTGTTTCATCAGTATGAATTTTTTGGAACTCCGTTTTATAGGTTGAAGACATGTTTGCGGAGAGCTTTTTTATCGACAATAAATTTATCGGCATTGAAATTATCGGTAATTTTATCTCTTTTTTTTGCAGGAGGATGTATGGCGAGTAGTTTGAGACTTCCACCCGCTGATGAGTTGAAAGGGCTATGGCAACTCTCCGATGGGCAGCAGGTATGTCGTGTTGAATTGACCGATACCCGTTTACCTGAAGGGTCAATTTGGGCGCTAAAAAGTGACGCCTGTGCGACAGCGCTGTTTGGTCAGCCTGTTGAAGGATGGCGTCCGGCTCCCGATGGAATCACATTGACGGATGATGACGGTAATAGTCTGGCCTTTTTTGGTCATGAGTCTGAAGAACAATGGGTCGCCTACCTTGTTGATGGCAGGGAATTGGTCATGACATTTAGTGGCACAGCGAATGCAGTGACAAAATAAAAAATCAGGCATGATTTGATAACTAATTCGTTTTGCTTCAGTTAATGATAAAGGGATTGCAGTGAAATTACGCTTTCCGAAGGATGAAATCACGGATGTTATCCGTGCACGCAGCAAAGTATTCTGGACTATTGGCTTATTTACAGCGTTTATCAATCTGTTGATGCTGGTTCCCTCGATTTATATGCTTCAGGTATATGATCGGGTACTGCCATCCGGTAATGAAATGACCCTGTTAATGCTGACGCTTATCACACTGGGTATGTTTGCCATCATGGGCGGGCTGGAATATATCCGCAGTCAGGTGGTAATCCGCATTGGCAACCAGTTTGATATGAGCCTGAACCAGCGGGTTTACACCGCTTCGTATGAGTCCAACCTAAAAAGTGGCTCAACAGATGCGGGGCAAATGCTCAATGATTTGGCGACTATTCGCCAGTTTCTGACGGGGAATGCACTGTTTGCTTTTTTTGATGCTCCTTGGTTCCCCGTCTACCTTTGTGTCATTTTCCTGTTTAGCCCGTATCTGGGATTGTTGGCACTGGTTGGGGCCATCATTCTTATCACGCTGGCGGTATTGAACCAGTGGCTATCCCAGGCACCGTTAGCCGAAGCAAGCAACCTCTCTTTACGATCAGCCCATCTTGCCAGCACCAACTTACGCAACGCAGAAGTGATCGAAGCGCTCGGAATGTTGCCGGTATTGCGTCACCGCTGGTTTGGTTTGCATAAGCGCTTTCTCCATTTCCAGTGTATTGCCAGTGAACGAGCGGCATTCATTGCTGCGCTGACTAAAACAGTACGCATAGCCTTGCAATCTTTGATTCTGGGTTTGGGCGGTTGGCTGGCGATTGAAGGGAATATCACGCCGGGAATGATGATAGCAGGTTCCATTTTGATGGGGCGGGCGTTGTCCCCGATTGAGCAGTTGATACAGGCATGGAAGAGCTGGAGTGCGGCTCGTTTGTCATGGCAGCGGTTGGACAAGCTCCTGAAAGCTCAGCCAGAGCGCAAAAGTGGCATGTCATTGCCTGTTCCCAAGGGCGTATTGCTGTTGGAGAAAGTCTCTGCAATACCACCCGGTAAAACACGTGCCGCTCAGGCATCACCAAGCCAGACATCACAAAACAAGCAATATGTTTTGCAGGATATCAACTTTGCCTTAAATCCCGGCGATGTTCTGGGGGTGATTGGCCCCAGTGCGTCAGGGAAATCCACATTAGCCCGTTTGCTGGTGGGGATTTGGCCGGCACAGGAAGGCGTTGTACGACTTGATAGTGCCGATATTTACCAGTGGAACAAAGATGAATTGGGGGCATCCATTGGTTATTTGCCGCAGGACATTGAACTGTTTGGTGGCACGATTGCTGAGAATATCGCGCGTTTTAACGATGTTGATCCTGAAAAAGTGATCGAGGCGGCACAAAAAGCCGGCGTCCATGAATTGGTGCTCAATCTTGAACAGGGTTATGACACGGTCATTGGTGCCGGAGGAATGGGGCTGTCTGGTGGGCAAAAACAGCGGATTGGGCTGGCTCGCGCTTTGTATGGTAATCCGTCGCTTGTGGTATTGGATGAACCTAATTCGAATCTGGATGATATCGGAGAAAAAGCGCTGAGTAATGCCATTGCTCAATTACGGGAACAAGGGAAAACGGTGGTGGTGATTACCCATCGTCCTTCATTGCTCTCGCAAACAACCAAAGTTTTGCTGTTGGTGCAGGGTAAAATGAAAATGTTTGGCCCTTCCCAGCAAGTCATGGCGGCGCTGTCTCCGTCACAGCCACAGCCACAACCAAAAGCGGTCGAACGTGCCTCGTAACATGATTCAGCCATATTTAAATTCTTGGGATATTGCTATCTGGGAGTAAAGATGTCCTATCAGACCAATGCAAAGGATGCCCAAAATGAGGCGTCAGAATTATTGCCGCTGGATGCGAATCGTTACCTGCGAATAGGCTGGTTGGTTATTGGCATTGGCATTCTGGGCTTTTTAATCTGGGCCGCGTTTGCGCCACTCGATAAAGGGGTGGCTTCTTCAGGGACGGTTGTCGTGGATGGAAACCGAAAAACGGTACAGTCCCCGGTGAATGGTATTATCAGGCAAATTCAGGTGAAAGAGGGTGAGCAAGTCAAGGCCGGGCAGGTTTTGGTTCAGCTCAGCCAAGTGCAGGTTAATGCGCAGATTGATTCTCTGAAACAGCAACTTTATACCACTTTGGCAACGGAAGCCCGACTGTTGGCCGAACAACAAGGACAGGATGCCATTGTCTTTCCATCCACATTATTGAGTCAGCAATCGGAGCCGCGCGTTCAGGATATTCTGGCATTGCAGAAACAGCTCTTTCTGTCACGCCGTGAGATGTTGCGAAGTGACTTGGCAGGCATGCAACAGACTGAGGAAGGGCTGAATTTCCAAATCAAAGGATTACGAGAAGCCTTAATAAGCAAGCGACAACAGCAGGCTTCACTCAAGGAGCAAGTGACTAACCTGCAACCTTTAACAGAGGAAGGCTATTTTCCCCGTAACCAGTATCTGGAATTACTGCGTAACCAAAGTGAGTTAAGTGGCAGTGTGGCCGAGATGTCTGGGCGAATTGGTCAGCTTGAAAAGCAGCGGCAGGAAACGCAACAGCGAATTATTCAGCGTCAGGCTGATTACCAACGTGAAGTACGCAGCCAATTGTCGGATGTGCAGGTGTTGGCTAATGAATTAGGCAATAAGCTGGAAACGGCCCAGTTTGATTTGTCTCATACCTCAATTACGGCTCCGGTCGATGGTTCAGTGGTGGGGTTGAACGTATTTACCCAAGGCGGTGTGGTGGCTTCCGGTGAGAAATTGATGGAGATCCTCCCTGCTCAGAGTACCTTGGAAGTGGAAGCGCGCTTGATGGTGCATTTGATTGATAAGGTGGCTGTAGGTCAGGATGTTGATTTGATGTTTACTGCGTTCAACCAAAACCGGACGCCGAAAGTGACGGCTAAGCTGGCAGTGGTTTCTGCTGACCGGTTAGTGGATGGAGTAACAAGGGAACCTTATTACCAGATGCGATTGAAAGTGACCCCTGAGGGAATGGAGAAATTGGCAGGACTGAATATCAAGCCGGGGATGCCGGTTGAGGTGTTCGTCAAAACGGGATCGCGCTCTCTGTTGAGCTATCTGTTCAAGCCACTGGTGGATAGGGCGTCTACATCGCTGATTGAGGAGTAATGGAGATGTTGAGGTATTGCGGTTTTGCCAATAAACGTACTTTGCTATTGCCTCTGTTTTTAAGGCGAATGTTTTTGAGGGCAATGTTTTTAAGGGCAATGTTTTTAAGGGCAATGTTTTTGAGGGAAATGTTTTTAACGGCATTGTTGGTGATGTCAGCTTCCGGTTCCGCGAAAGCCCTTTCTTTGACGGAAACTTATGCTCTGGCATTGCAGCATGATCCAACATTTCAGGCCGCCATCAAAGAGCAGGAAGCAGGGCAGGAAGAGAAAAATCTTGGGCTGGCAGAATTGCTGCCCAAGGTATTGATTAGCTATCAGAATTCACCGCAAAACTGGCAGAAAATGGAATCTCATTCTGTAGATATGCGTGGTCGGAAGGTTAGCGAAAGCCGTGACCGGAAGTATGACAGCTATAGCGGTGCGATTATTTTGACCCAGCCGCTGATTGATTTTGAAGCGTGGGCGCGTTATCGAACCCGTCAGGCTTATACGCTGATGAGTGATGCCCGCTTTCGGGCGGATAGCCAGCAATTGGCGGTCAGGGTAGTGAACAGCTATGTGGCTGTAGCCTATGCACAGGATCGGCTGGAGCAAGTCGCCCGGCAGAGGACTGCCTATGAAGAGCAACTGGAACGCAATCAGAAATTGTTTTCCTCTGGCGAGGGCACTCGCACCGATGTGGCAGAAACGCAAACACGTTACAGCCAGGTACTGGCCGATGAATTGATGGTGCAGGATGAGCTGGATGCCGCAATCCGTGACTTGCAGCTATTAGTTGGTGTACCGTTGCCCGCCGGTTTACCGGTTAATCGCTTGTCCGACGCACCACAGTTCAAAGCCATCAAACGGGATATCGGGCGTTATGCTGATTGGGAACAGCAGGCATTAAGCCAGAACCCTCAATTGGCGGCAGCCCGGCAGAAAGTTGATGTGGCGTATCATGACATTAACCGCAATCGTGCGGGATACCTGCCAAAACTTGAGTTGTATGCTTCTCATAGCGAAAATAAGTCCAGTAGCGATAACAGTATTGACCAAAAATACCGGACAGATTCTATTGGCTTGCGTGTTTCCATGAATCTTTATAATGGCGGCGGAACGGCGGCGGCAGTACGTCAATCGGCGGCAAATTATGGCAAGACTAAATATGAGATGGATGCACAGGCAGGCGAAATCCTGAATGCACTGCGCCGCAATTATAATGCCTATGTTAATGGTGAGAAGCGGATACGAGTCTATGAAACCGCGGTAGAAGCGGCTGAATTACAGGTGAAAGCGACGCAAAAAAGCGTTGCTTTGGGGCAGCGAGTGAATGTCGATGTGCTCAATGCTGAGCAACAACTCTATACTGCGCGTCGTGAACTGTCTCAGGCTAAATATGACTATATGAAAGCGTGGATTGGATTGCTGAATGAGTCGGGGCAATTAAATGGTGAACATATTAAGTTAATTGCTGATTATTTTGGTTGATCTGATTTTATGCAGAAACCGATTTAAATGATTTTTTGAAATTTCCATTAAATAACAGATAAGAGAAAACAGCGTACTTTATTATAAAGCTATGCTGTTTTTTATTTTTATAAAATAATTTAATGGGATTGTTTAGCTTATCTGATTAAGAGAGGGATAAGTTTAAATAAATGTTAAACGATATGTAAAATGATCTCTTTTCACAGGAATTTGAACTAAACTTTATATTGTGGTTGATGTGTTTATTATATGTCAGCAATTGATTTCCGTCTTTTATTTCAGGTTGATGCCTTTTTAAGGAGGTCGGGATGTCCTTGTCGAAAAAAGAAATTAATGAGAATGAGGTTTTATATTCTTATGCGGTTAAACAAATAAAAAAATATTTGGATTATTACAATCCAAGTAAAAATAAAAATATTAATAAATATAAAAAACCAATATATGGTGATAAATCATATGAGAAAATTTTGAGAAAGAATTTTATTTGGAAGAATAAGAAAAAAGAGACGCTACCTAACGAGCCTGTACAATTCAAATATTGTATATTAACATCAAAGTCTAAATTTGCGAAAGAACCTGCGGTTAAAAAAGCTATGGAGAAAGCCAAGGTTGCAGAACTTGCGACCATTGATATGGATATTAAGGAAGCTTTGGATAAATCCTATGAATCTTGGAGTCGTGTTGCTAATATCTCTTTTACCGAAGTTTATGATTATGATAAAGCTGATCTTGTCGTTTGTTTTTATAGTAAAAATATAAAAAAAGCAGATCTTAATCCATTTACTAAATTACCTACTAAAGGAAATTATAAATCCCATTCATGGTTTAATATGAATAATGACAAATTTTCTGATAAAAAATTTCTTGAAGTCAATAGAAATATACGAAAGGCGTTTGTTCACGAAATTGGGCATCAATTGAGTCTGATCCACCCGTCTCCATATGATGCCGGTGATAAAGAGAAACCCAATTATGAGAAGAGTGCTTCTCATTTTGAGGATAGTTTCGCTTATACTGTTATGAGTTATTTTAATTCATCTTATACTGGGCAGGATTTTGAGGATTTATACCCATCTTGCCCTGTAATGAATGATATTTCTGCTGTTCAAAAGTTATATGGTCTTAACAGTAGTAATTATCCTACTTATATTGTATATGGTTTTAATTCTAATACCGGTTTGGATTATGAAACTGCATTACACAAAGAGAGTAAATTGATATTTTGTGCCTGTCCTCCTAATATTATTTCAGGCAAAGAAATAGAGGTTAATAGGTTTGACTTTTCTGGTTTTGTGCAGGATCAGGTTATCAATTTGAATGAGGGGGCTTTTTCTGATGTTGGTGGATTGAAAGGCAATGTCTCTATCGCCCGCGGTTGTACTATTCATGAGGCTATTGGTGGTCGTGGTAACGATATCATTATAGGTAATAATGTTCCAAAAAATTTGGAAGGCACTGCGGGCAATAATATTTTATATAGTGGCTTTGGAGGAGGAACGATAAGGGGAGGAACGGGAAAAAACACATTCGTTTATTTGTCTGGTAATCAATCAATAGATAGCAGTTACGATACCATTCTTGATTTTGAATCAGGTAAAGATAAAGTCGATTTATCAGGTTTTGATTTTGGTGGAACAGGAAAAGTGAAATTTGTTGAGCGTCACAATTTTGGTCAGCCAGGAGATGCCTATTTTATATACCAGAGTATATACAATTCAACAAGTTTATATATTAAGTTAGGGAAAGGAATGGTCTCTGATATGTTTATGTTAGTATTTATAGGGATAAAAGAATTAACTGAATCAGATTTTATTCTCTAATTCAGTTTATACATATTGTTTTTCAAGTCGCAAGATGACTGGTTTTTCCGGCTCACTTTCTTAGACGGTTATTCTTCTCTGCGATTTGAGATTTATTCGACATAAATCAGCCTGAGTTGCTGCAAATTTCCTTGTAGTGATAGATCGGTTTTTAATGAAGCGACTTCCCGGCTGATATAAGCTATTTCTTTATGAGCTTCTAATTTTTTTCGCCATTTATCTGGTTGGGCTTCCAGATTCTGGAATAAATTATCCAGCGAACCGGCTTGTTGTAGCAGGGTGGCGGCTGTCTTCGGGCCAATGCCCTGAACGCCGGGGATTTTACTGCTACTGATACCTGCCAGCCCCCAATAATCAGGAAGTTGGTCAGGGGAAACGCCGAATTCTTGCTGAACGAACGGTAAGTCCAGCCAGCGTTTTTGGAAGTAATCACGGATTTGAATATTGGGAGAAAGAAGCTGGCAATAGCCCTTATCTGTTGAAACAATTGTGACATGATGACCGGTATTGGCGACTTTAGTCGCCAATGTTGCGGCCAAATCATCCGCCTCATGTCCTTCTGCATGCCAGCAAGCTACGCCAAGTTCATTGAATGCCTGCTTAATCAGCGGCATCTCCTGTTGTAAGTTTTCTGGCATAGCAGAACGCCCTGCTTTGTAGTCAGGGAAAAGTTGATGGCGCCAGCTATGTTTGCGATCATCTTCATCAAATACGGCAACGGCATGAGTCGGGGATGCGTGGGTGATTAATTGCTTTAACGCATGTTCGCAGGCAGGAACGCAAGGGCTTCCCTGTACCGCATGGATGCGTCGAATCAGATTTAGGGCGTCTACAATTAAAAGATGTATCATGGTCGTTATATTCCATCCTTGGATTTTATTCCTTGGCACTAGCCTCATTGAATCGTGAAGAGAAAAGGTATCTGTGATTTATTTGATTATCTCATAACACGGCTCATAAGCAGTACCTCCCGGAAGTTTCATGCGATCTTGCTCCACAAAATCTTCTAGCAAGTTATCCATACAGTGCATAATGTCAGCATCACCGTGGATCTTGAATGCCCCGTATTTCTCTATGGCATGAATACCCACTTCTTTTACATTACCTGCCACAATGCCAGAAAATGCGCATCGCAATGCTGACGCAAGTTTCTCAGGTGGTTGATTTGGATATAAATTCAGGTTAGCCATGTTGTCATGGGCTGGATTGAATGGAGATTGTAAATCAGGGCTGATTTTCAATGACCAGTTGAAGCTGTAAGCATCTCCGGTAGAACGGCGATTCTCTTTGACGTTTGGCATCGCCCTTTTCATTATACGTGCGACTTCTGATGGTGCATCCATAATAATGCGGTAGTAGTGACGAGCCTGTTTTCCCAAAGTATTAACGATAAACTCATCTAACGCGTGGAAGTAATCGGCACTCTCTTTGGGGCCTGTTAAGACCAGTGGCAGAACCTGATCTTTATTTTCAGGATTCATCAGGATAGCCAGCAAATACAGCAGTTCTTCTGCCGTACCCACGCCGCCGGGGAAGATAATAATACCGTGAGCAATACGGACAAAGGCTTCCAGACGTTTTTCGATGTCAGGCATGATAATCAGCTCATTCACCAACGGGTTGGGAGGTTCTGCCGCGATAATTGAAGGCTCTGTAATACCGACGAACCGACTGTTTTTATAATTCTGCTGGGCATGCCCTACCGCAGCGCCTTTCATTGGGGCTTCCATTGCTCCCGGGCCACAACCTGTACAGATATTCAGTTCGCGTAACCCCAGCTCATTCCCTACCTTGCGCCCATATAAATACTCTTTTTCATTGATGGAATGACCGCCCCAACAAACAATCATATTCGGATCTTCTGAGATATGCAGGGCGTTAGCGTTGCGCAGGATGGAGAAAATGGTGCTGGTAATATGTGTACCATTTTCCATATTTAAATTGTGAGCTTTCTGTGCATTGGTAATTTGCGCGTGAACGAACAAAATATCCCTTAACACTGCGAACAGATTTGCTTGCAGGGAACGGATGATTTTACCATCAACAAAAGCGTCTTCCGGTGGATTGACTAACTCCAGCTTTACGCCGCGTTCTCTGCGCAGTACGTTGATATCAAAATCTTCATATTTTGACAGCAATTCTTTACTGTTATCGGTTTGGCTTCCAGAATTAAGAACCGCCAGTGAACAGTTACGAAAAAGGCGGTATAAATCACTACTTGCGGTACGCTTAAGCGTATCTACTTCAAGCTGAGAGAGTAAATCCATCGATCCCAATGGATTGACATGTGTAATCAAGAATGACTCCTTTTACCCCTTATAGGGGTTCCTCAATAATGATTTATACCCTCTATCTTTCAAATTGCTGCTTTATTGCGTCCACTCCTTCCAGCGATATAACGAAATAACATGATGTTACCTTATGACAGTTATCTCAGTTTCTGGGGAATTAGCTTATTTGCCGTCACAGCAACCTGAAATTTATTGGGTATAACTGATTTCATCCAGCAGTCTGGTTACCCATTGCTAATCAAATTGATTTGATTATTGACGGGCTAACCTTCCTATTGCTGGAGTAAATTCTTCGTTACTGCGCCACGGATTGATATCCAACCCTCCCCGGCGGGTATAACGTGCATAAACAGTGAGTTTTTCAGGCACGCATAATGTCATTAAGTCATTGAAAATACGCTCGACACATTGTTCATGAAATTCATTGTGATGGCGGAAAGAAACTAAGTAGCGCAATAACTTTTCCTGATCGATTCTGGCGCCTTTATAGTGGATCATGACAGATCCCCAGTCTGGCTGATTAGTGATCAGGCAGTTTGATTTTAGCAAATGACTCACTAAAGTTTCTTCAACAATAGGGCCAATGGCTGCATTGTTAAGATAATCGCGACTGAACTGATAATCATCAATTTCAATATCCTGATTATCGATACATTTTCCTGTAAATTCGGCAATTGGCTGCTGACTGAAGTTGTGGAGGGGATGTAAGACAACGTCGATATTGCCATTGGCACACGCAGATAAATCCTGTTGCAGCGTTTTTTGTACGGTTTCCCAATCAGCAAAGCGGGTTTGGTTAAAACTATTCAAATAAAGCTTAAAGCTTTTTGATTCGATAAGGTTTTCGCTGGTGGCATCCAGACTGACATGACCAATAGCAACTTGAGGAACACCGCGTGCGTTGAGCCAGGAAAGTTCGTACATCGTCCAGATATCGGCACCATGAAAAGGAATACTTTCAGGGAATAGTCCAAGCGGTTCACGGTTCATGCTGCGGGGAACCGCTTGCAGTAAAGTCGGATCGTAGTTGTCGCGGTAGGGAGTGGGTTTACCTAACGTGAGTTGAGCGAGTGCCTGATTATCCTGATATAAAGACATTAAGATTCCTTAAAATTGGTAAATCATTATGTTTGAGGTAGACCGTAGTTTATCAAGGAATCCTGAATGGTCGTATTTTTATTGTGCATTATTCTCCGTACTCATCGAGCCATTTTAGCGCTGCTTCTGCAAGGCTAAGCCTTTTTTCTTCAATAGATGTACTGTAGTCTCGTGACTTACCATCAATTGTGCGGGTAATCAAATGACGTTTATATCGTTCTGGCAGGGTTTCTCTTTTTTTTCTCCATACTTTTATGGTCATACCCAATGGATTTCAGATGCGGCATGATGATAAGGAAGTTAAATCCCAGAAAGCATAATTCATGATGTGGTTGCCATGTCATTGTGAAGCATCGTGTAACTAACGAAATTATAATTTGAAAGCCTATGGATATAGTAGATATAAAAATATATCTACTATTTGTTAAGATGCCTTTATTCAGAAAGTAATTTATCTAATAATGGCGATCTGAATATGTGATGTGGATCGTATTTCTTCAATGCAGAAATTGTTGAAACCCAATTGTTATCGGCAGGCAATCCATCAGTGAATGAAGCTGGAATTATTTTGGTTAAAACTTCTTTATCTTCCCACGCAACGTTGGTGCCATAAGCCCAACCTTTACTCCATTCAACACGGGCTGAGGCATAAGAACCCTCAAATTCTTTAAATAGCCACTGTTCAAATTGGCGGCAAAATTCAATGGCATAAGGTGTGTTTGGAAAGGTCAATATATCGAGCCAGACTGCAACATCCCATTCAGGCTGATCTAAACGGGGACGGATTGCAGATAAACTGGGAACAACCGCCTTTTCATGTAGGACGTCGGCAGGATCATCTAATCCAGTGACTCTGATTTCAATAGGGCCATTGATGGGATATCGCCCCTGATTTGCAAATTCACGCATTAATTTTTGCCATTCGGTATAAAATTCATTCAAAACGCGCTGGATATCAGCACGGCGCGTTAATACCGCATAGCCATTTGCTGTAACACGCAGTGTTGTGGGTTTCACATACAGCAATAGGTTTTTACTCCAACCCCAAATATCTTTTCCATGGCCTTGTAAAGCGGTATTTGCCAGTTGATATTGCATCTCACCGACCAGAGGCGTTATTGCAGGGAAACCGGAAAGAATGTCATCCACGATATTCGATATGGCTGGTGAGATATTATCGGAAAATGGATAGTTATAGGGTGTTTTAACCTCAACGCTGGCAGCCGGTTTGGTTGGTGCCACACTCCAGACTTTTAACCATGGGAGGTTTGTGAAAGGAAATAAAATAATCTCAGCCCGACCGCTTTTATTTAGAAAATGACTAAAAGTTCGATTGCTTTCTGGAAATTCGGCATCGGCAAATAATTCCGCCGCTGAGATATTAGTGAAGCTTTGGCAGCGTAAGCGTTGATTTTTACCAGACTGAAACTGGACTTCTAAAATCAGGGAACAACCTAAGTGAGTTAATAGTGGTGCACAATTTGGATCACTTCGCTCAAAATGCTTGATAGTATATTGCTGGTTTTCTGCATCCCACACAACAGCAGACAGGGACAATATTGTGTTACTCAGAGAGCCATATGTGTGCCCGGGAAGTGGCGTTTCGTCCACTGCTTTAATGGCAGTTCCATGCCCGCCTATCGCGAGAACGCCCCCTAATGTTAAATCACCGGGAGCTGGTGTTGCGGTGAAACCAAGATTTTGATCCTCCATTTGAGTCATTAGTGTTTCCATCAATATACCCGTTTGTGCGGTTACGATAGAAAATTGGGAACGGTGTTCGATATTGACGTGAGTAAAATGCTCAGAGAGATCCATCAACATAATACGATTTTTGAAGCTTTGCCCTGATTCCAGGATCAATGGTGACCAATTATGAGATTGTCCGACAATTCTTAGCTTATAATTTTCCTTCCATGCCCAATTGACGACTGAAATAACCTCTTCAGCAGAACGAGGTATACAGCATGGTACATTGTGAGCCTGAACTTCTCCTGACCAATTTTTAAAGTTTAAATTTTTCCAGATAATATGGTCAGGAAAATGAGGCAAGTGATATTCTGGCTCAGTAATAATGTTATCTTGTAAGTAATTTTCATCTTGTCGATTTATATCTGATGTGGTCATTATTTGTCACCTTAATTTTTATTTTGTGAGTTTTGGGTTCTTTAATATGAATTTAAAACTAAATCCGTTTATTACGGGATTATTTACTATGAACATTAAAAGGTCATTCCGCCTTTAGGCAGTGGGGATCATCTGTTAATATTTATTTTATCTCTGATATGTACTTGATGCGATATGGATGACATATAGTCGTCATTAAATGCTTTAAATTTCAGACTTGTGAAGAAATTCAGAAAACATAAATTTTGTTGAAATTAAATAATATGGGTTAATGATGAGGATAATAGAAAGTTTTATAGGTCAGATACGAAAATGATCTCATTTTTAGCATTTATTGGAATAGATGACAGGTATTCAGATGAAGGAAGTCATATCAACACTTTTTCATAACAATGGTAACTTTCATAACAATGGTAACATCACTCTTCGGTTGTTATTTTGCTAAAAAACGTATAGGAATAAGTAGGATAACATTATAAACCTGAAAATGATGGATGATATAATCATATGACCTTTAATGTGACAGAAGCTAATGTGACAGAAGCTCTCTCTGGCTTCACCCAACGCTATGTTGAATTGTGGCAAGAGAAGACAGGTTTTCCGCCAGCCAGCAGTGATCTGTATGGCATACCTTCACCCTGTATTGAACGTACCGGAGATGGTGTAGTGCATTGGCTTCCCCAGCCGTTTTCTGTCCGGGAAAAACTCCAGAAGGTCGAAACAGCGCTGGATATTTGTTTGCAAAGTGCTATCCATGATTACTATGTGACGCAACTTGCGGGTGATATGACGGCCAGTTTTGAAGGGCAGAATTTCAGTTTGATTCAGGTATGGAGTGAAGATGATTTTATTCGGTTACAGGAAAACCTAATTGGTCATCTTGTCACACAGAAGCGGTTAAAGCTCTCACCAACCGTATTTATTGGCACGACTGATTCTGATATGGGGCTGATTTCTGTATGTAATCTGACCGGCCAGGTGATTCTGGAGCAGTTTGGCAGTAACGAGAGGACAATGTTATCTGCAAATCTGGCAAGTTTCCTTTCAGTTATCAATCCCGTTGTGTGCAGTTAGTTGCAGATGTGTGCAGTCACTTGCAGATATTAGTTTGATCTTTTGTAAGAGATATCTCACATGGTGCGTGAGATATTTCTTTTAATCACAAAGTGAATATTAGCGCGTGAAATTATTTCTATTTTATATCAATATCATACAGAATGTGACAGCAGTATCCTTTTTACCATCGTACTGACGGTTCCTGTTCGGTTGCTTGTTCCAACCGCCCAAATCATAGATCCTTTTACTGTTCCGTAAGGGATCACAGCAAAACAATAACCAGGGAATAAACCCATCGGGAAGATGGTTCAGGGAAGGTCAGGTAGAGGCAGGATCGCCAAATGCCATTATCGCCGGATACTATCAGTATAATAATTGAGCAGTACAACGATTAAGTAAAGGATGACAGACAAGGAAGTATTTTTGTCAGGGAATGAGCAGGAAGCGATTGATTTAGCAGGATTGCTATGACAGATAAATTAAGAGGAGGGATTTTATCTCTCCTCTTTTTTTATCATCCTTAAACCATCTCTTGAAGGGGTGGTCATTGTTTCATTTTATCCTATCGCAAGTTTTCCGCTGAAATCGTATCAATGATACTCTTATGTTCTAATGACATGGTGGCAGCTTTTGTCATCTGAGCCACAGCTAAGCATCAGACGAAAAATCATGAGTATCGAGAAACAAATTCTAAATCAATTACAGTCCATTGAAGTCACCATGAAAGCGGTAGGCTTATGGCAGAATTATCCTCCTAAACCAGAATCTTTTGAAAGTACCGAGCCTTTTTCCATTGATACGATGTCAGCGGAAGAGTGGCTACAATGGGTATTAATTCCAAGAATGCGCGCCTTAATAGAACAAAAAGCCAACTTGCCGACGGCATTTTCGATCGCCCCGTATTTTGAGGAAGTTTATAAAGAAGAAACAGAACGTTATTTACCTTTACTTGAACACTTGCGAGCATTGGACAACCTGTTTATGCAGGACATTTGATATGCTGGATATTATTTATCAGGACGAACATCTTGTTGCAGTTAATAAGCCTGCGGGTTGGTTAGTCCATCGCAGTTGGCTGGCGCGCCATGAAACTGTTTTTGTGATGCAGACGCTGCGCGATCAAATAGGGCAGCATGTTTTTCCTGTCCATCGTTTGGACAGGCCGACATCTGGTGTCTTATTAATGGCGCTTTCAAGTGAAGTGGCCAGAACACTTGCACAACAATTTGAATTCCACGATATACAAAAAACGTATCATGCTGTTGTGCGGGGTTATGTTGAAGGTGATGATATTATCGACTACGCCTTAATGGAACAGTTGGACAAAATTGCGGATAAATTTGCTGATCCAGACCGGGAAGCACAGTCAGCAATTACGCATTACCGTTCATTGGCAAAAGTTGAGTGTCCGGTTGAAATAGGGCGTTACCCGACATCACGTTTCAGCCTGTTGGAGCTGATGCCCAAAACAGGTCGTAAGCATCAATTGCGACGTCATATGGCACATATTCGGCATCCCATCATCGGGGATACCACGCACGGCGATTTGCGGCAAAATCGAGGAGTTGCTAAATATTATCAGATTGGCAGATTAATGCTGCATGCCAGCCACCTTCGGCTCAAGCATCCCGTGACAGGAGAAGATCTTCTTTTAACCGCCCGGTGGGATCTATCGTGGCAGCATTTGCTTGAACAATTTGGCTGGCAGGGTATGGTGCCTGATTTGGAATGTTTAGCTACTCATAAATGTTTAACGACTCATAAATGAACGTAGTATCAAACCGATTAAAGAGATCAATATCTATGGCAAAGATTGGTATTTTCGTTGGTACAGTTTATGGCAATGCGCTGGCAGTTGCGGAAGAAGCACAGCAGATCCTCAGGCAGCAAGGGCATGAGGTTGAGATCTTTGAAGATGCAACCTTAGCGCAATGGCGAGAGTATCTGCAACAAATTGTTTTAGTTGTCACTTCGACGACAGGGCAAGGCGATCTGCCTGATAATATCCAGCCGCTTTATGTAGAGTTGAATGATAAGTTGGGCTATCAGCCCGATTTGCGTTATGGCGTAATTGCGCTGGGTGACAGCAGTTACGACACTTTCTGTGGTGGTGGTCGTACCTTTGATAAATTGTTACAGGAGCAGGGAGCCAAACGAATCGGGGATATGCTGCTGATTGATGCTATTGAGGTAGTTGAACCTGAGGTCTTCGCCCAGAACTGGATTGAGGAGTGGGGAACTTTGCTGTAGAAAAATGCGTTGTCACACCGCTTATACCTTTACCTTGGCTTGAAATGCAAGAGGATAAGCGGTGTTGTGACATTGCTGACGTGATTATTTACGGGTCAGCTTTTCCAAATCTGCTTCGATTTCTGCAATCTTATTGGCAACAACATGCTCAAGATGACGTAAGTCGTCGAGGATTTTGTGTTTCAAATCCACTTCGATCTGGTCACGTCTGCAAATTTGATCCAGCTCTTCGATCACATAACGCAGGTTGGTGTTGATCTCTTTGACTTCTTTGTAACCTTGCCCGGAATGATCGTCAGAGATGGTTTTCAACTGGCGTGGGTACTTAAATTTAACGCTCTTGGCGAAGAACTCGCCTTTGTCCTTGCGGAAATAAATCTTCAGAATGTCGTTGTTAGCTTCCTGACGGAGGCTATAGCGATCAATATCTTCAGGATGCGTGATCCCCAAACTTTTCAAATTATCGTACATAGCGCGTCACCTAGTCACCTAAATGAAATGGAAAAGGCAAAAGAAATAGTGGATTTATTATCCATTTCGTAATTGTTAAAAGTCAATCGGTTAATGGCGATTGAGGGGAGCTACACAAAAATTAGCGCAATGATGTCGCTTGAAACTCCCCATAAATATACATATGATCAGCTCATAATAATGACGGGGCCTTGATCGTGGATTATGAACATGGACTAGAGATCTTACTAGATCTTCATTGCCAATGAGTTAATAGGGATGATGGTTATTGGTGGGAAATATAAGGGTCGTATAGTATACGATCATATGCACAGAAACTCGCATGATAAAGGAGTACCACACGAGTTCATGTCACCTTATCAATTAATTGAAGACTTTTTTGCTAAAATTGACGAGGTCATAGCTGAGAGAGAATCTAGAGGTTAGTAAAATGAAAGCACTCATCGGCGTAATGAATGAAGAACTCATTCGTAAACGTATATTGGCAATAGCCAAAGGGGAATATAAACCACTTTCAGATGAACCCAAGGTCTGGTTTACCTCCATGATAGCGCTGGCTCAGGTGTTGAGTGAAAATAATATCGCTTTACTTCGTATGATGGATGAGCAGAAGCCAGAGACCATAGCCGAACTTTCCGGGCTTTCGGGGAGAAAACCTAGCAATTTATCAACTACGTTAAAAACACTTAATCGGCATGGTTTTGTTCGGTTGGAAAAAAATGGAAAAAATGTCAAACCAATTGCTTTATTTACCGATTTTGAAATAAAGATTGAACAGGATGTTACCGAAAGAATTATGAAAGCCTGCTCAAAAGGTAAAAAAGCTGCCTGAGATTGAATAAGTTCCGACTTTTTTCAGACCGCAGCAGCAAACCACCCGCTATAAGGAGGCTTGCTGCTATTTTTAATATTTAGTCAATATTTCTCAGTAATTCATTAATACCCACTTTGCCACGCGTTTTGGCATCAACCTTTTTCACGATAACGGCGCAATACAGGCTGTAGCTGCCATCTTTCGAAGGCAAATTACCGGAGACTACAACAGAGCCTGCTGGTACGCGGCCATAATGAATTTCGCCGGTCTCGCGATCATAGATTTTAGTGCTCTGACCGATGTAGACACCCATTGAGATCACAGAGCCTTCTTCCACGATAACGCCTTCCACGATTTCAGAACGGGCGCCGATAAAACAGTTATCTTCAATGATGGTCGGATTGGCTTGTAATGGTTCCAACACACCACCAATACCAACGCCGCCAGATAAATGAACATTTTTGCCGATCTGTGCACAAGAACCGACAGTTGCCCAAGTATCTACCATCGTACCTTCATCCACATAAGCACCAAGGTTGACGTAAGATGGCATTAACACAGTGTTACGGGCGATATATGCACCCTGACGGACAGCCGCAGGAGGGACGACACGGAATCCTTCTTTTTCGAAACGAGCCTGATCATAATCAGCAAATTTCATGGGTACTTTGTCGAAATAGCGGCTTTCAGCGCCTTCCATGACTTGGTTGTCATTAATGCGGAAGGAGAGCAACACGGCTTTTTTCAGCCATTGGTGAGTGACCCATTGCCCATCGATCTTTTCAGCGACGCGCAGTTTGCCGTTATCGAGCATCTGGATGACTTGATTAATAGCATCACGCGTCGTTCCATCAACGGTAGCGGGTGTGATGTTTACGCGATTTTCAAACGCACTTTCGATAGTAGCTTGTAATTGCTGCATAATTATGCGGTTCCTAATTTCTGTTAAGAGAATTTTGCTATAGTTTATCCCGTGTGTTGAGGGCTTCTGTCAACCTTTCTGATAATTCATCCCTGATTTTTTTATGTAATGCGTTTTGATCTTTATCTGCCAGTACAAAAAAATCTTCAACTTGTTCACCAATAGTAGTAATGCGCGCACCATGTAAGGAAACACCCAATTCAGCGAAAATATTGCCTACCCGTGCCAATAATCCGGGCTGATCTAACGCAATTAATTCCATATAGGAGCGACGAACATTTTTTGTTGGCAAAAAACTCACTTTGGTTGGCACATTGAAATGACGTAATTTAGAAGGCAGGCTACGCGCTTTTGGTACTTTAGGATGAGGATCATTCACGACTTTCAGTAAGGCTCGACGGATAGGTTCGTGGCGATCAAGAGACAATGGATGACCATTAGGTTCCAAAACGATAAATGTATCCATCGCCATCCCATCACGATTAGTGAAGATTTGGGCATCATGAACACTTAAATTGCGCCGGTCCAATTCCCCGACAACGGCAGCGAAGAGAGAAGGCCTGTCTTGGCACCAAATAAAAATTTCTGTGCCGCCGTGAGAAAAAGCGGTGCTGATCAGAACCATTGGTTCCGCAGAGAAAGGGTGGATAAGATGGCTGGCATGCCAGGCTAATTGATCGGGACTGTGACGTAAAAAATAATCGGCATGGCAGCGGCCCCAGATATAATGTAATCGTTCTTCGTCAATATTTTCTTGCCGCAGCAGAGCTAATGCCTGTAATCGGTTGTTACGGACACGCTCCCGTAAATCAGGCGTATTCTGAATGCCTTGGCGCAATTGGGCTTCAGTGGCGAAATAGAGTTCACGTATCAAGCTTTGCTTCCAACTATTCCAAAGTTTGGCATTCGTCGCGCAGATATCAGCAACGGTCAGGCAGACCAAATGATTTAAGCGATTTTGATTTTTGACCACACTGGCAAATTGCTGGATAACCTCAGGATCTTGAATATCCCGCCGCTGGGCAGTGACTGACATCAGCAAATGGTCGCGAACCAGCCATTCCACTAATTCTGCTTCGCGGTTTGTCAGGCCATGCTGTTGTGCGAATAAGTAAGCATCTTTGGCCCCAAGTTCAGAATGGTCGCCATTGCGCCCTTTGGCGATATCGTGGAAAAAAGCCGCCAGCCGCAAGAGTTCTGGCTGAAGAAGGCGTGGGTAAAGCTCGACACATAGGGGGTGGATCACGCGGTTGTTTTCGTCAGCAAAGCTTTCCAGTTTTTGCAGTACCCGAATGGTATGTTCGTCAACTGTATACGCATGAAAAAGGTCAAATTGCATCTGGCCGACAATGTTGCTCCAATGCGGCATGTAAGCGCCTAGCACGCTATGCCGGTGCATCGGGAGCAGGGCGCTTCCGACTGCACGGGGATGGCGTAGAATATCCATGAAAATCTTTCGTGCTTCGGGCAAATCACACAAGGGGGTTGTCAGGTTTCTACGGGCATAGCGAAGCTGGCGCAATGTTGTGGAATAGATACCTTTGATTTCACGATGTTCAGCCATGTGATAAAACATTTTCAAAATTGACGTGGGATCACGGCTAAACAGTGTTTCATCAATTAAATCGATGAGGTTTCCTCGTAGCTGAAACTCAGCGTTCAAGGGACGCGGTTTTTCATTGGGCTGCAATGCCAGAATGGCCTCATCAAACAGTTGCAGCAGCATGTTATTCAGTTCACTGACACGACGGGTCATGCGATAGAAATCTTTCATCATCCGTTCGACAGGCTGATTGCGTTCACCTTCATAGCCAAGCAATTGGGCGACGCTGACCTGACGTTCAAACAACAGTCGATTATCATAGCGGGTAACGACCAAATGCAGTGCAAAACGGATACGCCAGAGAAAATTCTGGCATTCGTTCAATTCGTTGCGCTCTTCCTGAGTCAGGAAGCCAAAACCAACCATTTCATCTAACGATTTTGCCCCAAAATGGCGGTGAGCAACCCAGAGTAACGTGTGAATATCGCGTAATCCACCCGGGCTACTTTTGATATCAGGTTCCAGATTGTAACTGGTGCCGTGATAACGCTGATGACGTTCTTGTTGCTCAGTGAGCTTAGCTGAGAAAAATCGGGCTGATGGCCAGAAATCATCACTGAAAATATATTTCTGCAAGCGCAGAAATAGAGGTAAGTCCCCATCAATTAAACGGGCTTCAATGAGGTTTGTGGCAATAGTCAGATCGGCAAGCCCTTTTTGTTTACACTCTTCGAACGTTCTGACACTGTGGCCCACTTCCAGACGAATATCCCAGAGTAAAGTAATAAATTTTCCGATATGAGCGGATTGTTCTTCACTCAATGGAGATTCACTGAGAATCAGTAGATCAATATCGGAAAGAGGGTGCAACTCGCGGCGACCGTAGCCACCTACTGCAATCAGAGAAAGGGAGGCTATCTGGTCAAATCCCTGTTCCTGCCATAATCGTTTTAAAAGCTGATCAATATAGTCACTGCGAGCATAAATCAGTGCGTTCGGCGAAATGCCCGCCTTAAATGCCTGTTCAAGCCATAGCTGAAATTCATCAATATGTTGTTTCAGGGCAGGAAGTTGCAGATCGTTGTGGGAAAACTCCACAGGAGAAATGGGCGGAATGGGCGCTTGTGCTAAGGAAATATCGGCTGGCATATGCGGAAACCTATTATGAGAAAGCTCATGAGGAAACAAACCATAATGACCAGATTACTGAGAAACACGTGAGATGAACAGGGATTATTGCCAGAGAATGAAGTCCCTGCGGAGTGAGCAGGAGCTTCATTAATTAGGGGGATACCTGGCATCAAGGCTTTTATGCGTTCACCAGTACCGCAGAGATATGGGACTCTTCTTCTTTTCGCCATGTCATGATTTCACAGCCATTGTCGGTAACGACAATCGTATGCTCATACTGTGCAGACCAGCCACGATCTTTGGTCTTCACTGTCCAGCCATCTTTCATGGTACGGATGCGGAAATCACCTGCATTTACCATCGGCTCGATGGTGAATGCCATGCCTTTTTGCAGGACGACGCCACCATCATCGGCATCATAATGCAGAACGTGAGGTTCTTCGTGGAAGACCCTACCGATACCGTGGCCGCAGTATTCGCGGACAACAGAGTAATCATGACCTTCCACAAACTGCTGAATGGCTTTACCGATGCTACGCAGGCGAATACCCGGCTTAACCATTTTCAGGGCAAGATACAGGCTTTCCTGTGTCACACGGCACAGGCGTTCACCTTGAATGGTTGGTTTACCAACGATGAACATTTTGGAAGTATCACCGTGGAACTCTTCTTTGATAACAGTCACATCAATATTGACGATATCGCCTTCTTTCAGCACCTTGTCATCGCTTGGAATGCCATGACAAACCACGTCATTGACGGAGATACACACGGATTTAGGAAAACCGTGATAGCCCAGACAAGCTGAGATAGCTTGTTGCTTCCCGGTGATATGTTCGTGACAAATACGATCAAGTTCACCTGTGGTGACACCAGCCTTGATGTAAGGCTCAATCATTTCCAGAACTTCGGCTGCCAGACGTCCGGCAACACGCATCTTCTGAATGTCTTCTTCTGTTTTGATAGAAATAGCCATGAAATGGGTCCATTTAAGTCGGAAAATTGCCGACCACTTGATATTAACTAAGGAAAAATATTGTCAGTAATGGTATCAGCCCACCGAATGTCTGCCAATAACTGTTGGCTGACAGACTACCAGAAAGCAATAACAAATGTTGGAGTATGGTGGCGGTTTGTGGTATAAAGCGCGCCGGTATTCTGTGTAATTGTTTCTGATGTGATGCAGTTCGCAGGGATACTAAATAAACTCATTATGTGTAAATAACACACACGGATCGGCACATACACCGGGGTGCTCTAATGCGGTTAATTCATTGATATGAATCATCCGCAGTCAAAGAGTCGGTGTCATGGGATCTGTGGAGGCATAACCCCAATTAACTTTATAGAGGTCTAAAATGGCAACTGTTTCCATGCGCGATATGCTGCAAGCGGGCGTTCACTTCGGTCACCAGACTCGTTACTGGAACCCAAAAATGAAACCTTTCATCTTTGGTGCTCGTAACAAAGTTCATATCATCAATCTGGAAAAAACTGTTCCAATGTTCAACGATGCACTGGCAGAGCTGAACAAAATCGCTTCCCGTAAAGGTAAAATTCTGTTTGTTGGCACCAAGCGTGCTGCTAGCGAAGCAGTAAAAGAAGCAGCACTGAGCTGTGACCAATACTTCGTTAACCACCGTTGGTTAGGTGGTATGCTGACTAACTGGAAAACTGTTCGTCAGTCAATCAAGCGTTTGAAAGATCTGGAAGTTCAGTCTCAGGACGGTACTTTTGACAAGCTGACCAAGAAAGAAGCGCTGATGCGTACTCGTGAGCTTGGCAAACTGGAAAACAGCCTGGGTGGTATCAAAGACATGGGCGGCCTGCCTGATGCTCTGTTCGTTATCGATGCTGAACATGAACACATCGCTATCAAAGAAGCCAACAACCTGGGTATCCCAGTATTCGCTATCGTTGATACCAACTCTGATCCAGATGGCGTTGATTTCATCATTCCTGGTAACGACGACGCAATCCGTGCAGTAAAACTGTACCTGACCGCTGCAGCTACCGCTGTTCGTGAAGGTCGTTCTCAAGATCTGGCTGTTCAGGCTGAAGAAGGTCTTGTAGACGCTGAATAATAAGGCATGCTCAATTCTTGAGCCCTTATTGACCAGGTATTGAAATATATTGGTTAGGGGGCCTGTCACGGCCCCCTTTACATATCTGATATAGAACTATCCCCGCGGAATATTATCTTCCCGCGAGACACATCGAGGAATAAAACAAATGGCTGACATTACCGCTGCTCTGGTAAAAGAACTGCGTGAGCGTACTGGCGCAGGCATGATGGAATGTAAAAAAGCACTGGTTGAAGCAAATGGTGATATCGAACTGGCTATCGATAACATGCGTAAATCAGGTCAGGCAAAAGCGGCTAAGAAAGCAGGCCGTGTTGCTGCTGAAGGTGTTATCCTGGTTGAAGTTGCTGCTGATGCTAAATTCGCAGGTATCGTTGAATTGAACTGTGAAACTGACTTCGTTGCTAAAGACGCAGGCTTCCTGGCGTTTGGTAAAGAAGTTATTGCTTCCGTTATGGCTGACAAAAACGCTGACATCGAAGCTCTGAAAGCGAAGTTCGAAGAACAGCGTGCTACTCTGGTAGCGAAAATCGGTGAAAACATCAACATCCGTCGTGTTGAAATTCTGGAAGGCGAAGCTGTAGGTTCTTACCTGCACGGTGCTCGCATTGGTGTTCTGGTTGCTGCTGAAGGCGCAAGCGAAGAGCTGATCAAGCACATCGCAATGCACGTTGCTGCAAGCAAACCAGAATATGTAAACCCAACTGACGTTCCTGCTGACGTTGTTGAGCGTGAACACCAGATCCAGTTGGACATCGCAATGCAGTCTGGTAAGCCTCGCGAAATCGCAGAGAAAATGGTTTCTGGCCGTATGAACAAATTCACCGGCGAAATCTCTCTGACTGGTCAGAACTTCGTGATGGATCCAAGCAAATCTGTTGGCGATCTGCTGAAAGAAAACAATGCTAAAGTAATCAACTTCATCCGCTTCGAAGTTGGTGAAGGTATTGAGAAAGTTGAAGCTGATTTCGCAGCAGAAGTTGCTGCAATGAGTAAACAGTCTTAATTTTCTTAAACGGAGCCGCCGATTGGCGGTTCTGTTTTATCTCGACATGAGTTTTTTACATCTGGGCTGAATAGTGCGTGGATGTGTAGTAATTGAATAAACCGTAATAAATCCTCAATAATCCTTATCTGCTTAGGACTGAACACCATGGCAACCAATGCAAAACCCGTATATCAGAGAATCCTGCTTAAGCTCAGTGGAGAAGCCCTGCAAGGCGAAGAAGGTTTTGGTATCGACGCTAGAGTCTTAGACCGCATGGCTCAGGAAATCAAAGAACTGGTTGAGCTGGGTATTCAGGTCGGTGTCGTTATTGGAGGAGGTAACCTGTTTCGTGGCGCAGGCTTGGCACAAGCAGGTATGAACCGTGTAGTAGGCGATCACATGGGCATGTTGGCGACCGTGATGAACGGCTTGGCGATGCGTGATGCGTTGCACCGCGCCTATGTGAACGCTCGTTTGATGTCTGCCATTCCATTGAATGGTGTGTGTGACAACTATAGCTGGGCTGAGGCGATCAGCTTACTGCGTCACGGTCGCGTTGTTATTTTCTCTGCGGGAACTGGTAACCCGTTCTTTACAACTGATTCCGCTGCATGTCTGCGTGGCATT
Source organism: Xenorhabdus miraniensis (assembly GCF_002632615.1). The sequence goes on from NZ_NITZ01000009.1 coordinate 146,453, forward strand.
GAAATTGAAGCGGATGTTGTGTTAAAAGCAACCAAAGTTGATGGCGTTTATTCCGCTGATCCTGAGAAAGATCCTGAAGCAGAACTCTACCACGAGCTGGCATATCAGGAAGTATTAGAGCGTGAATTGAAAGTGATGGATCTGGCGGCCTTTACGTTGGCTCGTGACCATAACCTGCCAATTCGTGTTTTTAATATGAACAAACCAGGCGCACTTCGTCGTGTTGTGATGGGGGAAAATGAAGGTACGCTGATTTCTAACAACTGATTTTCATAATTCATGCTCAGAGACACCGATGAAGTTTGACGGTATGATCAGCGACCTGATGCGCCAAATTTAATGACACAGGGCCACTTATTCATTAGCGTATTTGATGCGATATTTGCTCATTACGCATTTGGCCTAAAAAATAACATCTCCCAAGGGTTTGTAACGTGATTAATGAAATCAAAAAAGACGCACAAGACCGCATGGAAAAAAGCGTCGAAGCACTGAAAAACCAAATCAGCAAGGTTCGTACTGGCCGTGCTTCTCCTAGTCTGTTGGATGGAATCAGCGTTGAATATTATGGCGCTGCGACTCCACTGCGTCAGATTGCAAACGTCGTTGCAGAAGATGCACGTACTTTAGCGATCACCGTATTTGACCGTTCTATGACTGCGGCTATTGAAAAAGCAATTATGGCTTCTGATCTGGGTCTGAACCCATCTTCTGCCGGAACCATTATCCGTGTCCCACTGCCACCACTGACAGAAGAACGCCGTAAGGATCTCATTAAGGTTGTTCGTGGCGAAGCGGAGCAGGGTCGTGTTTCTATCCGTAATATTCGTCGTGATGCTAATGATAAGGTCAAAGCATTGCTGAAAGATAAAGAAATCAGTGAAGATGAAGAGCGTCGTTCACAAGATGATATTCAGAAACTGACTGATAGCTTCATTAAGAAGGTTGATGAAGCACTGGCAAATAAAGAAGCCGAATTGATGGACTTCTAATTGCTAATGCAGGAATACAACTCATAAGCACAACGCCGCAATTTTTGCGGCGTTGTGCTTATTCTTGATATTACACTTCGTATCACATTTCTTTCTCAAGCGATGGACATAGCGATCTGTACCGCTCAAACTATTGTAATTTTATATCAGTAGTCTATTCAGAGTATCAAAATGAAACGGTTAACTATTCTTGGCTCAACGGGTTCGATTGGGAAAAGTACGCTTTCTGTTGTCAGAAATAACCCAACAAAATTCAAGGTAGTCGCCCTTGCTGCCGGGAAAAATATTGAAGTTATGGCACAGCAGTGTCTGGAATTTAGCCCACAATATGCAGCGATGGAAGATGAGCAATCCGCAAAGGGGCTGCGCCGGTTATTGCAGGAACAGGGAAGTCAAACCGAAGTGTTGTTCGGTAAAGATGCTATTTGTGATTTAGCCGCACTGGAAGAAGTCGATCAAGTCATGTCTGCCATTGTTGGGGTGGCCGGGTTATTACCGACATTGGCGGCTATCCGTAAGGGAAAACAGGTTCTGTTAGCGAATAAAGAATCCCTGATTACCAGTGGGCGTCTGTTTATGGATGCTGTTGTCCAGCATAAAGCGCAACTGTTACCCATCGATAGTGAACATAATGCTATCTTTCAGAGCTTGCCGGAAGCGGTTCAACATAACCTCGGCAATGTAAATTTGAAGGATTATGGCATTTCCAGCATTATTCTGACAGGTTCCGGTGGGCCGTTCCGTAAAACGCCGTTAGAAACATTACCTCATGTTACGCCGGATGAAGCGTGTGCCCACCCTATTTGGTCAATGGGACGTAAAATTTCTGTTGATTCGGCTACCATGATGAACAAAGGGCTGGAATATATCGAGGCGCGTTACCTGTTCAATGCGTCTGCCGATGAAATGGAAGTATTGTTACATCCCCAGTCAGTCATCCATTCCATGGTTCGCTATCAGGATGGCAGCATCATTGCACAATTGGGAACGCAGGACATGTGTACTCCAATAGCCCATGCAATGGCTTATCCTAATCGTATCTCATCCGGCGCAAAACCATTGGATTTTACCGAGCTGAGCATGCTGACCTTCGAAGCCCTCGATTATCAACGCTACCCTTGTCTAAAATTGGCCATTGAAGCTTGTAATCAAGGCCAGGCGGCAACCACAGCCTTAAATGCAGCTAACGAAGAAACTGTTGATGTTTTTTTGAAAGATGGAATTCATTTCACAGATATCGCGACAATTAATCGCTTGGTCGTGGAAAAATTAAATTTATCTGAACCTCAAAGTATTGAAGAGGTCTTAGAAGTCGACAATACAGCACGGATCTTGGCGAGAGAAACCATCAGAATTTTTGCCAAATAGCGAATTTTGTTAATAAGTATGTGTTTGTTTGCGTTTTGGCAAATGATATAGTTCGCGGGTAAATTATAGTTGTTATAATAGCCAATTCAGTTAGTTGGTATCCGCGTTTCAATCGTGTATATCAAGGACAAAGGCTTTCATTCAGGCCGTGCCAGAAATAGCCGTGGTAGCCGTGATAATCATTAACACGTAACACGGCTTTTTCATGTTTGGAATAGATTGAATTCATCGAAAAGCCAGCTTAGTTATTTTAAGGATTATTTTGAGTGATACCTCCCAGTGATAGTGATTCATTGCCAACGTTGCCCAGACATGTCGCCATTATTATGGATGGCAATGGTCGTTGGGCAAAAAAGCGTGGCAAATTAAGAGTGTTTGGTCATCGCGCAGGCGTTAAAGCTGTGCGGAGTGCCGTGAGTTTTTCAGTGAAACATAACATTGAATCATTGACCCTATATGCTTTCAGCAGTGAAAACTGGAATCGCCCACAGCAGGAAGTCAGTTCATTGATGGAGCTGTTTGTTTTTGCTCTTGATAATGAAGTGAAGAGCCTGCATAAACACAATGTGAAATTGTCTGTTATTGGCGATATTAGTCGCTTTAGCCCACGGTTGCAGGAGCGTATCCGCCGTTCAGTTGAATTAACGGCGGACAATACCGGATTGCAGCTTAATATTGCCGCTAACTATGGCGGACGTTGGGATTTGGTTCAGGGTATTAAGCAAATAGCTGAAAAAATTAAGTCAAATGAGTTGGTTCCTGAGGAAATCAGCGAGGCCACAGTAGGTAACTTCATTAATTTAAGTCAGCAGCCTGAAGTTGATCTGGTCATTCGAACCGGAGGCGAACATCGTATCAGTAATTTCTTGTTATGGCAGATAGCTTATGCAGAATTGTATTTTACCGATATACTTTGGCCTGATTTTGATGAAACTTCTTTTGAAGGTGCAATTAATGCCTTTGCCAAACGAGAACGCCGATTTGGCGGAACACCAGACGATGCCGAAGTGGGATCATAGGAGGAGAACTTGCTGAAGTACCGTCTTTTAACTACGTTGATATTGATTCCACTTGTTGTAGCAGCACTGTTTTTCCTTCCCCCATCAGGATTTGGATTGGTTGTCATTGCTGTTTCAGCGCTTGCCGCATGGGAATGGGGGCAATTTGCTGGTCTCTTCACTCAAACTAAACGTATTACGCTGGCTGTATTATGTGCCGTAGGATTATTGGCTTTACAATACTCTTTGTCAGATTTTTCTCATCTTATTGAAAAACCGCAAATTGTATATCTGTTGTGGGCTGGCATGCTTTGGTGGGTAGCCGCAATTTTATTGGTGGTCACTTATCCGGCTTCGGCTTCCATCTGGAAGTCATCGGTTGTTTTGCGCCTGCTGTTTGGTGTCCTGACTATCGTGCCATTTTATTGTGGAATGATGGTACTGCGCACCCAGGGTTATGAAAACAATACCTATGATGGAGCATGGTGGCTGCTGTATGTCATGTTGCTGGTATGGGCTGCTGATTCCGGTGCTTATATTTTTGGCCGCACTATGGGTAAGCACAAAATGGCACCAAAAGTGTCACCGGGCAAGACCCTTGAAGGGCTTGTTGGTGGGCTGTTAACTGCTGCACTGATTTCATGGCTGTTCGGTAAATTTGCACCCGTACCTGCAATGCCAGAACACTTGTTGTTGATTTCTACGGTAGTCGTTATTGCCTCGGTCTTTGGTGATCTGACCGAAAGCATGTTCAAGCGGGAATCAGGGATTAAAGACAGTAGTCAATTGATTCCGGGACATGGCGGAGTCATGGATAGGGTAGATAGCTTAACAGCGGCCATCCCTGTATTTGCGGGTTTGGTCATGTTAATTTCTTCTGGATTTGCTCTCTGAGGGTACATAATGGATATTCTCTGGAATCTGGCTGCATTTATTGTTGCGTTGGGTGTTCTCATCACAGTGCATGAGTTTGGTCATTTTTGGGTTGCCAGACGATGTGGTATTTACGTTGAACGCTTTTCCATCGGGTTTGGTAAAGTGCTTTGGCGTCGTACAGATAAACAGGGGACCGAATACGTTATTGCCCTTATTCCGCTTGGCGGATATGTCAAGATGCTCGACGAACGGGTGGGGGATGTTTCGCCCGAACGTCGTCATATGGCATTCAACAATAAAACCATCGGCCAGCGCGCGGCAGTGATCAGCGCCGGGCCAATTGCAAACTTCATTCTGGCGGTTATCGCTTATTGGTTGGTTTTTGTGATTGGTGTGCCAACTGTACGCCCTGTGGTGTTGGATGTTAAGCCAGATTCTATTGCCGCACAGGCAAATATTTTGCCTGGAATGGAACTAAAAGCTGTTGATGGTATCGAAACCTCTGATTGGAATTCGGTACGTCTTGCTATGGTAAGTAAAGTGGGTGAGACATCTGTGTCCATGGATGTTACTCCCGTGGATGCCACTGACAGTATTCAAAAGACGCTGGATTTGCGCGGATGGGCATTCGACCCATCTAAGCAGGACGTTTTGCTGTCTTTGGGCATCATGCCTGTTGTTCCGCGAGTCAGTTCGCAAGTGGAGAAGGTTTATCCTGCTTCACCTGCTGAAAAAGCCGGTTTACAGTCGGGAGACAGAATCGTTAAAGTCAATGGTCAGGATGTAGATGTCTGGCACACTTTTTCATCATTTGTCAGGAAGAATCCCAATATTCCTCTAAAATTGGACGTTGCGAGAGCTGGAGGGATGATTTCCCTGTCTCTGATCCCTGAGGTCAAAAAATTATCCAATGGCCGTGAGGAAGGATTTGCAGGTACTGAACTTAAGGTCATTCCACTGGCAGATGAATACAAAGTGGTTCAACAGTACGGGCCTTTTTCTGCCATTTATGAGGCAGGGGATAAAACTTGGCAATTAATGAAGCTGACCGTCAATATGCTGGGCAAATTAATTGTGGGTGAGGTGAAACTTAATAACTTAAGTGGCCCGATTTCCATTGCCAAAGGTGCCGGAGTATCGGCTGATTCTGGCTTGGTGTATTATTTGATGTTTTTGGCGCTGATTAGCGTCAACCTTGGGATCATTAACCTGTTCCCATTACCTGTACTAGATGGTGGACACTTGCTTTTCCTTGCAATCGAAAAGATCAAGGGAGGGCCGGTCTCCGAGCGTGTACAAGACTTCAGTTATCGCATTGGTGCTGTATTGCTGGTGTTATTAATGGGGCTTGCACTTTTCAATGATTTCTCCCGTTTTTAAGACGGGAGACCGGTTAGGAAAACGCATAACAACGATGGCGATGAAAAAGTTGCTCATAGCGTCGCTGCTGTTCGGCAGCGCCACTGCATACGGTTCAGACGGATTCATAGTTCAGGACATTCATTTTGAGGGTCTTCAACGTGTCACCGTTGGTGCAGCATTACTGAACATGCCAGTTCGAGTCGGTGATACGGTTAGCGATGAAGACATTAGTCGCACGATTCATGCACTGTTCTCAACTGGGAACTTTGAAGATGTTCGTGTCTTACGTGATGGCAATTCACTTGTCGTTCAGGTAAAAGAACGACCGACTATCGCCAGTATCACTTTTTCCGGTAATAAATCGGTGAAAGATGACATGCTTAAGCAGAATCTTGAAGCGTCGCGTGTTCGTGTTGGTGAAGCCCTTGACCGCACTATGCTGTCCAATATTGAAAAAGGGCTGGAAGATTTTTACTACAGTGTTGGTAAATACAACGCGACAGTGAAAGCGGTTGTCACGCCGCTGCCCCGCAACCGTATTGACTTGAAACTTGTTTTTTCTGAAGGTGTTTCTGCCAAAATTCAACAAATTAATATTGTTGGTAATAAGGCCTTTTCGACCCAAGAGCTGCTTAATAATTTCCAGCTCAGGGACGATGTTCCTTGGTGGAATATGACGGCTGATCAGAAATATCAGAAACAAAAACTGTCTGGTGACCTTGAAACCCTGCGCAGTTTTTATCTTGACCGCGGCTATGCCCGTTTCAACATTGATTCAACCCAAGTCAATCTGACACCAGATAAGAAAGACATTTATATTACCGTCAATATCACCGAAGGTGATCAATACAAGATATCAAATGTTGATTTAAACGGTAATTTGGCTGGCTATCAGTCACAGATACAGGAATTCACTAACATTGAGCCGGGATCATTGTATAACGGTGCAGAAGTGACCAAGATGGAAACAGCCATCAAAAATCTGCTTGGTCGCTATGGTTATGCTTACCCTCGCGTAATGACTCAACCTGAAATCAACGATGCTGATAAAACCGTTAAGCTGCATGTCAATGTCGATGCAGGCAACCGTTTCTATGTGCGCAAGATTCGCTTTACAGGTAATGATATTAGTAAAGACTCAGTACTGCGCCGTGAAATGCGTCAGATGGAAGGGGCATGGTTAGGTAGTGATCAGGTTGAACAGGGCAAAGAACGCTTAAATCGACTCGGCTATTTTGAATCGGTTGATGTGGATACTGAACGTGTATCGGGTAGCCCAGATCAGGTTGATATCGTTTATAAGGTCAAAGAACGTAATACCGGTTCCATGAACTTTGGTGTTGGTTTTGGTACGGAAAGTGGCGTGAGCTTCCAAATCGGTCTCCAACAGGATAACTGGTTGGGAACGGGGAATTCCGTAGGTATCAGCGCCAGTAAAAATGATTATTCAACGTCGGCTGATTTATCTATGACCGATCCTTACTTCACCGTCAATGGGGTCAGTTTAGGTGGTCGCGTGTTTTATAATGACTTCCGTGCTGATGATGCTGAGCTTTCGAACTATACCAACAAAGCATATGGTACAGAGGGTGTGCTTGGCTTCCCATTGAATGAAAATAACTCTCTGGCGTTGAGACTGGGTTATGTACATAACTCCCTGTCTAACATGAGTCCACAAGTCGCGATGTGGCGTTATCTGGATAAAATGGGTAAAAAACGGGGATATGATGACAAGGCGAAATTCGATACCAATGATTTGTCTCTGACACTGGGATGGAGTTATAACAGCCTTGACCGTGGTTTCTTCCCAACTGCGGGTATCCGATCATCTCTGGATACCAAAATGACAATTCCTGGTTCTGACAACCAGTTCTATAAAATCACTTGGAACGCGACAGGTTATTATCCTCTTGATGATGATCATTCATGGGTGATGATGGGACGTACCCGTCTGGGGTATGGTGGTGGTTTTGGTGGCAAAGAAATGCCATTCTATGAAAACTTCTATGCTGGTGGCCCTAGCAGTGTTCGTGGTTTCCGCTCGAATAATATCGGCCCGAAAGCGATTTATTTAAATAATCAGGGTAAGCTAGATAAAAATAACCCATCCCGTGATGCTGTGGGGGGGAACTCGGTAGCGGTTGCGAGTTTCGAGCTGATTACGCCAACGCCGTTCCTGGATGCTAAATATTCCAATTCCGTTCGAACTTCATTGTTTGTGGATGCGGGAACGGTTTGGGATACGAATTGGGATACTAATTGGGCTAAGACTCACGGGATGCCTGACTACAGCAAGCCAAACAATATCCGTGTTTCGACCGGTATTGCTCTACAATGGATGTCACCGTTAGGGCCGCTGAGCTTCTCTTATGCGAAGCCAATTAAGGATTACGAAGGTGATAGATCTGAGCAGTTCCAGTTTAACATTGGCGGATCTTGGTAATAATTAATCTTTTTTGGTAAAAAATCGCTCTATTATTAGATAGGGCGATATTTAGAGTGTTCCAGATTCCGATTGGCATATAAAATAGCCTGATAGGATAAGCTCTAAATTTTCCAATCTGTAAAAATAGCGTGGGTCAAAGGAGTTTATAGTGAAAAAAGTATTATGTGCAGCAGGCCTGGGTATGGCGTTGGCGTTCTCTGCGGGTGTTCAGGCGGCAGATAAAATCGCTTTAGTGAATGTTGCTGAAGTTTTTCAACAGTTGCCAGCCCGTGAAGCTGTGGCAAAACAGTTGGACAACGAGTTTAAAAGCCGTGCAACTGAATTGCAGCGTATGGAATCAGATTTGCAGACCAAGCTCCAGAAATTACAGCGTGATGGCTCAACAATGAAAGCCAGTGAACGTGAAAAATTAGAAAAAGAAGTTGTGGCGAAACGCGATGAGTTTGCCCAGAAAGCACAATCTTTGGAAAACGATAGCCGCCGTCGCCAGTTGGAAGAGCGCAACAAAATCCTGACCCGTATTCAGGATGCGGTTAAAGTTGTTGCAGGTAAAGAAGGTTACGATCTTGTTCTTGATGCGAATGCCGCTGTGTATTCTGCGTCGGGTAAAGATATCACCGCAGAAGTACTGAAACAGGTTAAATAAGTAGATGGTTTCAATTCGATTGGCTGACCTCGCTCAGCAGTTGAATGCGCAATTGCACGGTGATGGCGATATCGTCATCACCGGTATTGCACCGATGTATTCAGCAAATAGCGAACAAATTACATTTTTATCCGATAGCCGTTATACTGACAAGCTTGTTGAGTGTCAGGCAGCGGCTGTTGTGCTACGTGAAGCCGACCTTCCTCACTGCAAGGTTGCCGCATTGGTTGTCAAGGATCCTTATCTTGCCTATGCCCGTATGGCGCAAATTATGGATACAACACCACAGTCTGCGCAGGATATCCACCCATCAGCAGTTATTTCTCCCGATGCAGTTTTGGGCAAAAATGTGGCGGTTGGCGCAAATGCTGTTATCGAATCTGGTGTTGAACTTGGTGATAATGTCATCATCGGGGCAGGTTGCTTTATTGGTAAGAATGCACGAATTGGTGCGGGTACCCGTCTTTGGGCCAATGTATCGGTATACCATAACGTTGAAATGGGTGAGTCCTGCTTGATCCAATCAGGAACTGTTATAGGTTCCGATGGTTTTGGTTATGCCAATGAACGCGGAAACTGGATTAAAATCCCACAGTTAGGCACTGTAATCATTGGGAACAAAGTTGAAATCGGCGCATGTACGACTATTGACCGTGGTGCGTTGGATAACACAGTCATTGGCAATGGTGTTATCATAGACAACCAATGCCAGATCGCCCATAACGTGACGATCGGAGACAACACCGCAGTGGCGGGTGGTGTCATTATGGCGGGCAGCCTGAAAATTGGTCGTTACTGCATGATCGGGGGTGCAAGTGTTATTAATGGACACATGAGTATCTGTGATAAAGTCACCGTGACGGGTATGAGCATGGTGATGCGCCCCATTACAGAGCCTGGTGTTTATTCGTCGGGTATCCCATTACAACCGAACAAAACTTGGCGTAAGACTGCCGCTTTAGTCATGGGTATCAATGACATGAATAAACGCTTGAAGTCAGTGGAACGCCGATTAGAAGGTGAAAACGAGTAATCATACTACATTTGATTAAACGTTTTTAATCAGCATTTTTGGTTGTGCTTTTAATTTTTGCGGCCTGCCTGATAACTCTAAATTTAGAGTTAACGCAGGCCGTGTCGTTAATACAATGATTCTTATATAGACAGGAAGAGTATTTAGATGAGTAATAGTCATACTCTGCAAATTGAAGAAATTTTAGATTTACTGCCTCATCGCTATCCATTTTTGTTGGTAGATCGTGTTTTGGATTTTGAAGCAGGTAAATTTTTACGCGCAGTCAAGAATGTATCGTTCAATGAGCCATTCTTTCAGGGGCACTTCCCGGGTAAACCTATTTTCCCGGGTGTTCTGATCCTTGAAGCCATGGCTCAAGCCACCGGAATTCTGGCATTCAAAAGTGTAGGGTCACTTAAGCCGGGTGAATTGTATTACTTTGCCGCTATTGATGGTGCCCGATTCAAGCGCCCAGTGCTGCCGGGTGATCAATTGGTGATGGATGTTGAGTTTATTAAAGAGCGTCGCGGTGTTGCGCGTTTCAGGGGCGTAGCGAAAGTCGATGGGGAATTGGCTTGCGAAGCGGAAATGATGTGTGCTCGCCGCCGTGAGGAATAATCCATGATTGATCAGACCGCTGTTATTCATCCTTCTTCAATCATTGAAGAAGGTGCTGTTATTGGTGCCAATGTTCGCGTTGGCCCATTTTGTTATATCGGTTCTCAGGTTGAGATTGGTGAAGGGACTGAACTGAAATCTCATGTTGTGGTTAATGGGATAACTAAGATTGGTCGCGATAACCAGATCTATCAGTTCGCTTCTATTGGTGAAGTCAATCAGGATCTCAAATATCAAGGTGAACCGACTCGTGTTGAAATTGGCGATCGTAACCGCATTCGTGAAAGTGTCTCTATTCATCGTGGTACTGTTCAGGGCGGTGGAGTGACCAAAGTCGGCAGTGATAATTTGCTTATGATCAACGCCCATATCGCCCATGATTGTATCGTTGGTGATCGGTGTATCATTGCAAATAATGGCACATTAGGCGGTCATGTCATTTTGGGTGATTACGTCATTATTGGTGGAATGACGGCAGTGCATCAATTCTGTCAGATTGGTTCCCATGTCATGGTTGGAGGTTGTTCTGGCGTTGCTCAGGATGTTCCTCCGTACGTTATTGCACAAGGAAACCATGCAACACCTTTCGGATTGAATATCGAAGGCTTGAAACGTCGCGGGTTTGATAAAGAATCGCTGCATGCTATCCGTAACGCTTATAAGACGCTTTACCGCAGCGGAAAAACGTTGGAAGAAGCCAGACACGAAATTGGCCTTCAAGCGGAAAATAACCCACACGTGAAAGTATTCAGTGATTTTCTGGAAAATTCCGCAAAATCCAGTCGTGGCATTATTCGTTAAGTAGATGAAGGACACTCCTTTGACTACCTTTTCTTCTGTTGACAATCAGCGCCCGCTGACAATTGGTTTGGTCGCCGGAGAAACATCCGGTGATATTCTTGGGGCTGGCCTGATTCGTGCATTGAAAGCAAAAATTCCAAATGCCCGCTTTGTGGGTGTTGCTGGCCCTCTTATGCAGGCGGAAGGTTGTGAAGCCTGGTATGAGATGGAAGAGCTGGCCGTAATGGGGATTGTTGAAGTTTTGGGGCGTTTGCCCCGTTTGCTGAAAATACGCAAAGACTTAACGGCGCGTTTTACTGCCTTAAGGCCGGATGTATTTATTGGCATTGATGCCCCTGATTTTAATATCACCCTGGAAGGGCGGCTTAAGCAGCAGGGGCTCAAAACAATCCATTACGTCAGTCCATCAGTATGGGCATGGCGACACAAACGGGTGTTTAAAATCGGCCGGTCAACAGATTTGGTACTGGCATTTTTACCATTCGAAAAAGCGTTCTATGATCGGTTTAACGTTCCATGCCGGTTCATTGGTCATACGATGGCAGATGCAATGCCTCTGCAAACAGATAAAGCCGCTGCCAGAGAATTTTTGGGCGTTCCATTGAATACCCATTGTCTGGCGGTGCTGCCCGGTAGCCGCAATGCTGAAGTAGAGATGCTCAGTGCTGATTTCTTAAAAACCGTACAATTATTACGGAAGGAATTGCCTGATCTGCACGTATTGGTTCCTTTGGTGAATGCTAAACGGCGTGAACAGTTTCAGCGCATTAAAGACGAAATTGCACCGGATTTGCCAATCCATTTATTGGATGGAAAAGCGCGTGAAGCCATGATTGCCAGTGACGCAACTTTACTGGCATCAGGAACGGCAGCACTGGAGTGTATGTTGGCCAAATGCCCGATGGTAGTGGGTTATAGAATGAAACCTTTTACATTCTGGCTGGCAAAACGCCTGGTGAAAACGCCATATGTTTCCTTGCCTAACTTGTTGGCAGGTAAAGAATTAGTCAAAGAGTTATTGCAGGATGAATGTGAACCACAAGCGTTGTCGCAGGCGCTGTTGCCTCTTCTGCAAGGTGGCGCTGACGTGGAAGCACTGAAACAAACGTTCCTGCATTTACATGAAAGCATTCGTTGCGATGCTGATGAACAGGCTGCTCAAGCTGTTCTGGAATTAGCGAGAAGATAATGGATTTTGTTTATCCTCAGGTGAATTTAATTGCCGGTGTTGATGAAGTTGGGCGTGGCCCACTGGTAGGGGCTGTCGTCACTGCGGCAGTTATTCTGGATCCGGCTAAGCCTATTACAGGCTTAACGGATTCGAAAAAACTCACAGAAAAACGCCGTGAAGCGCTGTATTTAGAAATTAAAGAAAAAGCATTGTGTTGGAGTCTTGGGCGTGCAGAGCCAGAAGAAATCGATCAGCTCAACATCCTCCATGCCACAATGCTTGCCATGCAGCGGGCAGTAGCGGGTTTGGCAATGACGCCTGATTATGTCCTGATTGATGGTAATCGTTGCCCGGCATTAGCAATGCCAGCTCAAGCGGTGGTTAAAGGGGATAGCTTGGTTGCCGAAATCAGTGCGGCTTCAATCCTTGCTAAAGTGACACGTGACAGAGAAATGGCAGAACTGGATAAACAGCTCCCTGATTACGGTTTTGCGAAACATAAAGGTTATCCTACGGCCCTGCATCTGGAAAAACTGGCGTTGCTGGGTGCGACGGAACATTATCGTAAAAGTTTTGCGCCGGTTAAACGGGCGCTGGGTCTTGAATAAGAATCTGGGATAAGTATCTGGAATAAATATCTGGGCAGATTATGACAGAACCACGTTTTGTACACTTACGTGTTCACAGCGACTATTCAATGATCGATGGCTTGGCTAAGACGGGGCCATTGGTAAAAAAAGTCGCCAAATTGGGTATGCCGGCTCTTGCCATTACGGATTTCACCAATTTATGTGGATTGGTGAAATTCTATGGCAGCGCCCACGGCGCGGGTATCAAGCCGATTATCGGGGCTGACTTTTATGTGGAAAGTGAGCTGTTAGGGGATGAATATGCCCATTTGACGATCCTCGCTCGCAATAATGAAGGTTACCAAAACCTGACCTTGCTGATCTCTGAAGCCTACCAAAAAGGTTATGGTGCGATTGGCCCGACTATCAAACGGGAATGGCTGGCAACGCGGAAAGCCGGATTGATCCTGTTGTCGGGCGGGCGCATGGGAGATGTGGGTAAATTCCTGCTGCGTGGCAATCGGGCGATGGTCGATCAGTGCCTCGATTTTTATCAGGCACATTTCCCGGACAGCTATTATCTTGAATTAATCCGCACCGGACGTCAGGATGAAGAGAATTATCTTCATGCCGCTGTAGAATTGGCAGCGGAAAAAAATGTGCCGGTTGTCGCGACCAATGACGTCTGTTTTCTGGAAAGTACCGATTTCGACGCACATGAAATTCGGGTCGCCATTCATGATGGCTATACGCTGGCTGATCCAAAACGCCCGAAAAATTACAGCCCTCAGCAATATCTGCGCAGTGAACAGGAGATGTGCGAACTTTTCTCCGACATCCCGGAAGCGCTGCAAAATAGCGTAGAAATTGCTAAACGCTGTAATGTCACGATCCGTCTTGGTGAATACTTTCTTCCGCAATTTCCGACGGGAGACATGAGCACCGAAGATTTCCTGATTAAAAAATCCAAACAAGGTCTGGAAGAGCGTCTGGAGTTTCTCTATCCCGATCCAGAAACCAGGGCACAAAAACGCCCGGAATACGATGATCGTCTGGATATTGAGTTGAAAGTTATCAACCAGATGGGATTCCCCGGTTACTTCCTGATCGTCATGGAGTTTATCCAGTGGTCGAAAGACAACGGTGTTCCCGTTGGGCCGGGACGTGGTTCCGGTGCGGGTTCTCTTGTCGCTTATGCGTTGAAAATTACCGATCTCGATCCATTGGAATTCGACTTGCTGTTCGAACGTTTCCTGAACCCTGAACGTGTTTCCATGCCTGACTTCGATGTTGATTTCTGTATGGAAAAACGTGATCAGGTGATTGACCATGTTGCCGATATGTACGGGCGAGATGCGGTATCGCAGATTATCACCTTCGGTACAATGGCAGCAAAAGCGGTTATCCGTGACGTCGGGCGTGTACTTGGGCATCCATACGGGTTTGTCGATCGCATATCAAAACTGGTGCCGCCTGATCCCGGCATGACGCTGGAAAAAGCTTTCGTAGCGGAACCTCAACTGCCTGAAATTTATGAAGCGGATGAAGAGGTTAAGGCGCTGATCGACATGGCGCGCAAATTGGAAGGTGTCACCCGTAACGCAGGTAAACATGCGGGTGGTGTTGTTATTGCACCAACCAAGATCACTGATTTTGCGCCGATTTACTGCGATCCCGAAGGGCAAAACCCCGTTACCCAATTTGACAAGAACGACGTGGAATATGCGGGGCTGGTTAAGTTTGACTTCCTTGGCCTGAGAACCCTGACCATCATCAACTGGGCACTTGAGATGGTTAATGCGCGCCGTGCTAAAAAGGGTCTGGAGCCGATTGATATTGCAGCCATCCCGCTGGATGACCAGAAAAGTTTCGATATGCTGCAACGCTCCGAAACCACGGCTGTATTCCAGCTTGAATCTCGTGGGATGAAAGATCTGATCAAACGCCTGCGTCCCGACTGTTTTGAGGACATGATCGCATTGGTGGCGCTGTTCCGCCCCGGGCCATTGCAATCCGGCATGGTGGATAACTTTATTGACCGTAAACATGGGCGGGAAGAGATCTCCTATCCTGATGTCGAATGGCAACATGAAACCTTAAAACCCGTATTGGAACCAACGTATGGCATCATTCTGTATCAGGAACAGGTGATGCAGATTGCTCAGGTATTGGCGGGTTATACCCTTGGCGGTGCAGATATGCTTCGTCGTGCAATGGGTAAGAAAAAGCCAGAGGAGATGGCTAAACAGCGTTCGGTATTTGAAGAGGGAGCGATAAAACAGAGTGTTGATGGCGAACTCTCGATGAAAATCTTCGATTTGGTGGAGAAATTCGCGGGTTATGGCTTCAACAAATCTCACTCCGCAGCTTATGCGTTGGTTTCTTATCAGACTTTATGGCTGAAGGCTCACTATCCGGCAGAATTTATGGCAGCCGTGATGACGGCGGATATGGATAACACCGAAAAAGTCGTTGGGCTGGTGGATGAATGCTGGCGCATGGGGCTTAAAGTCTTGCCACCGGATATCAATAGTGGTCTGTATCACTTCCACGTTAATGATGAAGGTGAAATTGTTTATGGCATTGGTGCGATCAAGGGTGTAGGTGAAGGGCCGATTGAGGCCATTATCGAGGCCCGCCAGAAAGGAGGGCATTTCAAGGAACTCTTTGACCTGTGTGCGCGTGCTGACATTAAAAAACTCAACCGTCGTGTGATGGAAAAGTTAATCATGTCCGGCGCTTTTGACAGGTTGGGGCCACACCGTGCGGCGTTGATGTCTTCTCTGGAAGATGCACTGAAAGCGGCTGACCAACACGCCAAAGCGGAGGCGATTGGACAAACGGATATGTTTGGTGTGTTGGCCGAAGAGCCTGAAGAGGTTGAGCGTTCATATGCCAGTACGCCAAAATGGCCGGATCAGGTTGTTCTGGATGGTGAGAGAGAAACGCTTGGGCTGTATTTAACGGGTCACCCGATCACAAGTTATTTAAAAGAGATTGAACGATATACAAATGGGTTGCGTCTAAAAGATGTGAACCCGACGCCTCGTGGTCAGGTAACGACAGTGGTAGGTTTGGTGTTGGCATCCAAAATAGTGACAACCAAGCGGGGTAACCGCATTGGTATCAGCACGTTGGATGATCGTTCAGGACGGCTGGAAATCATGCTGTTTTCTGATGCGTTGGAAAGATATCAGCATTTATTAGAGCAGGATAAAATTTTGATTGCTACCGGACAAGTCAGCTTTGATGACTTTAGCGGTGGGCTTAAAATGACGGTTCGTGAATTAATGGATATCAGTGAGGCACGTGAAAAGTTTGCACGTGGGCTTGCTATCTCGTTATCAGACAGGCAAATTGATGAGCAATTATTGAACCGTCTTCGTGGTGTATTGGAGCCACATCGTTCAGGTACGATACCGGTTCATCTTTATTATCAGCGGGTAGATGCCCGTGCCCGTTTACGATTCGGGGCAACATGGCGGGTAACGCCAACGGACACCCTTTTGACAGATCTGCGAACTCTGCTGGGTAACGAGCAGGTAGAATTAGAATTTGACTAAGATAGGAACGTTATGAGTCTGAATTTTCTGGATTTTGAACAGCCGATTGCCGAGCTGGAAGCGAAAATTGATTCGCTCACCGCAGTTAGCCGTCAAGATGAAAAGCTAGATATAAATCTGGATGAAGAAGTCCAGCGTCTGCGGGAAAAAAGCCTAGAGCTGACTCGCAAGATTTTCTCTGATTTGGGGGCATGGCAAATATCTCAATTATCACGCCATCCTCTGCGTCCCTATACGCTGGATTATATTAAACACATTTTTACCGATTTCGAAGAATTGGCGGGTGATCGAGCCTATGCTGATGATAAGGCAATTGTGGGCGGATTGGCGCGTATTGATGGTCGTCCGGTTATGATCATTGGTCACCAGAAGGGCCGGGAAACGAAAGAAAAAATCCGTCGTAACTTCGGTATGCCATCACCGGAAGGCTATCGCAAGGCGTTGAGATTGATGGAAATGGCAGAGCGTTTTAAATTGCCAATCATCACTTTCATTGATACTCCTGGCGCCTATCCTGGTGTGGGAGCAGAAGAGCGTGGTCAATCAGAAGCGATTGCCCGTAACCTGCGTGAGATGTCCCGCCTCTCTGTGCCGGTGATTTGTACGGTTATCGGTGAAGGAGGCTCTGGTGGCGCATTGGCGCTCAGTGTGGGCGATAAAGTAAACATGCTGCAATACAGCACCTTCTCGACCATTTCTCCTGAAGGTTGTGCTTCCATTTTGTGGAAAAGTGCTGAAAAAGCGCCATTGGCAGCAGAAGCAATGGGAAATACAGCCCCACGCCTGAAAGAGTTGAAACTGATTGATACTGTTATCCCGGAGCCATTGGGTGGTGCACACCGTCATCATGAAGAGATAGCTGAGACATTAAAAACGCAATTGTTGGCTGATCTCTCTGAGTTGAGTGAACTAGGCAGCGAAGAGTTAGTTAACCGTCGTTATGAGCGTTTAATGCAGTACGGTTACTGCTGAGCTTAGGAAATGGGGCTCTGAAAGCTGTTTTATTGATAACTATTTTTGGATAGTTACAGCTTTATTTTCAATATGACTAATAGCAGGTGGAAATACTGGGGAATTATCACTCCTCAATATTTCCACCTGTTTTGTTGTTTATGGCGGGTGAAACCATCACGTTCTTTGCCAGCTGGTATTATCATTTTCAGGGATATTGGGATGGATTCGGGGCCTCAGTCGTTGGGCTTTAAAATAATAAGTTGAGTTTTTCTATGGCTAAATATAAATATATTATTTATGCGTTCTCTTGTGTGTTTATCTGGAGTTTTATTCCTTCTATAGCGCGTGTTGGTCAGAAAGAGATGGATCATTTCCAATATTTATTCTGGTCAAATGTCCTGTCTGTTTTAGCGGTATTTGTTGTTGCTCTCATTATGGGGAGAAACTGGAAGAAACTATTATACATTCCTTTTCCAATTATGCTTAAGGTATTGATCTTAGGCGCGTTAGACTGTTTCTTCTATCTGTTGCTTTATTATGGTTATTCCATCGAGAATGGTGTTGCTGTTTTAGTTATTCAATATAGCTGGCCATTAATGATAATCGGTTTATCGTTTTTTCTGTTCAAAGAAAGGTTGTCCATTAGGCAGATGATTGGCATTGTGATGGGGTTCATGGCTGTGGTGATTACCTTCACGCAAGGCAATATAACCGAGATTGCCGTAGAACATCCTCAGGCATTGTTTCTGGTATTTAGTGGCTCATTTTGTTTTGCGCTGATGTCCGTATTATCGAGACAATTTGCTATTGATCCCTATATCAGCACGCTTTGGGTATTCATTTTCTCTACATTAGTTTCCGCAGTATTTATGTTCGCTTTCAGCAGCATCAACTTACCTGTTGGTGATGCACTGATGCCAACATTGCTCAATGGCATCATACTGAATGGTATTTCCTATATTATTTGGTTCAAGGCCATGAGCAGCCCGGATTCTCATAAAATAGCTTCAATCTTATTCTTATCACCCGTCTTGTCGATGATGTGGATTATTCTGTTTTTCGGTGATGCTTTTGTTCTTGCTTATGTGGTGGGATTAGCGCTTGTTATCATCTCTGGACTTCTTTGTATCCGGGCCAAAGGCAACGATCCCGAAGGGAAGAAGTCAGTGGATGATTTGATTGAAGACTAATCTGGCAGATATGAAGAAGGCTTGAGTCCGTAATGACAAATACTCATGAACCTCTGCTGACGATGTTGGCAGAACAAATTGAACCGCATAAAAAGATTTTGGTTGGGTTTAGCGGTGGATTGGATTCCACCGTATTGTTACATTTGCTGGTTCGTCTGCGAACTCAATATCAGCAACTGGATTATCAGCAACAGAATTGTGAGCCAATGACCTTAAGGGCAATCCATATCCATCATGGTTTAAATGCAAAGGCGGATTTGTGGGTTGAACATTGTCGTCAGATTTGTATTGACTGGCAGGTTGATTTTCGAACTGAAAAAGTGAGTTTGGATATCCGGCGGAATGGCATTGAGGCTGCGGCCAGAGATGCCCGTTACCAATCTTTTCAACGTGAACTACAGCAGGGTGAAATTCTGGCAACAGCACAACATCTTGATGATCAGGCAGAAACATTTTTGTTGGCATTGAAACGGGGAAGTGGTCCTGCTGGGTTATCTTCCATGCCTTTTTGTATGCCATTTGCTGAAACGACATTAATTCGTCCACTATTGAATGCAGGCCGGGCAGAATTAGAAGCCTATGCTCAGGCGCAGGGGTTGAAATGGATTGAGGACGATAGCAATCAGGATGATCGCTATGATCGTAATTTCTTACGCCTGCATATTATGCCATTACTCAACCAGCGTTGGCCTCATTTCCCACAAGCCGTTTCCCGCAGTGCAGGTTTATGTGGGGAACAAGAAAGGTTGTTGGATGAACTGTTGAGTGAATCATTGAACTCACTAACCACATTGGAAGGTGCGATTTCCATTCCACCTTTGGAAAGGTGTTCTGAAGCTAAACGTAACGCATTGTTGCGCCGATGGTTCAACCAGCAGGGTGTAAAAATGCCTGCGCGGGAGCAGCTTCAACGAATTTGGTCAGAAGTGGCGCTCGCCCGGCAAGATGCAGGGCCTTGTTTTAAATTGGGGCAATATCATATTCGCCGTTATCGGCAGCAACTATGGCTGGTTCCTCAGCATCAATTTTTGGCGGGAACGGTTCTTGAATGGGATATAGAACAGGAACTGGCGTTGCCTGATGGATTGGGAACGCTGGTTCGGGCGGAAGAAAACGGTATAAAAGTAAGAGCTCCTGATAATAATGAACAAGTGACAATTCGTTTTGGTGTTCAGGGGAATATCAGTATCGTGGGGCGGCAGCATTCCCGCCAGAGTAAAAAATTGTGGCAGGAGCTTGGCGTTGCACCTTGGCTCAGGGAGAGGATTCCACTGCTTTATTATGGCGATAAACTGATTGCGGCACTGGGGGTTTTTGTCACCAAAGAAGGGCAATGTTTGGTTGATGACATGGGGGTTATCGTTTATTGGAATAAAAACCCTACACCACATTGAAGAATGTAGCTGTTATTACATTGACAGAAATTTGGATAACAATTTTGCTGACTTGAGAGATTGCGTTATTTCTGATGCAATCTTTTTTTATTGATTAAATTCAATAGAATATGTGATTTTTAGGGCTAAAAAATGTGAGATGTAAAAGCATTGTGATTTCAAATGAAATAATTTCATCTTGAAAATAAATAAATGTATACTATCTTTAAAAATATAAAGAAAATTTTGATGTGATAAAGTGAAGGTAAATTTTAAGGCAGGGGTGGTATTTTATTTATTACTATTGGTGTTTGTCAAACCAATTTTAAAATATCACCCAATCCTACAAAGTAGAAATTTCACCTAATTTATCATATATTTAAGTTAATGAAGTTCGAGCATTAAAATGGAATTTATCTATATTTTTTGTTTTTTTGAAAAAGCTTAGTATGAAAAAGTATATTTAATAATAATTTTTAATCCTATTTTTATTAAAATACTAAGGAGATGAAGAATGAATAACGATTCATCAAATGTGCCAACAAGTGGCCCATCTGTAACCTCTGTTTTCAATTCTAATTACGCCGAACTAATATATGTAGAGCAAATGGTTCCTAATAATGGAGACAAAGGGTATATTTACTGGTCTGGATGTAATTTTTATTTTGAGGATCGCGGTGGATATGCTGGGATACAACATCAAGTAAACTCAGTTATCAATGGAGTACCTTTTATTCGTAATAACATATGCTCTATATGGGATAAAATTGAAAAAGATCCTTCGCTTCCAACAGAGGTTCAATTGACATATTCTTCTCCCAATACCTATTCGAAACATTTTGGAGGAGAAGGCTCTGGTTTACAGACATTAAATCCAATGCCTTGGTTTCCAGATCATTGGTACTCAATTGTTCTTCGCAGATGGTATATTCAGGGTGAAGATTCAACGAGAATGGCTATGTTTATGTATTCATATAAGGATAATAAGTGGACTCATTATATTTCAGTTAAAATACCAGATAGAGATCTTTATTTTACAGGTAATGGATGTACAGGTTTTCTTGAACGTTTTGCTGGAAATGAATTAGGTTATTATGGTGTCTATGGGCAACATTTTCGCCTAAATAAATATGGCCAATGGGAAAAACCTTTGCATTATCAGGCAACGGCCGGAGGTAATCCGAAATATTGGAATGCTGAATTATATCAAGGGGTTAATGTTAGGTTGATTGCGGGCGGTGAGTTTAATAACAATAAAAATGAAATAATACTTTATCCTAACCAATTTGATGAAAAACCAAAACCAGTAATTCAACCTAGAATTGAATCCATGACTATGTTTTTTAATAATGGTGTTATTAGTGTAGCATGGATAAACTCTGAAAACACCCCTCCACAGTTGAGTTACTTTGTGAAAATATATAAAAATAATTTACATGGTGAGCTTATGGCTCACAGTTCACAATCTATACCAGAAAAAAGAAATGAGTCAATTTATGTAGGTAATATTACTAACGGAAGATATTATGCCACCGTGGAATTTATTGATATATTTAATCAAAAGTCAAACCTTAAATCTATATCAATTGATATAAAGTAAAATACTATCATTCTAATTTGTCGACATTGATCCTAAATATGTACTTTTCATTGACTATTTTGATGATATAAATAATTCATTTTATGCAAAGCAACTATATAATATTATTAAGGTGAATGTATTTATCTACTTATAGATTTAATATTAACACATTTAAAATATATATCATCATAGGTATTTGATTGATGGTGTGTATTTTATTCCTGAGAGTTATTACAATATTTTTCCAGATTATAAAATATTGGGTTAATGGGTCACGTATTCAACTCGTTAATGGTGGTATATAATTCCCCCTTTTTTTGGAGAAATTAAATGGCGGCAGTTGAAGTAAAATGTCGATTTTGTTAACACACAGAATTCGTCAAAAAACACGGTAAAGGCGATGCGGGACATCAACGCTATCGTTGGTTATCCTGCAAACGAACCTTTCAACTTTACTAAAAGATGACATTACTAAATTGGTGCTACAGTATTATTAAGGTTGTTTATTATTATGTTAATGCCTTGGAAATAATCGCACCTAAATATATAGAGCAGATTTTATAATTAATCACTGTCATTTTATAGTGCAATGATTTTTTTAAAATTAGAAATGGTGTTATTTATTCTAAATAAGGTGAATTATAATGAAATATGAATTTAATGAACATGAAGTTAAATTACAATCTTTGACTACATTCTGCAATGATATGAAAGGTAAGTTAGAACAAAGTAAAATTGATGAAATAAGTAAAGAATTTCTTTTAAGTGATAAAAAAGATTTTTACGGTGCAAAATTTGTGCTTACTTGCTACATATTATATGCTTCCTTAGAAGTGGTTTTAGATAATAACGTGACTTTTGATGGTTCGGCGGATACATTGGGTACTCCAGGTAAGGGAGAATATTTGGGGACGGTTTATACCAGTAATTATGATGAGTTGATTGATAATACAGATAGTTTTTGGCATGCTTCGAATGTTACTACCTCAATAATCATGTTTTTTAATAAAAATAACTCATTTTTGGGAAGTTTTGTAGGGGCAGGACTCTCGACAGTGGTATCCACAGGTGCCGGAAAGGGACGGTGGGCACCAACAGAATAAAATACATGTGCGCATCGACTGTGATGACAGTTTTGATGTAATTAACGGGTTCATATGAAAGAGGATGACTAAACAATAAAGTCCTCGTATTAAGTGAGGACTTTTGTTGTAGTGTAGTAGAGATTTTCTACATGTTAATGACTATTATTATCGCAAGTTATTATCACAATGAAGAATGCTCAATAACAATGGTTCCAATTTCTGGATTGCTGAAACTGATAATGTGATCTAACCTTAATTCACGGGATTTTTCTTTTGATTCAATGAGGAGATATTCTACTTTTTTTCTTAAAATCAATTCCTTAGCTTCTCCTTCAAATATTTCACCATCTCGCAATTGGATCTGCAAATGAAGCTGGCGTTGGCAAGCTAGTTCAAGGTTATCGTAATCGTCACAGTTAATTGGTTGATATTCAGTATCTATAAACATATTTGCTCACCACTATGTTACTGGCGGTAATCGTGCCGCCCGTGATTGACCAAACTCAAACGCAAAAAATGCTACCTACGACTATAGCACAGTAATCTACCGTGATTACTAAATACATCTGTGGGAATTGCGTTGAAATTAAGAGTAGATTAAACCTGTCCCTCATCATCAGGCAATGAAATTACGCCATAAAATTTGATTTTTCTCACTGAGTATTTTGGGATGCGGTAAAGTAGCGTCAATTTTGTTACTTAAGTCTCATGTTTTATAGGGAGTGGACGTTATAAAAAATGGGTTATACCCTCTATCCTTCAAGTTGCTATTTCGTTGGCCGTACTGTAACTCGAAATTGATTAGGTATTCTTTTGAATTTATTGGGTTTAAATGATGATGAATAAGAAAATTTTATTTGTATTGTTAGCTGCGGGAGTATTTACATCGGTTGGATGTCAGGACAACTCCATGTTGCAGAATAACCCGGCATTGCAGACGGGCAATGTATCTCAGGGTAAGACGTTACCAACCGAGAAAGTGTTTAATGGTGTTATCCCTTGTGCAGATTGCGCAGGTATCGACACTACCTTACAGCTTGCCAAAGATGGGACCTATATATTGGGGCAGTCTTATCTGGAAGCTAAAAGTGAGGAAAATACTTTCTTTGAAACAGGGAAGTGGGTAATAAAGGGTAAAAAAGTCACATTGAGCAATGAAGATGGCAAAAAATCTTATTACCAAATGAAAGATGAAAGTTTGGTTATGCTGGATATCAACGGCGAGCCAATCGAATCGAAATTTAACTATGAGTTGGTCAAGGTAACCCCGAAAAAATTGGTAGGAGAATACAGCTATTTTGCTGATTCAGCCCTTTTTACGGAATGTCGTACCGGCAAACGTTATGATGCTTCTGAAAATATTGACTTGGAACGTGGTTACAGTGCCACGGGCGTGGAAGGAGGAACCCCAGTTTATGTGGAAGTTGAGGGTTACTACACGTTGCGTCCTTCAATGGAAGATGGATTGTTTGATAATTCAGTGATCCAAACAGGCAAAATCCGTTTTGATAAGTCATCTTCTTGCAATACAAAAAAATAACGCATAACAGAGACACATAAAAAAACCTGCGCGATAACTACGCAGGTTTTTTCAATTTACGCTGATGCTTTTACTGAGTTATTGCTCGTAAGTAAAATTAAGCTTGCTGAATTTGCCCTTGCAGATATTCAACAATATTTTCCAGTTTCAGCATCTGCTTATCGCCACTGCGACGGTATTTGTATTCGATCTCATCGTTATCTAAATTACGATCACCGATAACCAGAGTATGTGGTACGCCAATCAGTTCCATGTCAGCAAACATAACACCAGGGCGTTCTTTGCGATCATCAAAAATCACATCAATACCGTTGGCGCGCAAGTCCGCATATAATTTTTCAGCGACTTCTTTTACTCGATAAGATTTGTGCATATTCATTGGCAGAATTGCTACCTGGAACGGAGCAATCGCATTTGGCCAGATAATGCCACGATCGTCATGATTTTGTTCAATGGCGGCAGCAACGATACGGGTTACACCAATACCGTAGCATCCCATGCTGACAACTTGATTGTGCCCGTCTTCGTTCTGTACTGTCGCTTTCAGGGCATCAGAGTACTTGGTACCCAATTGGAAGATATGACCAACTTCAATACCACGTTTGATTAATAGTGTGCCTTTACCATCTGGGCTGGCGTCACCTTCGACGACATTACGGATATCAGCCACTTCTGGCACTGGCAGATCGCGCTCCCAGTTAATACCAAAGTAGTGTTTGCCATCAACGTTGGCACCTGCACCGAAATCACTCATGATGGATACACTGCGATCAATAATAACGGGCATAGGCAGGTTTACAGGGCCTAAAGAGCCGGGGCCTGCGTTTACAATGGCACGAATTTCTTCTTCAGTCGCAAAGTTCAGTGGGCTGGCTACCAGAGGTAATTTTTCTGCTTTGATCTCATTTAGTTCATGATCACCACGTACCAACAAAGCAACTAACTTATGTCCGCTCTCTTCCGCAGCATGAACGATCAGCGTCTTGACTGTTTTTTCAATTGGTAAGTTGAATTGTCCGACCAACTCAGCAATAGTTTTTGCGTTTGGTGTATCAACCAGACGCATTTCCTCAGATGGAGCCGCACGTTCCTGAGATGGCATAACTGCTTCCGCCAACTCAATATTAGCTGCATAGTCAGATTCGGTTGAAAATACGATATCATCTTCACCGCTGGCTGCCAGAACCTGGAACTCATGAGAAGCATTTCCACCAATTGAACCGGTATCTGCCAGAACCGCGCGGAAATCCAGACCAATACGGGTAAAGATTTTGCTGTAAGCAGCATACATCTTATCGTAAGTCTCTTGCAGAGACGCTTGGCTGGTGTGGAAAGAATAGGCATCTTTCATGATAAATTCACGTGAACGCATAACACCGAAACGTGGGCGAACTTCGTCACGGAATTTGGTCTGGATCTGGAACAGATTCAGCGGAAGCTGTTTATATGAGGTGACTTCGTTGCGAACCAAATCGGTGATCACTTCTTCATGGGTTGGCCCCAAAACGAAAGGACGTTCACCACGATCAACAAAACGCAGTAATTCTGGGCCATATTGTTCCCAACGGCCACTTTCCTGCCACAAATCTGCTGGCTGAACTACCGGCATGGAAACCTCAATCGCTCCCGCATTGTTCATCTCTTCACGAACAATGTTTTCAACTTTTTTCAACACGCGGACACCTGTCGGCATCCAGTTGTACAAACCTGAGGCGAGTTTACGGATCATGCCGGCACGAAGCATCAGTTTATGACTGACTACTTCTGCATCAGCAGGCGTCTCTTTTAAAGTAGAGAGCAGATATTGGCTAGTACGCATATAAGTTTCCATTGGATAGCAAATTGCTTCTGGGCGGCAAGTAGCGCCACCCTGCCCAGAAAATAAAAATAAACTGCTAGTCTACCAGCGAGCTTGCGATGTCAAAAGTGGTTTTAGCGGTGTTCGATAGAAACCACTTCTGTCATAGTGTCATTCACCAACCAACGGACATTGAAATCCAATATATGGGCGGCATATATTCGGTTTTCTCGTTCTTTCTTACGGTAGGCCGGGCGAGGATCTTGAGCTAATATCTGGCTAATAAAACGTCGCAAATGAGGATAATTGGCTTGATGGGATAAAAGTTGGTATTCCGCTTCTGCCGAGAAATTGATTTTCATATCAGCAATTGGTGCTGATTGGGCAAACCCTGCTTTAGCTTCTGGACGTGATTCGACAAAAGGTAAATAAGGTTTGATATCTATCACGGGTGTACCATCCACTAAATCCAAACTGCCAAGTTCCAGAATGATACGATTGTTAGCGTGTTGAATTCCTTTCAATTCAACTAAGGACATGCCGATCGGATTTGGGCGGAAAGTTGAACGAGTGGCAAATACGCCCATTTTGGCATTTCCTCCCAAACGGGGAGGGCGCACTAATGGATTCCAGCCGCCGTTCATGGTTTGGTGAAAAACGAAAATGATCCATAAATGACTGAATTGCTCCAGCCCTCGTATTGCATCAATCTGATTATAAGGAGCAAGCAATTCTAACTGTCCTGTACCATCTTCCACCAAACCCGGTTGACGGGGAATGGCAAACTTCTCTTTGTAAGGAGAATGAATGGTTCCGATTTGCGTAAAATGAAAATCTGCCATGGGCGTTTTTTAATAATAATTACTTGTTGGTTGTTAGCAGGGCTGAACCTTCACAAATGGCAACTTGGTAGCAACCTTGACCAGGTAAGATCGCACATTTATGAAGTAAGACCGCGTTAGCGTTTAGATAATTTGCTTTTGCCAGCATGTTTTGCCGGGCAATTGCAATGCTGGCAGGGGGATCTTGTAACGTACTGCGACAGGATTCCCCAGCTACAATACCTAAATCTTTAAATGGTAAACCTAACAGCTCATCTGTTTTGGTGTATAGATGGACGTAAGATGGTGTTTTGCTTTTCTTGACTGACTGACGTTTCAACTTCGAATCTGATGTACTGGATTTATCGACCTGAGTTGATAGTGAAGTACACCCCACCATAAAGAGCGCCATGAAACAGATAGGTAACACACGCATCGAGTTGAATCCTTATATTGATAGAGTCAGTGAGGAACAGGTTTAATCTTATTGATTGAAACTACGATAAAGTCGTTTGTTTCTTTCAACGAAAACGGGCGGATATAAAAATATCCGCCCGATAATTTTAATCTTGATTGACTGAATATGAAAGATTACCAGCCTTTTATTGCTCCACCTTTAAAGACTTTTTGTGCTTCTTGTTCTACTTCTGGAGATTGGTATGCTTTCACGAATTTTTGCACATTTTCGGCATCTTTATTGTCTTCACGGCTAACGATGATATTGACGTAAGGTGAATCTTTATCTTCAACAAAGATCCCATCTTGCTCTGGGGTCAAACCAATCTGCCCTGCATAGGTGTTATTGATGATAGCCAAAGCAATTTTCTGATCATCCAGTGAGCGTGGTAATTGAGGTGCTTCCAGCTGGACGATATCCAAGTGCTTAGGATTGCTGGTAATGTCCAGAACGGTCGGCAGCAGGCCTACTCCCTCTTTCAAAGTGATTAGACCCTGTTTTTGTAATAACAGTAGCGAACGACCTAAGTTGGTTGGATCGTTGGGGACAGCAATTTGAGAACCATCCTGCAATTCATCCAGTGATTTAATTTTCTTGGAATAGGCCGCCATTGGGAAGATGAAAGAGTTACCAACAATAGCCAGCTTGTAGTTACGTTCTTTTATTTGTTGATCTAGATAAGGCTTATGCTGGAAGACATTCACATCAATATCTCCCTTGCTCAGTGACTCATTTGGTAAAACATAGTCATTGAATGTCGTCAACTCAACATCAAGGCCATATTTATCTTTAGCAACTTGCTTGGCAACTTCAGCAACTTGAAGCTCAGGCCCTGCAATAACTCCAACCTTGATATGGTTTGGATCACGTTGTTCCTGGCCGCAACCAGCAATAATTAATGAACCTAATAAAGCGCTGATTACTGCAATGGATTTCAATTTTACTGACATATTTTCACCCCTATTGAATACTGATTTATAACCTGTCTTATCAAGCTACTGTGTACTATCTATTACAAGTACCACTACCTATTACAAGTACTATTACAATGAGGCTTTTAGGTATAAGCCTTGTAAGCGGAGCCGTTAGTGGCTCCTTATTTGAAATAATGCTATTTACGATTAACGGTTTTGGCTAAACGATCGCCACCTAATTGAATCAAGAACACTAAAACAACCAGTAATGCTAATACGGTATTCATTACTGTTGCATCATAGCCGATATAACCATACTGATAGCCAATCTGGCCCAAACCGCCTGCACCAACAGCCCCGCCCATTGCGGAATAACCGACTAAAGTAATTAAGGTAATGGTGGCAGCATTAATTAAACCTGGCAGTGCTTCCGGCAAAAGAATCTTTTTAACAATCTGGAATGGCGTTGCACCCATCGCTCGCGCCGCTTCAATTAAGCCTGTCGGAATCTCTAATAATGTATTTTCCACCATGCGGGCAATGAAAGGGGCCGCCCCTACGGTCAACGGAACAATCGCCGCCTGTAAGCCAATTGATGTGCCTACAATCAAACGGGTAAATGGAATCATCCATACCAACAGAATAATGAAAGGTATTGAACGAGTAATATTTACCAATGCAGAAAGTATGCGATAAAGTGTGCCATTTTCAATAACCTGCCCAGGACGGGTAACATATAAAAGTACACCAGCCGGCAACCCAATCACAAAGCCAAAGAAACCAGAAACGAAAGTCATTACGAGGGTTTCCCAGACTCCTTTAGCTAATAATAAAATCATTCCTTCAGACATAACCGAGAACCTCTACTTTCACATGATGCGTTTCTAAAAATTCAATTGTTGATTTGATGCTATCGCCTTCTCCATCCAACTCAGCCAGCATAACACCAAATTTAACGCCACCCGCGTAATCCATTTGGGAACTCAATATGCTGATATCGATATTAAAGCGGCGAACTGCCATGGAAATTAAAGGTGCATCAACAGATTTACCCGTGAATTCCAACTTCAATAATGGACTGCGATCAGGCGCAGATTCCGGCTGTAACTTTTGTAAGTAATCTTCAGGAATGTCCAAATGCAGTGTAGATTTGATAAATTCTTGAGCCACCGGAGTCTTAGGATGCGAAAATATTGCACTGACAACATCTTGCTCGATCAATTGGCCGCCACTAATGACTGCAACTTGATCACAGATGCGCTTAACCACATCCATTTCATGGGTGATCAAAAGAATGGTTAACCCCAAACGGCGGTTAATGTCTTTTAATAGTTCCAGAATAGAACGCGTTGTTGCTGGATCCAATGCGCTGGTGGCTTCGTCACACAAAAGTACTTTCGGCGAGTTCGCAAGTGCCCGGGCAATAGCGACGCGCTGTTTTTGACCACCAGACAGATTGGCAGGATACGCGTCATGCTTATCAGCAAGGCCAACCAACTCCAGTAATTCATTAACCTTAGCCTTTATTTCAGCTTTTGGCGTGTTGTTCAATTCTAAAGGTAACGCAACATTGTCAAATACTGTTCTGGATGATAATAAATTAAAGTGTTGGAAAATCATGCCAATATGGCGACGTGCGCGAGTTAGTTCACGTTCTGAAAGAGAAGTGAGATCTTGCCCTGCAACTAATACCTGACCCGAAGTTGGGCGCTCGAGCATATTCACACAGCGAATTAAGGTACTTTTTCCCGCACCAGAAGAACCGATGACGCCATATATTTGCCCCTGTGGGACATGTAAGTTGATATCTGAAAGCGCTTTGATTGAACGCGCGCCTTGTTGAAATATCTTGTTTATCTGAGTCAGTCTTATCATTTTTTTCTTATTAGATGTATAGATGAATGACTTGAGAACATTTCAACAAGTCATGAATTAAAGTGGATGTTAAGGCGTCTAGACGTCTAAGTCAACTGGGAATAAATTAAATGCTGCATTCTCATTCAGCAATAAATCATGCGATACTGTTTACTTGATCCATTCTTGGAGTAATCAGGTGACTCAAGGTATTCCCGCCGTATTTTTAGATCGTGACGGCACGATTAACATCGATCATGGCTATGTGCATGAGATAGATAATTTTCAATTTATTGATGGTGTGATTGAAGCCATGCTTGAATTGAAGAAAATGGGCTATGCACTGGTCTTGGTAACAAATCAGTCGGGTATTGCACGTAAAATTTTTACAGAAGATCAGTTTATGCAGCTAACAGAATGGATGGATTGGTCATTAGCAGACCGAGGCGTCGATCTTGATGGTATCTATTATTGCCCTCATCATCCGGAAGGGAATGATGAAGAATATAAGAAGAGCTGTAATTGCCGTAAACCACAACCAGGTATGTTGTTGGATGCACAGCAAGCATTACATATCGATATGTCAGCTTCTTATATGGTAGGAGACAAAATAGAAGATATGTTGGCAGCACATGACGCTAATGTTGGAACTAAGATCCTCGTTCGTACAGGAAAACCGGTAACAGAAGCAGCAGAACAAGCTGCAGACTTGGTTATTAATAGTCTGGCAGACCTACCAAATGTGATAAAAAACAGGCAAAAATAGCCTTTTAGCCTAAATTGTGATCGTTCAAATAAAAAATCACAAAAAAGGCTTGCCTAAATTTAAAGGCTCCCTATAATGCGCTTCCGTTGTCACGACAAACACACAAACATGTCGAGATGACAAAGTGAAAAGCCCTGAAAAATAAGGCTTGACACTCTCAGAGGAAAGCGTAAGATACGCAGCCTCGTAACCCGAAAGAATGTTTCTGGTTGCCACGCTCTTTAACAAATTAATCAGACAATCTGTGTGGGCACTCGCAAGACGCTATCCACGCCGGAAGGCGAAAAAGATACCAGTCTTGAAGAGTGACTGAACAGTTAATTCATTACGAACTAACACAGTTAAATTCTTTGAGCATCAAACCTTTAATTGAAGAGTTTGATCATGGCTCAGATTGAACGCTGGCGGCAGGCCTAACACATGCAAGTCGAGCGGCAGCGGGAAGAAGCTTGCTTCTTTGCCGGCGAGCGGCGGACGGGTGAGTAATGTCTGGGGATCTGCCCGATGGAGGGGGATAACCACTGGAAACGGTGGCTAATACCGCATAACCTCTTAGGAGCAAAGTGGGGGACCTTCGGGCCTCACGCCATCGGATGAACCCAGATGGGATTAGCTAGTAGGCGGGGTAAGGGCCCACCTAGGCGACGATCCCTAGCTGGTCTGAGAGGATGACCAGCCACACTGGGACTGAGACACGGCCCAGACTCCTACGGGAGGCAGCAGTGGGGAATATTGCACAATGGGCGCAAGCCTGATGCAGCCATGCCGCGTGTATGAAGAAGGCCTTCGGGTTGTAAAGTACTTTCAGCGGGGAGGAAGGCATGAAGCTGAAGACGCTTCATGATTGACGTTACCCGCAGAAGAAGCACCGGCTAACTCCGTGCCAGCAGCCGCGGTAATACGGAGGGTGCAAGCGTTAATCGGAATTACTGGGCGTAAAGCGCACGCAGGCGGTCAATTAAGTTAGATGTGAAATCCCCGGGCTTAACCTGGGAACGGCATCTAAGACTGGTTGGCTAGAGTCTCGTAGAGGGGGGTAGAATTCCACGTGTAGCGGTGAAATGCGTAGAGATGTGGAGGAATACCGGTGGCGAAGGCGGCCCCCTGGACGAAGACTGACGCTCAGGTGCGAAAGCGTGGGGAGCAAACAGGATTAGATACCCTGGTAGTCCACGCTGTAAACGATGTCGATTTGGAGG
>NZ_NITZ01000090.1 GCF_002632615.1 Xenorhabdus miraniensis
TAAGTTGATCAGATAAACTATCTGCATTGGTGTTATAATCGTTAATCTGATGACTTTCCGACTGTTCTTATGAAATCGAATATCACGCTGTCTGAACCTGAACGTATTACATTACAACAACTGGCTTTGAATCATCCACACCGGGATATCCGGACGCGAGGAACGGGATTACTCATGCTTGCCAGAGGTCTTAAACCCCGTCAGATCGCCGTTGAGATAGGATGCAGTCTCCGAGTTATCTATGACTGGGTTCACGTCTGGCACGATTCAGGGATAGCCGGATTGTTAGGTGGCCATGCCGGAGGCCGTTATCCCGCTATGACATCGGATATGATTGCCACGGCGGTTAACGCCGCCAGTGCGGAATCTCTGACGCTGGCCCGAATCGCACAGAAAGTAGAGGACAAGCATGGCCCGCTGCCCTGTACGCTTGAGACGCTGGCAAATACCCTGAAAAGACAGGGATTCACCTATAAACGAGCCCGCCTGTCTTTAAAAAAAACGCAATGAAGCGGAGTTTGCTGAAAAAGCCGCTTTGCTGAATAAAATGAAGGCGGTCGCGCGGTCGGAGCATTACCGGCTGATCTATCTTGATGAGGCGGGTTTTTACGCCTCCCCCCCGGTGCAATACGGATGGAGCCCACGGGGTAAGCCTCATGAAACAGAACCACAAAATCATGTCAGGCGGTCAGTCTTGGGGGCGCTAAATTACACCGATAACACGCTGTTTTACCAGATAATCTCTGACAATGTCACGCGGGCTGATGTCATTGATTTTTTAGAGCAGATCGCCCAACAAGGAGATGATCGCCTGACATTTGTCGTGTTAGATAATGCGCGTATTCACCATGGACTCGAGAAAGAAATAGAACGTCGTTGGTTACAGGAGCACAACCTGTTTTTACTTTATCTTCCCACCTACAGCCCAGAGCTGAATCTGATTGAAATTGTCTGGAGGCAGGCTAAATACCACTGGCGACGTTTTATGACCTGGACTCAGGAAACAATGGAATATGAGCT
>NZ_NITZ01000091.1 GCF_002632615.1 Xenorhabdus miraniensis
TATAAATAAGCTTTCAAAATAGTAGATCACGGGAAGGGAACTCAGTCCGGTTTTTGCGATCTGATTAATCGCCAAATCAAAAAAATCCCAAAATGGACTGAGCGATGCCAATCATAGCACCAATACCCCGAAATGAACGACGTCAGATGAAAAAATTTATTCATAAAACCCGGGACAAAGATTATGCACGCCGGCTCATGGCACTCTTAATGTTACATGAAGGCAAGACCGTTTCTGATGTCTCCAGACCCCTTCATTGTTCACGTTCTTCGGTTAATCGTTGGGTAAATTGGTTTACGCTGTATGGGCTGGAAGGCTTAAAAAGTCTACCGTCAGGAAGACCTGCCACCTGGAATTTAGCGCCACTTTTTAGTTTGCTGTCGTTCTTACTACAGCATTCCCCGCAGGATTTGGGTTACCTGCGTTCACGTTGGAGTATTGAGCTTATTACCCGAATAATCAATGAATTATTAGGGTTATCACTGTCGCAAAGTACGCTCTATCGTTATTTCTGTCAGGCTGGTATTGTTTGGCGAAGGGCGGCACCTACCGTAAAAAAGCCGGATCCTGAGTATGACGAAAAAATGGCAAAAATCACTGAAGCCTTATCCAGCGTGTCAGAACACCATCCTGTTTTTTACGAAGATGAAGTCGATATTGACCTTAACCCCAAAATCGGGGCGGACTGGTGTTTGAAAGGGCAACAAAAACGGGTCATGACGCCGGGCAAAAACCAAAAACACTACCTTGCAGGCTGCCTTGACGCCCAAACAGGCCGAGTGACTTATGTCAGCGGTATCAAGAAAGACTCTGATTTATTTATCAAAATGTTAGAGGAACTGAGTGACCAATATCGCCATGCAAAAAACATCACGTTGATTTTAGATAACTATGGCATTCATAAAAGCCGGAAAGTCAGGGCATGGCTAAAACAAAATCCTAAATTTAATTTGTTGTTTTTACCGGTTTATTCGCCATGGATAAATAAGATTGAACGCCT
>NZ_NITZ01000092.1 GCF_002632615.1 Xenorhabdus miraniensis
CATCTGGCCTATGTGATTTACACCTCGGGCTCTACCGGCCAGCCAAAAGGGGTGATGGTGGAGCATCAGGCAATTTATCAACGTACGCTGGGGGTGAACGAGCTTTATGGCGTGATGGCTCAGGACCGGGTATTGCAGTTTGCGGCGTTTGCCTTTGATGTCTCGGTCGAGGAGTGTTTCTCGTCATTATGTCATGGCGCCACGTTGGTCATTCGCGATGATAGCTGGCTGGCGTCCATGCCGGAATTTATTGCCTTAGCCCGGAAAAACCGTATTACGGTGATGTTCCTGCCCACGTTATTCTGGTCTGAACTGGCGGCCAGAGACAAAGGATTACCGCTGCCTGACGCGCTCAGGCTAGTTATTATTGGCAGTGAGGCCGTCCAGAAAAAAGCCCTTCAGGACTGGTTTGCACAGGAAGGTCACCGCCCCCGGTTATTAAACGCCTATGGCCCGACGGAAAATACCGTTACGGCCACCTGTCAGGCAGTCTCCTCCCCGGACGAAGATCGTTCCATCGGCTGGCCACTCAAAAATACCCGTATTTACCTGCTGGACAGCAATGGGCAACCGGTGCCGTTAGGCTGTGTGGGAGAAATCTATATCGGTGGCGTAGGGGTTGCGCGGGGTTATCTGAACCAGCCAGCCTTAAGTGAAGCACGTTTTATCCCCGACCCCTTTAGTCCGGTATCGGGTGCCCGGATGTACCGCACGGGGGATCTGGCCCGTTACCAGCCGGACGGCAATCTGGAATTCTTTGGCCGCAATGACCAGCAGGTGAAAATTCGCGGTTTTCGTATAGAACCGGGGGAAATTGAAACCCGCTTGCTGGAACACCCAGCGGTGCATGAGGCGGTCGTGCTGGCACTGGCTGACGGGCAAGGTAAACGGCTGGTGGCCTATGTCGTGGCGGAAGCGGATGAAGTACTGGTCAACAACCTGCGTACTCACCTGAGTGCGGTTTTGCCGGATTATATGGTGCCGGC
>NZ_NITZ01000093.1 GCF_002632615.1 Xenorhabdus miraniensis
TTTCCTTTTTTCCAAGTGTAAAAAAGTTGTCTTTCATGATCAATGATGAAATTTGCAGGCCTACGTAACCTTAAAAATATGCTGATAAGAAGAATGTTGCTACTCAGGAAAAACAGTCCAAAACTTGCATCTAAAATAAGAGAATCTCTAGCTCTTTCCTCGCCATAAATACTATCATTAGAATAGCTAATATGTAAATATTCCATTAATGATACCCTTGTATCATCTGATACTATCTTCAATAATTTAGTAGATTTAGATGCTTCAGGATTTAAATAAAACTGTTCCCCATAATTTTCTTTTGCACTCTTTAAAAGTAGAAGGATAGTTTTTTCTGAAGCTTTCCATGTACTAATGTTGTCATTAATAAAAAAAACAAAACCTAACATAAATCCAACCATCACAGGTATTATAACTTCTTTTCTTGCTCTGATAAGATTATGACGAAAATGGCACTCCTTATTATTTATTATATCCAAAAAACCTGCACGTTTTACAGTTTTATTGTCTAGCGGAATTATCTTTTCCTCCAGAGCAGGATCACCAAATGTTAATAAAAGCTCTGTTGGGGGTGTTTTCACACTAAAAAGTTTTTTTACTATTTTTTTTATTAATTTTTTCATTTAACGTAATACCTCATCTTCATATCCATAAACCGCATTTTCCAACGTTGGTTATTTTCCTTATTCGCTTTCCATGTATTAATAACATCGTTAATGAAAATACAAAAACCTAATAAAAAACTAGCTAAATAATCAAGTAAAATATTTTCACGATAATGACTCCTGCCATATCGTATTTCACATTTTTTATCATCAATTGAATCAATAAAACCCTCTGTTTTTATTTGCTCTTTATCCAGCATACCAATATCTTCATCCAAAAAAGGATCGCAAACAATTGACATTCGTTCTAATTTAATTTCGTTATCCTTAGCCATACAAAATAATCTCATATAACAATTT
>NZ_NITZ01000094.1 GCF_002632615.1 Xenorhabdus miraniensis
AACCGGGCGTCAGGTGTGCCGGAGAACGGGTCAGCAATAAAGCGTTCCGCAGTGAGTTCAGGGCGGTTGAGGTAGCCACGGGTGACACCGGCACCACCGATATACAGCTCGCCCGTTACGCCGACTGGCACAGGCTGGCCGTTATTATCGAGGAGATAAGCACGCAGGTCAGGTAATGGCTGACCAATCAGGCTGCCACGTCCTCCGGTAATATCCTCCCCGGTCAGTTCCCGATAGGTGGCATGGACGGTGATTTCGGTAATACCGTACATATTCACCAGACGGGTCTGCTGAACAGGGTTATTCGCAACCCAGGGCGCCAGCATCGGCAACTCCAGCGCCTCGCCGCCGAAAATAATGCAGCGCAGGGAATGTGCCGTGTCATCCTGAGCAGGGATAAGCTGGCGGAAAGCACTGGGGGTCTGGTTCAGTACGGTCACACGTTCCTGACACAACAGCGCATAGAACGCCTGTGGTGAACGGGCACAAGCCGCCGGGACGATAACCAATCGACCACCATAGGATAAGGCGCCCCATATCTCCCATACCGAGAAATCAAAAGCAAATGAGTGGAACAGTGTCCATACATCGTTGCCATTGAACTGGAAATAGTCTTGTGTTGCGGCTAACAGGCGAATGGCATTCGCGTGTTCCACCATCACCCCTTTGGGCTGGCCGGTGGAGCCGGAGGTGTAAATGACATAGGCCAGATGGCGTGAAGTCAGTCCCCGTGCACGGCTGTCGGGGTTGCTGTCTGGCTCACTGTCAAGGACGGATGGTGAGCGGGCGTCAAGCACAACAGTAGGCAGATGGCTGCCTAAGGTTTCCACCCAAATAGCCTGAGTCAGCAGGGCCACGGGAGTGGCATCCTCCAGCATATAGGCCAGCCGTTCAGCCGGATAGGCTGGGTCGAGCGGCAGATAGGCCGCGCCGGCCTTAAGAATACCCAACAGACCGACGA
>NZ_NITZ01000095.1 GCF_002632615.1 Xenorhabdus miraniensis
CATTAGCCCAATGGGATCCGGTGTCAGGTACACACCCGCAACAGGCAAAAAATACCGAAACCGATTGTAGACCAGCCCGCTCTCCTCATCCAGCCACTGACCGGCGAATTTTAATCCCGGATTCAGTTCGGCATTTTCCCCCGGCACACCGAGACGCAATCCGTACAAACTCTGCGGCGGCTGGCGCCAGACCCGGTGCCCGGCGGCATCAAACAGCGCCAGCGGTTCACCCGTTGGGGCGCATACCGCATACTGGGTCTGAATCTCCCCGGCCAGCAGTTCATGGCGGTTTTCCGGGTTCAGGCTAAAAAACTGCACCTGTTGCGCCAGTAATTGCCAGCCATCAAACACCAGATGACGGATACTGTACAGCCGGTTGTGCCGGTATTCCCGGATTTCCGCCGGCACATCGCCGTCCCACAGGCAGGTGGTGCGCAGTCCCGCCCGTTCGCACACTTTTTCCGTGCGCCGCCCGAACGCGTCGTAGCGGTAATCCCACTGCTGGCCGCCCGGCGTCAGTACCCCGATAAGCTGGTTCTGGCTGTTCCACCTGAACTTGGTGAGCTGAGCGCGGTGGCCTTCCTGCCACAGCTGCATCGCGGTCATCCGCCCGGCCTCATCATACTCGAACAGGTGCTGACCCAGTTGCCGTAACCGGTGGCCTTTCTGGTAAATACGTTCCCCGTCTATCTCGTTGAGGCCATCCTCAGACGAGTCCGGGTGCGGTCATACTTTTTTACGTCATTTTTCCTTTCAATATCATGCTATTAAAGAACGGCTTTTACCTGTTCCGTTAACGGCCGCGAACCCAAAACGCCGAGGTACACTTTCAGGATTGTCGGCAACGGCTGGACGCTGACCAGCTTGTCTGGGCGGCGGGCGGCCGTTCTGCGGGTGCGGGCG
>NZ_NITZ01000096.1 GCF_002632615.1 Xenorhabdus miraniensis
ATTCAATTAATGGACAGCAAAAGCTTTTTTCATATCATAATCAACCTCATCTGTCAGAATACGCCAGATAATTCGGGTCAGCTTGTTAGCTAAAGCAACTACGGCTTTCATGGGGCCACATCGGGTAATCCGTGTTCTTAGCCACTCGCCTAAAGGATCATCCCGTTTTTGCACGCCCTGCATCATCGCTCGGGCACCATGAATAATTAACGTTCGGAGATGACGGTTGCCCTGCTTACTCAGAGAAGAAAGACGGCTTTTCCCGCCCGAACTGTGTTGCCGGGGAACCAAACCACACCAGGCTGACAACTGTCGGCCATTAGTAAATTGGGATGCGTTGACGTCACTCACGAAAGCCGCCGCAATCAAGGGACCGACACCGGGAATAGTCAGCAAGTGTCCATACCCTGCTTGCTGACGGGAAAGTGCCGTAATTTCGTTATCCATTTCATGAATGCTGACGTTCAAATTCTGAAGATCTTCCCGCAGCGTATGCAATAAACGACGCAGCACACATGACAGAGCATTATCACCTTCTTCCAGAATATCAGGGAGATGCTGTTGGAGTTTCTGAATCCCTACAGGTACAATTATTCCCTGCTCAGCGAGAAAGGCTCGGATTTGGTTAGCAAGAGCAGTACGCTGTTCCACCATGAGCTGACGGGCACGGTGCAGTGCTTTGAGATCTTGCTGTTCTACCGTTTTGATGGGAACAAAATGGAGAGCGGGCCGACAGGCCGTTTCACAGATAGCCAACGCATCATTGGCATCGTTTTTTTGATGATGGCTGAAAGCTTTTACATGCTGGGTGGGAACAATTCGGACATGATAGCCCATAGACTGCAACGTCCGTCCCCAATAATGGGAAGTGGCACAGGCTTCCATG
>NZ_NITZ01000097.1 GCF_002632615.1 Xenorhabdus miraniensis
AGTTCTTTCGCTTTTTCTGGCAAAGTGACATGAAAAAAGTGACGAAGGGTTTCACGGAACGTTTTCGCATTCGGAAAATAGACATTATTACGCACTTGCTCATTCATATACTTCCACCATCGCTCTATCGGATTGAGGTTTGGGCTGTAAGGCGGCAGGTAATGCAATTCAATATTCAGGACATACGCAATATCTTTCACCAACTCGGCTCGGTGGTAACCCGCACCATCCAGAATAATATGGATTTTTTGCGAAAGCGGGTAAGTTTCCCGGATCGCCCCGAAGAAATACGCGATGTTTTTAGCATTGATGCTCGGATATTCACGGATCACCGTGTCTTCAATGCGTTGTAAATTGAGGGCACCCAGAATATTGAGACGGGTACGACTGCCGGTGGTTTCGACCACTTTTACCTGATTTTTTCCTGCTTTCATCCAGCCATAGCTGAGCTTTGTGGACTGTGAAGGATGCACCGCATCAATAAATAGGATCGGTTCACTCTGACCCACTCTGTTTTTCAGCGATTGGTAGTCATCAATAAATTGTTGCTGTTTATCCGCATCGAATTTATGAGGCACTCCCTTTGGTTTTTTGTAGCGGAAACCTTGGCGGTGAAGCCATTTCGTCATTCCGCCCACGCTGAAAGAAACCTGCCAACGTGCTCGGACATAGGCCACAATTTGAGCGGTAGTATGCATCAAATTGGCCGTCAAATAATCGATCAGGTCGACGGTTTGTTCGGCAGATAAACGGCTTTCAGAGCCGCCATTTTCCGGGGTGAACTTTTCCTGAGCGATGAAATCTTTTAGATGACGGCTGACCGTACTTTCATGAATACGCAAGGCCTGTGCA
>NZ_NITZ01000098.1 GCF_002632615.1 Xenorhabdus miraniensis
TATTTAACCAAAGAGCGAGACAACGAATCTGAACGGCAGCAAGAAATGAGGCACTCGTTTTGGCATAACGGGTCGCTATACCACGCCAACGTTTAAGATGGAGAAAAGCATTTTCAACTAAGTGCCTGAGCCGATAGAGTTCTCGGTCATATTCCCGTTTCACTTTGCGATTTTTGCGGCTGGGAATTTGCGCTTCCATGCCTTGTTTTTCTGCTCGTTCAACAACGGCATTGCTATCATAGCCCCGATCCGCCAATAAATGTTCCGCATCTATTCCTTCAATCAAGATCTCAGCTTGTGAACAATCCGCTGTGGTACCGCTTGTAATAAGTGCTCTGACCGGCATACCATGCGCATCCACGGCCAGGTGTATCTTGGTATTGAGCCCCCTTTTGTACGCCCCATATCCTGATTGCCACCTTCCGCTCCTGCGGCATGGGGATGAACCTTAATGTGACTGGCGTCAATCATTAGCCATTCGAAATCCGGTTCAGAGATGAGTTCTTCAAGCAATCCTTCCCATACGCCTTTGTCACGCCACCGACAAAAACGGCGATGCGTATTTTTCCAATCGCCATAATCGGGGGGTAAATCTCGCCAGGGAGCACCTGTCCGTAAAATCCAGAATACCGCATTAATAAATAGTCGATTATCATAAGCGACACGTCCCCAGGCCCCCTTACGTCCTGGTAGGTGAGGCTCAAGTAAATACCAAACACGATCAGAGATATCGTGACGGCGGTGTGTGGGTTTACTCATGATTAAAGTCATCCATTCATGTAATAAAGAGTTATTATTACATGAATTTATTCATGACGACACCATCTA
>NZ_NITZ01000099.1 GCF_002632615.1 Xenorhabdus miraniensis
CCGGGCAGCAGGCACTGCTGTCGCGGGGGGTTGAGTTCTATCACCATACGCTGCTCAATGCCCCGGAAGCGCAGGCCTATCTGACCCAACGGCGGCTTAACCAGCCTGAATTAGTGGCGCAGTTTAAGCTGGGCTTTGCCAACCGGACACTGGGGTATCGCTTGCCCGCCCGACAACTGAAAGCCGGGGCGGAGATCCGCGCGCAGCTTCAGGCTGCCGGGTTGTTGCGTGACAGCGGGCATGAACACTTCAGCGGCTCGCTGGTCATTCCGGTGATCGGTCTGAATGGCGAAGTGCAGGAAATGTATGGCCGCAAAATTATTGACCGCCTGCGGGCCGGGACGCCCAAACATATTTACCTGCCGGGGGCACACCGTGGGATCTGGAATGAAGCCGCACTGGTGGCCTCGAAAAGCCTGATCCTGTGTGAATCGCTGATCGATGCGCTGTCGTTCTGGGCCGCCGGGCACCGCCATGTCACCGCCGCCTATGGGGTGAACGGGGTCACGGCTGACCACTGGCAGGCCTTTGAACACTACGGGATTAAGCAGATACTGATCGCCTTCGACAATGACAGTGCCGGCAATGAAGCCGCGGTGAAACTGGCCGTGGCACTGGCCGCCAAAGGGATCACCCCGCTGCGCGTGGTGTTCCCGCCGGGCATGGATGCCAATGGGTATCTGTGTCAGGTCGCCGAGCCGGAAAGCGCCTTTGCGCTGCTGCTTGACAGTGCCGTGCCCATGCAG
Organism: Xenorhabdus miraniensis; assembly: GCF_002632615.1. The sequence continues at coordinate 747 of NZ_NITZ01000099.1, forward strand.
GACGTGGCTGGCATCGTTGCGGTTGAGCGTCAGACGATTGCGCCAGCCGTTGAACCCGAACCGCCTGTGACCTTA